>NZ_JAPCWC010000015.1 GCF_026420865.1 Novosphingobium clariflavum | reverse complement strand
GATCTGATGCCAACTGTGCTATCGATGGTCGGAATTCAACCGCCCGCCCATGTGCAGGGACGCGCTTTGCTTGGACCTCATGCTGCGCCTGCACCCAAATACATCTTCGGCCAGCGCAACCGGATGGATGAGCGCTATGATCTGACCCGCACGATCACCGACACGCGCTTTAGGTACATCCGCAATTACAATCCGCATCGGCCTTGGGGGCAGCATGTCTCCTTCATGTTTCAGGCTTCCGGCTACCAGGATTGGGAAGCGGCCCATTTCGAAGGAAAACTGAACCCGGTGCAGGATGCCTTCTGGGGCGTGAAGCCTTATGAGGAACTCTATGACGCCTTTGCGGACCCGCATATGGTAAGCAATCTGGTGGACGATCCGGCCCATTCTGCCAAGCTCAATGAGCTGCGCCAAGCGCTCGACGCCTACATGGTCAAGATTCAGGACAATGGCCTGATCCCGGAGGGCTGCGAGGCTCAGGGCTATGTCAATAGCCGCGCACCAGGCGTCTATCCATTACAGGATGCCATGGCACTGGCAGCCAAGGCAGCCAGTCGGGATTCCGCCGCAATACCCGATTTCCTCGATGCACTTGCCCACGAAAATGAGGTTATCCGTTATTGGGGCGCAATGGGCCTGCTTATCGCTGACGAACGCGCGCGCCCGCATGTTGCCGCGATCAAGAAGCAACTCCTGGGTGAACCATCCGTGGCCACCCGCATTGTGCTGGCCGAAGCGCTGGTCAAACTGGTCAACGACCACGATGCTTTGATTACGCTTGGTACGATCATCGATGTCGAGCCACGCGGACCGCTGCGTCTCCAGGCCATAAATGCGCTAACTTGGGTAGGCGATAAAGCCAAACCCGTCCTGCCCGCAATCCGCCGCGCCTCGAAGGAAGATCACCGTCATATGCGCAGCGCGGCTGCTTATCTGATCGAAAAGCTTGAGGGGACTTATCAACCCCATAAGCCCATGGCCAAGGCGGGCGGCTACATTTTTTCTGACCCTGAACATGACGGCGTCGCTGGCGCGGCGCATCTGTACGACTGACGAGGAAACTGTACCGCCTGGAGCAGACCACACCTGTCGTCCGGGCAATCGCATGGAAGGGAAGTCAGAGGTGGCTCGGTTTGTCTGAACTGCCTTTGACGCTTGATAAGTGGATCGTCTGCGGTTTGGTTGTTCAAGCTGCCACTTGCGGGACGTCATGGAAGGCGGGTGTAGCCCGGCCGGAGTGACGCCCCGCAAGTTGCGCCCAATTCACGCTGCCACGGCCGCTCGACAACGACATTGTCGCGCCAGGCGCCGCGCCCGTCCATGCGGATGTCTGTCGCCCAGACTTGATTGGGCTTCGCGATCGGAAGCTTGCGCAGAAGATAGGGGGAGATCTTGTGCCCTGGCGCCGGCTTGGAAGTGCTGGGACGGCGATTAACGACCTCGATCGCCATCGTCTTCATATCGCCATCGTCTTCATCGGGCTCGCGACATGGCAGCAGCCGATCGTGACGCCCTCCTGACGCAGAAAGTCGCGCATCATCCGGCTTCCTGGGAACGGGAATTCCAGATGCAGCGCGTCGATGCGACGCATGATCGTGCGATCTTCGGACGAAATCGGCGGCGGCAGATAATGGACTTTGCCTCAACTGATCCCCAGTTCCTTCGCCCGCCGCCTCTGGCGGAGAATGGCCGGGGTGTGCAGCACCCCGGCCATTTCCTGTTCCCGGCTATACCAAGCTGCCGTGATGCTGACGCATCAGCAGCTTGGCATCAGAAACCGTCCACGGCCTTGCTGACCAGGATGTTCACCGCCACGCGGCGGTTCTGGGCCTTGCCTTCCGGCGTGCTGTTGTCCGCCAGCGGGTCGGCCTTGGCCATGCCGGTGGGGGTCAGCATGCGGTAGGGCTTCCAGTGGCAGGCCTGCTGGAGATAGTTCACCACGCGGGTGGCGCGCTTTTCGCTGAGCGTCTGGTTGTAATCGTCGCTGCCCACCGAGTCGGTGTAGCCGACCACCAGCAGCAGGGCGTTGTCCATGCCATCGGCCGAATTGGCCGCAGCGCACAGGTTGCTCTTGGCCTCGGGCGAAAGGTCGTACTTGCCGGTGTCGAAGTTCACGTTGGTCGTGCCCTTGACGTTGTACTTGTCGATGTCGCCCATGCGGCCGCGCAGGGCCTCGGTGGCGGCCTCGTTGCTGGCAAAGCGCTGGTCGGTGCCGTTGTGGATCATCGACGCGGTCTTCAGATCCTTGTTCTTGAGGTCGATCGAGTCGGCCAGCAGCGCGCCATTCGCCTGCAGGGTGTCGACCGAGACCGGCAGGCCGTTCAACAGCGAGGTTGCCGCCAGCTTGCTGCGGCTGATGCCCAGGAAGCCGCCGCTGGCCTTGATCTTGGTGGCGTCATCGATGACGATGACGGTCTTGCTGCCGTCGGCGCTGGTCACCTGCATCTTGTCACCCATGCGGGCGGAGATGATGCCCTCGATCTCCGGGCCCTTGGTCGCTTCCGCCCGGTTGACCGGACGTTCGCCGTAGACGGTGGCCGCGACATCGCCCTCTTGCGGATCCTGCTGCTGCGCCGCGACGCTGCCCGAAACCGGGATAGCCAGCATGCCGAGCATGATCAGCATCTGCGACCTTTTGGAAATGCCACTCATAACGTCTTTCCTCCAAACCTGTTCAGCCGGTTTGTGCGTTTCCTCGGCATTTCGTCCGAACCCCCTGTTCGCGTTTCCGGCTTTCAAAACCCCCTTCATCTGGCCAGGGTGTCCATTGCGGCTCTTTTGCCGCCCTTGTGCACCGTGGGCTTTCTGGATGTTGACGGCAGCCTTTCCCGCATATGAACGCGCAAGGGTTGCACCCTCGATCTGCGGGTAATGCGAGAGCACGGTGCGGTGAACGGTGGCGAATCGCCCCTCGTCGTGCGTGCATTCGTGGCCGCAAGAGGAGGGGGAGGCCGCGTGGGCCAATGACGGCGGCGTGCCGGGCCCGATCCGAAGTCCGCCCGAAAACGGGCTTCCTGCCCGGGTGGGCGCTCTGTCGGATGCGGCCACGTTGCAGGGCGAGCGGCGGCGGGGAAGGGCGCCGCGGCAACTGCGACTGCGGCATTCATCGGGCGGACGATCTCATCGCGGGACAACTGTCCGTGCGAAATCGGGCTATCGCCGGGTTGCTGTGTTAACTAATGTACGCAAATTCCGACGGGGGGTCGTCGGAAGTCATGAATTGCAATGGGGGGCCATGCAATGTTTGCGACCAAGTTGAACTGCCTGCTCGGGCGGCACAAGCCTGTCCGTAGAGATGTCGTGTGGACCGACGCCGGGTATGTCGGGGCATGCCGGGGGTGCGGCGGCGGCATACGCCGGACGGCTCCGGGCAAGTGGCATCTGGAGGACCATTCCGAGGTGGGCTGACCGATCCGGGATTTCGCGGCAGGGGCGAGGAGGCCAGTGCCGCGAAATTCGCTTTCTGCCGCCTAGGCGGCTCCCCACCCACAAAACGCCCTTGGGGCATTTTTCAAACAGACTCTCAGGCCCTGGCGGCGATCACGATGATCTCGACCTTGTAGTCCGGGGTGAACAGCCTGGCTTCACCGGTCGCCCGGGCCGGGGCCGGGTGGCCGGCGATCCAGGCATCCCAGACCGCGTTCATTTCCTCGAAGTCGGCCATGTCGGCGAGCCAGATCGTGGCCATCAGCAGGTGATCCTTGCTGCTGCCGGTCTTGGCGAGCAATGCCTCGATCTCCGCCAGCGCCACCTTGGTCTGCTCGGTGACGCTGGTGCCCGGTTCGCCGATCTGGCCGGCGAGGTAGATGGTGTCGCCGTGAATCACGGCCTCGCTCATGCGCGGGCCCTGGTCGATGCGGGTAATGGTCATGTCTGTTCCTTCCGGGTGACGTTCAGTAGCGGCTGATGGCAAGGTCTGCCGTCTCGATGGCCGGCTTGTGGCCGCCGATGATGTCGGCGATGACATGGGCGGAACCGCAGGCCATCGTCCAGCCCAGCGTGCCGTGGCCGGTGTTGAGGAACAGGTTCGGCACCTTGGTGGCGCCGATGACGGGCGTGCTGTCCGGCGTCATCGGCCTGAGGCCGGACCAGAAGCTGCCTTGCGCCATGTCGCCCGCGCCGGGGAACAGGGTGCCGGCCGAATGTTCCAGCGTGGCGCGGCGGGCAGGCGGCAGATCGCGGGAGAAGCCCGAGATCTCGGCCATGCCGCCGATGCGGATGCGGTCTCCCAAACGGGTGATCGCCACCTTGTAGCTCTCGTCGAGCAGGGTGGAGACCGGCGCGCGCGGCTCGTCGACGATCGGCACGGTCAGCGAGTAGCCCTTGACCGGGTAGACCGGCAGGCGAATGCCCAGCGGCGCAAGGATCTGCGGCGAGAAACTGCCCAGGGCGACAAGGAAGGCATCGGCCGCCAGTTTGCCCTGGTCGGTCTCGACATGGGTGATGCGCCCGCCGTCCTCGATCAGCCGGTGGATGGAGGTGCCGTTGAGGAAGCGCACACCCTTGGCGGCGGCCATCGCGGCAAGGGCATTGGTAAACTTGAAACAGTCGCCGGTCTCGTCGTGGGGCAGGCGCAGTCCGCCCGCGATGGGCGCCTGGCTGGTGGCGAGACCCGGTTCGGCGCCGATGCAGCCGGCCTTGTCGAGCACTTCGAAAGGCACGCCATCGGCCTTGAGCACTTCGATGTCCTTGCCGATCCCGTCGAGCTGCTTCTGCTCGCGGAACAGTTGCAGGGTGCCCTGCATGCGTTCGTCGTACGCGATGCCGGTGTCCCGGCGCAGCGCGATCAGGCAGTCGCGGCTGAATTCGGCAAGGCGCACCATGCGGCTCTTGTTGATCGCATAGTCGCGCGCGTTGCAGTTGCCGAGCATCGCGAAGAGCCAGCGCAGCATCGCCGGATCGGCGTGGAGGCGCAGGATCAGCGGTGCGTGTTCCATCATCAGCCAGCGCAGGGCCTTGGTGGGAATACCGGGCGCGGCCCAGGGCGACGCGTAGCCGGGCGAAATCTCGCCGGCATTGGCGAAGCTGGTTTCCAGCGCCGGGCCTTCCTGCCGGTCGATCACCACGACTTCGTGGCCCGCTGCGGCCAGATACCAGGCGGAGGTGACGCCGATGACGCCGCTGCCGAGGATGGCGATCTTCATGGGGCAGTCTTCATGGATGCAGTGCTCCGAATGCGCGCGCTGGTTGCAGAGGGGAGGTAGACCCGTTCGTAGCGGCGGCTGAGTTGCGTCAGGATCTCGTAGGAAATGGTGCCCGCATCGGCGGCAACCTGATCGATGCCCTGATGGGGGCCGAGCAGTTCGACCCATGCGCCGGGAAGGAGGTGCTCGGCGGGCACATCGGTGACGTCGAGGGTAATGCTGTCCATCGAAACCCGCCCGGCAAACGGCACGCGGATGCCGGCGATATAGGCCCAGCCCCTGTTGCCGAGGCAGCGCGGCCAGCCATCGGCATAACCGACCGGGATGGTGGCGATGCGCGTCTCGCGCGTGGTCTTGAAGGTCAGGCCATAGCCGACGCCGGTGCCGGGGGGGATCGTGCGGAGCTGGGCGATGCGGGCCTCGAGGTGCACGGTGGGACGCATCGGGTTCGGTGCATTGCCGTGGGGCGCACCGCCGTAAAGCGCTATGCCGGCGCGCACGAGGTCGAAGTGGCCGCGTGCGTGGAACGAGCCGCCGCTGTTATCGAGAGCGAGCGGGACACCGGGAAAGCTGGCGGCGATCGTGCGGAAGTGTGTTTCCTGCGCGGCGTTGGCGGCATCGCCGGGTTCGTCGGCGCAGGCCAGATGGCTGATGATGAAATGCAGGTCGATCGGGCGGAGCAGCTCGGGCCGCGCCAGCAGCTGTGCGATCTCGTCGCCCGGCAGGCCCATGCGGGACATGCCGGTATCGACCTGAAGCACGGCTGGCAGGCGCGTGTCGCACCGCGCCGCTTCGGCCGACCAGCGCTCGATCTGGTCCAGCGAATTGAGCACCGGCACCGCGCCCAGCGCCGCGCAGGACGCTTCGCCGCCGGGGAGGAGGCCGTTGAGGATGTAGACCGGGATGCCTGCGGGAAGTTCGGGAATCAGGGCTTCCGCTTCGCCTTGCAAGGCCACGAAAAGATGGCGGCATCCTTCGTCGATCAGGGTGCGCGCGACTTGTGCTGCGCCGAGGCCGTAGCCGTTTGCCTTGACCACGCCGCCGACCGCTGCGGGAGCCACACGGTCGCGGATCAACCGGTAGTTCGCGGCGAGTGCTTCGAGGTCGATTGTCAGGCGTGCTCCGGCAACCACATCATTCCCCTTGGAACCGGTTATCTCCTGATCGATCAGGGCCGGAATAAGGAAAGGCTATCGTACCCTGTTTCAAATAGGCTGCCAATTATTCGCAGGAATCGCTACGATATGCGAAATTCGGCATCGTTCTACGAAGGTTGTGATAGATCATGGCATGGGCCCCCGACGACGTGGACCGCTCGATCCTGCGTGTGCTGCGCCTTGACGGGCGCAAGCCCAATGCCGAAGTGGCGCAGGAAGTGGGGCTTTCTCCTTCCGCATGCCTCAGGCGGATCCGCATCATGGAAGATCGCGGCGTGATTCGTGGGTACACCGTGATCACCGGCGCGGAAAACGACGATGTGCGGGGCGTCGATGTGGTGGTGCAGGTGACGCTGGAGCGCCAGACCGAGGACTACCTCTCACGCTTCGAGAACGCCGTGCGGCAGTGCCCGGAAATTCGCGAATGCTTCCTGATGGGCGGTGATGTCGACTATTGGCTGCGTCTGCGCACCGAGAGTGTTGCCGCATACGAGGCGATCCACGGGGAAGTGCTTTCGCGCTTGCCGGGGGTGACGCGCATCAGTTCCAGCTTCGCAATGCGCGATGCCCTGCGTCCCAAGCGGATCAGTCGCTAGGCGCCGCGCGGGGGCAACCAACCTGCGATGAGTCAAGCACAGCGCAGGTTGGCATAGCGGGGGCTTTCACCGCTCCTGGTTCCCGCTGCCGTGTTTGCCGCCGCCTGGCGTCGGCGTCTGGCGGGTGCGCCTTAGACGATGCGCCAGGTAGATCGCCTGGCGCAGGGCACGTGTGTGGGGGGAGAGCTGTTCCCCACCGCTGCTTCTCGTGCTGATCGTCATGGCTGAGCGTTCGCCGGGATCAGTAGCAGCCGCGTGAAGCGAGCACGGCAGGCACGGTGCGCAGGCAGATCGCCATGTCGTAGAAGAACGACTTGCGCTGGGCGTAGCGGGCATCGAGCCGGACACGGGCTTCGTAGGAGACCTCGTTCCGGCCGCTGACCTGCCAGAGGCCGGTCAGGCCCGGACGGACCGAGCAATAGGCCTCGAAACGGTCGCCGTAGCGCGGAATTTCCGCCTCGACGATGGGGCGCGGGCCGACGATGCTCATGTGGCCGAACAGGACGTTGAACAGCTGCGGCAGTTCGTCGAGGCTGCTCTTGCGCAGGAGTGCGCCGATCGGGGTGATGCGCGGATCGCTACGCAGTTTCTGGTCGCGGGCCCATTCGGCGCGAGCGCGTGGGCATTCGGCGAGCAGCCGGTCAAGCACGTCCTGTGAATTGATCACCATGCTGCGGAACTTGAGGCAGGGGAACAGGCCGCCAGCATGTCCGACGCGGTGTTGGATGAAGATTACCGGCCCCGGCCCGGAGGCGCGGATGGCGCAGGCGACCAGCACCAGCAGCGGCAGGAAAGCAATGATCGCCAGCATGGCGACGGCGATGTCGAACACACGGGGGAACCAGACGGCATTGCTTGGCCGGCGTGTGGCCATGCCGTCGTGCAGGGGATCGGCCACAGGATCGGCCGGTTCTGGCGAAGCGTGCGGGGCAGGGTGGTCCGGTTCGCCCCGCAGCAGGTAGGCAGCCTCGTCCCGCGTGCCGAGCGGGATGGCCCGATCTTCCGGCGCGATGGGCCCCGTCTTGCCGAGCGGTCCGCGCCAGGCCCGATGCTCGAGGATGGCCGGGCTGCCTTGTGCGGCGATGCCGAGCCCCTGCGAGCCGTTGGTGCGATAGGGGGGGCAATGACCGGGGCCGAAGGCGCTGCGGTGCTTCCCACGCTTGCCGGAATGACGGGGTTCATGGCGCCTCCTTGCGGTTTTGCACCTGCACCCAAAACAGAGCGCTTGTGCGTCCCATAGGCTTCCGGAGGAAGGTGGTGCGAGGTCATCTCATCTTGCCGTGTCGAGATAGCGTCCATCGTTTCATCCGCTTGAAAAGGGAACACAAATGCGATGGCGACCGAATTGATTCTTTGGTTGATGAGATGGTAATAAAAGTTGATGCCTCGTCAATATGTTGATGCTGCATTGCAGCATGGGTAAATGATCCATTGTGGCTTTTTGATGCGGATATTTTGTGCGTTTTACTATGTGAAGTTACTTAAGGCTCCGTGTTTATGTGGGGTTTGTGCTGATCCGATTTGGAGTTTTTAAATTTATAACATTCACATTGGACTATTCATTTTTACATTATATTTTTGTTCGTCCGCTATTACCTGTTTGAGATCCTGCGCGGCGCCTGAGCGTTCCAAGCTGCTGATGCGTCAGCATCACTGCAGCTTGGTATAAGGACCGGCGAGTGCGCCTGAACATCAGCCCCGGAACAGCACCTGCTGTGTTTACGACCTAATTCTCGCGAAATGCGCGGGAGAACTGGTCACTCAGCGGCTTGAGGATGTAGTTCATCATCGTGCGGTGCCCGGTCTGGATGAAGACTTCCGCCGGCATGCCGGGTTTGAGCCGCAGTTCCCCAAGTTTCGCCAATTCGCCGGGATCTAGCGTGATGGTGGCGCGATAGTAGGTCGCCCGCGTCTGGCTGTCGTCGGTGCGGTCGGCGGCGACATGGGTGATGTGGCCTTGCAGTTCGGGTGTGGTGCGCTGCGAAAAGGCGCTGAACCGCAAGATTGCAACCAGTCCTTCGCGCACCTGATCGATATCCGCAGGCTTGATCATGGCGTTGACGGTCAGCCGATCGTTGTCGGGGACGATTTCCATGATCGTCTGCCCGGCCGGCACGAAGCCGCCGATGGTGCGAAAGGCGAGCTTGTCGACCACGCCGCTTTGCGGGGCGCGGATGACCGCGCGGTCGTAGCTGTCCTGTGCGGCGACCTGCTGGCGGCGCAGTTCGCTGATCCGTGTCTGCGTGTCGAGCAGTTCGGTGGCGGCGGTGCTGCGGGCTTCGGCGTTGATGGAGCCCATCTGGTAGCGCAGCTCGGTGATGTGTGCGCGCTGCGACTGCGCGCTTTCGCTGGCGCCGGTGCGCTGGGCGGCGAGATCGGAAGCGGTACGCTCCAGCGCGCTCAGCCGGTCGAGCGTGGTGTAGCGCTTTTCGTAGAGCTTGCGTGTGGCGTCGAGTTCGTTGCCGATCATCGCGGCCTGTTCGCTAAGGCTCCGTGAGCGCGCGCTGTAGCTGTCGAGATCAGCCTGGCTTTGCTGGATGCGCTGGCCCAGCTGCGAAAGCGCCGATTGCCGCGAACTGCGTTTGAGTGCCAGGGTCTTGCGTTCCGCCGCCATCAAGGCCGCGATCTCGGGCCGGCTTGCTCGCCGCGTCAATTCGGCAGGGAAGGTGATGGCGACAGCGCCATCCCGTTCAGCCTGGAGGCGCGCGGCGAGGGCGAGCAACTGGTCGACATTCTCGCCGGTGTAGTTGGCCGCCGCGCCGGTGACCGTGGTGTCGAAGCGGATCATCGGCTGGCCCTGCGTGACATGGTCGCCATCGGCCACGAGGATCTGCGCGGCGACGCCGCCGGAAGGATGGCTGACCTGTTTCACGTGCGAGGCCACCGAGACATCGCCCGGCGCGATCACCGCGCCTGCCATCGGCAGGAAGCTGGCGAGGCCGCCAAGGCCGAAAACCAGTCCGCCGCAAAGCCACATGCCGAGCCGGATTTCGCGCCTGAGGCTTTCCGTCGGTTCGTATCGGGGTTGCGGGACCAGTGCGGTGGCGGGCTGGGGGAAGGGGGCGGGGCTGGGAATGGTGCTGTTCACGCGGTTATCCTGCCTCTGTTCCTGAAGCCGCATGTGATGCGGGCTCCGTGGTGGACGGTGAAGGCGCCGGGGAACCTGGCGCGGCGGGAGAACCTGCCGGATTGCTGCGTACCGCCGGATTGAAATTGAGGCGCTGGAGCATCTCGGTACGCTCGCCCATCTGGCGGATCTGGCCGTCGGCCATGACCATGATGTGGTCGACATGGGCAAAGACGGAGGGGCGGTGTCCGACCACGATGACGATCGCCCCGCGCGCCTTGGCCGTGCGCACCGCTTCGATCAGGGCGGCCTCACCGGCGGCATCGAGGTTGGAATTGGGCTCGTCCAGCACGAGCAGGAACGGATCGCGGTAAAGCGCTCGGGCAAGGGCGAGGCGTTGTTTCTGTCCGGCCGACAGGCCTCCGCCCCCAGGGCCGCCGAGGGCATATTCATAACCGCCGGGTAGCGACAGGATCAGATCGTGCACATCGGCGGCGCGGGCCGCGGCGATGATGGCGTCGGGGTCAGCCTCCGGATCGAAGCGGCTGATGTTCTGCGCCACGCTGCCTTCGAACATCTCGATCGTCTGGGGCACGTAGCCGATGTCTCGCCCGAGTTCGACCGGGTCCCACTGGTCCAGCGACGCGCCGTCGACGCGCACCGCGCCGCGCAGGCTTGGCCAGGCGCCGGTGATCGCGCGCATCAGGGTGGATTTTCCCGATCCGCTATGGCCGATCACCGCGAGCGCCTCTCCTGCCGCCAGACGGAAGCTGGCGTTGCTGAGCGTGACGGCGCGCCGTCCCGGCGGACCGCAGAACACGGCCTGGACTTCGAGGTCGCGGCAGGGGCGGGGCAGGCGCAGTGGCGGCACGCGGGTTGGTACGGTGTCGAACAGCTCATGGAGGCGGCGCCAGGCCTGGCTGGCCTCGGTCATGCCCTTCCATTGGCCGATCGTCTGTTCCACCGGCATCAGCGCGCGGGCGCTCAGGATCGAGCCGGCGATGATGACGCCGCCGGTCGCCATGTTCTCGATCACCAGATAGGCACCGACGGCCAGCACCAGTGATTGCAGGAACATGCGGAAGGCCTTGCTGATCACCTGCATGCGTCCGGAAACCCCGGCGAGTTCATCGTGTGCTCCGATGAGGGCGAGGCTGATCCCGTCCCAGCTTTCGTTGCGGCGGCCAGACATGCCGAGTACGCGCAGCACTTCGCCGTTGCGGCGGATGTCCTCGGCCATGGCAAATCGTGCGGCGGCCACCGAGGCGACCTGCTGGGCGGGCTTGCGGCTGCGCTGATCGCCCAGCACCATCAGCACCAGCAAGACGGCGACACCGGCCAGCGTCACCAGTCCGAGCGCCCAGTGGAACACGAAGAGGATGAGCAGGAACATCGCGACATAGGGCAGGTCGAGCAGTGCCAGCGGCCCGGGGCCGGTGATGTAGCCGCGCACCAGGTCGAGATCGCGGACCGGGGCAACACCGGATGGCAGCGGGCCCACTTCGCGTTCGTGGCGGCTCAGGACGTCGTAGATGCGGTCGCAGAAGCGGCGGTCCGCCAAAGCGCCGGTGTGCATGAGTACGCGGGCGCGCAGCACGTCGATTCCGCCCTGCGCGAGATAGGCGAGCGCCACCATCAGCAGCAGTCCGCTCAGCGTTGGCACGCTGCGGCTGGCCAGAACGTCGTCATAAACCAGCAGCATGAAGAACGAGCCCGCCAGCAGCAGCACGTTGAATACCGCGCTGAACGTCAAGATCGGCCAGAGCACCGGCAGCAGCGTGCGCATCATCGCCTTGAGCGACGCGAAGAGGTTTTCACCATTGGGCATCACGCCGTCTCCTCATGGGGGCGGCCCGGGCTGGGCAAAGGGGGGCGGGTGGGCCTGCCGGTCATGGCTGCGGCGCCCTTGCGGGTTCGGGCGGCATGTCGTGGCCCGGTTCTTCGGCGTGTTCGACTGCGACGGCCGAGCGTTTGTACCCCGCGTCGTAGCCGATCACGTCAAGGACCTCGATCACCGGCCCGGTTGGCAGGCCGGTGTAGAACAGCGTTTCATAAGGTGCCGGGTCGAAGGCCGGGCTGTTCGGCGAGAAGCTCTCCGGGCGCAGCTGTCCCATGCTGCCCAGCAGGAGCGCATGGGCGACGTAGAGCTGGGCTTCGGCCTGGGCCAATGCCTGCCGGGACGTGAGCAGGTCACGCGCGGTATCGAGCACGTCGAGCGAGGTGACTTGTCCGGCCAATTGCTGCTGCCGGGCGCCCTCCAGCGCAGCTTGCGCAGCCGACACGGCGCGGGCGTAGGCGGGAAGGGCGCGCCGCGTAGCGGCCAGCTGGTCCCAGTAGCTGGCGACGTTTTCCCGCAGATCGCGCGAGGTCTGTTCCAGTTGCTGGCTGGTGCTGTCGGCGTTCTGCTTGGCCTCGCGGACTTGCGAGGACAGCAGGCCGGACGAGTAGAGCGGCACGGTGAGGGCGACTTGCACCTGTGTGTCGATCTCACGCAGGTCATCGCTTTCGATGGAGAGCGGGGTGCGGGACACCGCGCCCCCGAGATCGAGACTAGGCCTGGTCGCCCCGCGCGCGGCGGCGACCTGATGCTGGGCGGCGAGGAGGTCCATGCGGGCACCCTCCAGCACCGGACTGGATGTGGCGGCAATCGCCTGGGCATCCTCGATGGTGCGGGGCAGAGGCGGCAGTTGCGGCAAGGGCGCAAGACTTTGCGGATAGCGGCCGACGAGGTTGCGAAAGCCGTTGCGGCTGGCCTGCAGGTTGCCCTGCGCCAGTTCGAGCTGGGCCTGGCCGCTGAAGATGCGGTTGCGGGTCTGCTGCAAATCGGTCTCGGTGGCGTAGCGGGCGCCGTAGCGCGCCTGCGTCTGGTCGAGTTGCTCGGTCAGCAGCGTGAGGTTTTCGCGAGCGATGTCGACCAGTTGCTGGTCGCGCAGCACATTGGCATAAGTGACGATGACCTGAGCGATCGTCTGCTGTTCTGCGGCGTGAAGATCCGCCATCGAACTGCCGTAACCGGCTTCGGCCACGCGGCGTTGGGCGCTGAGCCGGCCAAACGTGAACAGGGGTTGTTCCAGCGATGCCGAGAAGTCAGGCGTGAATCCGTGCTGGCGGATCGTCGTCTCCCCGTTCACGCTGACGCGGCGCATGGCAAACGTGTAGGCGGCATCGGCACTGAGTGTCGGGCCGAACCGGGCCTTGCCCTGGGCGATCCGTTCTTCCGCGGCGCGGGTGGCGGCGCGACCGGCGGCGAGCGAGGGATTCTGGCGGAAGGCGATGTCGATTGCTTCCGCCAGCGTCTCCCCTCTGGCCGGAGCGGCCAGGATTACCGGCAGGGTCAGCAGCACGACGGGGATTGTCGCTGCCAGCAGGACATGGCGCATCGTGCCGTGCCTGCGCGGCAGCGAAGGCGAGGTGGTCTGCGGCGCATGCCCGCCACCCTGTACCAGCGCCAGCATGGATGCCGGCGCGGATCGTTGCTGGGCACGCTGCTGCCAATCCGAAATCGGTTTCCTCAAGGCCTGTTGTCCCCCCGACGTGGTTGGGCGCGCACGACGTCACCAGCCATCCCGGAACCGATCGGCCTTGCGGGTCGCGCGGCTTATCGGTTCTTTTCCTGAGATGGAGTATTCGGAATTCGAGCTGACGATGAAGCGCTAGTGGAACCGTTTTGGGCGTAGATGGGGCGAAGACGAGGCCCATTGCTCCAACATGGAGCAGGGCTGGCCATGTCCGGTCGCATGGAGGCTGTGCCGCCAAGGCTGTCAGGCTCAGGACCCATTAGTCACGCCTGCGATGCGCCGGAATGGCGAACATATCGGGCCATCCGCGCGCCGTGTGTCCCGTTGGTCCGAAATGTTCGTTAACTGGGTGCCTCGACAGCGCTGTCCATGCGTTTACGGCCCAGGCTGCCGGTGAAAGTGATCCAGTGGCGATTGCCTGCGGAAAGGCATTGGCTGTCGAGCGGTCGGTTGTAGCGTGTGCAGTCCCACAGCACCACTTCCACCCCGGTGCGGGCATCGCGAACGTAGAGGAACGATACCGTGCGCACCAGCGGCATGGCAGGTGAGCCGTAGGCTTCCGCGCGCCGGTCCCAGCCAACCACCTTGCAGCGCGGTTGCCCCCGGCACAGGTCCAGCACCCCTATCGCGAGGTTGCCGCCGTTGCCGCCGGCATCGATCTGGATGAAGTGGTCGCCAGGGCCTGCCGCGATCATTTCGGCGGCCACGGGGCGTCCGCTCGTTTCGGCAGTTCCTGTTGGAGCCAGGGCATTGCCGTTGCCGGGGGGCGCATCGCGGTGGGCTTGGGATAGGGCGGCGAGTTCGGGTTCGATGGGTTCCGCTCCCGCCCGAATGGCGGTGAAGGCCGGCTGGCGCCCCCAGTTGCCGCGCCAGCGGAAGAACAGGTGCGTGCCGACACGCGCCACTTTGTCGAGACTATCGCTCCAATATGGATGAACCCAGTCCGTGTGGTAGTGGGTGGCGAGGCCGACGACGGGCTCCGCGCGGCCTTCCAGAAAAGACTCGGCGAGCTTGCGGGCGCGTTGCCAGGCGGCGGGCGAGGGCAGGCGCTGCAAGGCGCCGTCGCACGTGAAGGTGAACTGGCAGCCGGTCGCGCGCTCCGATCCCTGGTAGACGACCGCGCATACGGTGTGCGGAAACGCAGGGTGGTGCACCCGGTTGATGACGACTTGCGCCACCGCGGCCTGCCCCACCGGATCGTCGCCCGCTTCGTAAAGCACGGCGGAAGCAAGGCAATCGAGCGCACGTGCGAAATCGCCGCTCCTTTCGGAGAACCTGACCGAAGTGGGGTGATCCGGTCCCAGCGGGACGAACGCGGCCGCCGCGTTCAACCTACGGGCGGCATCGCTATCGATTGCGGTGGATGGATCGCCATCGCCTGCTGGCGCTCCGGGCAGCACCGTTATGGGCGGTGCGTTGTCGCTTCCTGTGCGCGCTGGTCCGGGGGTGTTCCGGCGCGGGACGGCGGCGTGCAGCGGCGCATACGTGACCGAAGAGCCGGCCAGAAGGGCGCTGGCGAGCGCGGCGATCACCGTGGCTTGCGCGGAGCGGATGATGCGCGACGCGCGCGGGTGCGGTGTTTCGGCCGGTCTCTGCACGCGGCGCGGCATAATCCGGGGAAACGGCATTGCGATCATCGCGTTAGCGTGATGGTCAGCAGCGCATAAGTGCGGGAATAGTGTGGGAAGGGGGCAATGCCCTGGGTGAAGCGGCGATCGTGGCCAAGGGTCGCGTCGGCGCTGAGCCAGCGGTTCAGGCGCCAGCGCGGCCCGGCGGAGATCGAGAGGATGCGCGCGGAATAGTCCTTGGGTCCATAGTCCTCGGCGGTGAATTGCACCTTGCCGACCCACGACAGGGCGCGGCGCATCTCGTACTCACCCTCGATCCGGGCCGTGGTCAACGTGACCGCTCCGACGAGATCGTAGGGGCTGGTGGTGCTGGTCTGCTCGATGCTGCCACGGATCGAGAGCAGGCGCGTGGGAAAGTAGCGCAATTGCCCCGCGATCGAGAGCCCGGAAAATTGCCCAAGTGCCGGATCGACAAAATCATATTGCCGCTCGCCCAGCGCCAGTTGCACGATCAGCACCCGGCTTACTTCGTAACTGATCCCGGCAGCCGCGCTCCAGGCGTCGGCATCGCGGTTCGTGAGGGCTGGCGACATGCGGTAGTCGAAATGGTCGTAACTGCCGCCGGCAAACAGCGTGGTGCGACCGCTGAGCTCGTAACTCGCCGTCAATTGGGCGGCATAGCGCTCACCGTTGCGAAAGCTCTGGTCGATCGCCAGGCCATTGCCCAGACGGGCCTCCTCATAGCGCATGCGCACGAACCGGGCGGCGCCGTCGATCGCGAGCCGGTTGAAGCGTTTGTGCCCCTGCATTGCGGCCTGGATCGCTCGCCGGATCAGCGGATCGCCGAAAGGCAGGTCGTTCTCGGCCGTGCCGCGCTGCACGACCTCCCGGCGATAGGAGGTGCTGGCCGTTATGGAATCGCCCGCTCCGGCGAACCGGGTATAGGAGGCCGAGGCGGCAAATTCGTTCGAATCCTGGCTGGCGAGCGATCCGAAGCGGCTGATGCGGGCATCTGCCTCCAGCGTCGTCCGGCTTGATCGGGTCAGGCGCCTTGCCGTGATTTTCGGGGCGAGCGAGAGGGCGATATCCGATCGGCGGCGCGTGTCGTCGGCAAAGACGTTGCTGTCGCCGCGTGCGGCGAAAACCAGTTCGGGAAAGACATCGAGGCCCGCGAGTTCATAGCCGATGGAGGCATATCCGGCGATCTTGCGGTTGCCCGCGACATCGTCCGGTTCGTGAATTGGCGGCGTCAGCGTTTGCGCGCCGGCCACGGCGGGCAGCGCCGCAAGTCCGCCGGCAAGGGCCAGCATGAGCGTGCGTCTTGGGTGGCGGACGGGACGGGCCCCGGCACCGCCGCCTGCGGGAATGCGCGTGCCCACCGTGCTAGAACTTGCGTTCCAGCACCCGGATCGTGTCGCCCGGGAGCACGGGGGTGGCGCCGTCCAGCCGGTAGAGCGTCTCACCGGCTTCGTCCTTGTGGCGGATGAAGACCCGGCGCTCGTCCGCGCGGTAGGTGAAGCCTTCCGCCTTGGCTACCGCGCTGAAGATCGTCAGGCTGTCCGCATAGGGATATTCGCCTGGTTTGCTGACTTCGCCGAGGATGTAATAGGGGCGGTAGTTCAGCACGTCGATCGACACACTGGGGGCGTCAAGGTAGCCCTGGCGCAAGGCGCCCGCGATCCTTTCCGCCAGCGTTGACGCCGTCAGCCCGCGTGCCTGTACCGCGCCCACCAGCGGGAACGCGACCGAGCCGCCGCTGTCGACCATGTATTCACCGGTTAGCTTGTCTTCGCCGTAGACGGTGATGCGCAGCTTGTCTCCGCTGCCCAGGGCATAGGCGGTTTCTCCTGGCCCAAGCGTGCGCACCGGCAGTTCCCCCGCGTTGGAGCAGCCGCCCGAGAGGAAAGCCATCGATAGAGGGAGTGCAAGCAGCAGGCTGCGCATCGTTGTCATCTCAAGCTTGGCCACGTGATGAATTCTCCGGAACAGATTCGGGATGGTGCTTCAGCCCGGTGGGTGCCGAGGAAGTTGTGGCGCAGAAAGCGCTCTGGCAGCAAAGCATAATGGCCCTAAATCCGATCCTTTTTGGACCTGTATGGTCCGGTTTGGATTGAAAGTGGGGTTTTATACTTTGGGTGGCGTAGTATTCTTCGCGTTGTTGCGAGAATCTGTTTGAAAAAGGCCCGAAACGGCATTTTGAGGGTGTCGCCAGCCCACTCCCTCCCTGACTACGCTCAGGATACTGTCGATAGGGGGCGGTGGGAGAGTGGTCTGGCGGCGCGAAATTCGCTTTTCGCGAATTTCCAGGCGGGCTCTGAAGGAGGTGGCGGCAACGCTACGCCAAAGCGGAGCATACGGTTGCCTCCGTGGCCGGGGTGGCACTCGCCGGACGGTCCTTGCGTGATTGCTGTACCTTGCGCTCTGGCCGCTCCTGGCGGTCTCGGTGCGTTGCAGCCGCCGCTTGGGGTTGCCTTGCAACAAACGTCAGCGCGCGGAAGGAGTTGGTTCCTTCCGCGCGCAGGCTTCGCATTTGCGGGCCTTGGTCTGCTCAGTTGTAGAAGTTGAAGTCGCCGGCGCCGAGCAGTTTGCCATTCATCGAACCGATCGCGATCGTGTAATCGAGGCCGGTCGTGGCGCTGTGGATGATGTAATACTGCGAGTGCGTGGTGCCGTCCGTGCCATATCCCGCGAACGTCAGCGTCGATCCCGCGCCGAAATTGGCGAGATAGATGAAGTCGTTGTTGCCGCCACCTTCCCAGCCGCCAGCGCCGTAGAAGTCATAAATGACGTCCTGGGTCTGCGCGCCGAGGCGCGCATTGCTCGAAAGGCTGGGGTCCATGTCATAGAGATTGATGACAAAACAGTCATTCCCGGCGCCGCCGTACAAGTAATCGACGCCCTTGCCTCCGAAAATCGCATCGCCTTCGTCAGTACCGCTGATGCGATCACTGCCCGCAGTTCCTACAAATTTGCCCATAGATGCCTCCTGGAATAGCTTAACGTATCTGGTCCGCTGCCTGTCCTTCCGGTTATGACTCCGGAAATGGACGCGGATGCGTGCCAGCAATTCACGCCTGCCGATGGAGGCGCGTTAGCGAGCGAGATTGGCGTGGACGACCCCCCCCCCTTCGCGTGACGAAGCTGCCGTTTCTCCTTGTCCTCGCTGCAGCCCGATCCGCGCAGAAGGGGCCGGAATTCCGGCCCCGTGCATCGCAAAAAGGAAAGCATTGACGACTCGATAAGCATACATCTTGGTATTCATTGTTTACAATGTTGGGCGAGGTCCGATTTCGGTTGATGTCATGACTATAAGATCCGATTTGGATATTTATGGTTCTGGTGATGGATTTTTGTGTTTGATATTATTCAACACGTACAAGACATTGCTTGTTCATTCTTCGGCCGGGAGCACGAATTGCACTTTGACGGTCGCGCGCGCCATCATCCGGCTCCAGCGGGGCGTTGTGCGCCGCAGCGTCCGGTTTGGTGCATTTGGCTCACCGCATGGCTGTTGGGGGTGGTCGGGCGCTCGGCATGGGGCTGGGTACTCCGGGATCGGGTGGCCCGGTGCGCCGGTGCGCAAACGGGGCGGGCATTGTGCGGGCATCGAGCATTGCGATGCGTCGTTTCGGCCCGGGCTCCTGCATATGTGCGCTTGGTTCGTATCGCTCGACCAGATGGAGACTTGTGGCCTTATGTTCAGTCGGCTTCCCGCAATTCCCGTGATGCCTGATGCCGTCATGGCGTCAGGGGCGAAGAGGGGATCGAGCCGTGTGCCATGGGCCGGCCGGATCGCCGGATGGGCCTTGCCGGTGCGCCCGAAGACTGGAGGGCAGGCATGAGGTTGCTGCACTACGAGCCTGCCGTTCCGAATTTCGGGGACGATCTCAATCCCTTGCTCTGGCCTGAGCTTGCGCCTGGGCTGTTCGGGCCGGATGTCTCCTCGCCGGGCACCGGGGCAGGCGAAAGCACTGCCTTTGTGGGGATCGGTACCATCATCGGCATCGATCCGGCCGGATGTTCCCGATTGCATGTCTTCTCCAGTGGAGCCGGCTATTCCGATCCGGTGCGCTGGCAGGGGCTCGATGTGCGCTACCACTGCGTGCGCGGCCCGGTGAGTGCCCGGGCGCTCGGACTTCCGGCGGATCGGGCACTGACGGACGGTGCGGTGCTTGTTCCCCGTTCGCCGCTATTTGCGGACCTGGCGTCGAGGCCGCGGACCACGAGAACGGTGGTCGTGCCGCATTATGAAACGCTGGCATTCCCGGGATGGTCCGCGGCCGCGCAACTGGCGGGTTTCGATATCGTCGATCCCCGGGGCTCTCCGCGTGACGTGATCGCGGCGCTGGCCGGTGCGCGGCTGGTGCTGACGGAATCGCTGCACGGGGCCATCCTGGCCGATGCTTTCGGCGTGCCTTGGCGAGGTTTTGCCGTTTCGCGCAATTTCTCCACGGCGAAATGGGGGGACTGGGCGGCCTCGCTGGACATGGACGTCGCTGTCGCGCTCGTGCCGCCGCCCGATCCCATGCCCCTGCTGCGTTTCGGCAAGCGGCCCGAGCCATTCGGCACGATGATCGCGCTCGATCCCGAGGCAGCGCTTGCCGAATTTCGGGCACGTATTGCCGCGCCGCCAAAGGTGGCGTTGGTCCGACGGCAGGCCAAGCGCGTGCTTGAAGCGGTGCCGGTCACGCGGCGGTTGCTTGGCTTCAGCCCCGAACGCACGGCGCAGGCTCTGGTGGAACTGGCCACGCGCGATCCGTTTGTCAGCAATCCCTCCAGGCGGGCTGGCCTGGCCGATGAAATGCTTGAACGATTGTACCGCCTGGCGAAGAAAGCGGGGGCGAGTGCAGCCGTGCTCGCCTGAACGCTTGCACGGTTTGATCCAGCCTCCGGCCCGGGATGGGGCAAGCATCGAGGTCCCCGCCGAACGCATGAGGCGGTTCACGCTTGCCCTGTTGCGCCGCAGCGCGTTATGCATGGGGGCGTCCGTGCTTAGGCTCGCTCCATGTGGTATCGCCTCATGCCATCCGGTGACAATTCTCCCCAGAATGCATCGCAGCTGCCTGTCGCATCCGGGCGCGGGCACCATCATGCCGCTACCGATCGGGGGCAGCCCAACTTGCAATCAGAAGGCGAAGGCATGGCTGAATTTCCCGCCGGTTCCCATGAAACCACGCCGCGAGGGCAGGGGGCGGCGGGTTTCGGGGCAGGACCGATCCTGTGGCGGGGATGGCTGGTCGGCCTGGTGATCAGCCTTGCCTGCTGGGCACTGCTTGCCTGGGTGCTTGGTTTCGTCTGAGATCAATGGGTAAGCAGCGCATTTGGGCCTGTGCGCGCTCGCCTTTCCCGCTTTCAGTGCTCACGCCCTGACATTGAGGTGCCATTGAGGCTGTCCGGGGGCGCCCCGGACAGGTTCCACGGTCCTTGCCGCGGGTCTTGCGGTTCAGCGGGCGGCTTTCGCAAAGGCCTCCAGTGCCGCAAGCGCTATGCTCTGCGGGGTGTCCGGGGAGCGGCGGGGCAGCAAGGCCGGCCGTGATTGTGCGATGGTCGTCAGTGCTTCGCGCAAGGACCGGTTTTCGTGTTCCAGTGCCTCGAGCCGCCGCGCGGTTTCGTCGAGCACCTGTGACGGGACCCAGCTGCGGACACCGTTGACGGGACGGGCGAAGCAGTCCTCGCCGCCGCATCGTCTGGCTGCGCGTGCCAGAGCCACCAACAGTTCGCCGAGCTGGGAGAAGGCCGCGGCATCGATCGACACCGGCGCTGAACCGGCGGTGCCCGCGGAAGCTGCGATCATGCTCTGGCCGGCCTCAAGACCGGCAGAGGCCAGGTCGTGCAACGAGGCTGCCGGCTGCGGTGGCGGCGGCGGCAGTGGCGGGGAGGGGGGAGCGGGGGGCTGGTCGGTCATTGTTTGGTGGGTTTTGGAGGTTCTTGTCGTTTCAGCGGTCGCGCGGTGCCCTCATAGATCCGGAACAGTGAACGGCACGCCAATGGTTCCCTAAGGGGGGCGTTCGCTGATCTCGTTTTTGCGGGGGGCGGCATGAGCCGAAATCTATCTCTCTTTCTCGATCTCTTGCGGCTCTTTGCTGCCTTGCTGGTCTTTGTCGGCCATGCCGGACAGGTCTACCGCATCGACCTGCCCGTCATCATCGGGCACAGCGCGAAGGAAGGCGTGGCGATATTCTTCGTGCTTTCCGGTTTTGTCATCAGCCATGTCGTCACGTTCAAGGAGCGTGACTGGCGCAGCTATGTGCGCGCGCGCGCGCTGCGGATGTACTCGGTGATTCCGCTGGCAGTCCTGGTGCTGATCGTCTGTTATGCGCTCGGAACATATCTGGTGCCGCAAGTCTACGTGGCGGCCGCGCCGGACGGAGCGAAAGCGGCGGGGCTGGGGGGCGTGCCGCCAGGCTGGTTCGAAGTGCTGCGTTATCTCACTTTCACCAACGAACTCTGGTTCGACCGTGCGACGATCGTCACTGGCGCACCGTTCTGGTCGCTGGCTTACGAGGTGGCCTACTACACGCTGTTCGCCTTCCTGGTGTTCGCCAGGGGGTCTGCGCGCATTGTGCTGGCCATGGCATGGTGTGCCGTGGTGGGGCCGAGAATCGTGGTCGCCTTGCCGCTCTGGCTACTGGGCGTGTTCATTCATCGGTTGGTCTTGCGGGGGTGGCGTTTGCGCCCGGCCATCGGTTGGCCGCTCTTCGCGGGACTGCTTCTGGCGAGTGTCGTATGGAAAAAATACCTCGGCATTTCAGCCATTCCCTTGTTCGAATGGCCCACCGTCGACAGGCTGATTCCCAGCATGGCATACTACTTTGGTCTGGGGCTGCTGCTGGGAGGAGCGATCGTCGTTTTTGCCTCGGTGGAAACTACCTACAGTTTCTTTCCAAGCTGGTTCGAAAAGCTCGTGCGCTACTTCGCGGGGGCGAGTTTTACCCTGTATATCATGCATCTACCGGTCATGGTTCTGATCGGTGCAGTGTGGCCGCAGTGGGTCGCCACCCCCGTTGGAGCGCTGTCGGCCAGCCTTTTGACCATTGCCGCGATGCTTTTTCTTGCTGAATTGGGGGAGCGTCGCAAGGCGGACATCATGAAAATAATTTCAACTATTTCCATGATGTTATCGCGAAAAAGCGTTCGTTCGGCGTGAGTGCAATCGTTGACATCGATTAACTGCCATCTTTAGACCGCCGTTCCGCGGGGCGGTCATAAAAGCCAATTCCAGAGACGAGGGAATATTTCCCTGTAATTCTGGGGTTTTGAATTATGGCTTTTCCTTATACGAACGCTCTCGGAACTGTACTTAACTACTCCGGGGCCTCGAAGAAGGTCTTTTACGGGACCTCGGCGGCGGACAATCTGCTGGGTACGACCGCAAACGACATCATGCGGGGTTATGGCGGCGGGGACACCTATACCGGCGGTCTGGGCGACGACATCTACTGCATCTCGTCGCTCAAGGACCGTGTGGTCGAACTGGCGGGCGAAGGCGTCGATACGATCCGCAGCACTGTCTATCACATTCTTGAGGCGAACGTCGAAAACCTCGTTCTCGAGGGCAAGAACGCCTGGTACGGCGGTGGCAACGATCTCGACAACGTCATCGTCGGCAACGAGTACGACCAGCAACTCGACGGCGGCAAGGGCAACGACGTCCTCGTCGGCGGCGATGGTGCAGACACCTTCATCATCAGCGCCGGTAACGGCAGCGACGTGATCCAGGACTTCACCAGCGGTCTCGACCAGATCCGGCTTGGGGGGTACGGCATCACCGCGTTCAGCCAGATCAAGTCGATCGCCAGCCAGGTCGGCGCCGACACCGTGCTCAATTTCGCCAATGGCGAAAAGCTGGTGCTGCGCGGGGTCACCGCCAGCAACCTGACTTCCGGTGATTTCAACTATCAACTCGACACCGCGAAGCTGAAACTGTCGTTCTCCGATGATTTCAATTCGCTCAGCCTCTATAGCCAGGGCGGAACCTGGCGCACCGAATATGGTCATGGCGGTACGGGCACGATTGCCAGCCACACGCTGGCGGGTGAATCGGAGATCTACATGGATCCCGAATGGGCCGGTACCGGCTCCAAGCCGCTGGGCGTCAATCCGTTCTCGATCGACAGCGGAGTGCTGACCATCACCGCTGCACCGACCAGCGCCGAAGTTCTGCCATATGTCGACGGGCACACGTATACCTCTGGCCTGCTGACCTCGAAGTTCACGTTCTCGCAGCAGTACGGCTATTTCGAGATTCGTGCGAAGTTGCCTGATGGCGCCGGCATGTGGCCCGCGTTCTGGCTGCTGCCGACCGACAGTACGTGGCCGCCGGAGCTCGACGTGTTCGAGATGCTCGGCAACGATCCCAATGTCGTCTACCTCACCACCCACGGCATCGACGGTTCCGCCAACACCTCGGTCCAGGACCGCGTGGTCGTCGATACCTCGCAGTTCCACACCTACGGTGTCGACTGGAATTCCGACCGCGTCATCTATTACATCGATGGCGTCGCGGTTGCCGAACAGCCGACCCCTGCGGTGATGAACAAGGAAATGTACCTGCTGATGAACCTCGCGGTCGGCGGCAGCGGCAGCTGGGGGGGAGGCCCCGATGCGCAGACCGGCACGGGCAAGATGCAGATCGATTACGTGAAGGCCTATCGCACCGTCGATACCGTTTCGACGACGATCAACGGCCAGCACACGACGTATGACGGCAGTGACTTCGTAAAGGCCGCGTCGGTCACGCCGCCGGCACAGACTGCGGCTGCCCAGACATTCACGGGCACGAGCGGCAACGACGTCTATCAGGTCGGCAATGCGCAGGACAAGATCAGCGAAAGCACAGGCGGTGGCAACGATTCCGTGGTCGCTTCGGTCAGCTACGTCCTGCCCGCCAATGTCGAGACCCTCACCCTGGCAGGCGATGCCGCGCTCAACGGTACCGGTAACGAACTGGCCAACCGCCTGTTCGGGAATTCAGCCGCGAACGTGCTGTCGGGGCTTGCCGGCAATGACTACTTTGACGGGCAGGGCGGCAATGACACCCTGATCGGCGGCACCGGAGACGATACCTATGTCGTCAACGACGTGATGACCCGGGTGATCGAAAATCCCGGCGAAGGCACCGACACGATCCAGACGTCGATCTCCTATGTCCTGCCGAATGCGGTCGAGAACCTGCGCCTCACCGGTACGGCGGACATTACCGCGACCGGCAATGCCGATGCCAACCGGATGATCGGCAACAGCGGCTCCAATGTGCTCAGCGGCCTTGGCGGCAACGACTATCTCGACGGGCAGGGCGGAAGCGACACCCTGATCGGCGGCAAGGGCGACGATGTCATGGTGGTCGACAATGGAACGACCACGGTTATCGAGCAGGCGGGCGAGGGGACCGACACCGTCCAGGCCTCGATCACGTACAAGCTGCCGGCCAATGTCGAGATCCTGCGACTGACCGGGACGGCCGACATCAACGGTGCGGGCAATGAGCTTGCCAACAAGCTGTTCGGCAACAGCGGGGCAAACCATCTGGCGGGCGGTGCCGGCAACGACATCATCGACGGCGGCGCCGGTGACGACATGATCGCCGGGGGCGCGGGCAACGATACGCTGACGGGCGGTGTCGGGGCCGACCAGTTCGTTTTCGCGGGCGGGTTCGGCATCGACACCGTTACCGACTTCGCGGCGGGCCAGGACAAGTTGGTTCTTGTCGGTACGTCGACCAGTTCGGTTACCATCACCACCCAGGGCGCCAACACCATCGTCACCGTCGGCACCGACAAGATCACGCTCACCGGCTCCGCGCACATCGAGATGAGTGACATCACGTTCGTGAACGACGGCGGATACATGGCATCGATGGGTTTGGTGGCCTGATCTGCCGGGGCAGGCAGCACTTGCCCTGATCGCATTCAAAGCGGAGCAATCCCCTGTCCCCTGCGGTCGACGCCGCATAGCGGGAAAGCTATCGAAGTCGCGGCGCCATCGGGTGCCGCGGCTTCGAAAGCATGTATCGATGCATTCCACGGGCAGTGTTTGCGCCTTGCAGGCGGCATTGGACAAGGCGGCCGCTGATGGTGCGCTGCGGATCCTGGCGCCGGCCATGCGTGTTCCTGCAAGGGAGGGCAGCGCGCAGCGCTACGCCCCAGCGCCGCCGGCACGGCATCTGCACGCCATCGCGATCAAGAGGGGCAGGCCATGACGGGTGGGGTAATGGAAGTCCGGCGCCGAACGCTCGCCGCGGCCCGGCGATCCGAAGGGAGGTACGGCCCGCAGGGCGGTCGCCGCAGCGCGCTGGCCGTCTGGCTGGCACGGCGCGATGTTCAGGACGGGGGGCTGGCCGGGTTGATCGTCCTGGCGCGCATCCCTGCCAACTTCGGCATGCCCGGGGCGCTGGCCTTTCTGCTGCTTGCCACGTTTTACGCCGTCCTGCGGCCCGAGCAGGTGCGCGCGGTCTTTACGCGGTGCTGGATGTTCCTGGTCATTCCGCTGTTCGCGCTGGCGTCGGTCGGCTGGTCGGCCTTCCCGATGGTGACGCTGCGCGCTGCGGTACAGATGGCGCTGACGATCATGGCGGGATTGCTGTTGTCACAGTCCAGCAGGCCGCGCGTCGTGGTGGCCGGGTTGTTCGTGGCTTATGCCGTCTACACCCTGCTGACCCTGGCGCTGGTGCCGCTACGCCCGATCGAGAATGGCCAGAGCCTTGCGCTCTACGGCCTTGGGGGAGAGGTGAAGAACTATTTTTCCGACACGGCGAGCACCGCCAGCCTGCTCGCCTTGACGATGGCGGCGCTGTTTGCGGAACAGCGCGCGCCGCTGCGCATGATGCTGGCCCTCGGGGTGACCGGATTGTGCGTATGGACGACCGTGCGCGCCAATTCGGCCGGGGGCCTGGCGGCGCTGGCGGTGTCCGGTGCGCTGCTGGTTGTCCTGCTGCTGCTGCGGGAGCGTTCGCGGGGGGTGAAACTGGCGTTCGTGTGCATGGTCGTGCTGTGGCTGATCGGGATCTTGTGCTTTTTCGACACCATCCTGGCGCATGTTCAACAGATGTCCGAAAAGGATAGCGGGCTCACCGGGCGGGGGTACCTGTGGTTCCGGGCCCACTTCATCATCGCCGAGCGGCCCTTGCTGGGATATGGCTATGCGGCCTTCTGGCATGCCGAGAATCCCGATGCCGTGGGCCTGTGGCACCATTTCGACTTGCGGCAGGAATCGACGGGCTTCTCGTTTCACAACACGTTCCTGCAGACCATTGTCGAGACCGGGCTGGTGGGATTGGCGGTGCTGCTGGCTACCTGGCTGGCAGGGTGCCTGGCGCTGTTGCGCCGCTTTGTGTTGACGGCTTCGCTGCCGACCTGTTTCTGGCTCGCCTACATGGCGCTGCAACTGACCAAGACCCCGGTGGAATTGATCCGCCCCACCGGATTGGTGGCACCGACGATCCTGCTGGGCATCGCGCTCGGTTTTGGATGTTTCCCGGTTGGGCGTGATCAGGCGATAGCGTTGCGCGTCCGGCGCGGACCGCAGTCGTCAGCGTCCGGCTAGCGGCCAGACGGTGATGCGCCGGATCGCATAGCGGCCGGGAAAGGGCGTCGAGGCATCGGGCTGTCCGGGCCAGCTGCCGCCCACCGCGAGATTGGCGATGAGATAGGCACTTTCCTGAGTGAGTGGGGCGGGGGTGGCCGTGCTGGCAACGGCCTCCCGGTCGACGAACCAGGTGATCGTGCGCGGTGTCCACATCACACCGTAGCGGTGGAAGTCCCGGCTCGCATCAAAGGCCAGGGCGATGCGCCGCGTCGTGCGCTGCTTGCCGGTGATCGCCGTGCAGTGGATCTCGTGCGGATTGCCGAGCCCTTCGAATACGTCGATCTCCCCGGCATCGGGCCATGTGCCCTTGACCGGCAGGAGCCAGAACGCGGGCCACATGCCTTTGCCTGCGGGCAGCCGTGCCTCGATCTCGAAATACCCGAACTTCTGCGCAAAGCTGAACCGGGTGGTGATTGCGCCGCCATAATAGGGTTTGCCCCAGACGCGCGGGCGCAGCGCCTCCGGCGTAGGCTGGCCCAGAATGGTCAGTTCGCCGCGTCGGAAGGTAAAGGGATCGAGGCCAAGCGGCACGGCACCTGCCATCCCGCCGCTCACGCCGGTAAACGCGGCGTCGGAGGCGAAGCTGCTGGCGGACATCTGCCGGTTGCTGATCGCAAGGCCGCCGCCATGGCCGTAGACGGTCCGCCAGCGATGCGGCCGGGCCGGTCGTGTCTGGTCGGTGCCGTGGTCGAACTGCTCGAACCGTTCGTCGAACGCCGGGGCGGCCAGGGGAGGCAGGTGCGGCATCGCAGCGGTTGCCGGAGGGGGAGCCGCCGTTGGCGCGGCGCTCGTCAGCAGCAAGGCGCCGCCAAGGCCGGCGGCGCGCCGAAGCCAGCGGTTCCCCGGCAGTACTGCAGGCGCGCGCGTCCATCTGTGGCAATGCGGCATCGCGGACTGGTCCTTGACGATCGGCATGGCGGAAAGACTGGCTGAAAGCGCGGTGAATGTCCGCAGTGCGGTCGATTAACCGTATCCACAATGGAGGCTTCATCCATTCGCCTGGCCTGCTGCCTGCGTTAGCCTTGCTATGTCGTTGCCGGGGTAGGCTGGTCCTTCTCCCGATCCCGACCGGCGCTGCGCGGCCGGTTATCCTGTCGGAGCATGATGGCCCTTGTCCGGATCCACGAACCCGCCGGAAGTTTCTATCCTGATCGTTGCACGCAACACGGCGCCATTCATCGGATCCGCGCTGGCTTCGGCGCGGGCGCAGAGCGTGGCAGATGTCGAAGTGCTCGTCGTTGACGATGGCTCGACCGATGGCACCGCGGATATCGTGCGATGGCACGCCGCCCAGGACGTTCGCGTGCGGCTGATCGCCGGCTCGTGCAAGGGGCTCAGCGCCGTGCGTAACCTCAGTCTGGACGCCTGCCGGGGCCGCTTCGCTGCCATTCTGGATAGCGACGACATCCTCCATCCACGTCATGTCGAACGACTGCTCGCCGCGCAGCGGGCCCATGGCGATGAAATCTGCGCCGCCAACATGGTGGAGTTCCAGGGCGATGGCAAAGGCCTGCGGGCGGGCCTTTTTGCGGATGGCAAGGCGTGGCGCGCGGAGCGGCGCATCGGGCTGGACGAATTCCTGGCGGGCAGCATGTTCGGCAGCCGCGCGGTGTCACCCGGCTATCTCAAGCCATTGTTCGACATGGCGTTCATGCGCCGCCACGGGCTCCGTTATGACGAACGGCTGCGGATCGGGGAGGATTTCGATCTGGTGCTGCGGGCGATGCTGGCCGGTGCCCGCTACCGCTTCCTCCCGGCGCCGGGCTATTATTACCGGCGCCATGCGGCGTCTACTTCGCACCGGCTGTCGCCACTGGATCTGGAAGGCCTGCTGATGGCGCTCGACGCTGTCGCTGCCGCTGCCGGGGCGGCCGGGGAGGCAGCCCCCTTGCTGAGCGCGCGGCGCGACAATCTGGCCGGTGCGCTCGCGCATCTCGAGGTCATCGCTGCGCTCAAGGGGCGGCAATGGCGGCGGGCTTTGCATATCACCGCCGGCAATCCGGTTTCGCGCCGGCTGACGCTGACCAGCCTGCGCGAAGCGGCCGCGAAGCGCATCGGCCTGGATTTCTCCCGCCTCGCGTCCAGTCCCTGGCTGCGCGGGGAGGAAGGGCAGGGTGCGCTCCGCCAGATCATGGCGGCGCTCCAGGCGCCGATGCACCCGCCGGCAGATCTGTCCATTCCGGCGGCATCGCCGTCTCCGCCCCATTCCACCACCACGCCGCCACGATCCCGGCCAGCCTAGGAGCCCTGCTTGCGACCGCTCGTATTTCTTTTTCCCGATGCGCGCAGCGACGTCGGCGGTAATCTTGCGCAGATGCGGTTCATGCGGGCCTGCACGGCCGTCACGCGCGTGCATCAGGCCTACTATCGCGCCCGGATTGCCGGGCAGGACCATCTCGGAGACTGGGAGGCAGGGCGCATTCCCACCGACGAGGAGCCGATCTTTGTCGTGCACTGGGGCCCCGACGTTGCCGAGCTGGTCGACCGGTTGCAGGACCGGGACGTCGTCTATGTCGCGCATAGCAGCGGCTGGGGAATGAAGCTGCCGCCGCGCGTGCCGATCCTTTGCGTCAGTCGCCATACGCTCGGCTACTGGGGACGTCTTGCGCCCAATTCCTACCTTGGCTTGCTCCCCAACATCGTTGCCCATCCCGGCCCGGAACCGCGGGGGGAACGCGACATCGACGTGCTGGTGCAGGCACGCAAGTCATCCCGCTACCTGATGGACGACCTGGTGCCCGCCTTGCAGGGGCGCTGCCGGTTGACCGTGCTGGATGGCTGGGTCGACGATCTCGGGGCCTACTTGCGGCGCAGCAAGGTCTACCTCTACGATTCCGTGGAACACTGGATTGCCGTGGGCGCGACCGAGGGGTTCGGCCTGCCGCCGCTTGAAGCGATGGCGCAGGGCTGCGTGGTGTTCTCCAGCATCAACGATGCGCTGGCCGACTATCTCGATCCCGGGTTCAATTGCCGCAAGATCCGTGTCCACTCGCCCGATTATGACGTGGCGGCGATCCTGCGCGCGGTTGCCGGGGATGCCCCGCCGGTACCGGGCGAAGAGGCCTTTGCCCCCTATTCGCGGGCTGCGGTGGAACGCCGGTTGCAGGTGCTGCTGGCCGATATCACGCATTTCTTCGCCGCGACGGCGGGGCAGGGTTCGTCGATCGGCGACCTTTGGGCGCATCGCCCGGCTTCCGCGTTGCAGCGGATCAGGCGGGCGGCCAAAGTGCTGGCGCTGGGATAGCCGCTGGCGGCGGTCTCGGGGTCAGGTGATCCAACTGCTGATGTCGCGGAACTTCCAGCCCTTGCCCTCCCTCCAGAACAGGACGGTGCCGCCAGCCCAGCCCGCACTCCATTCCGCGTATCCCCGTGTCTGTTCGCGGTTCATGACGAGGTTCGGCATTTCCAGCAGGCGGAAGTCGGGGGTCTGGTGCTGAAGCTGGTCCTCGCCTTGCAGACCGTAGATGAGGATCGGCATGGTGGAGGGGCGGGCGCAGGCAAAGTCGGCTGCGCTGCCCTTGAGGAAAAGCGGCCATGCGGCGCCGGGAGCCATCCTCGACCAGCCGCCGATCATCGGGACTGAGCCACCTCGGGTCACGGGTTCGATCAGCGCTCTGGCTTCGACCCCGTTGATCCGCGCAAGGATGGCAAGGCGCAGTTCGGTGATCGGGGGCGTGACACCGCCGCATTGCGCCCAGTCGCTGCCGACGAGGAACGGCGCCATCGGCGCGGGACGATCCAGCAGGAGGTGGCGCGCTGCAAGATCGGTGACGCCGTCACCGTCGCTGTCGGCGGTGAGGCGGGCGATGGGGATGTCGAGGAAGAAGTCCCGTTCGGTGGGCCAGGTCTGCAGGGCGACGGGCGGATAGGTGATCGAGCGGGTGTCGATCTCGGCGTGGACCACTTCGATCGTCAGGTCCTGTCCGCCAAGCATCGGCAGCTTTGAGCGGCGCATCACTTCGTAGGGGAAGTGGAATGAGAGCCCGGTATAGCGCGGCACCTGCCAAGTTTTGCCGCCATCGTCGCTGAGGTGGATCCAGTAGCCGCCGGGGCTGATCTCGCCGGCGCGGTCGAACATCCCGGACAGGCTGATGGCGACGGCGCGCTTGTCGTTCCGTTCGAAACGGACTGGTGTGAAGCCGCGCGGCAGTTTGCCCCAGTCTTTCGGCCACTGGGCGTCCTTATCGTCGTCGGCGCCGTCGTTGCCAGTGGTTGCCGGAGCGCTGCGCAGTTCCGGGGGCAGCGGATGGACGGTAAAGTCCGGCGGGCTGGCACGCAGCGCGGGGCGATCTCGCCAAGCCGGATCCTTGTTATCCTCGGTAAATTCCAGGCGCGCCTTGGCCAGATCTGCATCAATGCGGGCACGTAGGGCGAGCCAGCCGTCGAGTGTCATTCCATCGATCCTGGCTATCGCAGCGGCGCGTCGGGCTTCGGCCTGCGCGTCGTCAGGCTCTAAAGTCCAGGTGACGGAACGGCGTGCATGCGCGCAGATCTGCTGGAACGGCGGAGCGGCGAAGACCGTGCATCGCAGGCGGGCCGTGGCGCCATCTGCGCTCGGGCGCTGCGAACCGGAAAAAGCGGCTTCGGCGTAGATGTAAGGGTCCCGCTCGGGAGTGTCGATCGCGTGGAGCAACAGAAGGCCGTCGATCGCTACCTCATCGTGCGGGGCGGTTTTGACATCGTCCTCACCCAGTCCTTCGCGTTTCAGGCAAGCCAGCGCAAAGTTACGGACATCGGGGCGGGTGTTGCTCTGGTAACCACAGGCAACGATGGCGCGCCAGATGCCGGTTTGCGGGGAGGCGATGACGATCGCGCGGGCTTCCGTCTTCCGCCCGGCGTCGAGCAGGGCAGCGGCGATGGAGCTTGCCAGATCGCCCTTTGCAAGCGCGGGAAAGGCGACCGGGAGGCCGTCTATTTCGGCATCGAACGCCGGCTGCACCGCGGGCAGGATGGCCTGTTGTTCGGCAGGGGAGAGGCCGTCATACAGCGCCAGGCCCTCTGAAACGAGCCCGGCATCGAAGGCCAGGGCGATGGCCGTTCGGGTCATGCGCAGGCGCAGGGCATCGCGCGAGGACGGCGCGGCGCGGACCAGTGCGGGCGGGGATGCCAGCCACTCCGCGATCGGCAGTGCGTGGACTTTGTCCATTTCGTCCGACAGCAGCAGTTCGCTCAGGGTGGCAGCCGCATGTGCGGGATCGGCTGCGGCGAGGCGGGCCTGGTACACGGGGCACTGGGTGACGCTGGCAATGGCGCGCAAGGCTTCGAGCGGATCTGCGCCGATGTGTTCGAGCTGTTCGAAGTGCGCTGTGCAATGGTCGATCTGCCAGAGGGCATCGGCGGCGATCTCGATCGACAGCCGTGTGCCCTGCGCGGCTTTGGTGTGGTCCAGCAGCCGGCTGGTCATCGCTGCGGCGGCCTCTTCGTCCGACGCAAACCCGGATCGCCAGGCATAGTCCTGCATTCTCAGCCAATCGCGCGCGAGATCGAGCATGGCGGGGGCGGCCATGCCGTGTTCTTTCGCAAGACTGGCAGAGATAACGGGAAGAGGATGCGCCTTGAGGCCTGCCAGCAGGGCCCTGGCCCAGTGGTCGAACCCGGGCGGGCGCGAGCGGTAGCCGGGTAGGCTAAAGTCAGCCGCTTTCTCGCGCAGCGCCTCGTCCGAGAAGTCATGCGGCTGGGCGTCGCTGCTGACCATGACCTCTTCGGTTATCTCCTCGACCGAGGGTTGCGGGCTGGCGCTGGCTGGTGCGGGCATCGTCAGCACAATTCCCAGCGCCAGCGCCGGTATAAAAAGCAGTTCCGATCCCGATCGCACTATGTGTGCTCCCACCCGTTGCCTGGTGCTTATCGTTTCCAATCAGCACTTTGGTGAGTGTGGTGACGGCTCTCTCGGGGGACGGCAAGCGGAATTTTGCTGGGTGGTGCTGGGCAACCGGTCTTACGCCGCCGCGCACGCTTTTCGTGCCTTTGCCAGCCTGCGCAACTGGACAAAGACCGTGCGATCCTGCGCCGCGAAGGCGCCGAAGTAGATCACTGCGGCAATTGGCAGCCAGAGCGCGAGGATCGCCGGTTCGCTCATCCGGCTTTCGCAGTATTGCACGCCGGGCAGGACGATCGCGGCCATCAGGCACGAACTCGACAAGGCAGGTCGCAGGCTGGCGATGACCTCGCGCAGGGTGATGCCGGTGTGCGTGCGCAGCAGATGGAAGCCGTAAGGCAGGATCAGATAGCCTCTTGCCACGCCGGTCATCAGCATGGCCTGCCAGCCCCAGCGGGCGGCGAGGGCCGCGGCGGCGATGCCGGCGACGATCTGCAGGGTCGTCCACGAGAGGACCTGGCGGGATTCGCCGGTGGCGGCCAAGGCGCCAATGATCAGGTTGTTCATCTGCGAGGCAACGACCGCGCAGGCGAAAATGCGGATGGCGTCGGCCACCGGCTCCCACCCGGGGCCAAAGACCAGCGCGACGATTTCATCGGCGATGGTAACGCAGCCGAGGAAAGCAGGGAACATCAGGAACGAGGAGAGGCGGCTGAGCTGAAGGTAGCTTTCGCGCAGGGCTGTCCCGCCATGTTCAGCCTCCCCGTGGACCGCACGGGCGAGCACCGGCATCGAGACTTGCTGGAACGGCGTGTAGGTGATCTGGTTCAGCACTTCCATCACGCGCGATCCGGCGCGAATGAAGGCCACCGCCACCGGGCCGATCAGCGCGCCGCTGATCAGTTCCGCGCAGCGGATGTTGAGCTGGTTCAGCGTGCGGGACAGGCCGAGATAGCCGCCGAAGCGGATCATCTCGGCGCAAGTCTGCCGTCGGAACCGCATGCGAGGCCACCATGGGTAGCTGGCCCATACCGCCAGGACCAGGGCGCCGGCAAAGGCGATGCGCTGGGCGACGAGGGCCCAGACCCCGAAGCCGAGCAGCGCCATGGGCAGTCCGACCGCTGCTCCGGCCAGTGCCGCCACGAGGTTGCGGATCGCCACGGAGCGGAACCGCAGGTCCCGCGTCAGCCGCGCGGTGTGGATCGCACCCAGCGGCGTGATCGTGAAGATCGCTGCGAGCGCCATGGTCACCGGGGTCAGGTCGGGCTGGCCGAAAAGCAGCGAAACGAGCGGGGCAATCGCGATCGTCAGCAGCGTGAACAGCATGCCGCAGGCAAGATTGGCCCAGAATGCGGTGTCAGCGTCGCATTCGTCGAGCGCGCGCCGCTGGACCACGGCTTCGTTGATGCCGGCGCCGCTGATCACCAGCAACAGGTCGATCACCAGCGCGGCCATGGCGACGAGCCCGAAGGTCGCCGCACCGAGCAGCCGGGCGAGGATCGCGAACGTGACAAAGGCCAGGGCCTGGGTGCCGATGCTCGACACCGTGGACCAGACAAGCGGCGAGAGGATGCCCGGGCGTTGGTGGGTCATGCCGCCGACGCACCCGGTGCATTGCGGAGCCGGCCTTGTACCGGCCAACCTTGTAGCGGCCAACCCACGGCCGGCCGGCCGGCGTTCGCCCGAAGCTCAATCGGCATAATAGCCTTTGAACTTCTTGTGATAGCCAAAGGCGTCGCCGAGGCCGGCGCTGGCATATTGGCGGGCGTCGAGGAAGCTGAGGGCAATGCCGGCAATCGTGCTGCCGCTCTGGCGCAGCAGCTCCAGTGTCGTTTCCACCGCGCGCAGCGGCGTGCGGCGCCACCGGGCGACCACCAGCGTGGTATCGGAAAGCCGGGTGACGATGCGGGTCTCGGCGAGCCCGAGCATGGGCGCGGAATCGAAGATCACGATATCGAACCGCGCCTTCAGCGCCTCGATCAGCCGCATCATGCTCTCGCGGGAGATGCCTTCGCCGCCCCCCATCTCGCCCCGCGTGGTCAGCACCATGAGGCCGCTTGCCGTATCGCGGGTCAGCGCCTCGTCGATCGGCAGGGTGCCGTCCAGCACACGCAGCAGGGCCTCGCCTTCACGCCCGGGGACCAGCGCGTCCGAGGTGGAGTGATGGCGCAGGTCGGCATCGACCAGAACGACGGTGCGACGCGACAGCGCCAGCGTGCGCGCCAGGCACATGGCAGTGGTCGACTTGCCTTCGCGGGGCAGCGGGGACGTGATCGTCACCACGCGCTTGCCGTCCGCTCCCAGTAGATCGAGGCTGGAGGCAAGGTGGCGCAGGCTTTCGGTGAACATCGAGAAGGGGCGGGACACGACATAGTCCTGCGGCGCGATGCTGCCGCGTTTGACCCGCGCCGCCGAGTGCAGGGTGGGGATGGCACCGATGTAGCTGGCGCCCAGCGCCTGCTCGATGTCCCTGCGGGTGGACACCCGGCTCTCGGCGTACTCGGCAATGCCGGTGGCGGCGAGGGCCGCCACCAGGGCGACAAACAGGCCGGCAAGGGCGCCGAGCTTGCGGTTTGGCGAGATCGGGCCGCTGGGCACCTGGGCGGCGGAAGCTATGCTGGCGTCGGTATCGGCAAGCGAGCCGGCCTGGGCGGCTTCCTTGGCACGGGTGAGGAAGGCGTTGTAGATGGCGCGGCTGGCCTCGGCGCGGCGTTCGAGTTCGAGGCGGCCGACCTGGGCCGCGCTGTTCTGGGCCAGCGAACCGCGGGCGCCGCCGCGGCTTGCCAGCAGCGAGTCGAGCCGAGACTGGGCGATCTGCACATCCGCGCGCAGGCCCGAGACGATGCGCGAGAGTTCCGCCTGCAACTGGGCGTGGATGTCGCCAAGCTCGTTGCGGGCCTCGATCACGTCGGGGTGGCGGTTGCCGTAACGGGCGTCAAGCTGGGCAAGGCGGGCGCTGGCCTCGGCTTCCTGCTGGCGCAGCTGGCGCACGGTGTCCGATGCCAGTGCGGCGCCGATGTCGGCTCCGCCGCCGCCGCGCGCGAGTTGTGACTGGGCGGCGGCGAGCCGTCCGCGCTGCTCAGCCAGCGCGGCCTGGGCTTCGGCGATCTGGCGGTTGAGTTCGGACACTTCCTGTTCCGCCATCGTGGCGCCTTCCGCGCTCATCAGGTTGTGGCGAACCATGTAGTCCTGCAGGGTGGCATCGTCGGCCACGGCCTGGCGGCGCAGGGTCTCCGCGCGGGCTTGCGCATCGTCGGCCGATTGGCGGCTGCGCGACTGCTTCTGCTGCGCGCTCAGCGCGATGTAAGTCTGGGCGATGCCGTTGGCGAGTTCGGCGGACAGTTCCGGATTGCCTGTGCGCGCCGTGACATCGACCAGGTAGGTCACGCCGATCCGGCGAACCTTGGTGAGGGCCAGCACCCGCAGCATCGCGCGCCCTTCGGCAAGGGTCGTCGCGCCTTGGGTGCCGCCACCGACCGGTCCGTCTGCCGCGCCCGGCTTTTCGGGAAGACCGAAGCCCTCGCGCCGGTCAAGGTGAAGGCGGCGGACGACGGCAATCGTCAGCGCCGGGGAGCGCATCATCATGACGGCGGTGTCGATCAGGTTGTCGTCCGCCGGGGCGAGGGTGCCGCGATCGTTGACCTTTACCGGTTGCCCTTCGCGCGGTTCGAGCTGGAGGGTCGCAGTGGCCGAATAGATTTTCGGGGTGATCCACAGCACGCCGCCGGTCAGCAGCACGACTGCCAGGAACGTGCCGAGGAATAGCCAGCGATGACGCAAGATAATCTCGCGAATAAAAGAAGGATCGGGAAGTATCTTCCTTGATCTGCTTTCCATCAATTCATCGAATGGAAGATTGTGAGTAATACTGTTCAAGATGTTCCTCCAAAACAGATGAAGTTCGAATTGATGGGTTTGAGGGTTGGGAACTAAATAATCCCGAAGTTCAATTCGATCCGATGACATCCGTACAATGCCTGTCTGCGATTTGACGGGGAACAGGATTTTCATCGGATTGAGAGTAGATTTCGGGATATTCGCATGAGATTGGAGCAATGTTCGCCGGCTACGGTCGCGTATCTCGGGCACGACGTGAACGATGCCGCCGTCCGGCGACGCGTGGCGATGTTCCGGGAGGAAGGCCTCGCGGTCAGGCTCGGTGGCTTCCGGCGGGGGGACGCGGTTCCGCCCGGCGGCAGTCCGGACGAGATCGTCGACTTTGGAAAAACCGCCGACGCCCGGCTCGTGCAGCGGGCGCTCCGGGTTCTCGGCAATGTGCTCGCGCCCCGGCTGGTTCAGCGAACCTGCGACGGCGCGCGGGTTCTCGTGGCGCGCAACCTGGAAATGCTGGTGCTGGCATGGCGGGTGCGCCGTCGCGGGCAGCGGCTGGTTTACGAGTGTCTGGACATTCACCGATTAATGCTCGGTTCCGGATGCAAATCCCGGCTGATGCGGTGGATCGAGCGCAAGCTGCTGCGCCGTGCCGACCTGGTCCTGGTGAGTTCCCCGGCTTTCGCGCGCGAGTATTTCTCGGCCCGGCAGGGGCATGACCAGGCGGTCCTGCTGGTCGAAAACAAGGTGCCGATCTCCCAGCGCGCGGCACGGCGAGACGAAGAGACCCGCGCCGAGGCCGAGCCGCGCGCCAGTACCGATACACGTGCCGACACACGTGCCGACACACGTGCCGAGACAGGTGCCGGGGCGGACGCGCAGGCGTCACCCCGTGTCGTCATCGGGTGGTTCGGCATGCTGCGCTGCCGCCGGACTCTGGCCGAACTGGCACGCATCGCCAGGGCCGACGTCCCGGATCCGGCGGCGGTCAGTGGAGCCCGGGTCGAGGTGCTGATTGCCGGGATCCCCAGCCAGGCGGAATTTCCCGACTTTGCCGAGCAGGTGGGGGCCTGTCCCGGCTTGCGCTACCTCGGGCCCTACACGCCCGCGCAGCTTCCTGAACTCTATGCCGAGGTCGATTACATCTGGGCCATCGACTATTTCGAAGAGGGGCTCAATTCCGAATGGCTGCTGCCCAACCGGCTCTACGAGGGACTGGCGCACGGGGCCGTGCCGATCGCCTTGCGCCGGGTCGAGACGGGGCGCTGGCTGGCGCGTCACGGCGTCGGCCTGCTGGTCGATGCGCCGGAGGCGGAATTGCCGCAGTGTCTGCTGGAGGCTACCGGCACGCGGTTTGAGGCATGGCGCCGTGCGGTGGCGGCGCTGCCGACGGAGGCCCTGTTCCAGACGGAGCGGGAGCGCAAGGCCATCGTCGCGCACGTGATGGGGGCGGCCCATGACTGAGCCGGCTTCCTTCCTCTTCGACGATGCGCATGCCGATGTGCTGGTCGTGGTGCCATGCCTGAACGAGCAGGAGCATCTGCCCGGCCTGCTCGACGCCTTGCTGCGCGATGCGCGCGGGGCGCTGGTCGTGGTGGTCGATGGCGGCAGCACCGATGCCAGCCGCGCCATCGTGGCGGAACGCGCGGGCCGCCACGCCAACCTGCATCTGCTCGACAATCCGCAGCGGATACAGAGCGTCGGGGTCAATCTGGCGGCGCGGCGCTTTGGCGCCGGGCGGCGCTGGCTGGTGCGGGTCGATGCGCATTGCGACTATCCCTCGGGCTATGTCGACCGTCTCAAGACGGCGGCGGCGGCGAAAGGGGCGGATGCGGTCAGCGTACCGATGGTGTCGCGCGGGAGCGGATGTTTCCAGGTCGCGGCGGCGGCGGCGCAGAACTCGGTGCTGGGTACCGGGGGATCGCCGCATCGCCACCTTGGCAAAGGGCGCTGGGTCGATCACGGCCACCATGCCCTGTTCGATCTCATGCGCTTCCTCGCCGCGGGCGGTTACGACGAGGCCTTTTCGCACAACGAGGATGCCGAACTCGATCGCCGCCTGCGCGATCGGGGCGCGCGCATCTGGCTGGAGCCCTCGGCGGCGATCACGTATTATCCGCGCGCTTCGCTGCGGCCCCTGCTACGCCAGTATCGCAATTACGGGCGGGGGCGGGCGCGCAATCTGGCACGCCATCCTGACCGGATGAAGCTGCGCCAGATCCTGCCGCTGGGGGTCGTGCCGGCGATCCTGCTGGCACCCTTCGGACTTGTGCTGGCGGCGCTGCATCCTTTGGCACTGGCGCTGGTATTGCCAGCGATGGTGTGGATCGGGGCGACCCTCGCTGCAGGCGCGGCACTGGGGCTGCGGTCGCGGGTACCTTGCGCGATGGGGGCAGGCGGCGCGGCGCTGGTGATGCATGCAGGCTGGGGGTTCGGCTTTGTGGCGGAATGGCTGCGGCTGCGGGCAAGGCCGGATCGCTTGCCCGCCCCGCCGGCGCCGCTGGTCGTCGATCCCGATGGGCAGGCAAAGGGCAGCGGCCTTGAAGCGGTAACGATCTGTGTCTGCACGTTCCGCCGGGACTCGCTGTTCGAGACGCTGACGTCGTTCCTGGGCCTGTCCGCTCTGGAAGGGCGCGCGGTGAATGTCGTGGTGGTCGACAACGACGATAGGGACGATCTGCGCGCTGGTATCGCGCGGTTCGCTGCAGGGTACGGCTTGCCGCTTGCCTATGTCCATGCCCCGGCGCGCAACATCTCGATTGCCCGCAATGCCGCCCTCGATGCCGTGACAACGCGCTGGGCGGCCTTCATCGACGATGACGAGGTGGCCGATCCTGCCTGGCTGGCCATGTTGCTGGCCGGGCATGAGGGGCATCACGCGGTGATTGGACAGAGCCGGGCGGTCTATCCCGCCGAACTGCCGGGCTGGGCGGCGCGCTGCGATTTTCATTCCAACCGAATCTCCGGTCCTCCGGAAAATGCCTATACCTCCAACGCCTTGATCGACGTGGATTTCGTGCGCAGGACGAACTTGCGGTTCCGGGAGGGACTGGGCCGCACCGGCGGCGAGGATACCCTGTTTTTCCGGCAGATGGCGGCGGCTGGCGGCTTCATCGTCTACCGACCCGCGTCCGTCGTCTACGAGACGGTCCCGGCCCAGCGGGCGACGATGGCCTGGGTGCGGCGGCGCAAATATCGTTCGGGCCAGGTCCATGGTCTGCTGTGCCGGGAGTTCGAGCCCGTCCGCTATCGCAAGCTGGTCGCCACCGCCGGGGCCAAGCTGGTCCTCTCGGCGGCGATGGCACTGCTGACGATACCCGGCACCGACGCCTCGCGGCGCTGGACGGCGCGGGCCTTCCTCCATGCCGGCGCGCTCCATTTCCGGGTGAAACCGGCGATCCTGGAGGAATATGCCTGATCGCGCCTTGGCCTGTTTCGGGCAGGCGGGTGGATCTGCGACGTCAGCGGCAGTAGGGCGAAGAGGAGGAGATCTTGATGGACTTCACCTATATCCTGGCCGCCTTCCTGTCGCTCTGCGTGGGATTTGGCAGCGCGCTGGTCTTTGTCGCGGTGCGGGGGACCTCGCCGCGCAAACTGATCGGCGTCGCCGTGGTTCTGGCGGTCATGGCCGATCTTGTGCTCCTGATCGACTGGCGGGGCATCGGCGAACTGGGCGCTGCGAAGCTGCTTGCCGACTTCGGCTTCTTCACCCTCTACGGCTGCATTGGCTGTGCCTTCGGGGCCTATCCGGTGCTGGCGCTGCGCAGTGTCCTGCGGCGGGCGCGGCGGGCAGGGGGAGGTCGCTGAGCGTTACGCAATGCCGGTCTGGAGGCTCCAGTGGCGCTCGTCCTCCAGCACCAGCGCGGTGAGCACGCCGGTCCGGAACGCGCCGGTGTCGATGCCGACCCGTCCCGGCGCCAGGTCGATTCCCGGCGTGATCGTGTGCCCGTGCACGACCAGCTTCTCGAAGCGTTGCTGCGAGCCGATGAAGGGTTCGCGAATCCAGCGCATGGTGGCGGCGTCCTGTTGGCCGAGCGCCAGCGCCGGGTCGATGCCGGCATGGGTGAAAAACACGTCGCCGAACTCGGCACAGGCGCATAGCCCGCGCAGCAGTGCACGGTGGTCCGCGGGAATGGCGCCAACCGCGTCGATGATGGCGTGGGTTTCGTCCCCGGAGCCGGGAAGCGCCACGCCGTAGCTGGCCAATGTCTCGCGCCCGCCGATGCGGGCAAAGAACCGGGCAACCTCTTCGGTCGGGTGGTCGAGCAGTGTGAGCAGGACTTCCTCGTGGTTGCCCATGATCGCGTGGACTTCCAGCGCGCTGTCCTGCAGGAGCTTCACGAGGTCGAGCACGCGGGCGCTGTCGGGGCCGCGGTCGACGAAGTCTCCCAGCAGCACGATTGCGGTCTCGCGGCAGGAAAGGCCGCGCGCATCGCGGGCGATCATGTCGATCAGGCGCTCGAACGGATCGGCGCAGCCGTGGATGTCGCCGATGGCGTAGATGCGCTTGCCGGACGGGACGCGGCGGTCCTCGAAAGGATCGGCCGGGAGCGGCCGGCGAGGGGGTGCATGGCTCGGGCCCGGTGGATCCGGGCGGCGATCCCTGGCGGGAGGCGAGGGCCGGAACAAGCGGCGCATGGCCGCGATACTAAGCCGCTTTGCGCCCCGGGGGAAACGGCGGACCAGTCGGAAAGCGACGTTTCCTGAAGCGCGCCGCTCGGCTGCAAGATGGCGGCTGTCAGATGAGCCCGCAGCAACGTGGCCGGCAGCGACAGGGCCGGAGGGCCAATGTCGCTGCCGTGCGCGTGATCGATCAGAAGCCGGCGGTGAGCGAGAACAGCACTGTCGATCCGGCGATCGTCTTGCCGTTCTTGGTCGAGGAGAAGTTCGGCTGCAGGTAGGCCGATTCCGACTTCGAGATGTCGGTGTCGACATAAGCGACGCCCAGCGTCACCGGGCCGAGCGCCAGGTCGGCGCCGAGCAGCCAGTCGACATATTCGCCGGTCGGCGCGACGCTGGTGCCGTTGGGACCGAGGCCCGAGTTGCCGTTCGAATAGCCGATGTGGCCCTTCACGGTGACCGGGGTGTTGGGGATGCCGGCGCTGGCGTCGCTCCACATGTAGAAGTTGTCGGTCTTGGCGCCGGGGTTGCCGATGCCGTCGAGATAGTCCGCGCCGCTGGCGTAGACTTTGCCGAGCGCCTGCTGCTTGGGCGCATAGGCCACGCCGACCAGCACGCTGGCCGGGCCGAGATCGCCCGAAAGCTTGACGTAGGGTTCGGCGAAGTCGGTGTCGCTGGCGCCGCCCGGATACATGTACCAGGTCAGGCCGACGTCGAGCTTGAGGCCGCTGCTGATCTCGGTCGAGTAGCCGCCGACAAGGTCGAGTTCCATGTTCGAGCCGCCAAAGGTGCCCCAGCCGGAAAGGTTGGAGGCCCAGGTGGCGACGTAGAGGCCGCTTTCATGGGTGACGGTCACGCCGCCTTGCACGGCCATTTCCTTGTCGGTCTGCGAGACGCCGCGGAAACGGTAGTCGGTGGTGAGCCCCACGCTGCCCGAGACGGTGATCGGCCCCGGTGCTTCTTCCTGCGCCATCGCAGGCGTTGCAAGCATGGCGGTAGCAAGGCCCAGGAGGCCGGTGGCAAGACGGAAATTCATAATCGGAACGCCCTCATGTTTCGATTTGTTGCGCGTTCCTTCCTGCGTCCGGCAGTCGTGCCCTGCATGCGTGGCGGGCCCGTTTCTGCCGGAACTTCCTGCTTACGGGTCAGGCTTGTCCGTTTGCTTGCCGGGGTGTGACAAAGTGTTTCCGGCCTCCGCAGGGGCGATCAGGCGTCGCATGCGGGGGCGTTCGACAAAGAAAAGCCGGGCGGCCTGAATGGGGAGGGCCGCCCGGCAGGGGGAAGGCGAACGTGAGGGTGTCCGCCCGTCTGACTGGTCAGATGGTCAGGCCATCAGGCTGCCAGCGGCAGCGGCCGCAGGATCGCCTCCGGGCCGGTCACGGTATCGGTCTGGCCGCTCTGGCGGCGGCGACCGAGCCATTCGCGGATGGTTTCCGCAGTGGTGTGATCCATCACCTTCACCTTGCCGAGGTCGAGATGGACCGGCTTGTGGTGGGGCTGCTTTTCCAGCACCGCGTTGAGGCGGGTAAGGCCCAGGAACGTCGCGCCGCCGCCCAGTTCGAGGCGGGTGTGCTCGTCATTGTCATGCTCCTGCACCTTGAGGCGCAGGTTCCTGGCATGGGGCAGCAGTTCCACCAGCGTCAGCGCGAGGCCTGCCAGCACGCCGGTCAGGAGGTCGGTCGTCACCACCAGCACGAAAGTCGCCGCCCAGATCACGGCGGGGAAGGCGCCGTAGGCATGGAACAGGTGACGCACGTGGCTGAGGTTCACGAGCTTCCAGCCGGTCACCACCAGCACGCCGCCCAGCGCCGCCATCGGCACTTCGCGCAGCAGCCAGGGCAGCAGGGCGATGAAGCCGAGGATCCAGACGCCGTGCAGGATCGTCGAGAGACGGGTCTTGGCACCGGCCTGGACGTTGGCCGAGCTGCGCACGATCACGCCGGTCATCGGAAGGGCGCCGAAGATGCCGCAGAGCAGGTTGCCGATGCCCTGCGCGCGCAGTTCCTTGTCGTAGTGCGTGCGCACGCCGTCATGCATGCGGTCGACCGCGGCGGCCGAGAGCAGCGTTTCGGCGCTGGCGATGAAGGCTATGGCAAGCGCGGCGACAAGCAGCGCAGGCTGCGCGAGCGGGGCGAACCAGGCGGTGGAGGTCGGCAGCGCGAAGGCGGCGCCGATCGATTCGGGCACGGCGATGCGGGCGACGTCGAGGCCGAAGCCCCAGGCGACCAGCGTTGCCGCCATCACGCCCAGCAGCGCGCCGGGCACGAGGCCGAGGTTCTTCGGGCGCAGCTTTTCCCAGCCGATCATCACGCCGATGGTCAGCAGGCCGAGCATCAGGGCGAGTTCGGTGGAGGCGATGTTGGTGGGATCGAGGCCGAGGATGCGCGCGGGCATCATCGCCATGTTCTCCAGCCCGCTCGACATCGGCTTCTGGTCGAAGAGGATGTGGAACTGGCCGATCACGATCAGCGCGCCGATACCGGCGAGCATGCCGTGGACCACCGCCGGGCTGATCGCGCGGAACAGGCCGCCGAGGCGCAGGGCGCCGGCAACGATCTGCAGCACGCCGGCCAGCAGCAGCACGGGGCCGAGCGCTTCGAGGCCATGCTCGCGCACGAACTCGAAGACAATGACGGCAAGGCCAGCGGCAGGGCCGCTGACCTGAAGCGGGGAGCCGGCCAGCAGGCCGACGACCAGACCGCCGATGATGCCGGTGACGAGGCCCTTTTCAGGCGGCACGCCAGAGGCGATGGCGATGCCCATGCAGAGCGGCATCGCGACCAGGAACACCACGATCGACGCGGTGAAGTCCCGGCCGAAGTGGGCAAAAAGCCCACTTCTTTCGGTAGTTGCCGAGTTCACTCTGCGGCCTCGGCGTATTCGGTCGCGAAGCGGGTCTTGGCGGCGAGAGCGACCGGCAGGGCGCTGTCTTCACGCAGCGGCACGAACTGGCCGGTGTCGCCGTCGAGGCCGAGCACCTGGCCTGCGTGGATGTCCACGAACCAGCCGTGCAGGGTCATTTCGCCGCGGGCGATGGCGGCGGCGACCGAGGGGTGGGTGCGCAAGTGGGCGATCTGGGCGATGATGTTCTCGAGGCTGATGGCGCGCACGCGCTCCTTGCCGTCGAGATCGCTGTGGCACGAGGAGACGATGTGCTCGGCAGCGGCACCGTGCTTCAGCCAGGCGGCGACGTTCGGCATCGCCTCGAGGCCGACCGGGTTGCTGAGCGCCTTCATCGCGCCGCAGTCCGAGTGGCCGCAGACGATGATGTCGCGCACGCCGAGGGCGGCGACGGCATATTCCACGGTCGAAGTCACGCCGCCGTTCTGCGTCGAATAGGGGGGCACGATGTTGCCGGCGTTGCGGCAGACGAAGAGGTCGCCGGGCTGGGCCTGCATGATCTGCTCGGGCACGATTCGCGAATCGGCGCAGGAGATCATCAGCGCCTTGGGCTCCTGGCCTTCGGTCGACAGCTTGCCGAACAGTTCGCTGCTGGCGGGGAAGATGGTCTTCTCGAAGTGGAAGACGCGTCCAATCAGTTCGTTCACTCTCGTCACCTTTCCAAACAGGGTGCCCCGCGCTCGCCTGAAGGGGGATGGGAGAGCGGCGCGGGGCTTGATGGAAAGGTATGGGCGCTCGTTTTCGGCCATCGTGCGCGTTTGTCAGGAAATGTTGCTGCGCCGCAGCGGGAGTGTGTCTGCCGCAAGTGCGGGGCGGCAGGACGACGCATGCGATGCGGAGATAGCTGGGGGCATGCCGGCCATGACATCCCCCGTTGGCCGGGCTTTCGGAAAGGCACTGCTATTGCGCCTGAAGGGGGCACCGATCATTGTAAGCGAATGAACAGGCTCTCGTTTTCCGTAATGTTGCTGGCTTGCACAATGCCTGCGCCCTCGCTGGCCCGCGATGCCTCCACGCCGGATTGTGAGGCGCCACCGGCCAGATACCTTGGCGATCTCCTGCACGCCTTCGGCGAAAAGGCCGTCGAGGCCATCAATCTTGCCGGAGGGTCAGAAAGCAAGGCGTCCGATGCGAAGTTACGGCGCCTGCTCGGTGACCATGCGGAGTTTTCTCTGGGCGGCGGCGATGTGGGCCGCCCGCTTGGCGAGGGCGTGGCAGCGATTCGCAAGATGGCGCGGGAAATGCGAGCCGATACGTTTCGTTTCCTCAATTGGGATTACATTCCAACGCCTGTCGGAGACCGCTGTGCGAAGCAGGAGCTGACAATCGAATTTGTCGACAGCGGGCAGGACTATGTCTTCCCGGTGAAGTTCACGTTCGAGAACGGGCGCATTGTTGCTGGAGCAGGCTGGCGCCGGTCCTTTACGTCAGGACCAATTGCACCCGTGCGAGATTGAGCCTCACCTTACCCGAAATCTGCCCCGAACTTCAGGCCCGCTCCAGCGGCAGCCGGATCGTTGCCCGCAATCCGCCTTCGGCGCGGTTGCGCAAGTCGAGGGTGCCGCCTTCGAGGCGCACCGCCTTGCGCACGATCGGCAGGCCGAGGCCCATGCCCGCCGTATCCCGCGCGCGCGAACTGTCGAGGCGGACGAAGGGCTGGAGCGCGTCGGTGATGCGGTCCTCGGGAATGCCGGGGCCGTCGTCGTCCACGGTGATTTCCGCGGCGCCGCCGTCGCGCCGCAGCGAGACGCGCACGTTGCCGCCATAGTGCAGGGCATTCTCGATGAGGTTCGACAGCGCCCGCCGGATCGAGACCGGGCGGGCCATGATCTCGAGGCTGGAAAGGCCTGAATAGGTCGCATTCGCGCCGCGATCCGCCGCCGTGTCGACCAGCGTTTCGGCCATGACCGCAAGGTCGATGCGTTCGGCCGGGATATTGGCGCCGCCGGTATCGACATAGGCCTGGATCGAATCGAGCAGCATCCGCATCTCCTCGATGTCGTGGTCGAGCCCCTCGCGCACTTCTGGATCGACCTCGCCGTCGTCGAGGCGCAGCCGCATGCGGGCGAGCGGGGTCTTGAGGTCGTGGCCGATCGCCAGCATCGTGTGGGTGCGGTCCTGCAGCGACTGGTGGATGCGCTCCTGCATCTCGTTCATCGCGCGGATCAGTTCGCGCATCTCCTCAGGCCCGTGCTCGGGCAGCGGCTTGGGCGGCCCGGCGCCGAGATTGCGGGTGGCGCGCACCAGCGAGCGCAGCGGGTCGAGCGCGGCGCGCAGCAGCAGCCAGGCCAGCGAGACCAGCAGCAGCGCCGGCACCAGCAGGCTGGCCACGCGCCCGGCGGTCAGGCTCCAGGCGGCGCGGGCATGGGTGCGGAACGACAGCAGCGAATTGTCCGGCAGGCGCAAGGAGCCGCCGATGTTGCCGCGTCCGGGAATGGTTTCGAGATGGAGTTCGAGGTCGGCATGGGCGAGTTCCGGCTGGATCTCGACCACTTGCGCGCGCAAGTTGGACAGCCCGATCGAGCCGCGATGGCGCTGCGAGGGGGGCGACCATTCGAGCACGAAACGTTTGGTGGAAAGGGCCCCGGTCACGCCGGGGCGGTCGGCCAGCGACGCACGCTCGATCGCGCGGCTGGCCAGCACCAGGTTTTCGGCAATGCGCTCGGCATCGTCGCGGCGCAGTTCGAACGAGCTGGCCCGCTCGAACAGCACCGTATTGGCAATGAAATCGATGAGGATGACCAGCAGCAGCACCGCGATCAGCCGCTCGATGAGGCCAAAACGCCGGAACAGGCGGAACCGGCGTAGTTCCATTATGCGCGCGTGACCTCGGCCTTGAACATGTAGCCGACGCCGCGCACGGTGACGATCGGCGGCTCGGCACCTTCGCCCTGCAGCTTGCGGCGCAGGCGGCTGACCAGCACGTCGACGCTGCGGTCGGAACTGTCACCCAGACGTGCGCGCGAAAGCTCGATCAGCCGTTCGCGGCCCAGCACCCGCTGGGGGTAGGCGAGGAACGTGGCCAGCAGGTCGAACTCGGCGCCGGTGAGGTCCACCATCGCGCCGGTCGGCGAGCGCAGCTCGCGGCGCGCCATCGACAGCGTCCAGCCGTCGAACAGGATCGCGTCGGGCATGCGGCCGTCGGCCACGCCGTCGGGAGCGGGGGTGTCGGTTCCGGTGCTGGAGCCGCCGCGGCGCAGCACGGCGCTGACGCGTGCGGCCAGTTCGCGGGTGCTGAAGGGCTTGGCGAGATAGTCGTCCGCGCCCAGTTCAAGGCCGAGCACGCGGTCTTCCTCGCTGCCGCGGGCGCTGATGAAGATCACCGGCACATCGCTCTCGCGGCGCAGGCGGCGGAACAGGTCGAAGCCGCTCGTACCCGGCAGCATCACGTCGAGCACGACGAGGCTGACCGGTCCTTCGCGCAGCGTCACCCACATTTCCGCGCCGGTGGCGGCGGTGAGCACGTTGAACCCGCTCTGGCGCAAGGCGCGCGCGGTCAGGGTGCGGAGGGGGCCGTCGTCCTCGACGAGCAGGATCGTGGGTGTGGACATGGGTGCTTCGTCGAGGTGGCGATAAACGGGGGCGACACTCTGGATCATGGTCTCGTCGTCAGCTGATGTAGGGGGGAGGGCGGCGATTGGCAAATCCAGGATAGTGGGAAACGGAGCGATTGCCGTTTCCCACCCCTTCATTCGGGTTCCGGCGGCGGTTGCAGTGCGGCAACCGCGTCGGCGATCCCGGCCGCTTCGGCCGGGTGCATGGAGGCCTCGAACGTACGGCCGATGGTGTCACGCAGGGCAAGACCGGTCGGCGACGGGCTCTGTGCCATGCGGGCGAGCGTGCCGGCAGGCACGTCGAAGGCATAATGGACACGGGTGGTGCAGGCGGTGACCAGCGCGTCCTGTGTCGGGCACCGTTCCGGCTGGCGCTCGACATGGGCGAGCGTGAGCGTGGCCGGGGCACCGTCGATGTCGAGGGCCAGAGCGGTCATGTCGCGGGCGAGGCCGGCATGGGTCACTTCCTGCCAGAGCTGCCAGCGCACCGCGCCGCTCTCGCGGTCGACATGGGCACGCAGATGCGAAGGCCCGATCTCGACGCTGCCCGCCGCCGCCCGGCCATGGCCGCGCTTGCCCGCCTTGTGGGTGGTGGCGATGACGTGGGGCAGGGCCGGATCGTCGATGACCGCGGCCGGGCTTGCGGCGGGCACGACATCGCGTGCCCCCGCTTCACCCGCGAGCAGGAGCGCGGGCACGCCGAGAATGCCGATCACGCCCGCGCGCAGGGCCATCAGCGCGCGCTCTCGTTGGCGGCGAGCTGCGCAGCGTCGCTCTGGGCGGCTGCCTTGGCGTCGGCCTGCAGCGCGCGGTGGCGGCAGTCGCGGCCCTTCGACGGTTCGGGGTGGCAGGCCACGCGCGCGGCGGCGGTACGCTTGGCCTTGGGGGCGGAAACGGCGGGATGGCCCTTGAGGTGGGCGATGGTCTCGTTGGCGATCGCGGCGCCGGGAAGGGCGAGCGAGAGCGAGGCAATAGCGGCGAGAACGGGGAACTTGGTCACTTTCAGGTCTCCATAGACTGGCAATGGCCCTGAATGTGAGGACGCTCCGTGTCCTGCTTCGTACGGTTCTGTAACGAAGTATTGCCGGAACGAAACTATTGGAAACGGTTCAGCAACACACGTGCGCAGGCGCGGCTTTTGCGTTCCCCGGGAGGGGTTTGCTCTTGGCTGTCTGTATGAAGGGAAAAGGCTGAAACCGAAAGCCGCATGGCGGAGACGGAGGGATTCGAACCCTCGGTACCCCCTTAAGAGTACGACGGTTTAGCAAACCGCTGGTTTCAGCCACTCACCCACGTCTCCGTGCTACGGCTAGGAGGCGCCCTATAACGAGGGCTTCAGGGTCGGGCAAGGGGCATGTCGCTGGATTTGCGCATTTGCCGATCCGCTTCGGAAAATGCCTGTGGACTGTTTTGGTCTACGGATTGTTTCGGCGGCGCTCAGGCCCGATTCGGTCCGTCGCGAAACGGACTCGCCCTGCCGACCGTTCATTGCAGGGTCAGGCGGGGTGCACTCTGCTAGCGTCTTGCCGCAATGCGCCGCCCCCCGGCGTGTGCGGAGTCCGAATTCGGGCGCGGGATCGCATCAATCGGATTACTCAGGGGAGCGAGGGAAATGACAGTCGAAACGCCAGCCAAAGGACGCCGCCTGCGTATCGGCATGGGGATCGCCATGATGATGGCAGGGCTCGCCGCGCCGCTTGGCTCGGCCATGGCGCAAGTGACGACGGTCGATCCCGACGCGGCGATCGATTCCGACATCGGCACGCCGCCGACCACCTATTCCCATACGCCGCAGGTGCCCGAGCAGGCCCCGGTGGATAGCCAGGGCAACGGCATGCCGGTCGACCAGGGCCCCATCCAGCCCGCTCCTGCCCAGCCCATCCCGACCACCCCGGCGCCGGTCGGCCCTAATGGCGGCCCGGCGGCGGCGGACAGTTCCAGCACGTATCACGAGGATGACCTGATCGGCGCGGCCGAAGGCGTGTTCGGCAAGGGCGCCAAGGGGCTGGCCGATCTGATCAAGGACCTGCTGGCCAAGCAGGGCGAGCCCAACGGCTACATCGTTGGCCGTGAGGCCGGCGGCGCGCTGGCCGTGGGGCTGCGTTACGGCTCGGGCACGCTCTATCACAAGATCGAGGGCGAGCAGCCGGTCTACTGGACCGGCCCCTCGATCGGTTTCGACGCGGGCGCCAATGCGGGCAATGCGTTCGTGCTGGTCTACAACCTCTACGACAGCGAGGATCTCTACCACCGATTCGGCGCGGGCGAGGGGCAGGCCTATCTGATCGGCGGCTTCACCGTCAGCTATCTGCGCCGCGGCAACGTGGTGCTGATCCCGGTCCGTGCAGGCGCGGGCCTGCGTCTGGGCGCGAACATCGGCTACATGAAGTTCTCGCACAAGCAGAACTGGCTGCCGTTCTAATCCGGGCTGACTAATCCGGACTGACTAATCCGGGCTGACGTTCGTTCGAAACGGGCACCCGCCCGTTTCGGCGGCGCTGCCCTGTCTGTGCCAAGAAAGTTGCTTCGCGCCATCGGTTTTGTGGCCGTTGCACCACTGCGCGGGCTGCTTGCGGTAATTCCCTGTCAATCCCGGTTGCGCGGGCGGGCGCTGCGGAGTAAGGCCCGCCCGCCATGCTTACGAACCTTCAGCAACAGCCCGCCGACGCGCTTCTTGCGCTGATCAAGCTCCACAACGACGATCCGCGCGCGGACAAGATCGACCTTGGTGTCGGCGTCTACCGCACCGGTGAGGGCGACACTCCGGTGTTCCGCTCGATCAAGGCCGCCGAGGCCAAACTCGTCGCCGAGCAGGACTCGAAAGCCTACCTCGGCCCCGAGGGCGACATGGGCTTCGTCGAGGCGCTGATGCCTTATGTCTTCGGCAAGGCGGATCCCTCGATGGGCGGCCGCATCGAAGGCATGCAGACCCCCGGCGGCACCGGCTCGCTGCGCCTCGCGCTCGCCATGGTGAAGCGCGCCGGCTACAGCCGCATCATCGTCGGCGTCCCCAGCTGGCCCAACCACGCCCAGATCTGCGCCGACCTCGGCCTTGAAGTCGTTGAATTCAACCACGCGCTCGCTTCGGGCACGACCGACATGGATGCGCTGCGCGCCGCCATCGCCGATGCCCGCGAAGGCGATGCCATCCTGCTGCATGGCTGCTGCCACAACCCCACCGGCATCGACTACAGCAACGCGCAGTGGGACGAGATCGCCGGCCTGATCGCCGCTGCGAAGATCCTGCCCATCCTCGACCTCGCCTATCAGGGCCTGGGCAAGGGCATGGAAGAAGACGCCTATGGCCTGCGCCGCGTGCTCGCCGCCGTGCCGGAAGCGCTGATCTGCTATTCGTGCGACAAGAACTTCGGCCTCTACCGCGACCGCGTCGGCGCGCTCTACGCGATGGTCGGTGATCCCGCCGACCTCGCCCGCGTGATGTCGAACGGCCACAACCTTGCCCGCGCCAACTGGTCGCAGCCGCCAGACCATGGCGGCGCCGCTGTCCGCCTCGTCCTCGAAGACGAGACGCTGACCGCCGACTGGCTCGCCGAGCTCGACGAGATGCGCGAGCGCATGCGCGAAGTGCGTGCCAAGCTTGCCGAGGCCGGCACTGCCGGTTCGGCCGACCTGACGCCGATGGGCGGCCAGAACGGCCTGTTCTCGATCGTGCCGCTGAACAAGGACCAGGTCCTTGCCATGCGCACCAAGCACGGCGTCTACATGGCCGGTTCGGGCCGCATCAACGTGGCGGGCCTGACGATGGGCAACATCGACAAGTTCATCGCCGCCGTTGCGGACGTGACTGCGTAAAATGGATCGCCAGCCGGTCCTCGAAGGGGACCGGCTGGTCCTGCGTCCCCTTCGCGCAGACGATTGGGATGCTCTCTACGCGGTCGCATCCGACCGCGAGGTCTGGGCGGTCCACCCCGCCCACGACCGGTGGCAGGAACCGGTGTTCCGCCAGTTCTTCGCCGACGCGCTGGAAGGCGGCGGCGCTTTCGCCGTGATCGACAAGCAGAGCGGAGCCGTGATCGGCTCCAGCCGCTACGGCTCGCCCGAAGCTGGCGAGATCGAGATCGGCTGGTCGTTCCTTGCCCGCGCCCATTGGGGCAGCGGCTTCAATGCCGAGATGAAACGGCTGATGCTGGCCCACGCGCTGGCGCATTTCGAGCGGGTGATCTTCAAGGTCGGCGCGCAGAACGTGATCTCGCGCAAGGCCATGGAGCATATCGGCGGGCGGCTGACCGACCGCTCTTTCGAGCGCGAGACTTGCGGTGTGATGGGCGTGCACGTGATCTATGAGATCACGCGCGAGAGTTTCGCGGCGGGGCCTTTGAAAAACAAGGGATAGAGCAGGGGGTTAATACCCCCTGCACCCCCCATACCGTCTGCGTTGCGCGCGCGGATTCGGGGGGCGCTCCCTGCGGCGCAGCCAATTAGTCTCCCGACGCTGCCGTGGGCGCGCAACGCGGTTGGTCCGCGTGACCTGGACGGTATTGGGGGTGCAGGGGGTATTAACCCCCTGCTTTAATTCTTCAATCCTTCACCCGCGAAGCGACTGCATCCGCTGCAGATACCGCGCCAGCACGTCGATTTCGAGGTTCACCCCGTCACCGGCCTTGAGCGCGCCGATGGTCGTCACTTCGGCGGTGTGGGGGATGATGTTGAGCATGAAGTGGCAGCTGCCGTCGCTCTGGTCGGCCACGTCGTTCACGGTCAGCGAGACGCCGTCCACCGTGATCGAGCCCTTGGGCGCGAGGTAGGGGGCGAGCTCTGCCGGAGCGGCGATCACGAAGCGCAGCGAATCGCCCTCGGGGGTGATACTGACGACGGTGCCGACACCGTCGACATGGCCAGTGACGATGTGTCCGCCCAGTTCGTCGCCCAGCTTGAGCGCCTGTTCGAGGTTCAGCGCGGTGCCTTCCGCCCAGCGGCCGGACACGGTGCGGGAGACCGATTCGGCGGAAATCTGCACTGCGAACCAGGCGTCGCCTTCCACGCCGCCCTTGTCGATGACGGTGAGGCACACGCCCGAGCAGGCGATCGATGCGCCCATGGCGATCCCGGCGGGGTCCCAGGGGCAGGTGATGACGGCGCGCAAGTCGCCCGACTGGCGGGCTTCGCGGATCTGGCCGACGGCGGTGACTATTCCGGTGAACATAGGCTGCTTTCGTAGACTTCGAGGGTGTCGCTGCCAAGCCGGCGCCGCTCGGTCAGCGACCAGCGGCCGTGGGCATCGGCAAGTCGGGCGAGGCCGTAGTCGCCGAGCGCCGGGCGGCCGCCGACCAGGATCGGCGCGCGGTAGAGCAGCAGGCGGTCGACCAGGCCTGCGGCAAGGAAGGCGGTGGCGGTGACCGCGCCGCCCTCGATGAAGAGGTATTGCACGCCTTCCATGGCGCCGATCGCCTCGGGCGAGGGCAGGGCGCGCCAGCCGTCGGGCGCTGCGCCGCGGGTCAGCACCCAGCGTTCGGGGCTGCGCGCGGCGAGGCCGGGCAGGCGCACGTCGAGGCGCGGGTTGTCGGTGCGCAGCGTGCCGCCGCCGACAAGGATGGCATCCGCCCTGGCGCGCATGGCATGGGTGTGGGCGCGGGCCTCGGGTCCGGTGATCCATTGGCTTTCGCCGTTTGCCATGGCCATGCAGCCGTCGAGCGAGAGCGCCAGCTTCAGCGTCACTTCGGGGCGGCCGAGGCGCCTGGAAACGAGGTAGCCGGACAGGCTGCGCGCGCAGGCGAGAGAAGGCAGGTACGCGGCCTCGATCCCGGCCGCGCGGATGCGAGCGAGGCCTTCGCCGCAGGTGCGCGGATCGGGGTCCATGCAGCCGATCACCACGCGCGCCACGCCCGAGGCGCAGACAAGGTCGGCGCAGGCAGGGCCGCGCGCGGACTGGTGGGCGCAAGGTTCGAGCGTGACGTAGAGCACGGCGCCGCGTGCGGCCTCCCCGGCAGCGGCGAGGGCCACGGCTTCGGCATGGGGGCGGCCGCCCGGCTGGGTCCAGCCCCGCGCGATGACCTTGCCATGCTTCACCAGAATCGCGCCGACGCCGGGGTTGGGGCGGCTCTCCGGGCGTGCCCGCGCGGCCAGCGCCGCGGCCGCCGCGAGCCAGCGAGCGTCGCTCACTGCTGTTGCTGGGTCTGCGATTGCGCGGATGTGTCGGACGCGGCCGGTTGTTCGTCGTACTTGGGCATCGTCACGCCTTCGGGCAGCTTCGGCGCGCCGATGCGCTTGGCCTCGGCGGCCTTGCGGGCGGCTTCGTCGGCTTCGGCCTCGCGCGCGATCTTGTCCACGTCCATTCCCGAATAGCGGCCGATCACCTTGTACATCTCGCGCACGTCCTTGTCGCGGCGGGCGAGTTCGGCGGCCCAGGCTTCCTTGCGCTTCTGGTTGTCGAGGTTGGAGGCCATGATCTCGGCATCGCTGCGATGTTCGGGCAGCACGGTGATCCAGGTCACCTTGGGCGGCAGGTGCGGGCCCTTGGCCTCCTGGTTCACCATCAGGTAGAACACGCCGAAAGTGCAGGCGGCCGAGACCGCGGCGATGCGCCAGCGGTTGTGCCCGGCCTGCTTCCAGACCGCGCGGAAATCCGCGATCATGCCGACGGGATTGACGTCTTTCCAGTATCCGGTGCGCTTCAGTAGACCCATGGGCCGCTATGTAGGCGTTAATGCGCTTGAACGCTACCCGAACGGTACATAGAGGCTGCGACCCTTTTCCTTCAGCCAGCGATTGGCCGAAGGCACGCTGCCTTCGAAGATTTTTGCCAGAAAGGCATGGAACGCGGGCGAGTGATCGAAGTGGACCAGATGGGCCACTTCATGGGCTACGACCGAGCGGCGCACCGAATCGGGCGCCATGATCAGCCGCCAGTTGATGCGGATCGATCCGTCCGCCGCGCAGGAGCCCCAGCGGCGATTGGCGCTCGACAGCGCCAGCGCGGGCACGGCTTGCCCGGCCGCGGCGCAGTAATGTTCAAGATCATCCGCCAGCAGCGTGCGCGCCTCGGTTTCCAGCCAGCGCTTGAGCCGTGCGGGCAGCGAGGATTCCGGGCCGCCTACCAGCAGTTCGCCGTCGTCCGGCACCGGGCGGCGGGGGTAGGCGGCATCATGGCGCACGACGAGCATCTCGCCCCGGAAGGAGAGGGGCGTGCCGTCGGCCAGCGGTTTCGCTTCGGGCAGCGCCTCGATCTGGATCGCCAGCCAGGACCGCTTGGACTGGGCGAAGGCGACGGCATCCTCGGTGCGGGTCCAGCGCGGGACCGAGATGCGGATCTCGCTGCCGTCCGGTGCCAGCCGCATGGTCATGCGCCGGGCATTGGCGAGGCGGCGGATCAGGATGGGCACTTGCCGTCCGGCGATCTCGACCACCGGGTCTTCGTCGGGAGCGCGGCGCAGCCAGTCGAGCACGCCTATCGGCTCTCCTGCTCGCTGGCCCAGGGGGCGGGGCCCTCGGCCTCGATTTCCCAGTCCTCCATCTCGTCCTCGCCATAGGGCCAGACGATGTGGTTCTCGAGCGGGCCCGCCACGGTCTCGCTGATCGCCTTGCCTGCCACCGACATGCCCGCCGCGTGCACGGTATTGCGGTCGCCGCTGACGAGATAGTGCCATTCGGGCAGGGGATCGCCGTCCGCGCGCAGGCGGTAGGCGCAGCTTGGCGGCAGCCACGAGAGCTTGCCCGCCGATTCCGGGGTGAGCTTGAGGCAATCGGGCACGATCTTGCGGCGCCCCGGATAGTCGCTGCACTGCGCGGTCTTGAGGTTCAGCAGCTTGCAGGCGACATTGGTGTGGTAGATCTCGCCGGTGTCGGCATCTTCCACCTTGTGCAGGCAGCACTGGCCGCAGCCGTCGCAGAGGGCTTCCCACTCGCCGCGGTCAAGGGTGTGGAGCGGACGCTCCCAGAAGGGTCGTTCCCCGTTCGTCGTCATGATGGCGCGAATTCTACGCTCAGTTCACCCATTTGGCGAGTTCGCTGGCCACCGCCTCGGGGCCCTTGTCCACCGGAAGCATGGCGATCGGCTTGCCGTCGGGGTCCATCAGGTAGGCGATGCGGCTGTGGTCCATCAGGTAGCCGCCGGGCGTGTTCTCGCCCTTCTTGTAGTAGACCGCAAAGGCATCGGCGGCCTGCTTGACCTGTGCGGCGCTGCCGGTGAGGCCGAGCAGGCGCGGGCCGAAGGCGCCGGTCCACTGGCCGACGATCTCGCGCGTATCGCGCGCCGGGTCGATGGTGATGAAGATCGGCTGCACCTTGGCGGCATCGGCCGCGTGGTCCCTGGTGAACAGCGCAAAGCCCTTCATCATCGCCTGGACGTCCATCGGGCAGGCATCCGGGCAGAAGGTGTAGCCGAAGTAGACGATGCGCCACTGGCCCTTGAACGAATCCCAGGTATGCGGCTTGCCGGCCTTGTCGAAGAGCGTGAACGGCCCGCCGATTTCCGCGCCTTCGAGCGGCGGATGCTCCTCGCGGCCCTGTCCGCAGGATGCCAGCGGCACGGCGCAGGCCAGAGCCAGGGTCAGGGCCAGCATGGGCGCGGATGCGGAAACGGCAAGCAGCCGGCGAAACGGGGAAAGGTAGGTCATGGCGCCGCGCTTCATGCTCTGCTAGAGCCGCGCGTGCAAGGGTGCGATTTGACGGCGCATCGGGGCCGGCGTCGGAGACGGACGGGCCGCCCGGACGGCGCCGTGGACCCAGTCTGGAAGGATAATCAAACGTGTCGAAGACGATCTCCGGGAACGCCACAGGGTTTTCGCGCCGGATCCTCGCTGCGGGGCTGGCCGCGCTCGCAGCCGGCATGACGCTCGCCTCGCCTGCCCATGCCGATTATTCGGAAGGCTACAAGTTCCTCGAATCGGTCAAGAAGAAGGAAGGCGAAAAGGTCGAGAAGGCGTTGATGGACAACAGCCAGATCGTCAACGCCAAGGACGTGACGACCGGGGAGACCGGCCTGCACATCGTCACCCAGCGCCGTGACCTCACCTGGCTGGCCTACCTGATCGGCAAGGGCGCCAACGTGAATGCGTCGGACGACCATGGCCGCACCCCGCTGCAGCTGGCCGTCAGCCTCGGCTGGCGCGAAGGCGTGGCGCAGCTGCTCGATGCCAAGGCCCAGCCCGATCCCACCAACGACGCGGGCGAGACGCCGCTGATCTTCGCGGTGCACCGCAAGGACGTCGACATGGTCAAGACCCTGCTCCAGGCCGGTGCCAGCGCCGATCGCGCCGACAACTCGGGCCGCAGCGCGCGCGAGTATGCCAATGTCGAGGCGGGCAAGACCAGCCAGCTGGCGCAAGTGATCGAGCAGTTCGGCGCCAAGGGCAGCAAGCCCAAGGCGGTTTACGGACCCGTGATGTAACCGTGGGGCACCACGCCGTAGCGGAATACTGGCCGGCCGGATGGTGCCGGCGCGAAGGAACAGAGTGATGGAAGAACCTCAGACGCTGGAGGCGCTGCGGCGCCAGCTTGCCCCGGCCATCGCCGATGCCGCGGCATTCGACGGCTGGAGCGTGAAGGCGGTGGACGAGGCTGCGTGCCTCGCCGGGGTCGATCCCGAACTGGCCCGTTATGCCTTCGCGGAAGGCCAGATGGCGATGATTGCGGCGTGGATCGCCCATGTCGATGCCGAGATGGCGCGCCGCGTCCCGGCGGCATCGCTGGCCGGACTGCCGATTCGCGAGCGGATCCGCCGTCTTGTCATGGCCCGGCTCGATGCCGTGGCCGGACGCGAGGAAGCGCTCAGCCGGGCGCTGGCGATCATGGCGATGCCGCGCAACGTGCTCGCCGCCACGCGCCTGGGCTGGCACAGCGCGGACGCCATGTGGCGTCTCGCCGGGGATACCGCCACCGATTACAACCACTATACCAAGCGGGCGATCCTCGGCGCGATCTATGCCGCCACGCTCAAGGTCTTCGCCAGCGACACCAGCGAGGATGCGGTCGGCCCCAAGGCCGAGACCCGCGCGTTCCTCGACCGCCGGATCGAGGGCATCATGCGCTTCGAGAAGGCCAAGGCGCAATGGCTGCGCCCGAGCGAGGAGCGGATCAGCCTGGTGCGGCTGATGGGGCGCCTGCGCTATCCGGCGCGCTGACCCGCTTGCGGTAGCCTTGCGGTGCCGGGTTTCGCTATTTCCTGCCGTTTCGATTGCAGCAATAGCGACAGACATGTCCGGCTAAGCAGGCTATTGCGAACAAGTTGCAATTGAATCGGTAATCTGGCAGCGCAGCCCGCATGACTCTCGACCAGCTTCCTATCGGCCAGTACGCCCGCATCGTTTCGGTGGACTGGAATGCCCTCGTTGAAGAGGAGGCGCGCCGCCTGCGCGCGCTCGGGCTCGAGGAAGGCGCGCGGGTCTCGATCGCGCATCGCGGGATCTTTGTCGGCCGTGACCCGGTCGCCATTGCCGTCGGCCGCATGATCGTGGCGGTGCGCCGCGCCCATGCCCGCGCGATGACGGTGCTGCCGCTCGACAAGGTCCAGGCCGAAACCGAAATCGATGGGGCCGCCGCCGCTGCCGCCAGCCCCGCCAGCCCCGCCAGCCCCGCCAGTTCAGGAGTGGCCGCATGAGCCGCCAGCGCAAGGTCGCCCTCGTCGGCAATCCCAATGCGGGCAAGAGCGCGCTGTTCAACGCCCTGACCGGGGCGCGCCAGAAGATCGCGAACTATCCCGGCGTCACCGTGGAGCGCAAGTCCGGCCGCCTCGTGCTGCCGACCGGCGAACCGGTGGAGATGACCGACCTGCCGGGCGCCTACAGCCTCGATGCCACCAGCCCCGACGAGGAAGTGACCGCCAAGGTCATCGCCGGCCAGTTCACCGGCGAGGCCGCGCCCGACGTGCTGGTGGTGGTGCTCGACGCCTCCAACCTCGAACAGCACCTCGTCTTTGCGCAGGAAGTGCTGGCGCTGGGCAAGCCGACCGTGGTCGCGCTCAACATGGTCGATCTTGCCGAGCGCGACGGGCTGGTGATCGACCCGGCCGTGCTGCAGGAAGAGCTGGGCGTGCGGGTCGTCTCGACCGTCGCCGTGCGCCGCCGCGGCCTTGTCGAACTGGCCGAGGCGATCGCGTCGGCCGAAACCCGCCATCCCGGCCCCGGCCTCACCGCGCTCGGCGCGACCGAGCGCCGCGTGGCCGCCCATGCCATGGCCGATGCGGCGATCCTCTCCGAATCGAAGCGCCACCGCCTGCACGCGCGGCTCGACAAGGTGCTGCTGCACCCCTGGTTCGGCTTCCTGATCATGATGGCGGTGTTCTTCGTGATGTTCCAGGCGGTGTTCGCCTGGGCGACGCCCTTCGCCGATGCCCTCGATGCCGGCGCGAGCTGGCTGCACGACAGCGTCAAGGCGGCGCTGCCGCCCGGCCTGCTGCGCGGCCTGCTGACCGACGGCGTGATCTCCGGCGTTGGCGCGGTGATCGTGTTCCTGCCGCAGATCGTCATCCTCTTCGCCTTCATCCTGGCGCTGGAGGCCTCGGGCTACATGGCCCGGGCCGCCTTCCTGATGGACCGGATGATGTCATTTGTCGGCCTGTCGGGGCGCAGCTTCATCCCGCTGCTGTCGAGCTTCGCCTGCGCCATTCCCGGCATCATGGCGACCCGTTCGATCACCGATCCCAAGGACCGCCTGACGACGATCCTGATCGCCCCGATGATGACCTGTTCGGCGCGCTTGCCGGTCTATGCGGTGATCATCGGCGCCTTCATCCCCAACACCGCCGTGGGCGGCGGCGTGCATCTCCAGGGGCTGGTGCTTTTCGCGCTTTACGTGGCGGGCATCGTCGGGGCCATGGTGGTGGCGCTGGTGCTGCGCAGCACGGTCACCAAGGGCGCGGCTTCGGGCTTCATCATGGAGCTGCCCAAGTACCAGTTGCCGCGCCTCAAGGACATGGCGCTGGGCCTCTGGCAGCGCGCCTGGATCTTCCTGCGCCGGGCGGGCGGGATCATCTTCACCGTCACCGTGGTGCTCTGGGTGCTGCTGAACTTCCCGCAGGCCAAGCCCGGCGAGAGCCAGGTCGATGCCTCGATCGCTGGCCACATCGCCAATGGCCTTGCCGTGGTGGTGGAGCCGATCGGCTTCAACCGCGACATGGCGCTGGCGCTGATCCCGGCCATGGCCGCGCGCGAGGTGGCGGTCTCGTCGCTGGCGACGACGTACGCGGTCGATGCGGGGGACGACGAGGACAAGCAGGCCGTCGAACTGGGCGACCGTCTGAAGGGGCGCTGGACCCTGCCGATGGCCCTCGCGTTCCTGGCATGGTTCGTCTTCGCGCCGCAGTGCATGTCGACGATCGCCGTCACCCGGCGCGAGACCAACGGCTGGAAGTGGCCGGCCTTCATGCTCGCCTACCTGTTCGGCCTGGCCTACATCGCGGCGGGGGCGACCTACTGGATCGCAGTGAGCGCCGGGCTTTAGCAAACCGGGGCTGTAGAAAACCGGGCCTGTAGAAAACCGGGGGAGGCAGACTCGCATCGCCGGTCCCCATTCGCTACGCCGTTCGGCAAAATTCAGAAGAAAGCGATTCCATCATGGCAGGCAGTGTCAACAAGGTCATTCTGATCGGCAACCTGGGTGCCGATCCCGAGGTGAAGTCGTTCCAGAACGGCGGCCGCATCGCCAATCTGCGCATCGCGACCTCGGAAAGCTGGAAGGACCGCGCCACCGGCGAGCGCAAGGAACGCACCGAGTGGCACTCGGTCGTGATCCAGAGCGAAGGTCTGGTCGGCGTGGTCGAGCGGTTCCTGCGCAAGGGGTCGAAGATCTACATCGAAGGCCAGCTGCGCACGCGCAAGTGGCAGGACCAGAACGGTAATGACCGCTACACCACCGAAGTCTCGGTCGGCGGCGTCGGCGGCGTGCTGACGATGCTCGACGGCGCGCAGGGCGGCGGCGGCGCTCGCGGCGGTTCCGGCGGCGGCTGGAATGAAGGCGGTTCCTCGGGCGGCGGCTATGGCGGCGGTGGCCGTTCGGGCGGCGGTTCGTCGGGCGGCAACGACTGGGGCCGTTCGGGCGGTTCGTCGGGTGGCTCTTCGGGCGGCGGCGACGAATGGGGCCGCACGCCTTCGTCCTCGGGCGGCGGCTTCGGCGACGACCTCGACGACGACATCCCATTCTGATCGGCTTTTGCCGGACCGGATCGAAACAAGAAGGCAGCGGAAACGCTGCCTTTTTTGTGCCCGGCGCAGTTCGTTCGGGCGTCCGGCGGACAGACCGGGGAGGCGATGCCGGTTGGGCGTTTACGCGCTCCAGGGCGCTGTCCACTACATGATTGCCCCTAGCATGGCGCGCGCCAATCCTTTGCAAATACCCGATAAATCGCTGTCTTGCAGATCGCCTTCGGCAAGCTGCGCGCGAGATCTGGCGCAAGTCAGGATCTGGTGGTTCGGGAAGGGCAGGCATGTTCGATTGGTTTGAGAAAGAGGCTCCGATCCGCGCCAAGTTCCGGGCGCTGCTTTATCTTCACGGGCTCTGGGGGCTGGTGGGCCTGCTTGGGGCTGCCCTTGCCGCATTCGGCTGGATGGCCCCCGGAATCGGCTGCGCGTTGCTGGCGCTGGTGGGCGGGCTGGTGACGGTCCGGATCAGCGGCAGGCTGATCTGCGACCCTTATGTCGAGACCGTGGTGCGCATGGAGGCGCTGGCGGGCGGCGATCTTTCCAGCCCCATCCACTTCACCGACCACAACGACTGCGTGGGCCGCATGACCAAGGCCATGGCGGTGTTTCGCGACAATGCCGCGCAAGTCCAGCGCAGCGCGGGCGAACAGCAGGCCGTGGTCGAGGGCCTCGAACGCGGCCTTTCGGGGCTCGAGCAGGGCGATATGACGACCCAGCTCGGCCAGCCTTTCGCCGCGGCCTATGAAGGCCTGCGGGCGAGTTTCAACCGCACCGTCGGCGGTCTCGAGGGGAGCATGGGGCAAGTGGTCGCCTCGGCCGAATGCGTGCGCTCGGGCTCGGCGGAGATCCGCGCCGCCTCGGACGACCTGGCCGAACGGACCGAACTGCAGGCCGCGACGCTGGAGCAGACCACGGCCTCGATGAAGCATGTGACCGGCATGGTCGACGATACGGCCCGCAGCGCGGCCGACGTGCGCAACGCGGTGAGCGCCGCGCACGGCGATGCCGACGAGGGCGCCTCGGTCGTGCGCAGTGCCATTTCGGCGATGGCGGCGATCGAGAAGAGTTCGCTGGAGATCAACCAGATCATCGACCTGATCGACGGCATTGCCTTCCAGACCAATCTCCTGGCGCTCAATGCCGGGGTCGAGGCGGCGCGCGCGGGCGATGCCGGCAAGGGCTTTGCCGTTGTCGCCAACGAAGTGCGGGCACTGGCCCAGCGTTCCTCCGACGCCGCGCGCGACATCCGCGCGCTCATCACCAATTCCTCCACCCAGGTGAGCCAGGGGGTCGACCTGGTCGGGCAGACCGGCCGCATGCTGGAGCGGATCGGCACGAAGATCGCCGAGGTGAACGCACTGGTCGATGCCATCGCCAAGGGCGCGGAACTGCAGGCCGATACCCTGGGCGACATCGGCAAGGCCGTGATCAGCATGGACCAGATGGTCCAGCAGAACGCCGCCATGGTCGAGCAGACCGCGGCTGCCGCCCGCAGCCTGGCCTCCGAGGCCGAGGAACTCTCGGGCCTGACCGGGCGCTTCCGGCTGAAAGGGGGCGCGAAGGCCTCGGCTCGCCGTGCGGTGTCGTCGCAACCGGCTATGGTGAGTGCCTCCGCCCCCCCGGCCAGCCCGGCGCCGCGCCTTGCAGCGCTGCCGCCGGTCAGCGGCAATCTCGCCCTGAGCCCGGCCCCTTCCGGGGATGACTGGGCGGAGTTCTAGAGCATTTTCTAATCAGGTGGAATCACCTCCCCGCGTCCGGCTTCCGAAAACTGCAAGTGTCGGGCAGGGATCAGCAATGTTATCTTACACTCGCAAGGTCTAAGGCGGCGCCAGCGCTGCCCGGCCCTATACCTCCTCCGGGCGGCGCACCGGCTATCCGAGGTTTCATCATGCGCCATCTGCCCCTGCTGCTTTGCGCGGCATTCGTTTCGACCGCCGCTACCTTCGCCACTCCCGCGCTTGCCGACGAGGCCTATGTCGAAGGCACCGGCGGCGTGATCTGGAACCGCGGGGATACCAATGCCGTTGCCGGTGCGGCGGTGGGCTATGACGTCGATCTGGGCGAGCGCTTCTTCGTCGGCGCCGAAGGCCTTGCGGAAAAGACGCTTGCCGATGATACCCGCGTGGTCTGGGGCGTGGGCGGCCGTGTCGGCGCCCGCGTGCTGCCGGGCGCCAAGCTCTATGCGGCGGCGAACTGGCAGACCAAGGACTGCCGCGAATGCGGCAGCGCCGTCGGCCTCAGCACCGGCTGGGAGCAGGACCTCAACGAGCAGGTCTACGCCAAGCTCGAATACAAGCATGTGCTGATCGGTGACGGCGAACCCGATGCCGACATGGTCGCTGTGGGGTTGGGCTACAAGTTCTAGAGAGTGTTCCCTTCAGGTGGAATCACCTGACGGCTCGGAAAACGCGTAAAACCGGAAGCGTGGAGCCGGTGATCCGATACAGCCGGATCGCAAACGGCTTCACGCCGTATCGAAGACATACCCCAGCGAGCGCACGGTGCGCAGCGGGTTGCCCGCGCCCACGCCCTTGAGGGCGCGGCGCAGGCGGCCGATCCACACGTCCACGGTGCGTTCGTCCACCGCCGGTTCCTGCTTGCCGAGCGCGGCGATCAGCTGGGTGCGGGTGAACACGCGGCCGGGGTGCTCGATGAAATAGCGCAGCAGGCGTAGCTCGTTGGGCATCAGCGCGATCGGCTTGCCCTGCCAGCGCGCCTGGAAGGCGGCGACGTCGACCGAGAGTTCGCCCTGGGCCAGCACCCGCAGTCCGATGCTTTCCTGTTCGCCGATATTGGCGCCCAGCACCCGGTCGAGCAGGGCGCCGCGGGTCAGCGGGCCGACGATATAGTCGTCTGCGCCCATGCGCAGCGCGCGCTTGCGGTCTTCCTGGTTGTCCTCTTCCAGCACCATCGTCACATGGGCATTCTGCGTCAGCCCATCGGCGCGCAGGCGGCGGCACAGTTCGAGGCCGGACATTTCGGGCAGCACCCAGTCGATGAACACCCAGAGCGCGCCTTCGATCAGCGGCAGGTCTGCGCTGTCGTGCCAGCGGTGCAGCACGACGTCGAAATCGTCATGACGAAAGGCCGCGAGTCCGCCGGAAAGCTCGCATGCCAGGAAGATATCGATCCGCTTCATGACCCCCCTGGAGCGTTTTTTCGCATCGGGCGGAACACCCGATGACGTGGAAAATGCGACAACGGGAAACGGGAGTGTTCGAACCGATGCGATCGGTCCGCAAGCTGCTCCAGCCCCTTGTTGCGCGATGTTGCGAGCGGGTAATTGCCGCGTCAGTGTGACGGGCAAGTGACATATCAATGACATGCCCAAGAAATTGGCCGTAGTTTGAAGGGCGATCTGCCCGTGGCTGCCGCTGTCATCGAAGTGACCCGCAACCGTCACGCCCGCGCAACGCGTCCATGCGAAATATGACAGAGCTGGAACGGGGCAGAAACGGGGTCCGGATCGATGCGCAACGACATGCAGGCTCTTCTCGAACGCGGTGCCTACGGCCTTGGTGGCGGTGATGGCGGCGGCAATATTCCGGCCTGGCTGGACTTGCCCGATCCCAAGGGGTTCCGTCCCAAGCGCAAGTACGAAACCGTGTGGATTTCCGACATCCACCTCGGCACGCGCGGCTGCAATGCCGAGATGCTGGTGGATTTCCTGCGCTCGGTCGAGTGCAGGACGCTCTATCTCGTGGGCGACATCGTCGACGGCTGGCGGCTGTCCAAGGGCTGGTACTGGCCCGATGCGCACAACGAAGTGATCCGCCGCATCCTCAAGATGGCGCACCGCGGCACCCGCGTGGTCTTCGTGGCGGGCAACCATGACGAGATGCTGCGCGACTATGCCGGCCTCACCTTCGGCGGCGTCGAGCTGGTGCTGGAAGCGGTGCACGAAACGAAGGACGGCCGCCGCCTGCTGGTGACGCATGGCGACGCCTTCGACGGTGTGGTGCTCTACCACAAGTGGCTCGCGTTCCTGGGCGACAAGGCCTACGGCGCGCTGCTGCGGGCGAACATCGTGTTCAACGCGGTGCGCCGCAAGCTGAAGATGCCTTACTGGTCGCTCTCGGCCTACATGAAGAAGAAGGTCAAGAACGCCGTCCAGTACGTCTGCAGCTTCGAGGAAGCGGTGGCGACCGAAGCGATCAACCGCGGCTTCGACGGCGTGGTCTGCGGCCATATCCACTGTGCGGAAATCCGCGAATTCGGCGGCATCACCTATTACAACGACGGCGACTGGGTGGAAAGCTGCACCGCGCTGGTGGAAGACGCGGCGGGCCATCTTTCGATCCTCGACTGGATCGCGGAAACCGGAGGGCACACCGCCCCGGCGGACGCCCTCCTGGAGGCCGCCGAGTGAAGCTGACGCTGGCGACCGACGCGTGGCTTCCCCAGGTCAACGGCGTCGTCCGCTCGCTCACCACCACTCTGGATGAGCTTACCCGGCGCGGTCACGAAGTCGATACGCTGACGCCGGACCTGTTCCTGACGGTGCCGATGCCGGGCTATGCCTCGATCCGCCTCGCCATGGCGCCGCGTTTCGGGGTGCGGCGCATGCTCGACCGGACGCGGCCCGACATCGTCCATATCGCCACCGAAGGCCCGATCGGCTGGGCGGCGCGCGGCTGGTGTCTGGCGCGCGGGGTTCCGTTCACTTCGGCTTTCCACACGCGCTTTCCCGAATATGCGGCGGTGCGCACGGGCATCAGCGCCGAGCGGTTCTGGCCGATCATGCAGCGCTTCCATGCCCCGAGCCAGGCGGTGCTGGTCTCGACGCAGAGCATGGCCAGCGAACTGGCAGCGCGCGGCATCGGCCATACCCGCCGCTGGAGCCGGGGCATCGACCACACCCTGTTCCGCGCCGAGGGTCCGCGCCACCCACTGATGGCCGCGCTGCCGGGGCCGGTCATGCTCAATGTCGGGCGCGTGGCGCCGGAAAAGAACCTCGAAGCCTTCCTCGACGCCGATGTGCCGGGCAGCAAGGTGGTGGTGGGCGACGGCCCCGCCCTGGAAAGCCTGAAGCGCCGCTATCCGCAGGTCCATTTCCTCGGCGCGCTGGCGGGCAAGGAACTGGCGAGCGCCTACCGCACCGCCGATTGTTTCGTGTTCCCCAGCCTCACCGACACTTTCGGCCTCGTGGTGATCGAGGCGCTGGCCTGCGGTACCCCGGTTGCGAGTTTCCCGGTGACCGGGCCGGTCGACATCCTTGGCCATGATGGCTGCGGGGGGGACGAACCGCTGGCCCGTCCGGCGGGCGGCGTGGACGAAGACCTTGCCGAGGCCATCCGCGCGGCCCTGAAGGTCGAACGCATGGATGCGGCCGCGCTTGGCGCGCAATTCTCGTGGGAGCGCGCCACCGATCAGTTCCTCGCGGCGCTGACGGCGGCGCTCGAAGGCGATCGCGGACTGCTCAGCGCGGCGTAAGCTCTAGCGGAACCCGAGGCTGCGCGAGATCTGCGCCGCTTCCGCCACGACCAGCTGTGCGAGCTCCGCCAGCCGGTCTTGCGCGCGCGCGGTCGGCGCGGCGATCACCAGTGCGCCGACGACCTGCCCCGCCGCATCGCGGATCACCGCCGCGGTGCCGGTAACGCCTTGCGCCGCCTGATCGACCGTCTGCGCGTAGCCTTGCTCCCGTGCCGCCTCTATCGCCGCGCGCAGCCCGGCGCGGTCCACCAGAGTCGTCGGCGCGAGGCGCTGGGCATTGAGCCGTTTGAGATAGCTCTCCACCGCCTCGGCCGAGCAGGTCGCCAGCAGCGCGCGGCCGCCTGCCGTTGCATAGAACGGGCGCCGATCACCGATGGCGACGAGATAACGCACCACATGCGCGCTTTCGACAAGGTCGACATAGGTCATGCTCTCGCCCTGCGGTTCGCCGACCGCGAGCAGCACCGTCTCGCCGCTGGCGGCGCTGAGGCGGCGCATGCCGTCGCGGATGAGGTCCGAACTCTGGAGCCGCCGCCGCGCCTCGGTGAGCGCGCTGCCCAGCCCGAAAGCGCCGGGGCCGAGCCGCCACATGGCGTCGCTGCCGATCACGAAACCCTCCTCGGCAAGACCCCGCAGCAGGGCGGCAAGGCTGCTCTTGGGGGTGGCGAGGCGGCGGCTGAGATCGGCCAGCGACACCGGCTCGCTGCTGGCGCAGAGCGCTTCCAGCAGGCGGATCACCCGCGTTACCGACTGCGGCGAGGCCGCCCGCCGCTCCGTCACTTGCATACCGTCTGCCATCCTGCCTCACCGAAACGCGGGAATGACTTCGTCCGCGAAGACTTTGGCATAGGCAAGGAAACGCTCCGCCGGAAGCCCGGGCGGCATCATCATCGTCACATGCTCCACCGGCGCTTGTTCCCGCAGGCGGCGGAAATGGTCGATCGCCTCGGTGGGCGTCAGGATGCGCAGCGCGCCGCTGGCCTTGAAGCTCTCGAGGTCCATCGCCTTCATCGCCGGATCGTCGATGCCCACCGCGCTGTCCTCGGCCATCCACGCGGCGTAGGAATTGGTGACGTGGAGGAAATGCGGCGCCAGTTCCTCCATCGCTGCCGTCTTGTCGTGGGCGACGACCAGCGTGAGTTCCTGCACCCAGACATGCGCTTCGGCCGGGTCCTTGCCCTGTTCCTCCAGTTTTTGCCGGTAGAGCGGCCAGACCTCGGCATTGCCGAAGTAGCCGTCGCCATATCTGGCCACGCGCTCCATCGCCCTGGGGGCGAAGCCGCCGATGTAGAGCGGAACCTGTCCCCGGCTGGAAAGGGCGGCGATGCGGGCGCCGTCCAGCCGGAAATGCGCGCCGGCAAAGTCCACCGTCTCGCCCGCCCAGAGCCGGCGGACAACCTGCAGGAACTCGTCGAAACGGGCGCCGCGCTGGCGGAAATCGAGGCCGTGCGCGGCATATTCGCGCGCCCGGTAGCCGATGGCGAGGCCCATCCTCAGCCGCCCGCCCGACAGCGCATCGAGCACCGCGCAATCCTCGGCAAAGCGCAGCGGCTCGTAGAGCGGGGCCAGCGCAATGCCCGATCCCAATGCCATCCGTTTCGTGCGCGCGGCAATGGCGGCCAGCAGGACCATGGGCGAGGTCATGTAGCCATCCTCGGCGAGATGATGCTCGGGCACCCATGCGCCGTCGAAGCCGAGCGCCTCGGTCTCGGCGATCACGTCCAGCACTTCGGCATGAAGCGCCTCGGGCGGGCGGTGCCAGGGCGCCGGATTGCGCATGTCGTAGAGGTATCCGAAGCCCAGTTCCCGCACGCGCGCTCTCCCTTTACGGAGGCGAGCCTAGCGCGGGGCGGCGGCGCGGAACATCGGGGGGCAGGGCGCCGGGGCGATCATCGCTTTCTTCTTTTCACCGGCACCGGCTTTTTCGCGGGTGTCGCGGCGGGGCAGGGCCAGGCCTTGCGGGTGGCGGTGAAGACCAGCGAGGAGGCAGGCGCGCTCAGGCTGCGGGGATTGTCCTCGAGATAGGCCAGGGTCACCTCGCGCAGGCGGCTGATCGTCACGTCCGCGGGAATGCAGCTCTTGAGCTTGTTGGCCTCGCGGGTGGTGTTGAACGCATCGACGGCGCCGGTGATGTAGGCGATGCACTCGTAGGAGTGCTCGACGTAAGTCTTGTCCTTCTTGGGGACGGAGCAGGTCTTGTAGAGGTCATCGCCGCTGTAGAAGCCCGCGCTGGCGGTGATCGGCACCAGACCGAGCGCGGCACAGGCGGCGATGCAGGCCAGTCTTGCGGAGTTCATCGGCGGCGGTCTTCCTTGTTCACGTTCCGGTAAATCGGCGGGAACCGCGCATGTTCCCGCCGACTTCGGAAAAGGCCCAGCCGCTTTGGCCGAGCTGATTTAACCGAGCTGATTTAGCCGAGCAGGCCGGCGGTCTGGGCCAGCAGCCAGAGGCCGATCACCAGGAACAGCAGGGCCGCGACCGTGCGCACCACGTTGAGCGGCACCCGCTTGATGAGGGCGTTGCCGAGGAACACGGCAGGCACGTTGGCGATCATCATGCCGATGGTGGTGCCGGCCATGACCGGGATCACGCTCTGGAAACGGGCGCCGAGCGCGATCGTGGCGATCTGGGTCTTGTCGCCCATCTCGACCAGGAAGAAGGCGATGGCGGTGGCGATGAAGGGGCCGAAGCGGCTGGGCTTGGGCTCGTCGTCCTCGTCGAACTTGTCGGGGATCAGGGTCCAGCCGGCCATCGCGATGAAGCTGAGGGCGATCAGGTAGCGGAACCACTGGCCGTCGAGGAAGGCCGAGGCCTGTTCACCGACGAGGGCGGCGAGGAAGTGGTTGGCGATGGTCGCCACGAAGATGCCCGCGACGATCGGCCAGGGCTTCTTGAAGCGGGTGGCGAGGACAATGGCCAGAAGCTGGGTCTTGTCGCCGATTTCGGCAAGGGCGACCACCGCGGTCGAGGTCAGCAGCGCTGACGAGAAGAGGACGGGCAAATGCAATCTCCGGGCCGGGCGACAGACAAGACAATAGCGCGGCAGAACCCGCCCGGCCGGACGGAGCTGCAACGCCATTGGTCTCGCCCGGACGGTGATCCGTCCTCCCGTGCGCCATGGTCTCTCGACCAAGTATGTTGACGACGGGTCCTGCGGGGACGCAGGCGGCTACTCCCCAGATGACGGGGCGGCGCATAGCCTGCCTGCGCGAAGGGTGCAAAGAAAAAAACCGGCGAAAAAAGACCCGGCCGCATGAAGCGACCGGGCCTTGAGGTGCCGTCGGGAGGGCAAGGGCCTCCCGGTGAGAAAGGCAATCAGAACTTGGCCGAGGCGGACAGCGTGAACACGCGGCCCTGGTCGTACGTGTTGTAGTTGACCTTGCCGTCTTCCATTTGCTGGTATTCCTGATGGCTGCGCCCGGTGAGGTTGCGGCCTTCGAACTTCAGCTCGATCTGCTTGTTTTCCGACAGCTTGATGCCCTGGCGGATCACCAGGTCGATGGTGAGGCCGGGGTATTCGAAGATGTCCGGCTGGCCCGAGTTGGCAAGGCCGCGGCTGACCGCGCGCTTGCTGGCGTAGTTGAACAGGATCGTCTGCTGCGACAGGCTCTCGGTGTCCTCGAAGCCGATCTGGGCATTGGCGATGTGCTTGGACTGGCCGGTCAGCGGCGCGCCATCGGTGAAGTAGTCGGTGGCGAGCGAGGTGCCGGTGCCGGCGCCGTAGATGCGCACCGTGTCGCTGTCCTTCACCTTCAGCTCGGACTTGGTGAAGGTGTAGTTGCCCAGCAGCAGCAGGCGGCGGGTCTCGAACAGGCCGCCCCAGCTGTCCAGCGGCACGTACTTCTGGAACTCGACCTCGGCGCCGAAGAGGTTGGCCTTGGGCGCGTTGGCGTAGGAGGTGATGAAGGTTTCCGAACCGGTCAGGAACGATTCGATCGGATTGTCGATCCGCTTGAAGAAACCGCCCACCGCGACCCGCTGGTCGGGCGCGAAGTACCATTCCCAGCGCGCTTCGGCGTTGTAGAGCTGGCTGTCCTCGAGGAACGGGTTGCCCTGGTAGGTGCGGTTGCTGTCGGGGTCGAAGTAGGGTTGGTAGAGCAGTTCGCGGAACTGCGGGCGGGCGAGCGTCTTGGACGCGCTGGCGCGCACCTGCATGCCGGGCTGGACTTCGTAGGTCAGCGTCAGCGCGGGCAGGAAGTACTCGTTCTTGAGGTCGGTCGCCTTGCTGGGGGCGGCGCCGATCGGGCGCAGGATCGTCGATTCCTTGGCATATTCCCAGCGCACGCCGAGGTCGAACGACAGCGCGTCGGTCAGCTGGCCGTCGAGCTTGCCGTAGAAGGCGTGGTTGAGCAGGCGCGAATCGAACTGCGCGGTCGAGGCATCGGGTTCACGCAGTTCGAGGCCGTAGTTGACGCCGTTGTCCGACAGATACCAGGTGCCCGGCTGGAGCAGCACGTCGAGCCGCAGCAGGCCGAAGTTCGAGATCTGCGTCTGGTCGCCATTGGCGTAGATCGCGAAGGAACGGCGCGTGTTGGTGCGCGAGTTGATCTGGTAGGCATAGCCCACCGTGCCGGTCCAGCCCGGCGCGAACTGGTGCGAGACGTCGGCCCCTGCCGACCACACATTCTCGTTGAGCCGCGAGAAGGTGATCGTCGTCGGGTCCTGGTTGCCGTTGCCGAGACGGTTGACGAAGTATTCGCCGTAAGGATCGGCCTCGGTGTTGGTGCGCAGGTATTCGGCATTGATCTCGTAGGGCGCGAGGCGCTTCGAGTTGGCGTAGCCGGCGCGCAGGTCGATCGTGGTGTCATCGGCGGGCTTGAACTCGCCGACCAGCTGGGTGTCGATCAGCTGGCGCTCGTACCACGCGGTGGTCTGCTCCATGTAGTCGGCATTGGGATTGTTCTCCCGCTTGCCGAGGCGCAGGCCGGTGTGCTTGTCGGTGTCGTGGATATAGACGTTGGTCCAGCGGATCGAGTTCTCGCCCCACTCCAGGCCCATGCCGACGAGGGCATTGGCGACGACGCGGTTGTCGGTGTTGACCGCGGTGAAGTTCTCGAACAGCTGGTCGGGATCGGCGGTCACGCCCTGGGCGCGCTGCTGGGTGATCTGCTTGGTCTGGGTCTTGTTCGAATAGCCCGCCGCCGCGATCACGCCGAGCGTGGCGCCGCCGAGATCGAACCGGGTGCCGGCCGAGATGTCGGCGGACCAGTTCGGCTGGACGTGGTCATCCTTCTGGACCACCGCGTTGCGGCCGTTCACCAGCATGCCGCCCAGTTCCTTGGCCAGGTCGCCGGTCGGATTGATCACCTGGTTGCTGCCGAAGTAGTCCTGCAGCGCCGAGGGGATGGAGCGGTTGCCGTTGTCCCAGCCCGTCCAGTCGGTCTTCGAGCCGTAGTAGGTGTAGCCCAGCTTGTTGGTGGTCTCGGTGTCCCAGCCCAGGCCGCCGCCGAACTCGAGGAAGCTTTCCTCGGGGATCGCCTTGGTGGTGAGGTTGATGACGCCGCCGCCGAATTCGCCGGGGAAGTTCGCCGAATAGCTCTTCTGGACGAGCGAGGAGGCGACGATGCTGGTGGGGAAGAGGTCGAGCGGGACCACGCGCTTGAGCGGCTCGGGGCTGGGCAGCGGCGAACCGTTGAGCAGCGCCAGCGAGTAGCGGTCGCCCAGGCCGCGCACGTAGACGTAACCGTTGCCGACCACCGAGAGGCCGGTCACGCGGCCGAGGGCGCCGGCGATGTCGCCTTCGCCGGTACGGGCGATTTCCTCGGTGGAGAGCACCGAGATGACCTGCGGGGCGGTGCGCATGACGTTGCGGCTGCGCTGGCCGGTGACGATGATCGCGCCGCCGGGGACCGAGATGTCGGGGGCCTGACCCTCATCAGTCCCGTCCTGCGGGCTGGCGGCATCGGCGGTGGTGGTGGTGGCGGTGCTGTCCTGCGCCCACGCCAGGCTCGGCGTGAGGATCGTCGTGGAAAGCAGCAGCAGCGATGCGAGCCGCGGCGTGGTCATGTCTGGTCCCCCTGGAACACTTGGAAATTTCGTTGGCAGAGCGTCGGCTATGGATCCGATGCGATAAAGGGGAGCGGCCGCGAAGGACCGCCCCCCTGAAATCGCAGGCGGTCCGATCAGGTGGTCGGCAGCGCCGTGCAGCTGTAGGTCGAACCGAACGCGCCGGTGGCGTTGTTGCAGGTCCAGCCCTTGTACCAGGTGTCCGCAGCGTTCTTGACGGCGCCGATGTAGGTGGCGGCGTCGAAGTAGCTCGAGAGCGTGGTGAGGCCGGTGTAGGCGGTGACGCCGCTTTCGTTCGTGCCGTTGATGAAGGTGCTCGTCAGCGTCGAGGTGAAGGCGTCGTTGTTGTTGTTGCTGCCCGAGCCGAACTGGCTCTGGGTGTTGGTGGCGGTATAGCTGCCCGAGCCGAGGTACTTGGCCGAGTTGCAGCTCATCACCACCGAGTAGGCCTTGAGCGTGGCCGGCACGGTGCCGGTGCCGTTGAGGCGAAGGCACTCGTTGTTCGGGGTGTTGATCACGCCGTTGGCCAGCGTCACGTCGGCGTTGCCGCGGATCAGCAGCGAGGCGAGGTCGTTCGCTTCGTTGTTCGAGCTGACCGCCGGCTGGACCATCGTGAAGTTGGCGATCACGGTCTTCTGGCGCGGGGTGTCGGTTTCGAGGCCGTTCGAGTCGGCCTCGACCATGGCGTCGCCGCCGCCGCTGCGCTGGAGCAGCAGGACGTACTGGAAGTTGCCCTGGAGGCCGGTGTCGACGTCAAGGCTGTCATCGTCGGCGTTGACCGAGATGTAGTGCTTGAAGTTCACGGCGCCGCCGAAGAACTCGGCGCCGTCGTCCGAGCTGTTGACCGACTGGAAGTATTCCAGCGTGGTGCCGGTGCCGACGCCCTCGGCGGTCAGCGACTGCAGTTCCTTGCCGTTCGACAGCACGAAGCCCGAATAGCGGATCTGCACGTACTTCATCGAACCGGCGTTGTAGGTGTTGTCGGCGCCGCCGAAGACGGCCTTGTTGACCGACCCTTCGGTGTCGCGTTCGCAGGTGGCGGCAGCGGTCGAGCCGTAGTTGCAGTCGGTCACCACGCCGCGGCCGAGCAGCACGACGCCGCCCCACTGGCCTTGCGAGCTGTCGTCGTTGAGGCCGACCACGTTCGAGCGGCTGGTGAAGATGATCGGGGCCGCGGCGGTGCCGACGGCGTTGATCTTGTTGCCGCGGTTGACGGCAAGCCAGGCCGGTTCTGCGCCGTTTTCACCGTAGACGATGACGCCCGGATCGATGGTCAGGGTGACGTTGGTGTCGGCGGTCAGCGAGCGGCTGGCGCAGCTGGCGGTGGTGGTGGCGAAGGGCTTGGCCGAAGTCGGCGCGGCAAAGCCGCCGTCGCAGCCGACGTCGACACGGCCGTTCAGGCGATAGAGCACGCCGGCGACCTTGGGCAGGCTGGAGCTGACGTCGACCAGCGCGGGCAGGGTGCAGACGCGCCAGGTGCCTTCGGGGCCGGAAATGATGCCGCTGTCGGTCAGGCCGCCGGTGGCGTTGAAGCTGGGGCACGAAGCGGCGGCGGTGACGGTGCCCGAAGTGGGCGTCGGGGTCGGGGTGGGGGTCGGCGTCGGATTGTTGATCACGATGCTTCCCGCGCCCGGCGAGGCAACGTCGTCGGCGCCGCAACCGGCAAGTGCAAGTGCGCTGCAGCCGAGCAGCAGCATGCCATGGATAGTCTTCACGTGAGTTCCCCCGTTGGACAGGTCGCTACGAGACGGCGAGTCCGCCTTCGCTGTGAGGGGCGTCTAGGGGGAGGGGGTGACAGTTTGTTGGCGTTACCGTGACAGAAATATTCGGTTGGATGACGGCAATATGACCGTCCGGCCTGCGGTCTTACGCATTTGCCCCCGGATGCGACGGAAAGCGGCTCCGACTCGCGTCCGGCCTCGCGATTCACGGCTTGATTGCATTTTTATGACACTTGCGTCATTTTCTTGCGGACGCGCGTTTTCCGGCGGATGTTGCATGCAATCAACAGATCGAACCGGGAGAACTGCCGTGTCCCTTACCGCCCTTGCCCTCGCCGTCCTGCTCGCCCAGTCGCCCGCCTCGCTGGCTGCCGCCGAGCCGACGCATGACCGTGTCGATGTCGCCTATGATGAACTGTCCGCCGGCAGGGCGCAGGATGCGCTGCGCAAGCTGGAAGCGGCCGGGGCGCCGAAGTCGGACGATCCGGCCACCCTCATCAACCTCGGCGCGGCCTATGTGGCCAATGGCCAGACCGAGAAGGCGCTCGCCAGCTACCGTGCCGCCGTCAACAGCCCGGAGCGCTACGATCTTCAGCTGGCGGACGGGACCTGGGCCGATTCGCGCTTTGCCGCACGCCGCGCGCTGGGCCAGTTGCTGCGCGCCAATGCGCAGGCCTCGCGCTGATCGCGAGTCGGCGGTCCGGTGATGGTCTCGGAGCGGCGCGGAGGGCGGTAATCCGCTCTCCGTCCCCTGCTCCGTCACCGTCTCCGTCTCCGTCCTGCTCACCTCCCTGATCGCCTTCCCCTTCGGGTCGCGCCATGCGGGGAAGGTGGGCGGGCTGCGCGATCTGCCTGCGGTTTGCCGCGAGTCGCGATGGCGGTTTCGTGATTCTTGCATCAGGATTGCAACACGGCGGTCGATTTTGCCGTCTCACCGTCACACACCTGTCATCCGGATAACGCACTTGGCCTCCATACGGAGGGCATGGTGATTCGACACGTTCAGCTTGGCACCCGCAAGTTTCGCGGCGTTTTCAACATTTTTGCAGCGCTTGCTGCCATGGCGCCGGTCGCTGCGAATGCGCAGGCGGCAGGTAGCGCCGATCCGGCCGGCTCCGGCCCGATCGTGGCGGCGCTGGGCTGGCTCCAGGGCACGCTGCTCGGCCATGTCGCCACGGCCGTTGCCGTGATGGCGGTGGCGGCGGTCGGCTTCATGATGCTGACCGGGCGCATGAACTGGCGCTTCGGGGCGACCGTGATCATCGGCTGCTTCGTGCTGTTCGGGGCCGGCGCGATCGTCTCCGGCATCCAGTCGGCGGCGGGCTGAGGCATGAGCCTCGCGCGCTTCCCGGTGCACCGCGCGCTCACCCGCCCGCAGATGTTCGCGGGGGTGACTTTCACCTTCTTCATCATCAACGGCCTGGTGACGACGGAAGCCTTCCTCATCACCAAGAGCTTCTGGGCGCTGCCGGTGGCGCTGCTGGTGCACGGCATCGGCTACGTCGCCTGCCTGCGCGAGCCGCGCATCTTCGACCTCTGGCTCGCCAAGGTCAGCAAGTGCCCGCGCGTGCCGAACTGGCAGCGTTGGGGCTGCAACAGCTATTCGCCCTAGGGCGGATCGACATTCAGCCCATGCGGGCCTGCGAAGCGCGATTATCGAGCATCGCAGGCCCACCTGAACTCAATGTCGATCCGCCCTGGAGCGGGCAATCCGGGGGAATGGGTACGATGTCCGGAAACAGAAAGTCCGCGCTGAAGGGCTGGGGTGCCAAGGAAGCCATGGTGGGCGACCGGCTGCCCTACCAGTCGTTCGTCGATGAGAACGTCGTGCTGCTGCGTGACGGGTCGGTCATGCTCTCGCTGGTGGTGCCGGGTCTCGCGTTCGAGACGGCCGACAGCGAGGAACTGAACGCCCACGTCGCCACCCGCGAAGTGCTGCTGCGCTCCTCGCTCGACGCGCGCTTCGTGCTGTACCACCACGTGATCCGCCGCCGCGTCGAGATCGCGATGGACGCCCAGTTCGACGATCCGCTTGCCGCCCATATCGATGCCCGCTGGAAGGCGCGCACGGGTTCGGGCGCGCTGTTCGTCAACGACCAGTTCATCACCCTGGTCCGCCGCCCCGCGCGCGGCAAGGCGGGCTGGGCGGACAAGCTGTCCCGCTTCATGAAGAATAGCGGCAAGGCCCCCGCCGAAGCCGATGTCTCCGATGTGCGCGCCTTGCGCGCGGTAGCGACGGCGATGGTTGCCTCGCTCGGCTCCTACGGCGCGCGGATCCTCGGCGATTACGAGGGCGCGGCGGGCAACTGCTCGGAAGTGCTGGAACTGGTCTCGGCGCTCTACAACGGCGAGATGCGCCCGGTGCGCCGCCCGGTGGAGGGCACCGACCTTGGCCACATGCTGCCCTATCGCCGGATCAGCTTCGGGATGGACGCGCTGGAACTGCGCGGCGCTGAAGGTTCGGGCTTCGCCTCGCTGGTCAGTCTCAAGGACTACCCCGATTCGACCTCGCCGGGGCTCACCGACGCCTTGCTGCGCCTGCCCACCGAACTGGTCCTGACCGAGACGTATGCCCCCTGCGACCGCCAGATCGCGCGTGAACGCATTGATCTTGCGATCCGCCGCCTGCGCTCGGCGGACGAGGAGGCGATGGCCGAGCGCCGTGAAATGAGCGCCGCGCGCGATGCGCTGGGCACCGGCGCGGTCGGTTTCGGCGACCATCATCTGTCGGTGCTGGTGCGCTCGCCCACGCTCGAAGGGCTGGACGAGGTGACTGCCTCCTGCGCCGCCGCGCTGGCCGATGCCGGTGCCGTCGCGGTGCGCGAGGACGTCAACATGGAGCCCGGCTTCTGGGGCCAGTTCCCCGGCAACGAGGCGATGATCGTGCGCCGCGCGCTGATTTCCAGCGCCAACATGGCCTGCTTCGGCTCGCTCCACGGCTTCGCGATGGGGCAGGCGGGCGGCAACCACTGGGGCGATGCGGTCACGCTGCTGGCCACCACCAGCGCGACGCCGTTCTTCTTCAACTTTCATCAGGGCGATCTCGGTAACTTCACCGTCATCGGTCCGTCGGGTTCGGGCAAGACGGTGGTCATGAACTTCCTCGCCGCCCAGGCGCAGAAGTTCCGCCCCCGCACCGTGCTGTTCGACAAGGATCGCGGCGCCGAAGTGTTCCTGCGCGGCATCGGCGGCACCTACAGCCGCGTCGCCGCCGGGCATCCCACCGGCTTCAACCCGCTTTCGCTGCCCGACACCGCCGCCAACCGCGCGTTCCTGCGCGACTGGCTGGGCGTGCTGCTGGAGGCCAAGGGGCCGGAAGAACTGGCGACGATCGCCGGTGCTGTCGACGCGGCCTACCACAATGATCCCGCGCTGCGCCGCCTCTCGCACTTCCGCGAACTGCTGGCCGGTGCGCGCCGCCCGGAACCGGGCGATCTTGCCAGCCGCCTCGACGCCTGGATAAGCAATGGTCCACATGGGGGCGGCGAACATGGCTGGCTGTTCGACAACCAGCACGACCGGCTCGACTTGTCGGCCCGCGTGCTGGGCTTCGACATGACCGCGCTGCTGGAAAGCCCGCGCCTGCGCACGCCGGTCATGATGTACCTGTTCCACCGCATCGACGAGCGCCTCGACGGCGAGCCGACGATGATCCTCATCGACGAGGGCTGGAAGGCGCTCGACGACGAAGTCTTCGCCGCGCGCATCCGCGACTGGCTCAAGACGCTGCGCAAGCGCAACGCGCTGGTCGGTTTCGCCACCCAGTCCGCGCGCGACGCGCTCGACAGCAAGATCGCCACGGCACTGGTCGAGCAGACCGCGACGATGGTGTTCATGCCCAATGCCCGCGCCCGCTACGAGGACTATTGCGAGGGCTTCGGCCTGTCGCAGCACGAACTCGACGTCATCAAGACGCTGCCCGCGCACTCGCGCTGCTTCCTGATCCGCCAGTCGGACGCTTCGGTGGTGGTGCGCCTCGATCTTTCGGGCATGCCCGAAGTGCTCACCGTGCTGTCCGGCCGCGAGAGCACCGTGCGCAAGCTCGACCAGCTTCGCGAGCGGTACGGCGACGCGCCTTCGGCCTGGTATCCGCTGCTCACCGGCTTCCAGTGGCCAGGTGAACATGATGACGATGCCGCCTGGGGCCAGGCGGCGGAGTAGGGCGAATGAGCGCCGCTTGCGAACAACTCACCGAACTGGCCTCCCAGGGCGTCGCCCCGGCGCTGCGCGCGGTGGACTGCGTCTCCAACGAGATGGCGGCGGCCGCCTTCGGGCGCCTGTTCGGCGCCGGCGGGGCGATGGGGCTGGTCCTCATCCCCGTGCTGACGCTGTACATCGCGTTTCTCGGCTTCTCGCTGCTGTCCGGGCGCTCCAGCCTCAGCGTCTCGGCGCTGACGCCGCGCATGCTGACGATCGGCTTCGTGCTGACCTTCGCGACCAGCTGGATGGCGTACCAGAGCGTGGTCTGGAACCTCGCCATCGGCGGGCCGGACTGGATCGCGGGCGTGGTGATGGGCGCCAAGGGATCGGCCACGCAGATCTTCGGCGACCGCATCGACATCGTCTTCAACGCCATTGCCGAAGCCTCGCAGGCTGCCGGGCAGGGCGGCGGCGAGGCCGCTCAGGGCGCTGCGCAGGCAGGAGCGGCAGGGGCCACGGCCGGAGCCGGGGCTGCCAAGGCGGCTGCGGCAGGCGGCGCGGGGCTGTTCTCGCCCGATAGCGTGATGTGGATGGGCGCGCTGATGCTGCTGCTCGGCACCGTGGGCGTGCTGCTCACCGCGCGCATTGCGCTGGGCGTGCTGGTCGCGCTCGGGCCGATCTTCGTGGTCATGGGCCTGTTCGGCGGCACGCGAGGCCTTACCGCAGGCTGGCTGCGCGGCGTCGTGCTGACCGCGCTGACGCCGCTGTTCGTGGTGCTGGGCGGCGGGATCACGCTGGAACTGCTGGTGCCGATCGTCTCCTCGCTGGTGCAGGGCGCGCAGCTGGGCGAGATCGACGGGCGGGCGGCGATGGCGCTGTTCGTCGTTGCCGCCGTGCATCTGGCGCTGATGGGCATGATGCTCAAGGTTTCCGCCACGCTGGTGTCCGGCTGGCGGGTGTTCGGCCTTGCCGATGGCGCGCGTTCGCGCGGGGAGCGCGACAGTGCCTCGCAGGCCGCGCCGCCGCCGCCTTCGGTGCAGGTGCCGCCATTTGCACCGTCCGCTGCGCAAGGCCGCGCGCCTGCCGTCTCGGCCGCCAGCGCGGCGGCCATGGCGGCCTCGGGCGCAGCCGCCGGTGCGGCGACGCATTCAAGCGAGCGGCGAACCGTGGTAACCCAGGTCTCGGGCGGCGGAATCGAGCCGCTGGGACACAGCCATGCCTCGCGCGCGCGCGGCATCGGCAGCCGGTTCCGCAGTGCATCGAACGACAGCGGGCGCCCGGCGTCCCACCCTACCGCGACCCAGAACACCGCATCGAAGCCGGTGAAGGAGAATTCGTGATGTTCCGCAGCAAGGCCCAAATGCGTGGTGTCTCCCTCGCTGTGACCGCCATTCCCGCGCTGCTGATGCTTGCCGCGCCCGCAAGGGCGGACGAGCGCCTGGTCGAGCGTCCCTTCGCCGACAACCAGGTCGTGCGGATCGACGGCAAGGCCGGCGTTCAGGCGACGATCGCCTTCGGCAAGGGCGAATCGATCGAGAACGTGGCGGTGGGCGATTCGCAGACCTGGCAGATCACCCCCAACAAGCGCGCCGACCTGCTGTTCGTGAAGCCGCTGGAAGCCAGCGCGCGCACCAACATGACGGTGGTGACCAACCGGCACACCTATTTCTTCGACCTCGTCGCCTCGGCCAAGGCGCGGCCGCTCTACATGCTGCGCTTCACCTACAAGGACGAACCGGCAGAGACCGCGCCCGCCATTGCGGGGGCGGCGCTGGCGGGGCTCGAACCGTCCGAGCGCGCGATCGCCGAGGGGGATGCGATGGCGATGCCCGCCGATCCGGCAGCGCTCAACTTCGCGTGGAAACGCACCGGCGCGCCCCGGCTGCTGCCCGCGCGCGTCTATGACGACGGGCTTTCCACGTATCTGCTCTGGCCGGAAAACACCGCCGTGCCCGCCATTCTCGTGCAGAACGAGAAGGGTGAGGAAGGCCCGGTGAACTACGCCGTGCGCGGCCAGACGATCGTGGTGGCCGAAGTGCCCCGGCTGATCATCCTGCGCTCGGGCAAGGCCAGCGCCACGCTGGAGAACAACCGCAGCGATGCGGCGCCTGCCGCTGCTGCCGCTCCCGCCGCACCGGCTGTTCCTGCCGCAGCGGTCGCTGCCAATACCACTGCCACTGCCACGCCTGCTCCGGCCAAGGGGAACTGACCATGGCGCCCAATTCCACGATGCGCGAAAAGATCGCTGCCGATGCCGCCACCGACCCGCGTGACGGGCAGGGCGCCGAGGTCATCGATCTCACCACCCGCAACGTCCTGCCGCGCGTCACCCAGCGCAAGAAGGCCGACGGGCTGGGGCTTGCCGCCGGGATCGTCTTCGTGATGGCACTGGGCGGGCTGACGCTGTGGTCGATGGATTCGGTGCGCAAGTCGCCGGTTGCAGGGGTTGAACCCACGCCGCCCGCCGCGGCTCCGCAGGCCGCCGCCATCGCGCCCGCTCCTGCCGTGCCAGCGCCCGCGCCGGTCGCCGCGCCCGCCGCCGCCCCGCTGCCCGCCCCGGCGCCCGCGCCGGTGCTGGCCGCCGCGCCGGGCGCGGCGCCTGCCGCCAATCCTTACGCCAGCCCGACCGTGGTTTTCGACGTCGGCGCCGGACCGGCGCCGGCCGGGCTTGCCGGACCTGCCGGTGAGGCCAAGGGCGGCGGCAACGCCAACGACGATTTCGCCGCCCGCGTGGGCGGCACCGGCTCCACCGCCTCGGCGACCCGCAACTTCGATCCGGCCACCACGGTCACGCAGGGCACGCTGATCCCGGCGGTACTGGAAACCGCCATCGATACCGACGTGCCCGGCTACGTGCGCGCCATCGTCTCCACCGACGTGCGCAGCTTCGACGGCAAGCGCGTGCTGATCCCGCGCTCCTCGCGCCTGATCGGCCAGTACAAGAGCGGCCTGACCGCCGGGCAGAAGCGCGCCTACGTGATCTGGAGCCGGTTGATCCGCCCGGACGGCGTCTCGGTGAACCTCGGCTCGCCGGCTGTCGCCTTCGGCGGCGAGACCGGCCTTGCGGGCAAGGTCAACAGCCACTTCTTCGAGCGTTTCGGCTCGGCCATGCTGCTTTCCGTCGTCGGCGGCCTCTCGACCATCGTGTCGAGCGGGTCGAGCGTGGTGGTCGGCGGCGGCCAGTCGGCGGCGGCGGCGGCGATCCAGCAGAACGGCAGCGTCGGCCCGACCATCCGCGTGCGCCAGGGCGAGCCGATCCGCGTGTTCACCGCCAAGGACCTCGATTTCAGCCAGGCGCAATGATCGGTGAAGGTTGGATCGATGGCGGACGTTCTTTCTCTGCAGGCCCTGCCTGGCGCACCCATGTCTGAAGGTGAGGCGCAGGGCGCCCAGCGCAGCGTCTATCTCGACGCCTACCTCGCGCCGCTGCGGCCTTGGCTCGACAAGGAGACGGTGACCGAGATCCTCGTCAACCGGCCGGGCGAGGTGTGGATCGAGGATGCGGCGCTCTCCGGCATGCAGCGCGTGGCCTTGCCCGCGCTCGACAACCGCCTGCTCCAGCGCCTTGCCGAACAGGTCGCGCGGATCAGCCACCAGGGCATCAACCGCGAGCATCCGCTGCTTTCCGCCACGCTGTCCGGCTACGGCGGCGGGCAGGGGAGCGGCGCGCGTATCCAGCTGGTCGGCCCGCCGGCGACGCGCTCCGACTGGGCCATGGCGATCCGCCGCCACCGCCTGCTCGAACTGCCGCTCGACGCCTATGACCGGGGGCCGATCACGCCTCCGGTCGAACAGCCCGCGCCCGATCCGATGGCCGAGCCCATCGCCTTCCTGCGCGATGCCATCCGCCGCCGCCGCACGATCCTGATCTCGGGGGGCACCTCGACCGGCAAGACCACGTTCCTCAACGCCATGCTCGGCGAAATCCCCGGGCACGAGCGTGTCGTGCTGGTGGAGGATACCGCCGAACTGCACCTGCCGGGCGCCAACGGCGTGGGCCTGATCGCGGTGAAAGGCGAACTGGGCGAGGCCAAAGTCTCGGCCAACGACCTGCTGCAAGCGGCGCTGCGCCTGCGGCCCGACCGCATCGTGCTGGGCGAACTGCGCGGCGGCGAGACGGTTTCGTTCCTGCGCGCGATCAACACCGGCCATCCGGGCTCGTTCTCGACCGTCCACGCGAATACCCCGCGCGGTGCACTGGAGCAGATCGCGCTGATGTCGATGCAGACGGGATTGGGGCTGACGCGCGCGGAGACGCTGGAATATGCGGCCTCGGTGATCGACATCGTCGTGCAGCTCGACCGCCGGGACGGCAAGCGCGGGATCAGCCAGATCGCCGAGAGTGCGACTTTGGTTGGCTAGAACAGAGGAAGTTCCAGAGCGTTTTCGAATCAGGTGGAATCACCTTATGACTCTGAAAACGCGTAAAACCAAAGTCTTAGAGCAGTTGGCCCGACGCAATCGGATCGGAAACTGCTCTAGCGCGCGCCTTCCGGCGCAGCCATGGGGGCGCAACCGATGGCGCGGGGCACCACGAAGACGCTATTGGGGGGCAGGGGGTGTTGACCCCCTGCTTCAATCTTCCCCTCAGTCGGCGATCGCCAGCCCGGTCGCATCGCGCACTTCGCACTCCAGTCCCAGCCAGTCCGCCAGGGTCTTGTGATCCTTGGCGACGCCGGGACTGTAGAGCGGGCGCATGGTTTCCGACAGCCTGAGCACCAGCGCGCCGTCCTCGATCCGCAGCGAGGTCTGCGACAGGCCGGACGGCGAGCAGCCGGTCAGGCGGCGGCAGAGGCGCACCGCGAGGCCCCAGCCGATCGCGCGGTCGAGGTCTTCCTTCGAGGCGAGGCGGGCGAAGGCGTCCGGCACGGCGGTCTGGCCGGAGTTGGCGAAGACGGTCATCGCCATCATCGCGCGGCCGTGCATGTCGAGGCCGATCCAGCGCTTGCGCAGGGCCCAGGTCATTGCCTCTTCGGTGCGCAGGTTCGGTTCGGTGCGCATGGCGGCCAGCGCAAGCAGGCCGGAGGCCTGGCGCAGCTGGCGGTCCTGCGGTTCCTCGCGGCAGACCGCAGCGGTCCACCTGGCGACGGCGACGGCATCGTCCGCCGTCACCCGGGCGCTGGCCGAGAAGGCGGCGACGCTGGCGAGCATCGGGTCTTCGGCCTGCACTGCGGCATCGAGCTGGGCGTGGAGCAGGCCTTCGCGCAGGCCCCAGGAGGAGAACACCAGCTTGGACGGTTTGAGGCGGGTGATGACTTCGGCCATCAGCGCGGCGGCATCCGGCAGCGAGGCAAGGCGCGAGGCGGACGTGCGCGAATCGATGTCGCCGAGCTTGCCCTTGGCGAACTCGCGGGCGAGTTCGAGCGCCTCGGAGGCGGGCAGTTCGAAGCCGTGAGGGTCGTCCACCGGCCAGTCGAGCACGCGCATGGCCTGGAGCGCGAGGGCGCGCCAGGAGCCGCCGACGATGTAGAGCGGCAGGCCCTTGCCCTGTTCCCATCCGGCCCGCTTGAGGCCGTCGCGCACGGTGTCGGCGAAGGCGGCCGGGCCCTTGGCGCGCAGGTCCGGCAGGCGCAGGGTGCCGAGCGGCAAGGTGACCCCGTGCCAGCTTTCGCCATCGGCGATCTCGACGAGTTCGAGGCTGCCGCCGCCGAGGTCGGCGGCCACGCCGCGCGCGCCGGGGAAGGCGGCGATCACGCCGGTGGCGCTGGCGCGGGCTTCTTCCTCGCCGGTGAGCAGGCGCGGCTGGAGGCCGAGCGCGCGGACCGCGTCGAGAAACTCGGGACCGTTGGAGGCATCGCGCGCGGCGGCCGTCGCCACGCATTCGACGTTCTTCACCTCGAACAGGCGCAGCAGGCCGGCGAAGCGGCCGAGCGCGATGAGCGCACTGCGCATGCCCTTTTCGGCGATCGCGCCGGTCTTGCCGAGGTCGCGGCCGAGGCGGGCGCTGACCTTTTCGTTGAGGATGACGACGGGCGCGCGGGGCGGCCCGTTGTAGATCACCAGACGCACGGTGTTCGAACCGATGTCGATGATCGCGCGCTTTTCGCTCTTGAGGCTGATGCCGATCATAAGAAAACCAGGCTGATGCCGATCATAGGGGGGTCTTTGGTCGATTGCCTCTCGGCCCGGGACTCGGGCCTCAAGACCCCCTTATGTCAGATGTTGCCTCGTCTTAGCGAGAGCTTTGGCACCTTTCGTCCACTGGCAAGCGATGCACCGCGCCCTGAAAGCGACGGGTTGGTCATGAAATAGCGGTGGAGATTGAAGGGGTTGTCCACTTCTCCCACCCGGTCGTAGCGGCCATCGGGGTGGAGCACCCAGGACTGTTCGGTGTCGAGCAGATTGGCCAGCATGACCTGGTCGAGCACCTGGTCGTGCACGGTCTTGTTGGTGATCGGCACCATGACCTCGACCCGGCGGTCGAGATTGCGGCTCATCGCGTCGGCCGAGGTGATGTAGACCCTGGCCTTGCGGTTGGGCAGCTCGGAGCCGTTGGCGAAGGCCCAGATGCGGCAATGCTCGAGGAAGCGGCCGATCACCGATTTCACGGTGATGTTTTCCGACAATCCGGTGATGCCGGGGCGCAGGCAGCAGATGCCGCGCACGACGAGCTCGATGTCGACGCCCGCTTCGCTCGCGGCATAGAGCTTGTCGATGAGGCCGGGGTCGGTGAGCGAGTTCATCTTGGCCCAGATCTGCGCGGGCTTGCCCTCGCGGGCATTGGCGATCTCGCCGTCGATGTTGCTGTAGAGCGTGGAGCGCAGCGAGATCGGCGAGATCGACAGGCACTCGGTGCCCTTGGGCTCGACATAGCCGGTGATGAAGTTGAACAGGCGGCCGACATCGCGCCCCATCGCCGGATCGGCGGTGAAGTAGGAGAGGTCGGTATACACGCGCGCGGTGATCGGGTGGTAGTTGCCGGTGCCGAAGTGGCAGTAGGTGCGGTAGCCGTCGCCCTCGCGCCGTACCACCATCGAGGTCTTGGCGTGGGTCTTCCAGTCCACGAAACCGTAGATCACCTGAACGCCCGCGCGTTCCAGCTGGCTGGCCCAGAGCAGGTTCTGCTCCTCGTCGAAGCGGGCTTTCAGTTCGACCACCGCGGTCACCGACTTGCCCTGTTCGGCCGCGCCGATGAGCGCGGAGATGATCGCCGACTGCTTGCCGGCGCGGTAGAGCGTCTGCTTGATCGCGATCACGTCGGGGTCGCGCGCGGCCTGACGCAGGAAGTCGATCACCACCTCGAAGCTCTCGTAGGGGTGCTGGACGACGATGTCCTTCTCGCGGATGGCGGCGAAGATGTCGCCGTCATGCTCGAGGATGCGTTCGGGATAGCGGGGGGTATAGGGTTCGAACTTCAGTTCCGGCCGATCCTCGTCGCAGATCGTCGACAGGCCGGAGAAGCCGATCAGCCCCTCGGTCTTCATGATCAGCGACTTGTCGAGGCCGAGCTGGTTGCGCAGCAGTTCTTCCGCAGCGGGATCGAACTTGCCCTGCAGCTGGAGCACGATGACGAGGCCGCGGCGGCGGCGCTGGATTGCGGTGCGGTAGTAGCGCACCAGATCCTCGGCATCTTCCTCGATCTCGATGTCGCTGTCGCGCAGGATGCGGAACACGCCGTGGCCGTGCAGCGTGAAGCCGGGGAACAGCTCGTCGGCATTGCGGCAGATCACGTCCTCGATCGAGATCCACGCCGCCTCCTCGCCGGGAATGCGCACGAAGCGCGGCAGCGGGGCGGGGATCAGCACCATTTCCATGACCGGGGCGTCATCCGCCACGCGGGTCAGCGAGAACAGGATGCCGATGCCCTGGTTGGCGACGAAGGGGAAGGGGTGCGCCGGGTCGATCGCCTGCGGGGTGATCACTGCCATGACGTGTTCGAGGAAGTAGTTGCGCAGCCAGGCCTGCTGCTCGGCGTCGAGCGGTTCCTCGCCGATCACGCGAATGCCTTCGCCGGCCAGCTGGACCTTGAGGTTGGCCCAGGTGTCCTGCTGGATCGCCTCGAGTTCCAGCACCTTTTCATGGGTGATGGCGATCGCCTGCGAAGGGGTGAGGCCGTCCATCGAGATTTCCTCGATCTGGCGGCGCACCTGCCCGGCGATGCCGGCGACGCGCACCATCAGGAATTCGTCGATGTTGCTGCCCGAGATCGAGAGGAAGCGCAGCCGCTCCAGAAGCGGGTAATGGGGATTGCTCGCCTCGGCGAGGACGCGTTCGTTGAAGGCCAGCCAGCTCTGTTCGCGGTTGAAGTAGCGATTGGGCAGGGTGGCGACGTCGGTCACCGGATTGCTTTCACCGATGGCTGCGTCTTCGTGAATGTCCAGCATGTCCTACGTCTTCGTTCGAGCGAGAGATGGGCGCCGCGCACCCGTTGGACCCCCTTGCATGCCACGATGACACTTTTGCTGCAATCGGGAGGGGTTCTTGCGCAATCTAACAAGTTCCTGCTGTAAGACCAATGGAAGATCATTGCAGTGCAGCATAGATTGGCGCACAGTCACTGCCGATGATCAAGGCGGCTCTCCACCATCTCACGCGCTACCGTTACTCCCGGCGGGTGCGCCTCGGTCCCCAGGTCATACGGCTGCGCCCCGCGCCGCATAGCCGCACGGCGGTCCCCAACTATTCGCTGAAGATCAGCCCGCCCGAGCATTTCCTCAACTGGCAGCAGGATCCGCACGGCAACTGGCAGGCGCGGGTGGTGTTTCCCGACCCGATCGACCACTTCTCGATCGAGGTGGACCTCCTGGCCGAACTCGCGGTCATCAACCCCTTCGACTTCTTCGTCGAGCCCGAGGCGGAGACGTATCCCTTCGCCTATTCGGACAGCATGAAGGCGGACCTTGCCGCCTATTTCGAACTGGAAGAGCAGGGCCCGCTGTTCGAGGGACTGGTGGATGAACACGCCGGATACGAAGGCCGCACGGTCGATTTCCTGGTCGACATCAACAGCCGCCTGCAACAGCGCATCGGCTATGTGATCCGCATGGAGACCGGGGTGATGACCCCGGAAGAGACGCTGGCGGTGGGCACCGGGTCGTGCCGCGATTCGGCCTGGCTCCTGGTGCAGCTGCTGCGCCGGCTCGGCTTCGCGGCGCGGTTCGTCTCGGGCTATTCGATCCAGCTGGTCGCCGACGTGATCCCCAAGGACGGCCCCAAGGGCGTGCTTCAGGACGTGACCGACCTCCACGCCTGGGCCGAGGCCTATGTGCCCGGCGCGGGCTGGATCGCGCTCGACGCCACTTCGGGCATGTTCGCGGGCGAGGGGCACATTCCGCTTTGCGCTGCGCCGCACTATCGCTCCGCCACCCCGATCGAGGGCATGGCCGAGCCTGCCGAAGTCGATTTCCATTTCGAGATGAACGTCTCGCGCATTGCCGAGGCGGTGCGGATCACCAAGCCTTTCACCGAGGAACGCTGGCAGGCTCTGCTGGACCTTGGCGATGCGGTGGACGCCGATCTTGTGGCGGCGGGCGCCAACCTCACGATGGGCGGCGAGCCGACCTTCATTGCCGATGGCGATTTCGAGGCGCCCGAGTGGAACGGCGCGGCGGTCGGCCCAACCAAGGCGGCTTATGCCGACAAGCTGATCCGCCTGCTGCGCGCGAAATTCGCGCCGGGATCGCTGCTCCACCACGGGCAGGGCAAGTGGTATCCGGGCGAGACGCTGCCGCGCTGGGGCTATTCGATCTACTGGCGCAGGGACGGCGTGCCGATCTGGCGCGACGAGAGCCTGATCGCCAGCGAGAAGCCGCTGGAAAAGGGCGGCGATCCCGATCCGGTGCCTTCGATCGATGCCGGCGCCGCCGATGCGCTGCTCAAGGGCGCCGCGCTCAATCTCGGGCTGGCAGAGGAATTCGTGCAGCCGGTGTTCGAGGATGCCGACTGGTGGAAGTTCCGCGAGGAGCAGCTGCCGGTCAACACCGTGCCCGAAGACTCGCATATCGACGACGAGGAACTGGCCCGCCGCTTCCGCCGCGTCTACCGGCGCGGCCTGGAAAAGCCGACCGGCTTCGTCCTGCCGGTGCAGCGCTGGAACGCCTCGGTGCGCCAGGCGCCGCGCTGGAAGAGCGAGGTCTGGCGGGTGCGGCGCGGGGTGCTGACGGCGGTTTCGGGCGATTCCGCGCTCGGTTACCGCCTGCCGCTGGGCGCGCTGCCTTATGTGCCGCCTTCGGCCTATCCCTATATCCACCCGCGCGACACCGCCGAGCCGCGCGAGCCGCTCGCCGATTACCGCGAGCAGGTGACCGCGCGCGGGTCCGAGACCCGGCTTTCGGGCAGCGTCGAGGCGCAGCGGACCGAACATGTCCGCGCGGCGGGCAGCGGCGCGGCGGGGGAGCGCGTGGAGCAGCAGCTGATCGAAGGCGCGGTGCGCACCGCGCTGACGGTGGAGCCTCGCGGCGATTACCTCGCCGTGTTCATCCCGCCGACCGAGCGGCTGGAGGACTATCTCGAACTGGTCGCCGCCGTCGAGGCAGTCGCCGCCGGGCAGCGCATTCCGGTGCGGATCGAGGGCTATCCGCCGCCGCCCGATCCGCGCCTGCAGGTGCTGAAAGTCACGCCCGATCCCGGCGTGATCGAAGTCAACATCCACCCTTCCGCCTCGTGGCGCGAGACGGTGGAGATCACCGAGACGCTGTACGACGCCGCGCGCGAAGTGGGGCTGACGGCGGACAAATTCATGGTCGACGGCCGCTCGATCGGCACCGGCGGGGGCAATCATATCGTGCTGGGCGGGCCCAGCCTGCTCGACAGTCCGTTCATTCGCCGCCCGGACCTGCTCAAGAGCTTCGTCACCTACTGGCAGCGCCATCCCTCGCTCAGCTACCTGTTTTCCGGCCTGTTCATCGGCCCGACCAGCCAGGCCCCGCGCATCGACGAGGCGCGGCACGATGCGCTCTACGAGCTGGAAATCGCGCTGTCGCAAGTGCCCAATCCGTTTTCAGAAGGCCCCGGGCATTCGCAACCGGCGCCGTGGGTGGTGGACCGCCTGTTCCGCAACCTGCTGGTCGACGTCACCGGCAATACCCACCGCACCGAAATCTGCATCGACAAGCTGTTCAGCCCCGATGGGCCGACCGGCCGCCTCGGCCTGGTCGAGTTCCGCGGCTTCGAGATGCCGCCGGATGCCAGGATGAGCCTTGCCCAGCAATTGCTGCTGCGCGCGCTCACGGCGTGGTTCTGGAAGGAGCCGCAGTCCGGGGCGCTGGTGCGCTGGGGCACGCAATTGCATGACAGGTTCATGCTCGGTCATTTCGTCTGGGCGGACTTCATGGACGTGCTGGGCGATCTCGCCCGCGCCGGATACCGCTTCGACCCGGCATGGTTCGAGGCGCAGCGCATGTTCCGCTTCCCGGTCCACGGCGAGGTCGAGGGCGGCGGCGTGACGCTGGAAATCAGCCATGCGCTGGAGCCGTGGAACGTGCTGGGCGAAACCGGGGCGATCGGCGGCACCGTGCGCTATGTCGACAGTTCGACCGAGCGCCTGCAGGTGAGGGCGAGCGGACTGGTCGCCGGGCGCCATGTCATCTCGTGCAATGGACGGCGCGTGCCGCTGACGATGACGGGCCCTTCCGAAGGCGTCGGCGGTGTGCGCTACAAGGCCTGGGCGCCGGCCGAGTGTCTTCATCCGATGCTGGCGGCCCATGCGCCGCTGACGTTCGACATCATGGACTTGTGGAACGGGCGCTCGCTGGGCGGCTGCGTCTACCATGTCGCCCATCCGGGTGGCCGCCATTACGACGACGTGCCGATCAACGGCTATGAGGCCGAGGCGCGGCGCAAGGCGCGGTTCCAGCCGCACGGCCATTCGCCCGGCCCGATGCCGGCCCCGCCCGAGGAAGTGCCGGGCGAGTTCCCCTATTCGCTCGACTTGCGCCGCCCGCTCGGGGCATGATGACCCCATGGCCGCCGCACCGCCACCCGGACTGACCGATAGCCCGCCCGGCTGGCTCGATGCCTACCCGGTGCCGGTCTCGGGCGGTGACCTGTTCGGCGATGCCGCCGATCCGGTCGCCGCGCGCTGGCGGGCGGTCGCCTGCGGGCTTGCCGCGCTGTCCGAGGGCGATCCCGCCGCCTTGCAGGAAACCGCCACGCGCAATGCCGCGGACCTTGGCCTGACCTTCCGGGTCACTGGCGAGGAAGAGGAACGCGCCTGGCCGCTCAACGCCATGCCGGTGGTGATCGGCGCGGGCGAGTGGGAGGTGATCGAGCGGGGGCTGATCCAGCGCGCCGAACTGTTCGAGCACCTGGCCGCCGACATCTACAGCGACCAGCGCATGGTGCGCGAAGGCCATCTGCCGGCGGCCGCCATCGCCGGAAGCCCGTTCTTCGCGCGCAAGATGCTCGACCCGGCCCGGCGGCTGGGGGCGGAGCAGGCGCATCCCCATTTCATCCAGGTCTATTCGGCCGACCTCGCGCGCGGCCCGCGCGGCCAGTGGCGGGTGCTGCAGGACCGTGTGCGGATCGCCTCGGGCATCGGTTACGCGCTGGAAAACCGGCTGGCGATGACCCGGCTCGCCGGACACCTGCTGGCCGACCAGCAAGTGCGCCGCATCGTCGATTTTTTCGCGGTCATGCGCGAAGGCATGATCGCCGCCTGCGGGCGCGAGGCGCCGCGCATCGCCCTGCTGACGCCGGGGCGCTTCAACCAGACTTATGCCGAACAGGCGCATCTCGCGCGCTATCTCGGCTTCCCCCTGGTGGAAGGGCGCGACCTTTCGGTGGTGGAGGACCGGCTCTGGGTGGGCACGATCGCGGGCCCCAAGCGCGTCGATTCGATCTGGCGCTGGATCAACACGACCTCGCTGGACCCGCTCGCCTTCGATGCCCGCTCGCAGCTCGGCGTCGCCAACCTGTTCGAGGCCTGGGCGCGCGGCGGTGTCGGCATGATCAACTGGCCGGGCACCGAAGTGCTGGAAAGCCCCGCCTTTGCCGCCTTCATGCCGCGTCTCTGCAAGGTTCTGCTGGGGGAGGAACCGATCCTGCCGAACATCGCCACCTGGTGGTGCGGGCAGGCTGCCGAAAGCGCGACCGTTGCCGGGCGGCTTGCCGAATTGGCCGTGCTGCCCGCCTTCGGCCAGCCGGTCGAGGCGCTGGAGCGGCGCGAGCCGGTGGCCGGTGCCGATCTCGACAGTGCGCAGCGCGGCGCGCTGCTCGAGGCGCTGGCTCGCCGCCCGATGGACTATTGCGGGCAGGAGATCGTCCACCTCTCCACCGCGCCCGCCATCGTCGGCGGCGAGGTGGTGCCGCGTCCCTTCACCGTGCGCGCCTTCGTGGCCCGCGATGCCGACGGCAACTGGACCGTCATGCCCGGCGGCTTCGCCCGCCTCGCCGCCAGTCAGGCGCTGCCGACCTCGCTGATGGGCGAGGGCGAGATTTCCGCCGACGTCTGGGTGGTCGACGAGGCGCCGAGCCCCGCGCAGTTCACCCTGCGCACGCTGACCGAGCCGCCGATCTCGCGTGGGGGCGGCATCCTCGCCAGCCAGGCGGCGGACAATCTCTACTGGTTCGGCCGCTACAACGAACGCGCGCAGCTGGTCACCCGCGTGCTGCGGGCCTTGCTCGACGGCTCGGTGGAGGTCGACGGCGGCCCGGCGGAGCAGGGCGGCGTGGTCGGCGCGCTGGTCGGCCTGCTGGGCGAAACCGGCAGCATCGCTTCGCCGGACGAGACCCCCGGCGCGGCGGCGGACGTGCAGGCGATCTGCGCCGCGGTGCTGGCCGAGGCAAGCCTGCCCGGCGGCGTCACCGCGCTGCTGCGGCGGCGCCAGGCGGTGGGGCTGGCCCTGCGCGAACGCTTCGCGCGCGACTTCTGGCGGCTGGTCAGCCAGGCCGTGCCGCAAGTGGACCTCCATCGCCCCGCCACCTTGCTGGGCGCGGTGCGGTCGCTGACCGAGCATTTCAGCGCGCTGGCAGGCCTCGTGTCCGAGAACATGGTGCGCTCCGCGGCATGGCGCTTCCTCGAGATCGGCCAGCGGATCGAGCGTGCGCAGGGCATCTGCCGGATGGTGCGCCGCCTCGGCGATGCCGCCTCGCCCGCCGGGCCGGACGGCCCCGACGGCACCGGCGCGCTGGGCGTGCTGCTGGACGTGTGCGACAGCCAGATCATCTACCGCACGCGCTACCTCACCGGGCCGATGGCCGGACCGGTGCGCGATCTGCTGCTGCTCGATCCCGACAACCCGCGCGCGCTGGTGTTCCAGATCGCCGGTGTGGTCGAGCATCTCGCCGCCCTGCCGAGCGTGCGCGACGACAACCTGCCCGAAGCGCCGATGCGCGCCGCCCGCGCGCTGCTCGGCCGCCTCCAGGCCGCCGCCGCGCAGGACATGAGCAGCCTTGCCCTCGCCGAGATCGAACAGGAACTCTACGGCCTGTCCGACGCGATTTCGGCGCGCTACTTCCTCCAGTTCGACCCCGAACAGGCCGAGCGCCGGACCGCCTTGCTGTGATGCGCTATTCGGTCAGCCATATCACCACGCTGGAATATGCCGCGCCCGTGCGCCTCGCCCAGTTCAACGCGCGCCTGCGGCCCAGCCCATGGCGGGGACAGCGGCTGAGCGACTACGCGCTGAGCGTCGATCCCCAGCCCGCCACGGTGGCCGAACGCGAGGGCGGCTACTACGTCAACGAGGCGCGCTTCTCCCTGCGCGAGCCGATCTCGCAGCTCCAGATCGAGAGCCGCTTCACGGTGGAGAAGGAGCCGCTGCCCGCGCGCATCACCGATGCCACCGGCCCCGGCCTTGCCGACTTGCGCGAACGGGCGATGCTCAAGCCCGACCTCTCGCCGCTCGGCCCCGCCTCCTACAGCTTCGCCTCGCCCATCGCCGTGCCGGAACGCGACATCGCCATGTGGTCGAGCGCGTTCCTCAGCGAAACGATGCCGGTGGTGGAGGCGGGGAGGGCGCTGATGGCGGCGATCCACGACCAGTTCGCCTACGAGGCCGGCGCCACCGTCGCCGATACGCCGCCCATCGAAGCCTTCCGCGCGCGCCACGGCGTCTGCCAGGACTTCAGCCATATCATGATCATCGCCGCCCGCGCCCACGGCATTCCGGCGGCCTACGTCAGCGGCTACTTGCGCACCCTACCGCCACCGGGACAGGAACGCCTCGTCGGCGCCGACGCCATGCACGCCTGGGTGAACCTGTGGTGCGGCGACGAGCTTGGCTGGATCGGCTTCGATCCCACCAACGACATGCTGGCCGATACCGACCACATCTTCATCGGCATGGGCCGCGACTATTCGGACGTCGCCCCGCTGGACGGCACCTTCCGGGGATCGTCGGAGCAGACGATGTTCTTCTCGGTAGACGTCGCGCCGCTGGGTTGAACAGGCGCGGAACGGTTCAGAAGAAAAAGGGAAGATTCCCGGGGTCCTTCGATAAACTCAGGAGATCCCCCGGTCCCTCGGAATGTCCACCTTGCGCCCCGCCTGAATGTTGCGCACGCATTTAGAGGTTGGAAGTGGACACCGCTCCGTCCACCCCGCTCATCCTGAGCTTGTCGAAGGATGGGTAGCCTCGCGCTCCGGCTAGGAGGCTTCGACAGGCTCAGCCTGAACGGGCGGGGGCAGAATGACCTAGTTGGGCCGATTTTAGACTGTCCGGTCCTGAGTGCCCTAGAAGGATAGCTGGCCCTCCCATCGCATCGGCCGCCAACCAAAATCGGTCACTTCTCGGAAGCGTTCAAGCAGAGGACGACATCGCTTGAAATTGCCTCATATGCGCC
>NZ_JAPCWC010000014.1 GCF_026420865.1 Novosphingobium clariflavum | reverse complement strand
CCCACGATGATATTTTGATAGTCCGACGCGAGAGCACTGACCGATGCAAAGACGGTGTCGCGCAGGCGCGTGACGGCCTGATCCGGATCGATCGCCGCGTCCGGGTGCGTGAATACCCACGGCTCCCAGAGCATTTGATCTTTGGGTGCATCGCCGGATACTGTCCTTGCGCTGCCGGGCGCCAGTTCCGACACTCCCTCGATGCAACTATGCCGGCGGCGCACGTCAGGCCATTGGAGATGCTCATAGAGGCGTTCCCAATCCACCTTCGACACGGCAATCCCCGCCGCAGACAGCGTATGCAGATCCGAGGCCCAGATGTGATGCGTGCGCGTTTCAACCTGGTAGCATGGCAAAAAGCCCGATGGAGCCCTTGTGATTGAATAGCCGCCGACAGCATCGCTTTGATGGACGGCAACATACGCCCCCCAATAGTCCTTGATCAGTGCGGCACCGCCCGAATCGATGAGCCTTGCTGCTTCGGCAGCAGTCATCTCCTCAATGGCTGAAAATGTCTCGCGGGAGAACAGGCGGCCGATGATCACGCCCTGATCGGCCGGGAGGTGCAGCACTCTTGCTGGATCGCTGCACCATAATAGAGCCTCATCATCGGAAGAAACGGATGGAGATTGAACAAGGCTGATCCGCAACGGGGATTGCCGCCCTTTTCGTATGCGCAGGAGAAAGCGAAGGGCGCTCACAGGACGAGGATCGGCGTAAAGCGCGCGACCTCCTCGGGCGAATCGTTGAGAACAACGTCGCCAATCTGTGCCCAGCTATGCGCGGCGAACGGAATAACCCTGACCCCCATCACGAGATGAGCTGCACATCCATGTGCGGCGAGCCGTTGAACAAGAGCGATCGAGCGCGACAGGCATCGGTTTGCCGGCGTCCTGATGAGCTTCGCCAGTTCGAAGGCCCTGATTGTTCCGGCCGACATAGGATGATCGATTGAAGCGGTGACCGCCCTAGCTTTCTCGCTGCGCAGGGAAGAAATGACCGACGCCAGTCCCTGTCGGTCGAGCCGTTTCCTGATCCGGGTTTCGGCAAGGAGTGCCCTCAGCGTTTCGCCCAGGGTTGTCTCACCCTTCAGCGCATCCGCTGCCCGTGACGGCACAGGCAATTCGACCTGCTGCCTCACTTCGTAGCCGTCTTTCAAACACAGGATGCCTCTCTCGGTCAGGGCCGAAACGGCCAGCGTTGGTGCGGAATGTCCTTCGATGACGGACAGGAAACTGGCTTCGAGATCTGCGCCTAACTGGAAATAGCGATCCCTATTCATGTCCAGAAAAATTACGCGTGACCCCGCGCGGCAGTAGAATATGCCGGGTGCCGTCCCATAGTGCATTGCAGGCATCCGCTAGAAAGGGCGTGCGAAGAAATCGCACGCCCTATTCCAGTCAGTCCTGCGCGATTCCGGTGAGGAACTGCTGCCGGCCGCCGCCGACATCCTGATCGATCAGCGCCTCGCCCTTGGTTTCGACCGACGCCTTGCCCAGGTCGATGACCTCCTCGATTACTTCGGTGCGTTCCATTGTCTCACTCCTTCCTTCACGCGACTCGAACAGCCGCATGCGAAAGGGTTTCAGATCGAGTTGCCGCAATCTATTTTATAATCGGATTATAATTCGATTATAATCGAAGTCATCTGCTAAGCAGATATGGTGCATTACGCGAGAAATGTGACCGAGTAGTGAGAACGTGCGTTGGGAGCACGCACCGACGCCTTTAGCTTGAGCCTGGACATACGCGGCAGTCACCCGGTCACCCGCTCGCAAGCAAGCGGTAGCGCTATTCTAGCGGATAGGAGGCGCATGTGTATCCACTATCCGGAATTTAATCCGATTTGGACCCGGACTGACTTCTGTTCCTGACAAAGCCGCGATCGGTAGCCATGAACCGTTCGAGCATCGGCGCAATCAGGCGCTCGGCGGGGAGCGGCTGGGAAAGGCCGGTCTGGGCGGCGTGAACCCTGGCATAGGCAATGAGTTCGCGGTGGACGGCCGCAGGCAGTTCCAAGGTCAGCTTGACTGGCTTGTCATCATCGATCGGACCCAGTTTCAACTTGCTCATCACTGTTCCCTCCGTAGCGGCTCGAGTACGAGATCGCGCGTCACGATGACGCGAAGGACATGGCCTGGGCGTATGGTGAGTGTCGGTGGGACACTAAGCTGGCGCTGTACGACCTGCCGCCCCGTCTGATTGACCGTGTCCTGCGTGCCGTAACGCAGCGCTTCGACCAGTGCGTCGTCGCTGTCGGTTGCGAGCTCGGTCCCGACGCCCAGCAACGTCGAGACCAGCGCGGCCTTGAGCATGCTGCCCCAATGATAGTTCACGCGATCCCGGATCCCTGCCATGCCGGACGCATCGGCACCTGGCTGACGGTCCAGCAGGATCGAGCGGCCGCCTGGAAGAATAAGCCGATCCCAGGCGAGCAGAACGCGGCTTTGGCCCGCCGAGACTTCGCTGTCATATTCGCCGATCAGCCGCGAGCCCTGGGGCACGAGAAGAATGCGTCCCGTCGGGCTGTCATAGACATTCTGCGTGACCTGCGCGGTGATCTGGCCTGGAAGATCCGACTGGATGCCGGTGATCAACGCAGCCGGGATGATGCTGCCCGCCTGCACGATATAAGGTGAGACCGGCGGAGCGATCCGCTCATTGCTGGCGGTGGAGCGGTCGGCGGCGACGGCCATGAAGCCCCGCTTGCCAGTCGGCGCGGGAGCCGGATTGGCCGCAATGCCAACTGAAGCGGGCGGCATAGCCTGTTCGGCAGACGCCGCCGAAGCGCGCGCGCCGCTCATTGCCTCGCCGAGGAACAATCGACTGGTGCGCGCGGTGTCGCGCTCCTGCATGATGCGCTGGCGAGCCTGTTCCGCTGCAGCGATGCGCGGGTCCACCGATTGAGGAGCCGGCGTCCCCATGGGCGGCGCGGGAACGGCCTGACCATTTTGCTGCGCCGAAAGGATCGGGCGGCCGAGGTCGCCCGGGAGCGGCTGACCGAGCTTGGGAACCTTGTCGTAGCTGGCCGGCGCCGCGGTCACATTGTCCGCCTTGTTCCGGCTCTCGGTTTCGACGAGATTCGGTGCGTCGGCATGACGCGCAGGCAGAAGCGCATATACGAGCGCGCCGCCGATGCTGAGGCAGGCGACCGCACCGACAGAGGCAAGTGCCTTACGAGAAAGGCGCATGACGGACGGCGGATCACCGCGCAAGCGGAACGCCTGCCCGTCATGGACGGGCGGCGGAGCGGCAGCTGGCGCCGCTTCCGGTTCCTCCCCGGCATTCGGCCTCGCTGCGGGATCCTGCGGCAGGCCGACGACCGGCTCGCCAGCTTCAGCCCTTTCTCCTCCCGGCCCGCTCATGACCGGCCCTTACGGCGCGGGCTTTCGCGCTCGATGCTGACCTTTGCCTCTCGTTTGCCCGAAGCGAGCCGCAGTTCGGCACGGGAAAAGAGCCGGTCGACGATCATATAGCGGCCCACCACGCGATAATTGACCAGCTCGGTAGGGCCGGTGTCGCCGGTGACGAACAGCGGCGGCATGTCCGTGCGCTCCACGCCCTCGGCAAACTCGATGAAGATCTGCCGGCCATCGTCGAACACGCGCACCGGCCGCCAGTCGGGCCTGTCGCCATCGATCCGATAGCGAAAATTGAGGGCGGTGAGGTCCACACCCGAAGCCAGCGGCGTATTGCGCGCCCGCTCGGTTTCGGCGGTCCGCAGCGCGATGAGCTGATCTTGCGGATAGGTCCACGACACCGAGGCCATCCAGGTGGAGGGCGTCGCACGCAGTTCCAGATGATAGGTGCGCCGGTCGGTATTGATGATCAGATTCGTGGCAATGTCCGGTCGGGTGGGCTTCGCGAGGATATGCACGCGCGCCGTCGGACCAGTTCCGCTCACCGTGTCGCCGATGATCCAGCGCACGGTGTCACCGGCCGCGACCGGCCCTGGGCCTACAAGCTGTTCGCCTTCCTGAAGCGCGATGTCCGTCACCTGGCCGGGAGCGGCATAGACCTGATAGAGCGCGCCATCGGCCCAGGGATATTGCTGGATCGCGTTCACATAGCCGTCGCGGCTGGGCTCCACGCGGGCGGCGACATTGGCGGCGCCCACACGGCGGCGCGGATCCTCCGGTTCCGATACCGGCGCGCCGTTCCCGAGCGGCTTCAACTGGCCGGCAAGCGGCAGCGGCTCGGGGATGGCCACAACCTGCACGGCGCGCTCCGGTTCCGGGGTCGCCAACACTTCACGCGGGGCTTCCACAACGACGGCGCGCGGCTTCGCCGACGTCGTTGTGCAGGCACCAAGCGCGGACGCGGAGATCAGCAAGGCGGGAACAGCCTTGCAAAATGGAATCTGTCTCATTGGCTGAGTTCCTTCGACCAGTTGAGGGCATTGACGAACACGCCCAGCGGGTTCTTCCGCAGGCCGTCGGGCGTGCGCGGAGTCTGGACGGTGACGGTGAGGATCGCAGACCAGCGCGAGGTCTCGGCAAGCGCACCATCCTGATAGCGCCGCTCGGTCCAGGCGACCCGGAAGCTATCGTTCGAGGCGCGGATCACGCTCGACACATCGACCGCGACCTGCATCTTGCCGACCAGTGCGAAAGGATCGTTGCTGCGCGCATAATCGTTGAGCGCGAGCCCGCCCTTGTCGGTAGTAAAATCATAGGCGCGCAGCCAGTTCTGACGCAGCACGATCGGATCGGCGGGCACCGAACGCACTTCTTCGATGAAGCGCGCGAGATGGAACGCGATCTGCGGATCGGTCGGGCGATAATCGACGTCGGCGGGCGCAACGGCCTGCGCCGCACCCAGCTTGTCGACCTCGACCACCCAGGGGGTGATATGCCCCCGCGCCGATTGCCAAACGAGGCCGGCAGACAATCCGCCCGAAAGCACGAGGCATCCGAAAAAGGCGAGCCGCCAGTTCTTCGCCGCGGCGCGCGCAGAGCCGATCCGATCGTCCCAGACCTGCGCGGCACGCTGATAGGGCGTGACCGGCTCGGGCGATTGGCCGTAGCGGATGGAGGGGCGTCGGAACATGCAGTTGTCCTTTCGAGAATTCAGCTCTTGTCGGAGACGTCGGGTCCGTTGCCGCCGCCGTGGCTGTCGCCGCCCTTGAGGGTGTGCGTCGCCATGGTCGCGCCCTGCGTCATGGCCTGGCGATGCTTCATGGCTTTCGCCCAGGAGGGCGGTCCGCTCGATGAAGACGCCGTTCCCGCTCCAGACCCCGCAGGAGCGGCGGCAGCCGGAGCAGCCGGGCCTTCCGGCGCCACTCCGAATGTGGAGCGCGCGCCGCTACGAAAGTTCGACCGCAATGCCTGCCCAGCCTTGTCGGCCATCTTGCGCAAGGGCGAGACGGCGGCCCTGCCGGCACTGGCAAGCGCGGCCTCTCCCGTAGCGGCCATCCCACCGGCAACGGCGCTGGCGCCGGTCTTGCCCAACGAGCCCATGCTGTAGGCGGCAGCCGCGGCGCCGGAGGCACGGGCGGCACCGCTGGCGGTCGCGGCGGTCGCCCTGCCACCCGCCGCAACCGCGGAACCGGCCGCGCCGGCTGCAAGCTTTGCGCCCGCGGCACCGCCGGCCAGCGAAGCGCCCGCAACAAGCGCCGTTCCGGCAGCAGCGCCGGCGCCGAGCTGCGGACCCCCGGCGACGATGCCATTGGCGATCCCGGGGCCGAAGATCCCGAGCCCGAGCAGCGTCAATGCGCCGAGCGCGATCGCCATGACCTGTTCGATGTCGGGTTCGGCGCCGACACCGGCATTGGTGAACTGGGTGAACAGCGTCGTGCCGATGCCGGTAATGACCGCCAGCACCAGCACCTTGACGCCCGACGAGATGACATGGCCCAGCACCTTCTCGGCCATGAAGGCGGTGCGATTGAAGAAGGCGAAGGGCAGCAGCACGAAGCCGGCGAGCGTCACCAGCTTGAACTCGATGATGGTGACGAACACCTGGATGGCGAGCACGAAGAAGGCCAGCACCACGATCAGCCAGGCGACGAGCAGGATCATGATCTCGGGGAAATTGGTGAAGAGGCCGACCGGCCCGACCAGATCCTCGGTCGCGTCGAGCAGCGGCGCGCCGGCATCAAGGCCGGTCGCGGCGACCGTGCCGGGTTTCATGAAATCGGCGAGCGCCATCCCGCCGCCCGAAGCCTTGAGACCGAGCCCGGCGAAGCTGTCGAACAGGATCGTGGCGAGACTCGAGAAATTGCCGATGATGTAAGCGAAGACGCCGATATAGAGTGTCTTCTTCACCAGCCTCTGAAGCACATCCTCGTCGGCGCCCCAGGCCCAGAACAGCGCGGCGATGGTCACATCGATTACGATCAGGGTCGAGGACAGAAAGGCGACCTCGCCGCCAAGCAGGCCGAACCCGCTGTCGATATAGCCGGTGAAGACGCCGAGGAAGGTGTCGATAACGCCGGTGTCGTTCACGGCCGGTCCTCCTTGCGATAGAAGCGGCGGCGCTTTTCTTCCCATGCCGCCTCGCAGCCGCTGTCGGGCATGGTGAGCGTGCGGCAGCGGCGAAGATCGCGTGTCTGTGGATCGGCTGCGCTCTCGTCCGCCGGGACGATGACTGTCTCGACGTGGCGGTCCTCGCGGAGCGTGATGCCGATCGTCAGAGCCATGAACAGCCCGCCAAGCGCGCCGGCCGCTGCGATCTTCGCCGTGCGGCTCATGTCAGTTCTTGCCCCGGAAGCGGCGGAACCGTTCGCGTGCCTCGGCTTCGATCGCAGCGTTGCGCGCGGATTCGAGCGCCTGGGCGCGGCCCTGCGCGGCGACCGCGGCGGTGAGGTCGGCAAGCTGCTGCGACTGGAGCGCGAGAAGCTGGTTGCCGGCCTGCGCCGCCTGCAAAGCGCCGCTCGCCGACTGGCTGGCGCCGACCAGAGTGTCGATCGACGCGCGGGTGCCGCCCAAATTGCCGACCACGCCCGCCTGCACGCGCAGCGCATCCTCGAGCGCCCCGACGCTGTCCTCCCAGCGCGCATTGGCATTGGCGACCATCTGGGCATGGTCGCCGGTGAGCGCATTGCCCTTGTAGCGGCCTTCGAACGCCTGCTGGATGCTCTGCATATCATAGGCGATGCGCTGGGCCTGGCTCAGCAACTGCCGGGTCTGGTTGACCTGGTTCTGCAAGGTCGAAAGCGTCGAGACCGGCAGGCTGGCGAGATTCTTCGCCTCGTTGATGAGGCTGGTCGCCTGGTTCTGGATCTGCTGGATTTGATTGTTGATCTGTTGCAGCGCGCGGGCCGCCTGCAGGACGTTCGACGCATAGTTGGTCGGGTCATAGACGATGCCGCCGAAACCGAATTGCGCATGCGCCGGAACGGCAGTCATCGTGCCGGTGACGGACAATGCGATAGCGCCAGCCAGCAAGGCGCGGCTAAGCGGATATTTCTTCATGAGCGTAACTCCTCGGGATCGAGCGGCAGCAAAAGCTCGTCGCTCGGGATGGATGTTGTCAGCGGATCGGGTTCGGGCAGCAGGGCGGCAGCCCAGTCGAGGCCGCGTTGCCTGAGCCAATGGGCGGCGAAGGCGTGCGTCCCATGCTTGGCGACGAGCTCGCCGATGCGGAGCTGGTCGGACTTTGACGATGCGGCCGCGAAGGCGAGCGCGACCTCGCCCAGGCCCAGCTCGAACAGCCGGTTGCCGCGCCGCGACTGGCAATAATAATCGCGCTTGGGCGTTGCCCGGCTCAATATCTCGATCTGCCGGGCGTTGAGCCCGAACCGCTCATATACGCGTGAGATTTGCGGCTCGGCGGCGCGCTCATTGGGGAGGAAGATGCGCGTCGGGCAGCTTTCGATGATGGCGGGCGCAATGCTCGACGTTTCGATGTCGGCGAGGCTCTGGGTCGCGAAGATGACCGATGCATTCTTCTTGCGCAGGGTCTTCAGCCATTCGCGAAGCTGCGCGGCAAAGGCCGGGCTGTCGAGCACCAGCCAGCCCTCGTCGATGATGATGAGCGTGGGGCGTCCGTCGAGCCGGCCTTCGATCCGATGGAAGAGATAGGCGAGCACCGCGGCGGCAGAGGCCGCGCCGATCAGCCCTTCGGTCTCGAACGCCTGGAAGCTTGCCTCGCCCAGATGTTCAGTCTCGGCGTCGAGCAGCCGCCCCCAGGGACCGCCGACACAATATGGCGCGAGCGCCTGCTTCAGTTCCTGGCTTTGCAGAAGCACCGCCAGCCCTGTGAGCGTGCGTTCGGACGGCGGCGCCGAGGCGAGTGAGCCGAGCGCGGTCCACAGATGCTCCTTGGCGGCGGGATCGACCGTGACGCCTTCACTGGCAAGAATGGCAGCGAGCCATTCCGCAGCCCAGGCACGCTCACCCGGATCGTCGATCCGAGCGAGCGGTTGCAGGGTCACGCCCTCACCACCGTCCCGGTCATGCAACGCGCCGCCAAGATCCTGCCAGTCACCGCCACAGGCGATCGCTGCCGCCCGGATCGAGCCGCCGAAGTCGAAGGCGAAGATCTGGCTCTCGGCATAGCGGCGGAACTGCATCGCCATCTGCGCCAGCAGCACCGACTTGCCGGCGCCCGTCGGCCCGACGATCAGCGTATGGCCGACATCGCCGACATGAAGCGAAAGACGGAACGGGGTCGAGCCTTCGGTCTTGCCGTAAAGCAAGGGGGCGTCACCGAAATGCTCATCCCGTTCCGCCCCCGCCCACACCGCTGACAGGGGGATCAGGTGGGCGAGATTGAGCGTGGAAATCGGAGGCTGGCGAACATTTGCGTATACATGGCCGGGCAACGAACCCAGCCAGGCCTCGATCGCGTTCATGCCCTCGATTGTCGCCGTGAAGTCGCGGCCCTGGAGGATCTTCTCGACCAGCCGCAGCTTCTCGGCCGCCAATGCGGGATCGCGATCCCATACCGTCACGGTCGCGGTCACATAGGCGATGCCCGAATGGTCCGCGCCCAGCTCCTGCAAAGCGAGGTCCGCATCGGCCGCCTTGTTCGACGCATCGGTGTCGGTCAGCACCGACGCCTCGTTGGTCATCACCTCTTTCAGGATCGCGGCGACGCTCTTGCGCTTGGCGAACCACTGGCGCCGGATCCTGGTCAGCAATTTGGTGGCGTCGGTCTTGTCGAGCATGATCGCCCGGGTCGACCAGCGATAGGGGAAGGCTAAGCGATTCAACTCGTCGAGCAGCCCCGGAAAGGTCGCCGTTGGAAAGCCGGTGACTGTAGCCATGCGCAGATGGTGCTCGCCCAGCTTCGGCTCGAGCCCGCCGGTCAGACCCTCATCGGTGAGCAGCGCATCGAGATACATGGGCGCCTCGGGCACTCGCACGCGCTGGCGCTTGGTCGATACGCATGAATGCAGATAGGTCAGTGTTTCAGCGTCATCGAGCCAGCCCACCTCGGGCATGAAGCCTTCGACCAGATGGAGCACCCGGTTCGTCCGATCGACGAAGCCCGCCAGTTGCTCATGCGGATCGACGCCGCTGCCCGAACGGCCTTCATAGAGCCAGTTCTCCGCGCGCGCGGCCTCCTCGGCAGGCGGCATCCAGAGAAGGGTCAGATAATAGCCGCTCTCGAAATGGCTGCCCGCTTCCCGGAACTGCTCGGCTCGCTCCATATCGACGAGTGCCGAGACCGGATCGGGAAACACACTGTCCGGATAGTCCAGCGCGGGAACGCGCTGTGCCTCCACGAACACGGCCCAGCCGGAACCGAGACGGCGCAGCGCATTGTTCAGTCGCGCGGTCACCGAAACCAGTTCGGCGGGCGTGGCGCTGTCGAGATCTGGACCGCGAAAGCGCGCCGTGCGCTGGAACGATCCGTCCTTGTTCAGCACCACCCCCGGCGCCACCAGTGCGACCCAGGGCAGAAAATCGGCAAGGCAAGCGGCCTTGGAACGATATTCGGACAAATTCATCATGGCCGCATCCAGGCCGGATATTTGAGGTGGCGGCGGGCGACATCGACGAACTGCGGATCGCGCCGCGCCGCCCAGACCGACAGCGCATGGCCGATCGCCCAGAGCGCGAGGCCGGCGATCCACAGGCGCAAGCCCAGGCCGATGGCGCCGGCGAGCGTGCCGTTGACGATGGCAAGGCTGCGCGGCGCACCGCCGAGCAGGATTGGCTCCGACAGCGCCCGATGGACGGGCGCGTAGTAGCCAGGAATGTCGTCTGCGCCGTTCATCACACCAGCGCTCCACCGCCGAAGCTGAAGAAGCTGAGGAAGAAGGAGCTGGCGGCAAAGGCGATCGACAGGCCGAACACGATCTGGATCAGCCGCCGGAACCCGCCCGAGGTGTCGCCGAAGGCGAGGCTGAGGCCCGTGACGATGATGATGATCACCGCGACGATCTTGGCCACGGGGCCTTCGATCGATTCGAGGATCGATTGCAGCGGTGCTTCCCAGGGCATCGACGAGCCGCCGGCATATGCCGGACCGGCCGTCATCAGCGTGACGAAGATTGCAGAAGCGGTGAACGCGGCGCGACGGGCGCCGCGCCGGACGGCATGGGTCATAGGGTTTCTCCTTGGGGGGCTGAATGGGCGATGAGGCGATAGTCGCCCGAGGCGGGGTCGAGCCCATCGACACGGGCCAGTTCAGCGAGGCGACGGCCATGTCCGTCGCGGACCAGCACGGCGACGAGGTTGATGGTCTCCGCGATGAGTGCGCGTGGCACGGTGACCACCGCTTCCTGAATGAGCTGCTCCATCCGGCGCAGCGCACCCAGCGCGCTGCCGGCGTGGATAGTGCCGATGCCGCCGGGATGGCCGGTGCCCCAGGCTTTGAGGAGATCGAGCGCTTCCGCGCCGCGCACTTCGCCGATGGGGATGCGATCAGGGCGCAGGCGGAGCGATGAGCGAACGAGATCGGAGAGCGAGGCGACACCGTCCTTCGTCCGCATCGCGACGAGGTTGGGCGCGGCGCATTGCAGCTCGCGTGTGTCCTCGATCAGGACCACGCGATCGTTGGTCTGTGCCACTTCGGCCAGTAGCGCGTTGGTGAGTGTCGTCTTGCCCGTGCCGGTTCCGCCGGCGACGAGGATGTTCAGCCGATCCGCAACGCTGGTACGCAGCGCATCGGCTTGGGGCTGGGACATGATGCCCGCCGCCACATAGTCCGCCAGCGTAAACACCGCGACGGCAGGCTTGCGGATGGCAAAGGCCGGTGCGGTCACGACCGGCGGCAGCAGCCCTTCGAACCGTTCCCCTGTTTCCGGCAGTTCGGCCGAGACCCGGGGACTGCGGGCATGAACCTCGACGCCGACATGATGCGCGACCAGACGGATGATCCGTTCCGCATCGGCAGGAGCCAGCCGCCTTCCGGTATCGGCAAGGCCGGTGCCCAGCCGGTCCACCCACAGGCAACCGTCGGGGTTGAGCATGACTTCGACGACCAGGGGATCGGTCAGCCAGTGTCCGACCATCGGGCCGATCGCGGTGCGCAGCATCCGCGCACCACGCGATCTCGCTTCTGTATCGGTCCAGCTCGATGCCATCATGATCCCCGTTTCCGGCGCGGATCAGGAATGTCCGCGCGACGGGGATGATTAAGAGACGCAGAAAAACTGCGGATTCAACAAGGATTTGCGATCATAGCAGGCTGGCGAAGTAATACAGGAAATGGCGTAGGCTGCCGCGACCTGAAACGCCGCATCGAGGATAAGCAGCGCGCCATCGCACTTGAGGACGCCTTCGGCGTTATGAACCGCCGGATCGGTTGGTCGCCGCTGACCGGTGGTTTAGGGATTCGCCGAAATGCTAAGTGCGGCTGTACGTTTGGACCGTTTCGTAAACCGCCTGTCTCATAGATGCGGGGAATAGCCGCCTTATTCGCCGCATGACATGCGGTGAATATCCTTGCCCTTCGCGGTGAATAATTGCTATATTCGCCGCAGAAAGTGCGGTGAATATGACCTATATCCACGAACTGCCGGACTGGCCGAACCTGCGCTGGAGCGACGAGCAGCTTGCCCAGCCGCTCGCCGCCGTGCGCCACCGACAGGGGCGGTTGATCGGGCATATGGAGGCGCTTGGCTTCCCGCTGCGCGAAGAAGCCGTGCTTCAAGCGCTCACCGAAGACGTTATCAAATCCAGCGAAATCGAGGGCGAAGTGCTGGACAGGGAGCAGGTGCGCTCCTCCATCGCCCGCCGTCTCGGCATGGACATCGGCGGTTTGGTGGAAGCGGATCGCAACGTCGAGGGCGTTGTCGAAATGATGCTCGATGCCACGCAGAATTATGCGCGGCCGCTGACTGCCGAACGGCTGTTCGGCTGGCACGCGGCGCTGTTCCCCACCGGACGCAGCGGTATGAGCCGCATCACCGTGGGCGCATGGCGCACCGCCGAAGCCGGCCCGATGCAGGTTGTGTCGGGGCCGATTGGCCGCGAGCGCGTCCACTATGAAGCCCCCGCATCGGAGCGGCTCGACGCGGACATGTCCCGCTTTCTCGACTGGTTCGAGACAGCCGCGCCGGATCCGGTCCTGAAAGCCGGGATCGCGCACCTATGGTTCGTCACCATCCACCCCTTCGATGACGGCAACGGACGAATTGCCCGCGCCATCGCCGACCTCGCGCTGGCGCGCGCCGAGGGAAGCGCGCAGCGCTTCTACAGCATGTCCGCGCAAATCCGCACCGAGCGCAAAGCTTATTACGACATGCTGGAGCGGGCGCAGAAGGGTGACCTCGACATTACGCCCTGGCTGTTGTGGTTCATCGGCTGCCTGGACCGCGCCTTTGATGGCGCTGAAACCATCCTCGCCAGCGTCATGCGCAAGGCGCGGTTTTGGGAGTCCATCGCGGGCCAGCCCTTGAACGAACGCCAGCGCAAGGTCGTCAACCGCCTGCTGGACGGCTTCGAGGGCAAGTTGACCAATGCCAAATGGGCGGCGATCACCAAGGCATCGTCCGATACCGCCTTGCGCGACATCAACGATTTGCTCCGGCGCGGCATCCTTGAGAAGGAGCCGGCCGGTGGGCGCAGCACCAGCTATTCACTGGTGCTGCCCGTATCCTGATCCGACCGAGTCGACCTCGTTACATCTTCCGCGATCTCGTTCCTGAACCGCGGCCCCAACTCCATGCGCCGGTTCAGCATGTCTACAAACCGCTCCCATCGCTCGCGGCCCTGCGCCCTCGCGGCCTGCGTAGCGCCATCCGGGAGCGATGGCGCCGCATTGAGCCAGTTTCGCACAAACAGCGCGAGAGTCTCGTTCGACAGTTCGACATGCCATTCGAGGCGGCCGAGATCACGGGTCAACCGGTCGAGCCGGCGGGCAAGTGCTGCTTCAAGTCGCTCGGCGGCGTCGGGCGACAGGAAGGATTCCAGCGCAGCCTCGATGATCGCGGCCTGGCTGGTGCTGCGCGCGGCGGCATGATCGGCGAGACGGCGCACCAGATCAGCCCGTAGCCGGATGCTGCGCTTGACCTGGCCTCCACTCACAGCACGATCCCGTCATCCGGGTCGAGCGACGCATTACGGGCATTGCGGCGCATGGTCCGCTCTGCCTCGCGTTTCGCCCGGGCGGCATCCTCATCCTGATTGTCCTCATCGGGCGTTTCTTGCCCAGACATTTCCTTCGCGGGAGGAACGATTTCCTCATGCTCGCCAAGATCGGGCTCGCGGCGGATGCCGGCATTGGCTGCGTCGACGGCGTCAGCCTGATCGCTACCCTGCGGCTCCGCATCGTCGGCTTCCGCCTTCCCGTCCCCGTCGTCAGCCGCGGGCAGATTGGAGGATGGGGCTGGCGGCGCATTCACCGGTATGAGAGTGGACCAGTCATCCTTGGGCCGTCGCTTCGGATCGAGTGGTTTGGGTGTCGGTGGCGGCAGCAACCGCACGGTAAAGCGCGGATCGGTGAAGTAGCGTGCCTTCATAGCCCGGATTGGCGGTACGCCCCCCACCATGACAATCTCCTCCTCCGGGGACAGCTGTATGATCTCGCCAGGCGTGAGCAAGGGTCGCGCCGTCTCGGTTCGCGAGACCATCAAATGTCCGAGCCAGGGCGAGAGCCTGTGCCCGGCATAGTTTTTCATCGCCCGCATTTCGGTGGCGGTGCCGAGCGCATCCGAGATCCGCTTGGCGGTGCGCTCGTCATTGGTCGCGAAGGCGACGCGGACATGGCAATTGTCGAGGATGGCATTGTTCTGCCCATAGGCCTTCTCGATCTGGTTGAGGCTCTGGGCGATGAGGAACGCCTTGATCCCATAGCCCGCCATGAAGGCGAGCGCGCTTTCAAAGAAGTCGAGCCGCCCGAGCGCCGGAAACTCGTCGAGCATCAGCAGCAGCCGGTGCGGACGGCCTTTGGGGTTCAGTTCCTCGGTCAGGCGCCGGCCGACCTGGTTGAGGATCAGGCGAATGAGCGGCTTGGTGCGGCTGATGTCGGAGGGCGGCACCACCAGATAGAGCGAAGTGGGCACGGCCCCGTCGACGAGATCGGCGATGCGCCAGTCGCAGGCCCGCGTCACCCTCGCCACGATCGGATCGCGATAGAGCCCCAGGAACGACATGGCGGTGCTGAGCACGCCCGAGCGTTCGTTCTCCGATTTGTTGAGCAGCTCGCGCGCGGCCGAGGCCACGACGGGATGAACGCCGGCCTCACCCAGATGCGGGGTGGTCATCATCGCCCGCAGCGTGGTCTCGATCGGGCGGCGCGGATCGGAGAGGAAGGCGGCGACCCCGGCCAGCGTCTTGTCTTCCTCCGCATAGAGAACATGGAGGATGGCGCCGACCAGCAGCGCGTGGGATGTCTTCTCCCAATGGTTGCGCTTCTCGAGGCTGCCTTCGGGATCGACCAGCACGTCGGCGACATTCTGGACATCGCGCACTTCCCACTCGCCCTTCCGGACTTCCAGCAACGGATTATAGGCGGCGCTGGCCGGATTGGTGGGATCGAACAGCAGCACGCGGCCGTGCCGTGACCGAAAGCCCGAAGTGAGCTGCCAGTTCTCGCCCTTGATGTCGTGGACGATGCAGCTTCCCGGCCAGGTGAGGAGCGAGGGTATGACGAGGCCGACGCCCTTGCCCGACCGGGTCGGCGCGAAGCACAGGACATGCTCGGGACCATCGTGGCGCAGATAGCGCTGCGCGAAGTGGCCAAGAACGACGCCATCGTCGCCGAGCATCTTCACTTTTTTGACTTCGCGCTCGCTGGCCCAGCGCGCCGAACCATAGGTTTCGGCCGTCTTCGCCTCACGGGCGCGCCACACCGACATGCCGATCGCGATGACGATGCCGGCCATCGCGCCCGACACGGCGATCAACGCGCCGGTCTCGAAGATCTTCGGTGCATAGGCATCGAAGGCGAACCACCACCAGAAGAAAGCTGGCGGCGGATAGATCGGCCATGACCCCAGCGAGAACCAGGGCTCACCCAGTTCGGGTTGATAGGCGAGTGCGTGCGCGGTCCATTGGGTTGCCGCCCAGATGCCGGTCAGCGTCACGCAGAAGACGGCGATGACCTGGCCCCAGAGGATACGGGTCGCGTTCATGGGATGAAGCTCCTGCTGATGAAGATGTCGAGGATCACAGGCCAAGCCCCCGGCCGCGGCCGAGCGACCAGTCGACGCCGCCACCAGGCGTCATCGTGCCGCTGATGTGCTTGCCTAGATGCTGGTCGAGTGCCGGCCGCCAGGGCACGAGCTGAAAGCCAAGCCCATCGTCGATCATCGCGAACCGGCCCGAGGCGAGCGTCACGCGCTCACGATAGACACCGCTCACATAGTCGCCGGCAGCAGACGGTTGGTGAGCGAGACCCGTGCGCTGGGCGATGGCGTTGATCTCCTGGCTGAGCTCATTGTCTTTGAGAGTCGCGATCAGGTCGCGCGCGAAGAGGAAGCCCGCGCCGCGCCGCTGTGCGAGCCCGGCGCCTTCGAGATGGAGGGCGCGCGCTTCCATCGCCTCGCGGATCTCGAGTCCGAACCCGGCGCTGGCCGCTACCGGTTCGCGGGCGATGAGCTGGCGATCGAGCCAGGTGGCGCCGGGCGCGTTCACCTGTTCGGCCAGCGTCAGGTCGGAGCGGGTCGCCAGCGACAAGCGCGTATTGCCCCTGGCGTCCTGCCAGCTCCGCGTCTCGACAATCGCCCCGGGTCTGGCATCGCCGGTCATCTCCATATCGTCGAAGCGCAGATGATGCGTTCGCCCGTCGGCGCCGTCGATCACCGCATAGGCCGTGCCCGCCAACTCATCGTGCAGACCGCGCTCGACCAGGCGGCCGATGATGGGATCGGCCGGAGCTTCACCATGGAGAGCGAAACTGCCGGTATCGGGCACGCGGCCGCCGTCGCTCATCGCCCGGTGCATGGTCTTGATGATGTCGGTGCGGATGGAGAGGTCGCGTAGCGTCTTTTCCGCGCCGGGCCTCAGCGACCAGACCGCCGGTCCTTGCCCGTAGGCAAGGCCCAACCGTTCGAGCTTGCCGGCACGGCCGATCAGCAGGCGGCGCATTTCGGGATCGTCGCCGCCACCCGGGCGCAGATCGACCATGCCGATCATCTCATCAGCCATGCGCTGCAGACGGCGATCGAGGCTCGTCCATCGATCTGCATCAACTTCCCGCTCCAGGGCGGCGCGGATCTCCTGCTGAGTGCGCGGTCCGAGTTCCATCGTGACGCGCTCCTCCGCGCGGGCGCGCATGCCTTCGCGGATATAGTCGCGGTCGATGACGAGATCGGCACCGGTTTCGTCGACGCCGCGCACGAGGACATGGATATGGGGATTGTCGGTGTTCCAATGATCGACCGCCACCCAGTCGAGCCGGGTGCCGAGATCGGCCCCCAAGTCGTCCATCAGTTCACGGGTGAACGCCTTGAGGTCGGCCATCTGACCTGCGTCCTCGGGCGAGACGATGAAACGAAAATGATGCCGGTCGTCCTCGCAGCGTTCGGCGAAGGTGTCGCCATCCGCAGAATCGGAGCGGGCGTCGAACAGGCTGGCTTCGCGACCATCGCGCGTCACGCCATCGCGTTTCAGATAGGCGATATGCCGGGCGAGCGGCGCCGCGCGAAACTTCGAGCCCTTGTGCCTGACCACACGGGCCTTGATGACGACGCGTCGGGCATTGGCTGGAGCGCGGGTGCGTAGACGCGCGATGCGACCTTGGCCATGGCGCCCCGTGCCCTTGCCGCGTGACGGCCCCCGACGGCTGTACCCTGCCTTGGCCGCTGCCCGGCGAACCTGTGCCGCGAGGCTCTGGACCTTGCGGCCAGAGCCCTTGCCCGCATCGCGGCTCCTACCCGGCCGAACCCGGAAATCATCGTCGCCGGTGGTCATCACGGCCCCGAAATCCGTGCTGCCACCCGCCAACAAGCTGACTTCCCGCGATAATCGAAAAATCGAGCCACCGGGCCAAATCCGGTGCCACCCGAAAATCTCCCCGACTTACAACCACATGACGCCCCACAGGTGGCGGCCCTTTTATCTCGCCATCGACTTTCCCCTTCGATTCCAATGCGTTGTTCTCTTTTCCGACGCAGTAGATTCCACGCCTGCCAACACCAGCGGACGCCATGACCGCTCATTGTTCGTTCCGCCCGGAAAGCGGGACGAAGAGGCCATGTGAGCCGGGCGAGGAAGGCAGAGCCGGGTGGCCGGAAGGCGACGGGAGATGCGCGGACGCGATGTCGGCCGGCTGCGCGATGTATGGGGGATCGGCGGCGGCTTCGCCGCCGTCCGAAGTGCCGTTGCCGCGCTGCACGAAGAGCGCCGCGTCGCGCCAGGATGGCGGAGCCGGTGCGCGCGGAATTGCGGGCACGACGGTAGGCGAAGCGACGCCGGAAGTGCCGAAGTAGGGCGCGACCTTCGCGACATAGGCGATCGTCTCGGCGGGAAGCGGGCGGCCGCGCCGGCGCCAATCATCAACGCGGCCCGGACCCGCATTATAGGCGGCGAGCGCGGTGGGCAGATCGCGATACCGATCGACCATCTCGCGCAGGTATGCCGCGCCAGCGTGAACGTTCGCGCGCACGTCCCACGGATTGTCGCCGAGCCCGTAGCGCACGGTAAGCTGACCCCAGGTGCCGGGCATGATCTGCATGAGCCCCATGGCGCCGGCGCGCGAAACCGCCGCCGGATCGCCGTTGCTCTCGGCGCGCATCACCGCCCAGATCCACGCCTCGGGAATACCGAAGCGCTGTGCGGCTTCGGTCACATGGGCGGCGTAGAGATGCTCCGTCGCGGCAGCGGCAGGCACGGTGGCCAGCACTGGCGTGGCCGGAAAGAGGGAGACGAGTGTGCCGGTCAAGGCCGATGCGCCAGCGAGGCGAACGGCGCAGGACCGGCAGCGCGACGCGAAGCGGATGCGCACGGTTCACTCCGCTTTCGGACGCCGCAGGCGCGGCGACCAGAGCAGGACATGGCCGTCATCGCCGCGATTGGAGCGCAGGAGATTGGCGCGGATCGGACGGGCGAAACCCGGACAATCGAGCTGGACCGCGACGAAGGCACCGGCCTTGCCGTCATGGTTCCAGCCCGATCCGACCTCGGGACCAATGCCTTCAGGTGTGCTGTCGTCGTCGAGATGGGCGCGCCAGTCCGGCGCGCGGCCGTGCCCGGTGAGGCCGGTCGGCACGAGCCGCAGCGCGACATCGAGCGTGAGCGTGCGCAGACGGCCGACGAACCCGTCGCCGTCTTGGGTGAAGCAACCTATCTGCATAAGATGTCTCCTTCTTCGCTGGTGAGAGGGGCACCCTGCGCGCAGCCGGAGCGCCAGCGCAGCGGCGCATTCGGTGTGTCGCGGGTGAGGATCGGGGTGGCGCGGCCGATCAGGCCGGAGGCTGGAATCGGCCCGAAATAGCGCCCGTCGAGGCTGTCGGGCGCAGCGTTGAGCAGGAACAGTTCGTCGGTCCTGAGGACGCGGCAGCCGCACCAGACCGGCAACGTTCGGCCATGGCTGTCGGACACGCGCGCGACCGCGACGGTGCGCGCGTCGATCGTCACCGTCGCACCGCGGCGGCAGATCAGCGCGCCCGGACGCGCGGCGACATGCTTGAGCAACGGCACGCCGACGGGCAGATAATGGCGCTCGGCCATGAACCGGGCGAGCGCGGGCGGCGGCGCGACGGCGACCATGTCGCCGACCGCCGGCCGGGCAAACGGATTGACGCGATAAAGGCCGATGGGCGCACTGGCGCTGGCGTTCCAGAGCAGCAGCTTGGGCAGCGGCAGAACTGCCGCGACCAGCGTGACACCAATTACGGCGCCAGCGATGTGCGGCACGAAGTGGGAGAGCGGACGGCGGCTCATTGACCGAGCACCTTGCGTTTGAGCCATGCCTGATGGCGTTCCACGGTATAGGCGCGCGCCGGTTCGCCTGCGCTCAGCCGGTTATGGACATGCCGCCAGTGCTCGGGCGCGACGTCGCAGGGATCGAGCCCTTCGGCCTCGATGCTGTCGATGGTCTCGAGCACCTTGTGGACCTTCGGCCAGCCCTGGATCGAGAGCAGCAACTCGCCGCCCGGCCGCACGAAGGGCGCGGTCGTATAGGCCTCGCCCGGACGCACCGCGCGCAGGATGTCGATGCGCGAATGGACAGTGCCGAAGTCGTTGGCCGACCAGCGCACGAACGCGACGACAGCATCGGGCCGGAAGGCGACGATGCGCGTCTTGCGGCTGACGATGCGCTCCGACGCGATCCGGCCGAAACGGATCCAGTGCTCGAGCCGCTTCTCGAGCCAGATCAGTTCGATCTCGGTGCAGTCCTTGCGAAGCGGCGATGCGGTACGCGCGGCGCCGCGCCCGCAGGCAAGCGGGTGGTTCATGGGGCTTCTCCGGGAATGGGAATGAAGTGCAGCCCGCCCGCCACCGAGCGGTAGTGTGGCGGCAATGCGGGCGTCGGCGCGCGCTGCGCGAAATCCACAGCCCGGCGCCGGGTTAGGAAGAATATGAAATATTCTTCTCTATTAGGATGGTTAGAGGGGCGCTGATTTTGCGCGGATTTCTGCGGGTTTCCGAACCTCCACGGTTCCCGATAGGACGACTCTCGGGTTCCCGATGGGACGACTCCGGCGGTTCCTGATAGGACGACTCGCACGGGCCTTATCCACAGGCCGGGAGCTTGAGCCGGCGCATCGCTGCATCGAGCGGATCGACCGGAACCGGCGCGAAATTGAGACGCTCCTTGCCCAGGGCATGTTCGATCCTGAGCGTGTAGCCGGGGAGCGGCTGGCGCTGCACGATCGCGCGCAATTCGAAGGCGAAGCGCTTCAATGGCGAGAGCGCGCCCGACTTCATGTGCAGATGCTCGAAGTCGAAGCTCCAGCCCGCCGCCTGGCGGCCGCCATGCTTGCGCACGATCCGGTAGAGCCAGCGTTCAAGGCCGCCGGTCAGATCGAAATAAGCCCGGTCGATCGTCAGCACGAGCGCGCGGTCGAGCACGCCTGCATAAAACCAGTCGGGCAGGATCAGCTCGATCCCGAGCGGCCGCCCTTGCGCGTCGAGCCGCTCCTGCCACTCGTTGATCCACGAGAAACGATGGCGGCGGCGCTGATGCTGCTGGCGGATCGACGTGGCGACGGTCGTTGACTGGAGCCGGTCCAGCGCAGCCTTCAGCCGATCATAATTGTCGCGGCCCGTGCCGCGCCGAATATAGGTCAGTATCTCATGCGGGGTCGTCGCCATGAGCCGCGAGGTCGGCCGCCCGGCATCGCGCGCCTCGACGAGCTGGCTCGCCGCCCAGATCAGTATGTCGGCGTCCCAGATGGTCGCCATACCATGTTCGGGCACGGCTTCTACCGAGATCCAGGTCTCGCCCATGCGGAAATCGATCGGTGCGACGCGCCGCGATTTGGCGAGGCTGAAGAAGGGCCAGGACATGAGATCCTGCGCGTCGCGCGGCGCCGGATTGGCCGGCACCGACCGGAACAGGTCGAGCTGCGTGCGTTCGAGCCGTGTCACGGTAGAGGATGATGGGCGGCGTGGCACGGCCTCAGCGCTCCGGCTGCGCTTCGAACCGCTTGGCGGGAAGGCAGACGCCGGTGCCCGGATCGGAGGTCGAACGCCGCCGGCCAAGTTCCGCCCAGGCGTCGAGCGCCTCGATCGAATAGACGACGCGTCCGCCCAGCTTGTGGAAATTGGGGCCGGTCCCATAACAGCGATGCTTTTCGAGGGTACGCGGGGAAAGACCGAGCCGCGCTGCGGCATCGGGTGTCTTGAGAAATTGCGGCGCGCGCGGTGCTGCTTGCTCCATGATGTTCCTCCATCGAAGCCGGGATCACGCACGGCGGCGATCGACCGGACTGGAGGAAAGTGGCGGAGCATGAGCGTCGGGATGGAGCGGTTGTTTTGGCCCATGCGTTTTTGTCGCACCGGCGGGATCAGCCCCGCAGCAAGGCGCGGTATCCCCCGTTCATGAGCGCGAGCGCCTCGTCGATCAGGCGCTGGGTGCGGCGGCGCTCGGCGGAGGATTTCCATTCATTGCCGCGGCCGATGGTCATGGCGGGATAGACATGGCGGCGGGCGATCTCGTGGGTCGTGATCCCGGTTCGCTCACGGCCCAGAACGGCATCGAGAATGTCGAGAAGCATGCCAAGACGCCGCCGCTGGAACGGTGTCGGCGCGAAGCCAGGCGGCACGCGCATGGGCGGGGCGCCTGCCAGGCGCCGATCGAGCCGCTGCGCTGCCGCGTGGCGCAGATCCACCGCCTCGTCGCGCACGACGACATAGGCAAGCGCGCTGCCTTTGAGCGGATCGCGGACCCAAAGGCGGTGCGGCCCGTCGATGTCGCCGAGGACGACATGACGGCCGGTCGAGAGTGTGCGGTCGGCCAGGATGATCGGCCAGGCGTCGAGATCTAACGGCGCGGCTTCGGCAAAGCCGGGCGGCGCCGTATCGAGGATGACCGTCGTCGGCGCGAGCGACGCCTGCCAGAGCGCGGGTTCGTCAGCCGCGAACGAGCCAGGCGCGCAAGGGAAAGGCGAGGCCCCAGCGCCGGGCCATCACCTCCTGCTCCTCGGTGGAGCCCCGCCTCGCGCGCATGACCTTCTGATAGTCGGACCGATAGCGGGGATTGCGCCGCAGAAACTCCTGTGCAAATCCGGACTTGTCGAGAAGGCGTCGATCGCCGTCGCTTGGCTTTTTACAGGACATGCGCGCTCTCCCGAAAGCAGGAGCGCAGGCTGTCGTTTGATGTTTTTGCGGGCCATTCCAACAACTGGGGAGTCGAATCCCCATTTATGGGGATGTCCGCCGGCTCGGTGAGAGCCGGCGGACCTTACCGGGCGTCAGTCGCGCTCGCGGCGGGCGGGCCGGTTCCAGACCAAGTCATGTTCGCCATCATCGCCTGCGAAGAGCTGCGCGAAGATGGGAGCGACGAAGCTGGGATCATCGAGCTTGACAGAGAGATAGGGCCGGTCGTCGCTGGTCCGCTTGCTCCAGGCCGCACCGACCTCCGCATCGCCGACATAGACCCGGTGGCTGGGCGCATTGCCGCTGGCCTGTTCGTCCGCGACGATGCGCACCGACTTGGCCTGAACCGAGAGAGTGACGATCTGGCCCCGGAGTTCACCCGAAACCTTCTTGAAGCTGCCGATCTTTGCCATGATGTGTGTTCCTTTCACTTCGAACCCGCGCCAATCGCGGCCTCGATGCGCTGGACGAGCCGGCAGACGAACGGCGCCGCAGCCGGAGGCCCGCAGCGAAGCGGAGGACGGCTTGGACCGGACTTTCTTGGTCCCGCGAGGAACGGCGGCACGCCGGGGGAAGAAAGTCTGGGCAGAGCCGTTGCGGCAAGACGGGCGAGCGTCAGCGGCCTGACGGCAAAGAGCGCATCGACACGAGGCCGTGCATGGCGCGATGCGGGACCAAGGAAACAGCATTGTCCAAAACCCGGACATCAGGGATTCGGGTGAACGGGTGCTGGAGGATCACCTCGGGCCTGGGCCGGTACTGTCGCGCAAGGCATCGCATCGGGTGCCCGCCACCGATCTGGGGTCGGCGTGTCGATTCCAAGTGCCAGGAAGACGTCAGTCTATTGACCGCTCGTCAGCGCAAACCGGCGATCGGCTTCCTCCCCATCAGCGCCATAGCAGCCGGGAGGCATGATCTGGTCTGGAACCGCTCCGCACGGAAACAGCCATGCAGGGAACAAACCCGGCTTTGGTCGGGCGGCGGATATCCAGATCGTTACCGCGCAGTTGTTGTGGGAGCGCCTGCGGCGGCCTGCGCCGGCTGTGAAATCTCCAAGCTGGCGAGCCGGATCCATGCGGTGACCGCGATGGTGACACCGCCGATCCAGCTCAGCGTCGAGAGCATCATTCCCGGATCAATCGCAAACCCGATCACGCCCTGGACGGCGTGATAGCCGGCAATGCCGGCGGGGATGGCGAACAGCAACGCAATGGCCAGCCTGACGATTGGCGAGCGAATGACCGTGAAGAGAAGCTGACCGACGACCAGCACCGCGACACCCGCCGCGAAGCCGCCAAGAATGGCGGCGAGATAGCCATAGTCGTGATCGCGTATCCAGAATGCGAGGCTGATACCAGTGGCGACCGGCAGCGCATAAACAGCGAGCCTGAAGAGCAGCCAGAGGAGGTAAAGGCCGGCGAATAGGCCGAGAACGAGAAAGATGGTCATGAAGAGCGTCCTTTCGAAACGTGAATCGTCGGACGCGCTTGCCACCACCTCCACAGCGCTATGTTGCGACTGCGAGCATAGCGCGAGGAAGCGCCAGCCGAAACGGAAAACTGCCTTCGGCCGGGAGCCGAGTTGGTCCCCCGATCAGGATGGGAATGGGTCATATTCATGCACCACTTGCGCCGGATTGCCGTCGAATTCGTTCCAGGGCATCACCGCGTAGCCGTGGTCGGTCCTGATAAGAACGACGACCGTCATCAGCGTCTTTGCGAGGTTCCAGGCGAGCGACTGGGCGGTGGAAAGCGGCATCACGCGAACTCCTGTCCGGTAAGCGGAGACCATCCCCGCTCGACAGGTGCCCCGGCGGCCGGGGTCTGGCCGCAATCACCGCGCCGGCTTGCCCAAGCGGCCGCACGCGCACGCGTAGCGGACCCTTTACGGGTTGATTGAAGGAGGCCGGATTTCGGCCACAGGGATCAGCGCCTCACCCGAGCGGGGATGGTCTCCGTTTGCCGGACGGGACCAAGACTCACCGCTGCCGCCTCGTCGTTCGGCTGGAAACTCACATCGACTGAGATGAACTTCCTGCGGCCGCAACGAGTGCGAGCCCGATGCTACTGACCGGCATGACGTGCGATGGAAGATGACCGCGAAGCGACTGCTGCTTAGGGTGCCGAACCGCCTGCAACGATGTGATTCGTGTCCGGCGGACAGTTTTGAAAAGTGGAGTGATATTCGTGAACAACAGCGATCTTGCCGACGCCCTTGCCGCCTCGAACGGCATTACTAAGTCCGACGCCCGCAAATATGTCGATGGTGTCTTCACCGCCATCGCGGACGCGGCGGCGAAGGGCGAGGAAATCGCGCTGAACGGCTTTGGCAAGTTCCGGGTAAAGGACAGTCCGGCGCGTGAAGGCCGCAATCCTTCGACCGGCGAAACCATCCAGATCGCTGCGTCGAAGAAGCTGACCTTTGCGCCCGCCAAGGCGGTGAAGGACAAGCTCAACGGCTAGGCACAGCAATGCCGGGACAGGCTCGGCCTGTCCCGGCATTGCTGATCGTGGGGAAAGGGGATTGGCCCCGCCCGCGGGCGGGGCCGGAGCCGGATCAGGCGGGCGGGTTCCAGATGATGACCTTCTTCGTCGGGTCGTCGCCGGGCGCGTTGGCGATATTGCCGTAGATGGTGCCGAACTCGGGCGCGGACAGCGAGACCGAGACATATTCGGCGCCCGTATTCTGCGAGAAGCGGTTCCAGCCAGCGCCCAGCTCGAAGCCGTTCTTGCGGCTGATGATACGATAATCGGGCTCGGATTCCTTGGCCTTGCGGGCGTTGGGGATGATGGCGATCGGTGCCGAAACAGTGAGGGTGGCGAGCGTGCCTTCGAGGCTGCCGTCGTTCTTCACGGTGAGGTTAGCGATAGTGGCCATGACAAAAACTCCTTCGGTTGCTCGGGGATCATCCCCGATGGCGCCCAAAGGAGAGCCCGGTTGCCGACGTCACCGCAGCGCAAGCGGAGGGGAACCCCCTCGCGGGGTTGACGGCATTAGGCGGCCGAGGATCGCATGCAGGCGACAAGGAGGGGTCGGTCTCCAGCAGCCGGAGGGCACCCGCCCTGGCCACAGCTTGCCGGTGAACACAGATACTGACGGTTCGCTTCCCCCGATCATTCGCGCCGATGCCCATAGCGCCTGCTCGAAGCCCGTCGGTGCTCACCACACCATAGATTCGCCGCGAATCGAGCGGGATGCTACGATGTCCCGTTTCCGCAACCTGAAGCCGAATGCTGATGTAATCAGCCTGGCCGCGTCCAGGATGGCAGCAATGTCGGACAGATAGATCGCTAAGACCAATCGGCGTTGCCTAAACTTAAGCGGCCGTGACAAACGCCATACGGATCGACGCCCCGGCATCAGAGCATAAAACAACCGGTTAAAGGCGGGCGTTGATCCACGTCCAGACAGACTTTTCGAGCCACCCCGCATGGGTGCCGGAAACGACTTTCGAGACGAACAGCCGGTCATTGTCATCGAGTTTCTGACGGAGATAGTCGGAAACCTGCTGGGCGCTTTCATTCGTTGAAATCCAGCGCACGGTTTCCAGGCCGGAATCCTGCGTGTTATCATACTTGGCCAGATGCTTGAGGAAGGTTGCGCGAGCGGCGGTGTAGGCCGCACCTTCCTTGTTGAGATTCCACGTGACGACGTAAACCGCCATTACTTCCTCCTTGATCGAATGTGAGAGGAGGCTCCCGTTAGGGAGCCCCCTGTTAGCCCTCCGGCGGGAACGGATCGTTGCCGAAGCTGTCGCGTTCGCGAATCTGGCCGTTGCGCCTGTGGATCAGTAGCTCGCTTTCTTGGTTGCGAGCGATGTTGCGCGCCGCCTCGATCGCTTGAGCCTGCGTTTCGTGGACCGAGGTTGCGCGCGAGTTGCCCGCCCCCTTGACCGCCCAACCGCCCTCGTGCGGCACGACATGCTGGTTCTTGCCCGACATAGAATCACCTCCTTTCCGGCTATCATCGAACGATCGTTAGATTAAACTAACGACGGCGCGCTTGTCAAGCCAGTCGTCCAGAGCGTAAGATGGACCTAACGGAATAAGCAGAGGTTGGTCCGCATCGCATGTCGTTGGCGTCGAAGTTGAAGAAGCTGCGCGAGCAGAGCCGTCAGTCGCTCCAGCAGGTCGCTGACGGGGTCGGCATTTCCAAGGTTCACGTCTGGGAACTCGAAAAGGGGACGAGCAAAAATCCCAGCATGGAAATCGTGAAGCGCCTTGCCGATCATTTCCGCGTGCCAATCGCGTATTTTAACGATGATTCAATCGAGCCCGACGAAGCCAATGCGCTACAGTTTTTTCGTGATTTCGATGGCCAGCTTTCCGAGAAGGACTGGGAAGCTTTGCGGAGCGTGGCGGAAGCACTGAAAGCGAAGAAGTCGTGAATGTCGATCTGAGGATGGATTTGGCGGATTGCGGCTCTCCAGAGCGGCTCCTGCAGGTCCTCTTCGGTTACTATCCCGATCTGCCGAGGCGGGTGCCCCTTGAGGATATCGCCTCCGATGTTGGCATCATCGGTTTCAAAACCCTGGAAGTGGACGGGTTCATAGGCGGACTAACTTCCGATCCCGAAAAGAACCAAGGCATCATCCTTACCAAGGATGGACTGCCGAGAAAACGGAAGCGCTATACCATAGGGCATGAGCTTGGGCATTTTCTGATTCCGTCGCACGGCTATCAGAGGCAATGCAGCAAGCAGGACCTGGAGGAAAGCAGCCGCACCGATGCATATAAGCGGCAGGAGGCCGAGGCAAACCGGTTTTCAGCAGGCCTGCTCATGCCAAAGCCGTTGTTCACGAAAGATATTGATAGCCTGGGCGGCATCGACGCCAGCCATATCCGGCAACTCAGCGACCTCTACGATGTAAGCATGGAGGCAGTCGCGAACAGGTATGTAGAGCTATCGCCCGAAACCTGCGCCGTCATCTTCTCGCGCGAGGACGTGGTTCGCTACAGCCGGGCATCAAAGGATTTTCCGCCACTCGATGTAGGGAAGGGGTCGCAACTTCCTTTGGCTTCCTTGACGCGCCGACACCGGAACACGGGTAGTCCGTCGTCGTGGGCCAGCCGGCACGGCGGCATATGGCTTCAGCCTCAGCGTGATGTAAAGTTTCCCACTGTCCTTGAACAGGCAGTCTGCCAGTCGAATGGCTTCAAGGTCACTCTCCTCTACATCGATGAGGACGCAGAGGACGAGGAAAATGAAACCCGTGAGCTTGAAGCAAGGTGGACGCCGCACCTTCGTTGAAGGCCCGTCAGACGCCAGCTTTCATTACGTGTCCGCACCGATGGCCACCATGTTGAGATTGCACTTTGGCTTGGCTTCTTCGGCTTCCAGCTTCGTCGCGACTTGCGAGGCCGGGGAAGCCGACAGTTTGATCAGATTACGTGATTCTTCGGGCGGTACCACTCCACGTTCCCGCGAGGGGCTCGCGTGTTGCCGGCATTCTGCCCAAAACCACAGTCGCTATACCTGACAAGTGGACTTAAATTGTCATGCCTTTTTCGATAAATGGGCCTCAATAGCTCGGACTATGCTCGAGAATCCCTTCCCTCGCGAATAGAGCAATGTTCGACTGCCGCGATGCTCACGGATGAAATCTGTGGCTGCGTGCTTTGCCGATAACCATGTCATCACGAAGAGATCGGAATTCTCCGCTAGTGCGCGCAGCCGAGGGCTACCACCGTGATCGGCATTTGTATCGACCGTGACGGATGGCGAGATCTCCTCCAGCACAGCCTTGGCTTGCCGGCTTGAGGATTCGGTCAGCGAATAGATGGCAATGCGCAAGCCAGCCAGGCGGCTTGCCAAGCCATCATCCGCGGGCTCGACATCGGTTACCGGTGTTCCCGGCGGCGACCAGCCGAGTTCGCTCGACAACAATCTGACCGCGATCTGCTGGATGCGGGTAAGGCGGCCATAGATTGGAACGATGCGGGCAAGAATGCGATGGAGGAACGTCTCGCGGGCACTCGCATCGGGTGTGGCGGCGTTCATGAAACTCTCAACAAGCCCCAGAACCCAATAGATCATATCGACGCCAAAGCCGTCACCGGCGATCTCGTCGATATCGGCGATCAGGTCGCGATAGGCCTTTTGGCCAAGGCCCGAGGCCAGAAGCCCTTCAACCAACACTTGGCTCGAATCGTAGATAGTTGCTCCGCGCGCACTCCCGAGCGCAAAGAGGGTCAATAACCCACCATAGACCGGCGACAGAGCAGCCCTTGGGAATTCGTCGTCTCTCTGCAGCCAGGCGACCAGATAGGGCAAGGCCTGGGTAGTGCGACCAGCGGCAAGCTCATCGCCTTGGACCTTTTCGAGTGCCGCGACGAGGGCACGCACCGCGACCGGATCACCCGTCGATGCGCCGATCTCCCACTCATCCTTGCCCCGCCGCGCAATATCGAGTGCGTTGGCGAAGGCTGGATCCCCGGCGCGATCAAGCCAGGCGATCCAGGATGTCGGCGGCGCGATATTCGCCAGCTCATCGGTCGCCTGCACGATCGGTCGGAACGGCATCGTCTCACGCAGCAACGCCAGTTCATCAGGACTGAGCCGCGCCATCGCTGCCATTGCGTCAGCAAGGAGGTCTATGCTGTCGACCGCATCAGCTTGTACCAGCGCTTCACGCGCGGCATCGATCGGGGCAGCAACCTCGACCCCTTGAGGCGCGAGCGGCGCTTGCGCCGGCAACAGGTCTGCGATCCAGCCCAGGTCCTGCGCCCGGTCGGCAAGGATGGCGAACAGGTCTTGGCGATCGGGATCTGAGAGTGTTTCCAGACCGAGGAGGCGCCATCCGCCTATCCGCAACCCTGCCGGTGCAGCGGCGATACTCATCGACTGGACAAAGGACTGGACCGAGCTCTCGAACGCAGCACGCGTTTCGGCCACATTCACGGCGTCGAAAGGTCCCGCAATATGGGTTTGATACAGTGCTTCCAGGAGGATCGCGGTGATCGCAGGCGTCCTGCGGGCGACGCAGAGGCTCGGGAATTCGGGGAGGTCAACGATTGCCGCCCAGTCCTCAAAGACGGCGAGCAGCTGGACTTCGAGAAATTTGACGTTGAGTGCGTCGAGACGGAGTTCGCTGCGGAGGCGGTCAAGAATGCCGGTGGCCGCATCGCGGCCCCCGACATTGAGATAATCCTGGAACCGCGCCAGCAGCCAAGAGGTCGGGACTGGGGCCGAGCGCTGCAATTCGGGCGCGCACGCAAGCGTGTCGCGCGCGCGCAGGACAGCGCGCAAGGCCGCAACGCGCGCGCGATCGTCGGCCGGCAAGCGCATGATCGCGGTGACAGCGGGCGCGGCAAGTTGGAGGCGGGCGCCGATCGGATCGATAGCGGCGAACGGCTCTGGCACGCCGTCGAACCCGGTAAGCGTCGGTCCGGCGAACGCCAGCAGGACGGGCTTGAGCCGCCGCCAGTCGGACATGGTCGGCACGGCAACATCGATCTGCATCGATCCGGCACTGTCAATTACAGGAACGAGCGCACCGGGAAATGTCTCGGAGATCACCGATTGGGTCACATCCGCGCATAATGCGGCAATTTCATTGCTCGCGCTCGCGCATGGCTGGAGCGCGACGAGATCTGCCAGCACGGCCCGCGCCGCATCGAAGTTCGGGCCGATCATGCCATCTGGCCTTCCCAGCGCGATTCAAGCTCGATCGATTGCTCGGCGACCGCCGCCGGGTCGGTCCGCAGTACGAGATGTTCGCCGTTAATCGAAATGCCATTGTGCGTGAGATTCATCGAACCGCTCAAGAAGTAGTCGGCACCGAGCAGGCCCTTGGCGTGGAAACTCTTCTCCACGGTCCATTTGATCTGATCGCCGTAGCGCGCCTTGAGCGTCTGAAGGCGAGCGATGAAATAGTCATTGTGGCCGTCGGCGCGGATCACCAGCCGAAGTTCGACGCCGCGGGCGAGTAAAGCGCGGAGCACTTGCGACAAGCGGATCGGCGCCGCCGGCCAATCCGGCTCGAGCGCTGCGAACTCGCGCGCAGAATTGTCGATGATCTCGACATCGCTGATCCAGGCGAAGAACAGCCACAGCTTCGGGCTGGGATGGATGAGTTCGGCGACGAACAGGCTTTGAAAAAGGTCGCGGACTGCCCGCGACTGTGTCGGGCCATGGAGATCGCGTGACGGATAGCGCATCAGACCTGCTCCCTCAGGGTCAGCGTCGCGAGGATTCTGCCATCAGCGCGTTCGACCCGCTCGATGGCGGGGTAGAACTGCAGCACACCGACGCTGACAGGGGTCGCCGAGAGGCGAACGAGGACGGCGCGGAACAGCCGGGCTTCGCCCGCATCGGCAACGAGCCGTGCCGTACCCTGAGCTTCAAACGCGGTTGCTAGCAGGGCCTCCCAATCGGGATCGCTGACGGCGATCGTCGCGACCGCCCGGCTGAGCAGCAGATTGCGGACAACAGCGGGGTCGGTCGAACGCGTCTGGCGGAACGGATGGTAGGACTGCAGAACGCGCTGGCGCACTTCATTCGCGCGCGGCCAGATCAAGCTCGTGATTGCCGACAGGACCGTTACATGCGCGATGGCGGCCGCCGGCAGTGTCGCCGCGAGGAACGCTCGAACAGCGCTCGAAAGAGTGGCGTCGCGGCTCGCAATATAGGCATATTCGCGCAAGCCGATGGCAATGCCGAATCGGTCCTGCGTCGCATCCCAGTGCGTTTGCAGGTCGAGCAGCAACCGATCGAGTTGGGGACCCGAGCCGGCGCGCAGCAGGCGGTTGTTGAGCGAAACCGAGAGCGCATGGCTCAGATCGATTCCACCGCGCTGCGCGAGCGTGTGCGAGAGCGTCCGCCACAGGATCGCGCGCTCACCGTGCGAGTTCGTCGCACGCAGTCGCATAACCTGTTCGCTGACCTCGGCATCGTCGATGGCGAGGGTCAGGATCTCACGCAAGCTGCCATCGACCAACTCCAAGTCGCTGGGCGCAAGCGCCGCGTTGAGCGCCGAGAAGAACAGGCGCGGCTCGGAGGCAAAACGGTCGGCAAAGGCTTCGAGGACACCAGCGCCGCCAAGTGTCGTCTCGCTGATCCAGACGCTTGCGACATCGGACGTCGCGTCATCGCGGATATCGACGAGCAGGGTGTCAATGGTGGCCTGTCGCGGTGCTGCGGCGATACACGCTTGGAGCATCGCCTCGCCGAGCGTTTCGAGGATCAGGCGACGAAGCCAGGCGCTGAACATCGCGGGATCGACCGCGACCAGTTGCGCGGCAAGCGCGCGCAACCGGTCCCGGACGACCGGACGGCCGAGTTGCTGGAGCAGCGCCTGCTGCAAGCGCCCTCCACCGCCTGCCGCACCGGCGCCAGAAGATCCGCCAGCGGGATACCCGCCATTACCATCGGCATCATCGTCGGCATCGCCATCTCGCGTATCGTCGCTGTCGGGCGGCGTCGGCGGCATCGTGCCGAACACATCGTCCATGACAGCACCGAACACGCTTTCGATCCGGTCGTCGTCAAGAAGGTCGGCGATCGTCTCGGCAAGCGGCCGATTGTTGGTCGCAGCATCGGCAAGCAATGCCGACAACAGGAACTGGACCAACCATTCGCGCTGAAACTGGTTTAGGTCGTCGGGCAGTTCCGGGTCCAGCCGGATCAGGTCGCGAACATAGGCGAGTTTGCTTGCGGCGAAGACATCGGGCGGCAAGCGATCACCGTTCAGCATGTCGGCATGCGGCAAGGCGAGATCGAGCCGGAATCCGTCGACCTCAAGTTCGAAGCCGACCGCGGCGGGTCGATCGTCATTGCTGGTGAAGGTCAGCGTGACGGGAAAATCGTCCTGTAACGTTCGGACATTCGCCCGCGCCGTCCCGGCGAAGCGCCGGACACTGACACTCGAGCGGAACCGGTGCAGATGGAAGTCGATGGCGCGGACATGGTGGCGCCATTCCGACCGCGTCGGGACCGGCACGCCGAGGGCATCGCCATTGGCGACGATGTCAGATTGCCAGACGAGTTGGGCGTTGCTGCTCGGCAGCGCCTCGGTGCGGGCGGCACGTTCGAGGCGCACGGTCCATGGTCGGAAGACCAGGAGCGGCGCTCCGCCGACATGATCATTGAGGCTGCCGGTAAAGCTGCCGACGAACTCATGTTCGGGCGCGTAGTCGCTGATCCGGCGATCCTGCTCGGGAAACGCTGGATCGACCGGAATCCAGTGCGACAGTGCGCCGCGCTCATGTGCGAAGCGGCGGGTCACGCGTCCCGGTACGAATTGATTCAGCGCCTGGAGGATCGGCATCTGTTCGACTCGTTCCTCGTGATTGACCGTCGCGGGCGGGATGATGACCCGCACTTCCGGCAAGCTCAGGTCGCTGAACAGGTTGCGCGGGACGAAATCGGGCAGCGGATGGTGATCGACCTGCAGATCAAGCGTCGCGCCGGCATTTGGGATCGCGAGTTGCCAGCCACGGAACAGCCGCCGGACCAACGTCGGCACCGCCTCGAGCAGAAGCGAGCGCGGCGCTTCCCAGAGCAATGTTTCGGCCGCCGGTCGGTCGATCCCGAGCGCTCCCATCAGATAGCTGCGCAGATCGTCGATGGTGGCGGCGTCGCCTTGCACCAACTGGGTCAGCTTAGCGCGGGTGCGATCGAGAACGGCACGCTCGGCGGGGCTCGCCTGCGGCAGCGGGCGGCTGAGGAGGTTCCACTGCCAGGCCTTCTCATAGCCCACGGTGGTCGCTGCCAGCCAATCGAACAACGCGAAGACAGCCTGAATCTTCATCACATACGGATTGCGGATCGGGAGATATTGCGGCTCGAGCGAGGGATCGAACAGATGCTCGAACGCTTGGTAGAAAGCGCGGTCGCGGCCATAGTCCGACAGGACAGTGAGCGTGATCGGGCGCATCGCGCGATCGCGGCCGGCGCGTCCCTTGCGCTGCAGGAACGACGCCATGCTGCGCGGCGCCTTGTGCTGGATGACCGCGCCGACGAGCGGGTCGTTGAACCCGACCTCAAGCGCAGCAGTCGCAACCACGATATTGGCCGATTGATTGACTCCGGCGTCCTGTGAGGTGGTCCGCCCGACGACCAGGCGGCGATCGAGCGGATGGCCGATGTCCTCGCAGATCCGCCAGCGCTGGCCCTCGACATCGCGAACCGCGGCATCGGGACCGGCCCGGCGGATGTTCGCAAGGGGCATCCGCGCCGCATCGGGTCGACCGAAAATCGTGAATGCCTCGGCGTCGCGCAGATCGTCGTAGAGGCGATTGGTGACGTCGAGGTCATCGGTGAAAAGAAAGGCGCGCCGGCCAAAGGTGCCTGACACGTTGGTCGCGCCGGGCGGATCGAGCAGCCGGGGCAGCAGCATCGAGGTCTGGATCGTCGTCGAGAGCAGCGACGCGCGCGACGCCGGGTCGCCACGTAGCAGGATTTGATATTCGGCGCCCTGTTCCTCGAACTCTTCGAGCGTCGGCGTGATCTCGACCACGTCGTCCAAGGCCGCGCCGGTCAGATCAGAAAAGAAGCGCGCCGCATCGCCTAGCGTGGCGGAGAGACCGACCCAGGAGATCGGTGCCGCCAGCAAATGCCGCCATCGCCGGAGCGTCAGCGCGGCCTGCGCGCCGGTTCCACCCTCATAGGTGTGCACTTCGTCGAGCAGGGCCAGCAATGGCTTGCGCCCGAGCGGGAGACCGACGCCGAACAGACCGCGCATCCAGTGATCGGACAGGCGCTGGTTCAGAATCTCGGTCGTGGTGAACAGGATGTCGGGCGGAATGCGCTGCAACCGGGTCCGGGTCAGCACGATCTGGTCGTCGCCGATCATTTGGCCGCAGGCGGGTTGAACACAGGCCAGCCGCTCGGTGGTCGCGGCGATATCAACGCCGCGCCAGACGAGCTCGTCGTCGCAGCGCGGACAGCGCATCCAGGGGCAGACAAAGTCCTCGCCGCGCCGAACCCAACTCTTATCGATCAGTTCCTGCCGGGTCGCACGGGTCGGTGTCTTGCCGAACAAGGCACCGATGATCAGCGGCCGGCGCCCGTGCGCGGCAAGCGTCTGATCAATCGTCCGCGCCATGCGAAACGCTTCGGCAAACTGGTCCTTGAGCAGCTCAATTCGCGGGTAGATCGCGATCGCTTTGACCCAATGATCGGCATCGATCGCTTCACCAATGCGGATCATTCCGGGCAGGTAGAAGGCGATGGTCTTGCCACTGCCGGTGCCAGCGGTGACGATTGTGCCGCCATCGTCCGTCGCGGCCGACAGACGCAGCGCCGCGCGCTCCTGAAAGCCGGCAAGCTTCATTCCGTCGCGCGAGGTCAGCGTCCGCCAGAGGTCCTCACGCAGTTGTGACCCGCCCAGCACTGATGCATGCTCGGCGAGGATATCGGCGGGCAAACGCCGTCGCTCGGGAAAGCGTCGCGGCCGGCAATCCACCCGAAAGTCGGCGACGAGCGACGGCGCACCCTGCCAGGGCTTGTTGGGGAAGAGTTGCCGGTTGGCAGCCAGCAGCCGCATCATCTCGGCAAAGCGCGACCGGATACGGACGTCGCCGCCGACGCTCGCCATCTCAAAGATTAGCTTGGCATCGATCAGTTCCTCGACGAGATCCTGCCCGTCAGTGCCACTTACTCCTGCCGCCGCGCAGACCAGATCGCCGAGATCGAAGGCTTCATCCTCGCTCAGAGCGCCATCGGTGAACCCCCATTCGAGGGAGCGCATCTCAATGGCTTCAATGCGGTCGAGCACCGCGAGGGCATGGTTAGACACAGGCATGATTGCGCCTACCTCAGCTTGATGCGGAACGCGCCGAGCAAGTTGCGGCTTTCGAGCCACGTCTGCACTTCGGACGTATAAGCGCTTAAAAGGGCCTCGCTATTGGCTGCGGCGCGAATGAAGGCGACGACGCCTGATGGGATATCGGACGCCGCAAGAGTGTTCCATGCCGCCTCGTGCTGGCTGACGAGCGTGTCGAGACTGGCGATCGCCGCCTTGGGGTCAGCAGGCAGGCTGGCACCAAAGGTCGCTACCTCGCTTCGGATCTGCCGTATCTTGGCGACGCTCACCCGAAATTGCGGCACCTGGCCGAGCGCACTCAAGACGTCATCGGCGCCAAAGGCGGCACGCTTATCGACATAGGTTTTCCACGCAGCACTCGCCGCCTTATGCCCCGCGCTGGCGATACTGTTGAGACGGTCAGTAAAGGCGTGCTTGATGTCGAACGGCGGGTCGTTGACCTTTGCTGGATCCTCCTTGATCGCTTCGCGCAACGTGCGTGCCTTGGCGGCATAGCCGAGGCCGTCGCTTGGCTGAAAATCGACCCGAACACCGGCATCCGCAAGGGCGGTCAGCGTCTCGCGAAGCCTCGCCATAAGCAGCGAAGCGGTCTCGAACTGCTTCGCGCGCGTACCGAACTGTTCGGCTTCGGCGGCGCTATTCTTGAGCTTCTGGTAGGTGTTGATCTTGGTTGCGAGCGTGGCGGCGCGGTCAAGCAGCATCGGCTTGCTCCCCGTCAATCGTCGCCATCGCGATCAAATCGGCTTCGATCGCGGTAAGCGCTGTATCGATCTGATTGAGACTGGCCGCCACTGCGCCGTGCTTGGCGTCGAGACTCTGGCTGGTCGCTCCGATATTGTCGTCAACGGTATCGAGAAAGGCCTGCGCCGCGGCGACTAGAGCGGTCCCCGCATCGACCGCGCCGCGCCGGCCTCGACCAAAATGAGGAAGCGCGGCAACCGCATCGCCTTCGCTGCCAAGTGCCCGTGCGGCTGCCATCGAGTCATCGAAATATACGGTCCTGAAGCGGTCGAGCGCGTCGGTCAAAACGCGTCCCGTGGTGCTGGTGCCGATACCGGCCTCAGCCACGGCCTGCTGCGCTGCATCGAGCGCCGTTACGATAGATGCGCGCGTAGCAGTCGCGCCGAACGCGTCTTGCATCGCATTGAGCCAGGATTTGCGGACCGCCATCTCGGAGTTCGCTGCCGTGGGGAGCGCGTCCCTCGTCTCACGATAGAGTTTGGCGGGCTCTTGTGTCTCACCATCGGGGGGCTGAAGACGCAACTGCCATTTGGCCTGACGAAATTCACGGATGGGCCCGAGGATACGGCCTGGATTGAGCATTGCACCGGCTCGGCCGCCCTTCATGCTCGACATTTGGGATTGCGCGATTCCCACCAGCTTTTCGCGTTGTCTTGTCAGCTTGTCGTACAGCGCCTTCATCTCGGGTGCCGTGCTCGCGCACTCGCTTGCCCATTGTGCGCTGAACGCTGCGTCGATCATGTCGGCGATCTTCGCGTCGGGCTTGATCTTGCCGCCGATCGCCGCGCCGATGCAGAGGAGTTCGACCGCCGCCGCCGCCTGGTTCCACTGCGGCGTAGGCTGGCAGATGTCGCGCAATTGCGCCTCGACATCCTTCGCCCAGATCTCCACGCAATCGAGGAAGGCGCCGAGCATCTTTTCGCCGTTGGGGAACTCCCATCGGAACTGATCCTTGCTGGCGCGCAACACCCCCTGGAGGGCCGCTGCCGCCGTTTCGGGCTGCACAAGAGTACCCGGGATAACGAGCTTGACCTGCAGGTCGGTGCGCACCTGCGTCGTTTGGCGATCGAAGCTGATGCTCGCTGTTTGGAACGCCTTACCGGTTCGACCGACGAAACTCGCCTTGGCCAGCCCGACCATGTCCCAATCTATGGCATTGGAGACGGCCGAATAGACCAGCAATCTGAGATTGTTTGCAATGGATTGGTCCAGCCCCTGCCCGCCGATCCATTGCTCGATAAGCAGGTCTTCCTTGCTGGCAACGTTACGCTGCGGCGCTTCAAGCGTCGGCGTATCGGCCGTTGGCTGGTTCGGCTTCGCCGCGTCGGCGCCCGGAATCTCGGGAACCTCGAACGCTGCGCGAAGGCGCTCGTCGAGATTGGCGATCGTGCCGGTGCCATCATAGAGTTCGAGAAAGGATGCCCAGCGCTGGTAATTCTGCGGATTGCGATTGCGCAGTTCGGCTTGAGCGACGGCAGGGAGGGCCGTGATGCCGCCGAGCTTCTCGAGAAGCTTGAACGGCGGAAATGTGCCGGTCGCGATTTCGGGGCCGAAATTGTCGAGCACCTCGACGAGCAGGTCGTTCTGAAGGACGCGAGGGTTGAGCCGTTCCGGCATCGAAGCATCGGCACGCGACGCGGCGTTCCACAAGGCGTCGGGGGTAAATGGATAGAGGCCATAGCCGTCGACCTCACCGAATACGGCGTGGCATTCGGTCTGATGGATGCACATGTCGCACTTGGAGCGCGGGCTTTCGCCAGGTGCCGCGGCGTCGCTCCACTGGGTGATGCCGTCCCGGCCAAGCCGTACGGCGTTGAGATAGCGCGCGGTGAACTGGCTGAGCGAAGCCTTAGTGACCGACCGACCCTCGGCCCGGCCAGCGGACCGATCCATATCGACTATATGGGTCGTACGCATATAGGCAGTCTCGGCCACGCTCTGGAAAAAGCCCGTGGTGACCGCGATCGCTGTTCGCATCTTGCACTGGCGCTCGTCGCCCTGTGAAGTGATTGCCTGCAGTAGCGCGCGGTCGATGCCTTGAAGGCGCGCGAATTCCTCCACGAGAAGGACGAGTTCCTGGCCCTGCGACTTGAGGTAGGTGCGCAAACGGGTCATCAGTTCCTCGACCCGGTCTCCAGAGAAACTCAAGGTTCGCGCTACGGCGCGATCAAGATTGCGGTTGATGATCCGGATCGCGAGCGGAAGGTGTACTGCGGGGTCGAGTTCGATGAGGTCGATGGCGTCTCGTGCAAGGCGCGAGGCATGTGCGAAGTCCATGCCGCCAAGCGGCAAGTCACTCTCGACGAAGACGCGGCGTTGATCGGGACGATCCTTCGCGTTGGACGGCGCAAAGATGTGGTCGACGATTTCGGCGATGACGGTGTTGTCGCCGAGGAAATGCGCTTTGCGCATATGCGGATCTTGGAACAGATCGGGCAGGCTGCTCGCAAGCCCCTCCTCGATCTCGTCGGCGTCCGTCGGCAGGACCTCCTCGCGGATCACCTGCGCGAGATCGTTGAGCAATTGCTGCTTCTGGTCTGCCCGGCTTTGCGTTCCATCGCCCGCCGATTGCAGCGTTTCGAGGAAACTCGCCTGCTGCTCGGCGGGCAATTCGGCGATGATCATCTTGACGATGTTGCGCAGCGACGTGCCCGACTTGCGCACCACCAGGACGACCCTCTCCCTGGTCGGCTTGATGTTGAGCCGCATCCAGTGAACGAGATGCGACTTACCCGAGCCCGTTTCGCCGAGGATGGCCGCCAGTGCATGCGGTCGGTCCTCACGCAGAAAATCCGCGAGAAAGGCCGGCGGCGTCATGTCCGCCCACGAGGCCTCGCCGATCTCTTGGAACGACTTGCCGACCTGCGGGCTGACCTTGAGGTCCCAGTCGCTGTGCACCGCGCGGAAAAGGCTATCGCTGATATGCTCGGCGAATGGATTGATCACCTGGCGGACGGCACCGGGATCCCAGCAGAGAAAATTGCGCATCATGCCGCCTCTCGCAGCGCGATACGGCTCACGCGACCTTCGCGCGAGCCGAAATCGAGAATACGGCCGGGTGCGTCGGCGACGGTCGCCATAGTCAGACGCTGGCGGTCGGCAAGCCGCTGCAGCGCAAGACTGGTGGTGATCGAGAGACGCTTGTCGCCGTCCGCCAGCGGGGTGAGCCGCATGGCTTCATAGTCCTGGCGAACACTGCCGGTCTCAAAGACCGGAAAGATCGCTGCCAACCGCATCATGAATTGCTCGATCGGTAGGTCGTTGCCCTCGGAGAAGATGGCGGGGAGCGCGCTTTCGATTGCCTTAACCGGATCGGGGATCACCCGGCGCGAGGTGACGTCCTCGGCATCGCTGCCACCGCCGACGATGGTGGCGAAGCCGAGATAACGCGCCCAATACAGGAAGTTCTGATAGCGATTGAGCGAGGTCAATTCGGTCTTCGACGCGTGATCCCCGATCTGCGCTTTTAGATTGTTTTGCGGCGCCTCGGAGAAATTCATCGGCCGCAGCGGGCTAGAACTCAGAAACCAGGACAGGGCGACCATGAAGCCGGCCTGCTGTGTTTCGGCTGCGCGCGTCGGATCGAACAAGGTGCGCCGCAGGAAAGCCAAGAAGAACGTCTCGCTGCCCTTGCCTTTTTTGCCGCCGCCGCGTGCGTCGGCGGTCAGACGCAACTTGTCTTCAACCTCTTCGACCAGACCGATGCGCCGTGCTTCGGCAAGCGTGTTGCTGAACAACGTCGTGGTCGACTCGCCATCATCATCGCCGCCGCGTCCACTGAGTGACGGCGGAGTGGCCCAGGCCTCGATCCGGTCTTTGACTTCACCATTTTCGCTGTCGAACAAGGCGGCATAGATCGCGAACAATCGACTCGGAACAGCTTGGGCAGTTGTAACTATACTCATTGGGCTACTCTTGCATTAAACTCGTCGAGCGTCAGCGTCCGACCGCCAAATACATCTTTCAATCTGCGTCCATCTGGGGCGGGCTGATCAATTGGGGCCAGGAAGATCCGAGGATTATCAGGCCGCGGCGCGAGGTTCTGCGGCTCGAGTGTTTGCCGGTCGCCGACCATGACAAGTTCGGGGCCACGCGGAAGGCGCGATAAGGCAAGCGAGGACAGGTCGCTGACGAAGAATGCCAACTTTTCCGCAAACTTGAGAACCCGGCCCATGTCGAACGGCTGCGGGCCGAGTGTGATCAACTTGGCGAGACGGGCCTGCGCTAGGCGCTGCAGCGTGTCACCAAGCCGGCGCGACGCGTTGCGTGCGAGGTCACCGGGATCATAGCTGACCAAAAGCCGGAGATCGCGGTCGAAAAGATTGGCGACCAGCGGATCGAGCGGCTCGGTCCATGGGCCGCGCGGTTCGCCAACTGCTACGCTGTTGAGGCGGCAAGCCTCGTCAGATCGGCACCGGCTGCAGCGGCTGCACGTCCGTCCGACCCGGTTCGCACCGTACAAATCTTCAAGGATCGCGGCCGGACAGCGATCGTTGCGCAGATATTCGCGCATAAGGTCGAGATTGCGCTTGGCGGCAAGCCAGCCGACCCGGCGCACGGGTTCGACGCGCGACTGCCATAGCGCTAGGTCGAGATGATGATCGTCGATGATCTCGATCTCGAGCCAGTCGCCCTCCTGTTCGATCCGCGGATAGGGTGTGCCGAGCAGTCGCAGAATGCCGGCACGCGCCATCAGGGCGACCGTGCGCAAGTTCCAGTCGGTATTGGCATCGCCGAACATGTCGATGTCGCGTTCATCGGTGCCGGGTCGGCCGTCGATCCGCACGGCGAAGCGTCCGTTCCCAAGGCTGGCCTTTCGCGCGAACATCGCAGACCAGCGATGGTAGCCGCGATCAATGCTGATGACTTGCTGGGCGTTAATGCGCTCGGCGATCCCCATGTCGTTGTCTGTCGGCACAATCAGCGAAAGCGCAGCCTTGCCGTCGCGCCCGCCGCGCCCGACCTCTTGGTAGAAGCGATCGAGCGTCTCTGGAACGCAGGCGTGGATCACGCTGCGAGCATGCCCGTAATCGATGCCAAGCCCGAACGCGGAAGTTCCGACGACGATATCGAGTGCGCCGTCGCGCCACTGTCCGACAATCTCCTCTCGCTCGGCGCGCCCGGTCTTGCCGTGGAGCTTGCGAACCCGGCGGAACCCCGCGTCGATCAGCTGCGCATACCAAGCGTTGGCGGCCGCAACCTCGGTGACATAAAGCACCGCCGGCCGAGGCACGTGGTGAAGCGCCTCCAGGACCTGGGCAGTTCGGCTGGCCTCGTTGGTCGATGGCGCAATCCAATAGTCCGGTTCGGGCCGCAATTGCACCGCCGCCAGGCTTTCAAAATTGCTTTCGGCGCCGAACAGAGAGCGCAAGGTTTCGAGTGAGGAGTCGGTGAGTGTCGCCGACAACATGATGGTGCGCAGCGCTTGGCCGGGCGGTGCGGCCGACAGCAGTTCGCGCCGCAAGCCGCTCAATTCCTGGAACTCGGTCCGAAAGCCCGTTCCCCATTGGTCGACGAGATGGGCTTCGTCGATCACCAGCGCGCGCAACAGACCTGCCTCGGCCGCGCGCCGCAACGGGTCGCGCAGACGGCCGCATGCGGCTTCAGGCGACGCGAAGCACAGGCCTTGGGTGCCGTCGGCGATCCGTTCGGCGATAATATTGTTCTGAGCGTCGTTGCCACCCTGGAAAGCGAGCGGGCGCGACAGGCCGCAGACATCGACCGCTTCCTGTTCGTGATTGACCCCGAGCGCGACGGTAGGGACGATCACCAGGGTTACGCCGCGGTTTTCCGCTTGGTCCGCGCCGACGAAGCCGACCGTCTGGACCAGCTGGAAGATCATGCTCTTGCCCTCGCCGGTAGGCAGAGCAACGACGAGGCTTGCGCCGGCGGGGGTCGAGAGCGCGGCACGTACGGCAGCGCGCTGTCCGCGGCTGCGATAGGAGGTTCGACCGACAGCGGCGAGCAATGGATCGCCCTCGCAACCCGCCCTGTTAAACTCACGGCGGGTTGCCTCGGACGCAGCAAGGGTTTCGACGCCGTCGCCGGGAGCCACGAGCCATGCCGGCTTCCAGGGCTGGAGCGTCACCAGTCGCGCTTCGCCAGCGGAAGTGTTGTGTAGCCCGACCGCATCCCAATTGGTGAACCCGTCGAAGCGTGGGTGCGACACCAGGACAGCGGGGGACACCATGGCGCCGCGCCGGACATGCTCATAGGTCATGGCTTGGCGGAGCAACACGGCTAGATCGAGTGCGCTCGCCCGGCGTGCCGGGTCGACCAGCGCTTTGCGCAAACGCTCGACCGCGGGTGACCGGGCTTGCCAGTCCGCCTCGCTATCAGTGCGGATGAGCAATTGGCTCAGGGCGACAAAGGCGTCATGGCCATCGAGGTCAACCATGAGCGGACCTCGTGAGCGCCCCACCCAGGATGAAACATCCCATGGCGTCGAGCCGGATGGCGGGTGATGCGATGCTGGGCAGGATTGACTCGATCAGAGCGATATCCTCGCGTGCCATCGAGTCGCCGGCCGATTGGCGGCGCTGGAGCCGGTTTCGGCGCCGCTGTAGATCGCTTGCCGCCAGTGTCGTCGCCGCGGTGATCGCATCGAGCACGGCGGGCTGCTCAGACAAGGTTTGCCGCGCGCCGTTCCGCACGCGACGGCACACTGCCGGAAACACAGCGGGGTCAATATAGTCGGCGAGGATATGCGGCCGGCTTCCGAGATTGATGTCGGCGCTCAGGCCTTTGCCATGCCCGTTATACGGCTTGGACAGGATGGCGAGCAGCGCAGGATCGATGACCATCTCACCATTGATGTCGATGAACAGGGTCTGCTCGCTTTGCGCAAAATAGCGCTGCGCGCGGCGTAACGCGGCAAGTTCGGCGCGCGACGGCGCGAGCAGGTCGGCGATGTCGAGACTGGGCTCGATCGTGAAGCAGAGCTTGAATCCGATCCAGGCGTCGCCAAGCCAGTCCGCGACCGGCCGATAAGTGACGAACGCGGTTCCGCGATCGTCCCAGCGCGTGAAGCGCGCCAGCACGTCGATGAGCGGCGTACCCGGGCGCAGCAAGGTCACGGCGGTCCGGCGTGTCGCGATCCGGCGCTTCCAGCTCAGCGGCTGGCTGTCGTCGAGTTCCAATTGCTGTTGCCACGGCAAGCGCGGGATCAAGGTCTGCTTGGTTATACCGAGCTTGAACGGATCTTCCTCGGGCCAGGCGTAGGGCCGCTTCTTGAGTTGCAGTGTGTCGATCAGCCATTGATCGACGCCAGCCTCGAGCGCCGCCTCATCAGCTTCGGCGTCATCCAGAGCCTGGATGAATGTTTCGACCGGTTCCTCTGCAAGCGCGATCCGGTCGAGGGCATATTGTTCGTCCTGAGACTTTCGTTCGTCGGCGATCTGGCCTTTGATCTCCTCGGCCAGCGCGATTAGCGCATTGGGCCCGGTCATCAGCAGGGTGTCGAGCGCGCGGGTCTCGAAATCATCCAGCAGGAATTGCACATCGCTGATCGAGCGGTGGAAAATCGACAGGCCGTCGGCGAGCAAGGCCTGCCAGGCTGCAAAGGGGCTTTCGTCTTCGTCCGAAGGCAAGAGGATCCGGTGACGGATGATCCCCTGTCGCCGGCCATAGCGGTCGAGGCGGCCGATGCGCTGCTCGATCCGGGCAGCGCTCAGCGGCAGGTCGAGATGCACGATCGCATCGGAGAAGCTGAGATTGAGACCTTCTTCGGCCGTCTGGTCGCCGATGAGAACCGCGGCATCGGGCGCTTGCGCGAACGCCGCGACGCCGTCCTCCTTGTCATCGCCCGCGTCACCTCCCGAGACGAGTAGAAAGCACGGTGTGTCGCCGAGCGCCTCCTCCAGCGCTCGATGGAACGCGGTTGCCAGCGCCTCAGCCGTCGCGAACACAACGATCTTGGGCTGATCGACGTCGGCCCGCAGCGTCTTGATCAGCCTCCGCACGCTTTCGACCATCGTTTCGATGCGGTCGGCATCGTCGTAGTCCTGGGCTTGCTCGCGCAGCGCGTCGAGGATTTCCGCCTCGCCGGCGAAGATCGGCATGACACCAGCCAGCCAGGCGCGAAGAGCGTCGGCGCCTTCGGACACCGCGCCGAGAAGATTGCGGTAGCGCGCGGCGAGAAGCGGCACCCCCGGATCGCCATCGACTAGCGAGTCGACCGCAGCCGACCGCCAGTCTTCAAGCGTGCCAAGCAGCACCGCCAGGTTGTCGCTCGGATCGCCTTCGATGCGCACATGGGTCATGGCGCCGCCATCAGGTCCGCGTGGTCGAAACTCCCATCCCTGGGCATCGGCGCGACGCGAGCGGATCAGACGCTGGTGGATGCGATAGCTGTCGGCGATATGCTCCTTGAGCGCGCCGCATAGGTCGACGAGTCGTTCGGGTGCCTCTCGCGTTGCCTCAATCAACTGCGGTGCCAACTCTTGGACTACAGGATCGTCGGGAAAGCTACGGACTAGTTCAGCGCCGCGCTGGCGCAGCACAATGCCCGATGCGTCCGGGTCGAGACTAAGGAGCAAGCGGCCGATCGCCCGGCGCTGTTCGAGCTTCAGGCGAAAACCGTCAAGATCGTCGAGCGGATGGGTCAGCGGATCGAGCAAATTGAGCAGTGCCAGGAACCGAGCCTCCTCGCCAAGCGGCGGCGTTGCGGACAGCAGCAACAACACCGGCACGTCTCGGGCGAGCTCGCGCAACCGAGCCGCCGATGCTGAAAGCGGGCCGTCCTCGAGTCCAACCAGATGATGCGCTTCGTCGACCACCAGAACATCGGGTGTTCGCGCGACCCGCTCGATTTCGGCATGCGAGCAACATTCGAAGGGCTCGCCGAACTGGTCGAGGCGGAGCTTTTCGGAAAGTTCGCGCCGCCACTGCTCGCACAGTGCCGACGGGGTCGCGATCAGTACCTCGGTGTCGGGATTGTCGATCAGATGCTGGCGGATGATCAACCCGGCCTCGATTGTCTTGCCCAGCCCGACCTCGTCGGCGAGGAGATAGCGCTGGATCGGATCACTGAGCACGCGGCGCACCGCTGCGACTTGGTGCGGCACGAAGTCGATCCCGGCCGAGAGCAGCGACGTCAGACCTTGAGCCGCACTGGTCAGCGATCGCAGCGGCGTCAGCGCGGCTTGCCGGCGGTCGTGCAGATACTGGCTTTCGGCGGCGCCGGCCGCGAGCATTTCGGCCGGATCCTCGGGCGCATTCCACGGCCGGACGAATAGGTCGATCTCGCTGAAGTCTTTTTGCTTCCCGTTGGGGAAGCGGACCTCATAAGTGACAAGGCCATTTTCCTGCTGGAGATAGTCGCTGATGCGACCGACCCGCATACGCCCGTCGTCGAGAACATAGGCCCGGGTCTGCGGGCTCAAATAGGCGCGGACGACCGCGCTTACCTCGCACTCGATATCTTCGCTGCGCTGGATCGAGTGGAAGATCGAGACGACGCAGCGGCCCTCGGCCGCAGATTGCAGCTTCCCGACGCCCTTTTGCCCGGGCAATTCGACGAGCATCCCCCTGAACAGACCCGTATCCCTCGATGGGCGATTCCCCACAATCGCACCGTTAGGGCCATCTTACTGACAGAGGGTTGAGAACCAACCAAAAACGGCAAGCGCTACTCGTCCAAACTGCTCCGATGTTCTTGCCAGCCCTTCATGCGCAATTCGCAAGCCGGACAGGTGCCACAGCCGTAGCCCCAGTCCTGCAAGCGATCGTGGTCGCCACGATAGCAAGTATGAGTGCCGGTGCGGATGAGGTCGACCAGTTTCTCGCCACCCAGTATTTTTGCCAGACCCCAGGTCTGCGCCTTATCGAGCCACATCAACGGCGTGTGGACGACCGAGCGGCTGCCAATACCGAGGTTGAGCGTGACTTGGAGCGATTTGAGCGTATCGTCGCGGCAATCGGGATAGCCCGAATAGTCGGTCTCGCACATGCCGCCGACGAGATGCCGCAGTTCGCGGCGTGAGGCGAGCGCAGCGGCGAGCGTAAAGAACAACAGATTGCGACCGGGCACGAAGGTGTTGGGCAAGCCATCGGCGCGCAACGCGATCTCGGCATCGCGGGTGAGCGCGGTCTCGCTGACCTGGCCCAGCACCGAGAGGTCGAGCTTGTGATCCGGCCCGAGCCGCGCGGCCCATGCCGGATTCAATTCAACAATGCGCGCACGAAAATCGTCGCGGCATTCGAGTTCGACGCGGTGACGCTGGCCATAGTCGAACCCGACGGTCTCGACGGTCTCGAACCGGTCCAATGCCCAGGCAAGACAAGTGGCGCTGTCCTGCCCACCAGAGAAAAGGACGAGCGCGCCAGCGTCGCCGGTCATGCCGCGACTTCCTCGCCCCAATAGGTGCAGGCGTCGCCGCTGCTGTCGCGGTAGACGCTGACCTTGAACAGATTGTTGAGTTCGGGCGAGAGCCGGTTCCAGATCCAGCGGCTGAGATTTTCCATCGTGGCGGGGCCGAGGTCGTTGATCTCGTCGAGGAAGCGATGATCGAGCGCATCGCGGGCATCTTCCATCGAGCGCTCGAGCAGGCCGAGATCGACGATCATCCCAGTCGCGGGATCGGGCCGCCCGCGCACGGTCACCTCGGCACGGTAGCTGTGGCCGTGGATGCGGCGGCTCGATTCGGTATCGATCGACCGTTCCAGCGTGTGGGCGGCATCGAAACGAAATTGCTTGCTGAGCTCAAACATCAGCGGATCCCGATCATCTTGTGCGACTGGAGCGAGAGGCGCCAGCGCGGGTTCTGGGTGCAATAGGTGATCGCAGCCTCGAGATTGGCGGCGGCGGTCGGCGAATCCATCGGCTGCAGGAAAAAGTGCTCGAAGGCGAGATGCTCGAACCGCTCGGGCGCCGCCTTCTCCTGCGGGTAGACAAGCTTGAGTTCATTACCTGCAAGTAGCACCAGTTCGGCATCGGCCTTGGGGCTGACGCAGATCCAGTCGAGCCCCCGCGGCGCGGGTTGTGTGCCATTGGTCTCTATAGCGATTTCGAAACCGCGCGTGTGCAACGCGTCGACCAGGTCCTGGTCGACCTGGAGCAGCGGCTCGCCGCCGGTCAGCACGACGTAGCGATCGGCCCGAGCGCCAGCCCATTCGGACTCGATCGCGTCGGCTAGGGCTTGGTCGTCGGCGAAGCGCCCGCCGCCTCTCCCGTCCATGCCGACAAAGTCGGTATCGCAGAACGTGCAGACCGATGTTGCGCGGTCGCCCTCGCGTCCTGACCATAGATTGCATCCGGCGAACCGGCAGAACACCGCCGCACGCCCCATCTGGGCGCCTTCACCCTGCAGCGTCTTGAAGATCTCCTTGACCGCGTAGCTCATGATCTATCGGCCGTGGGCTCAAGCAGCGGCGCCGGCGCCCGCTTGGCCTTCTTGCGCAGGTCCGCCTTCACGATGCCCACCAGATAATGTTTGAGCAGCGCGACATCGCGGTTGACGTTCTGCAAGCCATTCCACCGCCGGACCTCGCCATCCATATGCCACTCGCCAGCGGTCCAGGCGGTCTTGTCCTTAAGGCATTCCATCCCGGTTCTGAAATCCTCGACCGTCCGCGCCTCCCCGCGCTCGGCGAGCACTTCCATGACGTCGCCCATGGCCTGGATGCCGGCGCCGTGCAGCAGCCGAGAGGTATTTGGCTTCTGGCCGTGCCACGCCTCGGGCCAGACCTTCTTCACTGCGTCGAAGAAATTGGACATCAGCCGCACACAGCGTTCCTCGCCCTTCGCACCCCGGATCAGCTCGCGCATCACCCCGTTGCTGAGCGACTCCATGATGATCTTCTGCATCACCGTGTCGGCGATGATGCCCTCGGGACAGGTATGCTGCTTGATATAGCCCTTGAGCGCGGTGTTCTCGAAGTTGAGCCGCGCCGTCAGATCGGAGGCGACCGACCGCCGGCTGAGCCGCGGTGGCAGATCGCCGACGGTCGGCAGCAGCTCGTAGATCAGCGACTTGGGCAGCGGCTTGGTATTGTTGATGAGCACGAATTGGCGGCGGAGTTCCGCCTCGTCGCGACAGATCAGCGCCGAGACGAAGACCTGGAAGTCGCGGTCGAGATCGGCAAGCGCCGACAAACGCTGCTGGCCGTCCACCACCAATCCGGGAACGCTGCTGCTCATGTCAATCGCCAACTGCACGGCGCCATTCCCGAGGTCCTCAACGCTGACGCGATCGGTAAAGGCGACGACGATCGGGTTGGGCAACACTGCGTCGGGCTTCTCGAGATAGTCGCGGATCTCGCGGATATGGGCGGCGACTTGCGGCCGCTGGAACCCGCTGAGCTCGCCCTGGGCGTCTCGGCCGATCCGGTCGATAGCCGCAAAGCGCAGCACGTCCGCGGCTTTTGCCGCGAAGCTGAGCACTTTGTGCTCACTGCTCTGCTGCGCACAGACGGCGAGGTAGGTCATCACTTGGTTCAACGGCACGCTTCAAATCCAGTCGTTCGATATGATCTTGGTAGACCGCGAGATTGTGAATCCCGCGGCGCTTGTTGCGATTGCTTCCGCGAAAGATGATCACATCGATCGCGGCATCCCGGCAGATTTTGCAGGAACATTGCTTCCATGGCCGCTCGGCAAGCGTCGTACGATAGCGCTCGGCCAGGCGCGCCAGCGACGGGCTCGCGGCGCAGTCCTCGTAAGGCTTTTCCTCGACCAAAGGCGCACTGTAGACGAGCACGTGATGCAGCGTCTCTTCGAGCCCGGCTTCATCCCGGTCGAACGCGCGCAATGAGCCCAGCGCCAACGCCTCGAGCCGGACCAGTTCCTCGGCCCGGAACATACCCTTCTTGACCGCGCGCTGGAGCTTGGGGTTTTCGATCGCCTGCGGCACCCGGATCGAGGTGAAGTAGCGCAGCGCCAACCTGTCGCCCGGCAGATAATAGTTCTGCTTCGCGTCCTTGAACGCGCGAATGAGGGGCGACGTCGTGTCGAAGCTTGAAATGTCGTAGCCGTGGAAGCTGTCGATATCGTCGGCCTTGGCAAAGCCGAGGATGTGGAGGCGTGTCGATGCGGGCACCGTGTCGCGGATCGCTTCCAAACATAACTTGATCTCGGGCGACTTGAGCGGAACCATGCCGCCGAGTGCCAGGTAGTCATAGCCCATGGCGACCAGCCGACGCGCCGCCTCGGCCATGCTGCCGGGCGACCAGCCCTGGATCACGCCCATCGGGGTGAAGCCCGCGTCCATCACTTTGGCCTCGCGCAGGAATCCCTCGGCGTTCTCTAGCGTGATGTCGAAGCGCTGTCGGGCGTCGGTCGACCCGCCAGCCAGCCCCGCGAGGCCGGCGTCGAAATCGAAGATGATATGGTCGACCGAGGCGCCATGGGTGAAGCCGCATTCGTCGTAGAATTCGGCCATTTCCACCGGAGTGTACGGCGGCTTCTCATCCTGCACATAAGTGAAGGCGCCGCAATCGCCGAAAATGTCGAGATGCGCGAACTCGGGCTTGTCGAGGCGCAGAAACTTGCGGGCCCCAACCAGGCGGAAGCGGCGCGCCTGGCTGGCCGTATATTTGCCCTTCACGCGGTGGTCGCCGACGATGCCGCGCGAGACCAGCACCCCGTCATAGGGCGCATAGCCGAGGATCTCGTGCGGATAGGCGTCGTCCCAATATGGCTGGCGCTCGGCGCGGCTGCGATCGGCGATGAAGTCGAATGCAGGATCCACATAATCGAGGCTGTCAGCGAAGATGAACTTCATGCTGCCGCCCGCGCGAGATCGCGCTCGATGTGCACCAGATGATCGCTGAGCTTGGTGATGTGCTGCGAGGTCGACTGGATTTCGTTCCAGGCAAGGCCGAGGCCCTCCCATGTGCCGGCGGTCCAGCAGCACAAGGGCGCGATGCGCTTGAGCATCGTGCGCACCGCCGCCACCTTGTCCGGCGCCGCATCGGCGCGCAGCATGATCGTATCCATCAACGCGCCCATCGCGCGGATGCCGGCGGAGTGCATCAGTCGGCTGTCGGCCGGTGGCTTGCCCCAGGCCTCTGGAAAGGTGTCGCGGACCGCCGACCAGTAGAGGAGAAGCGCATCGTACATGGCGACCGTGTCGTTGCCGTCACCATTATGCTTGAATTGGCCGAGCGCCCCGGCTGGGGTCTTGAGGCTCGCCTTCATCGTTTCAATGAGCGCATTGTCGGTGACGATGCCGGCACGGTCCTTCGCATCGGACTCGCGCTTGATCAGGCCGAAGAAGGGCGAATTCGGATCGGTGTTGAGCGCTTCGCACAGCGCGCTCGGCAACTGGCGTGCCGCCAGATCGCGCGGCAGCAACACGCTCACCTCGGGCAGCAGTTCGTTGATCAGCCGGGTCGGCAGCGGCCGCGCCTTGTTGACAAGGATGAACTGCTCGCGCTGCGTCTCGAGCGCATCCGACACGAACCCGACCACCGGTACGGCGATCGTTCGGTCCTTGGCGGCGCTCAGCGCCAGCGAGCGCTGCTGCCCATCGACGATCCAGGCGGCGCGCCGGCCCTCGGGATAGATCGGTATCGACAGCGTGCCCGCATCCCCCACTTCGCACATATTGCCCGGCGAGCGGCCACGCGCCGAGGCGAACTCCACTTCGGGCGAGATGGCAAGGATGATCGCATTGGGAAACAGCACCGGGCCGCTGTCGAGAAAGGCCGTGATCTCCTTAACGTGATCGCGGATCTCGCGGCGTTGGAAGCCCTTAAGCTCCTGATCGTCGCGGCGGATCCGGCTGATATCCGCCACCCGGTTGATATCGGCGCCATAGAGGAAGAACGCAAAGACACTGGTTCCGCCGGCCTGCTCGGCGCGCACCGCGCGGACCTTGAGAGTTTCGCGTCCGCTCATGCGCGCTCACTCCGCACCTGGCGGGCCAATTCCGCGAACCGGCCCTGCTCGCACGCGATCCCGAGATCGTCGCGGAAGCGGCGCAGCAGCCGCGAGGAACTGCCGCGCTCGGCATCCCAATGCGCCCGGATCAGATCAAGCAGCGCTGCGTCATCATGGCGGATGCGGTCCACCTTGGCCGGCATCCGCCAACCGTCCAGCGTCGCCGACACCTCCGCGGCGTGCTCGGCCGCCGAACGTCCTTGCGGCTCGCCGCGCGTCAGTTCTGCGAAATGGCGAAGCGCCCGGCCGGCAAAATCGCTGCGCGTGCCGCGATTGCAGCTGTCCGGACCATCGAGCCGGTCGTCATAGGGCATGACGAAGGGCTGTAGTGCGGCAGGAACGCGATCGAGGCGCGCGCGGGTAAAGAGCCTGAGCCGACCGAGCATCGATGTTGGAAGGGCGAGAAGATCCTCCGCGATCATCTCGATATAGGCGTCTGACAGCGCCGCGCAGATCAGCCCGTGCGCGCCCTCGACCGCATCATGTAGCGCGACCGCAAATGGAGAAACCTTGCACAGCGCCTCCCACCAGCGCTCGACGCTGAACGCGCCGGTTACGCGCGAGCGGACGCTGTCCGGGGCGTCGACGAGCACGGTGCAGGCATAGGGCGGAACCGCTGTCGAAACGTCGATCAGGCCAAGACCCGCGGAGACGACCAGCAGTCTTGCGTCGAGTAATTCCGCCGCGGTGACGGCTTCGCGAAAGCCGCGACCGCCGTAAATGTCTTCCCCGGGGAACCGCGTCGGCTCAGCCGCCAGGCGTTGCGACCATTGACGGGCCAGACCATCGAAGTCGGCTGGCGGGAGGGCGGCCATGTGAAGAGCGTCGGAAACCGGCTTGCGCTTGCGATTCGTACAGGTGGTGATCACGAGCGTCACTAATTATAGGCCCCCTATCCGCATTAGCGCATGCATTAATCCATAACGATGGATCGCACGTTTTGCCACATTTAATGCACGAAATCGTATCGAACGTTTTGCCAGTAAATGCGCGCTCCAGCGCCACGCACCGCGATACATAGCGCGCCGCGCGCCTCACATGATCGGCTAACCGCTGTTCGCGCTGCCGACGCTTAATGCGCGTTTCGGAAAGCGCGAACTGGCGACCCGAAATGGCACCGTTGGGTCGCCGGAGCCCGTGCCAAAGGTGGCGAAATGCGCTGGGATAGCGGGGCCTCTACGCTCAGTTCCATGCTGCGGATCGATGCTTGCCGGCTTTTCTATCCTGTGGGCCGCAATCGAGAAGGATTTAATCGCGTCTTCGATTGCGAAAGTCCCAGACGCGGATGCCCATCTTGCGAGCCTTGTCGGCGAGATTGTCCTGGATGCCGGTGCCCGGAAACACGATGACACCCTGCGGCATCTTCTCCAGCATGGCATCGTTGCGCTTGAACGGTGCGGCCTTCTTGTGCCGGTTCCAGTCGGGCCGGTAGGGATCCTGCGGCACACCCCGGTCGCGTGCCCAGCAGGCAGCGATGCGTTCGGCGCCGGTCGGAGTCGCGCCGTGCATCAGGATCAGGTTCGTAAGCTGGGCATGGACCTTGTCCAGCACGGCGTAGATGCGCTGGTGATCGTTGCAGTCGGCACCGCCGGTAAACGCGATGCGTACGCCATCGGGATCGAACACCCGTTGCTTCTCCCAAGCGCGCTTGTCGAGCGCCTTGCGGCTGTCGAGCACAGCAGAGGTCAGCGCCTTGTGGTTCACCACTGCGCCCGAACGCGGCAGCCAGGGCTTGCGGATATGGATGCGGAACTGGTCGGCGGCGGCATCACGGAAGAATTCCATGGTGTCGCGGCGTTCGATCAGGGTGATGCCTTCGGCGATCTTGCGCTCCAGCTCGACCGACTTCACCTCGCTGCCGTCCTGCTCGCGCTGAAGCCGCTTCTGCGCTTGCTCATTGTCGTCGAGTTCGCGCTCGATCCGCTCGCCGGCGCGGTGGAAGACGTTGACGATGCCCCAGGCCAGATCCTCAAGGTCAGGCTCGATCCGCGTGTCGATGAGGCTGGAAACCAGCGCGTCGAACATCTCGGCGACGGCGCCGCCGGCGATGCGGTCGTCCGGCAAGGGGCGATGGTCGGGTTCGTCCTCGAAGGGACGGTAGCCGTAGAGCTGCATTTCCTGAAGCAGGTAGGCGGTAGAGCCGGGCTGCGCTTCGCGATCGTCGTCCTGGTCGGTCGCCATCGAAAATCTCCGTCATCTGACAGCCGCGCCTCTCGCAGCCTTCGTGGCGACGGCAGGCGGCGGACGGAGCGGGACAGAACCGCGCCGCTTGGGGCGCGGCCGGAGCGAAGCGGAGGATGGCGGGCGGGCGGCTATTTTGCTTCGCGATGCAAAGAACCGAAGGTTCGGCGGAAAATAGCCGCCCTTCCGCCATTGCCGTCCCGATCCGTTTGCCGCAGTCGCCCTCTACCGAAGGCACGAGCGCGCGGCGTCTCGAAGATGCCGGTGATGATGGTGATCACCCGCGACCAGAGACGTTCCCCGCAGTCCAGCCCTTACCCCTGCATCAGGAAGCGCTCCGCATCCTCCGTCCGGAGTTGATCCCGCAGCCTCGCAATGAGCCGCTCCCGCCCGAAGGTGGTAAGATCGTCGTTGAAATCCCCAAGCCTGGGTTCGAGCGGCACCACCTCGATCCCCGCCGGGATCGCCCGCTCGGTGAGCGTCTTCAACGCCCCCGCACCAGCAGGATCGTCATCGCGTGCGACATAGAGCCGGCGCAGCATGGCCGGGAACAGAATGGCAGCGAGATGCGCGGCCGAGAGCCCCGCAATCGCGGGCATCATGGGCATGACCTGTCGCAGCGACAGCATGGTCTCGATGCCTTCGCCCGCCATCATGACGGGGCCACTTGACCCGAACCGGACGCCGTGTCCAAGCAGATGGCCCATGGCGCGGCGCGGATAGGCGACCGGAGCCTTGTCCGAGCCTCCCGGTTTCAGCCAGGTCCGATGAACTCCGGTGACGCTGCCGTCGAGATCGGTGACCGCCGAGATCATCGCCGGCCATGCCGGACGCGTATTGGGTGCATCATCCTTCGACGGGCGATACCAGCAGTTACCGTGAAAGCGCAGCGCCTCGCAGCCGGTGAGATCGGTGATCTGCCGGGACGCGAGATAGGCCGCCACCGAGGTGCCCGCGACCGGCTTCGATGCCGCCCAGAGTCGCCGCGCTGCTTCCGGTGTGCCGGTGGGCCCCTTGTTGCGTCGAACCGGCCTGTCCTCGGACGGCGGCGGGATTGGCAGACTCAGGAAATACCGGGCTTCGTCCAGCGTCTCGCGCATTGTCCGGCAATTCCGCGCGATGGCGATGATGTCGAGCAGATCGCCATGGTCGCCGCTCTGTGCATCGGTCCATTTGCCAGCCTGGCCGCGCCCATCGGGGGATGCGGCCAGACGGACATAGAGGCTTCGCCCCGGCGTGTTGTGAACGTCGCCGACCAGCCAGTAGCGGCCTTCCCGGTGGCCGTTGGACAGGTAGCGGCGACAGACGCCTTCCGCATTCTCTGCGAGACGTTCGGCAATAATGGTTGCGGGGCTCTGCATTGTGGGGCTCCTCAGGCGGCCTTGCGCGTGGAGAGCCGTTCGATCGGATATCGTTCGAGCAGCCGGTCCAGCACGTCGGCGCCGACAGCCCCTGCCGGCACGTAGAGCCTGAGTTTCCACGAGACGATCTCCGAGATCAAGCCCATGGCCTTGAGACGCTCGACACCCAGATCATTGAACCCGGTGAGCTCGATCCGCCAGTCGTGCATGGCACGGACACGCTGGAGCTTCTGGTCCTGCGCCAGATGCAGCACGGCTTCGCCGGACATGAGCATCGAAAGCGCTTCCTCGCCGGAGAGCCGTACCGGACCATCGTCATTGGCGACGCTGGCCGCCCAGGCCGGAGACACGCGGCGGCCGATGACACGCTCGCCATCATCGCTCTGGAGCCGATAAACGCGCGTCGACTCGTCGGGAAGTCGCTTCCATATCGGCAGCAGCAGGCCGGAGACCATGTGCAGCGTCGATGTCTCGTGCGTCGGTAGTCCTGCAAGCTCCGCCTTCCATACCGCACTGAACTTGTCGCGGTCGGCCTCTTCCCATTGGCTCGCCAGCAGCGTTTCCGCCGGAATGACGCTATCGGTCAGCGGCCAGACCAGGCGCACGCGCGGATGGACGGCGCCATCGTCATCGGTCACGCTGCGCGCCCCGCGCTGGACGGCGCCGCGGCCGGTCCTGCTATTGACCAGCAGTTTCGCGCCCTTGCCTTCGGCCATGGCCAGCGCATCCTCCAGCGATAGCGGCGTCAACCGATCCTTGCGCTTGATGGTCAGAAGCTGCGTCTGTGCGCCCGTGCCCGGATGGGTGTAGATCGGCGTGCGGCCGACAATGCGGAAGCTTTCGGCCTGCAGGGTCTCCAGCCCGATTTCGTAGCTACCCGATGCCCGCGCCTGCTCGATCCGCGCGACAAGCAGGCCCTCGAACGCCTCGAACAGCAGGTTTTGCATCGCGACCGTGAGCGCGAGCATGCGGTTGAGGAAGGTGTTGATCCCCGGCAGCTCGTCCTTGAGGCCGCCGTCGCTATCAAGCAGCGACAGGCCGGTCGCCGCTTCGAAGCGGGCGAGCGAACAGCCTTCGACCTTGCCGCGCGCGAGAAGGATATAGAGCTGGCGCAGTGCATCGCGGGCATACCAGCTTTCGAGATTGTCCTCGGGCCGGAACATGTTCTGACCGCCGGTCTGGCGCTGGCCGCGCGTGATCGCGCCCAAAGAATCCAGACGCCGGGCGATCGTCGAGATGAAGCGTTTCTGCGCCTTCACGTCGGTCGAGACCGGTCGGAACAGCGGTGGCTGCTTCTGATTGGTGCGGTTGGTGCGGCCAAACCCCTGGATTGCAGCATCGGCTTTCCAGCCCGCTTCGAGCAGGTAATGGACGCGGCGGCGCTGGTTCGCGGCGCCAAGATCGGCGTGATAGCTGCGCCCTGTGCCGCCAGCTTCCGAGAAGACGAGGATGCGCTTGGCGTCATTCTGGAAGGCGTCGGTCTCATGCAGCGCTGCCGAAGCGGGACGGTTCTCGACCGCAAAGCGAACCGAGCCATCGTCATGGCGCCGGGAAACGACGCGGCGTGAACGCCCGGTCACTTCGGCCACCATGTCCGTCCCGAAATGCTGGACAATCTGGTCGAGCGCGCCGGGAACGGGCGGGAGCGCCGCGAGCCGTTCGATCATCGCGTCGCGGCGACGCACGGCCTCGCGATTGACGACCGGGTTGCCGTCCTCGTCATAAACCGGCCGGGAAGAGAGATTGCCATCTCCGTCGGTGAACGGCTCGTAGAGCTGCACCGGGAAGCTATGCTGGAGGTAGGACAGAACGCCGTCGCGCGGCGTGATGTCCACCGAGACGTCATTCCATTCATCGGCCGGGATTTCGGCGAGGCGGCGCTCCTGCAAGGCCTCGCCGGTCGAGACGATCTGCACCACGGCCGCATGGCCAGCCTCCAGATCGCGTTCGATGCCGCCGATGACGCTGGGCGTCTGCATGCTGGTGATAAGATGGTTGAAGAAGCGCTGGAGCATCCCCTGATAGGCGGATTTCGCGGCGGCTTTGGCCTGCCGGTTCAGCGTGCCATGGCTCGGACTGGTGACGCCGGCGGCTTCAAGCGCGGCGTCGAGATTGTTGTGAATCACCTCGAACGCCGATGCGAAACTGTCATAGATACGGACCTGCTCGCTCGTGAGCCTGTGTTCGAGCATCTCATATTCGACGCCATCGAAGGACAGCGAGCGGGCGGCGTAGAGGCCGAGAGCCTTCAGATCGCGGGCCATGACCTCCATGGCGGCGACTCCGCCATTCTCGATCGCGCTGACGGATTCGCCCCGAGTCGCGAACGGGAAATCCTCGCCGCCCCACAGGCCCAGGCGCTGGGCATAGGCGAGGTTCTGGACCGTGGTCGCGCCGGTCGCCGAGACATAGACGATGCGGGCATCGGGCAGTGCGTGCTGGAGACGCAGGCCGGCACGACCCTGCTGCGAGGGCGCGACATCGCCGCGCTCCCCCTTGCCACCGGCGGCATTGGCCATGGCATGGGCTTCATCGAACACGATCACGCCGTCGAAGTCCGGCCCCAGCCATTCGACGATCTGCTCTACGCGTGATTTCTTGCCACCGCGCTCCTGCGAGCGCAGCGTCGCATAGGTGGTGAACAGCACGCCCTCATCGAGCCGGATGTCGGTGCCTTGGCGGAAACGCGAGAGCGGCGTTACCAACAGCCGCTCCTGGCCGAGCGCCGACCAGTCGCGCTGTGCATCCTCAAGCAGCCGGTCCGATACGGAAATCCAGACCGCGCGGCGGCGCCCCTTGAGCCAATTGTCGAGAATGATGCCCGCAACCTGGCGGCCCTTGCCCGCGCCGGTCCCATCGCCCAGGAACCATCCGCGCCGGAATTTCACAGCGTCTTCGGCATCCTCAGGCGCGGCGGTAACGACATCGAAGGTCGCATCGACCTTCCACGCGCCCGACAGATGCCCACCATGCGCTTCGCCCGCATAGATGACGGATTCGAGCTGGGCGTCGGACAATATACCGAGCGTCACGAGCTGCGGCGGCAAATGCGGCCGGTAGGAGGGCTTGGGCGGTGCGACCGAAGCCATCGCAGCGGATTGGACCAGCGGCGTCGGATGCGTAGCTGCGCGGGGGATCGCGATCGATTGCAGCGCATAGGGTTCATATATGCTGTCCCCCAGACGTTCCGCGGGCGGCGTCCAGTCGACGATGTCATAGGCCAGTTCGATTGCTTCCGGCTCAGGCGCCGACGGCGCTGAGACGGTCGGCGCAGCACGCACTTTGGCGCGCGCGGGCGAAGCCGATGCCGTGACCGGCAGGGCCGCGACCGGAGACGGCGTGGTGGGTGAGCGCGGCGGAACCTGGGTCTGGATCCAGGCGAGCAGGGTCACGGTGTCGGGTGCAACGCCAGCGCTTTCGGGAAACTGGCCTGGATCCTCGGCCGGCAGCTTGTCGATGACGGTCAGCCGAGTGTCGATCGTCGTACCATGCTTCGCATAGACTTTGCCGCCGATCGCGGCGGTGAAGAGGACGCGGCCCGTCTCCTGCAACCGCGCGAAGGCGTCGCGCCAGGCCGGAGCATCGGGCGCGCAGCTTGCCCCGGTGATCGCGACTAGGCGGCCGCCCGGTTCCAGACGCGCGAGCGCTGAGGCGATATGGCGCAGCGCCGCGTCCTTCATGGTGCGTTCGACCTGCGCCACCACCGAGAAGGGCGGGTTCATCAGTACGACGCTCGGGCGGACGGCGGATGGCAGCCGATCGTCGATCGAGGCCGCATCATGGCCCGAGACTGGCACGTCCGGAAACAGCAGCCGTAGCAAGTCCGCACGGGTCTCGCCGAGTTCGTTGAGCGTGAGCCCCGCCCGCGCCAGCAGGGCATGGACGGCGAGCATGCCAGTGCCAGCGGAGGGCTCCAGCACATGATCGCTGGGGCTGATCGAAGCCGCCACGCTGGCGACAAAGGCAAGTCCGGGCGGCGTCGAGAATTGCTGCAGAGCCTGGGAGGTTTCCGAGCGGCGGGTGTGCGTGGGCATCAAAGCCGCGATGCGCTCGATCAGTGCGAGCGCGCTTGGCGCCACGCGGCCGACAATCACTTGTCCATAACGGCGCAGGAACAGGACTTCGGCGGCCTCGCAGGCTTCGTAGGCGCTTTTCCAGTCCCAGGCGCCTTCGGAATCACTGGCGCCAAAGGCGTCGGTCATGGCCGAACGGAGCTGCGCCGCATCGATGGCACGCCCGGCCTCGAGCGCCGGCAGGAGGCTGCGTGCGGCGGTGTGCAGGGCACTGGCCTGCGCGCCGAAGCCGGACGCGGCCGCAAGGGGCGCGGCGCGGAGCGCCGCGTCGGACAGGATATGGGTCATGAGTGAAGGTCTCCGGGAGAGCGGCAACAGGTGAAACCCGCCGGATGCTCTCCCTCTTGAGGCCCGGCCGGGTTCCCCCGTACCGGTCAGAACTCTTCCTCTCACGCCGCTGGCGCGAATGATCGCTCAGACAGCCAGATTGCCGCACGATTCACAGCACTACGGCGCGCTCAAGCGGGTGGAGTATAGGCTTCGTAGGGGTTGCCGGGGGCAAGATGACCGAACGGCGTCATCACATAGTCGCCTTGATCGCGGCCAACGGCGCAGATTACGTAGCGGGTCTCGCCGCTTTCCACCTCCGTGCATTCCATCAGCGCCAGATCGCCCGCCTTGGCAGCCTTCAACAGCGTCTCGAAATTGGCGCGGGCGTAATCAGGGATTGCCATGACCGATCTCCCCGTTGGCCTGAGCTTCCTTGTAGAAGCGGTCGAACAGCGTGTTGGTCGATTCCGAACGGATGGTCTCGGCAGTGATCAGCATGGCGAGCCCGCCGAAGCCATCGACCCGCATCTTCGAACAGGTGAAGGCCATGGTCACCGTCAGATGATCGAGGTTTGGCGATCGGCGCACGATGTCCTGCAACACGTCGGCCCATAGATCGCCGCACATGTCGAGTTCGATGTCATCCTCGCCGAGAATCGCATCGGGCTGCTCGTCGAGCAGCTTATGCGCAAGACGGCTGGTGTCGGGCTTGGCCGCATCAAGGGCCGCCCGGACGTCGCCAGCGGGCATGAAGATAAGGTCGTTGGCACCGTCCTCGCTGTAGTAATAGGCAGTCTCGTCAGCGATTTCCTCATCGAACACCTGTGCGAGGAACAGGCGTTCGATCGGAAGCATGGCGCTGAGCGGAATAAATGGTTCGACCACGGTCGGAGTGTAATAGTCGGCCATCGTCTGGCTCCTTGATATGTTTCGCCCCCGGCGATGGGGCGCCGAGGGCGGTGGTTTGATTGACAATGCACGAGCGCCGTTTGTCAGGCAGCGACGGCCTCGAACGGATCGACGTCGCGGTGGATCGGCTGCGCACGGCCCATCCAGGGTTCGGGCCGGATGCAACGCACCCAGTCGGCGAAGCTCGGGATAAACCCCAAATCCTCGCGAACATGCTGTTCCCCGACAAGGCGAACGGGAATTACGCGCCCCGTCGAGACGGTGATCGTCGCGCCGAAGAAGCACTCGAGCATGAAGATGCCCTCGGCATGATGGCGCAGTGCGCGGTGCCGGAAATCCGCAGTGATCGCCTTGGATTCATCGAACCACTGGTGGAGCGGCAGATAGTCTTCCGGCTCACCGCCCCATTTTCGGACCGAGGAAAGCGCATGGTGATAACAATGTCCCATCGCCTCCTCCTTAAAACTCGTAGGCGTGATTTTCGGATGTCTCGATCCGGTAGTTGAAATCGAGCACCAAGCTGTCGGCGGAGATGTCGAAGATGAGTTCGCCATAGGCGCCTTCGTTGTTCTCCCAGCCGCCATGCTTGGCCTCGAGGATGAGGTAGCAGATCGACTCGATCGCTTCGGGCAGGGACTGGGTGCGCCGATGTATCTCGTCGGAGTAGAACTCGGTTCGCGCAATCTCGACCAGGGTGTCGGGAAGGTCTGCGATCTCCTCGCCGGCCTTCGCTTCGATATTCTCGATCTGGCCGCTGTCGCCATAGCCGTCGAAAGTCACGGTAACGCAGGTAATGCCTGCATCGCCGAGGGCGGAAAAGAGGTTCGCTTTGTTCGCGGGAACCAGCGCGGCGGCGCGCTGCTCATAGGCGTTGTAGCGTGCCGTGAAATCATCGGCATCGAATGCCGGAGGCTGAGGTGCGTCCGTCATTGCGGATCTCCTGAAAATGCGAAAGCCCGACGCGAAATGCGCCGGGCTCGATTGATGTATGGGATGGGCGAGACGGCCGAAGCCGCCCCGCCCGGATGTCAGGCCGCTGCGGCGAGGCCGTCACCGCCGTCATCGACCGGCTGCGCATCGTCATCGAGAAAGGCAGGCAGTTCGGCGGCTTCGGTCTCCGCTGCCGGATCGTCGGCAGGCGCATCGAGCAGTTCGGGCGTCCGCATCGGCTCGGGAAGCCAACCCGAATCTTCCAGCAGCCGTTCGGCCTCGTTCGCCATGTCGCCCTTCTTCAGATGGTCGATCATCTCGGCGAACTTCGGCCCCTTGGCCTCGGCGACGTCGGCAAGGATGCGCGGCTTGGTGACGCTGCGGAAATAGCCCTCTACCGTCGGACGCCAGCCCGCGCCGACCAGATCGAGGCCGACAGCCCGCGCCAGGACATGACTATGCGTGATGCGCCGCTCGACGCTGTGCTTCGAGATGCGGCCATTGTCGTATTTGGGAACCACTTCGTGCTGCGCGTTCAACGCCTGCGAGGCGCAGTGCGCAAACAGGGCGGCCTGCTCGGCCCCGTCGAATTGGAGCAGCGCGTCCCACAGATCCTTGTCGCTGTCCGGCAGCCGGTCTGCCCAGCGTTTGTGGCGCTCGTCGATCGCCTTGGCGGGCGCGCTGCTGCGCAGGCCCGAAGGCGCAAAACCGAACGACACCTTGCTGAGCGACAGTTCCAGGCAGGATTCGCGACTGTAGGTGTAGAAGGTGCTGAGCGCGAATGCGTGCAGCACCGCCGCGAAGGCCGTGGACGGATTCTGCGCGAACGCGTCCTGAAGGGCGAGCGTGCGCCAGGCGGTCAGTTCGGCGACGAGGCGATCGGGAAGGGGTTTGAGGATTTCACCTTCCTCCTCGTCATCCCCGCCAGATGCCGCGCCGATCGGCACGACATTGGTCTCGGCCGTGCCAGCCAGCGTATCGCCTTCCTCACCGGCAGAGGCGCCGCCGACGCCGCAAACGGCATCGGCTTCTCCGTCTTCGCTCTCGATGACCGGCTCATCCTCAGGACGGACATAGCCACGCTCGATGCAGAGCGATCCATCGGATTCGATCGATACGAACACGCCGGCCCGTGCCATCTCTTCCGGATCGAAGGTCAGCGGTCGTTCGACCAGCGCGCCGATCTCGGTGTCGATGGCGGCAATGCGCTCATGCACCTCATCCGGCACATTCGGGTCGTCGGACCATTCCGCTTCGATCTTCTCGGCCTCGGCCTCCAGCTCCGCGAGCCGCGCCTCCTCTTCGGGAGTGCGCGGGACTGGCACGCCGTCAATCTCGCGCAGGCCGTTGGTAACACCCCAGGGCAGGTCGACGGCGGTCGCGACCCACTTCCAGCCCTCGGCGCCGATCTTCTCGCCTTCGACCTGGAGTTTTTCGGTGACCAGCCGGTCGAGGAGCGAGGGATCGGTCAGCCAGCCACCATCGTCATCCTCGAACAGGTCGCGCATCACGCCGCCACCGGCTTCGACATAGGCCTCGACCCCGACGAACCGCACCCGCTTGTCCGCGACGCGCACGCTGTTCTCGGTCAGCTTCTGCCGGATATAGGCACCCGACCGGTTGTAGCTGTGAGCAAGCAGTTCCCAGACCTGCTCCTGGCGCTCATGGTCATCGGAGACAGAAAAGGCTATGAGCTGCTCCAGCGTCATGCCGTCCTCGGCATAGACCTCGTGCAGCTTGGGCGAGACCTTGGCGAGCTTCAGCCGCTGGTTCACGACGGCCGGCGTCACGAGGAAGTGTGCGGCGATCGATTCGATATCCTGGCCCTTGTCCACCATCGCCCGCATGGCGCGGAACTGGTCGAGAGGGTGAAGCTGCTCGCGGAAGGTGTTTTCCGCATAGCTGTCTTCTTCGGCGGAAACGACATCATTGGCTGCCTTGACCACGCAGGGAATGGGCGCGTCCTTCGCGAGCCGCTTCTGCTTCACCAGCAACTCGAGCGCCCGGAACCGCCGGCCACCGGCCGGCACCTCGAACTGGCCGGTCTCCTCGCCCTCCGCGTCGAGGATGGGCCGCACGTTGAGGCTCTGGAGCAGCGTGCGGCGGACGATGTCCTCCGCCAGTTCGCCGATCGATACGCCGGCCTTCACCCGGCGGACATTGGACTGGGACAGATGCAAGCGGTCGAACGGAATGTCGCGCGAGCCGCTGAGGACGAGTTTCTGAGGCGCTTTGGCCATGGGGCTTCTCCATGACGGGCCGCCGCGAGACTCTCTCCCGGCTCCAAGCCCATCATGAAGCCAAGGGCTTCCCTCTCCCTCTCAAGGCCTGCCGCAGGCAGGCCGTAACGCGACCTGACACTCCGATACCGCCGGTCGGCATCAATGCCCTTGTCATTAAGTTCGCTATTTGTTCTCATGCTGCCATGGAACGAATCGAACGACAGGAATTGTCCGCCATCCTGCTGGCGGCGCCCGGATGGGCGCGCGTCGGCCTGACGATGCCGGACGAGCGGATGCGCGAGCGGGCTGCCGATGCACTGGCGGCAACGATCATCGAAAAGCTGGACGGATCATCCCCTCCCGACGTGAACCAGCTCAACCTTCCACTGTGAGCGGAGATGTGGGCCGCGCCGCGACATCGAAGACGCCACGGCGAATGTCGAAACGCTCGGAGAAAGTGACGACATTAGTGCGACCCTCGCGATCGACCTGCGTGAAGCGCAGCATGTCGCCTTTCAGGATTTCGATCGTCACCGGCGGCAGTTCGTCGCGGGGATCGTGGAAGGTCATGCGGTTCCTGGGCATGGGGCGACTCCAAAACTGCGACCCATGACATAGCAGATGATCGGCACCCACGCTTCCCCCACAAGCCTTGTCGCTGTCCACAATATTGCACTATATAAGGACAAAAGGAGGCTCGCATGAACAAGCCGATCACGCTCAATGTCCGGATCAGTGGCGCGCTGGGCGAGTTCGTCGCGGCCAATGTCGGCGATCAGGGCGCCTATGAGAATGTCAGTGAATATGTGCGCGACCTGATCCGACGCGACAAGGAGAGGAGCGAGGCGGAGCAGTTCCAACGCCTGAAAGCGGAACTGACGCGCGCCTTCGCTGCCCCCGAAGACAGCTATGACGCATTGGATGCCGAGGTCGTGATCGCCCGCAATCGCCGGGCGTGACATGACAGCATTGCGTGTTTCGGCAATCGCGAGCCGGCGGCTCGACGAGATTTTTGTCTATTCGCTCGACACATGGGGCCAAGAGCAGGCCGAAACCTATATCCGCGGTCTGTTTGCCTGCCTCGACCGGATCGCGCGCCGCGAATTGCTCTGGCGCGCGATACCGGCCGAATTCGGCGTCGACGGCTATTATTGCCGCCACGAACATCACTATATCTATTGGCGGTTGCTCGCCGATGGCGATGTCGGGATCGTCACCATCCTGCACGAGCGCATGCACCAGATGGACCGCTTCCGCGAAGACGATGGCAGCTGAGATCGCTCGTCAGCGATCGGGGGACAGCGTGCTCGCGCCCGGCGCCGACCCCCGGCGAAGGATGCGTTCACCCTCGACCAGCGATCCGGCGCGGGAAGCGGCCTCGGCATAGACCGAGAGCGGAAACTCGCCCTCGAAACGGATATCGCGCTCAATGCCGAGACCGAAGGGAAGCTGGATCGATTCCAGTTCCTCCAAGGCAAAACTCCCCAGTTCCGGACAGCCGAAGCCGAGATCGGCGAGGCCAAAGAGAATCCCGTCTTCATCCATCTCCGTGGCGAGCCAGGTGCCGGGGCCAAGAGGATTGAAGAAGCGGACCACCGGCATCGGGTCCGGCGCGGGTTCGCCGCGGCGAAGCGCCGCGCAGCGGGCGCGGTGATTGGCGCGCAGTTGGTCGCGCAATTCTGGCGTGACGAGGATCATGCCGCCAACTCCTCGGCCTGGGGCTGCTGTGCCCACATCCAGTCGGCCGCCTGCTGGGCCTTGCTGGCAGCAGTGAAAATCGCGCGCGGATCATTCTTCAGGGCCGAGAGCCACGAGGCCACATATGCGGCATGATCGGGTCGCGGATGGTGCGCGATGCCGAGGTCAGCCAGTACGAACGACGCGGTGAGTTCGGCGCAGGCTTCTTCGATAGGCAGCCAATTGCGCTTGAACCGATCGTCGAAATTGCGGTCGAGCCGGTGCTTTGCCCCTGTGGCGTGCGCACACTCGTGGAGGATCGTCCCCATCTGGGCGACTGCATCGCGGAACGCCGAGAAAGGCGGCATGAAGATCTGATCGAGGTCGATCCGGTAGTGGGCGTCATAGGCGCCTTCGGTGATCGGTATCTTCAATGCCGCGACGAATGCCTCGGCATGGGTAATGCGCTCGCTCTCGGGCAGCAAGGTCGCCGGTTCCGGTTCATATCCGTCGACCTGAGCAATGTTGAACACGGTGAACGCGCGGGCGAACATACGGCCTGGACGCGGATCTCCGTCATCGTGATCGTCATCAGTTCGGCAAGCCGCCTGCTTCCAGAGCACGACGGTGGTGCCGCGCTCACCCTTGCGAACCTGTGCGCCGACGGCCTGCCACTGGCGATAGGTTCCCCAGATGCCGCTGGCATAACCGGACGCCTGTGCGGCAATCCAAAGCGCCAGAACGTTCACGCCGCGGTAGCGCTTTGATGAAGCGATGTTCTCGGGACGGGTGACGGCGGCGCCGTCGTGATGCCAAGGCATGCGCCAATCGCCGGCGCCGGCTTCGATCGCGGAAATTATCTCGGCGGTGATGCGCGAATAGACGTCGGCGCGCGCGGCCGATCCGTTGGTTCGGGTCATGGCAAGTCTCCATGACGGGCCGACGGCGAGCCTCTCTCACCGTGCTAAACCCGTCACGGCCAACCGGCCGCACTCTCCCTCTGGCGGGGCGTTACGGGGCGGCAGCCCCGTTCGAAGGGGTCCGGGGAGACGAGGAACGCGGCTCACCGGCAGGGGAAGGCGTTCCCCTCCAAACTCCGCCACAATGGCCATGAGTTTCCGTTTGCACGCGTGTTTGGTGGTGAACTGGTGGTGAACTGACGCGAATAAGCGACATTCCACGCGGAACGCCGCGATCGCAAACTTTTGATTTTATTAGGAAAACTGGAGCGGGCGAAGGGATTCGAACCCTCGACCCCAACCTTGGCAAGGTTGTGCTCTACCCCTGAGCTACGCCCGCTCTGGCGTTCAAGACGTTCGGGACACGTCGGAAGTCTCGTATTCGAACTGGAGCGGGCGAAGGGATTCGAACCCTCGACCCCAACCTTGGCAAGGTTGTGCTCTACCCCTGAGCTACGCCCGCTCTGGCGTTCGAGACTTTCCGGACAAGCCGAAAATCCCGTATGTGAACTGGAGCGGGCGAAGGGATTCGAACCCTCGACCCCAACCTTGGCAAGGTTGTGCTCTACCCCTGAGCTACGCCCGCTCGACGTTCAAGACCTGCTGGCTAACCGGCAGGTCCGGGGTGAGGCGGCCGACTAGCAGCGCTTTTGGGGGGCGGCAAGAGCTAATTTGAAAGAATCGCACGAAGACCGGCAAGAAGCCCATAAACCCTTCACAAATCGGTCGCGAAGGCCGATCTAGGGCCCTCGAACTTCTTTACGTACGCATTCACGGGAGCACGAATCTTGGCCAGCATGGGTCTCAACCTCGACGAACAGAAGGCGGTGGACCGCTTCCGCCAGTCCGTGGCCGAACCGTCGATGACAAAGCTGGTGATCCTCGATTTCTGGGCGGAATGGTGCGGCCCCTGCAAGGCGCTGACGCCGGTGCTGGAAAAGGTCGCCGCCGAATATGCCGACAAGGGCGTGGTGCTGGCCAAGCTGAATGTCGACGAGGAACAGTTCATCGCCAGCCAGTTCCAGGTCCGCACGATCCCCACGGTCTACGCGATCTTCCAGGGCCAGCCGGTGGCGGACCTGACCAACGCGCGCACCGAATCGCAGCTCAAGCAGATGCTCGACCAGCTGCTCGCCAAGCTGCCGGTGCAGACCGGGGCCGAGCCGGCGCAGGACATCACCCCGCTGATCGCCATGGGCGAGGAAGCGCTGGCCGAGGGCGACGGCGAACGCGCGGCCTCGATCTTCATGCAGATCCTCGAGATCGCGCCGGACAATGGCGAAGTGATCGCCGGGCTCGTGCGCGGCCTCGTCGCCGCCGGGCGAATCGAGGAAGCGGAGCAGATCCTCTCCAGCCTAGAGCCGGAACTGGCTGCCGATTCGCACCTGGAACGTGCGCGTTCGGCATTGGCGCTGGCCAAGGACAAGCCCGAGGACAGCGAACTCGCTGCCCTGCGCGCCGCCGCGGCCGCGCGTCCCGAGGACATGGAAGCCCAGCTCGCCTTCGCCAACGCCGCCTTTGCCGCCGGGGAGCGTGACGATGCCGCCGCCACCCTGCTTGCCATGGTCGCTGCCGACCGCGCATGGAACGAAGGCGCCGCGCGCGCCAAGCTGCTGCAGATCTTCGAGGCGGTCGGGCTGGAAGACCCCTGGGTTTCGGCCACGCGCCGCAAGCTCTCCACCGTGCTGTTCGGCTGAGCGGAGCGGCGCCCGTGCGGATCACCATCTTTCCCCTGCCGGGCGCCGTCCTCTACCCGGGGCTGCAACTGCCGCTCCACATCTTCGAGCCGCGCTACCGTGCGATGGTGAGCGATGCCCTCGCGCGGGACCGGCGCATCGGCATGATCCAGCCGCAGCGCCCGGTCGAAGGGGCGCCGCTCTACGCAGTGGGCTGCCTTGGCCGGATCGGCGATGTCGAGGCGCTGGAAGACGGGCGCTTCAACATCATTCTCGAAGGCGAATCGCGCTTCCGCGTGCTGCGCGAACTCGATGTGACCACGCCCTTCCGCCAGATCGAGGCGGAACTGCTGCCCGACGACGGCGATGAAGTGCTGGCCGCCATCGAACGCGCCAGTTTCGAACGCGAGGCGCGGCGATTCGCCGATGCGCAGGGCTACGTGGTGGACTGGGAGCAGGTCGCGCGGCTGGACGACCAGTCGCTGATCAACGGGGTCTCGCAGATCGCGCCGTTCGATGCGGCGGCCAAGCAGGCGCTGCTGGAGGTTTCCGGCCTGCGCGAGCGGTGCGAACTCTTGGTGCAGTTGATGCAGTTCTTCGGGCGCCGGTCGGATGACGACGACGAGGATGGGGTGACGTTGCAGTAAGGGACGAATGGAATCCTGGAGCCCTTCGACAAGCTCAGGAGATCCCCCGGACCCTCGAAACGTCTACCTCGCGTCCTGCCTATCCGTAGTGCGCTCCTTGCGGCGCAGCCATTAGTCTCCCGACGCAGCTATGGGCGCTTAACCGATAGGGCAGGGCACCACGGAGACGGTATTGGGGGTGCAGGGGGGCTATGCTCCCCTGCTTTATCCCTTGCCCCTCTTCCTCAACACGCCACGACGTTGATCGCCAGCCCGCCCTGGCTGGTTTCCTTGTACTTGCTCGACATGTCGAGCCCGGTCTGGCGCATCGTCTCGATCACCTGGTCGAGCGACACGCGCGGGGTCTCCCCGGCGTGCAGGGCCAGTTTCGCCGCGTTCACGGCCTTCACCGCGGCGATGGCGTTGCGTTCGATGCAGGGGATCTGCACCAGCCCGCCGACCGGATCGCAGGTGAGGCCGAGGTTGTGCTCCATGCCGATCTCCGCCGCCGCGCAGACCTGCACCGGGGTGCCGCCCCAGACCGCCGCGAGGCCGGCTGCCGCCATCGAGCAGGCCACGCCCACTTCGCCCTGGCAGCCCATCTCCGCGCCGGAGATCGAGGCGCGCTGCTTGTAGAGCAGGCCGATTCCGGCAGCGGTCAGCAGGTAGCGGCGTGCCTTGGTGGGGATCGCGGCGTTCCCGTCGCTGCAATACTGGCGCAGCAGCGAGGGGACGATGCCGGCTGCGCCATTGGTCGGCGCGGTGACGACGCGGCCGCCGCTGGCGTTTTCCTCGTTCACCGCCATGGCGTAGAGGTTCAGCCAGTCCATCAGGGTTTCCGCCTGATTGTCCTGCGGGCGGGCGATCAGCTTCTGGTGGATGGCGCGAGCGCGGCGGCGGACCTTGAGCGGGCCGGGCAGGTGCCCTTCCTTGGTGAGCCCCTGATCGATGCACAGGTTCATGGCATCGGCAATCACGTCGAGCCCGGCGAGAGTCTCTGCCTCGGGGCGCCGCGCGGCTTCGTTGGCCATCATGACTTCGGCGATGTCGAGGCCGCTCTCTTCGCAGACTGCCAGCAGTTCGGCGCCCGAGGTGAAGGGGAAGCGGACTGGCGGACCGTGGACCACCTGATCGTCGGGCGCGGGCTGTTCGAGTTGGTGGCGGCTGGAATAGAAGCCGCCGCCGGTCGAGAAATACTCGCCGCGCGCCAGTTCCGCGCCGTCCGCGTCCCATGCCGTCAGCACCATGCCGTTGGGGTGGAGATCGGGGATATGGTCGAAATCGAGAATGAGGTCGCGCGCGCAGTCGAAGGCGATCTCGCGGCGGCCAAGGAGCGCGATCCGGCCGCTGGCGCGCACTTCGGCAGCGGCGGCGTGGGCCTCGGCAGGCTCGGCGGTTTCGGGTTCGAAGCCGATCAGGCCCATCAGGCAGGCGTCGGGGGTGCCGTGGCCTTCGCCGGTCAGCGCCAGCGAGCCCTGCAGGTCGACGCGCAGGCGGGCGATCGCGTCAAACTGCCCCGCGGCCTCGATGCCCTGAAGGAAGCGCAGGGCGATGCGCATCGGGCCGACGGTGTGCGAACTGGACGGGCCAAGGCCGATGCGGAACAGGTCGAGCGCGGAAATCACGGCTGAAACTCGGAAGCGGGGAGGATGGTCACGGGGGCTACGCTCTTGCGTTATTATTTTGAAGCCGCGTGGATTAAGCCAGATAGGCTGGGATGCAATGGGCCGGCGGACTAAATCCCGGCATACCACGCGTATCGGCCATTATCTTCCCAATATCCGCCCTTGCCGCCGTAGATCCCGGCGAGCGAGGCGACGGCCTCGATGCGGGTGACGAACTTGGCGTGCTTGTAGCCGAGTTGCCGTTCCACCCGCAGGCGCAGCGGGGCGCCGTGCTGTTCTTCCAGCGGCTGGCCGTTCATGGCCCAGGCGAGGATGGTCTGCGGGTGGAAGGCCTCCACGAGATCGATCGATTCGTAATAGGGCCGCCCGCCGTAGAGATCGGCGCAGTGGAACACGAGATAGCGCGCCTCCGGCCGCAGCCGCGCCAGATCGAGCAGGGCGGCAAGGCGCGGCCCGGTCCACTTGCCGATCGCGCTCCAGCCCTCGACACAGTCGTGGCGGGTGATCTGGGTGCGCTGGGGCATCGCCTTGAGCGCGCTCAGCGGCAGCATGAGCGGATGCGCGACCAGCCCGTCCACCCGCAGCGCCCATTGGGAAAAACCCTGCGCGAAATGGGCGCGGTAGACCGGATCGGCGACGGCAAGGCTGCCGTTGGCGCGGAACGTGGGCGACATTTGCGATTCGGAAAACTCGCGGGCGAGGGCATCGCCGGCAAGGCCGCGCTGGGTCACGCGGTGGAGGTCTTCCGCCTGGCCCAGAAAATCGAGCACTTCGGGCTTGCGAGTCAGCCGGTCGCAGCCGGAAAGCAGCAACCCGCCCGCACCCACCGCTCCTGCCTGAATCAGCCGCCGCCGGGAGAGAATCAACTTGCTCAACGTTCTGGCTCCTTCGGCAGGCGATACCAGCCCGTCACCATCGAGCGCAGTTCGTTGAACGGCCCGGCCAGCAGCACCATGGCGATGTGGACGATGAAGAAGCCCACCAAGGCAAATGCGCAAAGGAAGTGGATCGATCGCGCCGTCTGCCGCCCCCCGAACACTTCCGTCACCAGCGGCGCCCACGCATCGGTGCTGGGCGAGAGGGCGAGGCCGGTCAGGATCATCAGCGGCAGCAGGCCGAACAGCACTATGGCATAGGCGATCTTCTGAAGCGTATTGTAGCGCAGCGCCGCCGCGCCGGTGGGCAGGCGCAGCCGGGCGTGGTCCTTCACTTCGTGCCACACATGCCGCAGCCGCCACTCGCGCCGGGTGATATGAATGTCGCGCTGGATGTGCCGGTTGACCAGCGACCAGATCAGGTAGGCTGTCAGCCCCAGCGAGAGCACCCAGGCGAAGGCCAGGTGCCATGTCCGCGCATCGGCCAGACTGTAGGCCGAGGGGATCGTCGCCCAATAGGGAAAGGCGCGGCGGTGCGGGGTGCCGTCGGGGTCCTGCCAGTAGCCGAGCAGCCCGGTCGTCTCGGTCCTGTGGCCCGCCACTTGCAGATAGCCATATTCATATGTGCCGATCCGGGCGGAGCCGATCTTCAGCCACGGCGTATCGAAATTCGCGCCGTATTCGCCCCAGTAGAGCCGGGCATGGGCGTTGAAGATCATCAGCCCGCTCATCAGCATGATCAGCAGCGTGACCGCATTGGTCCAGTGCCAGAGCCGGGTCGAGAGCCGGTGACGCTTCACCAGATCGCCGCCTTGCGGATGAGCCTCTTGCGCGGGAGGCGGTTCGGCGGGCGGGGCGATGTCGCTCATGATCCCAGTTCGCCTCGCGCCTGCTATCGGTTACAGCCCGGTTCTACACGCCGAACAGGTGCAGCGCCACCTGCCGTCGATGCGGCATGCGGCGATGTTCGGCCAGATAGATCCCTTGCCAGGTTCCCAGCGCCATCTGCCCGCCGATCACCGGAATCGACAGGTTGACGCCGGTCAGAGTCGCCTTGAGGTGCGCGGGCATGTCGTCCGGCCCCTCGTCGTCATGCGCATAGTGCGGGCCTTCCGGCGCGATCCGGTCGAGCCAGGCGACCAGATCGCCGCGCACCTCGCGCGCGGCATTCTCCTGAATCAGCAGCGAGGCGGAGGTGTGGCGGCACAGCAGCGTCAGCAGCCCCTCGCCGATGCCGCTGTCGCGCTGCCATCCGGCAATCGCCCGCGTGATATCGGTGAGCCCCCGCCCGGAGGTGTCGAACGTGAGGATGGTGGTGGCCTGTTTCATCGCAACGGCATCCTGATCGCGGGCGACGCGGCGATCAAGTCGCGGCTTCGAGCGCGATTATGTCTCATTTCAGCAACAGCGAGCGGCGGTAAAGACCGATAATTTCTCGCTTGACCTAATGGGAAAGGGGTGAAACACAGCATCGTTTAGAGGCTTCCATGTATGTTTACAGAGGTGGCGTCGAACCCTTGGAAATCGTGGATTCCTGCGGCTTTTGCCCTCTCGTGCGACGCCCCCGGCCGGTCCGGGCAGGCACTTTTTGTCCCATCATCCGCGCAGAGGCGATTGATCTAGCCATATCTGCCGCGTATTGCCGCGCTCGGCGACGGGCCGGCAGACCGGCACGGTGTCTGTCGTCCGCAAGGATCGTTCGGTCGCTGGATATGCCGCAAATCGGCGCATCCGCACGGCTTCCGGACGGCCGCGAGATGAGCCCGGGCTATCACCGGGCCGCTCGGGTCTCACGCAAGGGTTGGTCATGAGTTGGCTTAGCAAAGTACGCAATTCCCTCGGGAACCTGAAGAAGCGGGATACGCCCGACAACCTGTGGACCAAGTGTCCCGGGTGCGGCGAGATGCTCTTCACCAAGGAGTTCGAGGACAACCTCTCGGTCTGCCCGCGCTGCCAGTACCATGGCCGCATCGGCGCGCAGCAGCGCTTCGACCAGCTTCTCGACGCCGGTTACGGTATCCTCTCGGCACCGCGCGTGCCGGAAAATCCGCTCAATTTCCGCGATTCCAAGAAGTACTCGGATCGCCTCAAGGCTGCTCGCGCCGCCAATCCCTACCCCGATGCGCTGACCAATGCGCTCGGCACGATCGAGGGCCGCAAGGTCGTCCTCGGCGTGCAGGACTTCGCGTTCATGGGCGGGTCGATGGGCATGGCCGTGGGCGAGGCCTTCGTCGAGGCCGCCGAGCGCGCGATCGCCGAGAACTGCGGCTACGTCATCTTCACCGCCGCGGGCGGCGCACGCATGCAGGAGGGTATCCTCTCGCTCATGCAGATGCCCAAGGCGACCGTCGCGATCCGCCGCCTGGCGCGGGCGGGTCTGCCCTACATCGTCGTCCTCACCGATCCCACCACCGGCGGCGTCACCGCCAGCTACGCGATGCTGGGCGACGTCCACATCGCAGAGCCCGGCGCCCTCATCGGCTTCGCCGGCCAGCGCGTGATCCAGGACACGATCCGCGAGAAACTCCCCGACGGCTTCCAGCGCGCCGAGTACCTCCATGCCCACGGCATGGTGGACATGGTGGTCCACCGCAAGGACCTCAAAGGCACGCTGGCATCGCTGCTCGAATATCTTGAACGAAAGGAAGTTGCGTGAACATCGACAGCGCGCTGGTACGCGAGCTCGCCGAGCTCCTGGCTGAAACCGGTCTGACCGAGATCGAGGTCGAGGACGGCGAACGCAAGATCAAGGTGACGCGCCAGGTTGCGCAGCAGATCGTTGCTGCCGCTCCGGCCATGCCCTTCGCCGCTCCCGCCGCTGCGCCGGTTGCTGCCGCCGCTCCGGCTGCCGAGGCGGCTGCCCCGGCCGCTCCGGTCGATGCCGTGAAGTCGCCGATGGTCGGCACCGCCTACCTCGCGCCCGAGCCTACCGCGCCGAACTTCATCAGCGTCGGCCAGCAGGTCAAGGCCGGCGACGTGCTGCTGATCGTCGAAGCCATGAAGGTCATGAACCAGATCGTCGCGCCCAAGGGCGGCACGATCCAGGCCATCCTCATCGACAACCAGCAGCCGGTCGAATTCGACCAGCCGCTCGTCGTGATCGCCTGAGGACCATGATCTGATGGCCATCAAGCGCCTCCTGATTGCCAACCGCGGCGAGATCGCGCTGCGCATCCACCGCGCCGCGCGCGAGATGGGCATCGAGACCGTCGCGGTGCACTCCACCGCCGATGCCGACGCCATGCACGTGCGCCTTGCCGACCACGCGGTCTGCATCGGCCCGCCGGCGGCGAAGGATTCGTACCTCAACGTGGCGGCGATCATCGCCGCTGCCGAGATCACCCATGCCGATGCGATTCACCCCGGCTACGGCTTCCTTTCGGAGAACGCCCAGTTCGCCGAGATCGTCGAGGCGCATGGCCTGATCTGGGTCGGCCCCAAGCCCGAGCACATCCGCACGATGGGCGACAAGGTGGAAGCCAAGCGCACCGCAGGGGCCCTCGGCCTGCCGCTGGTGCCCGGCTCGGACGGCGCGATCGAGGACTTCGCGGTTGCCCGCGACCTTGCCGAGACGATCGGCTATCCGGTCATCATCAAGGCCGCTTCGGGCGGCGGCGGGCGCGGCATGAAGGTCGTGAACACGGCCGAGGAACTCGAAAGCCAGATGGGCCAGGCCCGTTCGGAGGCGAAGGCCGCCTTCGGCGATGCCACCGTCTACATGGAAAAGTACCTCGGCAACCCGCGCCACATCGAGTTCCAGATCTTCGGTGACGGCAAGGGCGAGGCGGTCCACCTGGGTGAGCGCGACTGCTCGCTGCAGCGCCGCCACCAGAAGGTGCTGGAAGAAGCGCCCTCGCCGGTCATCACCCCCGAAGAGCGCGACCGCATGGGCGGCATCGTCGCCAAGGCGATGGCCGACATGGGCTATCGCGGCGCCGGCACCATCGAGTTCCTTTGGGAAAACGGTGAGTTCTACTTCATCGAGATGAACACCCGCCTGCAGGTGGAGCATCCGGTGACCGAGGCCATCACCGGCGTCGACCTTGTCCGCGAACAGATCCGCGTCGCCGAAGGCAACCCGCTGTCGTTCAAGCAGGACGAGATCGAGTTCAAGGGCCACGCCATCGAATGCCGCATCAACGCGGAAGACCCGTGGAACTTCACGCCGTCGCCGGGGCAGGTCACTGCCTACCACGCGGCGGGCGGCATGAACGTGCGCGTCGATTCGGGGCTCTATGCGGGTTACCGCATCCCGCCCTACTACGATTCGATGATCGGCAAGCTCATCGTCTCGGGCCGTACCCGCAAGGGCGCGATCATGCGCCTGAAGCGTGCGCTCGATGAAATGGTGATCGACGGCGTCAAGACCTCGATTCCGCTGCATCAGGCGCTGCTGGACGATCCCGAGTTCCAGAGCGGCGACTATACCATCAAGTGGCTGGAAGAGTGGCTGGCGAAGCGCGCCTCCTGAGGCGCGCGGCAACAGACCTGAACGGATAGAGCATGATCTCGTTTCTTGAATTCGAAAAGCCGATCGCGGAACTGGAAGCGCGCATTGCCGAACTGCGCGCCACCGCCAGCGGCAGCGATCTCGACATCGCGTCCGAGATCGGCCGCCTGGAAAAGAAGAGCGCGGCGCTGCTGAGCGGCACTTATGCCAAGCTCTCGCCCTGGCAGAAGACGCAAGTGGCGCGCCATCCGCAGCGCCCTCACTTCGTCGACTACCTCGCGCTCGGCTTTACCGAGTTCGTGCCGCTGGGCGGTGACCGTCTCTATGGCGAAGACCAGGCGATCATCGGCGGTCTGGCCAAGCTCAATGGCCGCAAGGTCATGCTGATCGGCCACGAGAAGGGCTCCGACACCACCTCGCGCATCCGCCACAACTTCGGCATGGCCAAGCCCGAAGGCTACCGCAAGGCGATCCGCCTGATGGAAATGGCCGGCAAGTTCGGCCTGCCGGTGGTCACGCTGGTCGATACCGCCGGTGCCTTCCCCGGCGTCGAGGCCGAGGAACGCGGCCAGGCGGAAGCGATTGCCCGTTCGATCGAGGCCTGCCTCGGCGTGCCGGTGCCGATGGTCTCGGCCATCGTCGGCGAGGGCGGCTCGGGCGGCGCGGTGGCGCTGGCTGCTGCCGACCGCGTGCTGATGCTGGAACACTCGATCTATTCGGTGATCTCGCCCGAGGGCGCCTCGTCGATCCTCTGGCGCACGCCCGACAAGGCCGCCGATGCGGCCGAGGCGATGAAGGTGACGGCGCAGGACCTGCTCTCGCTGGGCGTGATCGAGCGCGTGGTGGCCGAGCCGACCGGCGGCGCCCACCGCGATGCCGGCAAGACCGCGCAGGCCCTGCTGGGCGCGATCGAGCAGGAACTCGACGTGCTCTCCGCGCTGCCGACCGGCGACCTGCTGGCCCGCCGCGAGGAACGCTTCCTGAAGATCGGCCGGGCCTGAGTTCAGGCTTCGATCGCAAGATTTCGCACGGCGCGGGAAGGGCAGGGCTCTTCCCGCGCCGTTTGCGTTTGGGCACCGTAATTTTGCGTGTCCGATTATATAAAAACATTTGGCTTTTTGTCCCGGTACGTGTTTGGTGTCCGAGAAAGCCCGAAATCGGGCCGCGACATGGAAAGGGACGAGGATGAGCAACGGGGCGAATGTGCGCGCGCGCACGGCATGGATGACGGCCTGCGCGATGGCGGTGCTGGCAACTTCGCAGGCCGCAACCGCCCAGGTCGCCGGACCTTTCGACCTTGCCGTGATCCCCGCCAGCCCCGTCTGGTCGCGCGATGTCACCGTGCCGGCGGGCGAGTGGACGCTCTCCTTCTGGGCCTCGCTTGACGGTAAGGACGGCGGCACGCTGGCCGCATTGGCAGGCAAGGACGGCGATACCGCGCTCGTCTCGGTGGCGGTGACCGGCGGCAAGCCGGTGCTCACCGCCAATGGCCAGGCCGCCAGCGGCGCGGCGCTGCGCGGCGGCGGCTGGCACCGTTTCGCGCTCGTCAGCACGGCCAAAGGTTTGACCCTCTCGGTCGACGGCAAGCCCGCCGCCACGCTCGCCCAGCCGCTGAACGCACAGTTCGCGCGCCTGCTGGTCGGTTCGGCTCCGGCGTCTGCTGCACACATTGCCGGCCTGCGCCTCGATGCCGGGACTTACGCGGCCACTGCCACGCCGCCCAATCCAGCGCTGATCCAGTTCGCCGAAACCAGCCCGCGCTGGCCGCTGCAGGTGCGCCAGATGCAGGGACAGGTCACCCCGCAGCCCGCATCGACGCTGCCGCGCGGGGCCGCGGCGGACAAGCCGGTCGCCAAGCCCGTGCCGCAAGTCGCGCCGCTTGCCGAAGCAGGTGCGGGCAAGTGGACGCTGCAGAAGTGGACGCTCGCCGCCGCGCCGGACGTGAACGGCGAAGCCGCCGCGATCTCGCGTCCCGGTTTCGGCGACGCCAGGTGGTATGCCGCCACCGTTCCCGGCACCGTGCTGACCACGCTGGTCGATCGCGGCGTCTATCCGGACCCGGCGCACGGCCTCAACAACCTCGTCATCCCGGAAAAGCTCGCGCATCAGGACTACTGGTATCGCACCGAGTTCGATTTGCCCGCCGGTGCCAGCGGCCGCCACCTCGAACTGCTGCTGAACGGCGTCAACTTCGCGTCGCAAGTCTGGGTCAACGGCACCGAAGTCGGCACCACCAAGGGCGCCTTCGTGCGCGGCAAGTTCGATGTCTCGGCGATGCTGAAGCCGGGCCGCAATGCGATTGCCGTGCGGGTTTCGCCGCCGCCGCGCCCGGGCGTGGCGCATGAGGAATCGCTGACCTCGGGCGTCGGCGAGAACGGCGGCATGATGATGCTCGACGGGCCGACTTTCGGCGCCTCGGAGGGCTGGGACTGGATCCCGACCATCCGCGACCGCCAGACCGGGCTCTGGCAGGACGTCCAGCTGCTCGCCAGCGGCGATGCGCAGATCGGCGATCCGCAAGTCGTCACCACGCTGCCCAAGGCGGACAACAGCGTGGCCGATATCGAGATCACCGTGCCGGTCACCAACCTGTCGGACCATGCGGTCACCGCCACCGTGCGCGCCGCGTTCGACGATGTGGCGGTGGAGCGCCAGGTGACCGTGCCCGCCCGCCAGTCGGTCGCCGTGCGCTTCTCGCCCGAGACCGACGCCGCGCTTGCCGTCAACAATCCGAAGCTGTGGTGGCCCAACGGCTACGGCGCCCCGGCGCTGCACATGCTGCACCTGACCACCGCCATCGATGGCCAGCCGTCGGACAGCAAGGACGTGCGCTTCGGCATGCGTCAGGTCACTTACGAAATGTCGCTGGTGGACGGCGACGGCAAGCTCGACCGCGTGGCCATCGATTTCGAGAAGGCCCGCAAGCTGGGCCAGCAGATCGTCGACGAGCGCCACGATGCGATCCGGCAGGTGCCGGGCGGCTGGGCCTATTCCTTCGCGGCCGGAGCGGAAAAGTCCCCCGCCGTTACCCCGATTGCCGGGGACCAGGGGCTCTCGCCCTTCCTCGTGATCCGCGTCAACGGCGTGCGCATTGCCGCGCGCGGCGGCTCGGTGGGCATGGACGACTTCATGAAGCGCGTCGATCGCGCGCATCTGGAGCCCTATTTCAAGCTGCACCAGGACGCGCACGTCAACGTGATCCGCAACTGGGTGGGCCAGAACACGCAGGCCAGCTTCTTCGATCTGGCCGACGAATATGGCCTGATGGTCATGAGCGATTTCTGGGAATCGACGCAGGACTACAACATCGAGGCGCAGGACCCCACGCTGTTCATGGACAATGCGAAGGACGTGGTGGCGCGCTTCCGCAACCACCCTTCCATCGTCCTGTGGTTCGGCCGCAACGAAGGCGTGCCGCAGCCGATCCTCAACGAGGGGCTGGACGAGATGCTGCGCAAGGAGGACGGCACCCGGCTCTACATGGCCTCTTCCAACCGCATCAACCTGCACGATTCCGGCCCCTACAACTGGCGTGAGCCGGAAAAGTACTTCACCGAATATTCGAAGGGCTTTGCGGTCGAGGTCGGCACCCCCTCGTTCCCGACGCTGGAATCGTGGGAACGCGCGATCCCGGCGAGCGAGCGCTGGCCGATCAGCGACACCTGGGCTTATCACGACTGGCACCAGACCGGGAACGGCGCGGTCAAGAGCTTCACCGATGCCATGGACCGCGAATTCGGCAAGCCGACCAGCCTGCCCGACTTCGAACGCAAGGCGCAGATGCTGGAATACGAAAGCTACCGTGCGGTGTTCGAAGGCATGAACGCGGGGCTGTGGACCACCAATTCCGGCCGCATGCTGTGGATGACGCAGCCCGCCTGGCCGAGCTCGGCCTGGCAGGTGTTCTCCTCCGACTACGACACCCACGGCGCGTTCTACGGCATGAAGAAGGCTTCCGAGCCGGTGCACGTGCAGATGAACCTGCCCGATCACAAGGTGATCCTCGTCAACAACCGCATGGCCGCGCTGCCGGGCATGACGGTGCGCGCCACGGTGCAGGCGCTCGACGGGCGCACGCTTGCCACGCGCGATGCCAAGGTGGACGCGGTGGCGGGCAAGGTGGCCGATGCCTTTACGCTGGACCTCGCCCCGCTGATGGCTTCGGGGCCGGTGCTGGTGCGTCTGGAAGCGCTGGACGCGTCCGGTGCGCGGCTTTCGGACAACTTCTACTGGCAGGCCGCCAGCGACGAGGCGCTGCAGGCGCTGAGCGCGATGGCTACGGTATCGCTGACGGGCGCCGCCAAGGTCGGCACCGATGGCAGCGATACGAAGATCGTCGTCACCCTCACCAACCCCGGCAAGACCGCCGCGATCCAGACCAAGCTCACGCTGTTCGATGCCAAGGGCAAGCAAGTGCTTCCCGCCTACTTCTCGGACAACTATGTCTCGCTGCTGCCGGGGGAAACCCGCGAGGTGACGGTGACCGCACCGAGCGCGCTTGTGGGCGGTTCACCCTCGGTCAAGCTGCGCGGCTGGAACGTTGCCGCCCAGTCCATTGCCGTAGGGAACTGATCGTGAAGCCTATTCTTGCCTGTCTTGCCCTGACTGCCACCGTGCTGCCCGCCTCGGCGATGGCGCAGGCCCCGCAAACCGCGCCTGCCGCACCCAATGCCGGGGCGCAGGCGGCAGAGGAGCGCCTCCACAACGACTGGGCCTGGACCGCGTACTACCGCCAGGCCAATGCGGTGGACGCCGCCAAGGCGCCGCGCCCGCGCGTGGTGCTGATGGGCGATTCGATCACGCAGGGCTGGTACGATCTCGACCGGGCCTTCTTCACGCCCGGCCGGATCGGGCGCGGCATCGGCGGGCAGACGACCTCGCAGATGCTGCTGCGCTTCCGGCAGGACGTGATCGACCTCAAGCCCGACGTCGTCCAGATCATGGCGGGCACCAACGACATTGCCAGCAACACCGGCCCGATCAGCGACGAGGCGATCGAGGGCAATTACCGCTCGATGGTGGAACTGGCGCAGGCGCACGGCATCCGCGTGATCCTCGCCTCGATCCCGCCGGCGGACCAGTTCCCCTGGCGTCCGGGGCTGGAGACGGGGATGCACATCGTCAAGCTCAACACCTGGCTGAAGAGCTATGCGGCGAAGACCGGTTCGGTCTACGCCGATTACTGGACGGCGATGAAGGGCTCCGGCCTCGGCGCGCGGGACGGGCTGACCTCGGACCACGTCCATCCCACGGTTGCCGGATATGAAGTGATGAACAAGGTGGCCGAAGCGGCGATCAAGGCCGCGCTCGCCAAGCCTGCGCCGCGTGCCCTGGCGGCGGCCAACGTGCCATGAGCCTGGCGCTCGCCGCGCTGGCGCTGGCTTCCGCAACGGCTACAGCCCCCGTCGTCCAGACCGAGGCGGGCACCGTCGAAGGCGAGACCGGCGCGGACGGGCGGGCGATGTTTCGCGGCATTCCCTTCGCGGCGCCGCCGGTGGGGGATTTGCGCTTCCGCGCGCCGCAACCGGTCAGGCATTGGCAAGGCAAGCGGGAGGCGGTGAAGTCCGCCCCCGCCTGCCTGCAGGTCGATTACGGCTGGAACAGCGAGGCGGCGGCCTACCAGTCGGAAGACTGCCTCTACCTCGACGTGGCGACGCCCACGCTGCATCCCGCCAAACCCTTGCCGGTCATGGTGTGGATCCATGGCGGCGGCAACCGCGCAGGGGGAGGGCCGGGTCCGGCTGCCTCGCCGATCGTGTCGCGCGGGGTGGTGCTGGTCAGCGTGCAGTACCGGCTTTCCGCGCTGGGCTTCCTGTCGCACCCGGCGCTGGGCAAGCAGTCCGGCAATTACGGGCTGATGGACCAGCAGGCGGGCCTGCGCTGGGTGCAGGCCAATATCGCCCGCTTCGGCGGCGATCCGGCCAATGTGACGATCTTCGGCGAATCCGCAGGAGCGCAGGACGTTGGCCTGCAGATGCTCTCGCCCGGCGCGAAGGGCCTGTTCCACAAGGCGATCGAGGAGAGCGGCAGCGCCGGGTTCGGCCTGCCGCCGCGCTCGCTGGCACAGAACGAGGCGGTGGGCGAGATGATTGCCAGGGCGGCGGGCGCTCCTGCCCATGCCACCGCGGCGCAGCTGCGCGCTCTGCCCGCCAAGGCGCTGATCGAGGCAGCAGAACATGCCGATGTGCCGCACCTCGACGATGACAGCTTCATCTGGCTGCAGGCGGTGGTCGACGGCAAAGTGCTGACCGAGACCCCCGAGGCCTCGCTGGCGAAGGGTGTGGGCCGCGATATTCCGCTGATCCTTGGCATCAACCGTCTCGAACTCGGCCTCTACGGCACGCCCGAGCGCGCGATCGCGCAGGGCTTCGGCGATAACGCCGCCGCCGCCATGCAGGCTTACGGCCTCGCCCCCGGCGGCACCCCGCCTGCCGATCTGGCGCTGCGGCTGGCGAACGACCTGACGTTCCGCTGCCCCTCGCTTCATGTCGCGGCCGAACATGCGCGCAGCGGCGGGGCGACCTGGCACTACCAGTTCGACATCGATGGGCCGGACGGAAAGCCGGTGACGCACGGTTCGGAAATCCGCTTCGTGCTGGCGGAAGCTGGCGCTGCCCCTGATGCGGTGGCGCCGCTCGCAGCCTACTGGGTGAACTTTGCGCGCACCGGCAATCCGAACGGGAAGGGCCTGCCGCAGTGGCCGCGTTTCGGCACCGGGGCTGCAAGCCTTGAATTCACCGCCACGGGGTCGCGAGAGGTCGAGGGGCTGTCGGCGCAGACTTGCGCGCTGCGCTCGGCTCCCTGAATGGGTGTCCGGGCCGGTGGCCCGGACTTCGATCAGGCCTCGCCGACATCCCAGAGCAGCGCGGCGCCGCGCACGCCCGAACTGTCTCCCCAGCGTGCCTGCACGACTTTGCCGGTCCAGGCGCCCGAGAACGTGCGCTGGCGGATCGTTTCGGCAAGTCCCTCGTAGATCGGCGCAACGTTCGACATGCCGCCGCCCAGCACGATGGCATCGGGATCGAGCAGGTTGGCGACTACCGAGAGGCCGCGAGCCAGCCGGTCGCGATAGCGCTCCAGCGCCATCCTCGCCTCGGGATCGCCGTTGACGGCGGCCTCGACGATGGCGGGTGGATCAAGCTCGCGCCCGGTCGCGGCGGCAAAGGCGCGGCGGAAGCCGGTGCCCGAGACCCACGATTCGAAACAGCCGCTGAGCCCGCACCAGCACTTCGGCGCGGGCAGTTCGTCGGCGCCGGGATCGGGCAGCGGCATATGGCCGAGTTCGCCGCCGAGGCCGTGGGCACCGTCCACCAGGGTACGGCCGATCACCACGCCGCCGCCGCATCCGGTGCCGACGATCAGGCCGAACACCGAATGGTGTCCCGCCGCCGCCCCGTCGATCGCTTCGGAAAGCGCAAAGCAGTTGGCATCGTTGGCAAGCCTCACTTCGCGCGCCAGCGCCGTCTCGAGATCGCGCAGGAACGGGCGGCCATTGAGATAGACCGAGTTGGCGTTGCGCATCAGTCCGGTGGCCCGCACCAGCGAGCCGGGGGTGCCGATGCCGATCCGGGCGCTGCGGCCCAGCCGGGTCTCGACCGCACCGACGAGTTCGCGCAAGGTCGCGAGCGCGGTGTCGTAGTCGCGCGGGGTGTCGGTGCGCTGGCGGTGCAGCACATCGCCCTTTTCGTCGAGCACGGCCGCCTCGATCTTGGTGCCGCCGAAATCGATGCCGATGCGCAGCGTCACAGTGCCGCCCGGCGGTACAGCGCAGAGCGCTTCAGAGGTTGCGCCAAGCGCTTCATAGGTCTCTCCCGTCGCGGTCGCACGGCCTTGTGCCCGGCGCGTCCCGCCCGAATTTCACGATCGACCTATCATGGCAGCAAGATTGATTAAGACAAATTCTTTTTTTTTTAGATAGCCGGAACGCGGCCCGCCTGCATCAGGATCGCGTCCGAAGGGAGCAGTTGATCGAGGAAGGGCAGGATCGCGGCGCCGATCGCCGGGGCATCGCTGGCCATTTGCGCGGGCTGGACGGGAACCCGCACCGGCATCGGCACTTGCGCCAGCGCCGCCTCGATCCGGGCGGAAAGCCGCTCGATCAGCGGCACCGGCAGGCGCCCACCGATGAGGATGGCATCGGGATCGAGCAGGCAGGTGACCGCCACCAGCGGGGCGGTGAGGGCGCGGGTGGCATCGGCGATCCATTGGTCGACAGTGGTCGCCATGACCGGGTCGAGCGCCAGCAGGTCGTCGAGCCTTTCCAGGCTGCGTCCGGCCTGCTCCAGCCGCTCCTCGATGGCGGACAGCGATACCGTGTCCTGTACGAGGGCCCCCGGGAAGGGGCCTGCCGGGTCGGGCAGGAGGCCGATTTCGCCGCTGCGCAGCCGTGCGCCGCGGTAGTAGCTGCCGTCGATCACCGGGCCGCCGCCAAGCCCGGCGGTGATCAGCACGTAGAAGAAGCTGGCCCGGTCCTGCCCGCCAACGCCTTGCGCCTCGCCAAGCGCTGCGGCTGCCGCGTCGTTGTCTACATGGACCGGCCAGGGCAGGACGTCCTTGAGCAGGCTGGCGAAATCGACCGCGCTCCAGCGCTCGTAACCCCTGGGCTTGTGGGGCAGGGTGATGCCGCCGAGATCGTCGGGGCGGGCCACGCCGACGCCGAGCACACGGTCGGGGTCGACCCCGCCGGCGGCCAGCAATCCGCCGAGTTCCTCGGCAATGATGGAGACGACGTCCTCGGGCAGCGCAAAGCGCACTTCACGGGTGACGCGGCTGCGCACGTCACCGGCCAGATCGAGGGTGACGAGGGTGATGTGGTCGCGGTCGACATTGAGGCCGATCGCGAAGGCGCCGTCGGGGTGGATCGCCAGGCGCAGCGCGGGCTGGCCGCGGCCGCCGTGCTTGCGGCCCAATTGCGCGACGAGGCCCATGTCCTCGAGCCGGGTGGTGATGTTGGCGATGGTCGGCGGGGTCAGGCCGGTCTGCTGGGCCAGCGCGATGCGGGTGGTCTCGCCGGAGAGGCGGATCGCCTGAAGCACGATCCGCTGGTTGTAATCGCTCGCCCGCGCCAGATTCGTTCCCGACAGCGAGACCGCAAGCCGCATGCCGGCCGGCTGTTTGCCTGCGGCGGGATTTCCGTTTTGTTGCAACGATGTCACGGTCGCGGCGTCGGCCATCCCATCCGGGAGGGAGCCCTCGCTGCGCGGTTTTCCGCCGGACTCGGGCATCTTGCGGGTGCGATCCTCTCTGTTCATGGCTCCTGACTACATCCGCTGCGCTGCGCAAACTAACAAAAAAGAAAAAATTTAAGTTGACGGGCCAGGGCCTTTGGGCGGATGTCTAAGGCAACACGAGGCAGCAGAACCCTCGTGGCGGGAGAGAGCAGTCGCACGGCAAGAAGCCGGTACCCCTCTCCGCATGCACAAATGAGGCGCCACGCGACACGCGGGCGAGGAGAGGAGTTGAGGGAATGAAGCACAAGAGCTTGATGAATCGTGCCGTCCTGCTGGCGGCGACGTCGCTCGCCACGTTCGGCATGGCCAGCGGCGCATCGGCGCAGGACGCGGCGGCAACCCCTGCCGATAGCGCTGCTCCCGCCGGCGGCGACGAGATCGTCATTACCGGTATCCGCGGTTCGCAGGAACGCGCCGTCGCGATCAAGCGCGAGGCGACTTCGGTGGTCGATTCGATCTCGGCCGAGGACATCGGCAAGCTGCCCGACGTCACCATTTCCGACTCGCTCCAGCGCATCCCGGGCGTGCAGATCCTGCGCAGCGCAGGCGAAGGTTCGACCATCAACATCCGCGGTCTGCCGCAGGTCGTCACGCTGATGAACGGCGAGACCTACCTCGGCGCCCAGTCGATCACCTCGGTCCAGCCCAATTTCAACGACATTCCCTCGCAGCTCTTTGCCGGCGCCGACGTCATCAAGTCGACCACCGGCAGCCTGCTCAATTCGGGCATCACCGGCACCGTCAATCTGCGCACCCGCCGCCCGTTCGACCTCAAGGAAGGCCTGACCCTCGCGGCGGCCGCCGAAGGCGCCTATGGCGATAAGACCAAGCACAAGTTCGACCCGAACTTCAACGGCTTGATCTCGTGGCATAACGACCGGTTCGGCTTCATGGTCTCGGCCGCCTATTCGGACGTGCGCCTGTCGAACTCGCACAACGGCATCCAGGAAGGCTACGGCGCCACCCTGCATAACGAAGGCACCGCCGACGCCACGTCGAACGGCGGCTTCTCGCCCTCGTTTCGTCCGCGCGGCACCGCCGTTGCCGGCGGTGTCGACGTCAATGGTGACGGCGATTCGAACGATGCCTTCATCGTGCCGCAGGGCTTCACCGGCTGGAACAAGATCAACCAGCGCCAGCGTCTGGGCATCAACGGCTCGGCGCAGTGGATGATCAACGATGCGCTGACCCTGACCGGCGACGCCTTCTTCACCAAGCAGACCGAGCATGACCGCACGGCCGGCTTCCAGATGCAGGACGTCAACTGGCAGGCGGCGGAATTCGTGCCCGGCGCCTCGCGCGATACCGGCGCGACCTATGTCGGCGGCGATGGACGCACCTACAACATCAACACCACCCAGGTGTACAACTACGATCTCGGCAACTTCGATTCCTACGCCCAGACCGATCGTTATCGCTCGCAGTCGCAGAACTACAACCTCGAGCTGAAGTTCGACAACGGCGGTCCGTTCAAGGCCACCCTGCGCGGCGTCTACGGCAAGGCGCACCAGTACTACGACCAGAGCTATCTGCAGTTCAGCCTCTCGGACGGCCAGCAGTGGCAGCCCGGCGGCGTCGGTCACTATCCGACAGGCGACCGCGTGTTCAACGCGAACGGCTACACGGTCAACACGATCGCCGGCCTGAACTCGCTGCCCGCCGTGGTGGACTTCACCGGCAACAAGCCGGTCTTCACGCTGCCCTCGCAGTTGCTCGACAGCCTTGGCGACATGAGCAACTACGCGCTCAAGACGATGTCGTCGGAAGGCAACTACCGCAAGAACGGCGACATGAAGGTCCTGCGCGCGGATGGGTCCTATGAAGCCAGCCCGGACCTCACGATCAGCTTCGGCGGCCGCTATTCGGAACGCTCGGTCAGCGATTACGAGTTCGACCGCGCGGCCCCGCTCTACGCCGGGCAGGCCAGCGACCCGAACGGCTGCCTCGTGAAGTGGAAGGCCTTCGACGTGCCGATGAGCAACAGCTCGTGCAGCGCCGGCGATGCCTCGGGCTACTACACCGCCGGGCTCACCCGCCTTGCCACCGATCCGACGCTGGCCAGCATGGTCAAGCTGTTCAACCCCGGCGTTGCCGGCGTGCCGAACATGTACGTGCTCGACCCCAAGGCGATGGACAACGCGCTGGCGTTCCAGAACAGCTTCTACCCCGGCAACGTCGAGGTGATGAACCCCGGCTCGTCGTACAAGGTCGGCGTCAAGCAGATCTCGGGCTATGTCCAGACCGACTTCCATGGCGACCTCTTCGGCCTGCCGTTCTCGGGTAATGCGGGCGTCAAGGTGATCAACACCAAGCTCGACATCACCCAGTATGTGACCGGCGATCCGCAGCCTTACGGCCTTGCCAACACGCTGGCCGGTTCGGTCAATACCAAGCGCAGCTTCACCGACATCCTGCCTGCCTTCAACGTCGCCTTCGACCTGGCGCAGAACCTCAAGCTGCGCTTCGCGATGTCGCGCACGATGACGCTGCTCGATCTCAACCAGTGGGGCGGCGGCCTGACCCCGAACTACGCGATCGACACCAGCATTCCGGGCACCCCGGTGTTCCGCGTGACCGGCGGCAGCCAGAGCGGCAACCCGCAGCTCGATCCCTGGCGCGCCACCAATGTCGAGGGTTCGCTCGAATACTACCTCGGCCGCGGCAGCCTGCTGAGCGTGGGTGCCTTCCACATCAGCGTCGACAGCTTCATCCAGAGCGGCAACGTCATCCGCACCGACCTGCCGGACAACGACGGCGTCGTGCGCGGCCGCACGGTGTCGATCAGCACCCCGGTGCAGGGCACCGGCGGCACGCTGCAGGGCGTGGAAGCGGGGGCCAAGCTCTCGTTCCTCGACCTCTCGTTTATGCCGGACTTCCTGCGCAACTTCGGTATCGACAGCAACTTCACCTACTCGCCGTCCGATACCGGCAAGAAGGACCTGTCGGGCAGCACGATTCCGTTCCAGGACAACTCCAAGATCCAGACCAACCTGGCGCTGTTCTACCAGGACTCGCACTTCCAGGCCCGCGTCGCGTGGAACTACCGTTCGGAGCGTGCCGTGCAGTCCGACTTCGGCGGCATTTCCGGCCTCGAACTCTACCAGGCGCCGACCAACTACATCGACGCTTCGGTCAGCTACGACATCACGCCGAACGTGACGATCTACGGCCAGGGTTCGAACCTCACCGGCGAGTACGAGAAGTACTACCTCACCTGGAAGGACCAGAAGGCTTACAACAATATCTTCGAACGCCGCTTCACCGTGGGCGCGCGCGTCAAGTTCTAACCGGACCCTCCCCCTTTCCCCCCGCCCACTCCTCCTCCGGGCGGGGGGGATCCCTTTTTCGAGGACTTGCGGTACCACATCTCCGGGCCGCGTCTTCGGGGAGAGCGACACATGGCGAACCAGCAGATCCGTTCCATCCTCATCGCCGGCGGCGGCACGGCGGGGTGGATGGCCGCCAACCTCCTGGCGACGCGGCTGCGCCGCCTTCCGATCGAGATCACCCTGGTCGAAAGCCCCGAGATCGGCACCGTCGGCGTCGGCGAGGCGACCGTTCCGGCGATCCGTGACTACTTCAAGGCCATCGGGGTGACCGAGGCCGAAGTCATGCAGGCCTCGCAGGGCACCGTGAAGCTGGGCATCGAGTTCCGCGACTGGCGGGCGCCGGGTACCAGCTTTTTCCATCCTTTCGGCCGCTACGGTGTCGACGCCTTCTCGGTGCCGTTCCACCAGTACTGGCTGAAGCGCCGCATGGCGGGCGACGAGACGCCGCTGGCCGAATATTGCCTGCCGACCCAGGCGGCGATGCGCAATCTCATGCTGCTGCCGCCCGACCAGCCGGTCAACGACCTTGGCGTGTTCGACTGGGCGATCCATTTCGACGCGGGCCTGTTTGCCCGCTTCCTCGCCCAGCGTGCGCGTGACACGCTGGGCGTGCGCCACGTGCAGGGCACGATCTCAGCCGCCAGCCGCGACGGGGAGAGCGGGCGCATCGCCTCGGTCACGCTCAGCGACGGGCGCAGCCTCGAGGCCGACCTGTTCGTCGATTGCTCGGGCTTCCGCAGCCTCATGCTGGGCCAGACGCTGGAAGTGCCTTACGAGGACTGGACGCACCTCTTGCCATGCGACCGGGCGGTGGCGATGCCCTGCGCCCACGGCGACGAACTCACCCCCTATACCCGCAGCACCGCGCGCGAGGCGGGCTGGCAGTGGCGCATTCCGCTGCAGCACCGGGTCGGCAACGGCTACGTCTATTCGAGCCGCCATATCTCGGATGACGAGGCGGCCGCCACCCTCATCGCCAGCCTCGAGGGCGAGGCACTGGCCGAACCCAACATGCTGCGCTTCCGCACCGGTCACCGCACCAAAGTCTGGGAGAAGAACTGCGTGGCGCTCGGCCTTGCGGCCGGCTTCCTCGAGCCGCTGGAATCGACCTCGATCGTGCTCATCCAGAGCGGCATCGAACGCCTGCTCGCGCATTTCCCCGACCGCGATTTCGATCCCTCGCTGGCGGACGAGTTCAACCGCATCACCGCGCTCGAATATGCGCGGATCCGCGACTTCCTGCTGCTGCACTACTGGGGCGGCCAGCGCGGGGAAGCGCTGTGGCAGGAGTGCCGCGCGCTCGACCTGCCCGAAACGCTGGCCCAGCGCATCCGCGCCTACAAGGGGGCGGGCAAGCTGCCGCGCTTCGAGTGGGATTCGTTCCAGCCGCCAAGCTGGCTGTCGATGTTTGCCGGCTTCGAGATCATCCCCGCGCGCTACGACCCGCTGGCAGACCAGTTCACCACCGAGGAGCTGGGCGGCACATTTGCGCAGATGCGCGCCGCCATTGCCCGCGCGGTCTCGCTTGCGGGCAGCCACGAACAATTCATTGCCGAGACCTGGGCTGTGCCTGCTGCGCAGCATTCGGCACCCCAGCCCGCCTAGGAAAACCGATGCGACTGACGCTTTGCCTTCTCGCCCTGTCCTGCGCCGCCGTGCCGCTGGCCTCGGCCCTTGCCGATGCCCCGCTGCCGGAAGCCGCCACCGCGCATCCCGACCTCTGGCCCAAGGCGCATAGCGTCGGCCTCGTCGATCCCGCGACCGAGGCGAAGATCACCAAGATGATGGCTGAAATGTCGGTGCGCGAGAAAGTCGGGCAGATGATCCAGCCCTCGATCGCCGCGATGAAGCCGGAAGAACTGCGCGAATATCCGGTCGGATCGATCCTTGGCGGCGGCAACGATCCGCCGCTTTCGGGCAACGACCGGGGCCCTGCCAGCGACTGGATCGCCACCGCCGAAGCCTTCCGTCAGGTCTCGATCGAGAAGCGCCCCGGCCACGTGCCGATCCCGGTGATTTTCGGCATGGATTCGGTCCACGGCAACTCGAACGTCTTCGGCGCCACGATCTTCCCGCACAACATCGGCCTGGGCGCGATGCGCGATCCGGCGCTGATGGAGAAGATCGGTCAGGTGACGGCTGCCGAAAGCGCCGCCTCGGGCTTCGACTGGGCTTTCGGTCCCACCGTCACCGTGCCGCAGGACGATCGCTGGGGCCGCGCTTATGAAGGCTATTCGGAACGCCCGGAGATCACCCGCGAATACTCCGCCGCGATGGTGCGCGGACTTCAGGGTGCGCCCGGCAAAAGCCGCATCCAGAACGGCAATGTCGCCGCCTCGATCAAGCACTTCCTGGCGGACGGCGGCACCCATGGCGGCATCGACCAGGGCGATGCGCAAGTGCCCGAGAAGGACCTGATCGAGCTGCACGTGCCCGGCTATGTCAGCGGCATCGATGCCGGCGCGATGACGGTCATGGCCAGCTTTTCCTCGTGGAACGGGGTCAAGAACCACGGCAACCGGACGCTGCTGACCGACGTGCTCAAGGGCCGTCTCGGCTTCGAGGGCTTCACCGTGGGCGACTGGAACGCGCATGGCCAGATCCCCGGCTGCACCAACGGCAATTGCGCGGCCACCTTCAACGCCGGCCTCGACATGGCCATGGTGCCGAACGACTGGAAGGACCTGTTCAACAACACGCTGAAGCAGGTTCAGGACGGCACGATCCCGATGGCGCGGGTGGACGATGCGGTGCGCCGCATCCTGCGCGTGAAGTTCAAGCTGGGCCTGTTCGATCCGGCCCGCCCTTATGAGCACCGCACCGAACTCGGCACGGCGGAACACCGCGCGGTGGCCCGCCAGGCAGTTTCGGAATCGCTGGTGCTGCTCAAGAACAACGGCGCGCTGCTGCCGATCAGGCCGGGCCAGAAGGTGCTCGTCACCGGCACCCATGCCGACGATATCGGCATGCAGACCGGCGGCTGGACGATGTCGTGGCAGGGCACCGGCAACACCAATGCCGACTTCCCCGGTGCCACCTCGATCTGGGGCGGCCTCAAGACCGCGATCGAGGCTGCCGGCGGCACCGCCACGCTCAGCGCCGATGGCAAGGTCACGGGCGCCAAGCCCGACGTCGCCGTCGTCGTCTTCGGCGAGACGCCTTATGCCGAAATGGTCGGCGACATTTCCACGCTGGAATTCCAGCCGGGTGACAAGCAGGCGCTCGCGCAGCTCAAGGCGCTGAAGGCGCAAGGGATTCCGGTCGTCTCGGTGTTCATTTCGGGCCGTGCGCTCTGGGTGAACCCGGAGATCAACCAGTCCGACGCCTTTGTCGCCGCCTTCCTGCCCGGCTCCGAGGGCGAGGGGCTGGCCGACGTGCTGGTCGCGAAGAAGGACGGCATGCCGAACAAGGACTTCCGCGGCAAGCTCAGCTATTCCTGGCCGAAGAACGCGGGCCAGTTCCTCAACAATGTGGGCCAGCCGGGTTACGATCCGCAGTTCGCCTATGGCTATGGCCTGACTTATGGCGACAAGGTCACGGTCGGCCCGCTGAGCGAAGTGGCCGGGCTCGATGCCTCGCTTTCCAACGTCTCGGTCTACTATCTGCCGGGCAAGGTGCTGGCGCCGTGGAAGCTGGCGACCCGCGGCGCGGTTACGGTGAAGAACGTCGATGGCGGCGGGACGCAGGAAGGCGCGCGTCAGTTGGCCTTCTCCGGCCCCGGCGAAGTGCGCATCGAAGGGCCGACGGTCGATCTGGGTCGCCAGAGCAACGCCATGCTGTCCTTGCGCATCGATTACCGTATCGACGCCCAAGGTTCGGGGGCGGGGGCGGCTGCTCCCAAGCTGGGCATGGGCGAGATGCTCCTGGGCGGCGCCCAGGTCTTCACCGCCGCGCCGGGCCAGTGGGCCAGCGTCAAGGTCTCGCTCTCCTGCTTCGCCAAGGCCGGGGCTGACATGACGAAGATCGCCCGTCCCTTCGTGCTGCAAGGCAATGCGGGCCAGACGATCGCCATCTCCACCGTCAAGCTCGATGCCGATCCCACCGGCGCGATCTGTCCTGACTAAGTTTTCAAGAGAGAATTCCCCCATGTCGCGACTTGCGAAATTCGCTGCGCTCGCCCTGAGCCTTGCCCCTGTGGCTCTCACCAATCCGGCGCTGGCGGAGGAAGTGGACCAGAACCGCCTGCCGCCCTCGCAGGACCCGACGCGCGTTGCCAACGGCCTCGCGCAGACGCCGCCGATGGGCTGGAACAGCTGGAACAAGTTCGCCTGCAACATCTCGGAAAAGACCATCCGTGACACGGCCGATGCGCTGGTCGCCAATGGCATGAAGCAGGCGGGCTACACCTACCTCGTGATCGACGACTGCTGGCACGGCGAGCGTGATGCCAGGGGCTTCATCACCGCCAATGCCAAGGCTTTCCCCTCGGGCATCAAGGCACTGGCGGATTACGTCCACTCGAAAGGCCTCAAGTTCGGCATCTATTCGGACGCCGGCACCAAGACGTGCGGCGGCCGTCCGGGTAGCCAGGGGCACGAGTACCAGGACGCGATCACCTATGCCTCGTGGGGGGTGGATTACCTCAAGTACGACTGGTGCAGCACCGGCAGCCGCAATGCCGAGGAAGCCTATGCGCTGATGTCCGACGCGCTGCGCTCCACCGGGCGCGACGTGCTGCTCTCGCTGTGCGAATGGGGCACCAACAAGCCCTGGCTCTGGGCCTCGAAGATCGGCAACATCTGGCGCACTACCGCGGACATCACCGACAAGTGGTCGGGCAAGCATGGCTATGCGCTCGGCATGCTCGACATCGTCGATCTCAACGAGCCGCTCTGGCCCTACGCTGCGCCGGGGCACTGGAACGATCCGGACATGCTTGAAGTCGGCAACGGCGGCATGACCACCACCGAATACCGCAGCCACTTCTCGCTCTGGGCGATGATGGCCTCGCCGCTGATCGCCGGTAACGACGTGGCGAACATGAGCGAGGAGACCAGGGCGATCCTGCTCAACAGCGACGTCATCGCGGTCGATCAGGACCGGCTGGGCCGCCAGGGGCGCCGCGTGGCCAAGGATGGAAACGGCGAAGTCTGGGTCCGCACACTGGCCGATGGAAAGCGCGCCGCGCTGCTGTTCAACCGCGGCGAGACACCGGTGAGGCTGACAGTGAACTGGGCGCAGTTGGACTATCCGGCCGGCCAGTCGCTCAAGCTGCGCGACCTGTGGGCGCACCGTGATCTCGGTGCGATGAAAGGCAGCTATGCGGCGACGGTAGAGCCTCACGGCGTTGTCATGGTGACGCTGACGCCCTGATCAGGGATTTCATTTGCGTCCCGATGCGGCGCGAGGGGTGCAGGAAGAGGGGATCTCTCTCAAGCCTCTCGCGCGTGCAACCGGGGCGCAAATGTCAAAATCCATTCACTAGAGCGTTTTCTAATCAGGTGGAATCACCTGATGACTCGGAAAAACGCGGAAAACCAAAATCTTAGAGTAGTTGATCCGATGCGGTCGGATCGGAAACTGCTCTAGCGCGCGCGCTGGGCCAGTGCTGCGTCGAGTCTGGCGATCTGGTTGCGGGCGGCGGCAATAGCGGTGCTGTTGTCGAGAAGGGCGGTCCTGAGGCAGCGGACGCTCATTTCCCCGCTTTCCAGCAAATGCAGGCGGTGCATGGCCCTTTGCCGGCTTTCTGTAAGATCCTGAATGGTTTGCGGCATATCTAAACTCCATGATTCGGAACGATAGGCCGGCGCATTTGCGTTAGGAGGGCTCATCCGCCGGCCTATCGAAACGGCGAATGCTTGCGCGCTCGTCGTTATTTCGAGATGGCGGGTTTACTTGTTAGTTAACCCGCCTTTGCGCGACCGCGAGTGATCGTTTGACTGTTATTCTTAATTTAATTTGAAAATAACTCTCGTATTCGGTGTTGTCCAGAATTTTTGCATTGCGGCGAATCGATTTCGCCTGCTATTCCTGGATTAGACGGGATTTTATAAGCGTTTAGGGTGCAATGCAGCAATAAGCGGCCGGAACAGGTAACCACCTGATGGGTGAATACTATGGACCTTTTACCTCAAACACTTAGGTGCAAATTCAATCGTCATGTGCCTGATCGTCGCAAGGCGGTCTGGGATGGTTCGCATTTCCAGGGGACATGCGAATGTTGTGGCCTGCGCATTCGCAGGGAAGGTCCGGCCAAATGGCGGCGGGATTGGATTGGGTGAATCCTTTCAATATTACTTTTCGTCCATCTCTAAATGTCGCAAGATGTTTCGGTATTCTGATCTTTGGAATGGGATGCCAAATAATCGTCGGTCTATCCGATCGCGCATGTTCCCTGCGTGATCTCTGTCACGCATGGCCGGGGCGAGTTCCTCGCGCAGGGCGTCGGACAGGCCAAGAACCGCGAACGTGCTGGCCGAATAGGCGGCAAAGCTGGCGAACGGGCTCAGGCCGTTCATCGATGTGGCGTTGACGATGTGGTGTTGACGATGTGGCCCGATTGCCGTGCGATCATGTGCGGCGCGAAGGTGCGGATGCCGTTGTAGACGCCGGCGTTGTTGCACGGCCTGTCGGCCGCGCCTGGGTCATGCCGCGGTCATGAACGAGGCGCCGCGTTTGCAAGGCCCGGCGCCTCCAGATGCGTCCGGGCGTTGCCGTGCCGGCGGCCTACCAGCGCAACAGGCGGGGACCGAGCAGCGCGCCAAGGCCAGTGGCGAGCGCGATACCCAGCGAATACCAGGTCAGCACGAAGACCGCCGAGGTTTCCGGGCAATGCAGGCAATAGAGGCAGGCGGCCCAGGCTCCGGCGGCAAGACCGGCGGTTGCCCCTGCCAGCGCGAGGCGGGTGGGGGCGAGGCGCTTCAAGGCCCAGAGCAGCCCGGTCAGGATCGGCAGCGATAGCAGCAGCACCACGCCCGCGCAGGCCTTCCAGCTATGGCCGAGCCACATGTCGAGCCACTGCGCGCGGGGCGTGTGCAGCAGTTCCGCCGTGGCCATGACCGAGAGCAGCGCAAGGGGCAGGAGCAGCAGCCAGAGCTTGCGCTGCGGCCCGCAATCGGGCCGTGCCAGGCGCAGGGTGGCGGCCAGCCCGAGCGCGCCGAGCGTGGCGGCATAGGCTGCCTTCATCCAGAAACCGCCGCCGTGCATCGCCGCCATCAGGTCGTGCCGGATGCCGAGCCCGAGCCCGAGCGCCGCCCCGGTCGCCAGCAGGCCGAGCCCGAGCCCGGTCAGGATGCGCCGCGCGGCGGCATGGCGCGGCACCGCGCACAAGTCCGCGCTCAGCGAGGCGACAAGGCATTCGCAGGTGGTCTTTTCGGTGCTGGCCGGGCCGTTCATCGGATCGCCTCCCGCACCCGCGCGGCCAGCGCCTTGAGGCCGCGATGGGTGGAGACTTTCACGTCGGATTCGCCCATCCCCTCGCGCTCGGCCGCCTCGGCGGTGGAGAGGCCGTCGATCCGCGTCGCACGGATGGCGCGGGCCTGCTTGTCGGGGATCGTCGCCAGCAGGGCCTCGGTGTCGAGGCCGGCGCCCACTTCGTCCTCGAAGCTGGCGATCGAGAGGCTCTCCTCCAGTCCTTCTATCGGCACGGTGCGGCCCTGGCGGCGGAAATGGTCGATCATCTTGTAGCGGGCGATCGCGTAGAGCCAGCCGGTGAAACTGCGCGCGCGGTCGTAGGTCATGCGGCGGGTGTGCAAGGCGATCAGCGTTTCCTGCAAGAGATCCTCGATATCGTCGTCGCGCCCGGCCATGCGGCGGCGGAAGAAGGCGCGCAGACGCGGCACCAGCGCATCGAGCAGCCGGGCATAGGCTTTGCCGTCGCCGTCGAGGGCGCGGATCATCCAGTCCCTGAGTTCGGTTTCACCGGTGCGCATCAACATGTCCACGGGAGTTCGCGGCAGAACCCCGCGACGTTACACCGGGGCAGGCGATGCGCGAGGTTTTTTCTGATCCCTCGGGGGTTTTGCGGAGAAGCATCCTCACCGCCCGTGAACCCTGTCTGCCTAGCTCTACCCCTGCGGACCGAGAGGCAGGGAGGCGGGCGTGAGCGGGCTGGAAGCGTTGATGATCAAGGCCAAGGGCGCGGCCCGGCGCGGCGAGACGGAGGCGGCGCGGGCGCTCTACCGCGAGGCGCTTTACCGCTTCCCGCGCAATTCGCGCGCGCGCGCGGCGCTGGCGGCGCTGGAGGCGGTCGACGCCGATCCGCCGCGCCAGCGCCTCGATGCGATGATCGCCGCCTACCGGACCGGGGCGATGGACGATGCGGCGCGCCAGGGCGCCCGGCTTTCCGAGGAATTTCCGCGCAGCTTCACCGTCCACAACCTGCAAGGCGCGGCGCTGCTGTCGCTGGGGGTCTTGCCCGCGGCGGAAGCGGCCTTCCGCCGGGCCATCGCCGCGGACCCGGATGCGGCGGCCTGCTACAACAATCTGGCGATCACCCTGCGGCGACAGAACCGCACCCTGGAGGCCGAGAACACCTACAGAGAGGTGATCGCGCGCCACCCCCGCTATGCCGATGCGCGCTACAACCTTGGCAACCTTCTGGACCTGGTCGGACGCCCCCGCGAAGCCGAAGTGGAGTTCGCCGAAACCGTCAAGATCGATCCCGGCTATGTCGAGGCGCATTACAACCTCGGCAACTTGCGGGCGAAGCGGGGGGCGCGGGCGGCGGCGGTCGATTCCTACCGCAAGGCAGTGACCCTCAAGCCCGATCATTCGAACGCCTACAACAACATGGGCGGCGAACTGCTGCTGCTGGACCGGATCGACGAGGCGCTCGAGGCCTATGACCGTGCGATCGCCGCTGATCCCGCCAATAGCCAGGCTCTCGTCAACCGGGGCAAGGCGCTGGTGCTGAAAGGTTCGCTACCCGAGGCGATCGCCGCCTTCCGCCATGCCTTCGCGATGGACCCGGCGGACCGTTCCGCCCTGCTTCAGGCGCTCTTCGAGGAAGCCCATGTCTGCGACTGGAGCCACCGCGACCAGTTCGCCCTGACCGAGGGCCCCGCCGCCGCCGCCGTCCAGCCTTTTGCGGCGCTGCCCTTCCTCGACGATCCGCAGCACCAGTACCGCCGCTCGCTGGCCTGCGCGGCGGTGAAGTTCGGCGCCGTTCCGGAAACCCTGCCCGATCCTGCCCCGTCAGCCGATGGCCGCATCCGCATCGGCTACTTCTCTGCCGACTTCCACGACCATGCGACGATGTACCTGATGAGCGGCCTGTTTCGCGAGCATGACCGCAGCCGCTTCGACATCCGCCTCTACAGCTACGGCCCCCGCGCCGAAAGCGATGCCTCGCGCATCGAACTGCGCCGCCATGCCGGCGCCTTCACCGAGATCGGCCACCTCACCGACCTGCAGGTGCGAGACCTCGCCCGCGACGACGGGCTGGACATCGCCGTCGACCTCAAGGGCTATACGCGCGGCACCCGCAGCGCGATGTTCGGCCTGCGCCTTGCCCCCGTGCAGGTCAGCCACATGGGCTACCCCGGCACCATCGGCCATCCCTGCATCGACTACTTCGTGGCCGACGCGGTGGCGCTGCCTCCCGGCGGCGAGGCCGGGTTCAGCGAGAAGATCGTGCGCCTCGCGGGTTGCTATCAGGCCAACGACGACCGCCGCGCGGTCATCCCGGACACCCGCTCGCGCCCGCACTGGGGGCTGCCGGAGGACGGCTTCGTGTTCTGCTGCTTCAACCACACCTACAAGATCAGCCCGGCCGAGTTCGCCATCTGGATGCGGCTGCTGGAGCAGGTCCCCGGCAGCGTGCTCTGGCTGCTGCGCTCCAACGCCTGGGCGGAGGCGAACCTGCGCCGCCACGCCGAGGCCCACGGCATCGATCCGGCGCGGCTGGTCTTCACCAAGGGCATTGCCCATGGGGAGCACCTCGGCCGCCTCGCCCATGCCGACCTTTTCCTCGATACCTTCAACGTCAACGCCCATACCACCGCGTCCGACGCGCTCTGGGCGGGCCTGCCGATCCTGACGCTGACCGGCCGCCAGTTCGCCGCGCGGGTGGCGACCAGTCTGGTCCACGCGGTCGGCCTGCCCGAAATGGCGGTGAGCGATGCCGGGGCCTACGAAGAGACCGCCCTGGCACTGGCACGCGATCCGCAGCGCCTCGCGGACTTGCGCGCCCGGTTGGCGCAGAGCCGCACCAGCGCGCCGCTGTTCCGTACGGCGGACTACACCCGCCGCCTCGAAGCCGCCTTCACCGCGATGCACCGCCGCCGTCTGGACGGCCTGCCCCCCGATCACTTCGAGGTGGCATAGCCCGCTTGCCTCCGGGGCGCCTGGGATGCCACAAGCAGGGCATGCTAGCTCACACCCGCGCCCTGATCGCCGCCGCCACTTACGCCTTCGTCGCCCGCCGCAAGGTCGCCGGCGTGTTCGACCACTCGGCAGGACGCGACCTCAGGATCGCCGCCGAAAGCCGCGACAACCAGCTTCAGGGCTTCGACGGCGAGCGCGAGACGATGTTCGGCGGCACCCTGCCCGAACTCTTCGACGGCGGCGGCAAGACCTACCTCTCGTTCGAAGTCGAGGGCGCCAAGGCGCAAGGCTACGACCGCGGCTCCTCCACCGCCTTCACCGCACAAGTGGCGGGCCGCGTGGTGCAGGTCTACGACCACGGCCAGGCCGCCTGGTTCGCCTACGATGTGAAGGACATCGACCTCGGCTACGACGCCGACCGCGAAGTAGCCGCCAGTCGCTGATTTGATGCACCGTCATCCCGGCGCATGCTGGGAGCGGTGTAAGACCGGCGGCAGGTTTAAGAAGGTAAGCGAGGATTCCGGGGGCCCTTCGGTAAACTCAGGAGATCCCCCGGGTTCTCGAAATGGCTTCACTGCTCTTCACCTACGCGTCGCGCGCCCCTTGGCGATGGAGGGAGGCAAGGGCCCTTGCGCAAGAGGGGGCCGGTTGCGGATTAGCAAATTGGGACAGCAATCGCAGAGATATTTGTCGTTCACCTTGCGTCGGCTGCTAACCCTTCACAGAGAATTGGCCGCCGATTTTTTGGTCCCATCTGTTGCCCGACCGCATTCGCATCAAAACCCACATGAAAAGGCGCAGGCGAGAAAGGCGAAAGCTCGCGCCGAGGGATAGCAATGACGCCCCCGCCTGTTGGACGGGGGCGTCACCGGCACTCAAGCGCTTGCATCAAGCGCTCCAAAGTAGTGGAAGATTCGGCGCTCCAAACATCCATTGGCGCTCGCCCGCCATCAAAATATGACGGTTGCGTTATAGCCGACGACGCCTGTGAGGGCGGCCAAAGTCGTGATGGAGATCACCCGCGCTAGAGTTGGGCTTTGCTTCGCCACTTCGCGGACGAGAATGTAATGCCCTCCGGCCATCGCAGCCTTGACACCGATCACCCGCAGCGGACTTGGACG
>NZ_JAPCWC010000133.1 GCF_026420865.1 Novosphingobium clariflavum | reverse complement strand
GGATCGACATAGAGGCCGACGATCTCGGTGAGCTTTTCGGCGAAAGCCGGATCGTTCGACAGCTTGAAGCTGCGCCAGCGATGCGGAGCAAGCCCATGCGCCTTCCAGATCGACTGCACTGTCGAAACGGCAAGCCCGACCGCTTTGGCCATCGCGCGCGCCGTCCAGTGGGTTGCCTCATGCGGCGGCGGTTCCTGCGT
>NZ_JAPCWC010000132.1 GCF_026420865.1 Novosphingobium clariflavum | reverse complement strand
CTCACCGGCAAGGGCGCGCAGATCGACACCACGACGCCATCGGGCCGGATGGTGTTCGGCATTTTTGCCACACTGGCGGAGTTTGAGCGGGATATGATCCGCGAGCGCACCATGGCTGGCCTGGCCGCTGCCCGCGCGCGGGGACGCAAGGGTGGCCGCAAGTTCGCCCTCTCCAAGGCCCAGGTGCGGCTCGCTCAGGCTGCTATGGCCCAACGCGACACGTCCGTTTCCGACCTC
>NZ_JAPCWC010000131.1 GCF_026420865.1 Novosphingobium clariflavum | reverse complement strand
GGCCAGCTGTCTTGATGATCGGACGATCATCCAGCCAGATAAAGCACGGGCATACATCGATTGAAAAACAGCACGCTGTCTCCATTGCTTGGTGACCATAGCGTCAGTGACCCACCCGATCCCATCTCGAACTCGGCCGTGAAACCTGTCAGCGCCAATGGTACTAACGCTCAAGCGTTGGAAGAGTAGGACGTCGCCAGGCATTGAAGACAGCGTAGCTAAAACCCATTCACAATCTCA
>NZ_JAPCWC010000130.1 GCF_026420865.1 Novosphingobium clariflavum | reverse complement strand
TCGATGCCATCGCGCCCAAGGTTGTGCCCGACACCAAGCTTGGCGATGCGGTCTCCTACACCCTCAACCAGTGGGAATACCTGACGCGCTACGTCGAAGACGGCAGGATGCCGATCGACAACAATCTTCTCGAACGCGACATCAGGGTTTTTGCAACGGGACGAAAATCCTGGCTCTTCTGCGACACCGTGGACGGCGCACGGGCGAGCGCCGTCACCTACAGCCTGATGCTGACTTGCCGCGCCTGCG
>NZ_JAPCWC010000013.1 GCF_026420865.1 Novosphingobium clariflavum | reverse complement strand
CGCACAGGCCCCCCCCCCAAAAAAAGCAACCTCCCCCCAAACATCCCACAAAAGCCCCCCCCCCCCCCTCCCCCCCCTCCCCGCAGGGCACAACCCGTTGCGCCCGGTGATGGCCCGTTAACGATCGTCTGCCACAACCCCTGCAAACACACATCGGTCGCACGATACAAATGGACAGAACGGCATGAACGCCCCGCTCGCACGGCTCTATTCCACCGCGCAGATGCAGCAGCAGGATACCTGCGACGAACGACGCCGGGAGGAACGCCACACCACCAGCTTCGCCGCCTGGCTGCAGACCGCGCCGGGCGAGCGCCTCGATGTCCGCCTCACCGATGTCTCGCTGCACGGTTGCTGCGTGACCGGCCCGACCGGCACGCTGCGGCAAGGCAGCTTCATCAGCATCGGCATCGGCCCGCGCCCACCGCTCAAGGCCGTGGTCCGCTGGGTTCGCAGCGGCGCTCCCGGCCGCGACTCGGCAGGCATGGAATTCCTGCGCGCCGTCCCCGGTGACGCCGAGGAATGGAACCTGCTGATCGACTTCGGCGCCTGAGAGACCGTTTGGCGGAAGGCCCGCGCGCACCGCGGGGCTTCCGGCGCGCACGACAGGCAACAAAACAGGCAACAAAAAAGGCGGCCCGTGAGGACCGCCTTCTTCGTGTTCGTGAAGCTTGCTTCGCGCTCAGTTCTTCTTGAGCGTGAGGCCGCCGAAACGCTTGTTGAACTGGGCCACGCGGCCGCCGTCCTGAAGCTGGGCCTTGCCGCCGGTCCAGGCCGGGTGCGAGGTCGGATCGATGTCCAGAACCAGCGTGTCGCCTTCCGAGCCCCAGGTCGAGCGGGTCTGGAAGGTGGTGCCGTCGGTCATCTGGACGGTGATCATGTGGTAGTCGGGATGCGTATCGGCCTTCATGTCGTATCTCTCTTCGCATGTGGCCGGTTCCGACCGGCCTGCTGGGAAAGCGGCGCCCTTACAGCGGGAACCTCGAAAATGCAAGGGCGAAGGACCGCGCGCCCGAAAGACGCGCCCTTCTCCCTCGCCCGATCAGGCGTCGGCGATCATCGCGGTAAAGTTGACCTCGCAGGTCACCTTGTCGCCGATCGACGCCTTGCCCCAGAACTTGCAGACGCGGCTGCGCTTCTGGACGAAGCCGGCACGCAGGTCGAGCAGGTTGCCCGGGGTCACCGGGTTGCGGAACTTCGCTTCCTCGATCGCCATGAAATAGACGAGCTTGCCGGTACCGGCGAGCCCGAGCGATTCGATGGCAAGGATGCCCGCCGCCTGCGCCAGCGCCTCGATCTGAAGGACGCCGGGCATGATCGGACGGCCAGGGAAATGGCCCTGGAAGAAGTCCTCGTTGAAGCTCACGGCCTTGACCGCATGGATCTCGTTCTCGTCGAACGAGACCACGCGGTCGACCAGCAGCATCGGGTAGCGATGCGGCAACGCCGCCAGGATCTTCGCGGTATCGTACACGAATTCAGTCGGTTCGCTCATCGCTCTGCCCGCCCTGCTCTCAGCGGCCCGAGGTGGCGGGCTGCTGCGGTGCCTGCTGCGGCGCCGGAGCGGTGGTGTTGATCGTGGTAAGCGCGCCGTTGAGGGCGGTCAGCACGTCGTTGGTGATGTCGAGGGTCGGGTCATAGGCCAGGGTCTGGCCGACTTCGACCAGCACGTTGGCACCGCGCTTGGTCATCGCCGGCTTGTAGAGACCGGCCAGCGCCTGCTGGATCTGCTGGCCGACATAGGCCTGGTTGCGCTGGATCTGCACCTGCTGACCCTGCAGTTCCTGACCGGCCTGCTGTTCCTTCTGCTGGTAGGCCTGGATGCGGCCCTGGAGGGCGGCGTCAGGCTGCTTGCCGTTCAGCGCCTTGACGGCGGTCTCGAGACCCTGGGCTTCAGGCTGCAGCGTGCCGGCAAGCTGGTTGCGGCGGGCTTCGAAAGCCTGGACCTGGCCCTGCAGGGCCTGGTTCGCGGTGCGGCACGCGTTGCATTCCTTGGCGATGCGGTCGAGATCGACAACGGCGACCTTCGAAGCCGGAACGGCCTGTGCGAACGCCGGCGAAGCCAGAGCGGCAAGAGCCAGACCCGAGGCCAGCGCGGCGGACTTGAGAATCTTGGTCATCAGAATTGCGTTCCCACGTTGAATGTGAAGGTCTTGGTGTTATCGCCGGTCTCCTTGAGGAGCACCTTCGAGATGTCGATGCGGAACGGGCCGAACGGCGAGTTCCAGTTCACGCCGAAACCAACCGCAACACGCGGATGCCAGGAATCACCCGCGAAGGTTTCGGTGAAGTTGTAGGCATAATCGCCCGTCGGCGTATTGGCCAAACCAGTCGACGAATCCGTCGCGCTCGTCGTGGTGGACGTGGAGTTCGTGCCATCCGAATTGCGCACGTAGTAAGTCGGGATACAGCCACTCGAGCAGTCGGTAAGGTCCGACTTCTTGAAATTGCTGCCCCAGACCGCACCGGCATCCACGAAGATCGACGGACGCAGGCCCATTTCGCGCGCGCCCGAGCCCAGCGGAATCTCGAGTTCAGCACGGTTCATGTAGTAGTACTTGCCGCCGACCGCGTCGTCGGACTTGGTGCCGTTGGTGACGGTGCCATCATCGCTGGTCGTGAAGTACTGGCGGGTCACGCGCGGGCCGACGCCGCGGATGCCGAAACCGCGGATCTGCGGTTCGCCAAGGTAGAAGCGGTCGGTCAGGCGCACGTCGTCGCCGCCCCACCCGGTGATCGCGCCGCCCTCGCTCGACAGCGAGAAGATGAAGCCCTTGCCCAGCGGCCAGTACTTGGCCGCCTTGGCGACCACGCGGGCATACTTCACGTCGCCGCCCAGGCCCGCCACGTCGACGTTGATCGAGGCCGTCTGGCCACGCGTCGGGCGCACGCGGTTGTCGAGCGTGTCATAGATGATCGAGCCGCCGAGGATCGAGCTGAGACGCTTGCCCAGCGCGTCGCACAGATAGCGCCCGGCATAGAGCGGGTCGCACTGGTAGACGCTGGGATCGACGCGGTACGAATAGTAGGTCGGCTTGTCGACCGACACGTCGTCGTAATTGAGCGTGTAGCGGGCGATCGCCGTCAGATACTCGGTCAGCGGCACACCGGCGCGGACCTGGAAGCCCGTGGTGGTCTGCGAGTAGTTCGTGTTGCGATTGGAATTGATGTAGTTGAAGCTGTTGTAGTCGCGGCGATAGATGTCGAGACCCAGCGAGACGTTCTTGTCGAACAGGTAGGGCTCGACGAAGTTCGCCTCGACCGACTTCGAATAGGACGAATAGCTTCCCGAAAGGCCGATCGTCTGGCCGCGCCCGCGGAAGTTGCGCTGCTGGATCGAGGCCTGGAAGATGAAGCGCTCGAGGCTCGAGAAGCCGGCCGAGAGCTGGAGCTGGCCGGTCGGCTTTTCCTCGACGTTGGCTTCGAGCACGACACGGTCGTCGGCGCTGCCGGGCTTCTGCTCGACCTCGAACTTCTCCTGGAAGTAACCGAGCGACTTGATGCGGTTGGTCGAACGCTTGACCTGCAGCGAGTTGAACGCATCGCCTTCCGCCAGACGGAATTCGCGGCGCACGACCTTATCCTGGGTCAGCGTGTTGCCGTTGATGTCGATCCGCTCGACATAGACGCGCGGCGCCTCCTGGATCACGAAGGTCAACCCCATGGTGAGGTCGTCCTTGTCGCGGCTGTACTGCGGACGCACGTCGGCGAAAGCGTAACCGAAGGCACCGGCGGTGTCGTTCAGGCCCTCGATGGTGTCTTCGACAAGCTTGGCGTTGTACCAGTCACCCTTGTGGATCGCGAGGTTCTTCGCCAGCTTGTCGCCGTCGAAGTCGCGCAGCTGGCTCTCGACCTTGACGTCGCCGAACTTGTAGCGCTTCCCTTCCTCCACCACGTACGTGATGATGAAGTCCTTCTTGTCCGGCGTCAGTTCGGCCACGGCCGAAACCACGCGGAAGTCGGCGTAGCCCTGGGTCAGGTAGAACTGGCGCAGCTTCTGCTGGTCAAACGCCATGCGATCGGGATCGTAGGTCGTGTTCGAGGAGAACACGCGGCTGAAGCGGGCCTGCTTGGTGACCATCTGCGAACGCAGGTCACCGTCCGAGAAGTGCTCGTTGCCGATGATGTTGATCTGGCGGACCTTGGACTTGTCGCCCTCGGTGATCTCGAAGACGATGTCGACGCGGTTCTGGTCAAGCATGACCATCTTCGGCTCGACGGTCGCGGCATAGCGGCCCTGGCGCTTGTACAGCTCGATGATGCGGGCGACGTCGGCGCGGATCTTCGAGCGCGTGAAGATCTGGCGCGGAGCGACCTTGATCTCCGGCATGATCTTGTCATCCTTGATGCGCTTGTTGCCCTCAAGGATGATGCGGTTGACGACGGGGTTTTCCTTGACCGTGGTGGTCACCACACCGTTGTCGTTGGCGATCTGCGCGTCGGCGAACAGTTCGGTGCCGTAAAGATCCTTCAGCGCGCCGTCCGCAGCAGCCTTGGTGTACGGCTGGCCGACACGCAGCTTGATGTACGACAGCACCGTCTGCGCCTCCAGACGCTCGGCCCCGACGACCTGGATCGTCTGAATCGGCGTGGCTGCCTCGGCCGCAACCGGCGCGGCGGCAGGAGCATTGGCAGCGGCAGCGCTCTGCGCAAAGGCCGCGGCGGGCACGCCAGCAAGGATCGTGGTGCCCAGCAGCATTGCGGCAAGCTGAGGAGCACGGCGAGCGTCAATGCTGCGACCCATTTCCCATCCCATCATTCAAGCAAGTTCCCGTATGCGCTTACGCGAGGCTCTACAGAGTGATCCGCCAGGCTACCCGCCTCCCCGGCGGGCAATCGCGCCCGTCTGCCCGATGGACGTCGCCCAATCAAGCAGTCAATCCCGGCAGAAATGTGATCTGAGAAGATTTCTCCAGGCTATCCCCCGAAAATCGGGAGCGAAGCCAGATCGTTGACCGTGACGAACAGCATCAAGGCCAGCACGAATGCCACCCCGGTGCGGATCGCCCATTCCTGACTGCGCACATCCAGCGGCTTGCGGCGAACCATTTCGGCCGCGTAAAATGCCAGATGTCCTCCGTCCAAGCCCGGGATTGGCAGGAGGTTGATGAATGCCAAGTTAATCGAGATAAGCGCCGCAAAGGAGACGAACGCCTCCCAGCCGAGGCTGAACTGCTCGCCCGAATACTTGGCGATCTTAATCGGCCCGCCGAACTCCTTGACCGAGCGCTCGCCCGAGAAGATCTGGCCGATGCCCGAGACCATCAGGTGCATGGTATCGAAGCAGTTGCCCACGCCCAGGCCCACTGCCTCGATCACGCCGACCGGCACGCGCGTGCCGGTGTCCGGGCGAATGCCCAGCACGCCGACCCGCACCGGCTTGCCCTGCGCATCGACCGCCGCCATCTCGCCCAGCGTAACCGGCACGACATGGGCCTCGCCCGCGCGCATGACCGTCACCATGACCTGGCGTCCGGCCTGGTTCTCCACCAGCGGGGGAATCTCGTCGAAGCTGCGCACGGCATGGTCGCCGACCGCGACGATGCGATCGCCGACTTTCAGCCCCGCCTTCTGCGCGGCGGAATCGCCGAAGAACGCGCCGATTTTCGGAACGAAGAAATTGATGCCGAGTTCGCCTACCCGCGACTGGTTGCCGAACCGATCGGTTTCCGTGCGGTCGCCGAGGCGAACCGGCAGGCTGACCTCGCGCCCTTCGCGCACGACCGTCAGGCTGATGGTGCGGCCGGGGAAGGGAATGACCAGTTGCGGCACGTCGGTCACGCTGTCGACATGACGGCCATCGACCGCAACGATGCGGTCACCGATCTCCACACCTGCCGACTGCGCCGGCGAGCCCGGCAGGAAGTTCGCGACTTCGGGCACGGCCACGGCCTTGCCGTAAGCGGCATAGAAGGCAGCGATGATCAGCACCGCAACGAGGAAATTGGTGAGCGGCCCGGCCAGCACGATCAGGGCGCGCTGCCACAGCGGCTTCACATGGAAGGTACGCGCCCGCTCCTGCGCCGTCAGGCCATCCTCGGCCGCGCTTGGCGCCGAGGCCGGGTTCATGTCGCCCGCGAACTGCACATAGCCGCCCAGCGGCAGAGCCGAGAGCTTCCAGCGGGTGCCGCGGCGATCGGTCCAGCCCGCCAGCTCCTTGCCGAATCCGATCGAAAAGGCATTGGCCTTCACCCCGAACAGCCGGCCCACAAGGTAATGGCCCAGCTCGTGCACCAGCACCAGGGGACCCAGCAAAAGCAGGAACGCGAAGATCGTCGTCAGCAGATTGGGCGATCCGGTCAATTCAGGCACACTCCATAGGGCCTAGACGTGAAGTCGCCGACGATCGGCTCACGCAGGTCCCGACACCATGCTTGCCCTTGCGCGGGCCTCCGCGTCAACCGCCAGCACGTCGTCCAGGCTGGCGGGCGCGGGCGGCGCATAGGCGCCCAGCACATCTTCGACATCTGCGGCAATCCGCGTGAACGGGATCTGACCTGCCAGGAAGGCGGCCACCGCCACCTCGTTGGCGGCGTTGAGCACGGCCGGGATCGCCCCGCCGGCTTCGGCCGCACGGCGCGCCAGACGTGTTGCCGGGAAACGATTTTCATCGGGCTGGCGGAAGGTCAGCTCCCCGATCGCGGCAAGATCGAGCGGCGCGCAGGGCGTGTCCATGCGGTTCGGCCAGGCGAGCGCCGAGGCGATCGGCACCCGCATGTCGGAAGGCCCGAGCTGCGCCAAGGTCGACCCGTCGCGATATTCGACCATCGAATGGACGACGGACTGCGGGTGGACGACGATGCGCAGTCGGTCGAGCCCGACCGGGAAGAGATAATGCGCCTCGATCAGTTCGAGGCCCTTGTTGAACATCGTCGCCGAATCGACGCTGATCTTGGCGCCCATGTCCCAGTTGGGGTGCTTCACCGCCTGAGCCGGGGTCGCCGCCTGGAGCTGCTCCCAAGACCAGTCACGGAACGGACCGCCGCTGGCGGTCAGCGTGATCGAGCGTACATTGGCGATGTCGTTGCCCTGCAGGCACTGGAAGATCGCGTTGTGTTCGGAATCGATTGGCAGCAACGTCGCGCCGTGACGGACGACGGCCGCCATCATCACTTCACCGGCAGAAACCAGCGCTTCCTTGTTGGCAAGCGCGATCACCCTGCCCTGCTCGATGGCGGCCATGGTCGGCGCCAGGCCCGCACAGCCGACGATGGCCGCAACCGTCATGTCGGCGCCGCGCGCCGCCGCCTCGACAAGTGCCTGCGGACCGCCCGCCGTCTCGATGCCAGACCCGCCGAGCGCTTCGCGCAGCGCCGGCAAGTGCGCCTCGTCGGCGACGACGGCGAGATCGACGGCAAATTCGCGCGCCAGTTTCACCAGTTCGGCAACGTTGGAATGGGCAGTCAGCACCGTGACGCGCCACTGCGCCGGATTGCGGCGCACGAGGTCGAGCGTGGAGGCGCCGATGGAGCCGGTGGCTCCGAGAATGCAGATCGAGCGTTGCGCGGTCATCGCACCGTTACCTTGGCTGGAAGGCGATCATGAAGGCGAGCAGGAACAGGACTGCCAGAAGGCCGTCGACGCGGTCGAAGAAACCACCATGACCGGGAATGAAGTTACCCGAATCCTTCACGCCCGCACGGCGCTTGAGCCAGCTTTCGAAGAAATCGCCCGCCTGCCCACAGACCGCCACGAAAATGCCCGTCATCAGGCACTGCGCGAACAGCGGCACGGCGTGGGCCGTCAGATACCAGCACGGCTGGGCACCGAAGCACGAGGGGCCGTCGGCCGCATTGCCCTGCACCAGGACCGAGACCAGCCCTTCCTGCCAGAGCCGCGCGGCGCCGAACAGCACCAGCGTCGCGCCGAGCACGCCGCCGAGCAGCCCCGACCAGGTCTTGGACGGGCTGATGGCCGGCGCAATCTTGGGACCGCCCAGGCTGCGCCCGGCGAAATAGGCACCGACATCGACACCGATCACCGTCAGCAGCACGGTCAGCACCGGCCCGAAACTGAAAGCCGGATTGCGCAGGAACAGCAGCATCGCCGCGCCGACGCCGACATAGAACATGCCCGCAAAGTTCATCAGGCCGCGCGCGGCAGGCCCGGCGATCGCCGCACGGGAGAGCCGTACCCACTCCCACAGCACACCGAGCGAAACCACGCCGACAAACGCCATCCACACCGGACCGCCCAGCCACAGCGCCGAACCGGCAACCGCCAGCATCACCACCGCCGAGACCGTGCGTACACCGAGGTCGGATTTCTTCCGGGCTGGATCAGCGGCCGCCATAACGCCGCTCCCGCTGCGCGAATTCCTCGAGCGCCGCGCGCAAGTGATCGACGTTGAAGTCGGGCCAGAGCACGTCGGTGAAGATCATCTCGGCATAAGCTGCCTGCCAGAGCAGGAAGTTCGAAAGGCGCACTTCGCCGGATGTGCGGATCAGCAGGTCGAGCGGCGGCAGGTCTGCCGTGTCGAGCTCCGCCGCGATGGTCTCGGGCGTGATGGCCCCCTTGGCTGCCGCCCTGGTGGCGGCGCGGGCGATCTCGTCCTGCGAACCATAGTTGAGCGCAACGGCAAGCGTTGTCCCCGTGTTGCCCGCCGTGCGCGCCATCGCGCCTTCGACCAGTTCGACGAGTTCCGGCTTGAAGGCCTTGTAATCGCCGATGATCTTGAGACGCACGCCCGCCGCCGCGAACTCGTCGAGGTCGGACAGAATGAAGCGCTTCATCAGGCTCATGAGGTCGGAGACCTCTTCTTCCGGACGGCGCCAGTTCTCCGTGGAGAAGGCGTAGAGCGTCAGTGCCTCCAGCCCCAGTTCGCGGGCTCCGCGCACGACGCGGCGCACCGCCTCCACGCCGCGCTGGTGGCCCAGCGCGCGCGGCAGGTGGCGCTTCTTCGCCCAGCGACCGTTGCCATCCATGATGATGGCAACGTGGCGTACGGCAGCAGGTTCACTCTTCGCCATTCGTCAGACGATCCTCTCAGAAAGACCGCAAGGCCTCACTTGCCGAGGATTTCCTTCTCCTTGCGGCCGAATTCCTCGTCGAGCTGCTTGATGATGTCGTCGGTCAGCTTCTGGACTTCGGTTTCGCCGCGCTTGCGCTCGTCTTCCGAGATTTCCTTCTTCTTCTCGTCGGCCTTCAGGTTCTCGATCCCATCACGGCGCACGTTGCGCACGGCGACGCGGGCCTTCTCGGCATAGGAGCTGGCGAGCTTGGCCAGTTCCTTGCGGCGTTCCTCGGTGAGGTCGGGGATCGGCAGGCGCAGCGTGTTGCCGTCGTTGATCGGGTTGAGGCCGAGGCCTGCCGAACGGATCGCCTTTTCGACGGGACCGATGTTCGACTTGTCCCAGACCTGCACCGACAGCATGCGCGGTTCGGGCGCCGAGATGGTGGCGACCTGGGTGATCGGGGTGTTGGCACCGTAGACGGTGACCATGATCGGCTCGAGCAGCGCGGTGTTGGCGCGGCCGGTGCGCAGACCCGAAAGGTCGTGCTTGAGCGCGTCGATCGCGCCCTTCATGCGGCGTTCGAGGTCGCCCTTGTCGTACTTGGCCATGGATCAGGCTCCTTTCTGGACGATCGTCTTGGTGCTCTGGCCCGCGAGGACCTTGGCAAGATTGCCCTGCTCGCGGATCGAGAAGACGACGATCGGAATATTGTTGTCACGGCAAAGCGCGACGGCGGATGCGTCCATGACCTGCAAGTTATCGGCCAGGACAGTGTCGTAATCGACAGTATCGTAACGCTTGGCGTCGGGATTCTTCTTGGGGTCGCTGTCGTAGACGCCGTCGACGCTGGTGCCCTTGAGCAGCGCGTCGCAGCGCATTTCGGCAGCACGCAGCGCGGCGCCCGAATCGGTGGTGAAGTAAGGCGCGCCGACACCGGCGGCAAAGATCACCACGCGGCCCTTCTCGAGATGGCGCTCGGCGCGGCGGCGGATCACCGGCTCGCAGACCTGGTCCATCTGCACGGCCGACTGCACGCGGGTTTCCACGCCAAGCTGCTCCAGCGCATTCTGCATCGCGAGCGCATTCATCACGGTGGCCAGCATGCCCATGTAATCGGCCTGCGCACGGTCCATGCCACGCGCGGCGCCGGCCATGCCGCGGAAGATGTTGCCACCGCCGATGACGAGGCAGATCTCGAGGCCGGTTTCCTTGGCCGCCTTCACTTCCTTGGCAAGCTCGGCAACGAAATCGGAATCGATCCCGAACTGCTGGCTCCCCATGAGAACTTCACCCGACAACTTGAGAAGGACGCGTTTATAGGGGGTCGAGTTCATGGCCGCACTTCTCCTCGGGGGCTGGTCGGCCCCGGCTTTAGGAGCGCGCAAGGAAATTGCCAAGGGCTTACGCCTGTGGATGAGCGCGTCGGAGCCTCCACCCGCCCCTGCCGGAATGCCATCAATTCCAGTTGGCGGACAGTTCGCGCTCGCGTGCGTCGTAATCGCGCTGCGCCTGCGCCACCATGCCCATGCGCGCCTCGGCCCAGTCGATCATCGCCTGCAGCGCGCCAAGCAGTTCCCTGCCCAGCGGGCTGATCGCATAGCTCACCGTCACCGGAACGCTTGGCACGACAGCGCGCAGCACCAGCCCATCGCGCTCCAGCGAGCGCAAGGTCTGGCTCAGCATCTTCTGCGAAATCCCGTCGATGCGCCGCTTCAGCGCATTGAAGCGCATCTCGCCATTGCCGAGCGTGAGCAGGATCAACACGCTCCACTTGTCGGCCACGCGGTCAAGCAACTGCCGCGTCGGGCAATTGGCGGCGTAGACATCCGGCGCGCGGAGCATGGCGGTTTCCTCGGGGTAACCCGGTGCGATCAAGGTGCCTTCTTGCATGGAAACGATCCATAGCACACCTAGTCACCATTGGATACCTAGTAGAGAATCGATATGAAGATTGCAGTCCTCGGCGCCAGCGGCCGCGCCGGATCGGAAATCGTCAAGGAAGCCGCCGCGCGCGGTCATGAGGTCCTCGCGATCGCCCGCAACCCCGACAAGATCGCCACGATCGACGGCGTTACCGCCAAGGCCGGCGATGCCTCCGACACCGACGCGCTCGCCGCCCTGATCGCCGGCCATGACGCCGTCATCAGCGCGCTGCACTTCGACGTCCCGGCCGAAACGCTGCTCGGGGCCGTGCGCAAGGCGGGCGTTCCGCGCCTGCTGGTTACCGGCGGCGCCGCCAGCCTCGAAGTCGCCCCCGGCGTGCGCGTGATCGACGATCCCGAATTTCCCGAAGAGTGGAAGGCGCCAGCCATGGGCGGCATCACCTTCCTCGAGGCTCTGCGCCAGACCGACGATGTGGACTGGACGTTCTTCTCCCCCGCCGCGCTGATCTTCGAAGGCCCGCGCACCGGCACTTACCGCCCCGGCACCGACCAGCTGGTCACCGATGACGCCGGCGAGAGCAAGATCAGCTTCGCCGACTACGCCATCGCCATGGTCGACGAACTCGAAGCCCACAAGCACGGCCGCGCGCGCTTCACGGCAGGCTATTGATCCTCGGATCGCGGGCGGCAGCGTGCCGCCCGCCTCGCCATCAGCCTCTCTTCCAGTAAGAAAAGTAAAGCATATCGGCGGTTTCCTTATCGCTGCCGAACCCCGCACTTGTGCCCGTCAAGCCATGCCTCTTCAAATCGTCAAGCAGCGGCCGCTCCTGAAGTTCGGCAACAAGCCCACCCAGTCGCTTAGCACTGACTCGCACCCGCAAGGCGACTTCGCAAAGTGTATTGCCACACAGCACGCGCACCGGCTTGTGGACGCCATATTTTGCCAGAAGAACGGCAAAACGCGCACCAAGCATTTGCTCCTGTGCATGCGCCCACGATTCATCTCGCACCTCGCCTCTCACCTGCTGATACTGCTCCAGCGGAGAAGCGTCCTGCGGCATGAACGAAGAGAGTATCTCGTCCTTATCGACCACCGCCCCGGAAGGCGACGGCGTGCTGGCTGACAAAAGAGAAATCGCAAGCAGGATCATGATGTTAGCACCCTTCAGCAGTCGATACTCACGGCGTGCCCTGCCGTGCATATCCAGTACTGGAGTCGGGGATGGCTCCTGATCGAGAGCCAATTTTTCGTCCCAATTTTCCTGTGCGACCAATAGCCGCGCAAGTTCTCGGCTGCTGGCCACCCCGGTCTTGCGCCGCGCCTCCCGGAGGCGCTCGTTCACCGCCCCCACACTTCTGTCGGTCAACTGCGCGACGCTCTTTGCCGTATGCCCCTGCGCGAACAGGCGCAGCACCTGCAATTCAGCCGGATTAAGCAACGAAAGGTCGGGAGCATTCTGTAACATCGCCCGCCAATCTGCCGCGAACCTCGCTTCGCGCAAGCCCAACTTTTTTGGGAACCGCCCGAACAGACATAGAAAAAGGGCCGGGAAGCCAAAGCTCCCCGGCCCTTTTCTTGTTCGGTTGCCCGAAGGATCAGCCGGCGACGGCAGCAGCCACTTCGGCTGCGAAGTCGGTGACTTCCTTCTCGATGCCTTCGCCGAGCTGGAAGCGGACGTAGTCCTTCAGCACGATCTTGGCACCGGCGTCCTTGCCGGCCTGGTCGACGACCTGCTGGATCGGGGTCTTGTTGTCCATGACGAAGACCTGCGAGAGCAGTGCGTTGTCCTTGGCGTACTTGGCGATCGCGCCATCGACCATCTTGGCCTGCACGGCTTCGGGCTTGCCCGATTCGGCAGCCTTTTCTTCGGCGATCTTGCGCTCGCGGGCGATCAGCTCGGCGTCGAGACCGTCGGCGTTGAGAGCCAGCGGGAAGGCAGCGGCGATGTGCATCGCGATCTGCTTGCCAAGCGCTTCGAGGACGTCAGCCGAAGCTTCCGATTCGAGAGCGACGAGCACGCCGATCTTGCCGAGGTTCGGAGCGGCAGCGTTGTGCATGTAGGGAACGACGAGGCCCTGGGCCACTTCGACGGTCTTCATGCGGCGAACCTGCTGGTTCTCACCGATGGTCGCGACGTTGTTGGTCAGCGCGTCGCCGACGGTGCCGCCGGTCGGGTAGGCAGCAGCCTTGAGCGCTTCCACGTCGTCGCCGGCAACGCCGAGAGCGACTTCGGTGGTCTTGCGGACGAAGTCCTGGAACTGGTCGTTCTTCGCGACGAAGTCGGTTTCCGAGTTCACTTCGACGGCAACGCCCTTGGTGCCGGTCACGGCAACGCCGACGAGGCCTTCAGCCGCGGTGCGGCTCGACTTCTTGGCGGCAGCGGCGAGGCCGCGCGCGCGCAGCGCGTCGACGGCGGCTTCGAGATCGCCACCGGTTTCGTCGAGGGCCTTCTTGCAGTCCATCATGCCGGCGCCAGTGCGCTCGCGCAGGTTCTTCACGTCAGCGGCGGTGTAAGCCATCGCTCAAATCCTCTTGCTTGGGTCGAACCACATTGCTGTGGTCTAAAAATGGATGCGCGCCAGGCCCATTGGACCCGGCGCGCGACAATTCCATGACGAAAAAGTCGTCGCCGGACCGATCAGGCCTCGACTGCTTCCTCGACCGGCACGTCCATGGCGCCGATGTCGGCACCGCTCTGGACGAGCGCGTCACGGCCACCCTTGGTGGCAGCCTGGGCGATCGCGTCGCAGTAGAGGCGCACGGCGCGGCTGGCGTCGTCGTTGCCCGGGATCGGGAACGCGATGCCGTTGGGGTCGACGTTGGTGTCGAGCACGGCGATGACGGGGATGCCGAGGACGTTGGCTTCCTTGATCGCCAGCGCTTCCTTGTTGGCGTCGATCACGAACATCACGTCCGGAATGCCGCCCATGTCGCGGATACCGCCGAGCGACAGCTCGAGCTTGTCGCGCTCGCGGGTCAGCTGAAGGACTTCCTTCTTGGTGAGACCGGCGGTGTCGCCCGAAAGCTGCTCTTCAAGAGCCTTGAAGCGCTTGATCGAACCCGAGATGGTCTTCCAGTTGGTGAGCATGCCGCCCAGCCAGCGGTGGTTGACGTAGTGCTGACCGCAAGCGCGGGCAGCCTGGGCGATCGGCTCCTGAGCCTGGCGCTTGGTGCCGACGAACAGCACCTTGCCACCGGCCTGGACAGTGGCCTGCACGAACTCGAGAGCGCGCGCGAAGAGCGGCACGGTCTGCGAGAGGTCGATGATGTGGATGCCGTTGCGCGCGCCGAAGATGTACGGCTTCATGCGCGGGTTCCAGCGGTGGGTCTGGTGGCCGAAGTGGGCGCCGGCTTCGATGAGCTGCTGCATGGTGACGACAGGTGCCGCCATAATAGAATTCCTTCCGGTTCGAACCTCTGGAAAGCAGGAACCTGGCGGCTGTCCGAAGACCATGGCCGTCAAAGCACCGGTATGTGCGCTTTCCATGTGGATTGCCCGAATCGCGCGAGGACCGCGAATTCGATCCCTGCTTCGAGCGGGGCCGCCCTTAGTCCTCTTCGTCCGTGAAATCCAGCCCCAATCGCGCCGCTCGGTCCGGCGTGGCCGCAAAACCGCCGATCGCAGGATCGCGCCGCGCAGGAAACCACAGGCGTTCCACAGGTTTTCCACAGGGTAACACGCCGAATGCCCCGCCCTGCTTGCCGCTCAGCGATCGGTACATCGGCGCCCGGCCAGAGTGTTCCATCGCGAGACAGTGGCTGTCTTGCGCTGGACCGCCCGTCCGACAGCGCCTGCACAGACGCTAAAACAGTGGAAGTTCCAGAAGCTTAGCGGACATTGCATTTTGGCCTTGACTCAATTTGAACAAAAAGAGAACAGATAGCCAGACGGAACATTGTTAGAACATGAGTCGGTTTTCCACAAGCGGCTACCCCCGGCCAGATCAGCGCCGATGGCTCGAAAGGATTGGACATGACTGCATTTGCTGCCTGCCTATTCGCCCTCACCGCGCTGGCTTCGGCTTTCGCGATCACCGCCACGCTGCGCCGCTACGGACACAGCGCGCGTTCGCTCAAGGCACGGCTTGCCGCCTGCCCCGAAGTGCTCACGATCAATTGGGCAATGGTGGAACGCGTACCGGTGCCGACACTTTCCGCGCTCCGCCGCGAACGCGTTATGCGTCGCCGACTTCAGGCGCTGCAGCGCCCGGGACTGGAATGGCCGAACGGCGAGCTTGCCGCCTGACCTTGAGATAGACCGAGATGCCGAGCGGGATCAGGCCCAGATAGACGATGGTGATCACCGCCAGCGTCCACCACGGCTCGACCAGCAGCGCCGCCACGGTCAGGCCGACCACGGCAAGGACACCCAGGCGCAGGCTCGGCGGCGGACGCATCCGCGCCCAGCTCAGCGTCGGCAGGTTGGAAATCATCAGGAAGGCCATCAGCACCATCCACACGCCAACCAGCACCGGGTTGGCGAAGACGGGATGGCCGCTGGCGATCCACAGATAGAGCGGCAGGAAGCCGAGCCCGGCGCCCAGCGGTGCCGGAACCCCGGTCAGGAAACCGGCTGCCTTGTGGGGCTGGTCCAGCTGATCCATCCGCGAATTGAACCGCGCCAGGCGAAGCACGCAGCAGATGGCAAACGCCAGCGCGGCGATCCAGCCCAGGCTGGGGACCTGATGCAAGGTCCAGAGATAGACGATCAGCGCCGGCGCCACACCGAACGAGATCGAATCGGCGAGACTGTCGAGTTCCGCGCCGAAACGGGTCTGCGCCTTGAGCATGCGCGCGGCACGGCCGTCGATCCCGTCGAGCACACCCGCCAGGATCACCGCCTGCACCGCCCGTTCGTAATCGCCGCCGATGGCGAAACGGATCCCCGTCAGGCCCGAACAGAGCGCAGCGGCGGTGATCGCGTTGGGAACAAAGACCCGCATCGAGAGCCCGGCGGCAAGCCGGCGGCGCGAACTCAGCCGTTCCGCCATGAAGTCACCGGACTCCTCGGTCACTGCGAAATGCCCTCGATCACCGGGGCGGCGCCGATTTCGGCAAGAATGGTTTCACCGGCAACGATACGTTGCCCCATCAGCACCTTGGGTTCGGTTCCGGCGGGCAGATAAACGTCCACGCGGCTGCCGAAGCGAATGAGGCCGATGCGCTGGCCCGCGGCGATGATGTCGCCCGGCTTCACGAAAGGCACGATCCGGCGTGCCACCAGCCCGGCGATCTGCGTGAAGCAGATGCGCTGGCCGTCGCCGCGCTCGATCAGGATGTGCTGGCGCTCGTTCTCTTCGCTCGCCTTGTCGAGATCGGCGTTGAGGAACTTGCCCGGGATGTAGATCACCCGGCGCACCGTGCCGCCGATCGGCGCACGATTGATGTGCACATCGAACACGCTCATGAAGATCGAGATGCGCGTCACTGGCTCGGTCGAGAGCGGCTCCGCCCCGCTGCCGTCCTCGACGGTCAGTTCGCGCGGCGGCGGCACCTTGCCGATCAGCGTGACGAGGCCGTCGGCAGGCGCCACGATGAAACGATCGTCCTGCGGCGTGACGCGCACGGGATCGCGGAAGAAGGCCAGCACGCAGTACGTGAGCAGGACCAACGGCAGGCCGACAAGCGGCCCGAGCGCGATCCACCCCACGAGCGCAATCGCTCCGGCAATGGCACCGAACTTGCGACCTTCGGGATGAACCGAGGGCCAGCTCCAGGACGCTTCGCCGCGTCCCTGATTATCGAGAATATCTCCAGGCATATTGCCCCTCTAAAGCATTTACGCGTCCGGTGGAAACACCTGCCGATTCGGAAAATCCGGCAAAACAGGAACCTGCCATCGGAAACGGACAGGGTTCCGGATCCGGACATGACCAGATCGATGCCGGAACGGCGCCGTTAATTGTTGCTTTGGGAAGCCCCGAAGGGAATGCTCTTGCGATGAGCGACTGGTGGTGGACAGGGCTGGATTCGAACCAGCGTACGCTTGCACGGGCAGATTTACAGTCTGCTGCCTTTAACCACTCGGCCACCTGTCCACACCAGTTGCTGGCGGCGGAAAACCGTTCCCGAAGGAGCGGAACCCGCAGTGTTTCGAAGCGCCGTTGCCAGTGCCTCGCTGCCGAGGAGGGCGCCTATGTAGAACCTGGCCTTGCCTGTCAATGGGGGTACTGGCAGGAGCGGCACAGATTTTTTCAAAAAGGATATTTTCATGAGCAATCGTAGCGACCGGGACGGCGCAAAGCCCGGAAAGGCGCTGCGCGGGCGCGCTGGCCGGATGAAGAACGGACGCGGCAGCGGTCGCGCAAGCACCGGAATGGTCCGCCTTTGGGGCCGTCATGCGGTGGAGGCGGCCCTCAAAAACCCCGATCGCAAACATAGAAAGCTGTGGGCAACTCGCGAAGGCGTCGAATCTCTCGACGGCGAACTGCCCACCGACTTCCCGGTGGAGTGGGCGCAGCCCGCCGATCTCGCCCGACTCGTCGCCCGTGACGCGCCGCACCAGGGCCTCGTGCTCGAATGCGAGCCGCTCGACGACATCTTCATCGACGACATTCTCGACGGTGATCCCTCGCGCCCGGTCGTCGTGCTCGACCAGGTGACCGACCCGCACAACGTCGGTGCCATCATGCGTTCGGCCGTGGCGTTCAATGCCTGCGCCATCGTCACCCAGGACCGCCACGCCCCGCCCGAATCGGGCACGCTGGCGAAAAGCGCCTCGGGCGCGCTCGAAGTGCTGCCCTGGGTCCGCGTCGTGAACCTCGCCCGTGCGCTCGAGGAGATCGCCGAGGCCGGTTACTGGCGCATCGGCCTTGACGGCGGCACCGAGACAACTCTGGGCGAAGCGCTGCCTGCAGGGCCGGTCGCACTCGTGCTTGGCGCCGAAGGCGACGGCATGCGCCACAACATCGTCCAGCACTGCGACGCCATCGCCAAGCTGCCGATCAGCGAGGCCATGGAAAGCCTCAATGTCTCGAACGCGGCCGCCATCGCCCTCTACGCCGTGGCAACCCGCCCCGAGGCGTGAGGCACCGCAGATCGCGCAATCCGGAAGACGACATGACTTCGTGCGACATTTCATCCCGTCCCCGCTCGCAGGCGCCCACTCCTGCGGCATCCCGCAATCCAGCCCGGCGCATCCTTGCCGGGCTGGCGGTTGCCGGACTGGCCTTGCTGGTGGCGGCCTGCATCTTCGTGCCGGGCAAGTTCACCTCGCAACTGGACCTGCGGAACGATCGCAGCTTCCGCTTCACCTATAGCGGCGAGATCGTGATGATCCCGCTGCAAAAGGCGAAGGAGACGGGCTTCACCCCGGATGCCTGCCACGACGACAACTACGACGAGCGCCCCTGCACCGGGGACGAACTCGCCAAGCAGAAGACGTCGTGGGAGGAGTCGCGCGCGCGGAAGGCCAAGAGCGACGCGCAGGCGGCAAAGGCGCTGCTCGGCGGCATCGACCCCAATGACCCGCGCGCGGGCGAGGACGTCGCCGCCAAGCTGCGCCGGCAGGTCGGCTGGAACAAGGTGGTCTACAAGGGCGACGGGCGTTTCGATGTCGACTTCGCCATCCAGGGCAGGCTCGACCACGATTTTGCCTTCCCCACCATCGAAGGGCTGGCGATGGCCAATCCCTTCGTGCAGCTTTCGCTGCGTCAGGACGGCAGCGTGCGGATGGATGCCCCCGGCTTCGGCCCGTCCAAGGGCACGGACGGCATGATGGGCGCCATGCTCGCCGGAATCGGCGGCGACGACAACAGCAGCAGCAGCGCCGACGGCAGCACGGGGGCTGCCGATGGCCCCAGCGAGGCCGACGGCACGTTCACCGTGCTCACCGATGGCGAGATCCTCGCCAACAACACGGACGAAGGCCCGCAAGCCGCCCCCGGGGGGCGCAGGCTGGTCTGGGCGGTCAATCCGCGCACGCCGGCAGCGCCCACCGCGCTGGTCAGACTGAAGCCGTAACCACACGAGGGAAAGGGACGCCCCCAAGGCGCCCCTTTCCTCCCCCCTCCCCGGACGCAAAAGCGCCGCGCCAACCCGATGGTTGGCGCGGCGCAATGTCTTCAGCCTGCGAGGCGCGACAGGCTGCCGGAGCGCTGCTTAGTTGACAGCGTCCTTGAGGCCCTTGCCGGCCTTGAACTTCGGCTGGGCCGAAGCCTTGATTTCCATCGGCTCGCCGGTGCGCGGGTTACGGCCGGTCGAAGCCTTGCGCTTGGCGACCGAGAACGTGCCGAAACCGACCAGGCGCACTTCGTCACCCTTCTTCAGCGCGCCGGTGATGGCGTCGAAAACGCTTTCAACAGCCTTGGTAGCGTCGCTGCGGGTCAGGCCGCTCGAGTCTGCGACCGCGCCGATAAGATCGTTCTTGTTCATTATGGGTACCCCCTAACCTTTCAGTGGAAATAGGATGCGATGGGATAGAACTGGATTCGCCTCTGAATGGCGACGGAATTGAGCCGTTTTTCAGGACGCTGTCAAAGCCTAAACAGGCCGAAAACGCCCTGTTTATCGTGTTTTTCCGCCTCTCAGTTGACGTTTTGGTCAATCCAGCGACGAAGACGCCGCAATGCCCCTGCCCCGGCCCGCCGAAGCGGGTGGCCTGCACGCGATTCGCAGCTGTGCGAAAATCCGCTCTCCACCGGGCAAATTGCGATTCGCCGCATGAAATCAGTTAGCTGCATCGGCTAGAGCGTTTTCCGAGTCATCAGGTGATTCCACCTGATTGGAAAACGCTCCAATCGACAAAGTACCGCTGCGCTCAAGACAGGCTTCCGCCAGACGCAAAAAAGGCGGCTCGATGGATCGAGCCGCCTCTCAAGCTGCCCGGCCCCGAAGAGCCGGTCATATCGCCCGGGCTTACGCCTTGGGTTCGTTGACCCGGCGCTCGGCGATACGGGCGCGCTTGCCGGTACGACCACGCAGGTAGTACAGCTTCGCACGACGCACGACGCCGCGACGGACGACGGTGATCGAATCGATGTTCGGCGAGTAGAGCGGGAATACGCGCTCAACGCCTTCACCGAAGCTCATCTTGCGGACGGTGAAGTTCGAACCCATGCCACGGTTCGAACGCGCGATGCACACGCCTTCGTACGCCTGGACGCGGGTACGGGTGCCTTCAACCACCTTCACGCCGACGCGGACGGTGTCGCCCGGACGGAAGGTCGGGATATCCTTGGCGGCCTTGGCAATTTCCTCGGCCTCGATCTGCTGAATCAGGTTCATGAACCTAAGTCCTCGTTTTTGCGCCGCGCACCAGAGGCAGACTGGCCCCGAACGCCACTGTGACGTTCCCAAAGGTCCGGCCTGCGTGACCGTGTATCTTCCTCCGCCTGCCGTTTCCGCCAGGCGGCGATCTTCGCATGATCCCCCGATCGCAGCACTTCAGGGATCGTGCGCCCTTCCCACTCGGTGGGTCGGGTATATTGCGGGTATTCGAGAAGACCGTCCTCGAACGATTCCTCGGTCCCGCTGGAAGCGGCGCCCATTACGCCGGGAAGCAGCCGAATGCAAGCGTCAAGCAGCAGGATCGCCGCCGGTTCGCCGCCCGAAAGCACCGCGTCGCCGACCGACATCTCCTCCACCTGGCGCCCTTCGAAGATGCGCTCGTCAAACCCCTCGAAGCGGCCGCACAGGATGGTCACGCCCGGCCCTTGCGCCAGTTCGCGCACGCGTGCCTGCGAGATCGGCTTGCCGCGCGGGGTCATGGCGATGATCGGCGCGTCGGGATTGATCGTGCGGGCATGGTCGATGGCCGCGGCCAGAACGTCGACCTTGAGCACCATCCCGGCACCGCCGCCCGCCGGGGTATCGTCGACGGTGCGGTGCCTGTCGGTGGTGAAGTCGCGGATGTGGACCGGGTTCATGGCCCACTTGCCCTCGGCAAGCGCCCTGCCCGCAAGGCTGATGCCAAGCGTGCCGGGGAACATCTCGGGGTAGAGGGTGAGGACGGTGGCGTTGAAAGTCATGTGAATATATCTGCTTCGGGTACGGGCGCGTTGCGCCGTGCCAGATAGACTGCGCCCCCCGCTGTCAACACCCCTCCGACAAAACCGCCCAGCGCGATCAGCAGGCCGCCAACGGCGGTATCCCGATCCTCGTCGCACCGGTCGATCACGCATTGCCGCGGCGTCGCGGTGAACGTCAGCACAAACACGAGCACGCATGGCGCCGCGATCAGGGCAGCCAGCGGCGAGGCCGACACCAGCACGATCCGGCGCCGCGACCAGTCCTTGCGCCAGCGCAGCAGCCCCCCGGCAAACAAGACCGGGAACACCAGGAAAAACAGGCCAAGCAGATAGATCATGGAAAGCTCCCGACCCCGGGCGAGCCGCCCCCGCCAGCGCGCCGGACCGCCGCCCGATGCAAGAAAGGCCGCCCCGAAGGGCGGCCTTTCCTTTATTCTTCCGCAAAAGCCGCGTTGACGACAATGCGTTCGTGATCCCACTCGGGAACGGCGGCGGTGGTCATCGGCACCATGAAACGGCGCCGTTTTCCATCCTCGCCTACCGGACGCTCGATCTCGATCACGTCGCCGGCGCCGAAGTTCTCGACCCCGATGCAGGTGCCCAGTTCGTCACCCGCGTCGGAAACGGCGCGCAGGCCCAGAAGGTCGGCGTGATAATACTCGCCCTCCTCCAGTTCCGGCATCGACGCGCGCGGAACGGTGAGCGCGGTGCCGCGCAGCTTCTCGGCAGCCGTACGATCCGGCACTTCCTCGAAACGCGCAATCGCACCGCCCTTGCCGTCATCGCGCAGCTTGGCGAGCGTCAGAGTGGAATCCCTGCCCATTGACTCGTTGAAGGCGCGGTAGCGCTTGAGCGCCGCCACGCCTTCACCGAACAGCTTGAGGCGAACCTCGCCCGTCACGCCGTGCGCGCCAGTGATGGCAGCAAGCGTGACGGGGCGGTCTTGACCAGCCATCTGGATCCGACCTGAAGCTTAGGCTTCGGTCGATTCCTCGGCAGCTGCTTCAGCCGGAGCTTCTTCAGCGGCCGGAGCGGCAGCAGCAGCGGCGGCAGCTTCTTCAGCTTCGCGCAGCTTTTCAGCCTTTTCTTCAGCGCGGTCCTTGGCCTTCTGGCCCGGTTCGCCCTTCTTGGCGTTCACGGTAGCAGCGCGCTCCTTGATGCCGGCCTTGTCGAGCAGGCGGGCAACACGGTCGGTCGGCTGGGCGCCAACGCCGAGCCAGTAACGCACGCGGTCTTCGACCAGACGGACGCGGTTTTCGTCGTCCTTGGCGAGGATCGGGTTGTAGGTGCCGACCTGCTCAAGATACTTGCCGTCGCGCGGAGCGCGCGAGTTGGAGACGACGATCTTGTAGTAAGGACGCTTCTTCGCGCCACCGCGCGACAGACGGATCGAAACGGACATTGCTCTACCTTTCCTTCAAATCTTCAAAAATTACTTCTTCAGAAACTTGCTGAGATCGGGCCCACCGAGGCCGGGCATACCGCCGGCCCCGCCGCCCCCAAGACCGCCGCCCAATCCGGGCATGGCAGCATCGAGGCCGCCCTTGCCGAACATCGCGGCCAGCCCCTTGAGGCCGCCCATCTTCTTGATCTGCTTCATGGCCTTGGACATCTCGAGGTGCATTTTCAGCAGCTTGTTGACGTCCTGGACATTGGTGCCCGACCCATTGGCGACGCGGATCTTGCGCTTGGCGTTGAGCAGCGCGGGATTGGCGCGCTCCTTCGGGGTCATCGAACCGATGATCGCATCCATGCGCAGCAGCACGCGGTCGTCCATGCCCGAGGCCTGCATCGCCGCCTTGGCCTTCTTCATGCCCGGCATCATGCCGGCCAGCGCGCCCAGGCCGCCCATCTTCTGCATCTGGCTGAGCTGCATGCGCAGGTCGTTCATGTCGAACTTGCCCTGCTCCATGCGCTTGGCCAGCGCTTCGGCTTCCTCGACCTTGACCGCCTCGGCCGCCTTTTCGACGATCGAGACGATATCGCCCATGCCGAGGATGCGGTTGGCAACGCGGCTGGGGTGGAAGACCTCAAGGGCCTCCATCTTCTCGCCGGTGCCCGCGAACTTGATCGGCTTGCCGGTCACGGCCCGCATCGACAGCGCCGCACCGCCGCGCGCATCGCCGTCCATACGGGTGAGCACGACGCCGGTAAGATCGACTTCGCCGGCGAACGACTGCGCGACGTTGACCGCGTCCTGACCCGTCAGCGAGTCGACCACCAGCAGCGTTTCACGCGGGGTCGAGATGGCGGCAACCGCCTTCATCTCGTCCATCAGCTGCGTGTCGACGTGGAGACGACCGGCGGTGTCGAGCAGCAGCACGTCCACGGCCTGAAGGCGGGCGGACTGCATCGCGCGGGTGGCGATCTCGGTCGGCTGCTGGCCGGCGATGATCGGCAGGGTGGCGACGCCCACCTGCTCGCCCAGGACGCGAAGCTGTTCCTGCGCCGCCGGACGGTTGACGTCCAGCGAGGCCATCATGACCTTCTTGCCCTGCTTCTCCTTGAGGAGGCGGGCGATCTTGGCGGTGCTGGTGGTCTTACCCGAACCCTGCAGACCGACCATCATGATGACGACGGGCGGAACCGCTTCCAGATCGAGCTCGGCGGTCTGGTCGCCGCCCAGCATCTCGATCAGCGCGTCATTGACGATCTTGACGACCTGCTGGCCGGGGGTGACCGACTTCAGGACCGACTGGCCGACAGCCTGTTCGGTGACCTGATCGATGAAGCGGCGCACGACGGGGAGCGCGACATCGGCTTCGAGCAGCGCGATGCGCACTTCGCGCATGGCATCGCGAACGTCCTGCTCCTTGAGCGCGCCGCGGCCACGCAGCTTGTCGAAAACGCCACCAAGACGATCCGAAAGGCTGTCGAACATGCCTAACTCCACTTTTGACCGACCATCAGGCCAGCCAGAACGCCAAAAACGCCGGTGGGCGAAACCTCGCTGACCGGCGTGACGGAAACCTTATGCGAAAAACGCCGGCGGACGAAACCTCGTCGGCCAGCGTATCGCGTTCCCGCGAAACTGATATGTCGAAATAGCCCGGCAAAGATAAATTTGAAAGGCTGTTTCGGAAGAAATGGTGGAGCCTAGCGGGATCGAACCGCTGACCTCCTGCATGCCATGCAGGCGCTCTCCCAGCTGAGCTAAGGCCCCATTCATTTCACCGGATCGACCCGGGAGGTTCGATCCAATCCCGCTGCAGCGCCGATCGTTGAAGACCGTCTCCGCTTGGGAGGCCGCCCTCTAGATGGGGTTCTCCGGGCTGGCAAGAGGAAATTTTCACCGACCTGTCATTTTTTGAACGGCGGCCGAAAAAGCGGTCCACGCCCTTCCCCACCCCCGCTCAGTCTGAGCCGGTCAAGCGCAATTCCCGCAAATGGATCGGAAGGGGCCATTACCCCGGAAACGAGAAAGGGCGCGGCCACCGAAGCGCCGCGCCCTTTCCTGAAACAGATCCGCTGCGAGGCTTACTCGTCGCGGTCGCCGTCGTCGTCGCCGGCGCCGATGCCGAGATCGTCGTCACCGCCGAGGTCGACGTCGTTGTCCGGCGAATCGCCGTCGTCGTCGATGTCCAGATCGTCGTCGGCGAGATCCGCATCCTCGGTCTCGACGGCTTCCTTCTTCTGGATTTCCTCATAGGGAATCGGCTGCTTGGACTTCAGCACCGGTTCCGGGTGCCACGAATGGCCGCACTCGATGCAGGTGACCGGGTCATCCTTGCCCAGGTCGTAGAAGCGGGTGCCGCATTTCGGGCAGCCGTGCTTGGCGCCCCACTCAGGCTTTGCCATGAAATGTCCTCATTACTGCGCGCCCGAAGAGTACGGGCGAGAATTCCGTGTCTTGATGGGAGGGCCGGCGCGCAAAATCAAGCGTCCCGGCCACATCAGGGCGCGCGCCTTGCCATAGGCCGCAGCCGCTGTCAAAAGCCCGGCGATTTTGCGCCCCGCCAATCGGAAAGAAGCACGCCCGTGAGCCACGACAGCACCACCCCCATGCGCCCCCGCCGTTTCCTGCCCGCAGGACCGCTGAAGGGCAGGATTCGCGTGCCGGGCGACAAGTCGATCAGCCACCGCTCGATCATGCTCGGCGCGCTGGCGGTCGGCGAAACCCGCGTGACCGGCCTGCTGGAAGGCGAGGACGTGCTCGCCACCGCCGCTGCCATGCGCGCGATGGGCGCCACGGTCGAGCGCGTGGGCGCTGGCGAATCCGGGGGCGAATGGCGGGTGAGCGGCGTGGGCGTCGGCGCCCTGCTCCAGCCCGAGGGCCCGCTCGACATGGGCAATTCGGGCACGTCGACCCGCCTCTTGATGGGCCTTGTCGCCAGCCATCCGATCGCGGTCAGCTTCACCGGCGATGCCTCGCTGTCCAAGCGCCCGATGGGCCGGGTGATCGATCCGCTGTCTGAAATGGGTGCCAGCTTCGAAGCCAGCGAGGGCGGCCGCCTGCCGCTGATCGTGCGCGGCGCCACACCTGCGGTGCCGATCACCTACCGCCTGCCGGTCGCCTCCGCGCAGGTAAAGAGCGCGATCCTGCTCGCCGGCCTCAATACGCCGGGCGAGACCACCGTGATCGAGCCGGTGCCGACCCGCGACCATTCCGAACGCATGCTCAAGGGCTTCGGCGCCGACCTTACCGTCACCGTGGAGGCGGACGGCACCCGCATCATCACCATCAAGGGCGAGGCCGAACTCAAGCCCCAGGTGATCGACGTGCCGGGCGACCCCTCCTCGGCGGCCTTCTTCATCGTTGCCGCGCTGGTGACGCCGGGCAGCGAAGTGGTGATCGAGAACGTCGGCCTCAACCCCACTCGCGCGGGCCTTGTCGAAGTGCTGCGCCAGATGGGCGGCCAGATCGAGTTCCTCAGCGAGCGCGAAGTCGGCGGTGAGCCGGTGGCCGACCTGCTGGTCAGGCACTCCGCGCTCAAGGGCATCACCGTCGATCCCGCCATCGCGCCGGCCATGATCGACGAGTTCCCCGTCCTCTTCGTCGCCGCCTCGCTGGCCGAGGGCGTCACCGTCACCAGCGGACTCGACGAACTGCGCGTGAAGGAATCGGACCGTCTCGCCGCCATGGCCGCCGCGCTGACACTGGCCGGCGCGGCGATCGAGGAGCGCGAGGACGGCCTCGTCATCACCGGCACCGGCGGCGCCCCGCTGCCCGGCACGGCGGCGGACGCGCAAGTCACCACCCATCTCGATCACCGCATCGCCATGTCGATGGCGGTCGCCGGTCTCGTCAGCAGCGGCGGTGTCGAAGTAGACGACACCCGCCCGATCGCCACCAGCTTCCCCAACTTCGAGGCGCTGCTGGCCAGCCTCGCGGGATAACGCCCTTCCCCCGGCGGACAGTGCCGTCACGGTCCACCGGGGGACCGTCCACCGGGAGACAGTCTCCCGCGAGACACCCTTTTCGCCAGGCCGCCGCCCTGTTCCCCGAGCCGTCCGGTTACCATTCGACAAGGTTCGCGCGCCTAGCCTCTCGGTGAAGGGAGGCCATCATGACATCGATTCGGGCCGGTCGCGCCGCGCCGATCCACCGCCATCACAGCCTGCGCCGATGGCTTGGCGCCCTGCCCATGCCCTTGCTCGCGGCATTGACCCTGATCCTGCCGCTAGTCGGCGCCAGCATCGGTATCGCGGTGGTCATGATCGCCTGGCTGGCCCGCGATTCGGGCCGCTTCGAACAGGAACTGATCGACATCTACGGTCCCGACAGCCCGGAACTCACCAGCCCGGAGTCCTGAGCCCAGCCTGAGCGCAGCCTGAGCGCAGCCTGATCCGGCCCTTGCCACCCGCCGGCCAAGCCGCCATGACCGCGCGATGATTATCGCCGTAGACGGACCCACCGCATCGGGCAAAGGCACTATCGCCAAGGCCCTCGCCCACCATTTCGGACTGCCCCACCTCGACACCGGCCTGCTCTACCGCGCGGTCGGCCGTCAGTGCTTCCTCGATGGCGGCAACCCCGACGATCCCGTCGATGCCCTTGCCGCCTGCACCTTCCCCGAAGGCCTGCTGGACGATCCCGAACTGCGCTCCGAAGCCAGTGGCGGCCTGGCAAGCCGGGTCTCGGTCCACCCCGCGGTGCGCCAGGCGCTCTACGAACGCCAGCACGCCTTCGCAGTCCAGCCCGACGGCGCCGTGCTCGACGGGCGCGACATCGGCACCGTGATCGCCCCGGAAGCCGAAGTGAAGCTTTTCGTCGTGGCTTCGGTCGAAGCCCGCGCCCAGCGCCGCTTCCTCGAAATGCAGGCCCATGGCCGCGACGTCACCCTGGAGGCGATCACCGCCGACCTCGCCGCCCGCGACGAGCGCGACCGGGGGCGCAAGGACGCACCGCTGATCGCCGCCGCCGATGCCATCGAGATCGACACCTCGGAACTCAAGCGCGAGGAAGCCATCGCCGCCGCCATCGCCGCCGTGGATGCACTCAGGGTCGATTAAGCGCCTTTCGGATACGACGAAACCACCCCGCATCCGCCTATTTCCTTGCATTTCACCCCCCATGCGCGTAGGGGCCGCCGGTCTGGAGAACCACCTGGTTCGACAGACGCCGTGGACGGCATTCGGCCCCCACGGCGGTTCGGCCCTTTTGGCCCGGGTTTCGCATGGTGCGAAGCGCGGAGGAAAGACCGGCGGATCAAACCGCCAGGCCGGAAAAAACTAAACAGGATTAAACCTTTAATGGCTACTTCCGCCAATCCGACTCGCGACGATTTCGCGAAGATGCTTGACGATCAGCTCGGCGGTGTCGCCGATGACGGCTTCGAAGGCCGCGTCGTCAAGGGTACCGTCACTGCCATCGAAAACGACAAGGCCGTCATCGACGTGGGCCTGAAGAGCGAGGGCCGCGTTGCCCTGCGCGAATTCGCCCGCGGTGAAGGCGAGCACGGTCTCAAGGTCGGTGACGAAGTCGAAGTTTACGTCGACCGCGTCGAGAACGCCGACGGTGAAGCGATGCTGTCGCGCGACCGCGCACGCCGCGAAGCCGCCTGGGACAAGCTCGAGAACGAATTCGGTGAAGGCAAGCGCGTCGAAGGCGTGATCTTCGGCCGCGTCAAGGGCGGCTTCACCGTCGACCTCGACGGCGCCGTTGCGTTCCTCCCCGGCTCGCAGGTCGACATCCGCCCCGTGCGCGACGTCACCCCGCTGATGGACGTGCCGCAGCCCTTCCAGATCCTGAAGATGGACCGTCGCCGCGGCAATATCGTCGTGTCGCGTCGCGCCGTCCTCGAAGAAACGCGCGCCGAACAGCGCAGCGAGCTGATCGACAAGCTGAGCGAAGGCCAGGTCATCGAAGGCGTCGTCAAGAACATCACCGACTACGGTGCGTTCGTTGACCTCGGCGGCATCGACGGCCTGCTCCATGTCACCGACATGAGCTACAAGCGCGTCAACCACCCGAGCGAAGTGATCGCCATCGGCGACACCGTGAAGGTCCAGATCATCCGCATCAACCAGGACACCCAGCGCATCAGCCTCGGCATGAAGCAGCTGGAAAGCGATCCGTGGGAAGGCGCCGCCGTCAAGTACCCCGTGGGCGCCAAGCTCACCGGCACCGTCACCAACATCACCGAATACGGTGCGTTCGTGGAACTGGAAGCCGGCATCGAGGGCCTTGTCCACGTTTCGGAAATGTCCTGGACCAAGAAGAACGTCCACCCCGGCAAGATCGTCTCGACCTCGCAGGAAGTCGAAGTGGTCGTTCTCGAAGTCGATTCGGACAAGCGCCGCATCTCGCTCGGCCTCAAGCAGGCTCAGCAGAACCCCTGGGAAGCCTTCGCCGAGAAGCACCCCGTCGGTTCGACCGTCGAAGGCGAAGTCAAGAACGCGACCGAATTCGGTCTGTTCATCGGCCTCGACGGCGACGTGGACGGCATGGTTCACATGTCGGACATCGCCTGGGGCATCTCGGGCGAGGACGCGCTGGCTCTGCACCGCAAGGGCGAGCAGGTTTCGGCCGTGGTTCTCGACGTCGACGTCGAGAAGGAACGCATCAGCCTCGGCATGAAGCAGCTTGAGCGTGGTGCTCCGGCAGCTGGCGGCGTTGCCGCTTCGGCCGGCGGCAGCTCGCTGCGCCGCAACGAAGTCGTCACCGTCACCGTTCTCGAAGTTCGCGACGGCGGCCTGGAAGTCCAGGCTGGCGACGATGGCGCCACCGGCTTCATCAAGCGTTCGGACCTCGGCCGCGACCGCGACGAACAGCGCCCCGACCGCTTCCAGGTCGGCCAGAAGCTGGACGCCATGGTCACCGGTTTCGACCGTTCGAAGAAGCCGACCTTCTCGGTCAAGGCTCGCCAGCTTCACGAAGAAAAGGAAGCTGTCGAACAGTACGGTTCGTCGGACTCGGGCGCTTCGCTCGGCGACATCCTCGGCGAAGCTCTCAAGAACCGTTCGTAAGCCGAGCCCAGGAATGCAGGCGACATTTGCATCGCAAATGGCAGCCTGCATTCCGCTCGGGGCGAAGGCCGGCCAGCGGGCATAGCCCGACTGACGTCACGGGATTTACTCCCGTGATGGCCTCGCCACCCGAACTGTCGAGCTTCACCGCCAGGTGAAACAGTAAAGGCCCGTCCGGCCCATTCTCAGGAGTGGCCGGGCGGGCTTTTGCTTTGGGCGTCATTCGCTACATAGGCAGCCAAGGAGAGACCCCATGCTCGAAGTCCACCAGTTCCCCTGCCTCAGCGACAACTACGGCTATCTGCTGCACGATCCCGCCAGCGGCGAAACCGTGTGCATCGATACGCCGGATGCCGAGGAATATCTCAAGCAGGCCGCCGCCAAGGGCTGGCAGATCACCCAGATCTGGAACACCCACTGGCACCCGGACCACGCCGGCGGCAACGGCGCCATCAAGGCGGCGACCGGCTGCACGATCACCGCGCCCGAAGACGATGCCGGCAAGATCGCGGGCGTCGACCGCCGCGTCGATCAGGGCGATACGGTCAGGATCGGCGACTGCACCGCGCAAGTGCTCGACGTCGGCGGCCACACGCTCGGCCACTGCGCCTACTGGCTGCCCGAAGCGCACGTCGCTTTCGTGGGCGATTCGGTCTTTGCGCTCGGCTGCGGCCGCATGTTCGAGGGCACCGCGCCGCAGTTCTGGGAAAGCCTCCAGCGCATCAAGGCGCTCCCCGCCGAAACGCTGCTCTACTGCGCGCACGAGTACACCGCCGCGAACGCCAGGTTCGCGCTCCATGCCGACCCGGACAACGCCGAACTCGCCGCTTATGCCGAGGATGTGGCCCGCGCCCGCGCCGCCGGCATGCCGACCGTTCCCGCCAGGCTGGGCCGGGAACTGCTTACCAACCCGTTCCTGCGCGCCGACGATCCGGCCTTGCAGGCGCGCTGGGGCGGCCATGACGCGGTGGCGACCTTCGCCGCGCTGCGCGAAGCCAAGAACACGTTCTGAGACGGATCAGCCCCCGATGCCCTTTCGCACGTTCGCCCCTCTCCTCGCGCTCGCCGCCGTTCTGGCGAGCGCGGCTCCCGCCATGGCATCCAGCATGATCGTCACGTCTCCGCAGCCCCTGCCCGCCGCGCACGATGTGCCCCGCGTGTTCCCGGGCGGCAGCATCGACATGGGCAGCGCCACCGACTGGCAGGCCGATCTGATCAAGGCCCTGTCGAACGAGAACGTGGTGATCCTCAACCCGCGCCGACCCGACTGGAACCCGGCATGGAAGCCCGAGGCGAGCGAGCCCGAATTCCGCCGCCAGGTCGAATGGGAACTCGCCGCGCTGGAGAGCGCCGACGTGATCGTCATGTACCTTGCGCCCGGCACGCAGAGCCCGGTGAGCCTCTTGGAACTCGGCCTGCATGCGCGCGGCGGCAAGCTGGTGGTGCTCTGCCCCGACGGCTTCTGGCGCAAGGGCAACGTCGACATCACCGCCGCCCGCTATGGCGTCACGCAAGTGGCGACGATGGAGGAACTGCTGGCGGCGGTCCGCCAGCGCATCCACGGCGGGAAGAAGTAAGCCCTCACCTCACTCGTAAACGATCCGCACCTTGCCCGCGGCCTCGGCGGCAACCCGGCGCGCGGTATCGGTGTCCCCGGCCAGCGCCAGCGCAACGCCCATACGGCGGTAGGGGCGCGTTACAGGCTTGGCGAAGACCCGCAGGTCGACCTGCGCCCCCGGTGTCGCCAGCGCCTCGCCAAGGCCCTCGAAAGCGAAGGAATCGCTGTCCCGGTCGGCCAGCACCACCGCCGACGCGCTGGCACCGTGCAGCACGACCTCGGGGATCGGCAGGCCAAGGATCGCCCGCGCATGAAGGTCGAACTCGGACAGGTTCTGGGAGATCAGCGTGACCATGCCGGTATCGTGCGGACGCGGCGAGAGTTCGGAGAAGATCACCTCCTCGCCCTTCACGAAGAACTCGACACCGAACAGGCCGTAGCCGCCCAGATCGTCCACCACCTTCCGCGCCATGTCCTGCGCGGCGGCAATGGCGGCAGGCGCCATGGGCGTGGGCTGCCACGATTCCTGATAGTCGCCGCGCTCCTGCCGGTGGCCGATCGCCGGGCAGAACGACACGCCCTCGCGGCTGCGCACGGTCAGCAGCGTGATCTCGTAATCGAAGGCGACGAATTCCTCGACGATCACCCGCTTGCGGTCACCGCGCATGTTGGCGACGGCGTAATCCCATGCCTTCTCCAGATCGGCGGCATCGCGCACCGTGCTCTGGCCCTTGCCCGAAGACGACATCACCGGCTTGATCACGCAGGGCAGCCCGGTGTGTTCGGCGCCGGCCAGCACTTCCTCGAGGCTTTCGGCATAGCGATAGCGCGAAGTGCGCAGGCCCAGTTCGACAGCGGCCACTTCGCGGATGGCATCGCGGTTCATGGTCATCTGCGTGGCGCGCGCGGACGGCACCACGCAGAAGCCTTCCGCCTCGACTTCGGCCAGCACTTCGGTACGGATCGCCTCCACCTCAGGCACGATGTAGTCCGGCTTGTGCTTCTCGATGGCGGCGCGCAGGCGCTCGCCGTCGAGCATCGAGAAGACCTCGAAGCCATCCGCCAGCTGCATCGCCGGCGCGCCTTCATAGGCGTCGCAGGCGATCACTTCGCAGCCCAGGCGCTTGGCCGAAATGACGAATTCGCGCCCCAGCTCGCCCGAGCCGAGCAGCAGGATCTTCGCGGTATATGCCATGACGGCCGTTCCTTTCGGTTGGGAGTATTCCGAAAACGCTAGAGCAGCGTCCCGGAGAGAATCGCAAGCGCAATGGTGAAATAGATCACCAGACCCGTGACATCGACCAGCGTCGCCACGAACGGCGCAGAGGCACTGGCCGGGTCGAAGCCGAGCCGCTGCAAGGCAAAGGGCAGCATCGAGCCCGCCAGCGACCCGAACGTGACGATGCCCACCAGCCCCGCCGACACGGTGGTGGCGATCAGCACCCAGTGCTCGCCGTAATCGTAGAAGCCCAGCTTCTGCCAAAGCGCGATGCGCGCGAAGCCGACCACACCGAGGATACCGCCCAGCACCATGCCGGCCGGCAGTTCGCGCAGCGCCACGCGCCACCAGTCGCGCAGGCGCACCTGCCCGACGGCAAGCGCACGGATGATCAGCGAGGTCGCCTGGCTGCCGCTGTTGCCGCCAGAGCTCATGATCAGCGGGATGAACAGCGTCAGCACCACCGCGCGTGCCAGTTCGTCCTCGAAATGCTGCATGGCGCTGGCCGTGAGCATCTCGGAGAGGAACAGCACGCTCAGCCACCCGGCGCGCTTGCGGATCATCGCGAAGAAGCCGGTTTCGAGGTAGGGCTTGTCGAGCGCCTCGACGCCGCCGAACTTCTGGACGTCCTCGGTATGCTCCTCGACCAGCGCGTCGAGCACGTCGTCGACGGTGACGATACCGATCGGACAGCCCTGCTCGTCCACCACCGGCAGCGCCAGCAGGTCGTGACGGCGGATCAGGTTCGCCACTTCCTCGCGGTCGGTATCGGGCGCGACGACCACGGGTTCGCGGTCGCGTCCGAGATCGAGCGCGGGATCGTCAGGCTCTGCGGCAATCAGGCGGCGCAGCGAGATCGTCGATTCGAGCCGCCCCGCCTTGTCGACGAGGAACACCGAATAGACCGTCTCGCGGCTGCGTTCGACCGTGCGGATCAGGCGCAGGACATCGCCCACGGTGGCATTGGCGGGCGCGGCGACGAACTCGGTGGTCATCATGCCGCCGGCGCTGTCCTCCGGCCATGCCAGCAGCTGGGAGAGCGAGGTGCGCACATCGGGCGCCAGGGCGGCGAGGAAGCGCGCGGCCAGATCCTCGTCCATCGCCGCCAGCACGTCGGCCGCGCGGTCTTCCGCCATCTGCGAGACGAGCCGAACCGCGCGCGGGAACGGCAGAAGTTCCAGCACTTCGGGCGCGCGGGAAAATTCAGGCCGGTCGAGCGCGGCAACGGCGCGCACGTCCGCCATGCGGCCCAGCTTTGCAGCCGCTTCGGAAGGCGTCAGCGCCTCCAGCATCTCGACGATATCGGCAATGTAGAGCCCGCGCTTCACGGGCCGGGGGCCGGCAGCCACGCCGGCGAGCAGGTCGTTCATCATCTTCAAAACCTTTCGTCCGCACGACCCGGGCGGACGATGGCCAGCGAGAACTAGCCAGCGCCCTTGGGGCGTGCGGTCCTACTGGAACTGTCGCTTGACATGTCCTCGCTTCCTGAAACTTGCGCGGCACGACGGCCGTGCGGGCGCTCCTCTGATCCCAAAGCACGCCAAGGTCAACCACCTAAGCGCATCCAGGCGATCGGTTCGACGCAAGGCGTGGATCGGAACAACAAAAAAGCCCCCGTGCGGAACACGGAGGCTTCGTTGTTCGGTAACCGAAAGGCGGTCGGGATCAGATCCCGGCGATCGCCTTGTCGACCAGCGCCTTGTCGGCATCGGCCGAGTGGTTGGCCTTGATCAGGTCGCCGGCGGCCAGAGCGGCAGCGGCAGCGGCCTTGCGGCGCAGGTCGTTGATCGTGGCCAGTTCCAGCGCCGAGATCTTCTCTTCCACCATCTTGTGACGGCGGGCGATCAGTTCGGTGGTGTCGGCCTCGGCCTTGGCGACGATGGCCTCGGCTTCGTGATGGGCATGCTCGAGCATGGCCGCGGCGTCCTTTTCGGCGTTCGCGATCTTGTCGGCATATTCCTTGCGCAGGGCTTCCGCCTCGGCGCGCAGGGTCTTGGCCTCTTCGAGGTGCGCCTTGATCTGGGCGATGCTCGAATCGAGACCGCCCGAGATGAGCTTGGGAACGCCCTTCCAGACCATGATCAGGATGAGCACGAGCATCGAGGCGCTGACCACCGCGACCGGCGGGGCAAAGCCCAGCAGTTCGGGCTCGGCGTGCTCGACGGCGACGTGCGCCTGGGCGGCATCGGCCTCGTGAGCAGCCGGAGCGGCGCCCGTTTCAGCAGCGGTGTTCTCAGCCATGAGCCAGGCTCTCCTTCACGGCGGCGCGAGCGGCAGTCTCGTCGAGCGAGATGCCGGCGACGCGGCTGACGATGTCGCGAGCGGCTTCGGCGGCAACGCTTTCGATCTCGGCAGCAGCCGCAAGGCGCGCTTCGTCGATGCGCTTTTCCGCGGCGGCGAGGTCGGCGTCGATGCCGATCTGCGCGGCGCTGAGACGCTCTGCGGTGGCGGCACCGGCCTTGGCGCGGGCCGAAGCGATGAGGTCCTGGGCCTGCGCGCGGTTCGCGTTTTCACGCGTGCGCCAGGCTTCCTCTTCCGCGTCGGCGCTTTCGCGCAGCTTTTCGGCGGTGGCGAGGTCCTCGGCAATCTGCTTGTCGCGCGAGGCGACCGTATCCATCACCTTGGGCACCATGCCGCGTCCGACGACGAAGAAGGTGATGGCGAAGAAGATCAGCATCCAGAAGATCTGGCTGGCGTAGTATTCGCCTAGCTGTGCGATCTGAGGCATGTGTCAGCCCTGTCCCGAGGTAGCCGGTAAAAATCTTGCATCCGGTGGCCCGGCCGCGGCACCAAAGGGTTCGCGCGGCCGGATCGGATCAGTGCGCTAGTGCGATCAGGCGAAGATCAGCAGCGCGGCAACGACGAACGAGAGCAGGCCGAGAAGTTCGGCGCCCGCGAAGCCGATGAACAGACGGCCCTGCTGGGCGTCGGCAGCGCCGGGGTTGCGCAGTGCGCCTTCGAGGAACTTCGCGAAGACGTTACCCACGCCGATCGAGGCGAGACCGCAACCGATAGCGGCGAGACCGGCACCAAGCAGCTTTGCAGCATCTGCTTCCATTACAAAAACTCCCTTTGGAAAAGTCTGATAAGAGACTGAAAATCAGTGAAGGTTCTCAGCGTCGTTCAAATAGACGCAGGTGAGAAGAGCGAAGACATAGGCCTGGATGCCGGCGACCAGCAGCTCGAGAGCGCAGATGCCGACCATCAGGATGAAGCTGGGCAGACCGGCAATGGCAAAGAGGCCGAGACCGGCATTGCCCGAGCTGATCACGAAGCTCGAAAGCACTTCAAGAAGCACGTGGCCGGCCATCATCGCGACGAAGAGTCGCAGACCAAGGCTGAAGGGACGCACGAGGAAGGAGATCAGCTCGACCACGAAGATCAGCGGGATCATCACGACCGGCGTACCGTGCGGCACGAAGAGCGAGAAGAAGTGCAGCTTGTGCTTGGCAAAGCCCACGATGATGACGATCGCGAACGAGAGCACCGCCAGGACACCGGTCGCCGAGAAGTGGCTGGTGAAGGTGAAGGGGTGCAGGCCGAGCACGCCGAGCGGCAGCAGACCGAGGAAGTTCGCGAAGAGAATGAACATGAACAGCGAGAAGATGTACGGGACGTACTTCTTGCCGTTCTTGCCGACGTTGGCGGCCAGCATGCCGTCGATGAAACCGGTGAAGGTCTCGACAGCCATCTGCCAGCGGCCCGGCACGAGCTGACGCTTCGTGCCGCCGGCAACGAAGACGATCAGCGCAACGGTAGCAATCGCCATCCACAGCGCGCTGTTGGTAAAGGCGATGTTGTATCCGGCAATGTTCCAATGGGCACCGGCCAGCGTTTCGAGCTGGAACTGGTGCATCGGATCGACCTTTGCTTCGGCAGCCACGCGAATATCCCTGTCGCCTATGAACGACAGCGCCCAATCCACCCCTTATGGGTCAATCCGGGCGCTGGTTCGAATTCCGTATGATATTCCTGAAGGCGACGAAGATTCCTAGGAACAACATCACCAACAGACCCCAGGGCGATGTTCCGGCGAAGTGATCGATCACCCAGCCGATGAACAGGCCGCCGATGACCCCGCCGAGAAGATCGGCCAGAACACGGTTGCCGGCGCGATAGGAATCGTCCGTTTCCGTGCCTGCGTTGGGCTTGTTGCGCTGCTCTTCACGCTCGCGAAGGGCTTTCAGCCTTTCGTCGAGCCGTTCCAGGCGCGCATCCTCGCCAACGGAGTCTCGTGCAGGTGGCTCGTCGCTCATGTCAGGTCCTCCTCCATAAAGGACGATTGACGCGTTCAACGGCTCCCCGCCGAGGGCGCCGCCCCCTTAGGGTGGGGCTTATCCCGAGTCAACCTTGGCCGGGCGCTGACCACGCCTCTTGTTCACACGCCCTGGCGCGCCGCCCCGGCCAACCCAAGTGCCCGCGCAGACACAGCATTCGTCAGGAAAAGGAAAAGCGCAAGGGCGATGCGTGAGAGCCTGCCTCCCCGACCATTTGCGAATCAAGGCTGTCAGAGCGCGGTCACACCCCTGTCGAACGGGCGAAAGAGTGTTTCACGAACGAGACGGGATCGGACGGTCAAAGCACCGACATCTCCGCGGCACCGGCCGCAAGCCTTCGACGGATGTCGCAGGCGCACCCCGCAAAAGACTCCGGGCCGGCACCGCCGCTTGGCGATACCGGCCCGGAATGCACCAAATGCAGAGCAGTTAAATTACGGACAGCGCGGATCGCGCTGCGGGGCCGCCGCCGTGCGCGTCTGCCAGGAGCCGTCGGGCGCCTGGTACTTTTCCCCGGGCGCGGTCTGGGCGATCAGGCGGCAAGCGGTGGCGAAGGCATATTCCTCGATCGTGCCCTTGCCGGCGGCCTTTTCGGTGTAGATCGCGCGGCGCTTGTTGTTGAGATCGCGCACCATCGCCTGCACCGCGGCCGGCTGGCTGCCGACCACGCCGAGATAACCGTCGCGCTGCTCACCCACCTGCCCGGACGAGCGGGCGGCGGCATAGGCCGGATCGCGGGCTTCCTGCGCCACGGCGACACCTGCTGCGCCGAGAACCAGCGCGGCTGCGCCCATCAGGGCGACGGAACTGCTGAAACGGGTCTTGGTCATCAGAATACGCCTTCGTTGTCCTTGATCGTCTTTTCCGCGTCGGCGGAAAGCTGATAGATCACTTCCTGTCGGATGTTGACGTTGAGCTCGATCACGATCGGCTTGTCGGGCGCAGTTACCTGAATGCACCCGGACAGCATCGGCACGAGCCCCGCCACCATCGTCGCGGCGCAAACGGCGCGCCTGCCGGACCGGACTGCGGCGAACTGCGCAAACGAGGAGGCGATCTTTGGCATCGCCAGGTTTGTCGCAGCCGGATCGCTTCCGGTCAATTGCGGGCCAATCATGGTTTTCTCTCGCTGTCTGAAGGCTGAATGGTGTGTTGTGCAGGATCAGTCGTTGCCGGAACGGCTACAGGGGCGGCTGCAGGCGCGGCTACAGGGGCGCCTGCGGGGATGCCCGCGGCCGCCTTCGCTTTCGCCTGAAGCGCGGCTTCCGCACTGATGATGCGCGGATCCTTGATGAAGGTGGGATCGTAGAGCGAGCGCATGTTGCCGAAGAGGCTCATGAACGGCGCCTTCACATTGACGATGAAGTGGATCGGCAGCTTCGCCACCTGCTTGGTCACGAAATTCTTCGACGCCCCTGCCCCCTGGCTGAGCCCGTCGAAGCTGATCCGGGTCAGGATGTCCCCCGCCAGCGAGCCGTCGAGACCGATCTCCATCTGCTTGTAATCGACCGACTTCAGCGCCGCGAAAGCGAAGTTGCCCATCGCCGAGAGGTCCTTGTAGGTCAGCGCGCCGATATAGCTGACATTGCCCCCCGGCACCCGCGAGCGCAGGAAACCGTTGTCGATGCGGCCGCCGTTCTCGTCGAACACCAGCGGCACTTCGCCGTCGAACACGCCCGAGGCATTGATATTGCCGACTTCGAGGTGCTGCACGAAGGTCGCCGCGTTGAGCCCCTTGACGGTGAGCGTGTAGCGGCGCGTTTCCGCCGCGCCGATGGTCATCGTCGCCGGCTCCAGCGCCAGCGTGCCGTCCATGAACGGCCAGCGCGCGCCATTGATGCGCAGCAGGTAGTTCGGCTCCATCTGGAACGAGAGCGTGCCGTCGGTCACTTCGATGCCGGGATTGACCGAGGCGAGCCGCAGCGTCTGGTTCGGCGCCGTCACCATGCCCAGCAGGTCGGTAAACACGACATCGCCGGACAGGCCCTTCACCGGACCGAACGCCGCCGCGAAGGCCAGTCCATCGGTGGAAAACCGGCCATGGCTGGTCACCTTGTCCGCCGTCCAGTCGATCCGGCCGGTTCCCTTGACCGTCCCCTCGAGGTTCGAGACGACACCCACCAGCATCGCAGAAAGCGTTCCGGCCTGCAGCGTGTCGTCGAATCGCAGGTCGCCAACCGCCAGATCGGCGTGGCCACGGGTGCGGTTGAGATCGTGGACGATGTCGGCGCGCACGATCGCCCGGTCGCTCTTGGGTTCGCGCAGCAGGGCATCGGCGGTGATGACACCGTTCGCCAGTCGCAGCGTCGCATCGCGGGCGACCAGCGGCTCGAAACGCGGCGCCTGCTGGCGGTCGACCAGGGTGAAATGGGCCCCTTCCAGGCTCAGCACGCCGCCCGCGTAGCGCCATTGTCCACCGGTTTGCCGCAAGTCCATCGGCACCGCGGCCAGCATGACGTCGCTTTCGTCGAAGGTCCCGGCGATGTCCTTGCCGACGCGGGCGCCGAGCCGGGCGATGCGAAAGCGCGAAGGCGCCTCGGCGGCGCCGAGCTCGACATCGATGCCTCGCGCCGAAAGCGCGCCGGGGCGCCCAGGCACTTGCGCATAGCCCAGGGCCCCGCTGGTCAGGCGGATGCGGGTGCCGCCCAGCCGCCCGGTCAGGTCGAGCGCGGGAACACCGGCGGTGATCGCCATGCCGCCGCCGGCGCCAAGCGCCAGGATCGGCTTGCCCCGCGCGGGACAGACCGGCAGGCGGCGCCGGTCCAATGTCAGATTGGCCAGCGCCAGACGCTCGAAGGCCACCGTGGTACAGCCGGACCAGAGCGCCAGCGCGCCATTCGCCGCCCAGCGCCCCTCGATCGGCAGCACCAGCCCGTCGGCCCGTCCCCCCGGCAAGGCGCCGGACAGGCGTGCCTCGCCGCCGAAGGTCATCGCGCCGTCGGCGGCCTGGCTCACCAGGAGGTGCGGCAAGGCCATGCTCGCAGCGCCCAGCCGCGCATCGTCGGCCCGGTATTCCGGCATGCTGACGCTCAGCGCGAATCGGCCGTTCGCGGTGCTTTCCATGCGACCCGAAACGTGCGGCAGGCCCTGCCCGCCGCTGGCGAAATTGCCGGTGAAGACGGGACGCCCCCTGCCCTGCACGCCGAACACCCCCTGCACGCGCGACAGCGCCAGCAGCGAAGCGCCGCTGGTGCCGCGCCAGTTCCCCCGGGGGACAACCAGGCTCCACTGCCGCGCATCGCGGCGCAGGATCACATTAGCATCAAGCGTCGAGCCGCGCGCCTCGCGCCCCAGCGCGGCGCGGATGCGATTGGTCAGCGGGGCGATCAGCGTGCCCTCGCCGCTCCTGGCAAGGTCCGCCAGCGCGCGGTCGGCCATGGCCCCCGGCACCACGCCGCGCCCCGCCAGATCGGCCTCGACATCGACATTTTTCAGGCCGGGATCGCTGCGCACTTGTCCATCGAGCGACAAGGCCTGCACGCCGGCCTGCGGGGTGACGATCCCGCGCGCCGCCACCTTGTACGTCGCGGTCAGCGCCTGTTTGCGGAAAGTGAAGCGACTGGAAGCGGTTAGCCCGGCAAGCCGGTTCTGCGCCAGACGCAGCGCGCCGCCTTCGAGGCCCAGCCTTCCCTCGGCGCCGTCGAGCCGCGAATCGATCGTGCCGTCGAACTGCAACGCCGATTTCGCCAGGTGGATGTCCTGCGCGGGACAATCGAGCCGGCCAAGCCGCAGCGGGCCGGTGAAGGACGGCTTCTCGCCGCTGACCCGCAGCCTGCCGTAAAGCGTGGCCTGCGCCGCCCGGCATCCCGCCACCGCAAGGTCCGGCGCGACGACCGCCAGCCGCCCGTCGAAACCGCCCCGCAAGGGGCCGATCCCGTCGAGCTTGGCGGCCACGCGGCCATAGTCGCTGTCGATCAGCGCGCGGCCGTCGACCAGGCCGATGTCGTAGTCGGGCAGCGGATGGTCCTTGTCGGCGGCCCCGCCCGAAGCGAGCGCCTTGTCGAGCACGCCCAGACTGAGCGCGCCGCCGTGATAGCGCCCGTAGAGGCGCGGGCGGACCAGCGTGATGCGGCCGATGCCTGGCCAGCCCCAAACCACCCGCGTCGCCACCCGCACTTCCTCGACGGTGAGGTCAGGGCGGCGCGGATCGCCGATCACGAGATTGCGCACCACCTGCTCCGAAGGCGAGATCGTGACGATCTCGTAGCGTGCGGGCAGGCCGAGCTTCTTCAGCTCGCTGCCGATCACGTTTTCGGCAATGTCCTTGCGCAGGATCCAGGCGGTGCCGGCGCCGAGCGCGAGCAGGCCTACCACGCCGAGCGCACTCGTCGCGACGATGCGCCTGCGGGCACGCGACCGGGAACGCGTGCCCGCACGGGAGGGGCGGTCAGCTTCCGCCGGGGGGTCGGTCAGGTCTCGCACCTCGGACATTCAGATCGTTCACTTGCGCGTCTGCGCCGGGAAAGGCAATTGTTCGCAGAGCTTATGCCCGACCACGACAGTCTCTTCGATGAACCGACGGCCCCCACCGGGCCAAAGGACGCGGGCAACGACCCCAGCGGGCACCGGGCGCGGCTGCGCAAGCGGCTGGTCGAGGGCGGCGGGGAAGCTCTGGCGGATCACGAGGTGATAGAACTCCTGCTGATGCAGGCTGTTCCCCGGCGCGACATGAAACCGCTCGCGCGCAGCCTGCTGCAGCGTTTCGGCTCGCTCGCGGGCGTGCTCCAGGCCGACGCGCGCACGCTGGCCGCCCATCCCGGCATGGGCGAGGCCAGCGCCGTCGCGCTGAAGATCGTCACCGTCGCCGCCACCCGCCTCGCCCGCCAGCGGCTGCGCGAGGCGCCGGTGATCGGATCGTGGCAGGTGCTGGTGGACTATCTCACCATCGACATGGCCCACCTCACCCGCGAGCGCGTGCGCGTGCTCTATCTCAACGCCAAGAACATGCTGATTCTCGACGAGATGGTCGGCGAAGGCTCGATCGACGAGGCCGCCATCCACCCGCGCGAGGTGATCCGCCGCGCGCTCGACCTCGGCGCCACCGGGCTCATCCTCGTCCATAACCACCCCAGCGGCTCGCCCCAGCCCAGCCGTGCCGACATCGACGTGACCAACCGCATCGCCGAGGCTGGACGCCTGCTCGGCATCATCGTCCACGACCACGTGGTGATCGGGCGCGAGGGTCATGTCAGCCTGAAAGCCAAGGGCCTGATCTGATGTGTGTCGCCGCTCTCGCCTGGCAGGCGCATCCCGACTGGCCACTGGTGGTCATCGGCAACCGGGACGAGTTCCACGCCCGCGCCAGCGCCCCGCTGGCGCGCTGGGACGATGGCTCGGGGATCCTCGCCGGGCGGGACCTGGTCGGCCGCGGCACCTGGATGGGGCTGAGCGAGGCGGGCCGCTTCGTCCTCGTCACCAATTACCGGGTGCCCGAAGGCGCGCAGCCCGGACGCCCTTCGCGCGGCATTCTGGTCACCGACCTTCTGCAGGGCCGCGCTCCCGAGGCGGTGGAGGCGATGAACCCGTTCAACCTCGTCGAAGTGGCGGGCAGCGAGGCACGCTTCCTCACCAACCATCCCAGGACCGAATCGCGCCCCCTCGCACCGGGTATCCACGGCCTCTCGAACGGCGGTTTCGACGTGCCCTGGCCCAAGACCCGCGCGGTCCAGACGGCCCTGGCAGCGTGGCTGTCCGGCGGCGGACAGGACTTCGCGGCGCTGTTCGCCGCGCTGCGTTCGGAGCGCCCGGATCGCCGCATCGCCCGCCCGCAGGACGGGCCGGAGCCGCGCTTTGCCCCGGTCTTCATCCGCGATTTCGTCTACGGCACCCGGTGCAGCACGGTGCTGGCCTTGTCTGCCGGTGGACAAGGCCGGATCGTCGAGCGCAGCTTCGCCCCGGACGGCAGCGTGACCGGCGAAGTCGCGCTGTCCTTCGCATGGCCCGGCCTGCTCCAGACGACAAACCCGTCAAGCGCCTAGTTACCTTTGGAAACCTCCGCATCGCCCCCCCTCCCCCCCCAGTTTTCCGCAATGATCGCGCGCTGCGCCCGCAACACAGCCCCGACAGCAGGATCCCCCACCCGCATGCCCGGCCTCGCCCGTCTCTCCCTCCTCCCCCTGCTGCTGGCGTCGGGCTGCTCCACCCTGCCGCCGCCCGTGGCCCGCATCCCTTGCGCGCAGACCCTGCCCCCGCACTTGTCCCGATCGCCCGACGGCGCATTCACCGCGACGCGCATCACCGTGCTGACCTACAATATCGAGGGCCTCGGCTGGCCCGCCCGCACCGGCAGGCGCCCCTTCCTCGAACGGATCGGCCGCCGCCTCTCCGCCATGCGCGAGGCCGGGAGCGGCCCCGACATCGTGCTGTTCCAGGAGATGTTCAGCGATGCCGCCAAGCGCGCGGTCGCGGCCGCGGGCTATCCGGCGATCACGTCCGGCCCGCGCCGCACCACCGGCGCGCAGGGATCGACCCGCAGGTTCCTGCCCGGCCGCTCCAGCCTGAGGCGCGGCGAGATCGGCATCCACCTCTATGGCAGCGGGCTGGCGATCGCCTCGCGCTGGCCCATCATCAACTACAGCCGCCGCGCCTATGGCCGCCGTTCCTGCGCGGGGTTCGACTGCCTGTCCAACAAGGGCATCGCCATGGCCCGCATCGCCATTCCCGGCGTGCCCACGCCGATCGACGTCTACGACACCCACATGAACGCGCGCGGGGCCTCGGGGGCGCCGCCCGCGCGCAACCTTGCCGCGCATGACCGGCAGGCCCGGGAAGCCTCGCGCTTCATCGACGAGACCCACGACGACGGCCTACCGCTGGTGTTCGGCGGCGATTTCAACATGCGCCGCTCCGAGCCGCGCTGGGAGAACTTTTCCCGCTACCACCGGCTCGGCCTTGTCCACCGCATCTGCGCGCCCCCGGATTCGGGCTGCGAGGTGAAGATGTCATGGGACGGCGACGAGCCCTGGATGGATACGCAGGACCTCCAGTTCGTCGGGAGCGGCGAGGCCGTGAAGATCCGCCCGGTCAGGGTGGAAGCCCTGTTCGACGGCAGCCCGGACAGTCCGGTGCTGTCCGACCACGACGGGTTCATGGTGACGTACGAACTGCGCTGGAGAGCCGCGCTGACCCGCAGCCCCGCCTGCCCGGCGCCGACGGCAGACGAGGCTCCAGACTCGTGAACGGCCTGGAGCGTTTTTCGAACGGAGCGGAACCCGCCGTGACTCGGAAAAACGCGGAAAACAAAGACTCTGGAGAGCCCGATCTGAATCGATCAGATCGGAAATCGCTCTAGGCCGCGTGGACTCGCAATTGCGAACAAATTCGGTATTTTGCCGCCTTCGGCGAAGGGTTGGTGCGACCCTGCCGCCCCCCCCTGCCTGCACCCGAAAGCCCTGACCGCATGACCGGATCGTCCTTCCTTGCCCCTGCCATCGTGCTGGCATCCGCGATCCCGGGCGCGGCCCTCGCGCAATCGGCCCTTCCCTCCACGATCGAAGTGCTGATCGGCCATGCCGAGAGCGACGGCGAGGGCGGCGCCCTGCTCGACGTGCGCCTGCTCAACACCGGCCCGGCCGTCGCCGAGGCCAGCCTGCCCGCCGTGGTAGAGGCGCGGTTGACGCGGCCCGGCGCCTTCGGGGATGGCCGCACGGTCACCTTGCAGCGCGAGGCATCGGCGCCGGCAGCGGTGGCGGTCGCCCCCGGCCGCTTCGCCACCGTGCGGTACCGGCTGGCCGGCGGCAGCCTTGCGGAAAGCGCCCAGCTCTCGGTGCCCGGCTGGGGCGGACAGGCCGTATCGCTCGCGGTGCTATCCCCCGCCCCGAACCCGGCCCCGGATCCGGCCCCGAACCTGGCGCCTGAAGGCGGCCCGCATATGGCGCTCGCCGCTCCTGCGCCCCCGGCTGCCTCCATGCCGCTTCCGCCAACACCGCCACCCAGCGACCGTACGGTCGGCAACGCCTATATCGGCAACCTGTCCGCCTACGAGCCGACTTATGCGGTCTATGGCCCCGGCACCAACAGCGACGCTCGCCTGCAGCTCAGCTTCAAGTACCAGTTGTTCGGCAGCCGCGCCCACGAAGGCGGCCGCGCGCTCGCCGACGGGCTCTACTTTGCCTATACCCAGCGCATGTTCTGGGATCTGGGCGCCAATTCCTCGCCCTTCCGCAATATCGATTTCCAGCCCGAAGCCTTCTACGTCACCGCGCCCAAGGTGCTTTCCGACAAGGCGACGCTGAGCGCCCAGATCGGCGTGCGCCACGAATCGAACGGCCGCGACGGCGACGATTCGCGCAGCATGAACACCATCTACCTCGCGCCGATGGCCGCGTTCACGCTGGCCGACGACTTGCGCCTGACCGTGCAGCCGCGCGTCTGGCTGTTCGTCGGCGACCTTTCCGACAACCCGGACATCCGGCGCTACCGCGGCAACAGCGGCATCTCGTTCCAGATCGGCCGGGAGAACGGCTGGCGTTTCTCCTCGCTCACCCGCTTCAGCTTCTCCAGCGGCAAGGGATCGACCAGCGGGGAACTCTCCTACCCGCTGCGCCGCCTGCTCGGCGGCGGGCCGGACTTCTATCTCTTCGGCCAGGGCTTCGCCGGCTACGGCGAGAACCTGCTCGACTACAACCGCCGCACTACCCGCTTGCGCATCGGCGTGGCGCTGGTGCGCTAGGCCGCGGGGACACCTGCAGCGGGGAGCGGCGGGACCGAGTGGGGTGGGACGCGGAAACGGACGCTGCCCCAACCACCTCGCTCATGCTGAGCTTGTCGAAGCATGGGGGCTCAGCGCCCGGCTTCGGGGCCTTCGACAAGCTCAGGCTGAGCGGGTTTGGGGAGGTCTGATTTGGGTGGAAAGCGGACTTGGCCGAGAGAGTCCTAAAGGACTTCGCCCTGCCGGTAGGCAATTTTTGCATCGCCCCGAGGTTTCGCACCGCGTTCCGTGACCGACACACTCGGAATGTGATCAATGCGCGTGACAAGAGCGCCTATGAAATCGGCGACCACTAGGCTGTGGGCATCGGTTTCGACGTGGATTCGAAGAGCCTTGGGATCCGTGCCGTAATTGCGCACGACAACTTCGCTGCCGAATATGCGCTGCGCAGTTTCACGAATGAATGTGGCCTGCTCTGGGGTAAGTTCAGACGGCTTGCGCGGCAGCATCGGCGGGTTGGCAGGTGGCATACAGACCTTTTAGCCCACCACAGCAAGGTCCGCTATGGGGCGCAAACGGCCGCACGAATTTGTCCACGCGCCCTGGTGGATTGATTCCGACATTTGCATCCCTGGCGGATGGGATGGGTTTGCACATGCCGGGATCGAACCACCAGGGTTCCTCGTCAAAACGGCAATTTCCAGCCTCCACGCCCGCCTGCCCGCCCTGACCACTGCCATGCGCGCTGCCCTGACTACTGCCATGCGCGCTGCCATAATCCTTGCCTTTGGGGCCCACCGCGCCTAGCGGCACCCGCGTCAGCCAAAGGAGTCGAACATGGTACCCCGCTACGCCCGCCCCACGATGACCGCGATCTGGGAGCCCGAAGCCCGTTACCGCATCTGGTTCGAGATCGAGGCCCACGCCGCCGTGAAGATGGGCGAGATGGGCACCGTGCCCGCCAGCGCCGGCCAGGCGCTCTGGGACTGGTGGGCCACCAACCCGACGATCGACGTCGCCGCGATCGATGCCATCGAAGCCGTGACCAAGCACGACGTCATCGCCTTCCTCGACTGGGTGGCCCAGCAGGTCGGCCCCGAAGCGCGTTTCATGCACCAGGGCATGACCAGCTCCGACGTGCTCGACACCACGCTCAACGTCCAGCTGGTCAAGGCCGCCGACATCCTGCTGGAAGACCTTGATGCCCTGCTCGCCGCGATCAAGCGCCGCGCCGAGGAGCACAAGTACACCCCCACCATCGGCCGCAGCCACGGCATCCATGCCGAGCCGGTCACCTTCGGCCTCAAGATGGCCGAAGCCTATGCCGAATTCGCCCGCTGCAGGAAGCGCCTCGTCGCCGCCCGCGAGGAAGTCGCCACTTGCGCGATCTCGGGCGCGGTCGGCACTTTCGCCAACGTCGACCCTGCCGTGGAACAGTACGTCGCCGACAAGATGGGCCTCGAGATCGAGCCCGTCTCGACCCAGGTCATCCCGCGCGACCGCCACGCCATGTTCTTCGCGGTGCTGGGCGTGATCGCCAGCTCGATCGAACGCCTCGCCATCGAAGTGCGCCACTTGCAGCGCACCGAAGTGCTGGAAGCCGAAGAGTACTTCTCGCCGGGCCAGAAGGGCTCCTCGGCGATGCCGCACAAGCGCAACCCGGTGCTGACCGAAAACCTCACCGGCCTCGCCCGCGTCGTCCGCTCCTCGGTGACCCCGGCGATGGAAAACGTCGCGCTCTGGCACGAACGTGACATCTCGCACTCGTCGGTCGAACGCTTCATCGGCCCTGACGCGACGATCACCCTCGACTTCGCGCTCGCCCGCCTCACCGGCGTGATCGACAAGCTGCTCGTCTATCCCGAGCGCATGCAGAAGAACCTCGACCGCATGGGCGGCCTCGTCCACTCGCAGCGCGTGCTGCTGGCGCTGACCCAGGCCGGCCTGACCCGCGACCAGTCGTACCGCCTGGTCCAGCGCAACGCGATGAAGGTCTGGGAATCGGACGGCCAGCTCTCGCTGCTCGAACTGCTCAAGGCCGACGAGGAAGTCACCGCCGCCCTGCCGGTCGAAGTGATCGAGGAGAAGTTCAACCTCGATTACCACTTCAAGCAGGTCGACACGATCTTCGCGCGCGTTTTCGGGAACTAAGCTCCCGGCCGACACTTCCCATGGCCGCCAATCGCGCTTAGCATTGCGCGATTGGCGGGACCAGACTTGCAGAACCAGCTGCAGGAATTGCCGGAGGAAGCATGAATATCATCCGCACCGTGCTGTGGATTGCCCTGACCGCGATCCTTGTCGCCTTCATTGCCATGAACTGGGCCAAGGTACCGGTGAATTTCTGGCCGCTCGACGACGGCAACTACGTTCACTTCGAATGGCCGGTCGGCTTTGTCGCCCTCCTGTTCTTCGGCCTCGGCATGCTGCCGGTGTGGCTCTACCTGCGCGCGGTGCGCTGGCGGCTGGGCCGCCGCATCGCCACGCTGGAGAACTCGCTGCGCGCCAGTTCGATGCCCTCGATGACGGCGCCGGTCAGCGTGCCCGACGCCGCCCCCACCCCAGATCCCTCCCTCGACCCTACGCCGGAAGCCTGATCCCATGAACCACAATCCCGTCTACCTCGCGCTCGACCTGCCCCGCCTCGACGCTGCCGAAGCGCTGGCCCGCAAGGTCGCCGGGCACATCGGCGGGATCAAGCTGGGGCTGGAATTCTTCTGCGCCCATGGCCACCACGGCGTGCACGAGCTGCACAAGCTAGGCCTGCCGATCTTCCTCGACCTCAAGCTGCACGACATTCCCAACACGGTTGCCGGCGCCATGCAGGCGATCCACGTGCTGCAGCCCGCGATCGTCACCATCCACGCCGCCGGTGGCCGCGCGATGATGGAAGACGCCAAGGCCGCTGCGGGCGAGAACTGCAAGGTCGTGGCCGTCACCGTGCTGACCAGCCTCGACGGTGACGACCTCGCCTCGATCGGCGTCAACGACCAGCCCCACGCGCAGGCCCTGCGCCTTGCCGAACTGGCGCACTCGGCCGGGCTCGACGGCATCGTCTGCTCCGGCCACGAAGTCGGCGCGGTGCACAAGCAGTGGAAGGACGGCTACTTTGTCGTCCCCGGCCTGCGTCCGCAGAATGGCGGAAACGGCGACCAGAAGCGCATCGTCACCCCGCGCCAGGCCCGCGACGATGGCGCCAGCGTGCTGGTGATCGGCCGCCCGATCAGCCGCGCCGAAGACCCGCTGGCCGCAGCTCGCGCCATCGAGGCCACGCTCTGACGCATATCCCCGAGCCGGGCCAAGGCTGAGGCCGCCCGGCTCCGTCTCTCCGTTCATCCCCCGGAAATGCACGGTTCAGCGCCGCGCAACCTCCCGGGCGGCAGACCGTTGATCCGGTCCTGATGGCCCGATCACGATGGTCCGATCACGATGAATGGAGAGTGCGACTGATGAATTCCCCCCGACTGCTTGCTGCTGCTGCCTTCACCGCGCTGGCGCTGGCCAGCGCCCCCGCCGCGATGGCCCAGCAGACCGTCCCTGCCATCGAGGCCGGACACACCCTGCTCACCATCAATGCCGAAGGCTCCACCACCCGCACCCCCGACATGGCGAGCTATTCGGCCGGCGTCACCTCGCAGGGCACCACCGCCAGCGAGGCGATGGGCGCCAATTCGCAGGCCATGGCCCGCGTCATCGCCGCGCTCAAGAAAGCCGGGATCGCCGACAAGGACATCCAGACCACCAATCTCAGCCTGAACCCCGTCTACGCCGAGCCCAAGCGCCAGCCCGACGGCAGCTTCTCGGGCGAGCCGCGCGCCATCGTCGGCTATCAGGCCACCAACACCGTCAATGTCCGTCAGCGCAAGCTCGCGGACACCGGCAAGGTGATCGACGCGCTGGTCACCGCAGGCGCCAATCAGGTGAACGGCCCGGACTTCACGCTGTCCGCGCCCGACGCCGCCCAGGACGAGGCCCGCACCGATGCGATCAAGACCGCCCGCGCCCGTGCAGACCTCTATGCCCGCGCCGCAGGCCTGCGCGTGGTGCGGATCGTCTCGATCAGCGAAGGCGGCGGCTATGCGCCGCAGCCGATGATCTACGCACGCAGCAAGGCGGCGATGGAATCGCTCGCCTCCGCCCCGCCGGTTGCCGCCGGTGAACTGCAGATGTCGGTGAACGTCACCGTCCAGTTCGAACTCGGGCAGTAACGGTCCGCGCGAAAGCCGGCACAGCGCAGGCTTTCGCGCAGCGTGACACAGCGGCGCTGGTCAGTTCATCATCATGTCCTGCGACTGGATGTTGTAGCCGACCAGCGCCATGTGCCCGCCGTCTCCCTTGCGGTAGACGAACTGCTCGACCCCGCTGCCGTGCTCGAACGTCGTCTGCATGGTGAGGCTCACGAAGGTGCCGCCGGTGGTGGCATTGGTGTTCCAGCCGACCTGCTTGCTCTGGCGGACCTTGCCGAGCTTGCGGTGCACCGCATCGATCAGCATGCCGAACTGCGCCGGCTGGGTCGCCTTGCGGAAGTCAGGGTCCGCCGCCTTCCAGATGTCCTGCGACCGTCCCGCGTCAAGCGCGCGGTGGAACCTGGCCACCTCCATCTGCGCGTCCGCGAACGACTCCTTCATGCCGCACCCCGTCAGCATTGCGGCCGCGGCAAATGGCATTAGATAGCGCCCTAATCGGTTCATCAGTCGGTCCCCTGCATGTCAGGGCCGCAATCTAGGCCAGAAAATCCAATGCCAACAGCGGCAATCAAGATCTGCGGGATCAGCACCAGCGAGGCGCTCGAGGCGGCGATCCGCGCGCGCGCCGATCATGCCGGCTTCGTGTTCTTCCCGAAGAGCCCCCGCAACGTCACGCCCGCGCAGGCCGCCCAACTCGCCGAACGGGCGCAAGGGCGAATCGGCCGTGTCGGCCTGTTCGTCGATGCCGACGATGCCGCGATTGCCGAGGCCGTGGCCAGCGCCCGCCTCGACGCCTTCCAGCTGCACGGCAACGAGACGCCGGAACGGGCCGCACAGCTGCGCGCGCGCTACGGCGTGGCGGTGTGGAAGGCGCTTTCCGTCGCCACCGCCGAAGATGCCGCCAGGGCCGCCGCCTATGCGGGCGCTGTCGATCTGGTGCTGTTCGATGCCAAGACGCCCAAGGGCACGCTGCCCGGCGGCATGGGCCTCAGTTTCGATTGGAAACTGGTCGCGGGCTGGAAGGGCCCGGTCGCCTGGGGCCTTGCCGGCGGACTGACGCCCGACAACGTGGCCGAGGCCGTGCGCCTCACCGGCACGCCGCTGGTGGACACCTCTTCGGGGGTCGAGAGCGCGCCGGGCATCAAGGACCTCGACCGCATCGACACCTTCGCGCGCGCCGTTCGCGGCGCCTGAGCGTTCCAAGCTGCGGATGCGTCAGCATCACTGCAGCCTGGCAGGAGAGTCCGTTTGCAAATCCGCCATCGGCGGATCTTGCGGCACCGCCCTACTCCCCAAACAAGAAAGGGCGGCCCCCTCATGGGCCGCCCTTCCCTGGCTTACGCTCCGGGTGGAGCGATTCCGCGCAGTTGCCTCCGGCCCGACGCCTCGGTGGCGAAACCGGGCCGGAAGCAGCCGGATCAGAACTTCACGCCAACGCCCAGCAGGCCGACGTCTGCGTCGGGGGTGTTGTCGCCCACGAGCAGGTGCTTGTATTCAGCCTTGGCGTAGAAGCGGCTGTCGAGAGCCTGCTCGACGCCGCCGCCGACTGCAACGGCGCTGTTGCCGTACTTGGCGAACTTCGACTGCCAGGTCGAGTTGGCATAGAGCTTGGTGGTCGGGGTGATCTTGTAGCCGATGCGGCCACCGGCGCCCCACGAAACGCGGGTGTCGCTGGTCAGGACCTTGTCGGCCGAACCTTCGACGCCCACGAAGAACTTGCTGCCCAGGTCGTAGTCGTAGCCGACTGCGACGCCTGCAACTGCTTCGCTGTCGCTGCCGTCCCAGATGATGCCGGTGCGGGCTTCAACGCGCGCTTCATTGGCCAGAGCGGGGGTGGCGACGGCTGCGGCTGCAACGGCAGCCAGCGAAACGAGTGCGATACGCATTGTATTTTCTCCAGTATTTTCCCCGGCCCTCACCGGGGAGCCGCCCGCTGCGCTTCCTTTCCTTTCGCTCAGATGAACGAAATAATTCATAATTGCTCCGAAACGTCATGAAACTGCCACTTTTGGACACTATATTGCCATTAACGTTTGCACTGTTGCATCATTTGCAATTGAATTCAGGCGGTCCGTCCCCATGCAAACGATTATCGGCGAAGGCGCTGGACTTGGCCGCCGCGCTCTGCCAATCGCCCCGATCATGACCACGCACGCGCCTGTGAACAGCTTCCGCGCCCTGCCCGACGAGACCGGCCACTTCGGCCAGTTCGGCGGTCGCTACGTCGCCGAAACGCTGATGCCGCTCATTCTCGATCTCGAGACGGAATACCGGAAAGCACAGCAGGACCCCGCGTTCTGGGCGGAATTCGATGCCTTGATGAAGGATTTCGTCGGCCGCCCGAGCCCGCTCTACTTCGCGCCGCGCATGACCGAGCATTTCCGCGGCCTTGCCCCCGCCGGCAAGGGCCCGAAGATCTACTTCAAGCGCGAAGAGCTGAACCACACCGGCGCGCACAAGATCAACAACTGCATCGGCCAGATCCTGCTCGCGATCCGCATGGGCAAGAAGAAGATCATCGCCGAGACCGGCGCCGGCCAGCACGGCGTCGCCACCGCCACCGTCGCCGCGCGCTTCGGCCTGCCCTGCAAGATCTTCATGGGCGCCAAGGACATCGAGCGCCAGAAGCCCAACGTGTTCCGCATGAAGCTGCTGGGTGCCGAAGTCGTCTCCTGCGAAAGCGGGTCGCAGTCCCTGAAGGACTCGATGAACGACGCGCTGCGCCACTGGGTCGCCAACGTCCACGACACCTTCTACATCATCGGCACCGCCGCCGGCCCGCACCCCTATCCGGAACTGGTGCGCGATTTCCAGTCGATCATCGGCAAGGAAACGCGCGAGCAGATCATGGAGAAGGAAGGCCGCCTGCCCGACATGCTGGTGGCAGCGGTCGGCGGTGGCTCCAACGCGATCGGCCTGTTCCACCCCTTCCTCGATGATCCCGAAGTCGCGATGACCGGCATCGAGGCGGGCGGCCACGGCGTCGAGACAGACAAGCACGCCGCCTCGCTGACCGGCGGCAAGCCCGGCATCCTCCACGGCAACAAGACCTACCTCCTCCAGGACGAGGACGGCCAGATCACCGAGGCGCACTCGATCTCGGCGGGTCTCGACTATCCGGGCCTCGGCCCCGAACACTCGTGGCTGCACGAGAGCGGCCGGGTGAACTACGTGCCGATCACCGATAGCGAGGCGCTCGAGGCGTTCCAGCTGTGCTGCGAGCTCGAGGGGATCATCCCGGCGCTCGAAAGCGCGCACGCGCTCGCCGCGCTGCCGCAGCTGACCGCTGAAATGGACGCGGACAAGCTGCTCGTCGTCAACGTCTCGGGCCGCGGCGACAAGGACATTTTCACGGTGGCCGAAGCGCTGGGCGTGGAGCTTTAATCGATGACCCGCTTCGAAACCGCATTCGCCAAAGGCCCCGCGCTCGTCTGCTTCATCACCGCGGGTGACGGCGACACCGCCGCCAACCTCGACGCGCTGGTCGCAGGCGGCGCCGACGTGATCGAGCTCGGCATGCCCTTCACCGATCCCATGGCCGATGGTCCGGCGATCCAGGAAGCCAACATCCGCGCCCTCGAGGCGGGAACGAAGACCGCCGACGTGCTGCGCATGGCGAGCGAATTCCGCGTCCGCCATCCGCAAGTTCCGCTGGTGCTCATGGGCTATGCCAACACCATGGTCGCGCGCGGCGCGGAGTGGTTTGCCGAGAAGAGCGCCGAGGCCGGTGTGGACGGCGTGATCTGCGTCGACATCCCGCCCGAGGAAGACGCCGAACTGGGTCCGGCGCTGCGCGGCAAGGGCCTCTCGCTGATCCGCCTTGCCACCCCCACCACCGATGCCGAACGCCTTCCGGCCGTTCTCAATGGCTCCTCGGGGTTCCTCTACTACGTCTCTGTCGCCGGTGTGACCGGGATGCAGCAGGCCGCGCAGGGCTCGATCGAGGACGCTGTGGCCAGACTCAAGGCCGCCAGCACGATCCCCGTCGCGGTCGGCTTCGGCGTGCGTACACCCGAACAGGCCAGCCAGATCGCCAAGGTGGCGGACGGCGTGGTCGTCGGCTCGGCGCTGGTCGATCTGGTCAAGCAGCACGGCACCGAAGCGCCTGACCATCTGCGCGCGCTGACTTCGGCGCTGGCCGAAGCGGTTCACGCCGAGCGCTGATCCCACCAGTTTCCCGTCGTTGCGCCCAGCATGACGACACAGCAATCCCGTGCATCGCGGCGGCCGCCAAGGCTTGCCGCGATGTGCCTTTCCGGACGGGTGCCATGAAAGACTTCGCCGTTTCCGCAGACCCGCGCGTGCAGGCCCAGCTTGACCGGCTGGGCGCACTGTCGATCCCGCAGGGGCGCCTCGGGCTGGAGACGATCCACGCGCTGCTCGACCGGCTCGGCAATCCGCACAAGCGCCTGCCGCCGACCTTCCATGTCGCGGGAACCAACGGCAAGGGATCGACCTGCACATACCTGCACTACATGCTGGAGGCGCAGGGCCTCAAGGTCCATTCGGCCACCAAGCCGCACCTCGTGCGCTACAACGAGCGCATTCGCCTCGGCGGCAAGCTGATCTCGGATGAAATGCTGGCCGATCTGCTTCGCGAAGTGCTGGATGCGGGCGAAGACCTCGGTCCCAGCTTCTTCGAGGTGACTACGGCGGCGATCTTCCTCGCCTTCGCCCGCGAACCGGCGGATGCCTGCGTGATCGAGGTCGGCCTCGGCGGGCGGCTCGATGCCACCAATGTCCTCGACCATCCGGCCGCCTGCGGCATCGTCACCCTCGGCATCGACCACGAGGCCTTCCTGCTGCGCCCCGAAGCAGGCGCGCCGGAAGCGCCGCTGGCCCGCATCGCCTTCGAAAAGGCCGGCATCGTGCGCGGCCCGGCCCCGCTCGTCACGCTGAGCTATCCCGAAAGCGCCACGCTCGAGATCGAGCGCGCCGCGCTCACTGCCGGTGCGCCGCTCCACATGCGCGGGCGCGACTGGGATGCCGCAATCGGCGACATGATCGAATATTCGGACCGTCACGGCGAACTCGCGCTGCCTCTGCCCACCCTGCCCGGCACCCATCAGGCCGAGAACGCCGCGCTGGCCGTCGCCATCCTGCGCCATCAGGACCGCGTCACCGTCTCCGCCCAGGCCATGGCCGAGGGCATCCGCAACGCGAAGTGGCCCGCCCGCCTCCAGCACCTGCGCAACGGCCCGCTGACGCGCCATGCCGGCGGGCGCGAGGTCTGGCTGGACGGCGGCCACAACCCCGATGCAGGCCTTGCCATCGCCCGCCATTTCGCGGGCCAGCGGCTTCATCTCGTGATCGGAATGCTCGCCAACAAGGACCCGCGCGCGCTCACCGACCCGCTCGCGGAAAGCATCGCCAGCATTCATGCCGTGCCGGTTCCCGGCCATGACTGCCACGGCCCGGCCAGTTTCGGCCCCTCTGCCCGTGCGGCCGAAAGCGTTGCGGCGGCATTGGCCGCCCTGCCCGGCGACGGTCTGCCGGTCCTGATCGCCGGATCGCTCTATCTCTCCGGCGTAGTGCTGGAGGCGAACGCGGAAATTCCCGACTGATCCGCCCTTACCCGGGCAATTTCCCGAAGGGCAGCAACTTGAGCGCCAGCGCCGCAGCCGCCTTGCCGTCGTTCGCACGCAAGGCGGGCAGCATGGAAATGGCCGCACGCTTGAGGATCGCATCCAGCGGCGTCGGTGTCTGACCGGCAGCGGCAGCCTCGGCAAACCGGCGCGTCGCGGCCACGGAGCCATGATCGCTGCGGATCTGCATCAGTGCCGCCAGTCCGGGATAGAACGCCCGGTTCCCGCCCAGATCGACGGCACGGGTCAAGGCCGAAAGGCCCTGGTCCTTCTTTGCCCCCAGCGCCGTGCGCGCCAGGAAGCCGCCGAGTTCATCCACCGCGCCAAGGTGCCAGGCCGCTATCGCCATCTGCACTTCGGCATCGCGCGGGTTCTGTGCCAGGAGCTTCTGGAACACATCGAGCGAGGCGCGCACGTCCGTCCGGCTGTGCGTCAGCTTGCCCCGATAGCCGATTGCGACGCCGCGTTGCAGCGCCGCCTCGCGGTCTCCCGGATGGGCCGCAAGCGCCCGGTCAGCGGCGGTGATGGCGCTGCCGATCAATTGCAGCGCGCGGGCCTTGTCGTCGGTCTTGAACGCGGCGGCCGTCAGAATATCGCGCGGCGTCTCCGCCATCACCTGAACCGGCGCGATGATCGCCAGGCCCAGCGCGGGAAGCAATGCCCCCCGCCGCAGCCTGGCCAGTGCAAGGAAGATCGTTCGTAGCATCAAACACTTTCTCCCGAATGGTCAGCCCCGCACCCGCCCGATTTTCAAACCGTCAGGACGACTGGCCCGCCTCCAGCTCCGCCCTGTCCTCGCCCGCCGTGCCCATCGCCTGATCGACGAGGCCCGTGCGGCACATCCACCAGAACAGCACGATGCCCGGCAGCGAGGCAACCGTGGTCAGCAGATAGAAGTTCACGTAGCCCATCGCCTCGATCAGCGCGCCCGCCGTCGTGCCGGTAAGCAGACGGCCAACCACGCTCGCCGCAGCTGAGATCAGCGCGTATTGCGCGGCGGTGTAGCGAAGATCGCAGAGCGCCGAGAAATAGGCGATCACCACCACGCCGCCATAACCGGACGCGATGTTCTCGAAGCCGATCGCGCCCGCCATGCCCCAGTTGCTGTGTCCGGCCGCCGCCAGCGCCGCGAAGCTGAGGTTGGAGGCGCCCATCAGGATCAGCGAGATCAGCACCGAACGCTTGAGCCCCATCTTCGCGAAAGCCACGCCGCCGATGAACACGCCGATCAGATAGGCCCAGAACCCGAGACCGACGTCGTAGAGCGCGATCTCGTCGTTCGAGAACTTGAGGTCGTCGAACAGCAGGCGGAAGGTCAGGTTCGCCAGCGTGTCGCCGATCTTGTGGACGAGGATGAAGGTCAGCACCAGCACCGCGCCATTCCGGCGGAAGAACTCGGCAAACGGCCCGGCGATGGAACTCCACACTTCCACCACGCCGCGCTTCTCGACCACGACCTTGCGGCGCTCAGGCTCGCCAAGGAACATCGCCGTCAGCATCGCGGGGAGCGCGAAGAAGGCACAGGCGGCATAACCCGCGCTCCAGCCATGGCGGGCCGAGACCACCAGCGCCAGCGCGCCGGCACCGGCCGAACCGATACGCCAGCCGTACTGGCTCATCCCGGAGCCGGTGCCGAGCTGGTAAGGCTTCAGCGTCTCGATGCGGTAGGCGTCGATCACGATGTCGAAGCTGGCGCCCGCCACGCCCACCAGGACGGCGGCGATCACGGTCGCGGAAATGTCGGCGGCAGGATCGACGAAGGCGAGGTTCAGCACCGCCGCGATCACGAACAGGCCGCAGACCATCATCCACGAGACGCGCTGGCCCATGCTGCCCAGCACCGGCAGGCGCACGCCGTCGATGATCCAGGCCCAGAAGACCTTGAGGTTGTAGACGAGGAAGGCGAGCGTGAAGGCAGTGACCGTCTTCTTGTCGATGCCGTCCTGCGCGAGACGCGTGGTGAGCGTCGCGCCGATCATCGCATAGGGGAAACCGGAGGACAGCCCCAGAGCGAACGAGGCCAGCGATTCTTTCTCGACATAGGGTTTGACCGCATCCCAGACGCCGCGACGTTGTTCGATACTTTGGGCGTCCACGCTGTGATCTCCGGTTTCGACACGCGAATATGCTAATTTGCCGCACCCTAACGCGCCCTTGGCGCAAGGGAAGGCTGGATGAAGCGACGATCAACAGGTATGGGCGGGCAAATGTCCAAACCTCCTTTCAAATCCGGCGGCCCGAAGCGTGGCGGCGGTGGTTCGCGTGATGGCTCTTCGCGCGACGGTTCTTTCCGCAGCGGCCCGCGTGGCGGCAACTCCCGGGGCGATGCCCCACGCGACCGCGGTGCCCGCGGCGAAAGCCGGTATGGCGACGGCACGTACAGCACCGGGCGTGAAGACCGGCGTGATGATCGGCGCGATGATCGGCGGGGCGACAAGCCCACCTTCCATCGCGGCCCGCGCAAGGCCGAGGACGCGAAGCCTTATGGCAGCAAGCCGTACGGCGAACGCGGCCGCGAGGATCGCGGCGGTCCCGCGCGTGATGGCCAGCGCGGCGGCCAGCGCGGCGACGGGCCCGCTTACGGCCGGGGCCCGCGCAAGGATGACGGCGGCAAGCCCTATGGCGCCAAGGCGCGCAGCGATCGCGACTCCGGCGACTATGGCAGCAGCGAACGTCCCTGGAGCAACCGCAACCGCGACGATCGCCGCGATGCACCGCAAGGCGCGCGCAGCGAACGCCCGGCCTATGGCCGCGGCCCGCGCCAGGACGACGAGCGCAAGCCCTTCGGCAACAAGCCCTTCGGCAGCAAGCCTTACGGCAGCCGCGACGGCGGCGAGCGCCCCCGCAGCGACCGTTTTGCCGGTGAACGCTTCGGCAAGGATCGTTTCGCCAACGATCGCCCCCGTGAAGAACGCCGCCCGCGCCCGGTTCGCGCCGCACCGCGCGCCGCCGCGCCCACGGCCAAGACCCCGGGCATGCCGGTGCGCGACGGCGAACGCATCGCCAAGCTGCTCGCCCGCGCCGGCGTCGCCAGCCGCCGCGAGGCCGAGCGCCTGATCATCGAAGGCCGCGTGCGCCTTGGTGAAGATCTGATCGAAACCCCCTCCACCGTACTGCCGAACTTGCGCGGCGTGACGGTCGACGGCAATCCCGTGCGCGATGCCGAGGAAACCCGCCTCTTCATCTTCCACAAGCCCTCCGGCCTCATCACCGCCGAGCGCGACCCGATGGGCCGCCCGACGATCTACACCGCGCTGCGCAACGCGCTGCCGGAAGATTCGGGCCGCGTGATGCCGATCGGCCGCCTCGACCTCAACACCGAGGGCCTGCTGCTGCTGACCAACGACGGCGAGTTCAAGCGCCAGCTCGAACTGCCTGCCACCGGCGTGCCGCGCACCTACCGCGCCCGCACCTTCGGCGATATTTCGCAGGCCCAGCTTGAGGACCTGATCGAAGGCATCGAGATCGAAGGCGTTGTCTACGGCAAGATCGACGCCAACATGGAGCGCCGCACCGGGCGCAACCAGTGGGTCGAGATGACCCTGACCGAAGGCAAGAACCGCGAAGTGCGCCGCGTTCTGGAGCACCTCGGACTGCAGGTCAGCCGCCTGATCCGCATTTCCTACGGCCCGTTCCGCCTGCTCGACCTGCCCAAGGGCATGGTCGTGGAAGTCTCGCCCCGCGAACTCGAGAACTTCCGCCGCACGCTGCCGGACGCGAAGGCATGAAGCCTGCCAATGCCCGGGGCAACGTGCGGACCGGCCTGCGCATCGTCGCAGGCGAATGGCGCGGCCGCAAGCTGGCCACGCCCGAAGGCGATGCCACGCGCCCGACCGCAGACCGCACCCGCGAGACGCTGTTCTCGATGCTGGCAAGCCGTCTCGGCACGTTCGAGGGGCTGAAAGTGGCCGATCTCTTTGCCGGATCGGGCGCACTCGGCCTCGAGGCGCTTTCGCGCGGGGCCGCGCATTGCCTCTTCGTGGACCAGGACCCCGGCGCGATCCGGGCGATCCGCACCAACATCGCCAATCTGCGCGCTCAGGGGCAGACCGATGTGCGCGCAAGCTCGGCCCTGTCGCTTGGCCCGGCCAAGGAAACGCTGGACCTCGTCCTGCTCGATCCGCCTTACGACACCGGCGCCGGTGCCGTAGCGGTCGACAAGCTCAACCGCCTCGGCTGGATCGGCGAGCAGACCTGGGTCTGCATCGAAACCGGCCGCGACGAATCGATCGCGATCAAGGGCTTCGAAGTCGAATCCACGCGCGACGTCGGCAAGGCCCGACTGCACATCCTGCGCCGCGTCCCGGCCTGACGCTTCAGGTTACATTTCCATACTTCAAGGGGTGCCTTTGCCGACCGCAAGGCACCCCTTTGCGTTTGGTTACCTTTAGCCATCACCGGCGGTTACTTTTTCATACCGCACTCGGTCACTTTCTCATACCGCGCTTGGTCACTTTTTCATGCTGGCAGGCTGCCCCGGCCAGTCCGCCATCGGCCTGTTGCCGAAGTGCAGGCCAGCCTGCCGAGGGTTGATACAGCTATCGACGACGGTCTTCGAGCAGACCTTGTAGCTCTGCCCGTCTACCGTCACTTGGGAAGGAGTGCCGCGGGATTCGCGGAGCATGGCGCCCGCCCGGTGATGCGGCGAGGCAGCCAGAGCCGAACCTGCGGTGGGAATGAGTGCGGCCGCTGCGGCCAGCACCAAGATCGAGCGATAAAACATCCGGACTTCTCCATGGATGACAGCCGCACGCTCATCGTCACAATGCGCGTCGTCTGCTTCGGTTCCCTCAAAAACCGGCGGAGATTGTGCCCTGTCCTGGCGAAGCGGCCTTGCACGCCCTGCCCCCGTTCTCTAGATGTTCACGGGTGAACGATCTGCAATCCCCCGTGCCCGACGCCCCTTCCGACCCGCTCATCGACGGGCTGAACCCGCCCCAGCGCGAGGCGGTTCTGACCACCGAAGGCCCGGTGCTGATGCTGGCGGGTGCCGGTACCGGCAAGACGGCGGCGCTCACCCGCAGGCTTGCGCATCTGGTGCGCAGCCGCCTGGCCTGGCCCAGCGAGATCCTCTGCGTCACCTTCACCAACCGCGCCGCGCGCGAGATGCGCGAGCGTGTCGGCCAGTTGATCGGCCCGGCGGTCGAGGGGATGCCCTGGCTCGGCACTTTCCACGCGATTGCCGCCAAGATGCTGCGCCGCCACGCCGAACTGGTCGGCCTCCAGCCCAATTTCACGATCATCGACACCGACGATCAACTGCGCGTGCTGAAGCAGCTGATCCAGGCCGAAGGGATTGACGAAAAGCGCTGGCCCGCGCGCCAGCTCGCCGGTTGCATCGACCGCTGGAAGAACCGCGGCCTCAACCCCGCCGATCTCGATGCCGGAGAGAACGAATCCTACGCCAACGGGCGCGGGCAGAAGTTCTACCAGCTTTATCAGGACCGCCTGAAGACGCTGAACGCCTGCGATTTCGGCGATCTCCTGCTGCACATGCTCAATATCCTGCGCACCAACCGCGAAGTGCTGGAGCAGTACCAGCAGCGCTTCAAGTACGTGATGGTGGACGAGTATCAGGACACCAACCAGGTCCAGTACCTCTGGCTCCGGCTCATCGCCCAGGTGCGCAAGAACATCTGCGTGGTGGGCGATGACGACCAGTCGATCTACTCCTGGCGCGGCGCGGAAGTGGCCAATATCCTCAAGTTCGAGAAGGACTTCCCCGGCGCGAAAGTGATCCGGCTGGAGCAGAACTACCGCTCCACCCCGCAGATCCTTGCCGCCGCCTCGGGCCTGATCGGCGAGAATACCCAGCGCCTCGGCAAGACGCTGTGGACCGAACGGCACGCGGGCGACAAGGTGCGCGTGATCGGCGTCTGGGACGCGCCCGAAGAAGCCCGCCGCGTCGGCGACGAGATCGAACGGCTGGAACGCGAAGGCGCCCCGCTCGACCAGATCGCCATCCTGGTGCGTGCGCAGTACCAGACGCGCGAATTCGAGGACCGCTTCATCGCGATCGGCATGAAGTACCGCATCGTCGGCGGCTTCCGCTTCTACGAGCGTGCCGAAATCCGCGACGCGCTCGCGTATTTGCGGGTCATCGCCCAGCCAGCGGACGACCTTGCCTTCGAGCGCATCTACAATGCCCCCAAGCGCGGCCTCGGCGCCAAGGCCCTGGAGGCGCTGCACACGCTTGCCCGCCGGCGCGCGATTCCGCTCGCCATGGCCGCGATCGAGATTGCCGACACCGACGAACTGCCCGCCCGCGCGCGCAACACCTTCCTCTCGCTGATGCGCGACTTCGCCCGCTGGCGCGATCTCTCCGCCACCGAGAACCCGGCCGACCTCATGCGCACCGTGCTCGACGAGAGCGGCTATACCGACGCGCTGCAGGCGGAAAAGACGCCCGAGGCGAACGGGCGGCTGGAAAACCTCGTCGAACTCGCCCGCGCCATGGAAGAGTATGAAAGCCTCGGCGATTTCCTCGAACATGTCAGCCTGGTGATGGACAACGAGGCCGCCTCCGACGAGGAAAAGGTCACGATCATGACCATGCATGCCGCCAAGGGGCTGGAATTCGACAACGTGTTCCTGCCGGGCTGGGAGGAAGGCGTGTTCCCCTCGCAGCGCGCGATGGACGAAGGCGGGCTTGCCAGTCTGGAAGAGGAGCGCCGCCTCGCCTACGTCGCGATCACGCGGGCGCGGCGCAAGTGCACGATCCTCCACGCCGCCAATCGACGCATCTATGGCCAGTGGACCAGTTCCATCCCCTCGCGCTTCGTTGCCGAACTGCCCGAGGATCACGTCGACAGCGAAACCACGCTATCGGGCGGCGCTTCGCTGTGGAGGGCGCAGTGGAGCGAACATGCCGATCCTTTCGCCGAAGTCGCCCGCGCGCAGCCTGCCCGCACGATGACGCGCGGGCCCGGCTGGCAACGCGCCGCGGCGCAGGACTACGATCCCAAGCCGCGCCGTATCGCCGAATCGACCCGCAGCGCCGCCAGCTTCGCCTCGAAACCGCGCACCGACATCGAAGTCGGCGCACGCGTGTTCCACGAGAAGTTCGGCTATGGCAAAGTCACCGGGCAGGAAGGCAACAAGCTGGAGATCGACTTCGAGCAGGCCGGCGCCAAGCGTGTGCTCGACAGCTTCGTGAAGCCTGCCAGCGAGGTCTGAAACCGGCTCAGACGAGCCCCGGGATCAACCGCGAACGGACCTTCTCGGCATATGCACGGTAGGCCGGATCGGCGCGCAGGACCTTCTCCTCCTCGTCCGTGCGCATCCACAGCAGGATCCACGCCAGCGCATAGACCGCCAGGTTCCAGGCTGAGAGATAGAGCATCAGATAGCCGATGTGGTTGATGATATAGGCCATGTACATCGGGTGGCGAACCAGACGATACACGCCGCCGCTCTTGACCCCGCGATTGGCCGCCACCACCCCGAAGCTGCGGCGCAGCGACAGCTTGGCGAGGATCGACAGCGCCACACCGCCCAGGATCATCGAGGTCGAGACAAGATCGGGCACCAGCTGGATGCCGCTCGGCACGATCAGCAGGCCCGCCGCCGTGCCGCCGAACCCCACGAGCACCGGCTTGACCCCGGTCGCCACGTCGCCGGGACGCTGCAGCAGGATCAGCACGACGCCAAGCAGTTCGGCCACCAGGAACACCGCCAGCTGCGGGTGCTGCGGCATGGCCGGAAGCAGGCGCCAGACCACCATGTAGGCCAGCAGGATCATGAAGGCGCATTCGGCAATATGAAGCAGGCGAGGCAAAGTCATCGAAGTCCCCCGTCCCCCGCCGCAACGGCCGGGCACACCGAACAGCTAGCGCCACATTGGTAAACAGCCGTTTAAGCCGGGATAATCATGCGCTCCCTGTCTCCGCGTTTAGGATCGGGAAACCATGACGGCCTAGGATCGCCGCCAGTTCCTTCCTACGGGCCTGTCCTGATGCATGAAATCCTTGCCGTCCTGCGGCCCCTGTTCTTCGCGGCGCTGCTGCTCGTCCCGCTCGAGTGGCTGCTGCCCGCACGGGGCCCCGATCGCCGCACCCGCGCGGGGATAGTCGCGGACATTCTCCATGCAACGGTGGGCACGCTCATGATCCGGTTCGGCGCCATGCTGCTGCTGGCGCTGATCGCACCGTTCGATCCACTCGTGCATCTGTCCGGGACGATCCCGGTCTGGCTGCAGGCGATCATCCTGCTGCTGGTCTGCGACTTCATCATCTGGTGCGTGCACCGCAGCTTCCACGCCTCACCCTTCCTCTGGCGCTTCCACCGCATCCACCATTCCAGCCCGCATCTCGACTGGCTGGCCACTGCCCGCGTTCATCCGGTCGAGCAGATCGTCTTTGCCACCGCCATGGCACTGCCGATGTGCATCGCCGCCTTCTCGCCTGCGGCCGTGGCGATCTACATGGGTTTCTACACGCTGCACGCAAACCTGCTGCATGCCGATACCCGGCTCTCGTTCGGGCCGCTCGACGCCGTGTTCACGCCGCCGCGCGTGCACCACTGGCACCATGCCGACGAAGTGCACGCCTATGACAGCAATTTCGGCTCGCAACTGGTGATCTGGGACAAGCTGTTCGGCACCGCCTACCGCCCCGAAGCCGAGCGCCCTTCCCGATTCGGCGTGGAGCAGGCGCCGCCGGAAAACTTCGTCGACCACCTCGCCGCGCCGTTCCGCGCGCAGCCCGAGCTACGGTCGGATAGCGGCGGCGCCGTGGCCGAAAGCGCTCACTGACCCTGCGACGCGGCGTCGATCTGCGGCAGCAGAGGATCGGGAATGTTCGCCGCCGTGCCATCCGGGGCAAGATCGAGGATCGCCTCGCCCTGCCGTGAACGCGGCTGCCAGACCGGCAGGTCCGCACCGTTGGGATTGCCCGTCTTCGCGAAGTTCACCAGATAGCCGCTGGCAATCCGCGCCATGCCGGCATCCCGATCGCTCGCCCCTGCACCATACTTGATCGCCACGGTGCCGAGAAAATAGGGAATGTCCGTCGCATGGCCCGCACCCTTGCCGTCCTGCGGCAGCGAACTGGCGACATACCCGAAGCGATATTCCCAGACCGGCACGCCCTGTTCGGCGATCAGGCCTGACACCTGGCGTGCGCCCGCGATCATCCCGCCGGTCACGCCGCCGATGTCATCGCTCGTCGCGCCGATGATCATCGGCACCTGATGGAACGTGCCGGATGCATAGGCCTTGCGCTCATCGACCGCGATGTGGCCATCGGCGAACGGGCTTGCAAAGGTGCGCGGCGCACTCGACGGCGCGAACAGCGCCGCAAGGTTCAGCCCGTCGACCACGGCATCGGCCGGAAGTGCGCGCAGTTTCGCGAGGCTTTCGGGGTCGTCCGCGGCAATACCCTTGCCTGCCGCAAAGCGCAGCCCCGCCGCCTCGGCCGATGCGAGATCGGCATCGACCAGCATCTGTCCGTCGCCGCCCGACATCACCACCGCCTTGTCGAACAGCCCGTTCGCCAGCGGCGATGTGACGAGATTGTGCACCGACATGCCGCCCGCACTCTCGCCCACGATCGTCACGTTGTCGGGATCGCCGCCAAACGCCTCGATATTGCGCTGGACCCAAGAAAGCGCCGCGATCTGGTCGAGATAGCCATAATTGCCGATTAGGCCGCCATCCTCCTGCGCCTGCGTCAACGCAGGATGGGCAAAAGTGCCGAACCGGCCGACCCGGTAGTTGAAGCTGAAGAACAGCACGCCCTGCCGCGCCAGCTGCGCGCCGGAATAGGTCGGCGGCGAGGCCCCGCCGTTGACGAAGCCGCCGCCGTAGATCCACACCACCACCGGCAGCTTGCCCCCGGCCTGCTGAGGCCGCCAGACGTTGGCATAGAGGCAGTCCTCTGCCGGCGGCGTGCCGAGCGGCGCGGCATCGCCGTCGAACGGCTTCTGCATGCAGTCATGGCCATATTCGCCCGCATCGCGCACGCCCTGCCACGATGCCGCCGGCTGCGGCGCGCGCCAGCGCAAATCGCCCACCGGCGGCGCGGCGAAGGGGATGCCCTTCCAGCTGATCACGCCGCCTTCGACATGGCCCTGGAGCGCGCCGTTTTCCTCATGCACCAATGCCCCGGGATCCGCCGTGGCCGCGCAGCCCATGCCCAGACCGAGCGCCGCGCCCAACCCCAGCGAAACGGCCAGCGCCCGCCTCATTGCCCCAAGACGCTCAGCTCGCATCAACGCCACTCCTTGCCGCCGCTCGGGAGCCAGCGCCCGAACCACTCACAAGCCCTTATAGCCAAACGAAAACGGGGAGCCAGAGGCTCCCCGTCGTATCGTGTCAGGCCAGCGCGGAAACGCCGAGGAATTCCGGGATCGGCCCGTTCCAGCCCATATCCGCAGGCTCTTCCTCACGGCGGCGAGAGCGGCGGGCATCGCTGCGGGCTGGCTTGGCATCGCGCACCGGCTTTTCATCGCGCACGGTCTCGGGTGCAGGCCGGGCATCACGCGAGGGCGCGCGTTCGGGCGTGCGTTCACGGGCAGGACGGCGTTCGCTGCGTTCGCTGCGCTCGGCACGTTCCGGACGCTCGCGCTTGTCACGGCGCGGCTTTTCCTCGCGTTCGGCGCTACGGGCCGGCGCCGGAGCGGCATCGTCCAGCGCCACCTCGAACAGCGGAATCTTGCCGCCGGTCAGCTTTTCGACACCCTCGATCGCTTCGGCATCTTCCGGCGCCACCAGCGTGAAGGCACGGCCGGAGGCACCGCCGCGACCGGTGCGGCCGATACGGTGGACGTAGTCGTCCGGGTGCCAGGGGGTGTCGAAGTTGAAGACGTGGCTCACGCCCTTCACGTCGAGACCGCGCGCGGCGACGTCGGACGCGACGAGGATGTTGACCACGCCGTCCTTGAAGCGCTGCAACTCGGCCAGACGGGCCGGCTGGTCCATGTCGCCGTGGATTTCGCCGGCCGCAAAGCCGTGGCGTTTCAGGCTCTTGGCCAGTTCACGCACGGTCGTCTTGCGGTTGGCGAAGATGATCGCGGTGGACACGTTGTCCGTGCGCAGCAGATGGCGCAGCACGTCGCGCTTCTTGCGCGAGGAAACCGTGACCTTGTGCTGGGCGATGTTGGTGTTGGTCGAGGCCGGACGCGCGACTTCGATGTACTTGGGGTTCGACAGGAACCGATCCGCCAGCTTCTTGATGACCGGCGGCATCGTTGCCGAGAACAGCAGCGTCTGCCGGTTGGTCGGCAGCTTCGAGCAGATCGTCTCGATATCGGGGATGAAGCCCATGTCGAGCATGCGGTCCGCCTCGTCGATCACCAGCAGTTCGCAGCCGGTGAGCAGGATCTTGCCGCGCTCGAACAGGTCCATCAGGCGGCCCGGCGTCGCGATCAGCACGTCGACGCCTTCCTGCAGCGCCTTGACCTGGTCGCCCATCTGCACGCCGCCGATCAGCAGCGCCATCTTGAGATCGTGGTTCTTGCCGTACTTCTCGAAATTCTCGGCGACCTGGGCGGCGAGTTCGCGAGTCGGCTCGAGGATCAGCGAGCGCGGCATCAGCGCGCGGCGGCGGCCGTGGGCAAGGATGTCGATCATCGGCAGCACGAAGCTGGCGGTCTTGCCCGTACCGGTCTGCGCGATGCCGATGAGGTCCTTCATCATGAGGACCGGAGGAATGGCTTGTGCCTGGATCGGAGTCGGTTCGCTATAGCCCGCGGTTTCAACCGCTTGCAGCAATTCGTCAGACAGGCCGAGATCGGCAAAGCTCATAGGCAGAATGGTTTATCCGGAGTTCAGGGAAACAACGATATCCGCCGAGTGTCGCGATTGAGTAAGGGGCGAGCCCCTTCGCGTGTCCAACGTATATCTGCGCGGGCCCTAGGCGCGAATGCCCCCGAAAGTCAAGGAAATCCGCGTAGAGGCCTGATTCGCCGCCACCTTGTACACCCAGGGTCAGCGACCGGCCGCCACCATCTGGCGGATGCGTACCAGCTTGCAGTTCGATCCGCTGCGCGAAAGCAGCGAATCGCGCTCGACGCAGAGCTGCCCGTCGGGCGAACGCGACAGCAGGAAACCCGAATAGAACGAACCCGCCCGGCAGGAGCGTTCGAGCTCCGCGCTGATGATCCGGCGATCGCGCATGAACAGCAGGAGATTGTGCTGGCCGTCCGGCTCCACCCCGGCGATTCCCGCGATCGGCAGGCACTTGCCGATCTTGCGCTCGGAAAAACGCGGCCGCGGGTCGCGGTCCATCGGGCCATCCGGATCGACCGGCAGTTGGGCACGCGGCGTGATGCGGATGGTCATGCGCTGTTCGATACGCACCTGCCAGGCATCCTCCGGCTCCGGGTGCTGGAACGCGAATACCGAGACGATCCCCCGCGCCGCGGAATCGGAGCGTTCGTCCGGCCAGGCATCCTCAGCCCCCGCATAGCCGGGCGCGCTCCCCGCATCGGAGCGCATCGGATCCTGCACCACCCCGCGATCCGACTTGCCTGCATCCGCCTTGCCCGAATCGCCGCCCCCTGCCGCCGGCAGCAGCAGCATGAACGGATAGAGCAGAATGGACGCAAGATTCATCGAAAGAGCAGATCCCCGAACGGCCCAGGCGGACCGGACCGTCCCCCTCCCTTAGTGCAAGAGCTTGAACCACCGCTTAACCCAAACGGCAAGCATCCTGGCGATGCAAATTGGGTGAAACCGGCAATGGGCTGTGCCATATCGCCAGCATGACGACGCTCAACGACAGTTCCGCTCCCCAATCTGCCGCCACCACGCGCTTCCTTGAAGAAGCCGCCGAACTGCTTGGCCCGCGCGGCTTCACGGTCGACCCGGACCTGCTGGAACCCTGGCTGACCGACTGGCGCGGGCGTTATACCGGCAAGGCCCTCGCCCTCGCCTCACCGGCCACCACGCAGGAAGTCGCCGCCCTGGTGGCGCTCTGCGCGCAGCACGGCATCGCCATCGTCCCCCAGGGCGGCAACAGCGGCATGTCCGGCGGCGCCACGCCCGACGACAGCGGCGAGGCCCTGCTGCTCTCGCTGCGCCGCATGACCGCGGTGCGCCAGTTTGACGTCGAGGCGCGCCAGATCACCTGCGAGGCCGGATTCGTGCTCCAGACCCTGCACGAGACCGCCGAAGCCAGGGGCCTGCGTTTCCCGCTCTCGCTCGGCGGCAAAGGCTCGGCAACCGTCGGCGGATTGATCGCCACCAATGCCGGCGGCACCCAGGTCCTGCGCCATGGCTCGATGCGGGCGCTGGTGCTGGGACTCGAGGCCGTACTTCCCGACGGGCAGGTGTTCTCGATGCTCACCCCGCTCAAGAAGGACAATCGCGGCTTCGATCTCAAGCAGGTCTTCATCGGCTCCGAAGGCACGATGGGCATCGTCACCGCCGCCACCCTCGCCCTCTCGCCCGCGGTGGCCGAGCGCGTGGTGATCTGGGCGGGCGTGCCCACGCTGGGTATGGCGCGCAAGCTGCTGCTGCACTGCGAGGCTGCCGCGGGCGATGCGCTCGAAGGCTTCGAAGTGCTGCCGCAGGCCTGCCTTGAGGCCGTGCTGGACTATCTGCCGGACGCCCGCGCCCCGCTCGAAGGCAAGCATGGCTGGCACGTCCTGATCGAAGTGGTGGCCGATCGCACCGGCGCCGACACCCTGCGCGAACGCTGCGAGACGATGATGGCCGACGCTTTCGAGGCCGAACTGCTGGAAGACGCGGCGATGTCCGCCAACGAAGCCCAGGCCGAAGCCATGTGGCTGATCCGCGAATCGATCTCCCCCGCCGAACGCGCGCGCGGCCCCGCCGTCCAGCACGACATTTCGGTTCCGGTCGACAAGATGCCCGACTTCGTGGAGACCACCGCGCCGATGATCGAGGCCAAATGGCCCGGCACCGAGGCGATCGCCTTCGGTCATCTCGGAGACGGCAACGTCCACTACCACGTGATCGCCCCCAGCGTGACCGACGGGGCCGCCTGGCAGGCCGGGACAGGTAAGGAAATCAGCCGCTATGTCCATGATCTTGTTACGGAATGGGGCGGCTCAATCTCGGCCGAGCACGGCATCGGCCAGCTCAAGAAGGACGAACTGGCGCGTCTGGGCGATCCGGTCGCGCTCTCGGTGCTGCGCGCGGTGAAACAGGCCCTCGACCCCCGGGGCCTGATGAATCCCGGCAAGCTGATCTGACCGCAGCGGGGCACCTGCCCCGACTCGCCGGATATCCCCGTTTTGCCCCGGAAGCGCGCTTGCGCCCGTGCTTTCGGGCTTCTAAAGCCACGCTCTTGGAAATTTCCCAGACTTGCGGAGAGTATCGCAATGGCCACCGCGCCGCAGAATCCTGCCCTGCCCCTGTTCTACAAGGACCTCGTGCCGCTCAATTCGCAGCAGCACGCCAGCTGGAAGACCCGTTCGACCAACAAGGCGACCTGGCTGGTCGGCGTCAACTCGGTGCCGCTCACCGTCGAGGAATTTCCGCAGGCCCAGCGCAACTACCCGATCATCTTCACCTCGGGCGAGAATCCGGTTCCGCTGATCCTCATGGGCATGAACGACGGCGTGAACGTCTTTGTCGACGATGAAGGTTCGGTCGATCAGCCGGTCTACATCCCGGCCTATGCGCGCCGCTACCCCTTCATGCTCGCCCGCCTGCGCCCGGACAGCGAAGAGCTGTCGCTCTGCGTCGATCCCTCGAGCGATCTCGTCGGCGAACTGGAAGAAGGCGAAGCCCTGTTCGCGGATGGCCAGCCCACCGAAGCGACCACCAACATGCTCAAGTTCTGCGAGAACTTCGAGATCGCCGGTACCAAGACCGCCAATTTCATGGCCGAACTCCAGAAGCACAACCTGCTGATGGAAGGCGAGCTGAACATCGACATCGGCACCGGCCAGCCCTTCACCTATCGCGGCTTCCAGATGGTCGACGAATCGAAGCTGCGCGAAGTGCGCGGCGACGTGCTGCGCCAGTGGAACCAGAACGGCATGCTGCCGCTGATCTACGCACACCTGTTCTCGCTGGATCTCGTGCGTGACATCTTCGGCCGCCAGGTTGCCCAGGGCAAGGGCCCGCAGATTCCCGTAAACGCCTGATTTACCGGCCTGTTTCAGGCCACTCACAGATGATGGGGTGAGAGTTTTTTGACATTTTTGTCACACTCTCACCCCATTCTGCATCAAGACTTCTCCACAGGCTTGCAAAGCTGTTACACTTTGCTTCATTCTAAGGGTTGAATGTCGCCAAGGTCTTGCTATGTTGGGTGCACCTGATCGGCGCTACCCTCATGGCCCGGTCGGGCTGGTGCACATCGTGCACCTCCTCCCTGAACCTTGGCCACCTCGCGCACCGCGCGAGGTGGTTTTTTATTGGCCCAAATCGCGGGCCTTCCAGCACCAAAGCTTCAGACACGCGCTACACAACGACCCCAACGTCATTCGCCAGGGCGATAGGCGCAGCCACGGCCAAGCAGCTCGTGCCCTCGATCACGCAAGCGCCCTCAGGCGCCACGTTCACTCGGCCGCCTGGGCCCAGCCCTTGCCGGCCAGTTCGCTGACGCCAGCCGCCAGCCGGCGCACCAATCCTGCCAGCAGGTCCACCGTCTGCCCCATGCCTTCTCCCGGCTCCGACAGCCGCGAATCGAGATAGCACCGCCGATCGACTTCGAGCTGCAGCGCATGGATCCCCTCGCCGGGCGCCGCATGACGCTCCAGCACATAACCGCCCGCATAAGGGCGATTGTGCGCGGCAAGCTGACGATTCGCCGCGAACCAGGAAAAGGCCCCGGCGACGAGACTGCCATGACAGGTGGTGCCGAAACGGTCCCCCACCACAAAATGCGGCGCCTCCATGCCCGGACGCGCCTGCAGGGGCGGCATCGAATGGAGATCGACCAGCAGGGCCACACCCCACCGATCCCGCAGCGCCGCCAGAGCCGCAGCCAGCGCCTCGTGATAGGGCCGGTGAATCCCCTCGATCCGCGCGGCCAGATCGGCGCTTTCGTGCCGCCGCCGCCACAGTTCCCCCACCCCGGGCAGGCGCCGCGGAATGAGCCCCAGCCCGCTGCGCGCGCGCCGGCTCGGCAGACCGATCGATTCGGGACGCGAGGACCGCGCGAACATGTCCCAGTCGACATCGTCCGGCGCCCGGTTGAGATCGATCATCGCGCGCGGCGCCTGCGCCATCAGCAGACCCGCGCCGGTTTGCCGCGCAACGGCCTGTGCCAGGCGATCGACGTAACGGTCCTCGAGCCGCAGGGCGACCGAATCGGGATGCCGCAAATCGTCCAGCAGCGAGCGCGGGTAGGCCCGCCCGCCATGCGGAGCGGCGATCAGGACCGGGATCACCGAAGGGTCGGGCGCCTCGAAACTATAGGCCGCAATCCCCGGAGCCCCCGGAATCGATCCCCCCGAATGCCTCTGCGAATCGCTCTCGCCCGTGCCTGCAATCATGGATCGACGCTGGAGCGTTAGCCCCCGCGTGTCAAAGCGTCCCGTAACCGGTCACCGCGTATTCAAGGCGAGAATTTTAACCCGTTAGGCGCTATGCCGGAGGCCTTAACCAGTGTGATAAGCTGGGAACCGCCAATTTCGGGCCAACGACTCAGGACATGACACCGATGATCCGCATCCTGCTTGCCGAAGACGATCAGGCAATGCGTACATATCTGGCGCGGGCACTGCAGAATGCCGGCTACCACGTGACCGACGTCGATCGCGGCACCACCGCCCTGCCCTTGCTGGAACGCGAACATTTCGACCTGCTGCTTTCGGACATCGTCATGCCGGAAATGGACGGCATCGAACTGGCGCAGCGCTGCGCGGAAGTCTCGCCCGGCACCAAGGTCATGTTCATCACCGGTTTTGCCGCCGTGACCCTGCGCGCCAGCCGCGAAGCGCCGCACGCCAAGGTGCTTTCCAAGCCGTTCCATCTGCGCGACATCGTGATGGAAGTGCAGCGCATCTTCGGCCTGTCCGAACACGCGCAGCTCTAACGCCCTTTCATCCACAGGTCTTCCACAGCCTGAAAAATCCCGCGGCGAACTTTTTTAAAAAAGCGCCTTGCCAACCGGAAGGGTCACCGTTAGAGGCCCACTCCACCGAGCGGCGCTGCAAACGCCGCCACGGACCAACCGAATGGTGTGGGCGTATAGCTCAGTGGTAGAGCACTATGTTGACATCGTAGGGGTCGCAAGTTCAATCCTTGCTACGCCCACCATTCGAGAAACCCCGGAAATCTTCGGATTTCGCGGGGTTTTTCTTTGCCTGTAGCATCCGCGGAACACTCTTCCCGACATCGTGCCAAAACAGGCCTCCCCAGCGGCCATCTTCCCACTATTGTCGGCGCATCCGCCGGAAATGCCCGGCAACAGGCCGACTCACTTTGGGGAATGAACCAGCCTTGTTCGACGAGATCCGCACCAAGATGGCGCTGCGCAGCCGGCCGGAGCGTGCCAGCCTCACCGCCGAGATGCATAGCCGCAAGCTGCCGCCCTTCACCGCGCCGGCCCGGCTCATGCAGATCGTCCTGCTCGCCAGCGATGCCGAACTCGAGGCGGCCGCCGCCCATTTCGGTGCCGGAGCGGCCCGCCACGCGGTTGTCGATCTCGGCGGCGCGACGCTCGTGTGGGAACGCCACAGCGAGTTCGCGACCTACAACTTCATCGTCCCCGGCCAGTTCGACGCGCCTTTCGACGAGGAAGCCTTCGCGCCTTTCGTCGCGCCCTGGCTGGACCGCATGCCAGGCGCCATCATCCGCTCCAGCTTCCTCGCGATCGGCCGCGCCGGCACGCCCGGCACCCACCCCGAACATCTCGAGCCCTGGTTCGACGCCAACGACCTGGTCGTCTGCGACGTGCAGGAGGGCCGCGCCCGGATCTGGTCGGACTTCCGCCTCCACGGCGGCTTCGGCCGCATGTTCATCGCCATGCGCGACGACGACGCCCGCCGCATTCCGGCGCTCGTGCAATCGCTGCTGGAACTGGGCAACTATCGCAAGCTCGCCTTGCTCGGCCTGCCGGAAGCCCAGAAGCACGGCCCGGAACTGCGCCGCATCGAGGAAGACCTGGCCCAGCTCAGCGGTGACATCGACCGCGAGGCGCGCCCGCGCGAACAACTGCTCCATGCCATCGGCGAACTCGGCTCGCGCATTGCCCAGATCGCTGCGACGACCCGTTACCGCATGAGCGCCACCGCCGCCTACGCCGCGATCTGCGATGACCGCGTGCGCACGCTGGCGGTCAGCGCGGTCAACGGCGGCCCCACGCTCGTCGGCTTCACCCAGCGCCGCCTCCATCCCGCCGTCCAGACTTGCGCCAGCTTCGTCCAGCGCCTCGACGATCTGGCCGGGCGCGTCACCTGGACCGCCGAATTGCTGCGCACGCGGATCGACACCGAGATCGCCGCCCAGAACCGCGACCTGCTCGCCTCGCTCGACCGGCGCAATGCCATGCAGCTCAGGCTCCAGCAGACGGTCGAAGGCCTCTCCGTGGCGGCGATTTCCTATTATGCGGTGAGCCTTGTCGGCTATCTCGCCAAGGCCTCGCACGCGGCATGGCATTGGCCGAACTACGAACTGGCAACCGGCATCAGCGTGCCCTTCGTCGTTGCCTTCGTCGCCTGGACCACCCACCGGGTCCGCAAGGCCCACGCCGCGCACGACGATCACGGGAAGGCATGAGAAGACTGACCATGCCGCAGCGCGCAAGCCGACTGCCGCGCATTGCGCGCCGCCGGGCCGATACCTGCCTTGCTAAGCGCTTCGCTGCTGCCTAAGAGACCCCCAAATCTCATCCCCAGGGGAGTTTCACGAATGGCGAAAATCAAGGTCAAGAATCCCATCGTCGAGATGGACGGCGATGAAATGACGCGGATCATCTGGGAATGGATCCGCGAACGGCTGATCCTCCCCTACCTCGACATCGATCTCAAGTACTACGATCTCTCGGTGCAGAAGCGCGACGAGACCAACGACCAGATCACCATCGATGCGGCCAACGCCACCAAGGAATGCGGTGTGGCCGTCAAGTGCGCCACCATCACGCCTGACGAAGCGCGCGTCACCGAATTCGACCTCAAGAAGATGTGGAAGTCGCCCAACGGCACGATCCGCAACATCCTGGGCGGCGTCGTGTTCCGCGAGCCGATCGTGATCTCGAACGTGCCCCGCCTGGTTCCGGGCTGGACCGACCCGATCGTCGTCGGCCGTCACGCTTTCGGCGACCAGTACAAGGCCACCGACACCCTGATCCCCGGCGCCGGCAAGCTGCGCCTGGTGTGGGACGGCGAGAACGGCGACAAGATCGACCTCGACGTGTTCGACTTCCCGGCTCCGGGCGTCGCCATGGCGATGTACAACCTCGACGAATCGATCCGCGACTTCGCACGCGCCTCGTTCAACTACGGCCTCAACCTCGGCTGGCCGGTGTACCTCTCGACCAAGAACACCATCCTCAAGGCCTATGATGGCCGCTTCAAGGACCTGTTCCAGGAAGTGTTCGACACCGAAGGCTTCAAGGAAAAGTTCGCCGAAGCCAAGATCGTCTACGAACACCGCCTGATCGACGACATGGTCGCCTCGGCGCTCAAGTGGTCGGGCAAGTTCGTCTGGGCCTGCAAGAACTACGACGGCGACGTGCAGTCGGACACCGTTGCCCAGGGCTTCGGCTCGCTCGGCCTGATGACCTCGGTCCTGCTCTCGCCCGACGGCAAGACCGTCGAAGCGGAAGCCGCCCACGGCACCGTGACCCGTCACTACCGCCAGCACCAGCAGGGCAAGGCGACCTCGACCAACCCGATCGCCTCGATCTTCGCCTGGACCCGCGGCATTGCCTATCGCGGCAAGTTCGACGAGACCCCGGAAGTGGTGAAGTTCGCCGAGACGCTGGAGCAGGTCTGCATCGAAACCGTCGAAAGCGGCAAGATGACCAAGGACCTCGCGCTGCTGATCGGTCCGGACCAGAACTGGATGACCACCGAGCAGTTCTTCGAGGCCATCGTGCAGAACCTCGAAACCAAGATGGCCAGCTGGGCCTAAGCCCCTCGCCTGACTGGACCTGAGTTCTAGGAAGACCCTCCGCCGCAAGGCGGGGGGTTTTTCTTTGGCCGGATGCCGCCATGAAAAAGGCCCGCCGAACCGAAGTCCGACGAGCCCTGCAATTCTGGCCCTATAAATCTGGCTGAACGGCGCCCCAGCGCCCCCGCCGCTTCCGCCTTATTCGAAGGGTTCTTCGCCTTCGAGCTTGGTGCGGTGCATCATGCGGCCGCAAGTCGGGTCATAGGCTTCGGCGCGGTGCATCGTGCCGGTATTGTCCCACATGACGAGATCGCCGACTTCCCATTCGTGGCTGTAGGTGAACTCTTCGCCCGTCGCCCATTCGCGCAGACCATGGATGATCATCGCGCTTTCGAGCGCCGACTTGCCGACCACCTGCGCGGCCGTGCAGCCGATGACCAGGCTCTTGCGGCCGGACTTGTGCTTCCACACCAGCGGGAGTTCCTGCTCGCCGATCTGGGCATAGCCCTGAAGCTTGGCGAGGCTGGGTTCGGCCTCATAGTAGAACAGGCTGGCCCAGGGGCCATGGACGACGCGGTACTGCTCGTACTCGGCCTTCTTGTCGTCCGGCAGATCGTCGAACGCCGCGTACGTGTTGGCAAAGCCGGTGTTGCCCGTGCCCCTGGGGCTCGGCACCCGGCAGGAGAGCAGCGAGGCCAGGATCGGCACGTCGTTACGGGTGCCGTCGATGTGCCAGTAGAGCGAGCCCTTGAGATACTCGGCCGCCATCGGGTTTTCCCTGGCGTCGAGCGTGATCTTCGAGATCACTTCCTCGCCGCCCTTGCGCTCGGGCGCGAACGTGCCGAGCGTCTTGGTGAAGGCCACCTGCTCCTCGTCGGTGAAGCTCACCTGGGGGAACACCAGCACCCCGCGCGCTTCCAGCAGTTCGCGGATCTCAGCCGCGAATTCGCCCGAAAGCAGGTCTTCCCGCGTGTTGAGAACGCGGCTGCCGATCTTCGGCTTGATCGCCTCGGCCTTGAACTCCGTCTTTGTCGCGAGCGACATCGTGCACACTCTCCATTGTCCGCTTCATCGCCGAAGCCATTCTTGAAGAAGGTGGTACCACGAACTGAACACCCGTTCAAATTTCTCGCGGATTGCGCCTGCAATCAATCGCCGGTGCGAGATCAGGCGAGCGTCTTCGCCTCCAGCCGGTCGAGCCAGGATTCCACCGTCGCCCTCGCCTGCGCGTGCCCGGCCGTGACGCCCAGGTTTTCCTCCATGACGATGCAGCGGCCGATACCCGCCAGCATCACCGCAAGGCCCGCGGGATCGAAGCCCTCCAGAACCTTGAGCCGATCGCCGAACAGTTGCTCGATGATCTCCACCTGCCGCCGGCGCATGACGACACTGTGCTCGGCCATCTTCTCGCGCACGGCCGGGCGGTGGTTGGCCAGCGCCATGAATTCCAGCGACATCGCAGTGCGACTGGTGTCGACAAAAAAGCCCCAGAGTGCACGCACCGGATCCTCGCTCGCCAGCGCCTGCGCGATCATGGCATCGCTGTCCGCCGCGCCCTGACGGCACACTTCCAGCAGCAAGTCGTCGGTGGTCGGGAAATAGTAGTGCACCAGCGAAGGCTTGAGCCCTGCACGGGCGGCAACGCGGCGGGTGCTGGCGGCGGCATAGCCCTCGTCGCGGATCAGCTCGACGGTGGCCTCGACGATGCGTGCCCGTGTGGCCGAGGTCTCCGCCCCGATCCTGCGTCCACCCGATTTCTGCTCCGCGCCTGCCATTTGACCTCCATACCAGATCGGATTGCCTAAGGCGTGCCGCGCGAGAGATCAACCAAGCCCGACTCGCTTGCTTTTTGTTCTTGTTATGTTCAAGGTTCCCAGATGCAGATCCACAAGGGCAGAGGCGCCGTCTCCGGGCAGGCCAGCACCCGCTTCAATCTTCCCCGGCGGGAGGCCGATGGCGACTGGCTGGACGCCTCGCGCGAGGTCGACGGCGAGCCCGCACCGCTGCGCACGCAGGTGAGCGAACTGAGCCCGCGCACCATCCTGTCGTTCAACAAGTCCCCCGACGTGCCGTTCGACCGTTCGATCAATGCCTACAACGGCTGCGAGCACGGCTGCATCTATTGCTTTGCCCGGCCGACCCATGCCTATCACGACCTGTCCCCCGGCCTTGATTTCGAGACCAGGCTTTTCGTGAAACCGCAGGCGGCAAGGTTGCTGCGCGAAACGCTGGCAAAGCCGGGCTACCGTCCTGCCCCGATCGCCATGGGCACCAACACCGACCCCTACCAACCGATCGAAGCGCGCTACCGGATCACCCGGCAGATCCTCGAACTCTGCCTGGAAGTGCGCCATCCGGTGACGATCACCACCAAGTCCGACCGCGTGTTGCACGATCTCGACCTGCTGGCCGAACTGGCGCGGCACAACCTGACCCATGTCGCGATATCGGTGACCAGCATGGACCCGGCCCTGTCGCGCCTGCTGGAGCCGCGCGCGGCGGCACCGGCCAAGCGCCTTGCGGCGCTGGGCAAGCTGGCGGCGGCCGGCGTGCCCACGCATGTCTCGATAGCACCGGTGATCCCGGCAATCACCGACCACCACATCGAGGAGATCCTCGGAGCCGCCGCCGCGCAGGGCATCCGCAGCGCCTCATGGATCATCGTGCGCCTGCCCCACGAAGTCGCGCCGCTGTTCCGCGAATGGCTCCAGACGCATTTCCCGGACCGCGCCGGTAAGGTCATGGCGACCATCCAGGCCATGCGCGCGGGGCGCGACAACGATCCCGCGTTCTTTTCCCGCTTCCGCCTCGACGGTGTCTGGGCGCAAGTGTTCCGGCAACGCTTTGCCATCACGATGCGGCGCCTGGGCTTCGGCAAACCCCAGGTCGCGCTGGACTGCTCGCAATTCCGTCCGCCCAGCCGCGACGGACAACTCGCGCTGTTCTAGAGCGTTTTCCCGAGGCCCTGCGTGTTCCACTCCGTTCGAAAAACGCTCTAGGCCGTAAACGCATGAACGGCGCGGCGCCTTGGCCATCGGGGACGCTCAGCAGACCATGATGCTGATAAGAGAGGATTTTTCCGAGGGCGGCGCGGCATTCGGGATGAAACGGCCGCGGGAACACCGTGACCGATGAAACCGAAGCGCCGCCTGCGTGTTCCCCTCTCCATCGACAGTCACTGACAAGCCAAGACAGGACAGGAGAACCGCAATGGACGAGAGGATAGTCGAAACCGAGCGCAGGCCGGAAACCCCCACCCACACCACCACCGTGATCCGGGAGCGCGGATCGTCCGGCGGGACGGGCATCGTCATGGCGCTCGTCCTGCTCGTCGCGGTGGTCGGCGGGCTCTACCTGTTCAGCCGCCAGAACGAGAGCGAGGCCCTGCGCGACAATGCCGTGGCCAATGCTGCAAACGACGTCGGCAAGGCCGCCGACAAGGTTGGCGACGCCGCCCAGGATGCGGCCAGCAACCTCGGCAGCAAGGACAAGTAAACCTCAGACCGGCAGCGTGTAATCGGCAAAAAGCAGGCGCAGCGCCTTCTTGTCGAGCTTCCCGCTGCCGGTATGCGGCAGGCTGCCGACAAACTCGATGGCATCCGGCAGCCACCAGCGCGCCACTTTCCCGGCGAGATAATTCCGCAAGTCTTCCGCGCCAAGCGCGCTGCCCTGCTTGCGCACGGCGACCAGCAGCGGCCTTTCGTCCCAGCGCGGATGGGCCACGCCGATCGCCGCGGCCTCGCTCACCTCGGGATGGCCGACCGCGGCGTTTTCCAGTTCCACTGAACTGATCCACTCCCCGCCCGACTTGATGAGGTCCTTGGTCCGGTCGGTCAGGTACAGGGTGCCGTCCGGGGCAATGGTGGCGACATCGCCGGTATCGAACCACTGGTCGCTGTCCACCGCATCGTCCTCGGCGCGAAAATAGCGTTTCACCGTCCACGGTCCGCGCACTTGCAACGCCCCGGCGGAGATCCCGTCGTGCGGCAGGGGAACGCCCGTGCCATCGAGGCCGACCACCCGCACTTCCACGCCGTAGAGCGGCCGTCCCTGGCTGCTCTTGCAAGTGACCTGTTCGTCGAAGGACATGTCATCCCACCCGGCAGGCTCATAGGCAACGGTGGCGATGGGCGAGGTCTCGGTCATCCCCCAGGCCTGCGCCACACGAACGCCCGCGTGCATCAGCCGCTCGACGACACTGCGCGGCACCGCCGATCCCCCCGACAGCGCCTGCCGGATCGGCGGCAGCGCGGTGCCGGTGCGGTCAAGATGCTCGAACATCGCGAACCACACCGCCGGAACCCCGGCAACATGGGTAACGGCTTCGCGATGCATCAGCCCGCACAGCGCCTCCGCCTCGTTGGTCTGGCTCCAGACCATCTTGGCCCCGCTTGCCGCGCAGGCCCAGGGCAGCCCCCAGTTGTTGGCATGGAACATCGGCACCACCGGCAGGACCACCGATCGCGGCGCCAGATCGAGCGCGGAAGGGGCGATCATCGCCAGCGTGTGCAGCACCTGCGAGCGATGGGAATAGAGCACGCCCTTGGGATCGCCGGTCGTGCCGCTGGTGTAGCACAGCATGCAGGGCGCCTGTTCGCATCCCGCAGTCCAGTGCGCCTCGCCGTCCTCGGCGGCCAACCAGTCCTCGAAATCCGGCCCCCACGCGCGCGAATCGAAACAGATGGTGCGCCGGATGGTGGGACAGGACGGCAGGATCCGCTCCACGATCGGACGGAATGCCGCATCGTAGATCAGCACCGCGTCCTCGGCGTGATTGACGATCCAGGCCAGCTGCGCGTCGAACAGGCGCGGATTGAGCGTATGGAGCACACAGCCCGCGCCGGTGGCGCCGAACCAGGCGGCCAGATGGCGCCCGTGGTTCATCGCCAGCGTCGCCACCCGCTCGCCCGGATAGACGTCGATCCGGCGCAGCGCCTGCACCATCCTCAGCGCATCATGGCGCACCCCGGCCCAGCTGGTGCGGGACTGCGAACCGTCCGCCCAACGCGTGACGATTTCGCGCGCGCCGTGCGCACGTGCCGCATGATCGATCAGCCCCGACACGCGCAGGTCCCAGTCCTGCATCTCCCCAGGCATAGCCATCTCCCGCTATGCATCCAAGGTATGAACGTCCATTCTCAGGACGCAAGACACTCGCGCCTCGGCCTGGCGGAAAATTCCGACAGCCCTGTATCAATCCGGGATTCCGCGCAGGCCTACGCTGCCTGCCGCAGCCCCTCGGGACCGCGCCGGGCGATGAGCGAGATGTTGGACAGTCCCGCCACGCTGGCAAGGTGCTCGGCAAAATCGCCATCCAGCGCGAAATCGCGGCCGAGGCGCACTTTCTGCGTCTGGCCGCCGCCCAGATGCAGCGTCGCCATGATCTCGCCGCAGCCGGACGCGCCGGTGCGCACCAGCATGGCCAGTTCCTGCACCGCCTCGATGCGGTCGATGTCGAGGGTCAGGAACATGCGCGCATCCGCCTTCACTTCGGCAAGCGGCCGCGCGCCGCGGACAGTCACGCGCGGCGGCTCGTCGGGATTGGGGCTGTCGAGTTCGACAGTGAGCAGCACGCAGGCGCTCTCCTTGCCCCACTTCACGAAGCTCTCGACCATGCTTTCCTCGAAGCAGCAGGCCGAGAAGTTGCCCGACGAATCCGAGTAGTCGACCATGACGAAGTCCTTGCCCCGCTTGGTCTTGCGCTTCTGCACGTTCTCCACCATCGCCGCCATGACGGCGCCCGCACGGCCGCCGCCGCTACCGCCCGCCATCAGGCTGGAGAAGGTTCGCGCACCGTTGGCCGAGGCCACCGCGCGGTACTGCTCGACCGGATGGGCCGCGAAGTAGAAGCCGAACGTCTCGCGCTCCTTGGCCATCTGGTCCATGCGGCTCCAGGGCTGGGCATCGACGAGCCGCAGGTCCTGCTCGACGTGATCGTCGCCGCCGAACAGGCTGTTCTGGTCCGAATTGCGCTCTCGCGAGGACCGGTCCGCCTCGGCCAGCAGGGTATCCGCATTGGCGAGGACCTTGGCGCGGTTGGGCTCGAGGGCATCGAACCCGCCTGCCGCGGCGAGGCTTTCCAATTGGCGGCGGTTCATCGATCCGGCGGGCGCGCGGCGGAACACGTCGTCGAGGCTGACGAACTTGCCGTTCGCCTCGCGCTCGGCAACGATCGCCTCCATCGCCTTCTCACCCACGTTGCGGATACCCGCCAGCGCATAACGCACCGCGTGGCTGTCATGCGTTTCCTCGACGCAGAACTCGGCCTCGGACATGTTGATGTCCGGCGGGGCCAGTTCGATGCCGTTGCGACGCGCGTCGTCCACGAAGATCGCCAGCTTTTCCGACTGGTGCATGTCGAAGCACATCGAGGCGGCGTAGAATTCGTGCGGGTAATGCGCCTTGAACCACGCGGTGTGGTAGGCGAGCAGCGCGTAGGCGGCGGCGTGCGACTTGTTGAAGCCGTAGCCGGCGAACTTGTCGATCAAGTCGAACAGTTCGTTGGCCTTGGCCGCATCGATGCCGGACACCTCCTTGCAGCCATCGACGAAGCGTTGGCGCTGCTTGTCCATTTCCGCCTGGACCTTCTTGCCCATCGCGCGGCGCAGAAGGTCGGCGTCGCCCAGCGAGTAGCCCGCCAGGATCTGCGCGGCCTGCATGACCTGTTCCTGGTAGACGAAGATCCCGTAAGTCTCGCCGAGGATGCCGGCGAGCTTGTCGTGCGGGTATTCGATCGATTCCAGCCCGTTCTTGCGGCGGCCGAACAGCGGGATATTGTCCATCGGGCCCGGACGGTAGAGCGAGACGAGCGCGATGATGTCGCCGAAGTTGGTCGGCTTCACCGCCGCCAGCGTGCGGCGCATGCCTTCCGATTCCAGCTGGAACACGCCGACCGTATCGCCGCGCTTGAGCAGTTCGTAGACCGCCGGATCGTCCCAGCCGAGCGTCGACAGATTGATGGTGATCCCGCGCCGGGCGAGCAGGTCGCAAGCCTTCTTCAGCACCGAGAGCGTCTTGAGGCCGAGGAAGTCGAACTTCACGAGGCCGGTGTCTTCCACCGACTTCATGTCGAACTGCGTGACCGGCATGTCCGAGCGCGGATCGCGGTAGAGCGGCACCAACTGCGCCAGCGGCCGGTCGCCGATGACGACGCCCGCCGCGTGGGTGGACGAGTTGCGCGGCAGGCCCTCGAGCTGCACGGCAAGGTCGACGAGGCGCTTCACCTCGTGGTCGACATCGTATTCGCGGCGGAATTCGGCGACCGGCGGATCGGACGTGACGCCGTGCTTCTTGCGGCCGTGCAGCGCCTCGGTCAGCGTCCAGGGGTCGGTCGGATGGTTGGGCACCATCTTGCACAGGCTGTCGACGCGGCCGTAGCCCATCTGCAGGATGCGCCCGCAGTCGCGCAGCACCGCGCGGGCCTTCATCTTGCCGAAGGTGATGATCTGGGCGACGTGATCGTCGCCATACTTGCGCTGGACGTAGCGGATCACCTCGCCGCGCCGGGTTTCGCAGAAGTCGATGTCGAAGTCGGGCATCGAGACGCGTTCCGGGTTCAGGAAGCGTTCGAACAGCAGGCCCAGCTTGAGCGGATCGAGGTCGGTAACCGTGAGCGCCCAGGCGACCAGCGAGCCTGCACCCGAACCACGGCCCGGCCCCACCGGAATGTCGTTGTCCTTGGCCCACTTGATGAAGTCGGCCACGATCAGGAAGTAGCCGGGGAAGCCCATGCCGACGATGATCTGCACCTCGAAATCGAGGCGCCTGGCATAGTCGAGGAAATCCTCGGTGACGCCGCGTTCGGCCAGTTCCTTGTAGGCGGCCTCGCGCTCTTCGCCCTGGAGCGCCATGGCGGCGTCAAGCTCATCCTCGGTCACCTCCGGCCAGTACGGCGCGAGACGGCGGGCAAGGCCGGCGCGCGAATTGTCCGCCAGCATCCGCGCCTCGCCCTCGAGGTCGCCGGCGAGGCTGGGCAGCAGCGGCTTGCGGCGCGGCGGCATGTAGGCACAGCGCTGCGCGACGACGAGCGTGTTGGCCAGCGCCTCGGGCAGGTCCGCGAACAGCTCCTGCATCATCTCGACCGGCTTGACCCAGCGCTCCGACGAGGAGCGCGGACGGTCGGCGGCATCGACCTGCGTCGAGTTGGCGATGCACAGCAGCGCGTCGTGCGCGGGGTGGAACTTCGCCTCGGCATATTGCGCCGGGTTGGTGCCGACCAGCGGAATGTCGCGTTCATAGGCGAGCGCGATCAGGTCTTCCTCGCTCTCGTCCTCCACGGCCTCGCCGGTGCGGGTGATCTCGATGTAGAGACGGTCGCCGAACAGCGATTGCAGGGTGTCGCAATAGCTTTCCGCCGCCTCGGCCTTGCCCGCCGCGTAGAGCCGTGCCAGCGCGCCCTCGTCGCCGCCGGTCAGGCAGATCAGGCCGTCGGTACGACCGCGCAGGCTTTCGAGTTCGACATGGGCGTCGAGTTCCAGCGGGCGGTCGAGGTGCGCGCGGCTGACCAGATCGCACAAGTTGAGCCAGCCCGCCTCGTTCTGCGCGAACAGGGCCAGCCAGTCGATCGGCCGTTCCTGCCCCTGCGCGACGGCGCCGGGGCGGCCGATGGCGAGGAACGTGCCGACGATCGGCTGCACGCCCACGCCCTTGCAGGCACCGGCATACATCGGCGCGCCGTAAAGGCCGTTGCGGTCGCAAATCGCGGCGGCAGGGAACTTGCGCTCCTTCGCCAGCTTGGCGGCAGCCTTGGGATCGATTGCCCCGTCCAGCATCGTGAAGCTCGAAAAGATGCGCAGCGGGACAAAGGGTGCATAGGCCATCGCGGGAATTTAGGCGCTGCCCCCATGCGCGATCAAGAGGGCCGCGCGATCAACATGGGGGCTGGGGATAAGCCCGTGGACAGACATGCGGCCGGATGCCCCGGCACCCCGGACAGGATTGTCAGCCGAGCCTTGAAAGCGACTGAAAACAGGAGCATCGTCCCAGAAACTTCATCGAGTCCGGTTTGCTCCGCTGGCGCGATGCCCATCCTCGACGGGCCACCCATGCGGATCGCTCCGACCATCGCCGGATTGTCATGGCCGTACTGGGAGAACTCTGAATGAAGTACGCCTATCTTGCCATCATCCCCCTGCTGCTGGCGCCGGACGGACTGCTGCCCGGCGAATTCGCGGCGATGGCGCAGCAACACCAGCGCCCCGGGCCATCGCGCCCACCGGGCGGAGGCGGCCATGCCAACCGTCCGCCAAGCGGCGGTGGCGGCCATGCCAACCGTCCTCCCTCGGGAGGCGGAAACGTGACCCGTCCGCCCTCGGGAGGCGGCAACGCCCAGCGCCCGCCGGGTGGCAGCGGTAACCACCAACGCCCGCCCAGTGGCGGCGGGAACGCCCATCGCCCCCCGAACAACGGTCATGGCAATGGCAACGGGCACGGTAGCAACACCCACCGCCCGCCGCCGAACCACGGGCGCCCGCCGGTTGTCCATCACCCGCACCGCCCCGGCATGGGCCGCCCGAGCACGTTCCGGCCCATGCATGCGCCGCCGTACCGCTATCCGCACGGCTACGGCTATCGTCGCTGGCATGTGCACATGATCTTGCCCGCGATCTTCCTGTCCTCGACCTACCTGTTCCAGAACTACGCGATGATCGGCGTCGGACCACCGCCTCCGGGCTACTACTGGGTGCGCTACGGCCCCGACCTGCTACTGGTCGACCGTCGCACCCGCGCCGTCGTCGACGTGATCTACGGCGCCTTCTACTGAGCCGACAGAAAAGGGGCGCGGCCATGGCGGCCGCGCCCCTTTTTCCTGCTCGCGCCCGTGCGGCAGGACCCGTGCGGGCGGATCAGAGCAGCTTCACGATGTCCTGCTCGATGGTCTCGGGCTTGTCGGTCGGCGCATAACGGCGCACGACCTTGCCGTCGCGGCCGATCAGGAACTTGGTGAAGTTCCACTTGATCGACTTGCTGCCCAGCACCCCCGGCGCCTCGGCCTTGAGCCATTGCCAGAGCGGCGGCGCATTGTCGCCGTTGACCTCCACCTTGCCCATCAGCGGGAAGGACAGGCCGAAGTTCACCTCGCAGAAGCCGGCGATCTCCTCGGCATCACCCGGTTCCTGGCCGCCGAACTGGTTGCAGGGGAAGGCGATCACCTCGAAGCCCTGCGCCCCGTGCATGCGCCAGAGCTGCTCCAGCCCCTGGTACTGCGGCGTGAAGCCGCACTTGCTGGCGGTGTTGACGACAAGCAGCACCTTGCCCGCCCGGTCGGCGAGACTGATCGTCTCGCCATTCGGCAGGGTCGCGGTGAAATCGGCGATCGTGCGCGGATCCTTGCTCACGTCGGCGAACTCACGCGTCGGTGGCAGGAAAGTCGGCGCGGCGGGACAGCGCGCGGATCTCGCCGATGCGGAAAGTCCGGTCGCCGTCCTTCTGGATCGCATAGTCGTCCTGCTCGTCCTCGGGCAGGCTCATCACGAAACGCACGAGCTCGGACACGCTGCCCCGGCGAATGACCTTGAGGTTGTGGAACAGGCCGCCGCCGTCCGCGCACTTGTGCAGTTCCGCCGAGTCTTCCCAATGGAACCGTTCGGGTCCGGCGCTCTCTGCCCGGATGGTGGACGGAATGTCGCTCATGTCCTGCGATCCTTTCCTCAAGTACCTGGTGTTCTACCGTATCTGGTATGCGAAATCACGGAATTCAACGAGTGATGCGCCTGCCGGTTCCCTCAGGCCAGTACGCCTTCATGGAGCCGCACCACGCGGTCCATCGCTGCCGCCAACCGCTCGTTGTGGGTGGCGACCAGCGCCGCGCTGCCCTGCCCGCGCACGAGTTCGAGGAACTGCGCAAAGACCTTGTCCGCGGTCGCCTCGTCGAGATTGCCGGTGGGCTCGTCCGCCAGCACCAGGCGCGGGCGATTGGCCAGCGCACGGGCGACCGCCACACGCTGCTGCTCGCCGCCGGAAAGCTTGCTCGGACGGTGATCGAGGCGCTGCCCGAGGCCGAGCGCGCCCAGCAATTCCTTCGCCCGCTCCTCGCACTCGCCGCGCGGCTTGCCGGTGATGAGCTGCGGCAGCACCACGTTCTCGATCGCGTTGAAATCGGGCAGCAGGTGGTGGAACTGGTAGACGAAGCCGATGTGATCGCGCCGCACCGCCGCCCGCTGGTCCTTGCCCAGCTTCGACGCATTGATGCCGGCAATCTCGATCAAACCGCCAAAGCCGCCTTCCAGCAGGCCGATGGCCTGCAGCATGGTCGACTTGCCAGAGCCGGACGGGCCCAGCAACGCAACGATCTCTCCGGGCTGCACGTCCAGATCGACGCCGCGCAGCACATCGATGGTGACGCCGCCTTGCTCGAAGCTGCGGGTCAGCGCCTTCAGGCGCACTACGGGATCATTCATAACGCAGCACCTGCACAGGATCGGTGCTCGCCGCCTTGTAGGCCGGGTAGAGCGTGGCAAGGAAACTGAAGACCAGCGACATCACGCAAATCACCGCGATCTCCACCGGGTCGGAACGGGAGGGTAGTTCGGTCAGGAAGCGGATCGACGGATCCCACAGGTTCTGGCCGGTGACGATCTCCACCGCGTGAACGATGGGCTGGCGGAAATAGAGGAAGATGAAGCCGATCACCACGCCCGCCACCGTGCCCAGCGCGCCGATGCAGAACCCGGTCGTCACGAAGACCTTCAGCAGCGATCGCCGCGTGGCGCCCATCGTCCGCAGGATCGCGATGTCGCGCGTCTTGGCGCGGACCAGCATGATCAGCGAGGAAAGGATGTTGAACACCGCCACCAGCACGATGATGGACAGCACCACGAACATCGCGACGCGCTCCACTGCCAGCGCCTCGAACAGCGAGGCGTTGATGGTCTTCCAGTCGGTGACGACGGCGCGCCCTGCCAGCTTGCGCTGCACGGGGGCGAGGATCGTCTCGACACGGTCGGGATCGGTCGTCGTCACTTCGATCATGCCCACGGTATCGCCGGTCAGCAGCAGCGTCTGCGCATCCTGCATCGGCATGATGACGAACGTATTGTCGTAATCGTAGACGCCAATCTCGAAGATCGCGCCGACCTTGTAGGCAACCTGACGCGGAACCGTGCCGAACGGCGTCGTGCGCCCCAGCGGATTATAGAGCGTGATGACGTCGCCGACTTGCGCGCCAAGGTTCTTGGCCAGTTCCGAACCGATCGCCACGGTTTCACTGCCCGGGCGCAGATCGGCAAGGTTGCCCTGCTTCACCTTGTCGCGAATGCGGGCGATGTCCTCGGTCGTGTTACCCCGCACCGAGACGCCTTCGAGGCGGCCATTGAAAGTGACGGCCAGCGGCTGTTCGATCAACGGCGAAGCCCGCACGACGCCCGGCGTCGCGCGAATGTCCTTCAGGACATCCTGCCAGTTGTCGAGCCGCCCGCCATAGGCCTGGACGATCGCATGGCCGTTGAGGCCGACGATCTTGTCGAAGAGTTCGGCGCGGAAACCGTTCATGACGCTCATGACGATAACCAGCGCGGCGACGCCGAGCATGACGGCGACAAGGCTGATGCCGGCAACCAGTGCGATGAAGCGCTCGCCCTTTCCGGGCAGCATGTAGCGCTTGGCAATGGTCCATTCGAAAGGGGAAAGGATCAAGCGACGGGTCCGTCTGAGATCATGGGATGAGGCGGCATTAAGGCTATGCGCCCATACTGGCAAGCGCACGGGTAGACGCACTGGCCAGCGGGACCGCAAGCCCGTGCCGGGGTGGATTCGAGTGGCTGAACAATACGTGAAGCGCCGGAGGGTTCCCGTTTTGCCTGCCGCTCCCGGCCGGAGATGATTCGCCCTTGAACGCCCCCCTGCACTGTCATCATCCGGTCATCCGAAGGGCGCATCAGCGTGGACGAGCCCGTGCCGGAGCGCCCCCGGAGCCCTGCCATCCGGGCTCCTTGCCACGATGCTGGCTTCTCCCCTTGCATTTCCGCCCGATCCGATCCAAATGCGCGCCAGCCATTGACGTGCCACCGGGCCGGAAAAAACACCCATGAACCTGACTAACCCCTTCCTTGACGCCGACGGGGACAAGCTGCGCGAAGAGTGCGGCATCTTCGGCGTAATCGGTGCTCGTGAGGCGGCGAATATCGCTGCCGCCGGGCTTCACTCGCTCCAGCATCGCGGGCAGGAAGCGGTGGGTATCACCAGCTTCTCGGGCCAGGAGTTCCACTCCTACCGCGGCCTCGGCCACGTGGCGCAGGTGTTCTCGCAGCGCGAGCTCGATACCCTGCCCGGCACCATGGCCTCGGGCCACGTGCGTTACGCCACCACCGGCGGTTCGGGTCTGCGCAACGTGCAGCCGCTCTTTGCCGACCTTGCCGACGGCGGTTTCGCGATCGCCCACAACGGCAACATCTCCAACGCGATGACGCTGAAGCGCGATCTCGTGTCGAAGGGGTCGATCTTCCAGTCGACCTCGGACACCGAGGTGATCATCCACCTCGTCGCCACCAGCCGCTACCCCACGCTGCTCGACCGTTTCGTCGACGCGCTGCGCATGGTGGAAGGCGCCTATTCGCTGATCTGCATGACCGCCGAAGGCATGATCGCCTGCCGCGATCCGCTGGGCATCCGTCCGCTGGTCATGGGCCGCATCGGCGATGCCACCGTGTTCGCCTCGGAAACCGTGGCCTTCGACGTGATCGGCGCCGAATTCATCCGCTCGATCGAGCCGGGCGAGATGGTCCAGGTCGACCACAAGGGCACGATCTCCAGCCACCGCCCGTTCGGCAACCCGGCCCCGCGCCCCTGCATCTTCGAACACGTCTACTTCAGCCGTCCCGACTCGGTGATGGACGGCCGCTCGGTCTACGGCGTGCGCAAGCAGATCGGCATGGAACTGGCCAAGGAAGCGCCTGCCGCCGCCGACGTCGTGATCCCGGTTCCCGACAGCGGCGTGCCCGCCGCGATCGGTTATGCCCAGCAGTCGGGCATTCCCTTCGAACTCGGCATCGTGCGTTCGCACTATGTCGGCCGCACCTTCATCCAGCCGGGTGACGCGGCCCGCCACGCCGACGTGAAGCGCAAGCACAACGCCAACCGCGCGGTCGTCGAAGGCAAGAAGATCATCCTGATCGACGATTCGATCGTGCGCGGCACCACCTCGATGAAGATCGTCGAGATGATGCGCGACGCCGGCGCTGCCGAAGTGCACATGCGCATCGCCAGCCCGCCGACCGAGCATTCGTGCTTCTACGGCGTCGACACGCCGGAGCGTTCGAAGCTACTGGCCGCCAACATGGACATCCAGGCCATGGCGGACTTCATCAAGGCCGACAGTCTGGCCTTCGTCTCGATCGACGGTCTCTACCGCGCGGTCGGCGAGGAAAAGCGCATCAAGAAGTGCCCGCAGTTCTGCGACGCCTGCTTCTCGGGCGAATATCCGACCAAGCTGACCGACTTTACCGACCGTTTCAGCACCGAGCTGACCGCAGCGTGAGCGAAGTGGTCGTGGCAAAGCCGTTCGACGGACAGGTGGCGCTCGTCACCGGTTCGAGCCGCGGCATCGGCGCGGCCACGGCCATCGCCCTGGCCGAGGCCGGTGCGCACGTGCTGCTGACCGGGCGCGACACCAAGGCGCTCGAAGCGATCGAGGAACAGATCTACCAGTCGGGCGGCGCGGCCACCATCGCGCCGGTCGACCTGGTGGAGCCCGACGGCATCGCCCGCCTCGCCACCGCCGTCTCGCAGCGCTGGGGCAAGCTCGACATCCTCGTCGTCAACGCGGCGATCCTGCCCGAGCTGACCAGTGTGGCCGACATCGACCAGCGCGCCTTCAACAAGGCGCTGACCACCAATGTCCTCGCCACGCAGGCGCTGATCGCCAACTTCGATCCGCTGCTGCGCAAGAGCCAGGATGCCCGCGTGATCGGTATGACCAGCACCGTCGCCAGCAAGCCGCGTGCCTTCTGGGGCGCCTATGCCGCCTCCAAGGCCGCCAGCGACATGCTGCTCGAATGTTATGCCGAGGAAACCCGCAACACCTCGAAAGTGCGCGTTGCCGTGGTCAATCCCGGCGCCACCCGCACCGCGATGCGCGCCCGCGCCTATCCGGGCGAGGCCCCTGCCTCGGTCAAGCCGCCGCAAGTCGTCGCCGCGCGCCTGGTGGCGCTGCTTGGCGAAGCCTTCGAGAGCGGCCACCGCGAAGACGTTAACCAGACCTCGTAACCCGGCAGTAACCGCGCGGCGGGATCTTTCGTTCGGACGGCGCCCCTTGCCCCCAAGCAGGGGCGCCGTTCCAACGGGACGGGTACCGCCACGATGATCAGGACACAGCCGCCGCAACGCTACGAAGTCGCTGCCCAGGAAGACCGCAGCGCGCCGCGCGTGCGGATTGCCATCCCGGCCGGCTTTCGCGCCTCGGGCACCAAGGGTTACCAGACCGCGGTGCGCGATCTCTCGCTCTCCGGCTTCTCGGCCACCGCGATCAGCCGCCTTCATCCGGGTACTTATTGCTGGCTGACCCTGCCCGGCATGGAATCGCTGCCCAGTCGCGTGGTCTGGTGGCAGGACGGGCTGGTCGGCTGCTCCTTCGAACAGTTGCTCAGCCCGATCATCCTCGAGACCATCCTTGCCCGCTGGAGCGGCTCGGGAAGCTGAGCGCGGGCTTTTCCTAGCCGCGTTTCACCAGCGTGACCTGTGCAACGTCGATGCCGCCCCCGAGGAACCCACCCTCGCAATACATCAGGTAGAAACGCCATAGGCGGATGAAGCGGTCGTCGAAGCCGGACGGCAGCCGGCCCGCTGCGACCGCCGCGTCGAAGTTATCGCGCCATTCGCGAAGCGTGCGCGCATAGTCCCGCGCGAAGCCATGACGCTTCTCCCACGATAGCCCGCGTTCGGCCGCAAGGCGCTGGAACTCGGGCTCCTTGATGAGCATGCCGCCGGGGAAGATGAAGGTCTGGATGAAGTCGGCACTGCGCGCATAAGGCTCGAAGATCCGCTCATCCATGGCAATGAACTGGATCGCCGCCCGCCCGCCCGGCTTGAGGTTGCGGGCAATGCAATCGAGGAAATCGGGCCAGTATCGCCGCCCCACCGCCTCCACCATCTCCACCGAGGCGATGGCATCGTACTGCCCGCAGACGTCGCGATAGTCCTGCTTGCGGAACCTCACGCCGCCCTTGCCCGGCGCCCAGCGCGCCCGCGCATAGGCGAGCTGCTGGTCGGACAGGCTGATCGCCTCCACCGCAACGCATTTGCTTTCGGCCAGAAACGCCGCCAGCGTGCCCCAACCGCAGCCGATCTCCAGCACGCTCTGTCCCGCTTCCAGCGCCAGCCGCTCCGCCATCGCGGCGATCTTGGTGGACTGCGCCGCGTCCAGCGGCGTCACGAACTGCGAAAGGGCATTGGGCCGCCCGCCCTCGCGCGGGTAGATCGCGCTCGAATAGAGCATCGTGCTGCCCAGCCAGGCCTCGTAGAAATCGTTGCCTAGATCGTAGTGCGCGTGGATGTTGCGCAAGGATCCCGAGCGGCTGTTGCGATGCAGCCAGTGCACGAACCGGCTCACCAGCCGCCAGGGGCCGTGCGCGCGGGCCGTGTTGCCCAGGCTCAAGGCATTGTTCATGAACAGGGCAAAGATCGCCACGGGATCAGGGCTGTCCCACTCGCCAGCCTCCCAGGCCTGATACCAGCCGACCGAGCCTGCCGTTGCCAGCCGCAGCAGCGCCCGCCAGTTGCGGATCTCGACATGGGCCTCGAACCCGGGCGCCCGGCCGCCGAGCAGCCGGGTCTCGCCCGAAGGCAGCCTGGTCTCGATCGAACCGCGCGCCAGACCGGCATCGATCCGGTCCAGGACCTTGGCGACGCCGCCCGACCACACCTTCGCCAGCCACTGCGGCCCCGCGCCGATGGCACGGCCGCCGTCGACCAGCTCCTCTCCGCGTGCGGGCGCCTGCGCGTTCATCGCATAAGTATGAACCCTATGGTGTCCCCGGGCAATTGCCCATACGGACTAGCCGCTTGCCTTGACGTGCTGCCAGGCCGCCAGGGCCCGCTCGCGACCATCTCGGTGTTCGACGATCTTGGCCGGATACCCCTTGGGACGGACCATCGGTGCGGGATCGTGGATTTCGCCGTCGGGGAGATCGGCGAGTTCGGGCACCCATTCTCGGATATAGGCGGCCGCGTCGAACTTCTCCGATTGGCTGAGCGGCGCCATGATCCGCACGAACATCTGCGCATCGACGCCCGAGCCCGCGCTCCACTGCCAGTTCACAGCGTTGGACCCGTAGTCGGCATCGACCAGCGTATCCCAGAACCACTGCTCACCCTCGCGCCAGTCGATCAGCAGGTGCTTGATGAGAAAGCTGGCGGCGATCATCCGCACCCGGTTGTGCATCCAGCCGGTGTGCCAGAGCTGGCGCATCCCGGCATCGACGATGGGATAGCCCGTCATGCCTCGCTGCCACGCCCTGAGGTCTTCCTCCGCGCCCTTGCCCGTGCGCCATTGCAGGAACGAGAAATCCTCCTTGGCCGAACGGCTGCCGTAATCGGGCAGGATCAACAGCACGTTCTGCGCATAGTCGCGCCAGCCCAGCTCGCCAAGGAACGTGCCGACCGAACCGCCCGCATCCGCCACCGCATGCCAGATCCGTGCGGGCGAAATCTCGCCGAAGTGCAGATGCGGCGAGAGGAACGAGGTGCCCTCGATCGACGGCAGATTGCGCTGTGCCTCATAGCGCGCGGCCTCCTCGACGAAGTCCTCGAGCCGCTGGCGCGCCCCCTCCTCGCCCGGCTGCCACATCTCGCGCATGCCGCCCGCCCAGTCGGGCTTGCTCGGCAGCAGGTTCCAGTCCTCGAGCCGGTCGGACTGCTGCCATGCCGCGGGCGCGGCGAACCTCTCCGGGCATTCCAGCGGTTCATGCGGCGGCATCCGCTCGTTCAGCGACCGCCAGAACGGCGTGTAGATGCGGTAGGGATTGCCCGAGCCGTTCAGCACCGATCCCGGCGGCGCGAGGTAGTTGCCGTGATGGAGATGCAGGTCCGCCACCTTGCCGACCGCCTTCTCGGCATTGCGCCACCACGGTTCGTAGTGGTGGAGGGCATGAACCTCAGCCGCGCCGGTCTCCTTCGCAAGGTCGGCCAACACCTCCTCACACTTGCCCCGGCGCAGGATCAGCCGCGAGCCCTTGTCCCGCAAGGCCGTATCGAGGCTGGCCAGCGAATGATGCAGCCACCAGCGCGAGGCGCCGCCCATCCGGCGATGTTTCGGCGTCTCGTCGTCCAGCACATAGACCGGGATCACCGGCCCTTTGCTTGCGGCCTCGACAATGGCAGGCTGGTCTGACAGACGCAGGTCGCGCCGCAGCCAGACGATCACAGGAGTATTCATGGTGCCGGAACGCTTGTCAGTCATTGCGGTTTCCTAGCCTCATGAACACGATACCCAAAGCCCCTCACCGCATCGATCCCCGCAAAGCCGCAATTGCCGCCATGGTCTGCTGGGCCGGCTTCGCCACGTTCGTCTGGGCGGTTCCCACCGGACGCACCCAGCATTTCGACCGGATCGGCCTGCTGTTCTGGCGCGCGGGAGATTTGCGGCCGCTCGGCCCGGTCAAGCTGCTGGAATGGGTGCGCGATCTCACCGCGATGGGCGGCAGTCTGCTGATCACGCTGTTCACGACGCTCGCCGTCGTGGCGCTCGTCTGGCTGCGCTGCCGCAGGGAAGCCGTGCTGCTGGCGCTGACAGTCATCAGCGGCAGCATCGTCAACACGCTGCTCAAAGCGGTGGTCGGGCGCCCTCGCCCTGAAATCGTGCCGCACCTTACCGAAGCGGGCGGCGCCAGCTTCCCCAGCGGCCACAGTTTCAATTCCGCCTCGACGTATATCGCGCTGGCCCTCGCCTTCGCGGCGCTCAGCCCGCGCGCGGGCGTGCGCCACACGCTGATTGCCGGCGCCGTGCTGCTCAGCCTTGCCATCGCCTGGAGCCGGGTCTGGCTTGGCGTTCACTGGCCGAGCGACGTCATGGCCGGATGGCTGGGCGGCGCGGCCTGGGCCTTCACCGCCAGCGCCGTGCTCTACCGCCCCGCCGAAGTCATGCTGGAAACCGCCGAAGACATCAGGGAGCATGACATCCGGGCCCGCCCGTAGGCACGTCGACCGAGGTGTTGAAATTACGCCGCACGGCAGGCCCGGTGAAGCGGGCATCGCCGAATGTCACCCTGGCGGTGCAGCCATGCGGCTCGATCCGCGCCATGGGGAGCTGCGACCACGCGAGGAACTTCTCCGCCTGCGGGGTCGCATGCGCGGCTTTCGCCACCAGAGCGCTGCCCATGTTGTCCGCAACCGGCGGCTGGCTATCCACCAGCGTGAACAGGCTCCGCATCGGATCGTAGCGCCCGAAGCCGATATGGCCGTTCTGGCGCCAGATCACGTCGCGGCGCCAGAACGCCAGCGGCTCGGGCGAGGCGAACACACGGTCAGGCACGGCATAAGGCACCCCTTGCGACGGTGCATGGCCGGCAAGGACCGAAATGCCGATGTTGGCGGCAATGAAGCCCAATGCGCCCGCAAGGGCAGCCTTTGCAGGACGCCCCGCCCTTGCCGCGCCCCGTTTGGCCCGCCTCCGGCTTGCCCATATCCCGGCCCCCAGCACGGCCAGCAGCCACGGCGAGACGATGAACAGGCCGTCGGTATGGAACCACGCCTCGCTCATCGGCGAGAGCAACTGGATCGCATAGACGTTCTGCAAGTCGAGCAAGGGATGCGTCAGCGCGCCCAGATAGCAGAGCGCCAGAAGCCAACCGCCCCGCATCGGCAAGCCGCTGCGGAACACCGCTCCCCGCCTCTGCTGCCAGCGGTCGAGGAGCCAGAGCAGCCCCGCCAGCAAGGGCGGCATCAGCAGGACACCACCCACCAGCCCATGGGTGAAGCCGCGGTGCATCGCCAGCGGCGCCCAGGGCGACCAGCCGAAGAACACGTCGATATCCGGCATGTTGGCGGCAAGGACCAGCGCGGCCAGCCCCTTGCGCGTGCGGTTCTTCAGCCCGGTTTCACCGAGCGCCCAACCGACCAGACTGTGTGTGAGATTATCCATGAACCGCAGTGTCTTGCATCGACTGCGGAATATCGGAAAGGATTATCCGTCCGGCAAGGGGTGACGCTCGACCAGCGTCGCTCGCTATTGCGCGTGCCTGTCCTCCACCACCCAGGTCTGCCCCTTGCCCAGCAGCCTGGCGAGATCGGCGGTCTTGCCCGCCGTCAGCCGCGCGCGTTCCTCCACCACGGCGCTTTCGAACGTCGGCGCCGGATCGTCATAGATCACGCCGAGCGCCATCGGGAACGCGCCGAAGGGCATCTCCACCAGCATATGCGCCAGCCCCCGGTTTCGCACATTATGAACCGCTACGCCCGCCGCCTGCCAGTCTCCGTCCGCCACATCGACGACCTTCAGCGAAAGCGTTTCAAGATCGAGAGCCAAGCCCTTGGTTTCTTTCGCGAACAGCAAAGGCTCGCCATGGCGGAGCTGGATCTGGTTATCCGCCGCCACCGCCTTCGCCGTGAAGTCGTCGAAGCGGTCCTTGTTGTAGACGATGCAATTCTGGAAAATCTCGACGAAGGCCGCACCGCGATGCCGGTAAGCGGCCTGCAGCACCTCGGGCAGGTCCTTCGACACATCGTAGCCCCGCGCCACGAACCGCGCGCCGGAGCCTAATGCAAAGGCGCAAGGACTGGCGGGGCGATCCACCGAGCCCACCGGGGAAGTCGGCGAAGGCGTACCCACCCGGCTCGTCGGCGAATACTGGCCTTTGGTGAGGCCGTAGATCTCGTTGTTGAACAGGAGGATCTGACAATCGAGATTCCGGCGCAGCACGTGCATCGTGTGGTTGCCGCCGATCGACATGCCGTCCCCGTCGCCCGTCACCAGCCAGACGTCGAGCGCCGGGTTGGCCAGCTTGATCCCGGTCGCCACCGCCGGCGCGCGGCCGTGGATGGTGTGGAAGCCATAGCTTTCGACATAGTAGGGAAAGCGGCTCGAACAGCCGATGCCGGAAACGAACACGGTGTTTTTCGGATCGGCACCGAGCATCGGCAAAGTGCGCTGCACCGCCTTCAGGATCGCATAGTCGCCGCAGCCGGGGCACCAGCGTACTTCCTGATCGGTTTCCCAGTCTTTCAGCGTGGTCACGGGAGTCATGTCGTTCATGATCGTCTCCAGGCTTGAGCCAGAAACTCAGGGCTGCTCGATCTCGGGCGCGGGCAGCTGGGTATCGTTGACGGAAACCACGCCGCCCTCGTTGTCGGGGATGCCGTCGAAGAACCTGCCTATCGCCTCTTCCAGTTCGGCGATGGCGAAGGGCTGGCCGCTGATCTTCGACAGCGGCACCGCATCGATCAGGAACCGGTCGCGCAGCACGGTCTTGAACTGGCCGGTGTTCATTTCGGGCACGAGCACCTTGTCGAACCGCGCCAGCAGGTCGCCCAGATTCTCGGGCAAGGGCCAGATATGGCGGACGTGGACATGGCTGACGTCGAGCCCCCGCCGGCGTGCGCGGCGCACGGCCTGATGGATCGGCCCGAACGTCGATCCCCAGCCGACCACCGCCAGCGTTCCGCCCTCCGTACCAAGACACACATCCTGCGCCGGAATGGCCCTGGCCACACCGTCGATCCGCGCCTTGCGGGCATCGGTCTGCGCCTGATGGGCTGCCGGCGAATAGTCGATATTGCCGGTACCCAGCGCCTTTTCGATGCCGCCGATGCGGTGCATCAACCCTTCCGTGCCGGGCCTGATCCACGGGCGTACCCCGCGATCGTCGCGCGTGTAGGGCAGCACCGTGTTATCGGGACCGTTCGGGCCCTCGAGGAAATGCGCCGGGAATGGTGTGAAGGTGGCCGGGTCGGGCACTTTCCACGGTTCGGAGGCATTGCCGATATAGCCGTCGGTCAGCAGGATCACCGGCGTCATGAACTGGGTGGCGATGCGGCAGGCCTCTATCGCGCATTCGAAGGCATCGGCGGGCGAGCGCGCCGCAATCACCGGCAGCGGCGCATCGCCGTTGCGGCCATAGACCGCCTGATAGAGATCGGACTGCTCGGTCTTGGTCGGGAGACCCGTGGACGGCCCGCCGCGCTGCGAATTGACGATGACCAGCGGCAGTTCGGTCATGATCGCCAGCCCCATCGCCTCGCCCTTGAGCGCAAGGCCCGGCCCCGAGGACGAGGTGACGCCCAGGTGCCCCGCATAGCTGGCCCCGATGGCGGCGCAGATCGCGGCAATCTCGTCCTCGGCCTGGAAGGTGGTGACGCCGAACTCCTTCATCTTCACCAGATGGTGCAGGATCGCCGAGGCCGGGGTGATCGGGTAGCCGCCGAAGAACATCGGCAGTTCCGCAAGCTGCGCCCCCGCCACCAGTCCCAGCGACACCGCCTCCGCCCCGGTGATCGTGCGGTAGAGGCCGGGCTCGGACGGCACCGGATCGATATGCTGCTTGCGCAAGGGCCCGGCCAGTTCCGCCGTCTCGCCATAGGCGTGCCCGGCATTGAGCGCTGCGACATTGGCCTGCGCCAGCACCGGATGCTGCGCGAACTTTGCGTTCAACCAGTCCACCAGCGGCTGACGGTCCCGGTCGAACATCCACAGCGCCAGCCCCAGCGTCCACATGTTCTTGCAGCGCAGCGCCTCCTTGTTGCCGAGGCCGAAAGGCTTCACCGCCTCCATCGTCAGCGCGGAAATGTCGAAGGCCAGCACATCCCAGCGGGCGAGGCTGCCATCCTCCACCGGATCGGCCTCGTACTTCGCCTTTTCGAGATTGCGCCGGGTAAACTCCCCGGTGTCGATGATGACGAGGCCGCCGGGCTTCAGCGCGTGAATGTTGGTCTTCAGCGCCGCCGGGTTCATCGCCACCAGCACATCGGGCGCGTCGCCGGCGGTGGTGATCTCGCTGGAGCCGAAATTGATCTGGAACGCCGAGACGCCGAACAGGGTGCCCTGCGGCGCGCGGATTTCAGCGGGAAAATCGGGAAAGGTCGCCAGATCGTTTCCGGCAAGCGCGGTGGAGAGCGTGAACTGCCCGCCGGTCAACTGCATGCCGTCGCCGGAATCGCCGGCAAAGCGGACCACCACCGCCTCTGCCCCCACCTTCCCCGGGCCCACCTGCGAATCCGTAACCGATGAGCCGGTAACCGATGAGCCCGGAACCGATGAGCCCGTAACCGATGAGATTGTCGTCATCACCGTCCTCCGCCGGAAGGGCCGGTCTGCCGCCGTCTCTCCCTGACCCCAGACTATGCCCGCTTGCCGCAGACACAAAACGGAAAAACATCGGCAATCCGCAAGGAAGCGCCCGTTTCCGTTTAGGCCGTAAACTCATAAACGGCACCATCGAGGTTTGAGGCAAAATGGTTCAGCGTGAGGAAGGAAGGCGACGGAATATGTCGATATTTCTAGGCTTCCTGACGCAGCGATGGACCATTTTGGTCAAACCCCGAAGGGGCGACCAAATGGCTTCCATCTCGAACCGAAGCGGCCTTGGACGGGCAACCAGCCCGCCCGGCGGCCGCTTCGGCCCGAGCTGTTCGCCATTTGGACGCCTCGATGGTGCCGTTTATGAGTTTACGGCCTAGGTAAGCATAAATCGCGCTGGCAATGGCGGCGCCCTTGCGCCATTGTGCCGGGCATGCGCTTCGACACGGCGATCCCCGATCAGACCTTTCCGAAGCGCTCCTTCTCCACAATCTGGAATTTCTCCCGACGATGAACGATTTCGCGTCCCTGCCCTACCGCCCCTGTGTCGGAGTCATGCTGGTCAATCCTGACGGCAAGGTCTTCGTCGGCAAGCGAATCGATACCAAGGAAGGCGACTGGTGGCAGATGCCCCAGGGCGGCGTCGACGATGGCGAAGACCTCAAGGACGCAGCCCTGCGCGAACTGTGGGAAGAGACCGGCGTCAGCGAACACAACGTCACCGTGCTGTCGCGCACGCGTGAGGAACTGCTCTACGATCTGCCCGAAGAACTGATCGGCAAGCTGTGGAAGGGCAAGTACCGCGGCCAGCGCCAGACCTGGTTCCTGCTGCGCTATGACGGCGACGACAACGACGTCGATCTGGAAGCCCACAAGCCGGCCGAATTCAACGACTGGAAGTGGGTCGACGCCGAGCAGCTGCCCGACCTCATCATCCCCTTCAAGAAGCGTGTCTACCGCGCGGTCCTGGAAGAATTCCGCGCGCTGATCTGAGGCATGGCGCCGGGTGCAAATCGTTCGACAGGCTCAGGATGAGCGGGGCCTGGCGAAACTTGCACAATTCAGGATGACGCAGTTCAGGATGACCGGACCACACGATGTCCGCTCATCCTGAGCTTGTCGAAGGATCAGTTTTCCGAAACCACCGGCTTGGGCGCAACTGCATCGGCACTGACGACACGCGGTGCCCCGGCCTTCGAGATCTCGGCCGCCAGCTGCTGCGCCTGGGCGCAATCCTTGCCGCACAAGGTCTGCAGGCGGGCGAGATTGCGCCCGGCCTTGTCGGTCGCGCCCTTTTCGGCCAGCGCGATGCCTTCACCCGCGATCGCTTCCAGGTTGCGCGGATCGGTTACCAGCGCCACCCGGTAATAGTGCAAGGCCTTGCCCTGAAGGCCCTGGCGGCGCGTGGCATCGGCCAGCGCCAGCAGCACCGAGACATTACCCGGCGCCACCGTCAACGCCGCTTCATAGGCATCGATGGCGCCGTTGATGTTACCCGCGGCAACCGCGGCCCGCCCTTCACCGAGCAGAGTGGCAGCACGCGGATCGAGGGCCGCGGCAGGCTGCGAGAAGATCGCGCTGGAAGAAACGGCAGCAACTAGAGAAAGGGCAATCGCAACAGGCGTATAACGCATCAACAGGTCCTTGGCCGAGGGCTTGGTCCTCATCATGACGCCGACGCTATCACAGCCGATGGAAGCGCGCGACGAAAAAGCCGTCGGTGCCGTCATGCCACGGCGAAAGGCGCAGCCCTGCCCCGCGCACGGTGCCGGCCGGCAGCTCCGGCAGGTCCGCCTGCCAGCCGGGATGACCGCGCAAGAACGCCGCCGCCCGGTCCGCCCCCTCCTCGTCGAGCAACGAACAGGTGACAAACACCAGCCGCCCGCCGGGGCGAACCAGTCCGGCCGCCACATCGAGCAGGCGCGACTGGATTGCCGAATACCGCGCCAATTGCGCCTCGGTCAGCCGCCAGCGCGCTTCCGGATTGCGGCGCCAGGTGCCGGTGCCCGAGCACGGCGCATCGACCAGCACGGCATCGGCCAGCCCGGCAAACCGCTGAAGCGCCTGCGATTCCTTGTTGGGATCGAGCAGCACGGTCTCGACATTGGTCGCGCCGGCCCGCTCGGCGCGCGGGGCAAGGCGCGACAGGCGCGCACGGTCGACATCGCAGGCGACCAGGGTGCCACCGTTCTCCATCGCCGCGGCCAGCGCGAGGGTCTTGCCCCCGGCCCCGGCGCACAGATCGATCACCGTCTCGCCCGGACGGGCGCCGACCACTTCGCAGGTCAGCTGCGAGCCGGTGTCCTGCACCTCGATGGCACCGTGGACATAGGCGTCGGTCTGCTCGATGCTGGTTTCGGGCGGATAGCGCCAGCCTTGCGCGGCCAGCGACCGCTCGCCGCCCTCGGGCAGCTCCACACGCCCGCCGCGCAGCGTATTGACGCGAATGTCGAGCGGCGCACGGTCGAGCAGCGCCATCGCGTCCGCTTCGGCCACCTCGCTCCTGGCGAAACGCTCGACCAGCCAGCGCGGCGCAAGGCCCGCTTCGGCGACCGGCTCACCGGCGACGATGGTGGCGGGCGAATGGCCGCTGCCATCGAACAGGGCTGCAATCTGCGGGTCTTCGGCGGCAACCCGCAGCATGGCCGCGCGCCCCGTCTCCGGCACTTCGCCGCAAGCCCGGATTGCACGGTAGGTCAGTTCACGGATCGCGCGCCGGTCCTTGCTGCCGGCAAAGCGGCGGGTGCGGAACCAGTCCCCGATCAGCCGGTCGGCAGGCGCACCATTGGCACGCGCGGCCGCGATCACGAGATCCAGAATCTCGATCGCAGCCTGAACGCGCGCACCCGGCGTCATGCTCCCACCCCCCAGCTCGCTGAAATCAGCGCGTCGGGTAGTTCGGCGCCTCGCGCGTGATGGTCACGTCATGGACGTGGCTCTCGCGCAGGCCGGCATTGGTGATGCGCACGAACTGGGCGTTCTTGCGCAGGTCGTCGACCGTGGCCGAGCCGGTGTAGCCCATGGCCGCCTTGATGCCGCCGACCAGCTGGTGGATGACGTCCTTGGCCGGGCCCTTGTAGGCGACCTGGCCTTCGATGCCTTCGGGAACCAGCTTCATCTGGTCCTTGATGTCGCCCTGGAAGTAGCGGTCGGCCGAACCACGGCCCATCGCGCCCACCGAACCCATGCCGCGGTACGACTTGTAGGCGCGGCCCTGGTAGAGGAAGGTCTCGCCCGGCGCTTCCTCGGTGCCCGCCAGCATCGAGCCGACCATGATGGTCGATGCGCCGGCGGCGAGCGCCTTGGCGGCGTCACCCGACGTGCGCAGACCGCCGTCGGCGATCACCGGCACGCCCGACTTGTCGGCCTCTTCGGCGGCATCCATGATCGCGGTCAGCTGCGGCACGCCGACACCGGCGACGATGCGCGTGGTGCAGATCGAGCCCGGGCCGATGCCGACCTTGACGCAGTCCGCACCGGCGTCGATCAGCGCCCGCGCCGCTTCGGCGGTGGCGATGTTGCCGGCGATGACCTGGGCCGAGTTCGACAGCTTCTTCACGCGCTCGACCGCGAGCGCCACGTCCTTGTTATGGCCGTGGGCGGTGTCGATGACGACGACGTCGCACTCGGCCGCCAGCAGCGCCTCGGTGCGGGCAAAGCCCTTGTCGCCCACGGTGGTCGCCGCGGCGACGCGCAGGCGGCCGGCGGCGTCCTTGGTGGCGTCGGGGTACGTGACGGCCTTCTCGATGTCCTTGACGGTGATGAGGCCGACGCAGCGGAAATCGTTATCGACCACCAGCAGCTTTTCGATCCGGCGGGCGTGCAGCAGGCGGCGCGCTTCTTCCTGGTCGACGCCCAGCTTCACGGTGGCGAGGTTCTCGTGCGTCATCAGTTCACGCACCGGCTGGGCCGGGTTGGCGGCGAAACGCACGTCGCGGTTGGTGAGGATGCCGACCAGCTTGCCCGAAGCCTCGACCACGGGAATGCCGCTGATCTTGTTGGCGAGCATGATCGCCTGCGCTTCCCCCAGCGTGGCGTCGGGCGTGATCGTGATCGGGTTGACGACCATGCCGCTCTCGAAGCGCTTCACGGCGCGGACGGCGGCGCACTGTTCCTCGATGGTGAGGTTGCGGTGGAGCACGCCGATACCGCCGAGCTGGGCCATGACGATCGCCATGTCGGCTTCCGTCACGGTGTCCATGGCCGAGGAGATGACCGGAATGTTGAGGCAGATGTCGCGCGTCAGGCGCGTGCGGGTGTCGGCCTGGGTGGGGACGATGTCGGACTTTGCAGGACGCAGAAGTACGTCATCGAAAGTAAGTCCGAGGGGAATGTCCATGTGCGCCACCATTGTCGTGTCAGGGGAGAATCGTGGCGGCCCATGTAATCAAGTGGGGCCGATAGTGCTAGGCCTCATTTTATCGCCGGCGAGACGGCCGGCGGCGGGGTCGCGGGCAGCGGCGGCGCCGCCTTCTGCGGCGCGGCGCCCCCGTTCGCGCCGCCATCGGCGGGAACCCGCCTGAGATCGCCGTACCAGCGCCCCAGCGCCGAGAGCAGCTTCACGTCGTCCGCCGCGCCGCCCAGTTCGATGGGATGGGACATGTGCTGCAGGTCGTCGCTCGGCCGGTGATAGTCGCCCTCGAAAAAGGCGCGCATGCGGGGCATGTCGCCATAGGCCGTAGAGACCAGCACGGCGGGAATATCGTGCTGCATCAAGGCCCAGCCGTCCTGGCGGCGAACATAGTCGTTGCCTTCCTCGGTGGCGGAAATCTTGAGCTTCTCGGCCCTGGCGACCTGGGTGATGGTGGCATCGAGCCCGGTCATGCCGCGCCCGACGATGGCAAACGGGGTGCCGCGCGGGGCAATGGCGTTGGAATCGATGTTGAAGGCGGCAACGATCTGGCGCAGCGGCAGCGGCGGGTTCTCGGCAAAGGCATGGGCGCCGAGCAGGCCCAGTTCCTCGCCGGTGGTGGCGAGGAAATAGACGTCGCGGTCGAGCTGGGCCCCGCGCGTGAGGCGGCGCGCCACTTCGGTCAGCGTCGCGACCCCGCTGGCATTGTCGATCGCGCCGTTGCAGATCACGTCGGTGGCCGGCGGCGCGGCGCAATCGCCGAAATGGTCCCAATGGGCAAGGAACAGCACCGCGCCCGCCTCGGGATGACGCCCCGGCAGCTTGCCGATGAGGTTGTGGGTGCGGATCGTCGTCTCGCGCGTGGTGGCTTCCAGCGAGGCGGTGAGATCGAGCGGGACCGGCGCGAAATCGGCACTGCCTGCCAACGTCTCCAGCCCCGGCAGGCTCTGCGAGGTGCCCTTGAGCAGCATCGCCATGGCATCGCGGGTGATGAAGGCCTCGAGATCGCCGCCCACGGCATCGTCGGACAGGGCATAGCCCGAGCGCTTGCGCCGCGCCGCCACGTCGTCGAGGCTGCGCGCGCCGTCGAGCACGGTGAGCACCGCCGAGGCGCCCATCGCCAGCAGCTGGTTCTGGCGCTGGCTGTCGGGCGTGTCGCCGTCAAGGACAACGGCGATGCGGCCCGCCAGTTCGGTGCGCGAATAGTCGCGCCCGCGCCCCTTGCCGACAAACAGCAGCGGCACGTTGCGCACCAGGCTGCGCTTGCCCGAAGTCAGCACCAGCACGCCGTTCGGCGACAGCACGGTGCGCCAGCCCTTGCGCTGGAACTGCGCGGACGAGGCGGCCGGATCGCGCGCCACCAGGGTGACCGGCGCGAACCACTCGTGCCCCGGATCGTTGGTGCCCGAGGTCAGCCCCATGTCGAACCACTGCTTGCCGAGATAGCGCAGCGTCTTCGCCTCACCCTCGGTGCCCGGCTCGCGCCCGTCGAAATCGTCGCTGGCAAGGATGGCGATCTGCGCGCGCAGGCGGGCGATGATGTCCTGATCCGCGCGTGAGGAAGCCGACTGGGCATTGCCCGACCACATCAGGACGGTCCCCAGAGCCAACGCTCCGGCGACACCGATCGTGGCCGCGCGGGCCCTGCTCGCCTTCAAACCCCTGTTCATCGTGCCGCAGCCTATAAGGCGGAAATTCCCGCGCGGTTAGAAAATCTCGCTGCGAGACCCGCGGCAACGGCGCTTTTTCGCGAATCCGTGCTGCAAGAACCACAAACCGGCGCTGCCTTAAGTCTTTTCGATTGAACAGCAGCATAACGGACGCATAGGCTGGAACTAAGAGCGTGATCGTAAATTCGTGAAAAGACGGATTTCGTTTCGCGACCGGCCCGCTCCCGAGCGGCGGTTTCGGCTCTGATACCCGGTTTGCACGAAAGGGACACGGATGCGGCTAGACGATTTCAACCCCGACGATATCCGCGTCTCGCAGGGCGGCAGCCGCTTTCCCGGCGGCGGCGGCGGCAAGCTGGGCTGCGGCACGCTGGTCATCCTGCTGATCGGCATGTTCGTGTTCGGCATCGACCCGCAGCAGATGCTCGGCACGATCGAGAACGTCCAGCAGCAGGTGCCCGAGCAGAACACCTCGGACCAGACCGGCCCGATGCAGAACCCGCAGCAGATCTGCGGCCAGAACGCCTATGCCACCGAGGCGTGCAATGCGCTCAGTTCGCTGAACCAGACCTGGGAGCCGTTGTTCCGGCAGGCCAACGTGCCCTTCCAGCAGCCCGAACTGCACTTCTACAACGGCAGCGACCGCTCCGGCTGCGGCGCCGCGCAGGCGGCCATGGGGCCGTTCTACTGCCCCGCCGACCAGGGCATCTACATCGACACCAGCTTCTACGACGAGATGGACCACAAGCTCGGCGCCAAGGGCGATTTCGCGCGCTACTATGTGGTCGCCCATGAATATGGGCATCATATCCAGCACTTGCTCGGGCTCGACGGCAAAGTGCGCCGCGCCCAGCAGCAGAGCCCGTCCCAGGCCAACGCCCTGCAGGTCCGCATGGAACTGCAGGCGGACTGCTATGCCGGGGTCTGGGCAGGCAAGAACAAGGACCGCATCGAGCCCGGCGACATGGAGGAAGGCATGACCGCCGCCAGCGCCATCGGTGACGATACCTTGATGAAGAATGCCGGCCAGCGGGTCAGCCCGGAAAGCTTCACCCACGGTTCGAGCCAGCAGCGCATGCATTGGCTGAAACAAGGTCTCGAAAGTGGGAACGAGGACGCCTGCGATACGTTCAAGACCATGGAATGATCCAATAATTATGGGCGGGTGCGACCGTTCCCGATGCCAGACGCAGCGCGCTCGCGCGCGGCGTCGCCGGGCAGCCGCACCCTTCCCGCCGACAGGAGAAGACCATGCGTCACGCCTGCAACGCCGCTGCCCCCACCCTCAAAACCTCTGCCCTCGCTGCCGCCGCCTGCGCCGCCCTGCTCGTGGCCGGCCCCGCGGCGGCGCGGCAGCGCCCGATCACCGACACCACCCCCGACGCGGTTGACGTCGCCAAGACCCCGGTGACCGACCTCAACCTCGACAAGAAGGACATCCCGCCGGTACTGGTCGCCGCGATCGACGAGCCCTACACGCTCAAAGGGCTGAAAAGCTGCAACCAGTACGCCTCGGCGGTCCGCGAACTCGACGATGTGCTTGGCGACGATGTCGACCTGCCCGCCGCGAGCCGCGACGGGGTCAATGCCGGCCGCGTCGCCAAGTGGGCGGTCAGTACCTTCATCCCCTTTCGCGGCCTGATCCGCGAGATTTCCGGGGCCAGCGCGCATGACCGCGCGGTGCTGGCAGCGGTGCGCGCTGGCTATGCCCGGCGCTCGTTCCTCAAGGGCATGGGCCATGCCAAGGGCTGCAAGTATCCCGCCTCCCCGGCAACCCCTGCCATCTTCCAGACCCGCCTGAACGAGATCCAGGCCGAGAAGGACAAGAAGGCCGACGACGACAAGAAGGCAGCGGAAACCGGGGCTGCGGACGACAGGAAGGCCGGCGCCGGCCAATGACCGAGCGCCCCTGAGAACGGCAAGAGAAACGGGGAGGAAAGCCGCGCCTTCCTCCCCGTTTTCCATCCACACCGCCACCAGCCGACGGCGTGCGATCAATCGTCCTGCGAGGCGGCTTCCTCGGCCCGTTCGCGGGCGAGATCGGCGCGGGCGCGCACCATTTCGGCGTCAAGCTGCGCCATCACCTCCCGGCGCACGTCCGCCGAGAGATGGCGGTTTGCCGCAACCGCACTGCGGGCCGAGGCGATCGCCTTGGCAGCCACGTCCATCGCCTGCGCCGGGGCGCCGGTGCAGATCACCGAGACTTCGGACGTGCCGCCCCGGCTCGAGCGGGTCTCGCTGCGGCGGCTGTCGGCCGGACAGCGGCTGTCGAGCGTCATTTCCCTCTCGACGCGGCCGCGGCCATCCTTGTCCTTGCGCACGATGCGGATGGTCTGGACCTTGCCGTCGGCGGAAACCGTCTCGCGCACTTCGGGCACGCCGCGCATGGCCTGCATGACCGCGGCATCGACGTGACGGGCAATGCCGGCGCCAAAGTCCGCCCAGTCACCCGCTTCCGGCGGGGCCGGCGGCGCGGGCGGTACCGGGGGCATGGGCGCGGCGGCAGCCCAAGGGGCCCAAGGCGCGGGGGCGGCGGCGGGCGCCGCATAAGCGGCATGCGGACCTGCTGGCGGGACAGCGGAAGCCTCGGGCGCGTCAGGCGCCGCTTCGGGAGCGTCGGGATCGACCGCACGGATCGCGGCGGCGGCGGGGGGCGCCGGGACAGCCGGAGCGGCAGGCGCCGGCGCGGCTTCGGGCGCCTCGGGGGCCGCCTCGGGCGCTTCCATCGCGGCATAAGTCACGGTCGCGGTGAACGGCACCGAGACGATGGCGAGTGCAAAGAGACCGCGCGCAGCAACCGTGCGGGCAGGCGAGACGTCCGTCTGCGCCAGCGCCTTGAGGCGCAGGATGATCGGCTTCTCGCCCGCCAGAGCGCCCGCGATCGGTGCCGCCAGCGTGAGGCGGCTGCCTGCCGCGAAGCTGGCGATGAGGCGGCCGTAGCGCGCCCGCATCTCGCGCCCGCAGCCGGCCATGACCCGCGCGTCGCAGGCCGCTTCCTGATCGGCGCGCAGCGCCCGCCAGGCCGCCCAGCCGAGCGGATTGAACCAGTGCAGCGCGAACAGCGGCTGCAGGGCCATGATCGCCAGCAGGTCGTTGCCCGCGTGGTGCTGGAGTTCGTGGGCGATCGCAAAGTCCGAGGCCTCGGAGTCCGCCGAAGCCAGGAACCCGCGCGGCAGCGCCACCACCTTGTCGAACACCCCGAAGGCAAGCGGTGCGCTGGCCGCCGGGCTTTCGACGATGCGGATGTCCCCGGAACGCGCGACAACCCGCGCCTCGGCAAGGATTTCCCGGCGCATCCGCTGGTAGTTCCAGATCCGCGAGGCGAGAAAACAGAGCGCCCCGCCAAGCCAGATCGCCAGCAGCAGCGCGCCCCAGGGCAGATGCGCCAGCAGGCCCGGATCGGCAGCGGCAAGGTCCGGCGCCATCGTCGGCAGCGCCAGCGATGCCGCCTGCGGCTCGGCCAGCGATACCGCCTGCGGCTGGGCCAGCGACAACCCCTGCGGCGGAACCTGCAAGGCGGCGCCGACAACCGGCGGCAGCGCCGGCCCGTCGGCCGCGGTGATCGGCTCGACGGCGACGGAGAACTTCGGCAGCAGCCCGCGCGGCAGCGCCAGCGGCGGCAAGACCAGCCGGATCATCGGCAGCGCCCAGAGCGCATAGGCGGCAGCCGGGCCGAACCAGCGCGCCGCCGGGCGGCGGACGATCAGGATCAGCGCCATCAGCAGCGCGGTCATTGCAAGCGTATCGGTCAGCCACTCGATCATGACGTCAGCTCCCCTCACTTGAGCGCTTTGAGCAGGGCCTCGATTTCCGCGATGTCATCTTCGCTCAGCGCATCGGCCTCGGCAAGATGGGCGAAAAGCGGTGCGGCGCGGCCGCCGAACAGGCGGTCGACCAGGCGGCGGCTTTCGGTGCCGACATAGGCCTCGCGGGCGATGCGCGGCGAATAGAGGAAACGCTTGCCATCGGGCTCGGTGGCGACCGCCTGCTTGGCGACCAGCCGCGAGAGCAGCGTCTTCACCGTCGCCAGGCTCCAGCCGCGCGGTGCGCAGACCTGCTCGCAGACTTCGGTGGCGGTGAGCGGGCTGCGCTGCCACAGCGCCTCCATCACCGCATGTTCCGCTTCCGAGATCCGTTCCGGCGTGTCGGGCTCTTCGGCCACGTCGTCCTCCATCGTTTACACACGTAATCGACTACGTTTGTAAACATGAACGCCAGATGAATGGATACCCTTCCCCTCAGGACTTGCCCGTCAGGATCCCGATCATCACCGCTGCGCCCAGCAGGATCAGAAAGCCGTTGAAGGTGACCAGCAGCGAACCCGGCAGACGCGGCGTATCCGTTTCCGGCGGGGCCAGCACCGGCCGCAACTGGCGCCAGATCCCCGCCACGAAGCAGAACTCGGCAAACAGCAGCAGCATCATGGTAGTGGTCATGACCAGCCACTCGGCCACCAGCCCCTGCAGCAGCGCCCGCGCTCCGATCCCCGAGGCCAGCGCGCCGAGCCCCGTGCGCACCCAGGCCGCATAAGTCCGCTCGGCGGCGAGAATGGTGCGGTCGGCGGCAAGAACGGTGCGCCGGTCGGCGGTGTCGGTCTGCCTGGCGACGTTGCCGGCGATTTCGCCCGCCAGTTCGTCCGCGCTTTCCCCCTGGCCGGATTTCTCATCCATCGCAGGTCTCCCGTGCGGCGCGGATCAGCCCGCCAGCTTGCCCAGTTTACGAAGCCCGAAGGCGACCGCAATCATGAACACGCCGCGCATGAAAAAGCTGATGGCGACCATGATGGCGAGGAAACCGATGGCGGTCGGCACGCTCGACACCAGCAGCAGCGCGCCCAGCACCAGGTCGAGCACGCCGAGGAACAGGCGCCAGCCCTTGTCGTGCCGGGCCTTGAGGGCAAAGGCGATCTCGAACCCGCCGGAGATCAGCAGCCAGGCGCCGATCGCCCAGACCAGCGTGATCGCGCCGGCCACCGGGTTGAACAGCACGTAGAGCCCTGCCAGCAGGCCGATCGCGCCGAGCAGGATCTCGGTCCAGCGCGCGCGCGTGGACAGCGAATGGATGCCCGCCGCAATCGCGGCGACGCCGTAGACGCACAGGACAAAGCCGATCAGCAGGCCGGTCGTGAAGCTCGCCACCAGAGGAGTGGCGATCACCACCACCGCCACCGCGATCAGCAGCAGGCCATAGGCGAGTACCCAGCCCCAGCCGAGCGGCGGCGAGCCGAGATAGGGAGGGGCAAGCGGATCGGTGAAGGCACTCGGGTCGGTCTGTGAGGTCGTCATGCAATCGACTCCTGTTCCCGCGCGATAATCCCTAAGTAATGCGACGGGTTGGTTTCGGTTGCAATGCAAATACTTGAATCGATGCGGCGCCCGCCTACTGTTTCGGAACCCGAAAAAGCAAAAGGCGGCGCTCCGTTTCCGGAGCGCCGCCTGTTTGTCTTGCCGATACCGGCGCGAGGATCAGTACACGCGGGCCTTGGGCTTGATGTACTGGACGTCGTCGGTCAGCGTGTATTCGTGGACCGGGCGGTAGTCGAGACGGACTTCGCCGCCCTTGCCGCCCCAGCCGTTGAACCAGCCCACGGTGTGCTTCATCCAGTTCGCATCGTCGCGGTTCGGGAAGTCCTCGTGCGCATGGGCGCCGCGGCTTTCCTTGCGCGCCTGGGCGCCGTGCAGCGTGACCGAGGCCTGCGAGATCAGGTTGTCGAGTTCCATCGTCTCGACCAGATCCGAGTTCCAGATCAGGCCGCGATCGGTGACCTTGACGTCCTGGAAGCGCTCGTAAGTCTTGGCGAGCTTTTCCTTGCCTTCGACCATGAGTTCATCGGTGCGGAACACGGCGGCGTGAGCCGACATGGTGCGCTGCATCTCGGTGCGGACTTCGGCCGTCGGCGTGCTGCCGTTGGCGTTGCGGAAGTGGTCGAGACGGGTCAGCGCGAGGTCGGCCGAATCCTTCGGCAGTTCCTGCTGCGCCGCGCCCGGCTTGACGATTTCCTTGAGGCGGTGGCCGGTGGCACGGCCGAACACCACGAGGTCGATCAGCGAGTTCGAACCCAGGCGGTTGGCGCCGTGGACCGAGACGCAGGCCGCCTCGCCCACCGCGAACAGGCCCGGCACCACGGTGTCCGGATTGCCGTCCGCGCCGATGGTGACGACTTCGCCGTGGTAGTTACAGGGAATGCCGCCCATGTTGTAGTGGACGGTCGGGACGACCGGCAGCGGCTGGCGGGTAAGGTCCACGCCTGCGAAGATCTTGCCGCTCTCGGTGATGCCCGGCAGACGCTCGCCCAGCACCTTGGGATCGATGTGATCGAGGTGCAGGTAGATGTGGTCCTTGTGCGGGCCGACGCCGCGGCCTTCGCGGATTTCCAGCGCCATCGAGCGCGAGACGACGTCGCGCGAGGCGAGGTCCTTCGCGGAAGGTGCATAGCGCTCCATGAAGCGCTCACCCTCGGAGTTGGTGAGGTAGCCGCCCTCGCCGCGCGCGCCTTCGGTGATCAGCACGCCCGCGCCGTAGATGCCGGTGGGGTGGAACTGCACGAATTCCATGTCCTGCAGGGGCAGGCCGGCGCGCAGGACCATGCCGCCGCCGTCGCCGGTGCAGGTATGGGCCGAAGTGGCGGTGAAGTAGCTGCGGCCGTAGCCGCCGGTGGCGAGCACCACGGCCTGCGAACGGAAGCGGTGGATCGAACCGTCGTCCATGCACAGCGCGATCACGCCGACGCACTTGCCGCCGTCCATGATCAGGTCGATCGCGAAGTATTCGATAAAGAAGTCCGCGTCGTACTTCAGCGACTGCTGGTAGAGCGCGTGCAGCATGGCGTGGCCGGTACGGTCGGCAGCGGCGCAAGTGCGCTGCACCGGCGGGCCTTCGCCCATGTTCTGCATGTGGCCGCCGAACGGGCGCTGGTAGATCGTGCCGTCGGCGTTGCGGCTGAAGGGCACGCCGGCGTGCTCCAGCTCGTAGACCGCGGCCGGCGCTTCGCGCACCATGTATTCGATGGCGTCCTGGTCGCCCAGCCAGTCCGACCCCTTGACGGTGTCGTACATGTGCCAGGTCCAGTGGTCCGGCGTGTTGTTGCAGAGCGAGGCAGCGATGCCACCCTGTGCCGCCACGGTGTGCGAGCGGGTCGGGAAGACCTTGGTGATGCACGCGGTCTTCAGGCCGGCTTCGGCCGAGCCCATCGTGGCGCGCAGACCCGAGCCACCGGCGCCGACGACGACGGTGTCATAGGTATGGTCGATAATCTTGTAGGCAGGGGCGGACATTATGCGTGTGCTCCCAGCGCGAGGCGGATGACGCAGAAGACGCCGAAGGCGATGCCACCGCAGGCGGCAAGGTTCAGCGCCGCGATGCAGGCGAACTTGTTGGCGTGTTCATGCACGTAGTCCTCGACGAGGACCTGCAGGCCGAGGCGCGCGTGCCAGAACGTGGTGACGACCAGCAGGATCATCGCCACGGCCGGGACCGGACGGGCCAGCCATTCGACGACCGACGCATAAGTCAGGTCCGGCAGCATCACGAAGGAGGCGGCGAGGAAGAGGCCGGTCAGCAGGTTGCCGATGGCGGTGAAGCGCTGCAGCAGCCAGTGATGAACGCCGGTCTTGGCCGAGCCGAGGCCGCGCACGCGGCCGATGGAAGTTCCGTTACCCATGTTTCCCGTCCCTCAGCGAAGCAGCAGGAGCGCCCAGAAGGCGGCAGTGACGACAACACCCATGATCGGGGCGAGGATCGAGAAGGTCTTGTTGGCCTTCAGTTCGAAACCGGCGCCGATATCGAGCACAAAGTGCCTGAGACCGCTCATCATGTGGCTGAAGAAAGCCCAGGAGATGCCCACGAGCACGACATAGCCGAGCGGCGAGGTCATGCACTTGGTGAGCAATGCGTAAGCTTCGGGTCCGCTGGCCAGTGCCCCGAGCCACCACAGCAGCAGGCCGAGGCCGGCAAACGCCATGCCATCGCCCGTCACGCGGTGCAAAATCGAGACGAACATGTGTGGGCCCCAACGCCAAATCTGGAGATGGGGCGAAAGCGGACGGTTCCTGGTGCCGTCTTTGGCCATGGCTCTTTCGAATCCCTTTTGCCTTTGCAGCAGCGTCAAGCTGCCCCTGTCGAGAAGTCCCCTTAGACAAATCACGGCTTGGCGCAAGTTCCGCGAAGCACATCGCAGATGCATCGCACACAAGCGACTCGCCGCCCCGCCGCAAAGGCCAACCCCGGCGCACTGGCCTTGGCGGCCCGCCCGGCCTAAAGCGCAGGTCGATGAATCGCCTTGCCTTCCTTGTGCCCCCCGCGCTCCTGCTCGCGGCCTGTTCCTCCGCGCCCGGCACAGCCGCGCCGTCCGAACGCCCCGCCGAGACCGCTTCGGCGCGACTCGCACCGCAGGCACTGGCGCCCGCCAGGCTCGTCGCGGCCTGCAAGGACCATGACGGCTGGGGCGATCCGGCACCGCCCGCGCGGCTATACGGCAATACCTATTATGTCGGCACTTGCGGCATCAGCGCGATCCTCATCACCGGCAACCGGGGCCACGTGCTGATCGACGGCGGCATTCCCGAAGCGGCGCCGCTGGTGCTCGCCAATATCAGGGCCGCCGGTTTCGATCCGAAGGACGTGCACTGGATCCTCTCCAGCCACGAGCATTTCGACCATGCCGGCGCACTCGCCGCGCTGAGCCGCGCGACCGGCGCGAAAGTGGCCGCCATGCCTGGCGCCGCCGAAGTGCTGGAAAGCGGCAAGGCCGACCCCGCCGACCCGCAGTACGGCGGACTCGATGCCTTCCCCGCCGTCCATGTCGACAAGCGCCTTGCCGACGGCGAGAAACTGACGCTGGGCACTATCACCCTCACCGCCCGCGCCACCCTCGCCCATGCCGCCGGATCGACCAGCTGGACCTGGCAGTCTTGCGGCGATCAGGGCAAGTGTGTGACGATCGCCTACGCCGACAGTGCCAGCGCGATCTCGGCCAAGGGCTACCGCTTCACCGATCACCCCGAGCGCATCGCCGCCGTCCGCCAGGGCTACGCGCGATTCGCCGAGCTTCCCTGCGACCTGCTGGTCACCCCGCATCCCGGCGCGAGCGATCTTTTCGCGCGCCTGGCGGGCACCGCCCCGCTGGTCGATCCCACCGCGTGCCGCACATATGCGGCCGCCGCCACTACCCGCTTCGAGCAGCGCCTTTCCGAAGAGGCCGGCTCGCAAGCGAAGGAGACCCGTTCGTGAGCTGGAAAATCACCGCCTTTGCCCCGCGCTCCGTCATCGAGGGCGCGCTGCTCGCCCATGAGGACGCTTTCGACTGGGATCCCGACATCGTCATTTCCGGCAGCGAGATCGCCGAGGACAAGCCGGACGACTGGCAGCTCGAAGCCTGGCTTGCGCACAAGCCGAAGAAGGCGGACAAGGACGCCCTCGCCGCGCTGTTCGCCGGCGGCGCGCCGAAGTTCACCATCGAGGAATTGCCCGAGACCGACTGGCTGGTCGCCAGCCAGGAAGGCCTCGAACCGATCCGCGCCGGGCGCTTCTACGTGCATACGCCCGAGTATCCGCCGCTCCGCGAGCCGGGCGTGACCGATTTCGTGATCCCCGCCAGCCAGGCCTTCGGCACCGGCCAGCATGCGACCACCGCCGGTTGCCTCGAGATGCTGACCCACATGAAGGCACAGGGCCTTGTCGTGCGCAACCATGCGGACATCGGCACCGGCACCGGCTTGCTGGCCTTTGCAGCGATGACGCTCTGGCCGCGCGCGCTGGCCACCGCCAGCGACATCGACGCCGTCTGCGCCACCGTCGTGACCGACAATGCCGAGGCCAACGGCGTGCCGCTCGGCGCGCGCCAGGGCGAACTGGCGATGACGATCGCCGACGGCATGGAGCACCCGCTACTCGAAGCGCGCGGTCCTTACGACCTCATCATGGCCAACATCCTCGCCGGGCCGCTGGTGAGCCTCGCCCCCCACTTCGCCAAGGCGCTGGCGCCGGGTGGCAGCCTCGTGCTGGCAGGCCTGCTGGAAACCCAGGAAGCCGCCGTGCGCAGCGCCTGCCGCCGCGCCGGCCTGCGCCTCGCCGCCAGGCTGGTGAAGGGCGACTGGTCGATCCTGTGGATGCGCGCGCGCCGCAAGCAGGCATGAACCGGATCCCGCCGCGGGACATTCTCGCGGCGGGCATTTTTCAGACCCGATAGAGCTCCAGCCCCGGACCATGCGGCCCCAGCTTCATGGCCTGCATGAACTCGCCCGCGATCGGCGCGTCGAAGGCAAAACCCACCCGGTCGCCCACCACCCAGCGCACCGTCCCGGTGACGCGGGCAAAGCCCGACATCGCCATGACCAGCCGCAGCCCCTTTTCCAGCAGGCTGCTCTCGATCACGAGCTGGCACCCTTCGGGCGAGATATGGCGGGCCGAAGCCGTGGCAAAAGGGGGAACCGCGTGGACTGCGGGCAACACCAGGACATCTCCCTCGTCGGTCTTGCGTTGATGACCCGATCACTAATTAACAAAGGTAAACGCGCTGTAAATAATTCGTCAACTTTTTCAGCGCGAATTTCCGTACGTATTTCAACGCGGTATCGGATTTACCGAAAAACAAAATTAACCACATAAAACAAGACGGAATTAAGGATTCCAAACAAGAATTGAGCCTCAAGGGGGGCTGGTGACAACAGCTCATGAGGCCAACTATGCTTCGTACCGAAATCGACCGCCCCGCGGTCGTCGTGGGACCCCTGGGTGAAGCTCTCGACCGCAAGGCCCTGCCGCCGCGCGATACCCGACGCTGGGTCGCGCGCCGCAAGGCCGAGGTCGTGGCTGCCGTCAATGGGGGCCTGTTGACGATCGCCGAGGCCTGCGACCGCTACGATCTCACGCTCGAGGAACTCGCCTCGTGGCAGCGCGCCGTGGAGCGCGAAGGAATGGCAGGGCTGCGCGCCACCCGCGTGCAGCACTACCGTCAGGTGCACGAACGCCAGTCCCGCTTCTCCTGAGCGGGCCGGTGCTGCGGCACCATCGCGCCGGGCGAGGCAGGGTGTGTCCCTTCCGGCGTTGACCAATGGGCCCGGCCCGAGAACCGGCGGCTGAAACTGCGACCCCTCAGCCGGCGGCTTCGACGATCCGGGCCCATTCAGCCTCATCGATGACCCTGATGCCGAGGTCGGCCGCCTTCTTCAGCTTCGAGCCCGCCCCCGGCCCGGCAACCAGAATGTCGGTCTTGGCCGAGATCGAGCCCGCCGCCTTGGCGCCCAGCCGTTCGGCCTGCGCCTTGGCCTCGTCGCGGCTCATCGTCTCCAGCTTGCCGGTGAAGACCACGGTCTTGCCCGCGACTTCGCTCTCGACCGTTTCCACCACGTAAGGCGGCGGCGCGACTTCCGAAAGGATGTCCTCCCAGACCGCGCGGTTGTGCTCTTCGTGGAAGAAGTCGCCCAGTGCCTCGACCACCGCCGGGCCGATGCCGTCGATCGAGACCAGTTCGGAATAGGCATCGCTCCCTGCCTGCGCGGCTTCCTCGCCCTGTTTCGCGTGCGCCTGCTCGGCAAGCGCGCGCAGCGCCGGCAGCGTCTCGAACCGCTTCATCAGGTCGCGCGCCGTCACCGCGCCGACGTGGCGGATGCCGAGCCCGAACAGCAGCCGTGCGGCATCGGGTTGGCGCTTGGCTTCCACCGCTGCCAACAGATTATCCACAGACTTGTCCTTCCACCCGTCCAACGCGAGGATCTCCTCGCGCCGCTTTCGGAGACGGAAGATGTCGGCCGGGCTCTCCAGCCAGCCTTTCGCGAAGAACTCGTCGATGGTCTTCTCGCCCAGCCCCTCGATGTCGAGCGCGCCGCGGCTGACGAAGTGCTTCAGGCGCTCGGTCCGCTGCGCCGGGCAGATCAGCCCGCCGGTGCAGCGCACATCGACCTCGCCCTCCTCGGCCACGGCTTCCGAGCCGCACTCGGGACAGTGGTCGGGGAACGGGAAGGCATCGCGCTCCACCTCGCGGGTCAGGTTGTCGACGATCTGCGGGATCACGTCGCCCGCGCGCTGGAGCACCACGGTATCGCCGGGACGCACGCCCAGCCGCCCGATCTCGTCGCGGTTGTGCAAGGTGACGTTGGTGACGGTGACCCCGCCCACCAGCACCGGCTTCAGGCGCCCCACCGGCGTCAGCTTGCCGGTGCGGCCGACCTGGATGTCGATCGATTCCAGCGTGGTTTCCGCCCGTTCCGCCGGGAACTTGTGCGCCAGCCCCCAACGCGGCGCCTTGGCGACGAAGCCGAGCCGCTGCTGCCAGTCGAGCCGGTCGATCTTGTAGACCACCCCGTCGATCTCGAACGGCAGATCGGGCCGCCCGTCGCGGATCGCGCGGTAGGCGGCGAGCATGTCCTCGACCGAGTGGCAGAGCCGGAACTGCGGCGAGACCGGCAGGCCCCAGCTCTCGATACGGCGGATCACCTCATGCTGGCTCGCCCCCGGCACGTGGCTCGCCGCGCCCCAGCCGTGCGCCCAGAAGCGCAGCGGACGCCTGGCGGTGACCGAGGCATCCTTCTGGCGCAGCGACCCGGCAGCGGCATTGCGCGGATTGGCGAACTGGCGGACCTTGCTCTCGTCGAAGGGCTCGCCTTTTTCCTCAGCCAACGCCCGCGCCTCGGCCATCAGCGCCTCGTTGAGCGCGTGGAAAGCAGCCTTCTCCATGTAGACTTCGCCGCGCACCTCGAACACCTCGGGAACGTCGTCGCCCTTCAGGTCCTGCACGATGTCCGCGATATGGGCGACGTTCGCGGTCACGTCCTCGCCAACCTGCCCGTCGCCGCGGGTGGCGGCGCGCACCAGCCTGCCGTGCTCGTAGCGCAGCGAGCAGGACAGGCCATCGATCTTGTCTTCCGCCGTCACCAGCACCGGCTCCTCGGCCGAGAGCGAGAGGAACCGGCGCACGCGGCCGACGAAGTCTTCGACTTCCTCGTCGCTGAAGGCATTGTCGAGGCTCATCATCCGCACCTCGTGCCGCACTTTGCCCAGCGGCGAGGCGGCGACATCGTGGCCGACCTTGTTCGACGGCGAATCGGGTCGGATCAGATGCGGAAAAGCCGCTTCCAGCTGGGCATTGCGGCGCACCAGCGCGTCGTATTCGGCATCCGCGATCTCGGGCGCGTCCTCGGCATGATAGAGCCGGTTGGCGCGGTTGATCTGACGCGCCAGACGCATGAGTTCGTTGGCGGCTTCGGCTTCGCCGGGAAGGTCGGGCTGGGCAAACAGATCGGGTGTCTCGGTCATGGCCCCAGCCTATGCCGCAAGCGCGGCCCGGACGGCAAGGCAGCGCGCGCGGGCGAGCCGGTCCGTCCCCGGGAAAGACGCAGGAGTGCATGCGCGCCCTCAGTAGATATTCCCGAAAAACCACGGGTATGCCCCCGTTGCCGCCATCCCTGCCGCCGCTCATTCTGAAGCGGAACAAGGCTTTGGCCCAGGGAGGCAGGAAAAGTCAGACGATGAAAAGGCAGCTTTCATCCCGGCACGGCCGGCCGGCCGCGCTGGCTGGGGCGGCACTCGCGCTTGCCCTGGCGGCTCCCGCGCTCGCGCAGCAAGAGACGCAGGGGGACAAGCCGGCCCCCGCAGAGCCCGCTACAGCGCCCGATGCTGCCTCCGATGGCGCCCCCGGCACAGCAGTCTCCAGCGAAGCGGCGCCGTCTGCGGAAACCGAAAAGGCCGCCGAGGATCCCACCAAGATCGCCACCAAACTGGGCATTGCCTATGCGGACGAACTCTCCGCCTCCGGCTCGATGGCGATCGGCCCCAAGCTGAAGTTCAACGCAAGGATCGCCCGGTCGGGCCAGTGGTCGCTTGGCGCATCCTATCTGCTGCCGGTTGCCATCGTCACCTTCATGGCCGGCCGGAGCGAGCTCGACACCGGGGTCAAGCAGACCCGCTATTCGCTCGGCGGCTTCGTCCCGCTCAGCCAGCTCGGCCTGAAGACCGGCAAGTGGCTGATCTTTGTCCCGTTCGGCTATACCTACAGCAATAGCCGGCAAGGCGCGGTGACCGACCTCGACCAGCAGGACGGCATTCCCATAACGGTGAGCAGCAGCAGCGGTTATCTCGGCCTGTTCACGATCCGGCCGCTGACCACGCGCCTGACACTGATGGCAGGCGCCAACTATACCCGCGGCACGCACGACTATTCGGGCGTCGCGGCCGGGGGCGGCCTGTCCTACCACCTGACCAAACAGGACACCGCGGCGCTGCGCGGCAGCTACGTGAACAACAGCTTCGGCACCCGGAAGCGCATCGGCATCTCCTATCAGCATGAATTCTAGGCCGTAAACTCGCAAACGGCGCCATCGAGGTTTGAAGCAAAATGGTTCAGCGTGAGGAAGGAAGGCGACGGAATATGTCGATATTTCCAGGCTTCCTGACGCAGCGATGGACCATTTTGCCTCAAACCCCGAAGGGGCGTCGAAATGGCTTCCATCTCGAACCGAACCGGCCTTGGACGGGCAACCAGCCCGCCCGGCGGCCGATTCGGCCCGAGCTGTTCGCCATTTGAACGCCTCGATGGTGCCGTTTGTGAGTTTACGGCCTAGGAATCTCGCCGCCGCTGCAGCACGCCTCATCGCTTGAATGCCAATACAACGCCTTGTTCATCCTGCGTTGAACCGCAGGCTGGAAAGAGCGCCT
>NZ_JAPCWC010000129.1 GCF_026420865.1 Novosphingobium clariflavum | reverse complement strand
GTTAGCGTCCGCGCTCGTGGTGTAATTTCCGGTGTAGATTGAGGTGATCGCATGGGGTTGGGCATGCCCAACCCCATGCGATTTCGAACTCGGTGGCCACCGGGCTCATCGGTAAGGTGGAGTTACCACACGTCACACGCCCACCGAGGAGTTGATCCCGATGACCGACGACAGACTACCGCTTGCCGAACTGATGGCGAAGACCGGAGATGGAGATTTCCTGCGTACGATCGCCGAGAGCGTATTGCAGAT
>NZ_JAPCWC010000128.1 GCF_026420865.1 Novosphingobium clariflavum | reverse complement strand
TAGTTTCCCCGCGCCGCCTCCTGCAGGATCATTTTATCGAGCGTCAGATCCGACACCGCCTGCCGCAGTCGGGCGTTCTCTCGCTCGAGATCCTTCATCCGCCGTGCCTGATCCATCTTCAGCCCGCCGTACTCCTTGCGCCAGCGGTAATAGCTCTGTTCGGTGACGCCGATCCGCCGGCAGGCGTCGGCCACCGTCCCGCCCTGCGCCAACACGATCTCCGCCTCACGCAGCTTGCCGATGATCTCCTCG
>NZ_JAPCWC010000127.1 GCF_026420865.1 Novosphingobium clariflavum | reverse complement strand
GGCCGGTGCACGAACCGCTTCGCGGAGGGTGTAATCGGCGCGGTATTTGCATGGATCGAACGTTGCGCTGGGGTTGAGCGTCGCCGGTTGTAGGCAGACGTTCCTGGCTCCTTTCAGTCTAGGAGCCACACGATGACCGAGTCCCTTTCCACCCCCCCTGTGAGCCCGCTGCGCCAACGCCTGATCGAAGACATGGACTTGCGCCGCTTCTCCATCGAGACGAAGCGCAACTACATTCGCGACGTTGCGCGTT
>NZ_JAPCWC010000126.1 GCF_026420865.1 Novosphingobium clariflavum | reverse complement strand
CCCCACAAACCCGTCCAGCTTCGGGCGCTGCGGTGCAGACTGACGCCGGTAACCCGGTGGCGATGAAAACGACAGCATCTTGCGCACCGTATCGCGCGACACATTGAAACGCTTCGCCGCCGCCCGCTGGCTCATGCCATCCGCGCAAGCCAAACGGACCTGAAGATAAAGTTCCACGCTGTAGATCCCCACACCTCCCTGACTTGGCAGAAAGGCTTCAAGGTGGACGACTTTTACACCGCCCGCAGCAGGACTATCCCGC
>NZ_JAPCWC010000125.1 GCF_026420865.1 Novosphingobium clariflavum | reverse complement strand
CCCGGTGAGCACCCGCAGACCGATACCGCGATCCGACAGATTCTGCACCGTGCTGACCAGGTGGGTGAGCGTTCGGCCGAGCCGGTCGAGCTTCCAAACGATGAGGACATCGCCGTCGCGCAACGATTTCAGGCAGGCGGCAAGACCGGGGCGATCATCACGGCTACCGGATGCACGATCATCATAGATATTGCCTGGCTCGACACCGGCAGCGCGAAGGGCATCGTGCTGCAGGTCGAGCGACTGCGAGCCGTCGGCTTTGGAC
>NZ_JAPCWC010000124.1 GCF_026420865.1 Novosphingobium clariflavum | reverse complement strand
GGCATTGATGCCGCCCGCCATCACCGCGAAGTCGCCGCGGAACTTCTCCACCGGCACGACCACGTCGATATCGCCCCGGTCATGCTCGGCCGACATGTGGTTCATCGCCGCGATCAGCCCGACCAGATTGCCGCGCAGCGTCTCGATCGTCTCGTTGATGAAGGCCTTCTTGCCGGGGAACGCCTCGAGCGGCGCCTCGAAGTTGCCCTCGCCGAATTCCTTGACGCAGGCCATCGCCTTCTTCTTCACCGCGATGTGGCCCGCCACCAT
>NZ_JAPCWC010000123.1 GCF_026420865.1 Novosphingobium clariflavum | reverse complement strand
CACCCCGGGATCACCATGGGAGAATGGCTATAACGAAAGCTTCAATGGGTCGCTTCGCGACGAACTGCTCAACGGCGAGATCTTCTACAGCCTCGCTGAGGCCAAGGTGCTGATCGAGGCATGGCGGCGGCATTACAACACCGTTCGCCCTCACAGCAGCCTGGGCTACCGACCGCCGGCACCGGAAACGGCGACACCGCCATATCCGGCCTCCGGTTCCGCTTCGCTCCACCTCCGTCCGGATATGGCGGCGATGGGCTTAATCCACTAACAAACCAATCGGGCCACTCGGTGGGGGCAGATCA
>NZ_JAPCWC010000122.1 GCF_026420865.1 Novosphingobium clariflavum | reverse complement strand
CCCGCTACACCCTTCGAGGCCTGCGATCAGGCGGGCGGGCGGGTCTCCTCGCAATCCCTGGTGCGCTACAAGACCAATGATTATTCGGTTCCGGTGGCCTGGGGCCATCAGGAGGTCTGGATCAGGGCCTATGTCGATGAGGTGGTGATCGGCTGCCGCAGCGAAGTCATCGCCCGTCATCCTCGTTGTTATGCCCGCGAGGAGGTTATCTTCGACCCGCTCCATTATCTCCCGCTGATCGAGCAGAAGATCAACGCATTCGACCAGGCTGCCCCTTTGCAGGGCTGGGATTTGCCCGAAGCGTTCACGACACT
>NZ_JAPCWC010000121.1 GCF_026420865.1 Novosphingobium clariflavum | reverse complement strand
ATGCGCAGGAGCAGGAAGTGGTCACCACCACGCTGCGCGCCAGCCTCCAGGCGATCAGCGAGGGCGACCTCACCCAGTCGATCAAGGCCGAGTTCCCGCCCGCCTATGCCGAACTGAAGACCAACTTCAATTCGGCCGTCGGCGCCCTGCGCGAGCTCATCGGCGCGGTGACCGAAAGCACCCACGCCATCCGCACCGGCTCCAGCGAGATCGCCCAGGCCTCCGAGGACCTTGCCCGCCGCACCGAAAGCAATGCGGCGAGCCTTGAGGAAACCTCGGCGGCGATCACCCAGATGGACGGCCGCCTGCGCGCCACCGCCTCTGCTGCC
>NZ_JAPCWC010000120.1 GCF_026420865.1 Novosphingobium clariflavum | reverse complement strand
TGCACGGCATTGGCGATAAATTCGGGGCCGTTGTCCGACCGTATATGCGCAGGCGGCCCACGCGTGACGAACAGATCGGCCAGCGCCGCCAGCACATCCTCGCTCCTGAGCCGTCGCGCGACCGGCAAGGCCAGGCACTCCCGACTGGCCTCGTCGATGATCGACAAGATGCGGAACTTGCGACCATCATGCGTGCGGCCCTCGACGAAGTCGTAGGACCACACGTGCCCCGGATACTCGGGCCGCAGCCGGATGCACGATCCGTCATGGAGCCAGAGCCTTCCGCGCTTCGGCTGCTTTTGCGGCACCTTGAGCCCCTCGCGGCGCCAGATGCGC
>NZ_JAPCWC010000012.1 GCF_026420865.1 Novosphingobium clariflavum | reverse complement strand
TCACTTTCCCAAAAAACGCCGGTTTTCGGGATTTTCAGCCCCGACTGAATTGGCCATGCCGCATTGCCGGCAGCCCTGAGCCAGACTTCCATGCAGCTCCCGCTGGGATTGGCATGTCATCAGGACCTGGGCGGCGCAGAAGCGGCCGCGACAAAATGCCCTCTGACATAGACGGGCCGCCCGTCGCGCAGCAGCCTCGGGTCACGGAATGATCGTGGCGCCGGCTACAGGAAATTGCTTCATGCCCCTCACCGTCCGAATCCTCATAGCGTGTGATCGCGCCGGTAAGTTCCCAGGTTTCCAGGGAGCTTCGTTCAACCGAGGTCCTGGCAAGGTGAGCCGAAGCCAGGGTATCTTTCCAGAAGATACGTTATCTCATTACTAAAGCATCGCGGGTCGCCAGGGAGCTTTCGTGAACAACGGTCGGGTCATGCCGGTAAACGGCACATGGGGTTCTGTTGCCAGAGCCATCGTCAAAAACGTCGTCGCCAAACAAGGCCAAACGCTTTGCCGCGGCCTGCTGGTTCTGCTGGTCGCCGTCGGCTTAACAAGCCCAGCCATGGCTGCACCGCTGCAATGCGTTCCTTATGCACGTGAGCATTCGGGTATCGAGATCCACGGTGATGCCTGGTCCTGGTGGAACCAGGCCAAGGGCATCTACCGCCGCGGTAGTGTGCCGCGAGTTGGCGCGGTCGTCGCAATGGCGCCGTCGTCGGCGATGCCGCTCGGCCATGTCGCCGTGGTCCAGAAAGTCGTCGACGAGCGCCACATCCTGCTCGACCATGCCAACTGGTCTTCACCCGGCATGATCGAACATGGCGCTCTGGCCGAAGACGTCTCTGCCGCAGGAGACTGGAGCGAGGTTCGCGTCTGGTATGCCCCTTCGCGAGCGCTGGGTTCGCGCGTGAATCCGGTCTTCGGGTTCATCTATCCCCAGGGCAGCGACACCCGCACCGAAATCGCGGCGGCCGACAGCGACAACAGCGCCTCCTGACCGGTTCCAGCGCTCAGAACCTGCGCCGCAGCTCCACGAACCAGCTTCGCGCATTGCCGAGGTAGGCCCCCTTGGCGCCGGTGAAGCCGGATACCGCGTAATACTTGTCGAAGATGTTCTCGATCCGGAACTTGACCTCGGCAAAGCCGAAATCATGCGAGATCGTGGCATCGAACACCGTGAACGGCTTCAGCCTGTCACCCGAGCGATCGATCTGATCGGAAACATACTGGCCGCCAAAGGCAAATGCCGTCTCGATCGCCTGCACCTGGTAACGCGTCCAGAAACCGGCCTGATGGTGCGGCGTGTTGGGAAAACGATCGCCTACCGAATTGTCGATCGACTGGCCTTCGGCAGTCCCGGTAATGCGGGTGTCATTATAGGCATAGTTCAGCGAGACCACCCAGTCACGGGTTACGTCCGCGGTTACCGTGGCCTCGACGCCCTTACTGGTCACCTCGCCGATCGGCGCCAACTGGTCGACTCCGTTCACGGCGTCCTGGCTATCGTCGATCTGCAGCACGTTGCGGCGAACGATGCGATAGGCCGCCAGCGTCGTCTGGATGCGACCATTCAGCAGGTCGGTCTTTATGCCCGCCTCGATCTGGTTGCCGGTTTCAGCAGCGAACGGGCCGCCGGCAAGCGGTGACTGGTCTGACACGTCTTGGGGTTCGAAAGCCTGGGACCAACTTACATAGAGCGACACGTCCCTGCGCGGTTTGTAGATCGCGCCCGTCCGCCAGGTAGTGGCGGCCGAACTGGCACTGTCGCCGGCAATGTAATCGTTGTCATCGAACCAGTCGCGACGCACGCCGCCGACCAGGATGACATGCTCGCCGATGCCCAGCTGTTCCTGCAGGTAAACGCCGCGGCGCAGCGCACGCGCATCGGTGTAGGACGGGGTGACGCCCGAAAGATCGGGCTTGGAGGAATCGCTGTAATCGGGATCGATCAGCGAGAGCGCCGAAACGTTGCGGGTGGCGTAGTTCTGGCCGGTCGAATCCTCGCGGTACCAATCCCCGCCAAGCAGCACGGTATGCTCGAACACGCCGGTAGTGAACTTGCCGACCAGGTTGGCGCCCAGCGACAACCCTTCGACATGGCGGTGCTGCTTGCGGAACTCGCGGGTGACGGTGTCGTACACGCCGTCGCCGTCGGTATCGCGCAAGGCTACCGGCTCGTGGTATTCCTGATCTTCGTTGTAGCGGAACCACCGCCCGGCGACATTGAACGAGATCGCATCGGACAGCTTGCTGTCGAGCCGCGCCTGCGTGACGAGGCCGTTGTAGCGGATGAAGTCACCCGGATCGTTGTGATTCCAGCTGCGGTAGGTGAGGAAGTTGCCGTCCGCGTCGATCGGAATGCCGCGCAGGCGGTTGCCGGGCAGGTCCTGATCGTAGTCGGTCACCTGCACCGTCAGCTTGGTGTCGTCCGAAATCCTGGCGGTGAGCCCGCCGTCGGCCACCAGCGTCCGGCTGCTCGCGTGGGCGCGGTAGCTATCGTAGTCCTCATAAAACAAGCCCGCGCGCGCCGACATCACACCGTCCTTGTCGAGCGGACTGGTCACGTCGAACGAGCCGCCATAACGATTGCGCCCGCCCACGATGGCGCGCATGTTTGCGGCGAACTGATCGGAAGGCTTCTTGGTCACGTAGTTGATCGTGCCGCCCGGCGAACCGGCACCATAGAGCATGCCCGCCGGCCCCTTGAGGAACTCGACGCGATCGATGGTGAAGAGTTGGGGGACCGAGAAGGTCTGGAACGGGTCGCCGCGCAGCCCGTCATAATACGTCACGTCCTGGCTGAAGCCGCGATAGGTGACGGTCGCGTAGTTGTTGGCACTCACACCCGGCACGTTGCGATAGAGATCGCGGATGTCGCGCGCGCCCTGGTCCTCGATCATATCCGAATTGATGACCTGCACCGATTGCGGCACATCCAGGGGATCGGCGGCGATCTTGCCCACTTCGGTCTCGGTGACGCGGTAGAGCGTCTGCGCGCGGGCGGTGACGACGATCGTCTCCCCCTCGTTGCCACCACCGATTTCCGCCGCTTCCTCGGCGTGGGCGGGCATGAGCCCGGTCATGCCGAGCGCAGGCAGGATCAAGGGCAGGTGCGACACGAAACGGGGGGAAAGCATTGGAGGAGATCCTCGAAAACACATAGGAGACTGCGGGCCTGTACCCGCAGGCGATCAGTAGATGTCGCGGAGGTAGAGGCCCGCTTCGGCCATCGCGTCGAGGCGGTCTTCGCCAAGTGCCATGCGCAGAGCAGCATCGACCGCCGGGGCCATGCCCTGCAAGCTGCCGCACACGAGAATAGCCGCGCCCCGGTCCGCCCATTCGGCGATGTCCGGTGCGGCATCGGCAACCAGGTCCTGCACGTAGCGCCCGCAATCGGCATCCCGTGACCAGGCGCGGTCGAGCCGGGTCAGGGTGCCGTCCGCCAGCCAGTCTTCGAGTTCATCGGCGAGCAGCGTGTCATGGGCCCGGCTTCGCTCACCGAACAGCAGCCAGTGGCCGCCCTGCCCGTTGCAGGCTGCCTGTCGCAAGTGGCTGCGAAGGCCGGCGATACCGGTACCGTTGCCGATCAGGATCAACGGGCGAGGTTCTTGCGGGGTATGAAAACCGCTGTTCGAACGCAGGCGCATCGCAGTCGTGCTGCCGATCCCGGCATGGACCGTCAGCCACCCCGAACCATGCCCGAGCATGCCGTCGCTGCGAGTGACCTGACGAACGATGAATTCGATGCGGCCATCGGCGGGGATCGAGGCGATCGAATACTCGCGGTGGCTGACTGGAGCACCCTCCACCGCCCCGCCGGGAAGCACCTCGGCGATATCGCCCGCCCGCCATTCAGCCGCATTGCCGTCTGCAGGCTCCAGTGCCACCCGGTAGACCGGCCCGCCTGCCGAGCCCGCGTTGAGCAATTCGCGTTCGACCAGGCGCCAGGGGCGGGCCGTCTCGCCGGCCCAGGCCCCGGCATCCTCGCGGGCGCCAAGGAGGGCAAGGTTGTGCTGCCAGCGCCCATGCGCCGCAGGATCCTCGCCGTCGACTTCAATCGTCTCGAACAGCGGCGTCGCACCGCCCGAGCGCAGCCAGCCGTCCACCTTGTGGCCGAACGCGCAGAACTCGGCATATTCGCGGTCGCCCAGCGCCAGCACGGCATAATCGAGGTGCGCCGCGCTTGGCGGCACGGCCATGGTTTGGCGGGCGAAGCGGCGCACGGTGTCCGGCGGTTCGCCCTCGCCATAAGTGCTCACGACAAAGAGCGCGCGCTCCGCACCGGCCAGTTGCCCCTCGTCGAGCGAGGCCAGCGGCACCAGTCTTGCCCCGCCGAGGGCCGCCGCGGTCTGCCGCGCAAGGCGCTCCGCGCCGCCGGTCTGGCTGGCGTAGGCGACCAGTGTCGTACCGTTCGCGCCCGCAAGCCCCGCGGTGCCTTCCGCCTGTGCCGCACGCTTGCGACGGCGGCGGGCGAAATAGAGCAGCAGCCCGGTCACCGTGAACAGCGGCATCGTCAGGCTTGTGATCAGGATAACGATACGCCCGGGCAGGCCGAATATCGCCCCGCGGTGGACTTCGTACATGCTGGTGGCGACAACAGTGCCAAGCGGCTTGTCGGCATAGCGTTCGGCCTTGAGCACATGACCGGCAGCAAGGTCGATGCTGTAGTCGTCGGTCATCCGGTCGTGCCGCGCGCAGGGCAGGAGCACCCGGAAACGTCCCTCCGATCCGGTCTCGGGCATCGTCACCTGAACCGCATCGAACCGCCCGCCCGTCGCCGTCATCAGTGTCGGCCAGGCGCGCGCCAGCGAAGTCGCGGCAGGCGCCGTTTCGCCTTCGATCCCACCAGCTGGCCGCCGGCCTTCATGGCCGCCATCCGACACCTTGCCGGTCAACACATATTGCGCGCCCTCGCGGTACCATTCGTAGGACCACCATAGACCCGTCAGCGCGGACAGCAGGTAGGCCAGCGCCACCCAAGTCCCTATCACAACGTGCAGCGCGCGGTAGAGATTGCGCCCGCTCTTGCGCCAGTCGAGCACCAGCCACGCCCGCCAGTCGAGCGCACGGCGCGGCCAGCGCAGATAGAGACCCGAAAGCGCGAAGAACAGCAGCGAGATCGCGGCGAATCCGGTGATCTGGCGGTCGATCCCGCGCGGTCCCTCGGGCAAGGCCAGCCAGCGGTGGATATTCTCGACCGTCTGGAAAAAGCCCTCGCCGCTCGCCTTGCCGAGCAGGCGGCCATCGCGCGGATCGACACGGGTGCGCTCGCCCCGCTTGCCCTTTTCGTGCGCGGCGAAGCGGACTTCCCAGGCGCTGCCGGCATCCGCGGCAACCGTGAACCGCTCCACCCGCTCGCCGGGACGCTGCGCCTGAACGCGCGCCAGCACCTCCTGCGGCGACAGCGCCGCGCGGCCATCCGGCGCAAGTCGGACAACGCCGGGGCTCAGCGCCCGCATGATCTCGTTCTCGAAACTCAGCGTCGCACCGGTGATTCCCATCACCGCAAGGACAAGACCCGCGGTGATGCCGAGGAACCAGTGGATTTGAAACAGTACCCTGCGCGCCAACTCGATCGTGCCCCATCGGCGGGGCCCAAACCCCGATTTTCGCAACCCGGCGCGGCTACCGTACAGCCTCCTAAGGGCCGCATCGAATCCGTCGCACCGGCGCGGCAATTAATGCAACCAATTCGCAATAGCAACACATGGGATTGCAAAACCGATCCCAAGCCTGCCGTGGCGACCCAACGACTCGCGGCCCCAGCCTGCGAGGCGGCCTAAAACATCGATATATATCAGATTTTTAGATCCGAATTTCCGGTCAAACTTGTGCCCGCAAGCGTTGTGTACTAACTGGTACACACATTCGATGACGGCATGACCGCTCTCGTTACTTCGTATCATTCGATGCAGGCTTGCCGTCGTCCCCCGATTGGCGGCACACTCCTGCACGTACATAGAAACATGAGGAGGTGCCGCATGTCAGGCACACACAAGCATGTCAGTACACCGGGCTCAGGCCCAGCCCGCACCGGAATAGCCACCAGGGCCTGGCTCTGGCTGCTCGGCGGCGTGATCGTTGCCGCCGGCCTTTTCTTCACCCTGGGCGGCGCCAAGCTGGTCAGCCTGGGCGGCAGCTTCTACTTCCTGATCGCCGGCCTCGTCCTGCTGGCCTCGGGCGTCCTGCTCATCCGCCGCAAGCGCGCCGGAGCACTGCTGTTCGGCGCGGTGTTCCTCGGCACCGTCCTGTGGTCGCTGTGGGAAGTGGGCCTCACCTTCTGGCCGCTGATCTCGCGCCTGCTGGCAATCGGAGTCGGCGGCACCGTCGTTGCGCTGTCCTATCCCCTGCTGCGCCGCGCCGAAGGGCTCGCTCCCAACTGGAAGCCCGCTCTGGCCGTCGCTGCCGTGGTCGGATTCGGTTCCGCCGCCGGCTTTGCCGGCATGTTCGTGCCGCATCCCACGGTTCCCTTCACGGGCACCGAAAGCGCGCTGGTGCCGGTCGATCCCGCCCATGCTCAGCAGAACTGGCAGGCCTACGGCAACACCCCGGGAGGCAGCCGCTTCGTCGCGCTTGACCAGATCACCCGTAACAACGTGCAGGACCTCAAGGTCGCCTGGACCTACCGCACCGGCGACGTGGCGATCAGCGACGGTAACGGCGCCGAGGATCAGGATACCCCGCTGCAAGTGGGCGACACCGTCTACATCTGCACCCCGCACAACAATGTCATCGCGCTCGATGCCGATACCGGCCGCGAGAAGTGGAAGGCCCGGATCGACGCGCGCGCCTCGGTGTGGAACCGCTGCCGCGGCCTGGCCTATTTCGACGCCAAGGCGCCGGTCCAGCAGCCCACCATGCCCGGCTCCACGCCCGTCACCGCCGTCACCGTGCCCGAAGGCGCGCCGTGCCAGCGCCGCATCCTGATGAACACCATCAATGCCGAACTGATCGCGCTCGACGCCGATACCGGCAAGTTCTGCACGGACTTCGGCAACGGTGGCCGCGTCGACCTCAAGGCCGGTCTCGGCAATGCGCCCGATCCGCAGTACCAGCTGACGTCCGCGCCGACGCTGGCGGGAACCACGGTGGTCGTCGGCGGGCGCGTGGCGGACAACGTGCAGACCGACATGCCCGGCGGCGTGATGCGCGGCTTCGATGCCGTCACCGGCAAGCTGCGCTGGGCGTTCGATCCGGGCAACCCGGCGCTGACCGGCATGCCCGCCCCCGGCCAGACCTATACCCGCTCGACCCCCAACGTCTGGTCAGCGATGTCCTACGACCCGGCGTCCAACACCGTGTTCATGCCGGTGGGCAGTTCCTCGGTCGACCTTTACGGCGTGCCGCGCACCTCGCTCGACCACAAGTACGGCGCCTCGATGCTCGCGCTCGATGCGACGACGGGCAAGGAAAAGTGGCACTTCCAGACGGTCCACAACGACCTTTGGGACTTCGACGTGCCGATGCAGCCGACCTTCCTCGACTACCGGAAGGACGGCAAGACCGTGCCCGCGCTGGTCTTCGGCACCAAGGCCGGCCAGCTCTATGTGCTCGACCGTCAGACCGGCAAGCCGCTGACCGAAGTGGCGAACGTCAAGGTCAAGGCCGCAAACATCCCGAACGAGCCCTATGCGCTCACCCAGCCCAAGTCCGTCGGCATGCCGCAGATCGGCGCCGGCACGCTGACCGAAGCCGACATGTGGGGCGCCACGCCGTTCGACCAGCTGCTGTGCCGCATCGCCTTCAAGGGCATGCGTTACGAAGGGCTCTACACCGCGCCCGGCACCGACAAGTCGCTGAGCTTCCCGGGATCGCTGGGCGGCATGAACTGGGGCGGTCTCTCGATCGATCCCACCACCAACACGATCTTCGCCAACGACATGCGCCTTGGCCTCTGGGTGCAGATGTTCCCGCAGACCAAGGCCCAGCAGGGCAAGTCCGGCGCCGCCGGTGAAGCGATCAACACCGGCATGGGCAGCGTTCCGCTGAAGGGCACGCCCTATTCGGTGGTGAAGGACCGCTTCCTCTCCGCGCTCGGCATTCCCTGCCAGGCCCCGCCGTTCGGCACGCTCACCGCGATCGACATGAAGACCCGCCAGATCAAGTGGCAGGTTCCGGTCGGCACCGTGCGCGACACCGGCCCGATGGGCGTCAAGATGGGCCTGCCGATCCCGATCGGCATGCCGACGCTGGGCGGCACGCTGGCGACGCAGGGCGGCCTCGTCTTCATCGCCGGTACGCAAGACTACTACTTGCGCGCCTTCAACGCGGCGAACGGCAAGGAAGTCTGGAAAGCCCGCCTGCCGGTCGGCAGCCAGGGCGGCCCGATGAGCTACAAGTCGCCGAAGACCGGCAAGCAGTACGTGGTGATCACCGCCGGCGGCGCGCGTCAGTCGCCCGACCGCGGCGATTACGTAATCGCTTACGCACTGAAGTGAGGGCTCCCGGAGCCTCCATCACGCCGGTCCGGTGACCGGTCCGGGGGCGGATTCCCAACTCCGTCCCCGGACGTCCTGTTCCACATCAAATAGACCCGCGCCGGTGAAGGCGGCGGGAAGGAGGGGGCCTTGGCCCAGCGTATCCACACTCTCACGCTCGCCGCCGGCGGTCTCGCCTTGGTCCTGCCCTTCACGGCGACCACGGTTCGCGCCGAAGACACCGAAGCGGGCGAGGAACAGCCTGCGCCGGTCCCGGCGCCCATTGTCGCCGTGCCTGCAGCGACCACCCAGCCCGCCGCCCCACCCGCCAGCGGCCGAGCCACGTTGACCGGCGACTGGGGCGGACTGCGCACCTCGCTCAAGCAGGCAGGCGTGACGGTCCGGGGCGACTACGTGTCCGAGACCTTCTCGGCGGTCGATGGCGGACAGCGACGCGGCACCAGCTACGTCCAGCAAGTCCGGCTCGGTGCCGATTTCGACATGGAGCGGCTTGCCGGGGTCGAGGGTGCCACCATCCACCTCACCGTCAACGACCGGCGCGGCATCGGCATCTCGTCCGACTTCGTGGGCAACCGCCTGCCCATTCAGGAGGCCGCCGGCGGCTACTACGCCCGCCTTACCGAGGCGAGTTGGGAACAGAACCTGATGGACGGCAAGCTCAACTTGCGGCTCGGCTATTTCGCGATGGGCAACGATCTGGGCGGCATGCCGATCGGCTGCACTTTCGTGAACGCCGCCTTTTGCGCACATCCCCTGTCAATGTCGGGCGACAGCGGCTGGTACAACTATCCCAATGCGCGCTGGGGCGCGGCGGTGCGCTACAAACTGCGCCATGACGTAATCCTGCGCACCGGCGTCTACCAGGTGAATCCGCGCCTCAACGACGAGGACAATGCCTGGGATCCCTTCGCGGGCGGCACCATCGGCGTCGTGCTGCCCGTCGAAGTCGAATACGACCCCGGCGTGACGAAGGGCAGCCGGGTACTCCCGGGCCACTACAAGATCGGCTTCTATTACGACACCTCGCGCGTGACCAAGCAGGGCGGCGGCGGTACCGTTACGGGGCGCCACGGCTTCTACATTCTCGCCGACCAGATGATCTGGCGCGAGGGCACCGGCAATCGCGGGCTTTCGCTGTTCGGCCAGTTCACCGCCAATCCGCAAGTCTCTGGGCAGATCACCCGCTGGTACGCCGGCGGTCTGGTCAAGACCGGCACCTTCAAGGGCCGCGATGCGGACAGCATCGGTCTTGGCGTGACCCACGCCGTGGTGGACCCGCGCCTGCGGCGCCTCCATGTCGACACCGCGCCGGTCCCCGGCAGCTACGCCTCGCTGCCCGCGGGCGAGACCGCCATCGAACTGAGCTACGGATTCCAGGCCAATCGCTGGCTGCTGATCCGGCCGGACGTACAGTATATCGTCGAGCCGGGCGCGTTCAGCTTCCGCTCGACGCCCAATGCTCTGGCGCTGGGCTGTCAGGTGCGCATGACGTTTTGAAGATCAGCCTCGCGCCCATTCACGGCGCGAGGCAATAGCGCCGCACGGTTTCCACCACCTGGGCCTTGCGGCGCTCCGCCACCGCCTCGCTCGTCAGATCGACGTCGAACAGCGCGCGGAAGGTGTAGCGGTTGGACACGAAGTAGAACGCCAGCGCGCTGATCGTCATATGCAGGTCCACCGCCTCGAGCCCCGCGCGCAAGGTGCCCTCGGCAACCCCGCGATCGATCAGCGCCTGCGTGCGCGGCAGTACGAGGTCGTTCTTCGCCTCATCCACCGCGCCGACATGCGGACCGCGGCGCATGTTCTCGTCCATCACCAGCCGCACCAGTTCGGGGTGATGGAAGTGATAGTCGAACGTCAGCGCCGTCAGCCGATCCAGCGCGGCAACCGGGCACATGTCCTCCAGCCCGGCGTCGAGTTCGGCGGAGCGGATGCCGCGATAGGCCTCGCGCATGACGGCGCGGTAGAGGCCTTCCTTGCTGCCGAAATGGTAATAGATCATCCGCTTCGAGGTCGCGGTAGCGGCGGCGATCTCGTCCACGCGCGCGCCTGCAAAGCCCTTGTCGGCAAAGTGCGCCGTCGCGATCCTCAAGATCTCTCGGCGATTGTTCTCGGTAGACTGATCTCGCTCCACGGCCCGCCTATGCGGCGACGGACCGCAGGAGGCAACACGAGAAAGAGCCCGCGAAAGCCGGGTAAGGCTTTCGCGGGCTCCGCACCGCCGTTCCATCTCGTCGGATGGGGCCCCCTTGATGCGCAGCTGACCTTGGGGTGTCAGAACCTTGCGGGAGTAGCGACGACGGTGCGCGGGGGGTCTGTACCGGCTCAGTTACCGCTGGCCGAAGCGCTCAGACTGATCGAGCCGCCGCTGTTGGACGCAGAGCCGGAGCCCGATCCTGCTGCCGCCGCACTGTGCTTTCCGGCCGAGGCGGTGCCGGAACCGCTGCCCGAACCTTGCGCATTGGCGGTCGAAGCCGTGTCCTGCGCCGTAGAAGCGGCGTTCGATGCACGGTTCACCGCCGCATCGCGGGCAGATCCGGCGGCCCCGGCCAGACGCGAGGCTGCACCGCTTGCCGTGGCGCTGGCATCGGGCAGCGCCGGGGCGGTCAGGTTGCCGCTCGACGTGCCGTTACCGGCGGCGGAGCCGTTCGCGGTCGTGCCCGAAGCGCCATGACTCGCCGCGCCCGAAGCCGCACCGCTCCCCGAAGCCGCTGCATTGCCGGCAAGCGAGCCCAACGTGCCCTGCGCCGCCCCCGCCCGCGAGGTTGCGCCCGAGACCGCCGAACCGGCAAGGCCGCTGGTCGCGGTGCGCGCGTTGGAAACGGCGTCGCTTGCCCCCGAAGTATCGGGCGCCGAAACGGCAGGCGTGGTCACCTTCTTGCTGGCCCGGCCGCTGCCCGAGCCCGACGCGGTAGCCGAACGGGCGCTGCGGGTGACGCTCATGTCGCCGGCTGCGCTGCCCATGCCGTCCAGCGTGCTACCGACCGAGCCGATACCGCCGCCGAACGAGCCGCCCAGCGCCCCGCCAAGGCTGCCACCAAGGCCGCCGCCGCCTCCGCCCAGAAGCTGGGCCTGCGCCGCGCCGGGAGCCATGGCGATTGCGACAGCCGCCAGAGCCGCGCCGAGGTTCGCCTTGCCAAGAGTGATGCTCTTCATCGTTCCGGTTCCTTTCCTCTACTCGTCCTGTCCGCCGCTGTGCCGAAGCGCCTTGCGGTGGGTCTGAGAGAGGAACGGATGGCCTGTCCGGTTTCATCCGTCGGTGCCGCGAAAAAATTCGAGGATACGGATTATCCGCCTGTTCGGCAGATCATGCAGAGCACCCCGCGCCCGGTCCGCCGCGACGGCGCCAGTGCCTCGCCATTGGCCGCCTGCAAGGCCGCTCCGGCATCTTTGCCCTGCCCCATCCGCGCTGCGATCCGAGCCGCTGCAAGCGGGGCAGCAAACGAGGTTCCGCGCAGGCCGATCCGCCCCTTGCCCGGCACCAGCGCCGTCATGTCCGCACCCGGCGCCGCATAGTCGAGATGGGACGCCTTGCCTCCCTCGATCAGCACTCGCCCGCGCCCATCGACGCCGGTGACGGCAACGACACCGGGATAGGATGCCGGAAAGGCCGGCGGTGCCGCCGCGCCGTCATTGCCAACGGCGGCGACGACCACGATGCCCCTTGCCCGCGCCGCACCGACCGCGCGGGCAAGCAAGGGATTGGCTGGGCCGACCAGGCTGATCGAGACCACCGGCACCCGCTGCGCCGCCATCCAGCCGAGCGCGCGGGCGATCGCCAGCGCGTTTCCGCCAGCCGGATCGGTGCCGTAGACATCGGCGCCGTAGATCCGCGCCGTACCCGCACCCTTTAGCAGCGAGGCAATGGCAGAGGCATGGTCGTTCGCCTTGGGCGCACCCGTGGCAAAGGCGCCTTGTCCCGCCAGCCGGTCTGATCCGGCTATACCGCCGTCTATCACGCCCACCGTGCCGCCCGTGGGCAACCCCATTGCGGAAGGGCTTGCGCCAGTCCTTGTCGTGGTGCCGCCCGAAGGGAAATGCAACTGGTCCGCCGTGATCTCACGCCCCGGCAAGGCGCGGCGCAACCGCGCGATGGCGCGCGCAAGCGGTTCGCCCTGCGGGGTCGCCAAACGGGCATAAGCAATGCCAAGGCCCTCGACCTCGCCCCGTTCGATCAGCGCAAAACCCGTGTCCGCCGCCCGCGCGAGACTCTCGGTATCGGGGTCGAGCAGCAGCAATTCGCCTGCACGGGCCGGTTCGTGCCGGTCATCCCAATCCACGCTGCCACGCCGGGCGGAGACGAAATCGCGCAGCCGTCCGAGCCGGTCCTGCGCCAGTTGGCGGGCATCGCCGACAATCGACGACACGCCAGAAAGCGAGCGGTCCACCACGTCCTCTGCAGCGCCGGACACCGCCCCCCGTGTGCGATCGATCGCAGCCAGCGGATCAATCCCGCCCGGCAGGCCCAGTTGCGCACCGGCGGGGACGGCAAATGCCGCCATAACCAGCGCGGCCAGCCCCGCACACATTTCAGACCTTCGACCCATTCCTCGTTCCCACAGCAAAAATCGGTAGCGCTCAAGGATGAAACGGTGCCATCGGGACGTTTCATCCTCACGGAAACGATATTTCGATGAGTACGCACCACTTCTGCAACGAATTGACGGCATTGCTGCCACGCTTGCGGCGTTTCGCACGGGGGCTGACACAGAACGCGGCGGACGCCGACGACTTGTGCCAGACGACCGTCGAGCGCGCCCTGGTGGCGCGCGGCCAGTGGCAGGAAGGCACGCGGCTCGATGCCTGGGTGTACCGGATCATGCGTAACCAGTGGATCGACGAAACCAGGGCCCGCAGCCGCCGCGCACAGACGTTCGTGCACGAGGACGAAGGCGCGAACGTGGGCGTGGCGGGCGACCGCGATGCGGAAAACCGCGTGGAACTCGGCAATGTCGACCGGGCGCTGGCGCGGCTGCCCGCCGAGCAACGCGAAGCGGTGGTGCTCGTGCTGGTGGAAGGCTTTGCCTACAAGGAAGCGGCAGAGATCATCGGCATTCCGCAAGGCACCCTGACCTCCCGCCTCGGCCGCGGCCGCGAGGCACTCTTGAAGGAACTTGGAGAACCCGCATGAGCGTGACCCCCGAAGAGCTCATGGCCCTGGCCGACGGCGAATTGTCCGGCGAAGCGGCCGCGCGCGTGGAAGCCGCGGTTGCCGCCGATCCCACCCTCGCCCGGCGACTGGAAGCGGAACGATCCTTGCGCGCCGCCCTGCGCGGCCAGCTCGATCCGGTGGCGGACGAACCGGTGCCCGCTGCCCTGACCGCGCTGATCGCCCGCACCGCGGCCGAGGACAGCGCGCACGGCGCGCCCGAAACTGCGACCAGCGCCGGCCACCCGAAACCGGCCGAGGTCGTCGATCTCGCCGCCGCAAGGACACGCCGGGACGAAGCCGAAAAGGCCCGCAAGCGCGCTGCCAAGGGTCCCCGCGTGCCGATCTTCGCGGATCGCCGCATGGGTTTCGCGATTGCCGCCTCGCTGGTGGTAGGCCTCATGCTGGGGGCCCAACTCCACGGCGGCAGCGGGCCGATCACCCAGACAAGCGCAGGGCTGGTCGCCTCAGGTTCGCTGGCGCGCGGGCTTGACCGCCAACTCGCTGCGGCCGAACCTGCCGCCGACATGCGCATTCTCGCCAGCTTCAGGCGCCAGGACGGCCGCTATTGCCGCGTCTTTGCCGGGGCTGCCACGTCCGGCATCGCCTGCAAGCAGGACGGCAACTGGCTGCTCGAACGCACGATGACGGGCGGTCCCGCGCAGACCGGCGCGTACCGGCAGGCAGGGTCTGCCGAGGCCAGCCTGATGGCCGCCGCGCAGGACCTGATGGCCGGCGACCCGCTCGACGCTGCGCAAGAGAAAGCGGCACAGGCCAAGGACTGGCGATAAGGTCACCTTGAACCCGGCATAGAATTGGTTTGGGCCCTTGCGGGTCCGGAGCGGCACCGCCCGCTTGACGGCCCAATGTCAATTAAATAAGTTGAGAAACAGGACGAGGGGATACTGGCTCGTCATGCCCACACGGTTCTGCCGTGAGGCCCTTCTCCAGTCCGCGGCTTTTGATCGGGAAGCAGCTTGCTCCGCGTCACCAACGGCTAAAGCGCGCGACGCTAAGGCGACATCGCCAGGCTTCGTGTTCCCCACCAGCAAGGGGTGATGCGATGCGTATCCAGGTTTAGACCACACCGCGATGACGCGCGGGGGCCGCTCCCCCGCCGACCTGTGCGCCGGCCACGGCGCACCGCACGATACATGCAAATTCACGGGCCAGCAGCCGCGCAAGGAATGCGCGGCGCGTGCCCTGCGATGCCCGCCTCCCGCATAGTCGCGGCCGGCGGAGCGCAGGCGCGTGCCCGACTTGGGGTTTACACGAAGATGTCGAATATTCTGGCTGATCGCTACCACGCGAAGATCGGCGCACTGCTTCTCGCCTCCAGCGCGCTGTCGCTGCCTGCCGTGGCCCATGCCGAGGAAATCGCCGCACCTGCCGCCGAACCGGCCACCGACAGTGGCTCGGGCGATGAGGGCACCACCATCGTCGTCACCGCCCGCCACCGCGAGGAGAGCCTGCAGGAAGTGCCGCTGGCGATCTCGGCCGTCTCGGGCGCGGAACTGACCGCCAAGCGCATCGAGCGCGTCAGCGAATTCGCCATCAAGGTGCCCAACTTCAGCGCGCTGCAGCAGAACACCCGCGTATCCGGGCTCTACGTGCGCGGTCTTGGCGGCAACGCCAGCAACGACGGCGCCGAGGGCGGCGTGGGCCTCATCGTCGACAACGTGTTCTTCACCCACGTCGGCTTCTCCTGGCTCGATTTCGTCGATCTCGAGAACATCCAGGTCGTGCGCGGGCCGCAGGGCACGTTGCTCGGCAAGAACACCACGATCGGCGCGGTGATCGTGCAGACCGCCAAGCCGAGCTTCGATCCCTCGCTCACCGTCACCGGCACCTACGGCAATTACGACGCCGCACAGATCCGCCTGAACGCCACCGGCCCGATCATCGCCGACAAGCTGGCCTACCGCCTGACCTTTGCCAACAGCTATGGCGGCGGCTGGGTAACCAACCAGTACAACGGCGACAAGCTGCTCGACAATCACCGCTGGTCCCTGCGCGGCCAATTGCTGTTCACGCCTACCAGCGACATCTCCTCGCGCCTGATCGTCGAGCATTACGACAGCCAGGAACGCAACAACTTCTACCCGGCCATCGGCGACGTGACGCAGAACCTCGATCCGAACACCGGCGCGGTCGTCTCTGCCCGCAGCGGCTGGTCGAGCAAGCTGGCCAATGCCTTCGGCTATACGCCCGACTTCAACGCGCCGCACAACGCCAATCTCAACAACCAGGACCGGCTTGTCGCCCGCACCGACGGCGTGTCAAACGAGATCAACTGGGACCTCGGCGGCGTGAACCTGACGTCAGTATCGGCCTGGCGGCGCCTCTATTTCCGCCCCTATAACGACAGCGACTACACCCCTTACGACATCTACCGCGCCGGCTACGACGTCGACGTCAACCAGTACTCGCAGGAACTGCGCCTCGCCTCGAAGCAGAGCGACGTGCTCGACTGGCAGATCGGCGCCTATTACCTGCACGAGGACCTGCGCAGCAACCTGCGCACGATCTTCGGATCCGATTCCGCCGCCTTCTTCCTCTCGCCCGCGCTGCCCGCCGCGGTCACCGACGGGCTGGAGTACGACCGCGACGGCCACCTCCACATCGACAGCATCGCCGGCTTCGGCCAGGCCACCTTCCACGTCACCCCCACCCTCTCGGTGACCGGCGGCCTGCGTTATACCTACGAGAAGAAGTCGGTCGACGTCGAGGGCTACAGCCTTGGCGGGGCAACCCTGCCATCGGCGCTGGCCGCCTACCGCACCACCCTGCTCAACAACCTCGGCGCCACCTCGGGCAGCGCGGCGGGTAGCTATTCGATCTCGGATTCGGTGAACCGCGGGTCCTTCGCCTGGCTGGTCAATCCCGCCTGGCAGGTGACGCCCAACGTGCTGCTCTATGCCTCGGCCAGCTACGGCGAGAAGTCGGGCGCCGCCAATACCTCGGCCACCGCCTCGCAGGCCAGCCTCGTCATCACCAGGCCGGAAAAGTCGACCGACTTCGAAGGCGGCATCAAGACCAGCTGGCTGGACGGCAAGGCCACCGTCAACCTCAACCTCTACAACAACACCATCAAGGACTATCAGGCGAGCCGGGTCGACAGCACCAACGCCACCTTCGGCAGCTACCTTGCCAATGTCGGCAAGGTGCGCCTGCGCGGCTTCGAACTGGAAACCGCCCTGCGCCCGGTCCCCGCGCTCAGCCTGAACGCCAACGCCGCCTATAACGACGCCAAGTACCTCGATTACGACGATGCCCCGGCACCGGTCGAGTATCAGGTCGCCAACGGCGGCGCCTCGGTGCCGCTCAGCCTGACCGGATACCAGATCGTCGGCGCCCCCAAATGGACGCTGCAGGGCGGGATCGACCTCGACCAGCCGATCGACGACACCTGGGTGCTCACCGGCTACGTCAACACCAGCTGGAAAAGCAAGGTCGCGCTCATCAACCCGCGCTCGATCTACGGCTGGCAGGACGCGGTGGCGCTCACCAATGCCGGTATCGGCCTGCGTACGCAGGACAACAGCTTCACCGCACAGGTCTGGGTCAAGAACCTCACCAACGAACGCTACGCCGTAGCCTATTCCTCGGCCTCGGCCTCCGCGCCGATCACCGAAGTCTTCGGCAATCCGCGCACCTACGGCATCACCATCTCGCGAAAGTTCTGACCGATGACAGACACAGCAAGACCCCGCCGCCAGATGCGCCTCGGCGCCTTCCTGTTCGGCGTCGGCCACCACGCCGCCGCATGGCGCCACCCCGATGTCGACCCGCAGGCACCGTTCCGCTTCGACTACTGGCTGGACCTTGCCCGCAAGGCCGAGGCGGCCAAATTCGACGCGGTGTTCCTGGCGGACAACGTGGCGCTGTTCGGCAGCTCGCCCGAGACCATCGCCTATACACCGCCGGTCTACACCGGCGAACCGCTGACGCTGCTTGCAGCGCTGGCGACGCACACCAGCCACATCGGCCTGATCGCCACGGTTTCCACTACTTACCTTGCGCCTTACCATGTCGCCCGCAAGTTCGCCGCGCTCGACCAGCTGTCGGGCGGGCGCGCCGGGTGGAACCTGGTGACCTCGGGCAGCGACGCGGAAGCGGCCAACTTCGGCCTCGACCGCCAGCTCAGCCACGACAACCGCTACCAGATCGCTACCGAGCATGTCGAAGTGGTGAAGGCGCTGTGGGACAGCTTCGCCGATGACGCGGTGATCGCCGACAAGGCCAGCGGCCGCTTCTACGATCCGGCAAAGCTGCGCCTCGTGAACCACGAGGGCGAGCATTTCCGCGTGCGCGGTCCCTTGCAGACCGGCCGGCCAGTTCAGGGCCATCCGGTCATCGTGCAGGCTGGCTCGTCGCAAGACGGCCAGAAGCTCGCCGCGGCCACCGCCGAACTGGTCTTCACCGCCCAGCAGAGCCGCCTTGCCTCGCGCGCCTTCGTGCAAGGGCTGAAGGACAAGGCCGAAGCGCTGGGCCGTGCCCGCGACGATGTGCTCGTGCTGCCGGGCGTTACCATCTACGTCGCCCCGACGCGCGAAGAGGCCGAGGCCAAACTCGCGCGGCTTCACGACTTTGTCGACATGGGCGGGGCCCTCCAGAGTATCAGGACTTTCCTCGAGTGGGACTTGACCGGTGCCGATCTCGACGCGCCGCCGCCCCCGCCTCCGTTCACCGAAGGCTGGCAGAGCCGCCAGAAGCTGTTCTATGACCTCGCGCTGGAAGAAGGACTTACGGTACGCCAACTGGTCTCGCGCATGTCCGCCGCACGCGGACATCTGGTGCTGGTGGGCACGCCGGCCGAAGTCGTCGATCAGCTTGAGGAATGGTTCGAGAGCGGCGCTGCGGACGGGTTCAACATCCTCGCCCCGATTTTCCCGCAGGGCCTCGACGACGTGATCGAACTGGTCCTGCCCGAACTGCGGCGGCGCGGTCTGTTCCGCCACGAATACGAGGGGCGCACGCTGCGCGAGAACCTTGGCCTTGCCCGCCCGGCGGACGGCTTCTCCGCCGACGGCGCCGCCGACAGCGCACCCGGCCCTGCGCTCACCGACCGAAGGAGCCATGCATGACCCAGCACGCCGAACTGCCGCTTGAACTGCTTGCCGCGCCCGGTGCCACCAGCCTGCCTGCCCATGTCGTGATCCGCGAACTGGCGCTGCCGATCGACGTCGTGCTGCTGCGGCTCGGCCCCGACGGCGACAATCTCAAGGCGCTGACGCCGCATGGCCGCATCCCCGCGCTGCGCTTCGCCGATGGCAAGGTGATCGGCGAAAACAGCGCGATCCTGCCCCTCCTCGCGGACCTGGCCCCCGGCACGGAGCTGTTCGCCCCGGTGGGAACCATCGAGCGTGCCGAGATCCAGTCGTGGATCGGCTACATCAATTCTGAAATCCACGGCGCCGCCCAGCGCGTGGGCAATCGCCCGCATCTCTATTCCGACGATCCTGCCGCACACGCGGGTATCCGCAAGGCTGCCCGCCAGCGCCTGCGCGAAGCCTATGCGCCGCTCGAACAGCGCCTGACCGCGCATGACTGGCTGGTGGGGGATCGTTTCACGATTGCCGATGCCTATCTCGGCGTATTTGTCAGCTATCTGCCACATTTCGGCGAGGCACTGGCCGGACTCGATGCCCTCGCCCGCTTCTCGGAGCGTTTCGAGGCACGCGCGAGCGTACGCGCCGCAAGGGCTTTCGAAGGCCCGCTCCCCTTCCCGGACCGCGCCAAGGCGCTGCTGGATACAGAGGCCCGCGTTTGAGAGGTGAATGACGGCGCGCAACACCCCGGTTGCGCGCCGCCTCGATCAGATCATCAGAAGTTCACGCTTGCCCGCACGCCGTAAGTGCGGGGAGGCTGGAACTGGTAGTTATCGCTATAGGACACGAAGTTCTGCTGTGCATAGGCCAGCACGTTCTTGTCGAAGATATTGCGCACGAAGGCCTGTACCTTCCAGCCGCCGACTTCCGGTTCGTAGCTGAGCGACGCGTTGGCCATGAAGAACGACGAAGTCTTGATGTCCTCGACGTTGAACACCGAGAAGTAGTAGCTCGACGAATACTTGCCATCGAGGTGTGCAGTGACCTTGCCGCCGGCCAGCGCGAAGTCCTGGTCGATCGACGCGGTGGTGGTGAAGGTCGGTGCATTGGGCAGGCGATTGCCGCTGATGTCGACGGGGTTGCCGTCACCGTCATTGGCCACGATGCCGCTACCGAACTTGGTGTGTAGGTAGGCGGCGTTGATGCCCACGCGGGTGTGTTCGCCCAGCAGCGCCTTCACTTCCGCCTCGGCGCCGAGGATCTTCGCGCTGCCGACGTTGAAGATGCCGCTGCCGCCGCTGATCACGCCGGACGTCTGCGAGGCCTGATAGCCCTTGTAGTCCGAATAGAACACGTCGGCATTGACCTGCAGCGTGTTGCCCATGAACGAGTTCTTGGTGCCCAGTTCGAAGGCGTCGAGCTTTTCCGGCCCATAAGGCACCGAGGCCGCGCTGCCGTTCGAGTTGAACCCGCCCGACTTGTAGCCGCGGTCGTACTTGGCATAGATCATCGAATTGGCGGACGGACGATAGTTCAGGCCGACGTGCCAGGTCGGCTGGTTCTCACTGAGCTTGCCGTCACCCGGCGTCGTGAGGGTCAGCGCCGGCGCGAAGGGGCTGGCCAGTGCAGGCAGGAACAGCACGGCCTGGCCCGCGCGCGACTTCTTGTCCCAGGTGTAGCGGCCACCGACGCTCAGCTCCAGCTGATCGGTAAGATCGTATTCGGCCTGGGCGAATACCGCCTGTGAACGCGTCTTGATCTTGTAGTCGAACTTGATGCCGTATTGATCGGGCTGACCGAAGCTCTCAAGCGGACCGCCGACAGCGTAGTCTCCGGTCATGTCCAGGTTGTAGAGCCCGGAATCGACGGTATTGTTTTCCTCGAAGCGGAAGTAGCCTGCCTGGACAAACAGGCGCGAGGCGGAATCGTTGCTGACGCGGAACTCGTGGTTCCAGGTCTTGGGCGTCTCGCTCTGGCGGAACTGGCGGTTGGCAGGATAGGACGGCCCGGTGGCATCGAGCACGTTGGTCCAGTGCTGCTTATCGTAGCCGCCGGCATAGACGAAGTTGAGATTGCCCGGCGTCGCATAGGCCAGTTCCCAGCGGATACGGTCACCCTCGAGGCGGGTCGAGGTGGGCGTGTTGTTGGGGAACGCATCGAGGTCCTTGAACGAGGGCTTGGGGCCGCCCAGGGTCGACTTGAGCTGCGCATCGCCGTTCACGCTGCGGGAATCGTGCTGGTAGGACACCCAGGCCGAGAACCCGCCGTTCTTGTAGAGTGCCTGGATACGGCCCGAGGCGAAGTTCTCGTCGTCACCCTCCTTGGCCGGTCCGTCGAGCTTGCGATAGCCGTCATGCGTGATGAACGTGCCCGACGCGCGCACCGCGAAGTGATCGCTGAGCGCCAGGTTGGCGCCCATCTCGCCGTTGAAAGTGCCGTAGTTGCCGACTTCGACCGTGCTGTAGCCGCCATTGGTGAACGCGGGACGGTTGGTGATCAGGCTGATCAGGCCGCCGGTGGAGTTGCGGCCGTTGAGCGTGCCCTGCGGGCCCTTGAGCACTTCGATGCGGGCAAGGTCGTACATCGAGGCGTTAATCGAGAACGGACGGTTGGTGTAGAACCCGTCCCGCGCGATCGGCACCGAAGGGTCGCCGATTTCGGTCACGTCGGTGGACGCGATGCCGCGCACGGCGACATAGGCAGCGCCTGCCGACGGCGAGATGTTCACGCTGGGATCGATGGCGGCGAGATCACGCACCGACGAGACTCCGGCGTCACGCAAGGCGTCGCCCGAATAGACGTTGAGCGCGATCGGAGTGTCTTGCGCCGACGATGCGGTGCGGTTGGCGGTCACGATGATCTCGCCAAAACCCTGTTCCTGCTGCTGGGCTTCCTGGGTCGCAGGCGCGTCGGTTGCCGCCTGCGCCTGGGCCATTACGGGCACGGCCAGCGCCGACGTCGAAAGAAGCACGAATGCCAGTCTCATTTCTCTCTCCCATACCGGCGCGTACCGTGCTGGCCGCACCTTATATAAAACCGGAATGCTTATTCTAATTAGTGGGAGAATCAGGTGCCGTCAAGCGGGGGACGCGGCCGTGCCGCCAACCGCGCATCACGCTGGAAATGCGGGACTTCGAAAATGGCACTGAGCCCTTTGCCGCGCTTCAGGTCGCGGCACGGCTCCCGTGTCCGTGCCGCCTCGAACGAATCCTCGAAAATCGCGGCGAGTCTCGCCTCCACGCGCGACGGTTGCACGCCCCGGCCATAAGGGGGCTTTATGGAATACCGATGAATTGTGATTGGGCCGACGGCCCAGGGAACATTACGGATGCTGGAACCGCATCGTCATATCTCCTTCGGGTCGCAACGAAGAGAACATCGCGCTTCCAAGCTGAAGCCCGTGCGGCTGGCTATATGCAGCCACACCCGCCGGATGCCCTCCCCCCGGCATCCGGCGCGGATAGGGCTTGCCTGCCAGACGCTGCGCCCCGTTTTCCGGTATTTTCGAGACGCACGCTAAGAATGCAGTGCGCAATTTGGCCCATTTGACAACCCGCCAACTGATAGGCAACTTTGCTTTCAGACGCATCGGGCAGAGCGGGGAAAATATTCCTCAGCTCACAGCTATAGACAGCATCGAGATTCACAGAGTTTTGATAAACCGCAACAACATTTTGTGTTGCGACAACAGCATTGATCGGATGAACTTTTCAAAAATGGTTCATCACATTATCAAAATAACTTATGAATAACGACTTACGCGATTCTCAAGTAGGTGAATACACCTGATGAATCGAAAAAAGCGGAAAATCAAAATCCTGGAGCAGTGAATCCGATAAGACCGGATCGCGAGCCGCTCTGGAAAGCATGTGCGCGTAGCCGATGCTGTGTGCATTCCACGCCCGAACGGGCTTTGCGAGGGTTCCGGCAATGGCCACGAAAGCGCAGGCGTCTCCGAGCGTATCCACGCCCTGCCCGGTCGCTTGTCCGGGTGCGCGGCGTGCTGCACCAGAATTTCCCCTGCTGCAGGACCTTCCATACCTTTTGGAAACGATCCCGATTTGAGCCGCCTTGCCCCCCCAACGGCTCAAGCGGCGCAGCGGGCATAACGCCCGCTGCGCTTGCTTTTTCAGGACTTCAGACCAGCGCTCAGACCAGAGCCAGAAGGCCCTGGGCGGGATCGAACAGACCCTCCCAGATCATCTTGCCCGCGACCCAAAGAATGACCGCAAGACCGACATAGGCGATCCAGCGATACCGCTCGATCACACGGGCGAGGGCATTCGCGGCAAGGCCCATCAGCGCAACCGAAAGAATCAGCCCGATGGCCAGGATGCCCGGATGTTCCCGGGCAGCACCGGCCACGGCGAGCACGTTATCGAGGCTCATGCTGACATCGGCGAGCGCCACGGCCCATGCCGCAGCGGCGAAGGAGCGCGGCACGGTCGCGCTAACGACGTCTGCCTCATCGCCCTCGCCCGCCTCGACGCGCAGCTCGCGCCACATCTTCCAGGCCACCCAAACCAGCAGGAGCCCACCCGCAAAGACGAGACCGACCAACTGCATCAACTGGGTGACGGCAAGAGCAAAGACGATACGCAGCCCCAGCGCGGCCAGCACGCCGATGAGGATCACCTTGCGGCGCATCGCCGCAGGCAAGCCGGCGGCGAGCGCGCCGACAACAATGGCATTGTCCGCCGCCAGCATCACGTCGATCAGCACGACCTGCCCGAACGCGGTAAGCGCGGCCGGCGAGCCGAGGTTGGAGAAATCGGCAACGATGTGCTGCCACAAGTCGATCATGCGAAAATAGTCCTGTTGGTCCAGGCGCCGCGCGCGGTCGCCACGAGGAAATCGGAATAGCTCCAGCGACAAGCGGCTGCAGCGATGGTGGATAGACTGTCTTCGTCCTCACGCCCCGGGCAGCCGAGACCGGTCAGGCCGGGCTTGGCGATACTGTCGATCACCGGCGGTTCGCGCGCCTGTGAAGGATCGCAGTCATCTGTTCGCGGGGGTCCGGGCCTGTCATGCGCGCCTCCTGTCACCCCACGAAGGGAAAAGCCAGAAACAACATGCCCGCGATCGTCATGACCAGGCAGCACAGCGCCGCCGGAACCAGCGTGAAACGCTGGTGATCGGCAAGGTCCACACCGGCAAGACTGACCAGCAGATAGGTCGAGGGGACCAGCGGGCTGAGCAGGTGGACCGGCTGGCCCATCAGCGAAGCGCGGGCGATGGCCATCGGCTCCACGCCGTAATGCGCGCCCGCTTCCGCCAGGATCGGCAGCATGCCGAAGTAGAAGGCATCGTTGGAAATGAAGAACGTGCCCGGCAGGCTGATCAGCGCGGTGATCGGCGCCATGTAGGGGCCGAGGAACGGCGGGATGAAGTTCACCACCTCGCGGCTCATCGCCTCGACCATGCCGGTACCCGACAGGATGCCGGTGAAGATGCCCGCCGCGAAGATCAGCGAGACGACCGCCAGCACATTGCCGGCATGGGCGGCGATGCGCTCCTTCTGCTCCTTCACCTGCGGGTAGTTGGCGATCATCGAGATGGCGAAGGCCAGCATCATCAGGATCGGCAGCGGCAGCACGCCCCAGACCAGCAGCACCAGCAGCGCGGCGACCAGCGCGGCGTTGAACCAGATCATCTTCGGGCGGCGCGCCTCGGGCCACTGCGAGACGGCAAAGTCCTCCAGCTCGCGCGGGGTCGCCTTCTCGACGCGGCCGATGCGGCGGCGTTCCTTGCGGCCGAAATGGATCGCCAGCAGTACGAGGAAGCCAAGGCCCGCGATCATGCCGGGGATCAGCGGCAGGAACAGTGCGGAAGGGTCGAGCTTCAGCGCGCTGGCCGCACGCGCGGTCGGCCCGCCCCAGGGGGTGAGGTTCATCACCCCGCTCGTCACCATCAAGAGGCAGACGAGGTAGAGCCGGTTCATGTCGTAGCGCTTGTAGAGCGGCAGCATGGCGGCCATCGTGATGATGTAGGTGGTCGACCCGTCGCCATCGAGGCTGACGAGCGCGCAGAGCACCACCGATCCGATCAGGATCAGCATCGGATCGCCGTGGACCAGCCGGATCAGGCGGCCCACCAGCGGATCGAACAGCCCGGTATCGGTCATCGTGCTGAAGAACAGGATCGCAAAGAGCAGCATGACGCCGGTGGGCGCCAGCTTGGTCAGGCCCTCGATCATCATGTCGCCAAGGCCCGCGTGGAAACCGGCGAGCAGGGCGAACGCCGTGGGCACGACGACCAGCGCGACCAGCGGGGTCATCCGCCTGGTCATGATGAGCGTCATGAAAGTGGCCACCATCAGGAAGCCGATAAGGGCGAGACTCATGATTGTCCCCGAATGTCTGTCATGGATTTTCGAAAGGGATCAGAACGTGACGCCGACGCGCGCGCTGAGCGTCTCGCCATTGTCGTTGCCGGTGTAGACACCGGCGGTGTTCTGGGTGTTCCAGTGGATCGCGTTGACCTGGAAGCGGGTGAAGCTGTTGAGATACCAGTTCACGCCCAGCGTCGCCGCCCAGCCTTCAGCCGGCGTGACGATGTCGTCAAACTCCAGGTTTTCGTAGCGGGCGGTCAGCTCGATCGCGCCGGGGCCGCCGTCGAAGACGGAGTGCAGCACCTTGGGCTGGCCGAAGCTGCCGAGGCGCGGGTTGTAAGGGGGCAGGTCACCGGTGAGGAACCAGCCGCCAGAAACGCTCCAGGCGCGGGTCACGTAATCGGGGCGGCCGTTGTCGAGCCGCGCATGGCGCTCGCCCGCTTCGCCCATCAGCCAGACCGGGCCGGAATAGCCGCCCAGTTCCACGCCGTAGCCGGTCGTGCCGGTGCCGCCGATCAGCGTGCCGGTCGAAAGCCGCAGCGCGCCGTTGAAGCGCCCGCCGATCACGGTGTTGCGGGTAAGCACGTTCTTGCCCGGTTGCAGGTGCTCGTCGAAGCCCCAGATGCCGAGGTGGAGCACCTGGCGGTCCGACTTGATCGGGTTCCAGTGCGCACGGGCGAGCACGGTGCGGTTGTCCGACGTGCTCTGGTCGCCGTCGATCCGGTCGCCGGTGACGGTCAGCGAGGCGTGGCCGGTCTTCCAGAACAGGCGCGGCATCACGCCGAGGCCGTAGAAACCGCGCTGCGGAATGATCGCGGTGGCCACCGCCGTGCGTTCGAGGAAGGGCGTCGAATCCGATCCGGTCGAGCCTTCGAAGCTGCGGTCGTTGAACAAGTGGCCGACGCGCACGTCATAGTCCATGCCCGGCGCGATGCGGTTGCGCCAGCCCATGAAGGCGGTGACGATATCGACCTCGTTCTCCGAGAAGTCGGTCTCAAACTGGTAGAAGAAGTGCGTGCCGACCGTGCCCTCAAGCCCAAGGCGCAGCGCGCGCATGCCGGTGGTGGTGAGGTTGCGGCCGGAATACTTCGAACCGGTGGTGGTGCTGACATCGGTCAGGATGCGCCCGCGCGGCTTGAAGCTGAACATGCCGTCCGCCGAATGGAACACCGGCAGGCCCGCGCCCCATTCCGTGCTGACGCCCGAAGCGGCGACGGCCGCGGCGCGCACGCGCTCCACATCGCGCTCGGCCGGGCCCGGCGGCACCAGTTGCGGCGCATAGGGCTGCGTGACGGCGACTTGCGGCACCGCGGCGGCAGCGGCCGGAACCGCCGGAGCCTGCGACGCGGCGGCCACGACCGGTGCCGAACGCTCGGCCTCCAGCTTCTCCACCCGCTGGCGCAGCGAGGCGATCTCGGCGGCCTGCGCCCGCACCAGTTCGGCGAGGTCTTCCTTGCTCGGCGTTTCGGCAAGCGCCGGGGTCCCCGCGACCAGCGCGAGAAGGGCCGTCCCCAAAGTCAGGTTTTTCATCGAGTAGTGCGTCCGGATGCAAGGATGCCGTTCCAGTCGCGCAGGAAGCGCGCACGGGTCAGGCGATCGAGATTGACGAGAAGCTGCGGGCCGACACGCACGGCGCGCGCCTGTCCCGCAGGCAGCCGGTGCGCCGCGATATCGGTGCGCACCGGCCAGAGGCTGTGCCGGGCAAGCTGGGATTGCCCGGCACGGGAAAGCAGGAAATCGAGGAACAGCCGCGCCGCTGCCGGATGGCGCGCCTCGCGCGAGATGAAGGCGATGCGCGAGGTGACGATGGTGTAGTCGCGCGGGAAAACGACACCGATATTGGGATCGCGCCGCGCCCGTTCGAGCGCGTAGGAGCCGATCACGTTGTAGGCGATGGCCAGCTTGCCGGAGGCCACGCCCTGCAGCATGTCCTCGGTGTGCATGGCCAGCACCGGCCGCGTCGCCGCCATCGCCTCGATCAGGCTGCGGGTGTCGCGGGTGATCTGGAAGTCCTGCGAGAGATAGAGATAGCCGACCGCCGAGCGCGCCGGATCGAAGGTCGCCACTTTGCCGGTGAAGGCGGCGCGGCGGCGGCGCAGCAGCTGCTCCAGTTGCTGGTGGCTCTGCGGTACCAGGGCCGCGGGAACCAGCTTCTTGTTGTAGACAATGCCGATGGGCTCGGCGGTGACGCCGAAGCCCATGTTCTTCCACACCGCTGCCTCGGGCAGCGCGGGCTTTTCGGGGCTGGCGTACTGCTGCGCATAGCCATCGTTGATGAGCTTGATCTGCTGGTCCATCGCCGAGGACCAGACGATGTCCGCCGAATAGGTCCTCGCCCGCGTCTCCGCCGTATAACGGCGATAGAGTTCGGCCGAGCCGAGATCGGCGTAGAGCACCTGGATGCCGGGATAGGCACGGCGGAACGCCGAAACCACCGGCACCATCTCCGCCTTGTCGGCATTGGCATAGATCCGCACGGTGCCTTCGGCGCGGGCATCGGCGATCAGGCTCTCGTAGGAGCGCGGATAACCCGAAGGCCGATCCGCCAGCACCGGAGCCGTGGCGACAGGCGAGACGAGCGCGCCTGCAAATGCCAGAATGGTGATGATCTTGCGCAATCCCGTATCCTCTCGCTTTCCGCGTCTCGATGGCGGATAAGCTCTGCCCCATGATCTACGATCCGAAGCTGTCACTCACCTTTCACGGCGCCTTTCATGCAAATTTCCCGCCCATGGACGTTCCGTGCGCATCCTGATCGTCGAGGATGACGCGCAGCTCGCGCGCGGCGTGGCCTCGCTGCTGCGGGCGGCGGGCCATGCGGTGGATCATGTCGCCTATGGCGAGGAAGCGCTCTCGGTGGCGGCGACGGAGCCTTATTCGCTGGTCATCCTCGACGTCGGCCTGCCCGACATCGACGGATTCGACGTGCTGGCAAGGATGCGGGCGCGCGGCGACCAGGTCCAAGTGCTGATGCTCACCGCGCGCGACGGGCTCGACGACCGGGTGCGGGGGCTGGACCTCGGCGCCGACGACTACCTGCGCAAACCGTTCGAGGTGGAGGAACTGGAAGCCCGCGTGCGCGCGCTTGGCCGGCGGCGCGGCGGCAGCGAGGCCGCGCCGGAAATGCGGATCGGCACGATGACGATCAACCGCTCGACCGGGCGCGTCGAGGTGGGCGAGCGGCTGGTGGAACTGCGCCGCCGCGAATGGGCGGTGCTCGAGGCGCTTGCCGCGCGCGCCGGCCAGATCGTCTCGCGCGAGACGCTTCAGGCCGAAGTCTTCGGGTTTGACGATCCGGTCGGCTCCAACGCCCTCGAAGTCAACGTCACCCGCCTGCGCAGCAAGCTGGCGCCGGACGGCCCGGCGATCCGCACCGTGCGCGGGGTAGGCTACATGCTCGACCGTCCGTGACATCGGCTCCCTCACCGCAACGGGCACTGCCGCTACGCCGCCGCATGGCGATCGCCATGCTCGGCCCGCTGGTGGTTGCCGCGCTGGCCCTGGGCGCGATCGGCTGGGCGCTGGTCGCCGACGTGGTGCGCCGCACCAACGACCGGGTGCTGGGCGGCGCCCTCGGCGCGATTGCCGAGACCGTGCAGGTGGAACGCGGCGAAGTGACGCTGGACCTGCCGCCCGCAGCCTTCGGCATGCTGGAAAACAGCGAGCGTGACAACGTCTACTACCGCATCGCCGTGGGCCGCCGCCTGCTCACCGGCTATGCCGACCTTCCCGCGCCCGACATCGCCGCGCTGTCCGCCGACGAGCCGCATTTCCGCTATGCCGACTATCGCGGCCAGCGCATCCGCATCGGCGAGACCCTGCGCGCGCTGCCACGCGTCGCGGCGCCGGTGGTGGTGCAGGTGGCCGAGACGCTCGACAACCGCGAGGCGCTGCGCTGGCGGCTGATGACGGCGCTGCTGCTCGGCGAACTGGTGCTGCTGAGGGCGGCGCTGGCCCTGATCCGCCCGGCGCTGGGCTGGAGCCTGCGCCCGCTGGCGGACCTGCGCACCGCGATCGAGGCGCGCGAGACCCGCGCCTCACCGGATCTTTCGCCGCTCCAGACCGGCCCGCTGCCGATCGAACTGCAACCGCTGTCCCGCTCGTTCGACAGCCTGCTCGCCCGGCTCGACCATGCGACCACCGGCATGCGCCGCTTCACCGCCGATGCCTCGCACCAGATGCGCACGCCGCTCTCGGTGCTCAAGGTCCAGGTCGCCCTCGCCCGGCGCGGCTCGACCGAGGCCCTGCAGGAGATCGAGGAAGCCAGCGACCGCCTCGAACGCCTGCTCACCCAGCTGCTGACGCTCGCCCGCGCCGATGAGGCGGGCACCCTGCCGCCGCTGGAGCGCGTGGACCTGCGCGAAGTGAGCCAGCGGGTCATCACCCGGCGCATCCACCAGGCGATCGAGGCCGAAGTCGACCTCACGCTCGAGTGCATCGGCGATACCGACCACGAAGGCCCCTTCGAAGTCGAGAGCCACCGGGCGCTGGTGTTCGAGATGGTCTCCAACCTGGTGGACAACGCGATCCGCTACAACCGGCGCGGCGGCCACGCCGCCATCGTGCTCGAGACCGACGGCGCCACCACCCGCCTGACCGTCGCCGACGACGGCCCCGGCATCCCGGCCCCGCTCCGGAAACGCGCCAAGGCCCGCTTCGTGCGCCTGCAGGGCGAACAGGGCCCTAGCGGCAGCGGCCTCGGTCTCGCCATCGTGCAGGCGACCGTCGAGCGGCTGGGCGCGCGGCTCGAGATGCGCGAGGGGAATCCCGGCCTCCATGTCAGCGTGCTGTTCACGCCGGGAACAGGCGGAAACCAAGGAGCCGCATAATCGCATCGGAATCCGGCGAATGCTGCATCGCAGCATTCGCCGCGCCCTGTCCCGACCGGCCGCGTTCCGGGCCCGCGAGACCGCAACCATACTGCAACACTCATGACGCCGAATGTCATAAAGGACATTTTATTGCTTGTGCGAGCAACCGCCCCGCTCTAGCGGGCCGCGCATAAAAAACTCCAGGGAAACATCGAGGGACTCGCATGAACGCCTACCGTACCACGGTGCTGTGCACCGCGTCGTTTGCTGCCGCTATCGCAGCCCTTCCTGTCGCCGCACAGGCCCAGAGCGCTTCGTCCGCACAGGAAACCGCCTCCAGCACCGACATCGTCGTCACCGCGACCCGCCGCGAGGAACGCGCGGTCGACGTGCCGATCGCGGTCTCCTCGCTCTCGGGCGAAAAGCTGGCCGTCATCAATTCCAGCGGTCAGGACATCCGCTTCCTCTCGGGCCGCGTGCCCAGCCTGCTGGCGGAATCCTCGTTCGGCCGCACCTTCCCGCGCTTCTACATCCGCGGCCTTGGCAACACCGACTTCTCGTCGGACGCCGCGCAGCCGGTTTCGGTCGTTTACGACAACATCGCGCTGGAAAGCCCGTTCCTGAAGGCCATGCCGGCGTTCGACCTTGAGAACGTCGAAGTGCTCAAGGGGCCGCAGGGCACGCTGTTCGGCCGCAACACCCCGGCCGGCGTCATCAAGCTGACCTCGGCGCGCCCGACCGATCACTACACCGGCCACGCCAGCGCCTCGTGGGGCACCTACAACACGGTGAACAGCGAAGTCGCGCTCAGCGGCCCGATCACCGACACCCTGCGCTTCCGCGTCGCCGGCCTGCTCCAGCACCGCGACGACTGGGTGAAGAACGACTACGCCCAGACCCTCAACGAGCACAGCTTCGACGGCTACAACGACATGGCCGGCCGTGCCCTGCTCGAATACGACAGCGGCCCGCTCAACGTGCTGGTCAACCTGCATGGCCGCCGCCTGCGCGGTTCGGCCCGCGTGTTCCGCGGCAACTCGATCAAGCCGGGCACCAACGACTTCGTCGATGGCTTCGACGTCGAGCACACCGCCCAGAACGGCGCCAACCCGCAGCGTCTCAACAGCTGGGGCACCAATGTCCAGGCCAGCTACGCCTTCGACGGTCTCGGCACCCTGTTCTCGATCACCGGCTGGGAACGCGCCAGCGTGTTCTCGCGCGGGGACGTGGACGGCAGCTACCCCGCCGCCGTGCCCTTCTCGGTCGAGACCGGCAGCAGCGCCAAGCCGCGTGAATTCACGCAGGAAGTGCGCTTCGCCTCGGAGAAGTTCGGCGACGTCAGCTTCCAGACCGGCGCCTACTACTTCAACCAGAACCTCGACACCGGCGCCTACAGCTGGGACACCACCAACGTCCAGACCAACGGCAACACCAGCCATCTCGACAACGAGACCTACGCGGTGTTCGGCTCGGTGGAATACACCCCGATCGACGCCCTGATCCTGCGCGGCGGCCTGCGCTGGTCGCATGACCGCAAGTACAGCGAACTCAACAACGTCAACGGTGTGCTGCTGTCGGACGGCCACGCCAAGGGCTCGAAGCTCTCGTGGGATGCCAGCGCGACCTACAAGCTGGACACCGATCACTCGGTCTATGCCCGCGCCGCGTCAGGCTACCTCGGCGCCTCGCTGAAGAACGACGTCACCGCCGGTGTCGCCACCAAGGCCAAGCCGCAGACCACCACCTCGTTCGAAGCCGGCTTCAAGGGCAACGAACGCGGCCTCGTCAGCTACTCGGCCGACGTGTTCTACATGAACACCCGCAACATCCAGCTCACCGCCGTCGGCGGCTCCTCCAACACCACGACGCTGATCAACGCCCACAAGGCGATCGGCTGGGGCGTGGAAGGTGAAATGACGCTGACCCCGGTCGAAGGCCTCGCGCTGACGGCTGGCGGCAGCTACAACTTCACCAAGCTGAAGGACCGCGATCTGATGGTCGCGCCGTGCTCGGGCGGCTGCACCGTACTCGACCCCGTCGTGAGCGGCACCTCCTTCGTCTCGATCGACGGCAACCGCCTGCCGCAGGCCCCGCGCTGGATCGCCAACTGGACCGCCAGCTACACGATCCCGGTCAGCGACACCCAGGAAGTGTTCGCCTATACCGACTGGGCCTATCGCAGCTCGGTGAACCTGTTCCTCTACGATTCGATCGAGTTCACCGGCAAGCCTTCGCTCGAAGGCGGCCTGCGCCTCGGCTTCCGCGACAACGCCAAGGGCGTCGAAGTGGCGGCATTTGCCCGCAACATCACCAACCAGATCCGCATCATCGGCGCGATCGACTTCAACAACCTGACGAGCATGGTCAACGAACCGCGCATCATCGGCGGCGAAGTGAAGTTCAAGTTCTGACGGTTGCTGCCGGCAGGGCGTGCCCTGCCGGCGGACCGCCCCTGAAAAGCGGGGCGCGACACGGGACACAAACGCAAACGGGGCGAGGGATCCAGCATCCCCCGCCCCGTTTCCGTTTCCGGTTCCGGTTCCGGTTGCGGTTGCGGTTGCGGATCAGATCGGCTGATCGAGTGATTTGGCCAGCGGCGTGAACAGCTTCGGCCCGCCTGCGGTCATGTACCAGCAGTCCTCCAGGCGAATGCCGAATTCGCCGGGAATATAGAGGCCCGGCTCGTCCGAGAAGCACATGCCTTCCTGCAGCGGCGTCGCATCGCCGTGGACCAGATAGGCCGATTCGTGGCCGTCGAGGCCGATCCCGTGACCGGTGCGGTGCGACAGCCCCGGCAGGCGATAACCCGGCCCCCAGCCTTCCCTGGCGTAATAGGCGCGCACCGCATCGTCGATCGCGCCCACCGGCACGCCGATCTTCGCGGTTTCCAGCGCGATCTCCTGCCCGCGCCGGACGGTGTTCCAGACCTTGCGCTGGCGCGCCGTCGGCTCGCCGAAGACCCAGCTGCGGGAAATGTCGGACTGGTAGCCATGGACCTGCGCTCCGCAATCCATGAGGATCACCGACCCCTCGCGCACTGCCTGCGGCTTGTGCGAGCCGTGCGGATAGGCGCTCGCCTCGTTGAGCAGGACCAGCGAGAACTCGGGCGGGCCGCCCAGCGCTGCCGAGGTCTTGTCCATCAGGTCGGCAATGTCCTGCTGCGTCATCCCGGCGCGCACTTCGCCGTGGACATGCCGCAGCGCCGCCAGCGTAATGTCGTTGGCGCGCTGCATGAGCGCCAGTTCCGCCGGCGACTTGATCTGCCGGCACTGCGCGATCAGCGCCTCGCCCGAGACGATCTCGCAGTCGAGCGCATCGCGCTTCAGGGCATCGACGATGAAGAAGCGCGTGGTCGGCTCGATCGCCAGCTTGCGCCCGCCCATCTTGCGGTCCCGCAGCACGCCGATCATGCGCGCTTCGGGATCCTCGTCCTCGTTCCAGGGACGCACTTCGGCGGGAATGCGCAAGGTTTCGCGCACGCTCGGTTCCTCGAAGGCGGGGGTCACGACCACGGCATCGCCTTCGGCGGGGATCACCACGGCGGTCACCCGCTCGGAACGCCACCACTGGATGCCGGTGAAGTAGCGCAGCGTCGACCCCGACTCGACGATCATCGCGCCCACGCCCGCCGCGCGCATCAGCCCCTGCAGCCTGGCGATCCGCGCCGCATGCTCTTCGGGAGAGATCGGCTTCACCTCTGCGCCTGCGGGAAGCACCGGGAGCGGCGATGCCGCCGCCTGGAGGCGCGGCGCCAAGGCCATGCCCGCGCTGGCCATCGCCCCGGCCAGAAAACCGCGCTTCGATATCATCTTGTGCTCCCCTTCGGCGGCCATGGCAGCCATCTGCCGGACGTTCATGCGGGGCAAAGCGCCCGCCCGCAATAGGGCGCCGAGCCGCACACCCTGCGCCGGTTGAATTATTCACCGTAACGGTTGCGATCTGCGCTATCTCGCAGCCGATCTCCGTGGTATTGACGTATACGTGAACCAGGCCATTCCCCACCGCTTTCCGATCGGCATCGATCCGGGTGACATCGACTTCATGGGTCATGTCAACAACGCCAGCTACCTCAAGTGGGTGCAGGAGGCCGTGCTCGATCACTGGCGGGCGCTCGCCCCGGCAGAAGCGATCGCGCAGCACTTGTGGGTCGCGATCAAGCACGAGATCACCTACCGCAAGCCCGCCTTTCTCGAGGATGACGTGATCGCCACGGTCCTGCTCGAAAAGGTCCAGGGCGCCCGCGCGTTCTACGAAACCGTGATCCGCCGCGGCGAGGAAGTGCTGGCCGAGGTCAAGTCCAGCTGGTGCTGCATCGATGCCGATACCAAGCGCCCCGCCCGCCTTGCCCGCGACGTGATCCAGAAGTTCTTCACGCCGGACAGCGGCGCGTGATCTAGGTCGTAAACTCATAAACGGCACCATCGAGGTTTGAGGCAAAATGGCTCAGCGACAGGAGGGAAGGCGCTGGAATATGTCGATATTTCAAGACTTCCCGACGCAGCGCTGGGCCATTTTGGTCAAACCCCGAAGGGGCGCCCAAATGGCTTCCATCTCGAACCGAAGCTGCCTTGGACGGGCAACCAGCCCGCCCGGCGGCAACTTCGGCCCGATCTGTTCGCCATTTGGGCGCCTCGATGGTGCCGTTTATGAGTTTACGACCTAGCGGAGGGCGGGCACGCGCCCTGCCCGCTCCGCTTGACGCCGCCTCCCGTTCAGGGCCGGTAATAGGCGTAGACCTTGGCGACGTAGTCGCGGCTGTCCCAGCTGCAGTCGGCCCCCTTTTCGATGATGAAGGTATCGCCCTTGCCGAAGCTGGCCGTGCGTCCCGAGGCATCGGTGAACGTCACCGATCCGGCGAGCAGGTGCATGAGTTCGCTGTGGTGGAAATGGATCGGCAAGCGGCGATAGGGCGTCGAATCCCAGATCCCGCACTTGAATACCGCGTCCACCGACGTGAACTGATTGCCCGAGCGGCACGAAGGCTTTTCGCCCAGCAGGACATCGTCGGCCGGAGGATTGGAGGGCGCAAGCGGCGCCTCGTTGTCGATCCGGTGAACCCCCGCATCCCCATCCGGCGCCGCGAGATACCGCATGCCCACCAGCTTGACCGGGGCCGAAGCGCGCCAGCCGACCTGCGCCCCGCGGGCAATGACCAGGCTCTCGCCTTCGGCAAGGTCGAACTCGCCGTCTGCGCTCAGGAAGCGCAGGGCCCCTTCCAGCACCATGACCCAGGTATCCCCGCGCGCTTCGCGGTGTAGGCCTTCACCGGCCGCGACACCGCTCACGAAGACTTCGCAGTCGCCTGCCCGCACCGGCAGGATGCGGGCGCCGCCGCCCAGCGGATCATCGCTGCCACCTGCGGGCACGTCCTGCGAGAAGGCCTTCAGATCGAGGAATGTGGGGCAGTTCGCGGGTGTCTGAGCGGTCACCATGATCTCCGTGCAGTGCTGTCTGGCCTATCCGGGATAGCCCCTGCGCTCCGGCATTAGCTTCGGAACTTGCGCCCGTGCCGCCGCGCCCCCGGATACTTGCCAGCGTAGCGCGGCATAACCTGCGGCAATGGACAGGAGAGCCGCCGCAAACCGCAGCCGCCATGCCGAAATCGTGCATCATTCGGCGCAATCTTCCGCGCCGGCGGTGCAAAGACTATGAGCAACCGGAAACCGTGAACCGAGGCCCTTTCGCATGAACCCTGCCGTCCACCGCCTGCCCAGTGACGACGTGCTGCCCGAAGCGGCGGACGTCGTGGTTGTCGGCGGCGGCATCGTCGGATGCGCTGCGGCGTTCTATCTGGCGCAGCGCGGGCTCTCGGTGGCCCTCATCGAAAAGGGCCACGTCGCCGGCGAACAATCCAGCCGCAGTTGGGGATGGTGCCGCCAGCAGAACCGCGACCGCCGCGAGATGCCGCTTTCGGTGCTGTCGATGGACTTGTGGGACAGGCTCGCCCCGGAAATCGGCAAGGACCTCGGTTTTCGCCGCACCGGTCTGATCTATGCGACCGATGACGAGCAAGTGCTGGAAGGCTGGGCATCGTGGCGCCCCGTCGCCGAGGAATTCGGCGTCGACACGCACATGCTGAATGCCGCGCAGGCAGCCGAGCGCATTCCGGAAACCCGCCGCAAATGGGTGGGCGGGCTCCATTCGGTGGCGGACGGGAAAGGCGAGCCTGCGCTTGCCGCACCGATCCTCGCCGAAGGCGCGCGGGCGCTGGGGGCAACGATCCACCAGAACTGCGCGGCCTATGGACTGGACGTCACCAACGGGCGCGTGACCGGCGTGCACACCGAACAGGGCCTCATCCGCGCCGACGCGGTGATCTGCGCGGCGGGGGCCTGGGCCTCGCGTTTCCTGCGCCCTCACGGGATCGTCTTCCCGCAGGCCAGCGTGCGCCAGACCGCCTTGCGCACCAAGCCCACCGCCAATGTCGGCGAAGTGCTCTATTCCTCCGACTTCGCGATGACCCGCAGGCTCGACGGCAGCTACACGCTGGCGATCAGCGGCCGCGCCACGCTGGAGCTTACCCCGCAAGGCATCCGCTTCGCGCGCGAGTTCATGCCCCAGTTCATCCAGCGCCTGAAAGCCGTGCAGGTGGGGCTGGGCAAGTCCTTCATCACCGGCCCGGATTCGGCCTCTGCCCTGCTGTCCGACAATCCTGCGGTCTTCACTGGGACGCGGGCGGTCGATCCCGCCCCGATGCGCCGTCTGGTCAAGGCGATCATGGACAACGTGCGCGGCACGTTCCCGCGACTCGCCGATGTCGAGATCGACCATGCCTGGGGCGCCTTTGTCGATTGCACGCCCGATGCCGTGCCGGTGGTCTCGCCGGTGGATGCACTGTCGGGGCTCTACCTCGCGGCGGGATGTTCGGGCCATGGCTTCGGCCTTGGTCCGGGCATCGGCTATCTGGTCGCCCAGATGGCCGTGAACGAGAGCCTTGCCGTCGACGCCTCGCATTTCCGCCTGTCACGCCTGGTGGACGGATCGAAGGTCAAGGTCGGCGCGCTCTGATTTCGCGCGCCAGCCCCGCGCTGGATTTGCGCGCCCGGTCATAAGAGCGTCAAGACTCTGTCCTAGCGCCGGGCGGGTGCCGCCGAGAGTTCTTTCCAGCAGCCGGCTGCAAGTCCGGCCCCACAGCCCACACGGGCCGCGCGCGGGCGATTCCTGCCCGCAAGCCTCCACTGCGGACGGGCCGTTGCAGCGCGGGCTGATCGCGGCAGGACTGGCCGCCTTCTGGGTCTACCTGGCGATGTATGCGTTCCGCAAGCCGGTCGCGGTGGCGACTTTCGCGGGCGAGCCGCCGCTCTGGGGGATGGATTTCAAGACCGCGCTGATCATGGCCCAGGCGCTGGGCTATGCCTGCTCGAAGATCATCGGCATCCGCGTCGTCTCGGCGCAGCGCGGCAACCGGCGCAAGGAACTGATCCTGGGACTGATCGCCGCTTCCTGGGTCGCACTGCTCGGCCTTGCCCTGCTGCCCGCGCGCTGGGCACCCTTGTGCATGATCCTCAATGGCTTGCCGCTCGGCATGATCTGGGGGCTGGTCGTCAGCTACCTGGAAGGACGGCGGCTGACCGAGATCCTGACCACGATCCTGACTACCAGCTTCATTGTCTCGTCCGGTGTGGTCAAAGCCGCCGGCAGCGCCCTGCTGGCCTCCGGCGTGCCCGCGGTGTGGATGCCCGCCGCAACCGGCCTGCTCTTTGCGCCACTGCTGGTCGCCGCACTGCATGTCCTCTCGCGGATCCCACCCCCGGACGAACGGGATCGACGCGCACGCGGCACCCGTGTCCCCATGGACGGCGCCGCGAGGCGACGTTTCGTCATGCTCCACGCCGTGCCGCTGGGCCTGCTGCTGGCGGGATACGGCCTGCTGGTGGCGCTGCGCGACTATCGCGACAATTTTGCCGCCGATATCTGGGAGCAACTGGGCCACGGCGGCTCGCCCGGCCTGTTCATCGAAACGGAGATCCCGGTGACCCTGTCGGTGCTGCTGGGGCTCGCCGCGATCGGTTGGATCCGCCGCAACCGTGCGGCGCTGGTCGCGGTCTACGGACTGATCCTGAGCGGCGCCGCCATCCTCGGTGTCTCGACGCTGGCCTGGCGCTTCGGCCTGATCGGACCGGTCGCCTGGATCACGCTGAGCGGTACCGGCCTCTATCTCGCCTATGCCCCGTTCAGCGTGGTGCTGTTCGAACGGATCATGGCCTTTACCCGCTACCCCGGCAATGCCGGCTTTCTCATCTATCTGGCCGACGCCTTCGGCTACTGCGGCAGCTTCGCGCTGATGCTGGTCTACAGTTCAGGCGGCGAGACACATGCCAAGGCCCAGGCCGCCGCCGTCTACGCGAACGGCTGCCTGGCAACGAGCGTGCTGCTGGCGATCTCGGCGCCGATCTCGCTCCTCTGGTTTCTCAGGCGGCGGGGGTGACGAGATGAAGCGCGGTGCCGCCGGCACGGGCGGCATCGCCGATATGCGGCGGCGGCGCGCGGTCGGTGACAAGGTCGTGGACCTCTCCGAAATCGGCGACATGCACGGTGCCCTGCCGCGAAAACTTGCCATGGTCCGCCACCACGACCAGCCGCCGCGCCCGGTCCAGCACGGCCCGCTTGAACGCCGCCTCGGCCGGATCGAGATCGAGGAAACCCCGCTCCGCCTCGATCGCCGCCATCGACAGTATCGCCACGTCGGGCACGAAACGGCGGACGAAGCCGATCGCATCGGCATCGAAGGCCGAGCGGTAGTCGGCGTTCATTGCCCCGCCCGCAAGGAACACCCGGTGATCCCCGCGCCCCAGCGCCTCGCTCGCCACTTCCAGGCTGTTGGTGACTAGCGTCAGCCCGCGCAGATGGCCCAGTTCCTGCGCGGCCCAGTAGGACGTCGTGCCCGAATCGACAAAAACGGTCGTGCCCTCCTCCACGAAGGTCGCCGCCAGCCGCGCAATCGCCCGCTTGACCTCGACCTGATCGCGCAGGCGGCGGCGATAGGGCGCCTCCAGCCTGGGCGAGGGCAGCGTGACCCCGCCATGCACCTTGAGCACCCGGCCCGCGCCTTCAAGCTGGCGGACATCGCGGCGGATGGTTTCCTCGGAAACCGCAAATCGTTCCGCCAGTCCGGCGATGCTGGACGAGCCCTGCTCTTCCAGCGCGGCAAGAATCGCGGCAATGCGATCGGCCTGTATCACGTCGTTTTCCCCTAGCCGTACGCGGAGCCCCCGCTTCCCGGCCGACACTGGGCCGCATTTCTCATGGTTTCAAGTGGCATTTACCACACAAACCCACATTTAACTCCACTGTTAAGACGATAATCCACATTATGTCACACAACCGTAATTCCCGGGCCCTAGCTCGCCGCTGACAGTCCGGCGGATCGGCAAGCAGCCGATTCCATGGCGAAATCGTCACGCAGGGGAACATTGATGAAGACTTGGATGATCGGCACCGCGATCCTGGCGATCGCGGCAGGGACCACGCATGCCCAGGCCCAGACCATGCGGACCCTCGACGCGGGGACCGAGGCCGGAGGCAGCGCAACCGAAGCCGATGCGGCCTCCGACGCCGACACCGCCACCCAGGCCGACGAGGATATCGTCGTCACCGGCACCGCCACCCACTTCGCCAACACCCGCGTGACGCCCGAGATGATCGAGCGCCAATCGGCACTCACCAGCGTCAACGACGTCATCAATGAACTGCCCGGCGTGTTCGTTTCGGAAGGCGACGCCTTCGGCTCGTCCGACTGGGCGACACAGATCTCGATCCGCGGGTTCACCCAGATCGGCACCACCATCGACGGCCTGCCCAACGGCGGATCGGGCTACGGCGGCGGCTCCAAGGCCAACCGCTATATCGATGTGCTGGACCTCAAGACCGTGGAAGTCTCGCAAGGTACCGCCGACATTTCCTCGCGCTCGAACGAGGCGCTGGGCGGCACGCTCAATTACATCACCGCCGACCCGCTCGGCGATTTCCGCGTGCGCCTGTCCGGTGCGGCGGGCGATTTCGGCGCGCAGAAGTTCTACGCCCGCGTCGACACCGGCGAGATCGCGCCCGACACCAAGGCCTATATCAGCGCCTCGCACGCGAAAGCGCATGACTGGATCGGCGGCGCCGGCAAGACCAGCCGCGATCACCTGAGCGCCAAGATCACCAGCCGGATCTCGAACATCGATCTCACCGGCTTCCTGTCCTACGACGACGCCGACGAAGCGGAATTCGGCTCGGTCTCGGTCGCCTCGTTCGAGAACGATCCCAATCACGACGTCTATACCGATACCTGGACCGGCCTGCCCTATATCGACCAGAACTACCGTTCGGGCTCGCGCGCGCTGCGCAAGAACCTGTTCGGCTATCTGCGCGGCAAGGCGGATCTTGGCGAGGTGAAGCTCTCGCTGACCGGCTACTACCACCGCATGCGCGGCCGGGGCGACTGGATGCCGCCCTACCTCGTCAACGTCACTAATGACGGCACGGGTGCGACCGAAAGCGAATATGCCGGCGGCTCCACCGTCTATGGCGGTTCGTCGCTCGGCCAGATCTACTACGTGACGCCCACCGGCGCGGCGGCGACGATGATCACCGGCTGCACCGGCACGGCAGGCGTTCCCGCCGCCTATTCGCCGACCTGCTATGCCGACGATGCCACCGCCGTCATGTCCTATCGCCACACGCACTATCGCAACAACCGCTTCGGCTTCACCGCCGATGCCGACTGGACGCACGAGTTCGGCGATGTGACCAACAGCCTGCGGGCGGGCGCCTGGTACGAGAACATCACCGCCAACCAGCTGCGCGACTGGCACAAGATCAAGAACCCGCTGCTCGGCACCGCCTACGACGCCCAGCCCTACTGGGTGCAGTTCAGCGTCGACTACAACACCGACGAGCTGGTCTACTACGTGCAGGACCAGGTGAAATACGGCAACCTCACCGCCGCCTTCGGCGTGAAGCAGTATTTCATCGACCAGAAGCGCCAGGAACTACTGGTGAGCGAGCCGCGCACACGCAGCAACTCGCATTCCGACCCGCTGATCTCGGCGGGCCTGACCTGGACCACCCCGGTCGAGGGGCTGGAACTGTTTGCCGGTTATGCACAGAACTTCTCGTCGATCGGCAACGGTCTGCTGGGCGAAGCGCAGGAAGTGATCGACCGCATCAAGCCCGAAACCGCCGACAGCATCGAGATCGGCGCCCGCTACAGCACGCCGCGTCTGCAGGCCTCGCTCACCGCCTACGACATCAAGTTCGACAACCACATCGTCTCGATCTCGTCGAACCTGGTGACCGGCATCGACTATCTGGAAGAGCAGGACAGCGTCTACCTCAACGTCGGCGGCATCCGCTCCAAGGGCATCGAGGCGGCGCTGGCCTATCGCTTCCCGATGGGGCTGACGCTTTCGGCTAGCTACAGCTACAACCACGCCGTCTACATCGGCACCGGCGATACCGCGCAGGATGAAGACGTCGGCATCACGCCCGGCGTGCAGGTCAGCAGCTCGCCGCGCAACATGTGGGTCCTCTCGGCAGACTACCGCCGCTCGGTGTTCAAGGCGGGGCTTTCCGCCAAGTACGTGGGCAACCGCTTCATCGACGATGTCGGCGGCGACGTCGCCCCGCACTACACCCTGCTGAACGGCTATATCGGCATGGACCTCGACCGCATTTCCGACCAGCTGAGCGGCGCTTCGGTGACGATCCAGGCCACCAACCTCACCGACAAGCGCTACCTCGGCGGCGGTGGCGGCGGTGCGGCCTTCCTCGGCGCCCCGCGCACGGTGACGGCATCGCTCACCTTCGACTTCTGATCACCACAATAGCGCTGTAATCCCATATGCGCCGTACCTTGGGGTGCGGCGCGTATGTCGTTTCCTGAAGGACCGTCCATGGCCGACCTCACCCGCCGCTCCCTGCTCGGCGCCGCCGCGCTGGCCGGCCTGCCCGCCGCCATCGCCCGCGCCGCCGCGATCGCGCCGGACGTGCGCAAGGGCACGATCGAGGACGTCGCCCATGTCGTGATCCTGATGCAGGAGAACCGCAGCTTCGATCACTACTTCGGCACCCTTCGCGGCGTGCGCGGCTTCGGTGATCGCTTCCCGATCCCGCTAGCGCCGATTGACGAAAAGCCGCGCAGGGTCTGGGACCAGCTCGACCGGCCCGGCGGCGGCGCGCCCCGCCTTACCCAGCCCTTCCATCTCGACACCCGCGCCGCCTTCGACGTCATGCGCGTCGCCGGGACGCCCCATACCTGGCCCGATGCGCAGGCCGCATGGGACGAGGGACGCATGGGCAACTGGGCCGAGGCCAAGACCCGACGCGCCATGGGGCACTACCGGCGTGAGGACATTCCCTTCCAGTTCGCACTCGCCGAGACTTTCACCCTCTGCGACGCCTATCACTGCGCGATCCAGACCGGCACCAATACCAATCGCCTGTTCCTGTGGACCGGCACCAACGATCCCGAAGGCACCCACGGCGGCCCCGCCATCGGCAATTCGCACGACAATTTCCCAGAACAGGGCGGCGCGGCCGACGACTACCTGTGGGCCACCGTGCCCGAGCGGCTCCAGTCCGCCGGGATCGACTGGCGCATCTATCAGGACATGGCCGACAACTTCACCGACAACCCGCTGGTCGGCTTCCGCGCCTACCGCGAGGCGAATCGAGGCCGAGGCGACGCGGCGCTGAAAGAGCGCGCGCTCACCACCCAGGCGCTGGACCGCCTGCGCGCGGACGTGCTGGCGGGCACTTTGCCGCAGGTCAGCTGGATCGTCGCCGATGCGCAGGGCAGCGAGCACCCCGGCCCCTCCAGCCCGGCACAGGGCGCGCTTTACACGGCCAAGGTGCTCGATGCCCTGACCGCCAATCCGCGCCTCTGGGCCCGCACCGTGCTGCTGGTGATGTTCGACGAGAACGACGGTTTCTTCGATCACGTGCCGCCGCCCGCGCCGCCCTCGCGGACAGCGGACGGCGCACTGCTGGGCGGCTCCACCGTCGATCTGGCGGGCGAATACCACCGCCATCCCGCCCCCGGCGAGGACAAGATCGACAGGCCGGACCTGCGCGGGCGTCCCTATGGCCTCGGCCCCCGCGTGCCGATGTACGTGGTCTCGCCGTGGAGCCGGGGCGGCTGGGTCAATTCGCAGGTCTTCGACCATACTTCGGTGATCCGCTTCCTCGAAGCCCGCTTCGGTTTCCATGAGCCGAACATCTCGCCCTGGCGTCGCGCGATCTGCGGCGACCTCACTTCCGCCTTCGACTTCACCGCGCCGGACCGCGATCCCTTCGCCCCGCTGCCCGATCCCGCCGCCGATGCCGCGCGGGCCAGCCGCATCACGCACCAGCCCGACCCGGCCCCGCGCCCCGATGCCGATGGCCCGCACCAGGAACCGGGGCTGCGCCGTTCGCGCGCATTGCCCTACCGGCTCGAGGTGACCGACCGGATCGGCAGCGAGGGCCCGGTGCTGCGTTTTGCCGCCGAGGGCGCCGGCGCGGTCTTCCAAGTCTACGACCGGTGCAATCTGACCGCGCCGCCGCGCCGCTACACGCTGGGGGCGGGGCACGAGAGCGAAGGGCAGTGGCACTGGGACGAGAACGGCGGCTATGACTTGTGGGTGCTCGGCCCGAACGGCTTTCACCGCCACTTCGCCGGCCACCGCAGCGACCCGCCGATCACCCTCACCTGGCAGCTGGCCCCGCGCCGCCTCGACCTGCAGGCCGCCTATCCAGAGACAGTCGGCCCGCAGGCGCTGCGCGTCGCGGCCGCCGTGCCGTCTGCGGCGCGCCGCCGGGAACAGGTCATGACGCGCCATGCCGCGATCTCCTTGCGTGAAACCGAGGGCTGGTACGATGTAGAGGTCACCGCCGAGGGGCCATCGGCATGGCGGCGCCGACTCGCAGGCCGCATCGACATGGCAGGCCGCCACTCGACCAGCGATCCCTTCCCGCTCGCCTGAGCCCAAACGGAGCGCTGACGGGCCGATGACCGGCTGGCCAGGCTGTACTTGCCCGGCGATCCGCCGCAGCCTGCCTCTTTCCCCAAAGGATGAAAGGCACGGCGATGACCGTTCTCACCTCCGGTTCCTGTCTATGCGGCACCGTGCGCTTCGAGATCCGCGGGCCGTTCGAGCGTTTCTTCCTGTGTCACTGCTCCCGCTGCCGCAAGGACACCGGCTCCGCCCATGCCGCGAACCTGTTTTCCGCATCCGCCAGCCTCGTCTGGCGCGCCGGAAGCGAGCGGATCACCCACTATCGACTCCCCGAGACCCGGCACGCCCGCAGCTTCTGTTCGCTCTGCGGATCGCCGGTGCCCTGCCTGCAGATAGGCGTTCATAGGGACGGCGCCCTGCTAGTGGTTCCGGCCGGCAGTCTCGATGACGAGATCGCCAATGCGCCCGATGCCCATGTCTGTTTCGCCAGCCGCGCATCCTGGGAAGACCGCATGGCCGCCGCCCCGAAAGTGGACGACCTTCCCGGCTGAGCAAGGCCGTGCTCTGCGGCAATTCTCCCGGATTTCCGCCAACTTGGGGCGCGGATAGCAAAACTTTATTGTCAACTAAATCGGTGGAGATTAGCGATGCGCACCCGGATTAGTCCGACAAAAAGGGGTGCGTATCTTGTATCGTCTCACCGGAGCCGCCGTGCTCCTGCTCACCAGCACGTCCGCCTTCGCCCAGCAGGCGCCAGTCCAAACCGCTCCCGATGCTTCTGAAAATCCTGCCGGACATGCCGAGATCATGGTCACCGGCATCCGCAAGAGCCTGGCCGACTCGCTGGCCGTGAAGCGCGATTCCGCCCAGGTCGTCGATGCCATCTCGGCCGAGGACGTCGGCAAGTTCCCCGACAAGAACATCGGCGAAGCGCTCCAGCGCGTGACCGGCGTGCAGATCACCCGCAGCGGCGGCGAAGGCTCGGCGATCACCATCCGCGGCGCCGATCCCTCGCTCAACCGCGTCGAAATCAACGGCCAGTCGGCGCTCTCCACCTCGATCGCAGCAGCAGCCGGCAACGGCAGCAACCGCGCGGTCGATTTCCGCGACCTGCCCGCCGAATTCGTCTCGCGTCTCGAAGTGCTGAAATCGGCCACGCCGGACATGACCGAAGGCGGCCTTGGCGGCACCGTGCGCATCATCACCCGCCGCCCGTTCGACAGCAAGGACGGCTATCTCGCCGGTTCCGCGCAGGGCATCTACAACGAACTGGCCGACAAGGTGGACCCCAAGTTCGCGCTGATCGGCTCGAAGCTCTTCGCGCACGACACCATCGGCGTGCTGCTCTCGGGCACTTACGAGAACCGCACGATCCGCTACGATCAGGCGCGCACCACCGGCTGGCGCCAGGTCGAGACCACCCAGCCCGCGACGCCCGCCGCGCAGAACTGCCTTTCGGGCCGCAACCAGGCGCGCTGCGTCGACCTTGACGGCAGCGGCTTCGGCGATTTCTACCCCGACATCCCGCGTTACATCACCGCGACCGAGCCGACCAAGCGCTATGCGCTCAACGGCATTCTCGAATGGCGCCCGAACGACAATTTCCGCGCCTATGTCGAAGGCACCTACACCCGCAGCGACACCACCTCGGACGACCAGTACCTCCAGCTCAGCACCACCCAATCGGTGGCGAACGGCGGCATCGATCCCACCGGCGTCGTCATCCAGGACGAGACCGCCCAGACCGTGACGTTCGTCAACGGCTCCAAGGCCGGGTCAGGACCGAGCGTGAACTATCGCAGCGTGATCGGCACGCTCAACCGCCGCACCTTCAACGGCATTCTCGGCGCCGAATGGACGACCGGCAAGTTCCGCTTCTCCGCCCGCGGCACTTATGCCGCCTCGCGCGTGCTCAACGACGAAGTGGACGTCACCGCCTCGGTCTCCGGCAAGGATGCATTGCCGTGGATCACCATCGACTACGACAACCCGCAGCACGGCCCCCAGATCATCCTGCCGATCGACACCACCACGACCGAGGGCATCAACACGCTGTCCGTCGAGGCCCGCCCGCGCCTCAACCGCCAGCATGAGGCCGGCGGCAAGTTCGATGCCGAGTACCGCCCCGACGGCAATGGTTTCCTGACCTCGCTCAAGAGCGGCATCGAACTGAACCAGCTGGTGTCCAGCAGCCGCTTCCAGAACGCGGTCTATACGCTGAACGGCATCACCGGCCAGACCACGCTGACCCGCTCGGGCGTGACCGGCACGCAAGTACTCGCCACCACCACCCCGGCCGCGCAGCTCGCCACTATTCAGGACTTGCTGAACACTTATGGCGGCATGGGCGACGGCAGCTTCTTCAAGTCCGGCGATCTCGGCTTCTCGGGCATCGACCGGTGGTGGAACCTGGGCAGCAGTCTCGCCAATGCCGTGGGCATTCCCGATCCCTACACCAGCATCTCGCCGCTCGACACCTACCGGGTCAAGGAAAGCACGGTCGCCGGCTACGTGCAGAGTGCGTTCAAGGCCGACCTCGGCTTCGACCTCACCGGCGTTGTCGGCGCGCGGCTGGTGCATACCAGCACCGTCTCGACCGGCAGCCAGAGCACCGACGGGGTGATCACGCCTGCGCGCTATACCGGTGCGTATACCGTGCTGCTGCCCTCGCTGAACCTGCGCGCCGAAGTGATCCCGCGCAAGCTGGTGGTGCGCGCCACCGCGTCCGACGTGCTGGCGCGCCCGGCGCCTTCGCAGATGGCCCCCAACGTCAAGCTGGACTCGGTCGGCCTCACCGGATCGCGCGGCAATCCGGGCCTCAAGCCCTACCGTGCGTGGCAGTACGACCTCGGGCTCGAATACTATATTTCGCGCACGAACTACGTCTCGATCACCGGCTTCCGCAAGGACATCAAGTCGTTCATCGACACCGCCAGCCACGAGGAAGAGATCGACGGGCAGGTCTACACGATCAAGATGCCGATCAACGGCACCCAGCACGTCACCATCCAGGGCTTCGAGGCAGGCGCGCAGCTGGGGCTGGACTTCCTGCCGGGGCTGCTCGGCAATCTCGGCGTGACGGCCAACTACACCTTCAACACCGACAGCGGCTACGAAGGGAAGGACTACTTCACCGGCGCCTCGCTGCCGTTCCCGGGCGTCTCGCGCAACAGCTACAATGCCTCGGTGTTCTATGACGACGGGCACTTCGCCATTCGCGGGTCGTACAACTGGCGCAGCCGCTACCTGATCAATGCGGTCGACCGCGGCAACAACCCCTCGTTCGGCGAGGCTTTCGGCCAGTTCGACGCTTCGGCCAGCTATATCATCAACCCGCATGTCTCGGTGTTCCTGGAAGGCGTGAACCTCACCGATTCCACGCGCATCGAGAACGCCAACAGCGTCTATCGCCGCAACGTGATCGAGACTTATGGCCGCCGCATCTACTTCGGCGTTCGGGCCAAGCTGTGACGGTTCCGGAACTGTCCCGGCGCGCGGTGGTCGCGGGGCTGGCGGGAGCCTGTCTCCTGCCGGTCCCGGCCCTCGCACGCGGTGGTGATCGCAAGCTGTTTGCCGACGACTTGCGGCACGGCCTCGGCCTGTGGCGGGTCGAGGCGGAGGCCCCGGCGCGGGTTACGCGCAGCACGCGGCGTGCTCGATGTCGAGGCGCCCGCCGGGCTGACCTTGTGGTTCCTGCCCCGCCTCGAGGGCCGCATCGCCATCGACTACGAGGCGCTGGCCGTCTCGGCGGGCGGCGCGCATGACCGGGTGAGCGACCTCAACTGCTTCTGGATGGCGCAGGATCCCGCCGCACCCGCAGGCGATGCGCTGGCCCGCCCGCGTTCGGGCAAGTTCGAGGACTATGACGACCTCGAAACCTATTATGTCGGCCTTGGCGGCAACGGCAATTCCACCACGCGCTTTCGCCGTTATGTCGGCACGCCCGGCGTGCGGCCGCTGCTGCCGGAAAACGACCGGCGCGGCGCGGCGGACATGCTCACCGCCAACCGCTGGCAGCGCATCCGCCTGACCGCCGACGGACCGCGCATCGGCTTCTTCCGCGACGGGCAGGCGCTGTTCGCCTTCGACGATCCCCGCCCCCTCACCAGCGGCCACTTCGCGCTGCGCACCACCGCCAGCCATCTGCGGCTGCGCAATTTCACCGTCTCCCGCCTCGCTTGATCTGAGGAATGTCCATGCCTTGCTCTCGTCGTGCCGTGCTGCGTGCCGCCCTCCTTGGCGGCGGCGCGCTTTGTCTGCCCGCGCGCGTGCTTGCCGCGCCCGCGCACACACCGGGCATCGATCTGCGCTGGCTGGACGGCACCGCGCCCACATGGGACGCCGGGCAGAGCTTCGGCGTGCCCTGGCCGCGCGGCACGCTGCGGCAGGCCGGTCGCCTTGCCGCGCGTGCGGAAGGCGGCGCGCCGCTGCCGGTCCAGAGCTGGCCGCTGGCCTATTGGCCGGACGGTTCGATCAAGTGGAGCGGCCATGCGCTCCCTGCGGGGCGTCATGCGCCGGAGCAGGTTGAGATCATCGCAGGACGCCCCGCGAACCCGGCCGAAGCGGTCTCGGTCGAGCAGCAGGCCGAAGCCGTGATCGTCACGGTTGGCCCCACCCGCTGGCGGGTGCCGAAAACCGGCAGCGCAGTGATCGCCTCTGCCGAGCGCGAGGGCCGGGTATTGCTGCGCGATGTGGCGCTGGTCGCCCGCGCGCAGGACGCCGCCTCGGGCGAAGAGGCCGATACCCTCTCGCAGCAGCATTTCACCAGCCGCATCGACAGTGTGACCACGGAGCAAACCGGCCCGGTCCGCGCCGTGCTCAAGATCGACGGCGTCCACGCCGGCGCGGTGCGCGCATGGCTGCCGTTCAGCCTGAGGCTCTATTTCACCAGCGGCAGCGAGGCCGTGCGGATCGTCCACAGCGTGATCTGGGACGGCGATGCCGAGCACGACTTCCTCTCGGGCCTTGGCGTCACCGCACACGTGCCGATGCGCGGCGCCCTGCACGACCGCCATGTCCGCCTCGCCACCGAAGAGGGCCTTTTCGCCGAAGCCGTGCGCCCGCTGACCGGCCTGCGCCGCGATCCCGGCGAGGCGTTCCGGCAGGCGCAGATCGACGGTCGCGCCGTGCCCGATCTGGCGACCTTGCCCGAAAAGTTCGCGCCGCTGCTGGAGAGCATTCCCGCCTGGGGCGATTTCCGGCTGTTCCAGGGCTCGTCCGAGGGCTTTGTGCTGACCAAGCGCACCGGCAAGGGCCGCGCGCCGATCCAGTCGCTCGAAGGCCACCGGGCGCGCGGCCTCGCCTATGTCGGCTCGCCACAAGGCGGCGCGGCGATCGGCATGGCGGACTTCTGGAAACGCCATCCGGTCCAGCTCGACATTGCCGAAGCGGCCAGCGACCAGGCCCGGCTCACCGCATGGCTCTGGGCGCCCGATGCCCCGGCGATGGACATGCGCTCCTACCGCAACGTCATGGGCATGACCGACTATCCGGCGCAGAACCGGGGTCTCGACGTGACTTACGAGGACTACGAGCCGGGCTGGGATGCGGCCAGGGGCATCGCGCGCACCAATGAGCTCTGGATCTGGGCGCTACCCGCCACGCCCGATACAGCGACGCTGGAAGGCTACGCCGCCCATGTCGCCCGCCCCCCGCGCCTTCAGGTGGCACCCTCGCAGATCCGCGCCGCCGGGGTGTTCGGCGACTGGGCGCTGCCCGCCGCCACGGGCCCCGCCGCCGAGGCGGTGGAGCGCCAGAACGACCTGCTGCTCGGCCACTACCAGGGCGAGATCGAGCGGCGGCATTGGTACGGTTTCTGGAACCACGGCGATGTCATGCACACCTACGATGCCGACCGGCACCAGTGGCGCTACGACATCGGCGGCTATGCCTGGGACAACAGCGAGCTCTCGACCGACCTCTGGCTCTGGTACAGCTACTTGCGAACCGGCCGCGCCGAGCTGTTCCGCATGGCCGAGGCGATGACGCGCCATACCGGCGAAGTCGATGTCTACCACGCCGGGCCATGGGCCGGGCTCGGCACCCGCCACGGTGTCCAGCACTGGAGCGACAGCTCGAAGCAACCGCGCGTCTCCAACGCCGCCTACCGCCGCATCTATTACTACCTCACCGGCGACGAGCGTGTAGGCGACCTGATGCGCGCGCTGGTCCATTCCGACCGGGCGCTCCAGACCGTCGACATCGGCCGCAAGGTGGCGGACCGCGCCCCGGAATCGCTGCCGCCCGGCGGCATCGGCGCCGTGACACGGCCCCAGGGACTGCCCGAAGGCGTGATCCAGCTCCAGTTCGGAACCAGTTGGGGCAGCCTTGTCGCCGCCTGGTTCACCGAGTGGGAACGCACCGGCGAGCGCCACTGGCGCGACCGTATCCTGGCCGGGATGGACAGCATCGCCGCCCTGCCGCGCCAGTGGTGGGCAGGCGGCGCCAATTTCGACCTGACCAGCGGCCGCTTCGTCTCCGGCGGCGAGCAGATCAGCGTCAGCCATCTCAATGCCGTGTTCGGCGTGGTCGAGATCATGGCCGAGGTGCTGCCACTGATCGACGCGCCGCGCTACCGCGCCGCCTGGATCGACTACTGCGCCTGGTACAATGCCCCCGCCGCGGACTGGCAACGCCGCTTCGGGGAACCGCCGCGCGGCCACAACCTGCGGCAGGCCCATTCACGCCTCACCGCCTATGCCGCCCATGCACTGGGCGATGCGGCGTTGGCACGGCGGGCCTGGAGCGAGTTTCACGCGGGCGAACTGCCGGACCGGCTTACGGCACGCTCCGTGGCAGGAGGGCAAGTCGAGATCGCCGGGCTTTCCACCAACAGCGCCGCGCAGTGGGGGCTGGCGGCGATCCAGACCCTTGCCCTCCTGCCCGCCCAAGTGGTGGAAAACGCGTAAAACCAAAATCATAGAGCAGTGGGTCCGATGCAATCGGATCGGAAACTGCTCTATGGCCGGGCGGTCGCCTCATCCCGCGCCAGCCTGGCGACCGTGGCGGTCACGGTCAGGTTGGCGCTGGCACTGGCGACCGTGCGGGTCATGTCGAGCAGCCGGTCGAACGGCAGCACGAAGCCCACCACCAGCGCGGTCTGCTCGGCCGAGACGCCGACCGCCGCCAGCACGGCCGCCAGCATGAACAACGAGGCCGAAGGGATCGGCGCGGTACCGAAGGCGGCCAGCGATCCGGTCAGCAGGACCAGCGCCAGCGTGACCGCATCGACATGGACACCCAGCGCCTGGAGACTGAACACGCTGAGCAGCCCCACGTACATCGCGGTCCCGTCCTTGCCGATGCTGGCGCCGATCGGCAGCACGGTGGAGGCGACACCCGGCTCGATCGCTAGGTCCTCCAGCGCGATGCGCAGCGCCACCGGCAGGGTTGCCGCCGAGGACGCGGTGGAAAACGCCACCACCAGTGCATCGAACGCCGCGCGGAAGAAGCCGCGCACGGAAAGCCGTGCCGCCAGCTTGATCAGCGGCAGGTGCACCAGCACGATCTGCGCGATCACCCCCAGCACGACGCAGAGCGCCAGCATGCCGATGTTGGTGAAGACGGCGACGCCGTTTTCCGCCACCGCACCGGCAATCAGCGCCATGACGCCAAGCGGCGTGACTTCCATCACCAGCGTGACGAGGTGGAACAGCACCCGCCCTGCCGCTTGCAGCAAGGCCGCGACCGGCTTGCCCGGCTCGCCCGCCAGCACCGTGCTGAAGCCGAAGGCCATGGCAAAGAAGATGATCGCCAGCATGTCGCCATCGGCGAGCGACTGGACGATGTTGACCGGGACGATGCCCATGAGCTGGTCGTGGACCGACTTGGGGGTGCCCAGCGCATGGGCCTGCGCGTCGCCGATGGCCGCTCCCGCCCCCGGTTCGACCAGCAGGCCGACAATCATGCCGATGCTCACCGCACAGGCCGTGGTCGCCGCGAAGAGCAGCACCGTGCGCGCGCCCACCGCCCCCAGCTTGCGCGGGTCGGCCAGCGCGGTCACCCCCGAGGCGATGCTGACAAAGACGATCGGCACCACCAGCATGCGGATCAGCCGCACGAACAGCTCGCCGATCCAGCCGATCCACGGCGCCGCCACCGGCCAGAGCAGCCCGATCGCCACGCCGCAGGCGAGCCCGATCATCACGCGGCGCCACAGCGGCACGTTCAGCCAGCTTCGAAAAAGGGCTTTCATCCAGACTCCAATGCGTGACCCGCGACCCCTGGCAATTAGCCTGCAGTGCCCTGGGGCGCGCCTTCAAGCCCGCCCCAGAAACCACGTTCGGGCCCCAGCAACATGCCGCTTTCGCATGCCACCCCGCCTTGGCGATCCTGCGCGAGCCAGACCGGCCCGTCCAGATCGACGAAGGCACTGTCCGCAGCTATGACCAGCGCGGGCGCAATCGACAGCGAGGAACAGACCATGCAGCCGGTCATCCGCGTGAGCCCGCGCGCTCTGGCGGCCTCGGCCAGTTCCAGCGCGGCGGTAAGCCCGCCGGCCTTGTCGAGCTTGATATTGATCACGCGGTAGCCGTCGGGAAGGGTTTCAAGATCCTCGGCAACGTGCACGGATTCGTCCGCGGCAATCGGAATGGCCGAGAAGAACCCGGCCAGTTCCCCGTCCTCGCCCGCCGGCAGCGGCTGTTCGAGCAGGTCGACGCGCAGTTGCGCCATCAACCCCTGCAGGTTCGCCACCTCGTCAATCGTCCAACTCTCGTTGGGATCGACGATCAGGCGCGGGCGCGGCGCCATTTCCCGCACGGCGCGCAATTGCGCCGCAGGATCGCTGCGATCGACCTTGACCTTGATGAGCGGCACCCGTGCCAGTTCGCGCGCCGCCGCACCCATGCGCTCGGGCGTATCGAGGCCGACGGTCAGCGCCGTCGCCACCGGCGGCAACACCGCCGGCAACCCCAGCGCGGCGCCGATGCCGGTGCCGGCCTGCTGCATCTCCAGATCCCACAGCGCGCAGTCCAGTGCATTGCGGGCAGCGCCATAAGGCAGCAGTCGCAGCAGATCGGCGCGGGTCGCGCCCGCCTCCACCGCGCCGCGCAGCCCCTCGATGGCGGCACGGGTGGACTCGACGCTCTCGCCATAACGGGGATAGGGCACGCATTCGCCGCGCCCGATCACACCGTTCGCTTCGAGCACGACGGTCACCACCTGGGCCTCGGTCTTGACCCCGCGCGAGATGCGGAACGGGCGCAGGAGCGGGAACGTCTCGGCGAGAACACGCAAGGTGCGGGCCATGGCTCTGCTCAGGCCGCGCGCGCGAACGCCGGATCCAGCACGGCATCGAGGATCGCCTCCACGCCCATGCGGTAAGGGTCGCTGCAAGGCAGGCCGGTCTCGGCCGAGACCTCGGCACACAGGGCCAGCGCGGCCTCCTCCGCCATCGCCGAGGTGTTGAGCGCGATCCCGGCGATGCGCACGTCGGGGCTGGTCAGCCGCGCCACGGCCAGATTGGCGGCGATGCATTCGGCAAGGCCGGGCAGGGCGCGACCGGGCAGGCCCCGCATCGAGGTCCGGGCGGGATCGTGGCACATCACCAGCACTTCGGGCTGGGCACCATGCAGCAGACCGGTGGAAACCCCGGCGAACGAGGGATGGAACAGCGAGCCCTGCCCCTCGATCAGATCCCAGCCGCCGTCCTCTCGTGCCGGGGCGATCTGCTCGATCGCGCCCGAGATGAAGTCGGCCACGACGGCATCGAGCGGCACGCCGCTGCCCGCAATGAGGATGCCGGTCTGCCCGGTGGCGCGGAAGTCCGCGGCGATCCCGCGCCGTTCCATCGCCCGGGCGAGGCACAAGGTGGTGTACATCTTGCCGACCGAACAATCCGTGCCCACGGTCAGCAGGCGGTGGCCGCCGCGGGGGCGGCCATTGCCGACCGGAATGCCGGGCTGAGGATCCCGCACGTCATGCAGGATGCGCCCGGTGCGGGCTGCGGTCTCGACCAGCCGCGGTTCGTCCTTGAGGCGGCTGTGCAGGCCCGAGGCGACGTCGAGCCCGGCCTCCATCGCCGCGATCGAATCCGCGATCAGGTCCTCGCCCAGCGTGCCGCCGGCATTGGCGATACCGAGCACCAGCGTGCGGGCGCCCGCGCGCACCGCCTTGGCGAAGTCCATCCGTGCGAGGCCAAGGGTGAGCGGACAATCGTCGTGGCGGAACTCCCCCACGCAAATGTCGGGCCGGAACACCGCAAGGCCCCGCGAGGTCTTGATTCCGATGTCATCGCTGGAATGGCCAAGGTAGAGAAGATAGGGCGTTGCAATCATGTGGCTTTCGCTCTGCTTTTGCGTCTTGCCCCTCTTCTATCGAATGGCTCGCCAAGCCCCCAATATCCAACGCCACGGACCCTATAGAAGCGGGTTATAGTTCCTCGATCACCTCGCTCAGCATCTGCAGGAAATCCGCCGCCGCGCGCGAAGGCGGGCGGTCCTGCAGGTAGACGGCGTTGATGTCGAACGTCAGCGCCGGTTGCAGCGGGCGGCTGGCAAGGCCGGGCTCGCTCCAGGCGGCGGCCGTGAAATTGTCGACGATCGCCATGCCCACCCCGGCCCGCACCAGCGCCGCCGCCACATAGTAGGTGCGCGCCGAGACCACCTCGTCGAGCACGACATCGAGCCGCCCCAGTTCGCTGGCCAGCATCTGCCCGATCGGCCCGCTCTGCACCGGCGAGATGAACTTGTGATCGCACAGTTCGTTGAGGTGCAGCCGCGAGGGGGCATTGGGAATATCCTCCTCGCGGAACAGCACGACCAGTTCGCCCTCACCGATAACCTGGTGGGCAACCGGCGCGGCGGGCGGCACCTCGAAACTGATCGCGATGTCGGTTTCCTGCTCGTAGAGCTTGCGTACCATCTCGTCGTGGTGGAGCGTCTGCAAGTCGAACAGGATGTCCTCGTGCCCGCCCATGAACCGCGCCACCGCATCGGGCAGCGCGCCGAGCCCCAGCGAGGGCAGCGCGGAAATGCGCAGCAGACTGCCGCGTCCCTGCCGCATGTTGTGGCAGGCGTGGCGCAGCGAGCGCACCCGTTCCTGGATCTCGGTCACTTCGTCAAACAGCGCGCGCGCTTCCTGGGTCGGGATCAGGCGGCCCTTGGCACGCTCGAACAAGGGCATGCCGATCGACTTTTCGGCATGGCGCAGGACCTTGGTGACCGAGGGCTGCGACACTCCGAGCGAACGCGCCGCCGCGCTGACCGTGCCGTGAAGGTAGACGGCGTGGAAGACTTCGATCTGGCGCAGGTTCATCAAACGGGCCTTGCAACTGGGTATGAAGAGGGCGGGGCCACTTGTGGGGCTGGAGGGCGCACCGGAGCCTCGCGCAGGCACGGCACTATAGGCAAGTCCCTGTGGGTGGACAGCCATGCATTGCGGCTATGGTCAGAAAAAGTCGAAGAACTGGACTGACTTGACGAATTGCCTGATGAGTTGAGCACGTTTCGGCGCCGTTCGCCTCGGCGGGCGGCCGCCGTGAGGTCGCGTCAAACAGATTGGAACAGCCCATGCCCCCTTCCCGCCGCGCTGCGCGTCCGTGTCACCTGCTGTTCCGGCTCATGGCCGCCGCCTCGCTGCTGGCCATCGGGTCCGGTGCGGGAGCGGGAACCCCCGCCGAATACGACATCGTCATCCACGGCGGCACGATCTACGACGGCAGTGAGGCCAGGCCCTTTGTCGGCGATGTCGCGCTGGCAGGAGACCGGATCGCCTATGTCGGGCCCAGGGCGCCCGGCAAGGGAGCCCGGATCATCGACGCGAAAGGCATGATCGTCACCCCCGGCTTCATCGATGCCCACACCCATGCCGACGTCTTCATTCGCTCGGCCGATCCCGCCCAGCGCGTCAATGCCGCCTGGCTGGACCAGGGCGTCTCCACGGTGATGATCGGCGTCGACGGTGGCGGAACGCCCGATGTGGCGGAAGATGCCCGCACGCTGGAAGCATCGGGCATCGGCACCAATGCGGTGCCGTTTGTCGGTTTCGGCGCGGTACGCCAGCGCGTGCTGGGCGATGATGCCCGCGCGCCCGACGGCGCCGAACTCGCGCGGATGAAGGCGCTTGTCGCCAAGGCCATGTGCGAGGGCGCGACCGGCCTTTCCGCCGGGCTGTTCTATGCCCCGCAAAGTTTTGCAAAGACCGAGGAAGTGATCGCCGTCGCCCGCGAGGCGGCCGTGCGCGGCGGCCTCTACGACACCCACCAGCGCGACGAATCGAGCTATTCCATCGGCCTGCTCGGCTCGGTGGACGAAGTGCTGCGGATCGGGCGCGAGGCCGGGATGCCGGTCCACTTCGCGCATATCAAGGCGCTGGGCGTCGACGTCCAGGGTGAGGCGGCGGCCGTGATCGCGCGGATCGACAAGGCCCGCGCCGCTGGGCAGGACGTCACCGCCGACCAGTATCCCTGGCTTGCCTCCGGATCGAGCCTCGATGCCTCGCTCCTGCCGCGCTGGTCGGTCGATGGCGGCGACAAGGCGCTGCTCGCCCGGCTGGACGATCCGGCGGCCGCAGCCCGCATTCGCACCGAGATGGTCGAGAACCTGCGCCGCCGCGGCGGCGCGCCTTCGCTGCTGCTGACCGCGCAGGGCTACCCCTGGACCGGCAAGACGCTGGAACAGATGGCGGCCGAATGGAAGATCGATCCGATCGAGGCCGCCCTGAAGATCATCCGCCAGAGCGCCGAAAAGGGCGGCGGCGGCACCGACGTCGCCTCTTTCAATATGGCCGAAAGCGATGTCGAACTGTTCATGAAGCAGCCGTGGATCGTGACCTCGTCGGACGGGTCCAACGGCCACCCGCGCATGTACGCGACCTTCCCCGAAAAGTACGTGAAGTATGTGAAGCAGCGCCGCACCATCGATCTGGGCACTTTCGTGCGCCAGTCGACCGGGCGCGTCGCCGACATCTACAAGCTGGACCATCGCGGCTACCTGAAGGCCGGCAATTTCGCCGACGTGCTGGTCTTCTCCCCCGACCGGTTCGCCCCCCGCGCCGACTATGTCCATCCCCGCGAACTCAGCACCGGGGTCAAGGCACTGTTCGTCAACGGCAAGCTCGCCGTATCCGACAGCCAGACCACCGGCACGAGCGCCGGGCGCGTGTTGCTGCGCCCCGCGCCAAAGGACTGTCCGGCACGGTAACGGACGCAAACAGGAAGCACTGCAAGGCCTGCGTTCACCGCGCCAATGGAAATATACAATCCAAGTTGCGGCCAGACTTCGACACCGCTAGCTGTTGCTCATGAATAAAACAGCCGGCGTTCTGAAGCGGATAGTTTACGGCGGCGTGTTGGTGGCTTGCGCCTCGACGATGGCAGACGCCAGGACCAGCCACGCGCTGCCGGATATGACCGCGACCCTGCACGAACAGCGTGTGGAGAGCGCATCGATCGCCGTGATCCGCAAGGGACGGATCGTCTCGACCGGGGCCTGGGGCATGGCGGGGCCTGACCGCGCGGCAACCGTCTCCACGCCCTACAATCTCGCGTCGCTGACCAAGCCGCTGACGGCAGAGGTCATCCTGCGGCTGGTGTCGGCCGGCAAGCTGTCGCTCGACGAACCGATGGATCGTTACTGGAGCGATCCCGACCTGTCCCGCGATCCGCGGCGGATGAAGCTGACCGTCCGCATGGCGCTGAGCCACCGCACCGGCTTGCCGAACTGGCGCGATGCAACGGGACTGGCCTTCGATCACGATCCCGGCACGACCACCAGCTATTCGGGCGAGGGGTATCAATATGCAGCCCGCTACGCCGAGCATCGCACCGGCCAGTCGTTCGAGGCGCTTGCGGGCCGCTGGCTGTTCACCCCTGCCCACATGCGCGCCTCGGGCTATGTCTCGGCGCAAGGCGCTACGGAGCCGATCGCCACGCCATACGACGATGCCGGCAAGCCCCTGCCGGCCGAGCCGGTGACGCGCTACAACGCTGCCGATCTGGCGCACGCGACGGCGCGCGACTATGCGCGTTTCCTCATCGATGCCCGTAACGACCGGGGGCTGGTCGCAACGGTATCGGCACAGCGCAGCAGATCGCAGGCCGACCTGACGCCCGAGACATGTGCCGGAACGAAAGCAGCCACCTGTCCATCCTGGACCGGCTTTGGCCTCGGCTGGCAGCTCCTTGGCTTTCCCGATGGCACGACGATGCTGCACACCGGCAAGGATGCTGGAGCCTTCACGTTTGCCGCGATCGATCGCGTGAGCGGTGACGGGATCGTCATCCTGACCAACAGCGATAACGGGTGGCGGATCATCCTGCCTGTCCTTGAGCGCACCGGCAGCGATCCGAAGCTGATCGCCTTCCTTCGCGGCCAGATGAACTGACGGGACCACAGGCATGGGCCGCCTCCATGGCCGACGCGGCCGCGCTCGAGAAAGGCAAACACCGCTTTCGTGAACTGGCGACAGGCCGATGCAATCGGATCGGAGGCTGCTCTGGGCGGCGTGAGCGCCAGCTATCTGCGCGCCCCGGCTCCGCGCATGCCGCCGCAACGGTTCCCCACGCGCACATCGAAAAAGCACCGGCCGGCGATGCTCTCGCCGACCGGTGCTTTGCGACCCCGAAGGCTCGGGAAATTGGCGGTGATACCGACCTGCGATAAGCTTGACTTGTCGCAGGTCGGTTAGAGCGTTTTTCGAACGGAGTGGAACACGCAGTGACTCGGAAAAACGCGGAAAACAAAGAATCTGGAGAGCCCGATCTGATTCAATCAGATCGGAAAACGCTCTAAGCCCGGGCGGCGCCCGAGCGTACCAAGCTGCAGTGGTGCGTCCGCATCACTGCAGCTTGGCATCAATCGCCTGCCGGGCCGGGCGGCGCCTGCGCCCGGCCCGGCCCGGCAGGCCCGATCACTTCAGTTCGAAACGCACGCCCAGGCGGAACGAGCGGCCCAGCATGTCGCTGTAAGTGGTGTTCGCAGCCATGCCGCTTTCCGGCAGCAGCAGCGGCGAGGCGTTGAACAGGTTCGTCACGTTGAGGAAGAACTCGGACTTGCCCAGCAGCGAATCCCCCAGCTTGATGGTGGCATTGGCATCCACGTAGAACGTGCCGGAGACATGGTTGTCGTCGATCGTCGAGACCAGCGTGGTCGAGGCCGGGCAGCTGGAGGTGCACTCCGTATAGCTGGCGCTATAGCGGCCCGAACTGATGCCGCGCGCGGTGCCGGTCAGGCTGAACGTCGGCGTGTCGTAGGTGGCCGAGAAGCGGTAGATCCAGCTCGGCGGACCGGAGCCGCCGTTGGTGCCTGCGGTATCGAGCGGCGTGGTGATGCCGTCGTTGACCACGTTGTCGATATAATGCGTCGCCAGCGCCCGCAGCGAGATCGCACCGTCGCCGAGCGGGCGGCGATAGCCAAGCTCGAAGTCGATGCCGCGCGTGGTGATCCGGTTGAAGTTGAACGGGCTGGCCGTGAACAGGTAATCGCGCTGGCCGCTCGGATCAGCGGTATAGCCTGCACAGAAGTCGGTATGGCCCTCGATGCAGCGGTTGTAGATGTCCTGCGAGTAATACTGGCTGATCGCGTCCTTGAGCTTGATCTGGAACCAGTCGGCCGAGAACGACAGGCCCGGCAGGAAGCGCGGCGTCAGCACGCCGCCGATCACGGTCGAATCCGCCTTTTCCGGCTTCAGGTTGGGATTGCCGGTGGTCGTCTCGAGGAAGGTGTAGACGGTGCCGGTGTTGGGATCGGTCAGCGTATTGGTGCGCGAGGTACCCGCCGCATAGAGTTCGGACAGGTTGGGCGCGCGAATATCGCGCGACTGGGTGACGCGCAGGCGGAAGTCGGGGATCGGCTGCCAGGTGGCGCCAGCCTTCCAGGTGGTCACGTAGCCCGAGGTCGAATAGTCGGTGGCGCGCACGGCGCCGTTGAATTCGAGGCCGAGGCCCAGCGGCACCACGGTTTCGAGGTAGGCTTCCTTGACGTTGTAGCTGCCGAAGGTGGGCAGGAAGTTGCCGACCGACCAGCCGCTCTGGTACTCGGTGGGAACGTAGCCGGAGACTTCCTCGCGCCGGTATTCGCCGCCGATGGCAAGGCTGACGTCGCCCGCCCAGGTGGCAAACGGGGTGACCGAGAGGTTCACGCCCGCAGTGGTCTGCTCCAGCTTCTGGTTGCGATAGGGATCGCCGAGGATGTAGTCGGCCATCTCCTGCGTCATCACCCCGGTGCCCAGCCAGTTGACCGGCACGCAGCCATTGGTCGGGTCGGTGAGCGTCGAGCGGCAGACGATGTTGCCAGAACTGTCGAACACCGCGTCCGACGCCAGCGTCGTCTTCGCGGTATTCATGATGTTGCGCATCTTCTCGTGAGTATGCGTCACGCCGTACTGGCCATAGGCGCTCCACACCGCCGACTTGCCGAACATCTCGAACTCGCCCTCGGCGCCGAGGGCGTAGCGCTGGACGTCACGCTGGTTGTTGGTGACGCGGTAGGGCAGGTCGGACGCCGTGGTGCCGAGCGATACCGAGGTCACACCCGCCAGCGCATCGGCGCCCAGCGCATTGATCAGATAGGCATTGCTGGCCGAGAGCGTGCGCGCCGAGGAGAGCTGCGGTCCGGCGTTGAACATCGACCGCGTCCAGCTGTACGAAGCCTCGCCCCAGACGGAGATCCAGTCCGCCACGTCGTAGCTGACGCGGCCGAAGACGTTGCGGCGGTCGTCCTCCGCACCAAGGCCGATGTTGCGGCCGTTGTCCGACAGAGCCCAGTCGCCGCCGACCGACACCGACGAGGTCGAGAGCGAACCGTAGTCATAGTGGTTCACCGAGCCGCCTTCGCCGAAGTAGATGCCGCGCAGCGAATTGGCCGTGGTGCCCGAGGACGAGTTGATGATGCCGCCCGGCAGCGCGTTGTTGGTGCCGCCCGGCGAGACCGTGATGTAGCGCGGCAATCCGTTGGTGGCGGTATAGTCCGGGTTGGCGATGATGCGATCGCCATGCGCGTTCCACTTGCGCGAGGTCTTGAAGATGCCATCGGTATGGGCGTACTCGCCGCTCAGCAGGACATGGCCGCGCCCGCCGCCGAACGAGAAGCCGCCGGCGGCCTGGAACGAATAGTTCGCGCCGTCGCCGTACTGGGTGATGCCGGTATCGGCGCTGAGCTTGAGGCCTTCGTACTTCTTGTCGAGCACGAAGTTGACGACGCCGGCCACCGCGTCCGAGCCATAGGCCGCCGAGGCACCGCCGGTCACGACTTCCACGCTCTTCACCAGCTGCTGCGGGAAAGTGTTGATGTCGACCAGGCCGGTCACGCTCGAACCGACCGAACGGCGACCGTCGAGCAGGACCAGGGTGCGGATCTCGCCCATGTTGCGCAAGTTGAGCGCATTGATCCCGGCAAGGCCCGAGCTCAGCGCCAAGCGCGAGTTCGACGGACGGGTGCTGCCCGCAAGCGCCGGAAGCTGGTTGACGAAGTCCGCCAGGTTGTTCGACGGCGACTGGTTCTGGATGTCTTCCTTGCTCATCACCGTCAGCGGGGTCGGCGATTCAAAGCCCTGGCGGGCAATGCGCGAACCGGTGACGATGACGACGTTTTCCTCTTTCGCCTTCTCGGCATCCGGCGCGGCGGCGTCCTGCGCGAAAGCCGGTGCGCACCAGGCGCTTGCCGTCATGCCCAATGCCGCCCCCATGGCGAGACGGGACACAGTGACCTTGTTGACTCGTATCAGATCGAACATCGAAACCCCCCTTTGACGCCGGACGCCCGGCAGCATGCCAACCCACGTGACGGGTCATCGCAATGCCGCTCGGTGCCGGTCAGGCCGTATTCAAACTTCATGCGCGCCGCTCGGTGCGAACGGCGCCGTTATCTTCCCAGTCCCCTCTCCGGACGACCTTGCGCGACAGTCCCTCATGGCCTGATCGCGCGGCCTGATTGGTGGGAAAACACCACCACCGCAGTGGTTGATGACATTTTCAGGTCAGAACGGTACAGGCCCGGACTTGCGGGTCAATAGCCGGGCCTTTCCATGACTTAGCAAAGGTATAGCCGGAGGGCATGGGAACTGAAATCTCCGCGCAGATGCGGGCTTTCATGCAGCTGCGGCGGCTGCCGGAGGCCGAATTGGCAGGGGATAACCGCGGGCTATGCCCTTCCTGCGCCAAACTATGCGCGCAAACCGGCTGGGCGGGTTAGGGTCCTCACTCCAAAGCAAAAATCCCGGAAACCCGTGCGAATGATGCAGCGACGCGCCCTGCTGATGGCCTCCGCCGCCCTTGTGGCCCTCTCCTCGATCCGCCTGGCCCGAGCGGCCCCGCAGGTGCGCGGGACAAGGCGCAAGGCGGTGCTTGCCGGCGCCCGCGCCCCCATCGACATCCGCGAGGACCGCATGGGCATCGCCCATGTCCAGGCCCGTTCCCGCCACGACGCCTTCTTCGCGCAAGGCTATCTGGCCTGCCGCGACCGCCTGTTCCAGCTCGATTTCGACAATCGGCGCGAGCTTGGGCGGCTGGCCGAAGTGTTCGGCCCGAAATTCGCTGAGGCGGACCGCATCGCCCGCCATTTCCACTATCGCGGCGACCTTTCCGCCGAACTCGCCGCCCTGCCCGCCGAGGTCGTCGAATGCGCGCGTGGTTACGTTGCCGGCATCAACGCGCGGATCGCCGAGACCGAGGCCGACCCCGCGCTGCTGCCTCCCGAATATGCGATCACCGGAATGCGCCCCTTGCGCTGGTCCATCGAGGACATGCTGCGTACGCGCGGGGCCGGGGCGGGCGATGCCGACGACGAGGTGCGCCGCGCCATGCTGCAGGCGCGCGGACAGCTCGACCTCGACCACTACATGGACCCGCTGCGCCCGGCCTGGTCGTTCACCGTGCCCGACGGACTGGACTGCGCCGCGGTCTCGGTTGCCGACCTCGGCTTCCTGCGGGACCTCGGCAAGCCGCTGCCCTTCGAACAGGCCGAACTCGCGCGCTGGGACCGCGACGTGAGCCGCAGCGACCATGCCGCGCAGGGCAGCAATGCCTGGACCATCGCCGGATCGCGCAGCACCACCGGACGGCCGATCCTTGCCAACGATCCGCACCTCGCGATCGGCGGGGCAAGCCCGCGCCACATGATCCACCTGAGCGCGCCGGGGCTCGACGTGATCGGTGCCGGCTATCCCGGCCTGCCCGGTATCATGCAGGGCCATACCGACCGCTTCGCGTTCGGCCGCACCAATTTCCACATCGACCAGACCGACCTCTTCGTGCTGCGCACCCGGCCGGAAGATCCCGAAGAGTACTGGCATGAGGGGAAATGGAAGCGCTTCGAAACGTACGAGGAGACGATCGCGGTCAAGGGCGAGCCGGCACGGACGGTGACGCTGCGCTATGCCTTGGGGCGCCCGGTCGTGGCGCAGGATCCGCTGAAGGGGCGGGCCATCGCGCTTGCCACCGCGGCGATGCTGCCCGGCGCCAACATGCAGTTCGCGATCATCGCCCTCAATCTCGCCACGGACTGGGACAGCTTGCGCGAAGCGGCAAGGCTGCATGTCTCACCGACCAACCTTCACTATGCCGACATCGAGGGCAACACCGGCTGGCAGGCGATCGGCTTCACGCCCAGGCGCCCGCGCCATGACGGCCTGTTCCCCGCCCCCGGCGACGGCGCGTTCGACTGGACCGGCATCCTCCCGGTCGAGGATATGCCCAGCCTCTACAATCCCGAGCAGGGCTGGATCGCCTCGGCCAATGCCATGAACCTGCCGCCGGACTATCCCTATCGCGAACGGATCATCAGCTTTTCCTGGAGCGATCCCTTCCGCCACGACCGGATCGCCGAAGTGCTGCGCGCGCCCGGCCCCCACTCCATCGAGGAAAGCGTCGCGCTCCAGCATGACGTGCAATCGCTGCCCGCGCGGGCGCTGCGCAAGCTGCTGCCGCCGCGCCCCTCCCCCGCCGCCGCGCTGCTACAGGGCTGGGACGGCAGGATCGGCGCGGACAGCAACGCCGCGCTGCTCTACGAACTCGTCGTGCCTGAACTTTCGGACCGCTTCCGCAAGGCCGTGATCCCCGCCGAAGCGCGCGACCTGCTCACCTCGGTCAACCTTTCCGAGATGCTCCATGCCCTTGCCCTGCCCGACCCGCGCCTTGGCGCCGATCCGGCGGCGGCGCGCGACGCGCTGGTCGATGCCGCGCTGGCGGCGGGCTGGGCAAAGGCCGAGCAACTGGCCGGGAGCGATCCCGCACAGTGGCGCTGGGGCGACCTCCACCGCGTCACCCTGCGCCATCCGCTGGCCGACATTCCGGCCATCGCGGCGGCCTATCCGCCGATTTCGGGAGGCCGTTCGGGCGGCGACGGGACAACCGTGATGGCGCGCGGCTTCAATGCGAAACAGGGTTACACCGTGCGCCACGGTGCCAGCTACCTGATGGTCGCCGATGTCGGAGACTGGGACAACACGCGTTTCCTGCTGCTGCCGGGCCAGTCCGCCGACCCCGCCTCGCCGCATTACCGGGACTTCTACCAGCCATGGCTCTCGGGGACGATGCAGAAGCTGCCGTTCTCCGCCGACGCCGTGCGCGCCGCCACCATGAGCCGTCTGCAGATCGTTCCGGCTTAAGGGACTGCCCGCCCTGCCGATCCTCAGCGGGCAAAAACTGCTCTAGGACTTTGGTTTTAAGCGCTTTCCGGGTCATCAGGTCATTCCCCCGATGACCCGGAAGACAGTTTAGTAAGCCGCCGCGATCGCCAGCAGCGCCTTGTCCATCGCCGCGGTCGCCTCGCCGTCACGCTCGTCAGGCACGTCGTTGGCGATCGTCGAGAACACCAGCGTCTGCCCCCGCGCCGCGACCAGATAGCCGGACAACGCCCGCGAGGCGTTGAGCGAGCCGGTCTTGGCAAACAGCTTGCCGCCGAGCGGCGTGTCGCGGAACCGGCCGCGCAGGGTGCCGTCGACGCCGCCCACCGGCAGCGTCTCGCGCCAGGCCATGCCCCAGGGCTGGCGCGCCGCCCAGCCGAGCAGCGTCACCGCCGCACGCGGGGAGATCCGGTTGTAACTCGACATGCCCGAGCCGTCGGCGAAAAAGAACCCCTCCTGCGGCACCCCGGCCTCGGCCATGACCTTGCGCAGCGCGGCCTGCCCATCGGCGATCGAACCGTTGCCCGCCACGCGGCCGACCCGGCGCAGCATCAGTTCGGCATGGAGGTTCTGGCTGAGCTTGTTGATGATGCGCATGTCCTCGGCCAGCGGCAAGGGCGGCAGCTGCGCCAGCATCGCCGGCGGCGCGGCGGCGGCGGGATCGGCCTGCGGCGCACGGTGGCGCGCCCGCACCTCCCCGCCCACCCGAACCCCGCGCGCTTCGAGCAACTGGCGGAACCGCCAGGCCGTCCAGCGCGCCGGATCGTCGATCCCCAGATGCAGGGTCACCGGTGCGGCCTCTGCCCCGATCGTGCCGGTCAGCACCAGCACATCGCTCATCGGCAGGCGTGAAAGCTCAAGCGTGTTGCCGCTACCGGGCACCGTCTTCACGCCGTTCTCGACCCTGTAGAACGCCGCAGGCCCGACCACCGCCGCCTGCCCCGCCGCCGCCGGCGTGATCACGACCGCCACTTCGTTGTCGTCCAGCGTCAGCGCGGAAATGCCGGTGCCGTAGCGCGAGGGGATGTTGTTCCAGCTCATCCCCGGGCTCCAGCGCTCGTCCGCAAACCAGGTATCGTCGCCGATCACGTCGCGCACCTTGCGGGTCCGGGCCGCCACGGCATCGGCCAGCGTCGCCAGGCAATCGCGCGTGCAGTCCTCCGCGCTCGAGAGCCGCGCGTCGCCCCGCCCGAACAGCGCCGCATCCGGGGCGCCGTGCCCCGACGCTTCCAGTGCCACCCCGGTCCCTTGCGCCGCCGCATCGAGCGCGGCCAGGCCGGCATAAGCGGTGATGGTGGTGAAGACCTTGGTGTTGGAGGCGGGCATGAACCGTTGGTCGGGCGCGATGGCCAGCAGTTCCCGGCCCTCCAGCGTGGTGACGAGAATACCGTAGCGGGTTCCCGCCGGCCCTGACGCCAGCGCCTTCTCCACGGCATCGCGCACTTTGGGGTCCTGCGCGGTAACAGGCAAAGCGGACGAGCGCAGCGCCGCTGGCGCCGCGACCGGCGACGTCTCGGCCGCAGCAGCGTGAACGGGCGCCGCTAACGCGGCGAGCGGCAGGAACGGGAACAACAACGATCGCATCAGGAACCTCGGTAGAAACGAACCTGGCCCAGTTCCAGCCAGGCCGTGCCGCCCGGCGTACCGGAAAGCTGGAACCGCAAGGCGCGCAAGGCGCCCGGATCGAGCCGCGGTGCCTGGCCATCGGCGCCCGGCGCGCCCGCAAAGGCCGAGAACGGCAGGCGCACTTCGGCCGCCGCCTCATGCGCGGAAAACGGCGCCGCGAACCAGTGCCCGGCATCAAGGCCGTAGCTTTCCAGCCGCAGGCGATAGTCCCCCGCCCCCTTCACCGTGAAGGCGATGCCGGTGAACCCGCTTGCATCGGCCAGATCGATGGCACCGCGCGTCAGCGGCAACACCAGTTCGGCAAACGGCCGGGGCGCCGCACCGAACTGCGCGGCCATGAACACCGGGCGCTCGCCCGCCGGTCCGGTTTCGGGATGGACAAAGGTGATATGGCTGTGATCGGCGCCGGAATCGGTGGCATCGACCGGCAGAGTGTCGAGATCGGTGCGCCCGTCGGCGCGCGTGCCGGTCCAGATCGGGCCGGCCATGCGCACGCTCGGCAGCGGCGTCATCGCCGGGCTGGCGAGTTCGCCGCGCAGCTTGCCCAGCGGGGCTTCGCGCCCCGAGACCCAGACCCGCGCCACCTTCCAGATGTCCTCGATGGTCTCGTCGGGGCGGCCATCGACCAGCACAAGGTCGGCGCGCATGCCCGGCGCGATCGTGCCGTGGTCCCTGGCCTGCCCCATGATCGCCGCGCTGGTGCTCGTCGCGGCGACAAGCACTTCGGCGGGGGTAAAACCGAGGCGGGTATAGAGCACCATCTCGCGGATCGCGGCGGGGCCGTGATAGACGCCGCCGATACCCGAATCCGTGCCGATGCCGATCGGGATGCCAGCGGCGTGCATGGCCTTCAGATTGCCCTGCAACATCGCCCAGCGCCGCGCATCGTAGGCAGCGACAGCGCCCGCGCCGTCCTCGCCCGCCTCCTCGTGCTCGGCCTCGGCGCGCCGGTCGTTCTCATGCGCCTGCTCGCCGGGCGAGAGGCTGGCCCATTCGGCAGGGGTGAACACGCGGGTTTGCTGGGGTTCGTAGACCACCATGGTCGAGACATAGGCGGTGCCGCGCGCCTTCATCCGCGCGATCAGGTCGGCATCGACCGGGGCGTCGCCGACCCCGTGAACCACGGAATCGACCCCCGCCGCTGCCGCGATCCTGGCCCCGTCCAGCGTCACCGTATGGGTCACCACGGGAATGCCCGCCTTGTGCGCATCGCTGACGATGGCGGCGAGCGTTTCCTCGTTCATCGAGTTGAGGTCGCCGCCCCGGCCATAACGCCAGCCATCGGTGAAGACCTTGATCTCGTCCGGCCGGTAGGGCAGCGCCCTGGCCATCACCCCATGCGCGGCGCGCGGGGTGGAGGCCTTCATCGTGAAGAAGTCGCCCCAGCCATATTCGGTGCCGTGGCCGCCCGGCACGCCGGTGCGGATCGCGAGGTTGAGATGGGGCGCCCAGATGCCGCCGGGCTGGCGGATCATCGCCCGGATCGGCTGCAGCATCTCGGCCGAGACCGAGTAGTCGTTGACCGTGGTGATCCCGCGCACAAGGTATCCGGCATAGGCCTTGCCGAGATCTTCGGGCGCGTTGTAGCCGGGGGAGCGCAAGTGCGTGTGGAGATCGTGCAGGCCCGGCAGCAGCGTCTCCCCGTGCGCATCGACGATGCGGCTGCCGCGCGGCGCCTTGAGGGCGGGGCCGACCGCGAGGATGCGATCCCCGCGCACCAGCACGTCGGCCGTGACCGCCGGAGCGCCGGTGCCGTCGAACACCCGCGCCCCCCGGATCAGCAGCGCGGCCTCGCCATCGGCGGCGTTCAGGGCACTGGCCCCGGAAAGGGTCGCGAGACCGGCGATCAGGGCACAAAGGGAAGGCAGGCGGCGCATTATCGGCGCTCCTTCAGGTTACGGTCGAAAAATCCGGCCATTGTCCGGTAGCTCGTCAACCAGTTGGCATAACGGAAGAAATCATGGCGTTCATTCGGGATCGCGAGTTCCTCGAACGGCACGCCGCGCGCGGTCAGTTCGCGGGCGAGCAACAGCGACTGGCCAAAGTCGACATTGCCGTCATCGTCGCCGTGGACGATCAGCACCGGAGAGCGCCAGCGCTCGATCGCGCCCATCGGCGAGGACTGCCACTGCAACCGCTGCTGCGCCAGCACCGCGTCGGGCGCGAAAGTGCGCTCGGTGGGGCGCACCATCTGGTGCACGCCGTGGAAGTCGGCGCCGGCCTTGAACAGGGCGCTGTCGCGCGCCAGCGCCAGCGCGGTGAGATAGCCGCCCCAGCTGCCCCCCCAGATGCCCACCCGCTCGGGATCGACATCGGCCTGCGCGGCGAGCCACTGCCCCCCCGCCAGCACGTCGCGGTATTCCGACGCCCCGCCGCGCGCGGTCTCCGGCGCTTCGCGGAAGGCGCGGCCATAGTTGGTGCCGCTGCGGTAATTGACCGAAAGCACCGTGTAGCCTGCCGCCGCAAAGGCCTGGTTCTGCACATAGGCGTTGTTGTAATAGTACATCGTCGAGAAGCCCGGCAGCATCTGCCGGCGCGGCCCGCCGTGGACGAAGACCAGCGCCGGGTGCTTGCCCGCGCCCTTCGCGCGGAACAGCTGGCCATGGACCTTGACCCCGTCCGCCGCCGTGAAGACCACGACTTCAGGCCGCTGGAAACCACGGGCGGAGGCGACCGGGCCGAGCGGTTTCATGCCTTCCACCGCGACCGGATAGGCCGGGTGGGTGGCGTCCGTCACTGTCGCGGCCAGGGTGTTGCCGCCATAGACCGGGAAAAAGGCGAAGCGGTCGGGCGGCGTCAGCCGCTGCGGCTTGCCACCGGCGATAGCCACCCGCCAGATCTGCCGCGCGTCGAGATCGCCGGGATTGGCCGAGTAGACGAGACTGCGGCCATCGGGCGAAGGACGGAAATTCTCCACTTCGTTGGCATCGGGGGTGAGATCGCGGGCAGCGCCGCTGCCATCGGCCGCCACGCTCCAGACGTGCAGCCAGCCGCTGCGCTCGGAAGGAAACAGCAAGTGCCCGGTCGGCGTCCAGAACAAGTTGCGCCCGCGCGTGCCGTAGAACTGGCCGCCCTCGCCCTCCGGCGCGCTCCACACCGTGCGCACCGCGCCGGTGGCGACATCGGCGACGCGCAGCGACCAGAACGAGGCGCGGCTGTCCGGCAGTTCGGCGGGCGGATCGCGCAGCTGGATGAAGGCCACCGAGCGCCCGTCCGGCGCAAACACCGGATCGGCCGAGTGGCCCAGCGTCATGCCGAGATAGCGCAGGCTCCCCGCTGCAACGTCGAGCAGGCCGACCAGGCTGTGGCCGCTGCGCCATTCGCGGAACACCAGCAGGCGGCCATCGGGCGACCAGCCGAGATCGCCCACCGTCCCGCTGACCTTGGCCAGCCGGCGCGGCGATGCCCCCTGCGCCCAGAGGGTGATTTCGCCCTCGCGGGTATAGACAAGCTGCTGCCCGTCCGGGCTGAACACCGCGCCGTACCCCTCGCCGATCGCCACCGGCGCCGCGCTGCCCTCAGTGCCGAGCACATAGAGCGTCTGGCGCGGGCCCTGCGGGAGCGTGCCGGTATTGGGCAGCTTGTCCTCGGGAAACTCGGCGTCGCCGCCGCGCACGAAGGCGAGCCGGGTGCCGTCCGGGCTGAACGCGAGACCCGAGATCTCGATCCCGTCATCCTCGCGGTAGGCCGTGCGCGACCGGCCCGCCGTGCCCGGCCCGCCCAGCCAGACGTTGCGCACGCCTGCCCGGTTCTCCACCCAGGCGAAGACCGGGGCCTTGGCCGCCCCGGTCAGCCCGCTGGCAAGCGGCAGCGACAGGTTGGCCTCCAGCATGTCCGGCGCGGCTGGCGCTGCGATGGTGTCGGGATCGGAGCTGGCCGCCAGTGCCGGCAAGGCTGCGGCGAGCGCGGCAAACGGCACCAGCAGCGCGGTCCCGAAGGCAAGAGAGGAACGTGTCATGCCGCATGACTAGGGCGGCCCGGCGGCCCCGCGCAAGCGCCTGATTCTGCATTCATACCCTGAGGTTATGTGCGTCCGCAGGCAAGGCATGACGGACGGGCCCCACCACCGGTTCAGCCGCGCCGGTCGAAGCCGCGCACCACTGCCTCGCCGGTTTCGGGGCGCAGCACGAAGATGCCGCTGTCGAAATGGCGGGTCGGGTGGACGCGGTTGGTCAGCAGCGTCCAGGCCAGCCCGCGCTCGAAATCGACCCAGAGGCCGGTTCCGGTAAAGCCGGTGTGCCCGATCGTCAGCGGCGAGCAGGCCTGCCCGCCCGACCATCCGGCAAACGGCAGTTCCCAGCCGCAGGTGCGATGCTCGTACTGCGCGGTGCGGATCTCCTCCAGCATCGCCGGCCCCAGCACCTCGCCGCGCAGCAGCGCCTCGGCAAAGCCCAGCACCCCGTCGATGGTGCCGAACAAGCCGGCATGGCCGGGGCGCCCGCCGAGTGCGGCGGCGTTCTCGTCGTGGACCTCGCCCTTGAGGATGCGCCCGCGCCACATACAGCGCTCGGTCGCCGCCGCCGCGCCCGGCGGCGGGCCGTAGCAGAGCCCCTCGCCCATCGGCCACTCGCCCTGCGGCCAGTGATCGAGCGGCGCGCCGGTGATCCGCTCGATGGCGATGCCCAGAAGGATGAAGTTGATGTCGGAATAGACCGGCGGACCATGGCGCCATTCGCGCTGGAGCACGAAGGCGCGCAGCCGCGCAGGGTCATCGCCATAAGTGTAGATCGGTTCGACCGCCGGGAAAAAGGTGCGATGCGCCAGGCAATCGCGGAACGTCAGCTGGCGTTCGGCGGCGCCGAGCGGGTCGTACTGGCGCAAGTCGGGAATGGCATCGGTGAGCGGCCGGTCGAGATCGAGCCTGCCCGCCTCGGCAAGCCTGAGGATCATCGTGGTGGTGGCGATGACCTTGGAGACCGAAGCAAGGTCGAACCAGTGTTCACGGGTGAGCGCCTCGGGCTCCGGCTCGCGCGCGGCCAGTCCGGCAAGGCGCACCGCGCGGGCGCCATCGGCAGTGACGAGCCCCAGCGCGGCGCCGGGTATCCGCCCGTCCGCGACATGGCGCGCGGCGGCGGCAAAAGCCTCGTCGCAGACGTCCTCGATCATGCCTCTTCTCCTTCTGGCACTTCGGTGCGGCGGGCACGGGCCCGCGCGATCACCGGCAGGAAGACCACCGCCGCAAGGCTGAGGCTGCCCGACAGCATGAAGAAACCGTCGTAGCCGATCCGCGTCTGGATGGCGCCGGCGGCACCGGCCAGCAGGCGCGGCAGCAGGAACGCGAAGCCCGACAGGAACGCATATTGCGTGCCGGGATAGCGCGGGCTGACCAGCATCGAGAGGTAGACCACGAAGATCGCCCCGGCAAAGCCGTGGCCGAACTGGTCGATGCCCGCCGAGATGTAGAGCACCGCCGAAGACGGTTCCTGCCACCACAGCCACACGAAGATCCAGTTGCTGATCGCCGAGGCCACGGCGCCGATCGCCAGCGCCGCGACCAGCGGCAGCCGCGCCGCCAGCAGTCCGCCCAGTGCCACGCCCGCCATGCTGCAGACCAGCGCCACCGCGCCGTCGGCCATGCTGATCTGTTCGAGCGAATAGCCCGCTGCATTCCACAGCGGATGCGACAGCGTCAGCGTCAGCACGTCGCCCATGCGGTAGAACGAGACAAACGCCAGCACCGGCAGCACCGTGTAGCCGTAGCGCCAGAACAGCTCGACATAAGGCGCGACGAGACCGTTCATCGACCGGTCCGCCCCGGCGGGAAGCCGCCGGATGCGCGGCAGGGCGATCGCCAGCGCGGCAAACGGCAGCATTGCGATGCCGAGCACGACCGGCGTGACATTGGTCTTGGAGGAAAAGCCCGCCCCCGCCGCCGCCGCCAGCACGCCCCAGCCGACCGCGGCCGTGGCCAGCGCGCTCAGCGTCAGGATCGCCGCGCTCGTCGCCAGCCCGCCCGCCAGCGCCGCCGAACGCCTGCCGCGCGCCTCGGGATCGGGGCGCATCGCGGCCAGGATCGGGAACGGCAGGAAGGCGGCGATGGCGATGATCAGGTAGGCCCAGGTCCAGTCCAGCCGCGCCGCGGCAAACACCGCCCCGCTGCCCGCCGCCACCATCGCGCCCCGGTAGCCCCAGAGATTGGCAGCGACCACCGGCCCCTGTTCGGCCTGCGTCGGCGCCAGTTCGATGCGCCAGCCGTCGGCGGCGACTTCCAGCGTCGTTGTCCAGAAGGCGAGCAGGATGGCGAACAGCGCGGTGAGCGGCAGGCTGGTGTCGCCGGAGGTCAGCGCCATGGCCACCATGGCCGTGAAGATGCCGAGCTGCGAAAGCATGATCCAGCCGCGCCGCCGCCCGAAGAAGCGGGAGAAACCGGGAATGTCGTAGCGGTCCAGCAGCGGCGCCCAGGCAAACTTGAAGGTCGGCAGCAGCGCCACCCAGGCAAAGAAGCCGATGACGACGATGTCCACACCGTGCCGCGCAAGGCGAAGCGTGAGGACGGCGTTGAACATGTAGAAAGGCAGGCCCGCCGAAAATCCGAGCAACAGGTAGAGCGCCAGGATCCGCCGCGCCGGACCTGCTGTTGCAGCCGGGGCCGAAGCCGCCTGTGCCTCTTCGCCGGTGCCATTCATCACTGTAACGTCCATCGTGCCTCCGCGATCCGCGGCGACACAAGGGCCTCGCCGTGCGCTTGTCAACGCCGCGAGCCGCTGCGAATGCGTTGGTTCACAGAATGATAGCCGCCGGTTATGGGTTCATGAGCGCCCGGCCTTTCCCGTCTTTCCGGGGTTTTCTCCCGCGATCGCGCCTCACGCGCACATGATGCGGTCGCGGCCGGCGCCTTTCGCCTCGTAGAGCGCCCGGTCGGCTTCGCTGAGGAACTGGGCCATCGTCCAGCCCTTGCGGTAGCGGGCGATCCCGCAACTGATGCTGGCGGTGACCGCCGGGCCGCCGTCCGGCAGCACGATCGGCGTGCGGCCGACCGCCGCGACCAGCCGGTTGCCGATCTCGCGCGCGGTATCCCAGCCGCAGCGCGGCATCAGCACCACGAACTCGTCGCCGCCCAGCCGTCCGACCGCATCGGTGGCCCGAACCTGCGAGGACAGCCGCGCGCCGATTTCCTGCAACACCGCGTCGCCGGCCTGATGACCGCGGTTGTCGTTGATCCGCTTGAAATGGTCCATGTCGATGAGCGCGATGCAGATATCGCCGCGCTCGTCCCCGGCAATCGCCGTGCCCAGCTTCTGGAGGAAACCGGCGCGGTTGAGCAGCCCGGTCAGGTCGTCGGTCTGGGCATAGCGGACCAGCGTCAGCTCCTGCTGCTTGCGCGCGGTGATGTCGCGGATCGAGGCCAGCGTGCCGAGGAAATTGCCGCGATCGTCCACGGTGGCACGGAACGAGGCCTCCAGATGAAGGTCCGGCTTGTTGCGCGGCTGGAACTCGGCAAGGTAGACCCCCTGCCGGTCCTCCCGCGCCTGCTGCGACGCTTCCACCAGCACCACCGGGTCGGCGGTCAGGCATTCAATCCCCTGCCCGATAAAGGCCTTGGGAACATCGCCCAGCAGCGACCGTGCCGCCCCCAGCGCGTAGCGGCAGATGCCGCGCTCGTCGAAGCTGAGCAGCAGGTCGGGCGATTGCGAGGCCATGAGGCGCATGGCCCGCTCGCGTTCGGCAAGCGTCTGCAGCAGGCTCTGCTGCGCCGCCAGCGCGGCCCCCACCGGCAATTCGCCCAGCAGCAGGCAGGCCAGGAAGAACTGGAAGAACAGCGCCTGGAACCGCGGATCGGACGAGGCGAGCGTGATCGGCCCGACGTCGTGCATCGTGTAGAGCGCGCCGATGACCGCGGTGATCAGGATCGCCAGCTTGGTGCCCAGCGCCCCCACCCGGAAATTGGTGAGCGTGATCGGCATCGCGACCAGGAACAGGATCGGCAGCTGATGCGAACGGAACACGACGATGCAGGTCGCCGCCGTCAACAGCAGCACGCCGCCCATCTCCAGCCGCTGGCGGGGCCGCATTTCATAGATGCTCCGGCCATAATCCCCGCGAAACAGGGCATAGAGCAGCGGCGTGAAGATCAACAGGCCCAGCGCATCGCTGGCATACCAGGTGATCAGCGAGCGCAGGAACGGTTCGTCGAACACCAGCACGGCGGTTCCCGCGCCGAGAAAGGCGCTGGCCAGCGGTGCCAGCAGCCCGCCCCAGAGGAACAGGCGAAACACATTGGCAGGACGATGCACTATGCCGCCTTCATCGGCGCTGGCACGCAGGCCCAGAGCCGCGATCACCACCTCGACGATATTGGCGACCCCATAGAGCAGCGGCGCCTCGATGGTGCCGCGGGTGACGAGGTTGGCCGCCGCATTGCCGATGAACCCGGCCACCAGGATCGCGCCCCAGCCCCGCTTGGGCCGATCGAGCAGGAGGGCAAGCAGCACCGCATTGGCGGGCCACACGGTCGCGATGTCACGGCCATTGCTGGTCAGGTGGATCGTGCCCGCTGCCAGCAGGAAATAACCGATGCCTGCAAGCAGACTGGTCAGCACCGTGCCCTTCACCATGCCGGACCACGATGGCGCGTGCCCATGATTCATTCCACCACTCTATTCGCACTTACGTTTGATTTATAGAGAGTTCCGCTCAGACGGCAGTGGATCGGGGCGGTTTGCGCGGATCAGGCGTGATCGAACAGGGGGAACAGGCGCGCGGGCAGACCGCCGCCGGTGACCAGCCAGGCATTGGCCTCCAGCAGCGGACGCAGCCGGTGCGACTGCTGGCCCGGCAGGATTTCCACCCGGGCATCGGCGCCATAACCGCTCATCCGGGCCTTGAGCACGCGCGTCGGCCCGTTCTCGCTCCAGCCGTCGCCGACCTTTGAAGCCGGCAGCAGCGTGAGCGGAGCTTCCGCCTCGCGCCCCTGCAGGGCGCGCACCGCGTGGAGCAGGAAAAACCGCGCCGCGACCAGCGCCGCCACCGGATTGCCGGGCAGGCCGAAGACCAGCGGCCCCGCCGCATGGGAGGCGAACAGCACCGGCTTGCCCGGGCGCATGTGGACGCCGTGGAAATGCACCGCCGCGCCGCCCCCCTCCACAGCAGCCCGCACCAGGTCGCGCGCACCGACCGAGGCGCCGCCGGTGGTGACGATGATGTCCGCCCCGCCATCGCGGCAGGCGGCAAGACAGGCCGTGAGCGCCGCCTCGTCGTCGGCGACATGATGGCGCCCCGTCAGGAGGCAGCCCGCCTCGGCCAGCAGGGCGGCGATCATCGGGCCATTGGCGTCGATCACCGCGCCGCCGGCTGCCGGCCCGACCGGGACCAGTTCCGCCCCGGTCGTGACCAGCGCGACGCGCGGCATCCGGCGCACCCGGACCTCGGCGATCCCGAAGCTGCACAGCGCGCCGACGATCGCCGGATTTACCCGGAGCCCGGCGGGCGCGATGCATTCGCCACAGCGGGCATCCTCGCCCCGGCTGCGGATATTGAGGTTGTCCGCAAGCGGCTCGGCCAGCAGGAGCGAGGCGCCCGCGATCCTGGCCCGTTCCTGCACCAGCACCGCCGCCGCGCCGGGCGGGATTTCGGCGCCGGTATAGATCGGCCGCGCTTCGCCGGACGAGAGCGGCTCGGCCCGGTCGCCGGCGAATTGCGGCGCGCCCAGGCGCAAGTGGCGCTCGCCCGAGCCGCCCGCGTCCTCCCGGGCCACGGCGAAGCCATCCATGGCCGCCATGGCGAACGGTGGATGGTCACGCTGGGCAAACACCCGCTCGGCGAGGATACGCCCGCTCGCCGCGTGGCTTGCCACCGTTTCGCATCCAAGCGGCAGGACACGGGCGGAAATCGCTGCGAACGCCTCGGAAAAGCCGAGCCGGGCGGGCGAACAATCCTGGATCACGCGGCAGGCGTCGCCGCCGGGATCGACGCATCCGTGGCGGCCCCGGTGGCGGCACGGGCCGCGTCAGGGGCGCGCGAGGCCACCGCCTCGCCGATCAGCAGCAGGGTGGGATCGTCGTCGCTGATGGTGGCGACCAGGAACGCCAGCGCGGAGAGCTTGCCCCGGATCAGCCGCTCGTTAGGCATCGACACGTTGACCGCGACCATCACCGGCGTATCGGGATGCCGCCCCGCCGCGATCAGCCCGCGCGCGATCTCGCCCGCCGCCGCCCGGCCCATGTAGACGCCGAGGGTGCCGCCGGGGCTCGCCAGCGCCGCCCAGTCGAGCTGCAGCGGCTCGCCGGCCTTGAGATGGGCCGTCACCAGCGTGATCCCGCGGGCGACACCGCGCAAGGTGAGCGAGGCCTGCGCGCTGGCCGCCGCCGCGCTCGCAGTGGTGACGCCGGGGCAGATCCGCACCGCCACGCCGCCTGCGGCAAGGTGGTCCATCTCCTCGGCCGAACGTCCGAACACCGAGGGGTCGCCCCCCTTCAGCCGCACCACGCGCTTGCCTGCCCGCGCCGCTTCCAGCAGCAGGTCGTTGATCGAGCCCTGCGCCTTGCTGTGGCGGCCCGAGCGCTTGCCGACGCTGACCCGCTCGGTCCCCGCCGGGATCAGCGCCAGCACGCCGGCGCCGACCAGTGCATCGAAAAAGACCACATCGGCCGCGCCGATCAGGCGTTCGGCCTTGCGGGTGAGCAAGTCGGGATCGCCCGGCCCCGCGCCCACCAGCCAGACTTCGCCCGGTTGGATCAGGTCATTCGGCTGCATCGAGAACCTCCTCGTTGGTCTGGACCAGGATCTTGGCAAGCGCGGGGCGGCAGGAGCCGCAATTGGTTCCCGCACCCAGCGCCTTGCCGATGGCAGGCACGTCGACCAGCGCCTGCTCGCGGATGGCGGCAACGATCTGGTTGAGCCCGATGTCGAAGCAGACGCAGATCGTCGCCCCCTTGTCCGGCTGGCTACCGGGTCCGCGCGCGGCGAGCACGGCAGCCCCCACGCCCTCGGCCGCCAGTTGGCCGATCAGCCAGTCCCGCGAGGGCAGCAGGCCGGTGCGGGTCAGGAACAGCACACCCGCAAGACGGCCCTCGACGATGACGGCGACGCGGCGGCTGCCGCGGGTCTGGTCGATCGCCTCGATGCGTTCACCCTTGGGCAGGCAGGCCTCGATCCGGGCAGGATCGCCGTTGCCCGCGATCTCGTAGAGCGCACCGCCGGGCACCGCGACTTTCGTCGCCCATAGGCAGGGCACCTTCACGGGCTGCTCGCCGCGCAGGATGAGGAAACCCTTCCACTGGGTCTCGACCCTGGCGAGCCGCGCGGGCGTCGACTTGAAACCCGGCTGGCCCGAGTGCGGATCGACCAGCGGGCGCGGCAAGAGGCCGGTACGCCCGCCGGTCGAGGTCTGGTCGGTCCAGTGGATCGGGGTGAAGATCTCGCCCGGACGCTGGCCGTCCGACAGCGCCACGCGGAACAGGCTTTCCCCCTGCGGCGTGGAAACCCGCGCGAGATCGCCGCTCCCGAGCCCCATGACTTCGGCGTCACCGGGGTTGACCTCGACCAGCGGTTCCTCGCGGTGGCGGGCCAGCTTGGGGGCAAGGCCGGTGCGCGTCATCGTGTGCCATTGGTCGCGGTAGCGCCCGGTGTTGAGCGTGAGCGGCCAGTCGCGCAGCGGATCCTGCAGCGCCATCTGAACGACCGGGACCATGCGCGCCTTGCCCGAGGGGGTGGAGAACTGCCCGTCGGCGAAAGGCCCGCGGTCATCGGGGCAGTTGCCCCAGCGGAACGGCTCCATGTCCTCGTAGGCCTGGTTGCCTATCGCGGCCTTTCCGGCGAGGTTCAGGACGCGGCCACCGTTGGCGGGGCCGTCGTTCTGATAGGCGGTGAGGCGCGCGTGTTCGCGCCAGATGTCGGCCGGGTGGTCATAGGCAAACTCGCCCTTCCAGCCCATGCGGCGCCCCACTTCCTTGATGATCCACCAGTCCGGCATGGCCTCGCCCGGAAGCACCATGAAGCGGCGCTGGCGGCTCACCACACGCTCGGAATTGGTGACGGTGCCGTCCTTCTCGCCCCAGGCGGCGGCGGGCAGGCGGACATGGGCATGGGCGCCGGTGTCGGTCTCGGCAATCACGTCGGAGACCACTACGAAGGGGCACTTGGCCAGCGCCTCGCGCACGCGCCCTGCATCGGGGAGCGAGACGGCGGGGTTCGTCGCCATGATCCAGACCGCCTTGATGCGGCCCTCGCCCATGGCGCGGAACAGGTCGACCGCCTTGAGGCCGGGCTTGGTGGCCATCTGCGGCGCGGCCCAGAAACGGCCGACGCGCGCCACGTTCTCGGGCGCGAAATCCATGTGCGAGGCCAGCGTCGAGGCGAGCCCGCCGACCTCGCGCCCGCCCATGGCGTTGGGCTGGCCGGTGATCGAGAAGGGCGCCGCGCCGGGCTTGCCGATCCGGCCGGTGGCAAGGTGAACATTGAGGATCGCGTTGACCTGATCGGTGCCGCGGATCGACTGGTTGATGCCCTGGCTGAACACCGTGACGGTGCGCGGATTGTCGCGAAACAGTTCGAAAAAGCGCAGCAGCGCCTGCGGATCGAGGTCGCAGGTCTTCGCGGTGGTCCACAGGTCGGCTGTCGCCTCGAGCTCTTCCCAGAAGCCCTCGGGCACTTCGACATGGCGGGCAAGGTATTCGCGGTCGAGCGCGTTCTCGGCCGCGAGCCATGCGAGCAGGCCCTTCATCAGCGCCACGTCGCTGCCCGGGCGCAAGGCGAGGTGAAGGTCCGCGCCCTCGCAAGTCTCGGTGCGGCGCGGGTCGATGACGACCAGCTTCGCGCCGCGCGCGGCGCGGGCGGCCTGGATGCGCTGGTAGACAATCGGGTGGCACCAGGCGGTGTTGGAGCCCACCAGCACCACGAGGTCGGCCAGTTCGAGGTCCTCGTAACTCGCCGGCACCACGTCCTCACCGAAGGCGCGCATGTGACCGGCGACCGCGCTCGACATGCAGAGGCGCGAATTGGTGTCGATGTTGGCCGAGCCGATGAAGCCCTTCATCAGCTTGTTGGCGACGTAGTAGTCCTCGGTGAGGAGCTGGCCCGAGACGTAGAAGGCGACGCTGTCGGGCCCGTGGCGCGCTATGGTGTCGGCAAAGCGCCTGGCGACGAGGTCGAGCGCCTTGTCCCACGAGGCGCGCCTGTCGCCGATCATCGGGGTGAGGAGACGGCCGGTGAGGGCGACGGTCTCCCCCAGGTGCGTGCCCTTCGAGCAGAGGCGGCCCTGGTTTGCGGGGTGCGCCTCATCGCCCCTGATCGCGACCGTGCGTTCGCCGGCCCCGTCCGGATTGGGCGTCGCCGCGATGCCGCAGCCGACGCCGCAGTAGGCGCAAGTCGTGCGGATCGCAGCGCGCATCAGGCGGCCTCCTCCACCCGTTCGGGAAGGGCAAGCAGCACGCGGTCACCCTCGAGCTTCACCGCGATGGTGGGGGTGCAGCCCTTGTCCTCTCCCTGTGCTTCGCCGGTGCGCAGCGCGATGTTCCAGTTGTGCAGCGGGCAGGCGACCGAGTGGCCATGGACGATGCCCTGGCTGAGCGGCCCCTTCTTGTGCGGGCATTCGTTGACGAGCGCGAATACCTCTCCGTCGCCGGTGCGGAACACCGCGATTTCCTTCTGCCCCTCGATCTGGACGGTGCGGGCACCGCGAAGCGGGATGTCGGTGAGGATGCCGATTTCGATCCACTGGGTCATGTCAGTCACTCCGCCGCGATTGCGATAGGTTCGAGGTGCTGGTGCAGGTCGGCGCGCTCGCCGCTCGCGCGCTCGGCCCAGGGGTCTTCCTGGGAGAAGCTCTGCGAGAAGTGGAAGCGTGCGGCATAGGTCGCGATGGCATCGGCCGGGGCGCCATGGCTTTCGAGCAGCTTGCCCTTGACGTAATCGAGGCCGACGCGCTCGATCCACGGCGCGGTGCGTTCGAGATAGCGCGCTTCCTCGCGGTAGAGCTGGATGAAGGCGGCGCAGACCTCCATCGCCTCCTGCTCGGTCGCGACCTTGCAGAGGAGGTCGGTGGCGCGGACATGGATGCCGCCGTTGCCGCCGACATGGAGTTCGTAGCCCGAATCCACGCAGACCACGCCGAAATCCTTGATCGTGGCTTCGGCGCAGTTGCGCGGGCAGCCCGAAACGGCGATCTTGAACTTGTGCGGCATCCACGAGCCCCAGGTCATCCGCTCGATCTGGACGCCGAGGCCGGTCGAATCCTGCGTGCCGAAGCGGCACCATTCGGACCCCACGCAAGTCTTCACGGTGCGCAAGCTCTTGCCGTAGGCGTGGCCCGAGACCATGCCCGCCGCGTTGAGATCGGCCCAAACCGCAGGCAGGTCCTCCTTCCTGATCCCGAAGATGTCGAGCCGCTGGCCGCCGGTGACCTTGACCATCGGCGCGTTGAACTTCTCGACCACGTCGGCGATCGCGCGCAGTTCCTTCGGATTGGTAAGGCCGCCCCACATGCGCGGGACCACCGAATAGGTGCCGTCCTTCTGGATATTGGCGTGCATGCGCTCGTTGACGAAGCGGCTGGCCTGATCGTCGACGTATTCGCCGGGGAGCGCGCAGAGCAGGTAGTAGTTGAGCGCAGGGCGGCAGGAGGAGCAGCCGTCGGGCGTCGACCAGTGGAGCTGCTGCATGACTTCGGGGATCGACTTCATGCCCTGCGCGACGATCTCGCGGCGCACGTCGTCGTGGGTGAAGCTGGTGCACTTGCACAGGGTCTTGGGGCCGTTCTGCACCTCTTCTCCCAGCGTCAGTGCCAGCAGCGTCTCGACGAGGCCGGTGCACGAACCGCAGCTGGCCGAGGCCTTGCAGGTGGCGCGCACGGCATCGAGGTTGCAGGCGCCGCCCTCGATCGAGGCCACGACCTGTCCCTTGGAGACGCCGTTGCAGCCGCAGATTTCCGCATCTGCGGGGAGCGCCGCAACGGCGGCCTTAGGGTCCAGCCCGGCTCCTCCGGCGGCAAAGGCCTGGCCGAAGATCAGGAGGTCGCGGATTTCCGAAACGTCCTCGCCCTTCTTGAGGAGGTCAAAGTACCAGCCGCCATCGGCGGTGTCGCCGTAGAGCACGGCGCCGACGACCTTGTCCTCCTTGACGACCACACGCTTGTAGACCCCGCGCGCGGCGTCGCGCAGGACGATGTCCTCGCAGCCCTCGCCGCCCGAAAAGTCACCGGCGGAGAACACGTCGAGCCCGGCGACCTTGAGCTTGGTCGAGGTGACCGAGCCCTTGTAGCCGGTGTGGCGGTCGGTCAGGCCATCGGCGAGGCTGCGGCACATGTCCCAGAGCGGCGCGACAAGGCCGTAGACATTGCCGTCATGCTCGACGCATTCACCGACGGCGAGCACGGCAGGGTCGCTCGTCACCATGTGATCGTCGACCTTGATGCCGCGGCCCACCTCAAGTCCCGCCTCGCGGGCGAGCGCGACCGAGGGGCGGATGCCGACCGCCATGACCACCAGTCTGGCGGGGATCTCGCGCCCGTCCTTGAGGCGCACGCCCTCGACCTTGTCCTGCCCATAGATCTCGGCGGTATCGGCGCCGGTGAGGATCGTCTGGCCGCGCCCTTCCAGCGCGGTCTTGAGCAGGTAGCCCGCCGCCTCGTCGAGCTGGCGTTCCATGAGCGTGGGCATCAGGTGGATGACGGTGACCTTCATGCCGCGCAAGGTGAGGCCGTGCGCCGCTTCGAGGCCGAGCAGGCCGCCGCCGATCACCACCGCGCTGGCCGCCGCCTCGCTGGCGCCATCGGCCTTGCCTGCCTCGGCTGCGGCCAGCATGGTGTCCACATCCTTCATGTCGCGGAACGAGATGACGCCAGGCAAGTCCTTGCCGGGGACGGGGATGATGAAGGGATCGGAACCGGTGGCGATCAACAACCGGTCGTAGTGGACCTTGCGGCCCGACTTCGAAGTGACGGTCTTGGCCGCCCGGTCGATCGCGGTGACGGGATCAGCGGTGATGAGGTCGATGTCGTTCTCGTCGTACCATTCGCGGCTGTTGATGACGATCTCGTCGAAGGTCTTCTCGCCCGCCAGCACCGGCGAGAGCATGATGCGGTTGTAGTTCACGTGCGGTTCGGCGCCGAAGATGGTGACCCGGTAGCGCCCGGCGTCACGCGCCAGCAGTTCCTCCACCGCGCGGCAGCCCGCCATGCCGTTACCGACAACAACGAGGTGCTCACTCACATCGGTCGAAGGCACGATCAGCCTGTCCTCGTAATCCGCCGAAGCGTCGATCCCGTCCTGAAATTCCATCCCCGCATCTCCTGAAATTCGAGGGAGAAAAAGAAAAAGGCCGCCATCCGGACCCTCGGTTCTAAACCGAAAGTCTGGATGGCGGCCTTGCCATCGTATGGGCCTCCGCGACCCGCCGGTGGGTCGCTTCGGTGATGTAGGAAGGACAACGTCGTCCTTTGCAATGCACAATAAACGGAATCGCCCGAAGGCTCAAGCGATTCCGTCACACGCGGCGATCAGATCGCCCAGTCCAGCTGAATCCAGTACTTATCGGTGTCCACGGCCATCTGGCGGGCGTCATAATGGGCATAACGCAGCGCAATGGCCGTCTTTTTGACCTTCGCACTCGCGATAAGATCAAGCTCGTTGCCATAGTGCTGGTCCAGCCGATCGCTGTCGAACCGGTGTCAGGTGCCCTGCAGCGCGACCGCGGACAGCGGACCGAGCTGCTTCATCCCGTAGCCGCCGCCGAAATAGAGGTCCCGCACGCCATTGGCCGGCGTGGTCAGGAACTTGTCGGCCCAGCCCTGGAACTTGAAATTGGTGCCGAGCGGGACCTGGAAACTGGTCAGCGCCGCGCCGCTGCTGGCGCCGAGCACTTCATAGCCGCCATTGAGCTTCCAGCCCTTCACGTCGAGCAGGGCGTCGGCCAGCCAGTAGTCGGCGTGATAGTCGTTGGGATTGTGGTGCCAGTCGTACTGGCGCGCATAGCTCGCCTGCCACGAGAGCTTGGCCGCCTTGCCGAAGGCATGGCTGCCGGCCAGACGGGTACCGTAAGTCTGGCTCGAAAGGCGGTAGCCCTGCACCGCCGCCTCGTCCTGGTCGACCAGATAGGCAAAGCCCGAAAGAGTACCCACCGGCGTCACGTAGGAAACGTTGGCAAAGACATTGTCGCCGCTCACCGCCTGCTGGCGGGCGCCGTGGCCGTCGATGCCCCAGATGGTGCGGGCGCTCCAGGCATAGGAAACGTCGAGCTTCAGTCCCTTGAGCGGGGTCAGTTCGGCGCGCACGGCATCGAAGGTCTGCGCATTGTCGCGGAAACCGGCATTGCCGACGAACCGCTCATCGTCGAGCATGATCTTCTGGCGGCCTGCCGTCAGCGTCACGCCCTTCGTCTTGTACTGAAGCTGCGCGATGTAGAGCGCGATGTCCTGGGGATCGGCCACCAGCGGCCGGTCGGCCACTCCGTTCAGGCCGTCATAGTAGCGATCCACCGCGGCCAGCGTGCCCTGGCCGACGACGGTGGCGCTGAAAGCGCCGGTTGTGGCGGTAGCACCGGCGCGCAGGCGCAAGGTCAGGGCATCGGCGGCCTTGTCGATGTCGTCCTGATCGACATGTTCGTAGCGCGCCCGCGCTTCGACAATGGGTTTGAGGTCCACTTCTTCGGCATGAGCGGACCCGGCGGCGGCCAGCGCGGCCACCGTTCCAAGCAAGTATCGCATTCGAATGATCTCCTGGGGGGCAAAGGATGGCGGCGCCCCGGCCGTCAGGCCGGAACGCCGCGCTGCTCTCCCATTATATGCGGGCGACGGTCTTCCAGGTCGCGCGCCAGCGGCTCTTGACCAGCGCCACCGCAGCGAGCGCCACCACGGCAAGCCCTGCGAAGATCAGGAACCCGGGGGCGAAGCTGCCGGTCAGTTGCTTGGCCAGGCCCAGCGAGCTGGCGAGGTAGAACCCGCCGATGCCGCCTGCCATGCCGACCAGGCCGGTCATCACCCCGATCTCGGCCTGGAAACGCTGCGGCACGAGCTGGAAGACCGAGCCGTTGCCGGTGCCCAGCGCCAGCATGGCGAGCACGAACATGCCGAGCGCGGCCGGCAGGGAGTGGGCCTGCGCCACCCCGGCAAGCGCGATCGCGGCGACCGTGTAGACCATCATCAGCGCCTTCACGCCGCCGATCCTGTCAGCCAGGGCGCCGCCCATCGGGCGCACCAGCGAACCGGCGAAGACGCAGGCCGCGGTGCAGTAGCCGGCGGTGATCGTGGTCAAGCCGAACTGGTCGGTGAAGTAGATCGGCAGCGAGGCGGCAAGACCGACAAAACCACCGAATGTCACCGAATAGAAGCCCATCAGCCACCAGGCATCGGCCTGCTTGAGCGGTTCGAAATAATCGACCAACTTGCGCGGGGCGGGCTGGTTCGGCGAATCCTTGGCCATCAGCATGTAGACCACGAACACCACGCTCAGCGGAATGCAGGCAAGGCCCAGCACCGCGTTCCAGCCGAACATCTTGGCCAGCATCGGGGCAAAGAGCGAGGCGAGCACGGTGCCCGAATTGCCCATGCCGGCAAGGCCCATCGCCTTGCCCTGGTGCTCGGCCGGATACCAGCGGCTGGCGAGCGGCAGGGCGATCGCGAAGCTGGCGCCGGCAAAGCCGAGGATCACGCCGAGCGCGAGGGTACCGGCAAAGCTGCTGACGCCCGTGAACCAGGCGAAGAACAGTCCGGCGATGACGATGAGCTGGCTGATCGCGCCCGAACGCTTGGGACCGATGCGGTCCACCAGCAGGCCGTTGACGACGCGCAGCAGCGCGCCGGCGAGCGTCGGCACGGCCACCATCAGGCCCTTTTCAGCGGGCGTCAGGCCCAGCGTCTTGGAAATTTCGGGCGCCAGCGGCCCCAGCAGGACCCAGACCATGAAGGCGAGGTCGAAGTACAGAAAGGCGGCGATCAGCGTCGGCGTGTGACCGGCTTTCCAGAAGCTGGTCGCCGCTGCGCTCATCGGTGCATTTTCGGCCGGATCGGCCTTTCCATCACGTTCCCAGTATGCGGATGCCATCGAACGTCCCCCATAAAACGGACACGAAAAAAGCCGCAGGCCGGACGTCACCCTTGCGGTGAGCCCGGTCAGCGGCTTTGCTGCGAATATCGGTGAGGATGGCGTCCCGCCCTTGGAACGGCCTATCCGGTATGGTCGTGCTTCATCGCACGGTGTTCATATAATTCCGTGATTCGCCCGATGTTGCAAGGCACAAAATTCGCAATCTTTTCAGCGCAACTGCGAAAAGCCCGTCAGATAGTCCTCGATCCGCTCGGGATCGAAGACACGCCCGTCGAAGAAACGGTCCGGCCCCAGGGTGAGGTCGCCCTTGCGCGAGCCGACCGCCAGCGGGCTTTCCAGCGCGCCTTCCAGTTTCATGCTGGCGCCGGGCATCGGCACGTCGCTGCCGGCCAGCGCCCGGCGGAACACGTCGGGACGAAACACCGCAGCGGCCTGCGCGGCGGCTTGCGGCGAGGCCTCGACCATGCCCCAGCGCAGCAGCTGCGAGTAGATCCACAGCGCCTGGCTGCGCCAGGGGAACGGCGTCGCCTCGCGCGAGAACAGCACGAAATTGGGGCAATCGAGCGGCGCATCCCCGGCGCGCGGTACGATCCGCCCGCCCAGCGCGCCCAGGATCAGGTCCGCCGGCTGGTCCACATAGTCGGCGTGCGACAGGATGTCGGCCAGCACCTCGCGGTTGTCCGGCTCGTCGCACCAGGCCGCCGCCCGCGCCAGCGCGCGCAGCAGGCGGTCGACCGTATCGGGGTTTTCCTCAAGCCAGGGCTCGCGGAAGGCCAGCACCTTCTCGACCCCGCGCTGCCAGATCCGCTCGCCGATGGCGACGGCCTCGGCCCGCCCCGAGGCGATCGCCGCCCCGCCCCACGGTTCGCCGGCAATGAACCCGTCGATCTCCCCGGCATGGATCGCCTCGACCGTCAGCGAGGGCGGCAGCACCCGCAGCACCACGTCGCGGTCGGGGTCGATGCCCGCGCTCGCCAGCCAGTAGCGCAGCATGAGGGCGTGGCTGGAAAAACGATGGACGACGCCGATCACCGGCTTGCGCCGCCAGAGGCCGATGGCCGCGGCAAAATCGTGCGCGGTGCCCAGCGGATCGGCCAGGCGCCGGGCCGGATCGGGATCGAGCGCGGCGGCGAAATCGCGGGCCATAACCAGCATGTTGCCGTTGACGCCGAGCTTGAAGGGCGCGGCCAGCGCCGCCGGTTGCTGGCTGAGGCCCAGCGTCACCGCCACCGCCAGCGGCGCCAGCATGTGCGCGGCCTGAACCTGCCCGTAGACCAGCCGGTCGCGCAAGGTCGCCCAGCTCGTCGTACGCACGAGATCGAGCGCGATTCCTTCGTCTTCGGCGAAACCGCGTTCACGGGCGGCCGCCAGCACTGCCACATCGTTGAGCGGCAGGAAGGCGATACGCAGGCTTGTTGTCATAATCCGCCTCCCAGGAGGTCGCTGGCGGTAATCAGCGCCTGCGCCACGTCTACGATCTTCTTGCCCTGGTTCATCGCGCTGGTGCGCAAGAGGTTGTAGGCATCCTGCTCCGACAGCCCGCGCTGGTTCATCAGGATCGACTTGGCCCGGTCCACCACCTTGCGATCGGCGAGCGCGGTGCGCGCTTCCTCCAGCTCGCTCTGCATGCGCGAGAACGTGTTGAACCGGCGCACCGCCAGTTCCAGCACCGGCTTGACCCGCTCCTTGCGCAGCCCGTCGACGACATAGGCAGAAACCCCGGCATCGATGGCGGCGCCGATCATCGCTTCGTCGGACTGGTCGACGAACATCGCGATGGGCCGTGCCAGCGCGCGGCTGACGGTGAGCATTTCCTCAAGGGTGTCGCGGCTCGGACTGCCGAGGTCCATCAGCACGACATCGGGGGCCATGCGCTCCAGCCGCGCCACGAAAGCGCCGCGCGGCGGGACGATATGGATATCGTCGTAGCCCGCCTCGCGCAGGCCCTCTTCGAGCACCGTCGCGCGCAAGCCGCTGTCGTCGATGATGACGATTCTCATTTCACCCCGCTGGGCCGTCTGGCCGACCGGCCGCTCGACCGGCAGCCCCTGTCGCACATTGCCCAGCATGACCACCGCGTCAACGCCGCTTGTGCAGTGCAGCGTCCGGGACGGCCCCTCGACAGGTCAATCGGCCTCTTGCCAGACCCGGAAGCCCGCGCCCTGCCCTTGCGCCAGCAGCGCCCGCGGCTCGTCGGTACGCAAGGTCGGCAGCGCGGCCGCGACCGGGCGGCACAGGCTGAAGGTGCGGATTCGGTCGGTACGGGCCTGAACGGTCGGCCCGGCATCAAAGATGTCGCAGTACCCCTCATGCGCGAAGCCCTCAGCCTGAAGCATCCGCAGCGCGGGCACCGAGCTTTCGTGCGGCCTGCCGATGGCGCTACGCGCAGCTTCGGGCAACATGCTGGTATAGATCGGATAACGCGGCATCAGGTCGGCGATGAACTGGTTGCCGTGGACCGCATTGTGGAGGTCCGCCTCGAGGAAGCCGCTGCCAAAGAAGGGCCCGGCCACCGCGTCCCAGAACGGGCTGGTGCCGTTCTCCACCCAACCGCGCAAGTCCGCGATCACCACCTCGCCGAAGCGCTGGCGGTGCTGGGCGATGAACATGTAGCGGCTGCGCGCCAGCAGCGCGCCCAGCCCGCCCGAGCGCGCCTCGGGATGAAGGAACAGCCCGCCCACTTCCGATGCCCCGTCGAAGTCGTTGACGAGGTGAAGGATGCGGGTCGAGAACGTGCGCTCCAGATCGCGCGAGACGTGGGTGACACGGCTGACCTTGTAACTGTAGAATGGCCACTTCGCGCCCAGCCGCGAGAACAGGCTGGCCGTGCCCACGACCTGCCCTTGCGCGGATTCCAGCACCAGCAGGTAGAATTCATCCTGCGGCGCAGTGATCTGCGCGCGGAGCGCCGCCTCGCTGCGGGCGATCTTCTCGGCTAGCGTCGCGCGGTCGGGCGGCAGGTTGGTCATGCCGCCGCCGGTCAGGCCCGCGAGGTCCAGCAGGGAATCGAGATCGTCTTCGCGCACGGGACGGACAAAGGGCCGCCCTGCAGGCAATGCGCTCACAGTTCGCCCGCCGCAAAGCCGAGGACACCGAGCAGCGCGGCACGTGCGGTGCGGCACTGCTGCCAGAGGTCCGGCTCGCCAAGGTCGTCCGGCGCGATGCGCTCGGGCCATGTCCGCTCGACCACTTCCGCGATGCGGTCGCACTTGCCCTCGTCGAGCAGGAAACGGTGGTCGATCGCGGCATGGGCCTCCTCGCTCACCGCCACGCGCAGGCGCAAGCAGGCCGGGCCGCCGCCGTTGCGCATCGATTCGCGCACATCGACCACTTCCAGGTGCCGGATCGGATTGTCGCCGGCCCGCACGTCCTCCAGCCAGGCCCAAACCTCTGGCGTCTCGCGGGCTTCCTGCGGCAGCACCAGCGCCATGCCGCCATCTGGCAAGGTGACCAACTGCGAATTGAACAGGTAGGAGCGCACCGCCGCATCGAGGCTGACCCGCGCCGCAGGCGCCTCGACAATCACCGCTCCGGGCAGGCTTTCACGGATGCGGCGATAGAGCCCGTCGCGGTCGGCAAAGGCCTGTTCGTGAGTGAACAGGACATGCTCGTTGGCAACCGCGACGACATCGTTGTGGAAGGCCCCGGCAGCGATGGCGGCATCGCTTTGGCGGACAAGGGCAAAGTCGGCGAGGCCATGACGGCGCGCGAGTGCCGCGCTCGCCGCACGGTGCTGGCGGGCGGGGAAGGGAGAGGCGGCATGACGCTCGCCATAGACAAGGAGTTCGAGGCCGGGGTTGGCGTGACGGGCACTCAGCCGCATGAAATTGGCCGCACCCTCGTCGCCGAGGCCGGCGGGAAGGGCCGCGTGGACGGCAAAATGGCGCTCGTCGGCAAAGGCCAGCCGCAGCTGGCGCAAGGTCTCGGTGTGCTCGACGCTGCGGTGGAGCATCGTCGAGAGATTGGCGACCGTGAAATGACAGCGACCATCGGCGGTATCGGGCGCAGGGGAAACGGTCGCGGCATTGGCGGTCCACATCGCCGAGGCCGAGAAGGCATTGCGCAGAAGCGCCGGTTCCTGCGCCCAGGCGGCGCGGCACACGGCATCGTCATCGCCTGCAAAACCGAGCGTGCGCAGCCAGTCCGCATCCGGACGGCCATGCGGCAGCAGCAGGCCTTGGGGCAGGCCCAGCGCCAGCATCCGCCGCATCTTGGCGATGCCCTGCAAGGCCGCCATGCGCGGGGCGGAAACCCCGCCGGCATTGGTGGCCGAAGCGATGTTGCCCAGCGAAAGCCCCGCGTAATTGTGGCTCGGCCCGACCAGACCGTCGAAGTTGATCTCACGCATGCTCGTTCACACCGCTTTCCTGCCGGGCGGGCATCAGCCCGCGAATCTCGCCGCTCACATCGACGACCGCCCCTGCCTCGAAACTGGCGACCGGGTAGGCGCAGTAATCAGCGGCATAGTATGCGCTCGGCCGGTGATTGCCAGAAGCGCCGAGGCCGCCGAACGGCATCGCCCCGCTGGCGCCGGTGGTCGGGCGGTTCCAGTTCACCACGCCTGCCCGCACTCGCGCGGCAAAGCGGCGCCACAGCGCCGGATCCTCGGAGACCAGCCCCGCAGAAAGGCCGTAGGCAGTGTCGTTGGCCGCCGCGATCGCGGCGTCGAAATCGGCCACCCTGCGGATCTGCAGCACCGGCGCAAAGATCTCGCGGTCCGGCACCGCTATCCCGGTCACGTCGAGCATGACCGGCGCCATGAAGGCGGGCGAGAGCCCGTGAAGATCGCGCAGCGGCAGCACCTCCCGCGCGCCGAGGGCCAGAAGCGCGCGCACATCCTCGCGCGCCCGCTCGGCCGCAGCGACCGAGACGAGCGGACCGAATGTCGGCTCCGGCACCGCGTCCCACGCACCGATCCGCATCCGCGCCGCGATAGCGGCCACCGCCTTGACGATACGCTCGCCCGCAGCCCCATCCGGCACGATCAGCCTGCGTGCGCAGGAGCAGCGCTGGCCGGCGGTGACGAAGGCCGACTGTGCGACGATGGACGCCGCCGCACCGGCATCGCCGTCCCAGGCGACGATCGGATTGTTGCCGCCGAGTTCGAGCGCCAAGATCACATGTGGCCGATCGGCGGTGGCCTGGCGCAGCAGGGTGCCGGTCGCAGCGGAGCCGGTGAACAGCAGCCCGTCGATGTCGCCCGCGATCAGCGCCGCGCCCGTCCCGCGCCCACCCTGGACCAGGCTGAGGACGCCTTCAGGCAGTCCCGATGCCTGCAGCAGCGCGGCCATCATCGCGCCGGTTCCCGGGGTCTCTTCCGAGGGCTTGAACACCGCGGTATTGCCCGCCAGCAGCGCCGGAACGATATGCCCGTTGGGCAGGTGGCCGGGAAAATTGTACGGCCCCAGCACCGCCATGACACCATGCGGACGGTGCCGCAGCACCGCCTGCCCGAAGCCTTGCGGCTCCTCGCGGTAGCCCGCGCGCTCGGCCTGGGCGCGGATCGAGATCTCCACCTTGCCGATCATCGAGGCGACTTCCTGACGCGCCTCCCACACGGGCTTCCCGGTCTCGCGCGCGATCATCCGCGCCAGATCGCCGGCCGCTTCCTCGAGCTTGCCGGCATAACCGCGCATACAGGCGATGCGCTGTTCGAGGTCCGTCTGCGACCAGTCCTCAAACGCACGTCGCGCGGCGCCGATCGCCCGGCTTACCGCATCGGCATCATCGCTGCGGCCTTCCCAGACAAGCGCGCCGGTGGCGGGGCAAGTGGAGGTAAGCATCAGCCGGCCACCAGTGCCGCGTCGGCGCCTGCGCCCTCGACCGAGCGGCAGGTCGCCTCGAACCGGCGGATCACTTCATCCACTTCCTCGGCCGTGATGACCAGTGCCGGCAGCAGGCGCACGCAATTGTCGCCGCCACCCGCCAGCAGCAAGCGGTGTTCGCGCGCCGCGACGATGAACTCCTTGTTCGGTGTCGCCAACCGCACGCCGACCAGCAGCCCCTTGCCGCGAATGGCCTCGATCACGCCGGGATGACGCTGGCGCAGCCCCTCAAGCCCTTCGCGCAGGCGCGCCGACATCGCCTCCACGTGCGCCATCAGCTGCGGCTGTGCGATCTCGTCGAACGCGGCCTGGGCCACCGCCATGGCCAGCGGATTGCCGCCGAAGGTGCTGCCATGCGAACCGAACACCATGCCGCGCGCCGCTTCTGCCGAGGCAAGGCAGGCGCCGACCGGGAAGCCGCCGCCCAGCGCCTTGGCCAGCGCCATGATGTCGGGCTCGGCGCCCTCGACCCACTGATGGGCAAACAGGCGCCCGGTGCGGCCCATGCCGCATTGCACTTCGTCATGGATCAGCAGCACGCCGTGACGGCGGGTGAGTTCGCGCAGGCGCAGCAGCTCTTCCGGCAAAAGCGCGCGCGCACCGCCCTCGCCCTGCACCGGCTCGACGATGACCGCCGCCGTTCCGGGACGTGCGACGGCTTCGGCAAAGGCCGCATGATCGTCGAGCGAAAGCTGAAGGTAGCCCGGCAGACGCGGCCCGAACCCGTCGAGCAGCGCCGTGCTGCCGCTCGCGTTGATGCCGGCGTAAGTGCGCCCGTGGAAGCTGCCGGCGAACCCGATCACGTCGATCCGCTGCGGCTCGCCGCGCACCGCATGATAGCGGCGGGCGATCTTGATCGCGGCCTCGATCGATTCGGCGCCGCTATTGGTGAAGAACGCATAATCGGCGAACGAGGCCGCCGTCAGCTTGTCCGCCAGCGCCACTTGCCCCGGAATCGCCAGGGCATTCGACACGTGCCAGAGCTTGCCCGCCTGCTCGGTGAGCGCCGCAACCAGACGCGGGTGGCAGTGCCCCAGCGCATTGGTGGCAATGCCCGCGACGCAATCGAGCCAGTCAGCCTCCTGCTCGTCGAACAACCAGACGCCGCGGCCGCGCTCCAGCTTCATCGGTGCGGGATTGTAGACGGGCAGGACGGAATTGGTCACGGGCATCTCCTCATGCATATTTCACATGATTTCCGATCCGGAACGCATTAAATAGACCGATAATACGCATGTCCTCATGAGTTTTTAGAATGAACTACGATGACCGGCGGCGCTTGCCGCCAATGGCGATGCTCCACTGCTTCGAGGCGTCCGCCCGGCTCGGCTCGTTCTCCCGCGCAGGTGCGGCCCTCAACCTCACGCAAAGCGCCGTCAGCCGTCATGTCGCCAATCTCGAGCAATGGCTGGGCACCGCGCTGTTCGACCGCCATGGGCGCCGTGTCGCCCTCAACGACAAGGGGCAGGACTATCTCGACGACCTTGCCCCCGCCCTTGCCGCGATCCGCCGCGCCACCGGGCGCTTCCTCGAACCCGCGCCCGAGCATGTCATCGAACTCGCCGTCCTGCCCGGTTTCGGTATGCGCTGGCTGGCCCCGCGCCTGCCCCGGCTGACGCAGAAGCACCCGGATCTGGTGATCAACATCGCCTCGCGCGTCGACCTGTTCGACTTCGCCCGCGAACCGTTCCACGCCGCCATCCACGTGGGCGATCCGGACTGGCCGGACGCCGAGCACGACCTGCTGTTCCGCGAGCATGTCGTGCCGGTCATCTCCCCCGCGCTGGCCGATCAACACGAAGTCCGCCGCCCGAAGGACCTGCTGCGCGTTCCGCTGCTCGTCCAGTCCCAGCGCAAGGACGCCTGGTCGCGCTGGCTCCGGCCTTTCGGTCTCGACGCCCCCGACGCCGGCACGATGCCCAGCATCAGCCACTTCCTGATGCTGGCACAGGCCGTCAAGGCGGGCGGCGGCGCCGCGCTGATCCCCAGTTTCCTGATCGAGCCCGAACTGGCCTCGGGCGAACTGGTGATCCCGTTCGAAACCCCGTCCCCCGAGATGCCGCCCGGCGATGCACGCAGCTACTGGCTGGCATTCCCGCAAGGCAGCCCCAAGACGAAGGCCTTCGCCGCCTTCCGCGACTGGATGCGGGAGGAGTGCACCCGCCAGCCATGACCCTGACCTCTCCGCATTTCACGCCGCGCGCGCCATCCACGTTGCACTTGAACCGGCGGCCCCAACCAGATCAGCCGGGAGAACGGCAAGCGCCGCGTCGTGGTGCAGACCAACGGGCGCGGGCGCGACGTGTCGAGCGTCGTCACCGAGGCTCGCCGCGCCATCGCCCGCGAGGTGGAGTTGCCCGCGGGCATCTGGCTGACCTGGGGCGGCCAGTTCGAGAACCTCGCCTCCGCACGCGACCGGCTGATGGTGGTGGTGCCCGCCTGCTTCGCGCTCATCATGCTGCTCTACGGTGCCCTGCGCAGCCTGCGCGATGCCGCCATCGTCTTCACCGGAGTGCCGCTGGCCCTCGTCGGCGGAGCGCTGGCATTGTTCCTGCGCGGCATGCCATTCTCGATCTCCGCGGCAGTGGGCTTCACCGCGCTATCGGGCATCGGCGGACTGATCTCGGCCACGCTGCTGACGCTGTTCGTGCTGCCGACGCTCTACGCCCGCTTCGGCAAGCGCGCCGGATAGGCGGGCGCGCAGAAAGGGCCGTGGCCGGTTGGACAAATCGTCCGCTGGTCACGGTCCCCACGGCCCGCTAACCGCCCGGGCATGGCCGCGAACAGACCCCTGCCCACGATCGCCCTTCCCGTGATCACTTTTGCCGCGCTGTGCCTGACCGCCACGCTCGCCGGGTGCAAGGACGACCGCCGCGAGGAACGCCTGCGCGCGGCGGGTCCCCGCCCCACCCTCGCAAGGCTGCTGGCCGTCGCCGACGCCGATCTCGGCGCACGCAAGCTCGGGCAATGCGCCGCCTGCCACCGCACGACACCCGGCGCCCCCGACCTGGGCGGCCCCAACCTCTACGGCGTCTACGGCCAGCCAATGGGCCAGACCAGCCAGCGCTTTGGCTACACCGCCGCCTTGCGCAGTGCCGGTGGCCGATGGGACGCGCCCACCCTCGAGCGCTGGATGAAGAACCCGCAAGCGGTCGTTCCCGGCACCGCCATGCAGTTTTCCGGAGTGCCCGACGCGCTCGACCGGGCCGACATCATCGCCTATCTGCAAAGCCAGTCGCCTGCCGCCAAGCGATAGAGGGCTTTGCCGTGGCTGGTGATGGACTTCCGCCGTCGCCACAGCCCCCCACCCCCGCTGAATAACACAAGGCAAGGTTCAGCCTCCAGAAAGCGTTCCGCGCACAACGGCAACCTGCGGGTGCGCGCAAACGCAGAAGGAGAAACAGACATGTTCCGCAAAATCGTTGCTGCTGCCGCCATTGCCAGCCTGATGGGCGTAACGCCGGCCATGGCTGCCAGCACGTGTCGCAATGCGCAGGGCAAGTTCATCAAGTGCCAGACCGCTCCGGTGAAAAAGAAGGCCGCCCCAGCCAATGTCGCCAAGGGCAAGGACGGCAAGTGCCGCTTCTCGTCCGGTCCCAAGAAGGGCCAGTTCACCAAGTGCTCGTGAGTTGATACCCCCCCAGCAGCCAGACCCGGGCCTCGCGCTCGGGTCTGGCCCCGGCTATCCGTCACGCCTGACGCATCAGCGCTCCCAATATGGCGGATCGCCAAAGCTGCAGCGCAGGCTGTCCGCCAACGCCCGGATCTTGACCGAGGCGCCGTGATCGCGCGGATAGGCCAGGAACAATTCGGCGCCCTCGGCCTCGAGCCCGACATCGATCTCCACCAGCGTCCCTTGCGCCAGCGCCTCGTGCACGAAAAACGAGGGCAGCAGGGCGATTCCGAGCCCGGCTGCGGCCACGTCCCGCATGACGATCCCGTTGTTCACCCGTAGTGCGGCGACCGGCCGCACGACCGACCATCCGCCCGGTGCGGCAAAGCGCCAGTCGCCCGACCGGTTCGCATAGAGAATGCCACGATGGCGCTCGAGATCGGCCAGCGATGCCGGAACCCCAGCGCTTTCCAGATAGGCCGGCGCGGCCACCAGCAGGCGGCGGCTTCTTGCCAGCCGCCGCGCGATCAGCCTGCCGTCACCCACCGCGCCGTGCCGCAAGACGGCGTCGAAACCGCCCGACGTCGCATCGACAAAGCCGTCGTCGAGTTCCAGCGAGACCTCGATCTGCGGATGACCCTCAAGGAACCGCGCCAGCGCCGCGCCCAGATGGAGGATGCCGAAGCCGACCGGAGCGGAAAGCCGCAGCGGCCCCGCCAGCGTGCCGCTGCGCGCGGCGAGTTCCGCCGCCGCCTCTTCCGCCTCGCGCAGGATGCGCTGCGCGCGCGGCAGGAAGGTCTGCCCGCCATGGGTGAGCGACAGTTGCCGCGTGGAACGCTGAAGCAGCGTGGCCCCCAGCGTGCGCTCCAGTTCGGCCAGCCGCTCGCTCACCACCGACTTGGCAAGGCCAAGGCGCCGCGAAGCCGCACTGATCGAGCCAGCTTCCACCGTGGTGACAAAGGCAACCACGCCATCGAGCTTCATCATCGTTCGGAAATCCCGTCGACAAGGTTCCAATTCTTCCGGCTAGTTCGAACGATGCCCGTATAGCATCTTCCCGTCCAGAGGCTCCCGACCGAACGGGTGCCAACAGCAACCCACGCAACACCCTATTGAGAACGGAGATCTGACATGGACGAATTCACCGCAAAGAACGTACTGGTCCTGGGCGGCAGCCGGGGCATCGGCGCCGCCATCGTGCGCCGCTTCGCACAGGGCGGCGCCAACGTCGCCTTCACCTACGCCGGGTCGCTCGGTGCCGCCGAGGCTCTTGCCGCCGAAACCGGCGCCGAGGCGATCCAGGCCGACAGCGCCGCGCGCGATGCGCTGGTCGCCACGGTCGCGGCCCGCGGCGCGCTCGATGTCCTGGTCATCAACGCCGGTACGCTGGTGCTGGGCGATCCGCTGACGCTCGACGCCGACGCGGTCGACCATATGATCGACGTCAACGTGCGCGCACCCTATCATGCCGCCGTCGAGGCCGGTCGCACGATGAACGACAACGGCCGCATCATCGTCATCGGCTCGGTCAACGGCGACCGCATGCCATTTACCGGCGGCGCCGCCTACGCGCTCACCAAGTCGGCCGTGCAGGGCATGGTGCGCGGCCTCGCCCGCGATTTCGGCGACCGGGGCATTACCGTCAACAGCATCCAGCCGGGACCGACCGACAGCGACATGAACCCGGCCGAGGGCCCGATGGCGGCGACGATGCACAGCTTCATCGCGATCAAGCGCCATGCCCGCCCCCAGGAAATCGCAGAGCTCGCCGCCTATCTCGCCGGCCCCCATGCCGGGATGATCACCGGATCGATGCAGACCATCGACGGTGGCTTCGGCGCCTGAACACGGCGTCTGGTCATGCGGCGCTCTCTCGGATAGGGGGAGCGCCGCAGTCACAGACAATTCCGGCAGAGCCATGGCCCGCAAGCATTCCAAGCACGATTCCTTCGAAGACCTGCATGACGAAGAGGAAGCGGCGCCGCCGCCCGTCCCCTGCTGGCTCTGCGGGCGCCCTACCGGCACCACCATCGTGTGGCATCATCCGGTGCCCAAGAGCCGGGGCGGGCGTGATGTGGTACCGATGCACTCGATCTGCCAGCAGACGCTGATCGCCAATTTCACCAATTCCGAACTCCAGCGCCACGGCACCAACGTCGAAGGGCTGCTGGACAATCCGGCCGTGCGCAAGTTCGTCGATTGGGTGGCCAACAAGGATCCCGACTTCACCGCGCCGATCACCAAGAAGAAGCGCTGAAGCCTCGCCGCTGAGACCATTGCACCGTATGGAAGCCGAGAGATGGCCGATACAAGCAACGCTGCATGCTCAACCTGACGACCCTCAAGCTGTTCATCCGCGTAGCGGAACTGGGCAGCCTGTCGCGCGCGGCGGACGATGCCAACCTCGCCATCGGCGCGATCAGCCGCCGTCTCTCGCAGCTGGAACACGAACTCGGCGTCCAGTTGCTGGTCCGCAACGGGCGCGGCGTGGCGCTGACCCCGGCCGGTGATGCGCTGCTGGTCCATGCCCACCGGATCATGCGCGAAGTCGGCCTCGCGGTCTCCGACCTGTCGGACTACGCCAAGGGGCTGAAAGGCAGCGTCGACATCCTCGCCTGCACGGCGGCGATCACCCAGTTCCTGCCCGCCGACCTTGCCGCCTTCGGCCAGGACAATGGCAAGATCCGCCTCAACATCCAGGAAGTCTATTCCTCCGAGATCGTCGGCCGCCTGCGCGCGGGCGAGGCGCAAGTCGGCGTCATCATGGAAGAGCCCGGCACGCTTGGGCTCGACACCTGGAAATACCGCTGCGACCGCCTCGCCGTCGTCGCCCCGCCGCATGTGCTGTTCGGCACCCATTCGGTGCGTTTCCAGGACCTGGCCGAGCACGAATTCGTGCAGATGGGTTATGACACCGCCAATACCCGCCTGCTCGCCCGCTCCGCCGACGAACAGGGCTGGCCCTTCCGCCTGCGCGCCGCGGTCGACAGCTACGACGCCGTGTGCCGGATGATCCAGGCCGGCTTCGGCATCGGCGTCCTGCCAAGCGAGGCGGCCAAGAACTTCATCGTGCCGATGGGCCTCAAGCTGGTCGAACTCGACGAACCCTGGGCGCAGCGGCAGATGCTCCTCGCCGCCGACGCCGCCAGCCTGAGCGGCCCGGCACGCCTGCTCGTGGAATTCCTGGCCGCCCGCGCCCCACTGCGCTGAACGTCCGCAGACTTCAGGTATCGGCCGACGGCAGGCCCTGTCGAGCGCCTTGCGCGCCAGGGCCCGCCAGATTTCAGGGCAACCGTGCAATGCGGAATTTGTCCAGACGCGCCCAAGGACGCGCTCACATTTTGCCCCATCCAAACATCATGCGATACCGCAAGCCGGACTATCCCCGGCACCATGCAGCCAGTATAGACGCTGGATATAGAGCGAGGTAGCACCGCAATGCAGCCGACGATCCCGGCCCCGGACGACAAGATACAGACTGCACGGTCGTACCCCCATCCTTTTCAGGGGGCAGGCCATACGGAGGCGCGGCAGGTTCCGGTCCTGCTGCACCGGGCGCGCGATGCGATGGCCACACGCATGCGCTTGATCTTCGATCCTTACAATCTGACCGATCCGCAATGGCGGGTCCTGCGCCTGCTGAGCATTGAAGACGAAATCGATGCGGCAGACCTTGCCACCCGTGCCTTCCTGCTCGGCCCAAGCCTTTCGCGGATTGTCCGCGATTTGTCCGAGCGCGGCCTGATCCTGCGTCGTGCCAGCAAGGAGGACGCGCGTCGCTACCTCCACTCGATCACGCCGGATGGCATGAAACTGGTACGCGAAATCGTACCTCAGTTCGATCCGCTTTACGAACGGATCGAGCGCGAACTGGGCATCAAGGATCTCCAGCGCCTGAACACCACGATGGAGCGCCTGGCGGAAATCCTGTCCGAAACGCCCTGATGGTTCAGGGCCGGACGGCACCTGCGTAGAACCCGTCGAGATCGCGCTTCATGGCCGACAGGGCGCTGGCATCGACATAGGCCATGTGGCCAGTCTCATAGTAACCGAACCGTACGTTATCGCGCAGGCCGGCGGCCAGTTGCATATGCGCAAAGTCGTACTCGGTGCCAAAGAACGGCGTCGCGAGATCGAAGAGGCCGTTCATCACGAAGACCTTCATCGTCGGATTTGCCCGCATCGCCGAGGCGAGATCGAGCGCGGTATTCGGCGAACTCAGCGGATGGCCATACCCCGGCGCGCGGTGATGCATGTCCCAGGCCGGCTCGATCACGGAATTGTAGAGCGCGCGATACTGCAGGTCGCTGTGGAAGCCGACCTTGTGCGACAGGTAATCGCGATAGGTCGTGAGCAAGGCGCTGCTGACGCCCGCCGTGGCGGGATCGTTGGTGGCCGGATCGACGGCCACGCTCTCGTCTATGCGCGAGGCAGCGCCGATGAAGCGGCCGTCGAAACGCCCGGTGATGAGGCCCTTGTCGCGCAGGAGTTCGCTGCGGAAACGCTCCATGTCGATCCGCAGGTGGCTCTGCACGAGATAGCTCACCGGCAGTCCGGTATAGCGTGCGAGCTGTGCCGCGACGGCCTGTTCCTCGTCCGGCGCGATCCGGTCGCCCTTGGCAAGCGCGCGGGCGTAAGGGCCTATGGCGAAGGCACGGACTTCGTCGAGAAACGCCGATAGCTGCTCGGGTCGGTCCGCCACGCGGCCATGATACCAGGCGATCGCGGCGCATGTCGGCAGGAGGCCGATCGGCCCTTCGTCGCGCCCGGAAAGCCCGTCCGAGAAGTTAAGGATCGTCGAAAGCAGGACGACGCCGTTGAGGTCGATGCCCTGATTGTGCAGCCGCAGCGCCAATGCCGCGGCGCGGGTGGTGCCGTAGGATTCGCCGAAGAGGAACTTGGGCGCATTCCAGCGCTCATTCACGGCGATGTAGCGGGTGATGGCGCGGGCGAAGGAATCGACGTCCTGATCGACGCCCCAGAAGCTCTTCGCCGGATCGATCCCCGGCATGGCGCGTGAATAGCCGGTGCCGACCGCATCGATGAACACGAGGTCGGTCTTGTCGAGGATGCTCGCCTGATTGGGCTCGAAACGATAGGGCGCGGCAGGCATGGCGTGCGGGGCATTGCCCGGCACATGCCATGGCCCGAACCCGCCGACATTGAGCCACAGACTCGCCGATCCGGGGCCGCCATTGAACAGGAACGTGAGCGGCCGCTCGCTGCCCGGCTTCCGATCGGCAAGGTAGGCGACGTAGAACATGCTCGCGGTCGGCTTGCCCTCGTCATCGCGGATGGTCAGTGTGCCCGCCTCGGCGCGGTAAGGCACGGCGCTCTTGCCGATGCGGAGCACTTCGCGGGCGCTGGACTGACGCTCGGCAGCATCGGCAACGACGGCCTCGTCCGCGCGCGCGGCGTTGCCGCAACTCACGGCAAGGCTGGAGGCCACCAGGAGGGCCTTAAAGCGGCGGGACAGCTTCACTTGGTTTCTCCTGCACCGGCGCGAAGGAAGGAGCGGACCTCTGCAGCGGCTGCCACGCGTGAGCCCTGATCGAGATAGAGCATGTGCCCGGCGGGGTAATAGCGGAACGCCAGGTTCGCGCGGATTTCCGGTGGCAGCAGCATATGCGCCAGATCGTTTTCGGTGCCGAAGAACGGTGTGCCGAGGTCGTAGTAGCCGTTCAGCGACAGCACCCGCATCGTCGGGTCCTCATGCATGGCGGCAGACAGGTTGTCCTGCATCGCCGGAGAGCTGCGCGGCTCGCCCGAACCCGGCGCACGGGTCGACCAGTTCCAGCGATTATCAAGGCCCGGCACCGTGGCGAGGTAAGGCCCATCGCCATGGTAGTTCAGTTCATTGGCCAGATACTGGCTGTTCGCGGCGGGAAAGACCGTGGCGACAACCGTATCCGCCGCGTCGAACGAGGGGGCCGAAGCGGCATCGTCCGTATTCCGGGCGGTGACGCGGGTATCGTAGATGCCCACCATCCGTCCGTCTCCGGTCAGCAGCCGCACGAACTGGCCGACATCCAGCCTCAGGCCGGTGCGCTGCAACTGCGCCTCGGAAAGCCCGGTGAACCGCGCGAGCCCTGCCCGCACCACAGCCTCCTGCTCCGCCGGCAATCGGTCCCCCAGTCGCAGCGCATCCGCATAAGGGCCCGCTGCAAAGTCGCGCGCGGCGGCGACGAAACTGGCCAGATCCGCCGCGTCCTGTCCGGCGCGGTGGTGATACCAGGCGGTGGCGGCCATGCTCGGCAGGGCGTTGACGAAACCCTGATCGATGCCGGGATGATAGTCCGAGAAATTGAGGATCGAGGACAGCAGCACGACCCCGCTTGGCGCCGCGCCGTGATGCTGAAGGACCTGGGCCAGTCCCGCCGCCCGCGTTGCCCCGTAGGACTCGCCAAGGATGTAGCGCGGCGACGACCAGCGCCCGCTACGCGTCAGCCATTCCGATACGAAGGCTGCAAACGATTCAAGATCGGGATCGACGCCGAAGAACGCATTCGGCGCAGTGCCCTCAGCCACGCGCGAAAACCCGGTGCCGACTGCGTCCACGAAGACGAGATCAGCGCTGTCCAGCAAGGTTTCCTGATTGTCGACGATGCGGATCGGCCATGCGGGTGTCGGCTGCGGGCTGCGGGTTTCCACCCGGCGCGGACCGAACGAGCCAAGATCGAGCCAGAGACTGGCCGAACCGGGGCCGCCATTGAACAGGAACAATACCGGGCGCTCCCCGCCGCGTCCGGGTGCGATGTAGTCGACATGAAACATGTCCGCCGCCGCCCCATCGGCAAGGCGAACCGGAAGCCTGCCCGCCACCGCTCGATAGCTCAGGGGTTTCCCGTGAAGCTGGATCGTGTGCTGCGTGACCACGACGTCCCGGATCTCTGCTGACGATGCCGGAACCGGGGCCGGAACCGGGGCCGGAACCGGGGCTGAAACGGGCGCTCCAGCAGCGCCCCCCGCCCAAAGCAGGCTCCCGAAAACGAGCGGCGAAACGAGACGCAAGACCGGCCCTCCTTAATACGAATCACGTAGTTGTTATGTAATTTAACGCGTTAATCAATAGCCAATCCGGGCATTTTGTCGCTGGCGGTCAGGTGGACGGCGGGAAGAGAACCAAGGCCCAAATTTCCCCTTGCCTGCCACCTCATTTTGATTAACGTGTTAAATGTATCTGGTGCATGCAGGCGTCCCCACGAAGGGACTGGCCCTGCCCCGCGAATGACACGGAGCCCTTCACAATGTCCAAGATCGACACGGCCCTGCCGCATGTCCGGGCAATCCCGCCCTACCCGCCGGGCCGCCCGATAGACGATGTCGCGCGCGAGTTCGGTCTCGCCCCGGCGACCATCGTCAAGATCGCCTCCAACGAAAACCCGCTCGGCTGCTCGCCCAAGGTGAGCCAGGCGCTGACCGCGCTGGCCTCGGGCGTGAACCTCTATCCCGATTTCGACTGCTACGAACTGACTCATGCCCTCGCCGCTGCGAACGGCGTCGAACCGGCCCAGGTCCTGCCCGCGGCCGGATCGAGCGAGATCATCCAGCTCGTCGCCCGCGCTTTCCTGGAACCCGGACGCGCAGCGATCATCCCGCAGTACTCCTTCCAGGCCTATATCGGCGCGGCCATGTCGGTGGGCGCGCAAGGCCTGTTCGTGCCTGCACAGGATTTCGCCGTCGATCTCGACGCGCTGCTCGATGCCGTGACCGAGCGCACCACCGTGCTGTTCCTCGCCTCGCCCAACAACCCGACCGGCACCCTGATCGCGCCGGATGCGCTCGACCGTTTCGTCGATGCGCTGCCGGAACACGTGCTGCTGGTGATCGACGATGCCTACTGCGAATATGTCGAGCCCGCGCTGCGTTTCGATTCCGTCGCGGCGCTCCGGCGCCGCCGCAACCTGCTGGTGATGCGCACGTTCTCGAAGATCCACGGCCTGGCCGGGCTGCGCGTGGGCTATGCGCTGGGGGATCCGGACCTGCTCGGAGTGCTGCGCCGCCTGCAGGTGCCGTTCTCGGTCAGCGCCGCTGCCCAGGTCGCTGCCGTCGCCGCACTGGCCGACACCGCCTTTGCCGAACGCTCACGCATCGAAAATGCCCAGGAACGGGCACGCCTCGCACTCGAACTCACCCGCCGCGACATCGCCTTCCTGCCTTCGGCGGGCAACTTCCTGCTGCTGCATGTCGGCGCCGGGGCGGAATTGGCGGATCGGCTGATGCGACAGGGCGTGATCGTCCGCCCGGTCGACGGCTACGGCCTTCAGGAGTGGCTGCGCGTGTCGATCGGCCTGCCCGCAGAGACCGACCGCTTCCTCGCCGCGCTTGACGAAGTGCACGCAGCAGCCCGGCAAAAGGTATGAAAATGGACTTCGATACTAGCAATAGCACCAGCCATCGCATGCGCACAGGCGGTGAGGCGCTGGTCGAGCAGTTGATCGCGGAAGGCGTCACCAAGGTCTTCGGCATTCCCGGAATCCAGCTCGACTGGGCGGTCGAGGCGCTGCGCGCGAACGCGGATCGCATCGATTTCGTCGTGCCGCGCCACGAACAGGCCGCCTCCTACATGGCCGATGGTTATGCCCGCACCACCGGCAAGGAAGGGGTCTGCATGGTGGTGCCGGGACCCGGCATGCTCAACGCGCTGTCCGGCATCGCCACGGCTTATGCCTGCTCCTCGCGCGTGCTGTTCCTCGTTGGCCAGATCGATTCCGGCGCGATCGGCAAGGGGCACGGTCTGCTCCACGAATTGCCCGACCAGAGCGCGATCCTGCGCGGACTGTGCAAGTGGCATGCCCTTGCCGAACGCCCCGAGGACGTTGCGCGCCTTGTACATGAAGCTTTCGCCGAACTGCGCAGCGGGCACCCTCGCCCCGTCGCCATCGAACTTCCGGCGGACGTCCTGCAGGCCGTGGCGGCCAGCTTGACCTATCCGCGCGCGCCGGAAGCCCCCACGGCTCCGGACAGCGATAGGATCGAACAGGCCGCGACACTGCTCGCCAACGCCCGCTTCCCGGTCATTCAGGCCGGCGGCGGCGCGGCGGCGGCGGGCGCCAGCGAGGCCATCCGCGCCCTGGCAGAGCAGCTTCAGGCCCCCGTGGTCATGACCGAAGGCGGTCGCGGCGTGCTCGACGATCGCCATCCGCTGGCGCTGACAACGCTCGGCGGGCGCGCGGTGATGCCCCATGCCGACGTCGTGCTGGTGCTCGGAAGCCGTTTCGTCAATGCTTTGGGGCAGGCCAGCTACGCCCTTGAGGCAACGCGCTACATCTACGTCAATCTCGATGAAGGCCACGCAAGCGGGCCCCGGAGCGACGGCCTTTCCATCGCCGCCGACGTGCGGCTGACTGCCGAAGCCCTGCTGGCCGCCCTGCCCGAACGCAAGCACCAAGCTGCAACCGATCGCGGCGCGCCGGTAAAACGCTGGGCCGCCGAGCAATTGCAGCAAATCCAGCCGCAATGGAGCTTCGCCCAGGCCTTGCGCGCAGGCATGGCGGACGAGGACATCCTCGTCAGCGAACTGACGCAGATCGGCTACTATTCGACCATCGGCTTTCCCGTCCATGGTCCCCGCCGCTATGTGACGCCGGGCTATCAGGGCACCTTGGGCTATGGTTTCAACACCGCGCTGGGCGCTGCGCACGGCAATCCCGAAAACCGCGTCGTCTCGATCAACGGCGACGGCGGTTTCGCCTGGGGCATGCAGGAACTGGCGACCGCTGCGCGCGACCAGTGCGCGATTTCCATCGTCGTTTTTGTCGACGGGCACTACGGCAATGTCCGCCGCATCCAGAACGCCACGTTCGGCAAGGAATTCGCGGTCGAACTCACCAACCCCGATTTCGCCCTGCTGGCCCGCGCCTACGGCATTCCCGAGTGCAACACAGACAGCCCAGAAGGCCTGCTGAACGCCCTTGAAGAGGCACAGAAGCGCGGCGGCCCTGCCCTCATCACCGTTACCGTGGGGGCAATGCCCAGTCCATGGGGGCTGATCCACGATTTCGTGCCGATCGGCTTCGAAGTGCCCGCCAATCCTCTTGGCGAACCGGAAACGGTCTGAGAAGGAAACTGTCCATCATGACGAACGCGAACGCCCCCGCTACGCCCCGCTACGGCTGGTACGTCACCGCCGTCCTGATGGTGGCCTATACTTTCTCGTTCCTCGACCGCCAGATCCTCAACCTGATGGTCGGCCCGATCAAGGCCGACCTCGCCATCACCGACACCCAGTTCGCGATGCTGACAGGCGGAGCGTTCGGCATCTTCTACACCGTGATGGGCCTGCCGATCGGCTGGCTGGCAGACCGGGTTTCGCGCAAGAAGCTGATCGCAGGCGGCATCGCCTTGTGGAGCCTGATGACGATGCTCTGCGGCACTGCACGGACCTTCCCGGCGCTGCTGTTCACCCGCATCGGCGTGGGCGTGGGCGAGGCGACCCTCTCGCCATCCGCCTACTCTATGCTGTCCGACAGTTTCGACCGTTCCCGCCTGCCCCGCGCGATGAGCCTCTATGCCATCGGCATCTACATCGGCGCGGGCACGGCGATGATGCTGGGCGGCTCGATCGTCGAGGCCATCCATCGCACTCCCGACGTGGTGTTGCCGATCCTCGGCGCCACGCGGTCCTGGCATCTGGTGTTCCTTGTCGTCGGCGCGCCGGGCTTGCTGGTGTCGCTGTGGATGCTGACGCTGCGCGAACCCGCGCGCCGCCCCGCTCTCAGCGAAAGCGACCGCTCCGCCCCCGCCGCGATCTGGGCCCTGCTGCGGCGTTACCCGCTGATGGCCATCTCGCTGTTCCTGGGCTCGGCCGTGCTTTCGGTGCTGAGCAGCATGGATGCGTGGTATCCCGAGCTGTTCATCCGCAAGCTCGGCTGGGACGCGGCGCAGACCGGGCATGTCAACGGCGTGACCTCGCTGACCGCCGGACCGCTCGGCATGCTGGCGGCGGGCTGGCTGTCGAGCCGGATGATCGCGCGCGGCCGGAGCGACGCCTGCCTGCGGCTGACGGCATGGTCCGCCGCGCTGGCGACCGTTCCCGCCATCGCCATGCCGCTGCTGCCCAATGGCTTTGCGATGGGGCTCATGCTGCTGCCGCTCAAGTTCCTCGGCGGCTTCACCCCGGTGCTGATCCCGGCGGCGATCCAGATCGTCGCGCCGGACCGGCTGCGCGGCCAGCTTGGCGCACTGTTCCTGTTCACGACAGGCGTTGTCGGTGTCACGCTTGGTCCGGTGCTGCCCGCGCTCATCAACGATTTCGTGCTGCACGACGAGCACGCGCTGGGCTTGTCGCTGTCGGTATCGGCGCTGGCGGTCGGCCCGCTCGCCGTCCTGCTCCTGAGCATCGGCCTCAAGGAATATCGCCGCCGCCTGGCGGAAGTGAGCGCAGACGATACCCCCCGCGCAAACGCCATTTCCGGCACTGCCGACGCCAGTTTGCCCCTTGCGCAAACCATTTAACGCGTTAACTTAATCCTGCGACTCACAGCGGTCGCCAATCCATAAAAACCAGAGATTTCCGGAAAGAAGCGGCCACAACGCTTCCCGGGCGCAGCAGGAACATATCGTCCGCCTTCGGGCATGCTCATCTGCATGAGGGATTTGCTATGCGCCTGCGTTATCGCCTGCTCCAGACCCTGCTCGGGTCCACCACGATCCTCGTTTCCACGCCCTGTTTCGCCCAGGCTGCCGATGCGCCATCCGCGCCGGACAGCACCGGCATGGACATCGTCGTCACCGCTACCAAGCAGAGCACCCCGCTCAGCCGCGTGCCGATCAGCATTTCCGTGCTGTCGCAGGACACCATGGACCAGGCGAACATCCGCAGCTTTGCCGATATCGTGCGCGTGGTTCCCGGTCTGTCGATCCAGAGCGACGCCTCGGCCGACCGCATTCCCAACATCTCGATCCGCGGCATCGCCTCGTCCAGCGGCGCGGCGACCACCGGCATCTACGTGGACGATGTGCCGCTGCAAAAGCGCAATGCCATAGGCATCTCCGGCAGCGGCACGCCGATCCCCCACTTGTTCGACCTTGAACGCGTCGAAGTCCTGCGCGGCCCGCAGGGCACGCTGTTCGGCGGCTCGTCGCTAGGCGGCGCGATCCGCTTCATCACGCCCGAACCGGATCTTGAAAAAGTCACGCTCTACGCCCGTTCCGAAGTGGCCAGCACCAAGTCGGGCGGGGTCAGCTTCGGTCAAGGGGTGGCCATGAGCTACCCGCTGATCCCCGGCACCCTCGCCCTGCGCGTCAGCGGCGATGTGCAGCACACCGCCGGCTATATCGACCACGTGAGCCGCTTCACCGGCGACGTGATCGAGAAGAACACCAACAGCGCGCAGGCCGGGTCCTACCGCGCCGCGCTGCTGTTCGAACCCGATGCGGGGCTGAAGATCACGCCCAGCTTCTATTACTCCTACGACCATTCGGACGATTCCGACGCGCAGTGGTCCTCGATCCCATCGACTACCATCGACGGCTATACTTATGCTGCCGCGACGTTCGGCAAGTATCAGAGCGGCAACAACTGCAATGTTGGGGACGACTACGCCGCCAATGCGATCTGCTCCGTAAAGCAGCCGCGCAAGCAGCGCTTCTTCGTGCCCTCGCTCAAGGTCGAGGGCGATCTCGGCTTTGCCGATGTGACCTCGATCTCCTCCACCATCGATGACCGCACCACGGGTAAAGCCGACTATTCCTATGTCGAGCCCGCCAACTTCCAGGGCGGCTATCCCTTCGTGCACAACCTGGCGCTCTACAGTTCCACCCCGGTCTACGAGAACACCCGCAGCGGCTTCACCCAGGAGCTGCGCCTGGCCAGCAAGCCCGGATCGCGGCTGGGCTGGCTCGTCGGCGGGTTCTTCTCGCACTACAAGAACAATTCGAACTACCACATCGTCGCCAATGTCGCCGATCTCACGCAGGCGGTCTGGGGCATCGATCCGGTCGACGTGTTCGGCGTCGATGTCGAACCCGGCAATGTGACCTACCACCGCGATCAGGACCTCAAGGAAGAGTCGCTCGCCGGCTTCGGCGAAGTGAACTATCAGGTGACCGACAAGCTGAAGGTCATCGCCGGCGCCCGCGTCTCGCGCGAGAGCTTCAGCTACCATCAGGAAACGGCCGGGCTCTTCGCCGGCTATACCGTGCCGACCACCGCGAACGGCGGCCTGACCGACGGCAAGGTCAAGGAAACCCCGGTCACCCCGCGCTTCGGCCTGCAATACCAGTTCGACAGCCGCACGATGTTCTACGCCACTGCCTCCAAGGGATTCCGCGTCGGCGGCGTCAACCAGCCGCCGCCGGCCGCGCGCTGCGAGGCCGACCTCGACATGCTCGGCATCACTTCGACGCCCGGCACCTACAAGTCGGACCACCTGTGGAGCTATGAAGCGGGCGTCAAGGGCCGCAGCGCGAACGGCGCGGTCTCGTTCGACGCCAATGCCTTCTACATCGACTGGAGCCGCATCCAGGTCTCCTACGGCCTGCCGACGTGCGGTTTCGGCTATGTCATCAACGGCGGCAAGGCCGTCTCGCGCGGTGTCGACATCCAGGGCGCCGTCCGCCCGCTCGAAGGCCTGACGCTCAGCGGCGAATTCGCCTATACCGACGCCTATTACGACCGCGCCGTTGTCGGTGATGCGCCGGGCAACACGCTCTACGTGGCCAAGGGCGACAAGCTGCCGGTGCCGCGTTACCGGCTCAACCTCAACCTCGACTACACCCGCGAAGTGGGCGGTTTCGAAGCCTATCTGCGCGCCGGTTATCAGCACGCGTCGAGCTACCAGAACGGCACCGGGCCCGAGACGGCGAGCTACTACCCCGACACCTGGCAGGTCGGCGCCACCGACTTCGTCACCGCCCGCGCCGGCTTCGGCCGCGATGGCTGGGACTTGTCGGTCTTCGCCGACAACCTGTTCAATTCCTCCGACGTACTGGGCCGCTCGAACGGCCGGACGGGCTGCGCGGCGGGCAGCGGCGCGGCCTGCGCCACATACGAGCAGTACACCTCACCGCTCCTCTACACCACGTTCCGGCCGCGCACGCTTGGCCTGACGTTCACGCTGCGCAAGTGACGAACCGGGGAGCGGGCGCCGTCAACCGTCCGCTCCCGCCCGTAGGCCCGGCCCCGTGCGCATGCCGTCCCCGTGCGCATGCTGTCCTTGCCCGCAAAGCATGCCGAGCGGGCTTGAACCGCTCCGCTGCCTTGCATAGAGGAAGCACGCGGCGCCAAGCCCGACACGCGCAGCGCCGGGCCAATCGGATTTTTCAGCATGACGGATGACGGAGAGGAACGGCTGCTTCATCTGGTCGGATGGGTAGGCCGTCATATACTTCCCCATGAGCGGCCGTTACGCAAATGGCTGCGTTCGGCCTTCCCGACCATTGATGTCGATGACGTCGTACAGGAGGCCTATTGCCGCATTTCCCAGCTGGACCGTGTCGATCACATCGACGACCCGGCGCGATACCTGTTTCGCACCGCGCGCAACATCGTGCTCGAACAGCTGCGGCGAGAGCGGGTGGTGCGGATCGAGGCGGCCAGCGGACTGGTCGAGATGGAAAACGTGCTGGTGGATGAATTCTCGCCGGAGAGGATCGCGGCCGGGCGCAGCGCCCTCCAGCGCGTGGAGCGGCTGATCGACGCCCTGCCCGAACGCGCGCGGCAGATCTTCCGCCTGCGCAAGATCGAGGACGTGCCCCAGCGCGAGATCGCGGCGCGGCTCGGCCTGAGCGAGAACGTCGTCGAAAACGAAGTGGCGCGCGGGCTGCGCCGCATCCTGCAGCAGATGACCGAAGACGAGCAGAGCGAGATGCCGCTGCGCCGCAAACCTGCCCGGCTCCGGCGCGAGGTCCGCAAGCAGCCATGATCGACGACATCGCCTCGCAATGGGCCGCCGCCATCGATCGCGGCCTCGACAATGACGAACAGGCGCGGCTCGACGCATGGCTGGCGCAGGATCGCCGCCACCAGGGCGCGCTGCTGCGCGCGCGCGCCGCGATGAGCGTGCTCGACCGGTGCCGCGTGCTGGCCGGCACCGATGGCGCCGGCGACGCCGCGCAGCAGAACCGCGCCGGCAATGACGATGACGCCGCGCCGTTCGCGGGCGCGCCCTTGGGCCGCCGCCGGATGCTGGCGCTCGGCGGCTCGGGCATTGCCGCCGCACTGGTTGCGGCGCTGTCCTTCTCGCTCTGGCCGCGCGCCACCACGCTGGGGACCGATACCGGCGAGATCAGGCGCATGCCGCTCGCCGACGGTTCGCTGGCGGTCATCAATTCCGGCAGCGAACTGCGCCTGTCGTTCACCGAGCAGCGCCGCGACGTCGCCCTGACCCGGGGAGAAGCCTGGTTCCAGGTCGCCAAGATGCCGGACCGCCCGTTCACCGTCACGGCCGGCCCGGTCAACGTGCAGGCCGTGGGCACCGCCTTCAGCGTGCGCCGCGGCACGCTGGCGACGGAGGTGATCGTCACCGAGGGGACCGTCAAGGTCTGGTCCGACCGGGCACCGGAAGGAGAATTCGTCACCGCCGGGCACCACGCGCGCATCACCGATGCCGGGGTCACCGTGGCAGCGCTCGACGGCGAGGCGGCGGACCGGCAACTGGCCTGGCGCGACGGGCGCATCGTCTTCGACGATGTGCCGCTGTCTGAGGCGGCGGCCGAATTCAACGGCTACCATGTCGAACAGATCGTGGTGGACCCCGCCTTTGCCGACCGGCGCGTGATCGGCTCCTTCCACACCGACGACATCAACGGGTTCGCCGCCGCGAGCGCGGCCATGGTCGGCGGACGGGTGGTTCGCGACGACAAGGCCATTCGTATCATCCCATAATTATTTTCGCGGCACTGACGGAAGCGGGATCGCCGCGCATCTTTCCTGAAAACGGCCGGAATTGTCCGGTCGAAAAAAGGGGAGGTACCATGCGATCCGTCCGTCGTTTTCACGTGCAATCCGCGCTGCTGGCAAGCGTCGCTGCGGTTTCGGTGATCGCCAGCGCCCCCGCGCTGGCGCAGGATCAGATCCACACGTTCAACATCCCGGCGCAGGACGCGGGCAAGGGCATCCTCACCTTCGCCCAGCAGGCCGGAATCCAGGTGCTGGCCTCCGGCGCCACCACGCAGGGACGCAAGGTCAGTGAAGTGCGCGGCCGCTATACCGTGCAGGAAGGCCTGCGCCGGCTGATCGGCGCCTCCGACTTGCGGGTGGTCTCGTTCGACGGGCGCACCGCCGTGCTGGCCGAGCGCAAGGGCGCCCCCACCGCAACCGGCCTGACCAGCGCCTCCTATGGCCAGCCCGCCTCTGCCCTGCCCACCGCCGCGCCAGGCGGCACGGCGCAGGCCGACACCCAGGGCTCCGAAGACGCCAGCGACGACAGTTTCAAGGAGATCATCGTCACCGGCAGCACCTCGGGTCGCCGCACGCTGTTCAACTCCTCCTCCAACGTGACTCTCGCCAGCAAGGAAGACCTTCAGCGCAAGGCGCCGCGCTCGATGGCGGAATCGCTGGAACTGGTTCCCGGCATCTTCGTCGAGGCGACCGCCGGTCCTGCCTCCAACAACTATTCGGTGCGCGGCCTGCGCGGCGGCGCGCAGACCTTCATCACCATCGAGCAGGACGGCATGCCGATCCTCTACGGCGGCGGCGGCGCGGACTTCTATTTCCAGCAGGATCTCTCGGTGGAGCGCATGGAAGCGGTCGCCGGCGGCACCTCGGGCATCCTTGCGCCCAACGGCGCCGGGGCAACGATCAACTTCGTCTCCAAGAAGCTGAGCTACGACAAGCCGACCGGCGCGATCCGCGCCACCGGCACGACTTATGACGACTACCGCGTGGACGGCTACTTCTCGGCCCCGCTGGCGGACAATCTGGCCTTCGCGGCCACCGGCTATTTCTGGAGCCAGAAGGGCCAGCGCAAGTCGCCGTTCCGCTACGACAGCTTCCAGATCAAGGGCGCGCTGGAAAAGCGCTTCGATGACGGCGGCTTCGTGCGCGTCAGCTACCAGCGCCGCGACGAGACCGATCCCTATTACGCCGACATGCCCTTCGCGGTCGATTCCTCGGGCAAGATCAGCTCGGTCCCCGGCCTCGACATGAAGTACGACAACATCCTGGGCAGCGCGTTCCAGTATGTCGGCGTGCCGGTATCCTCGGCGACCGGACGCACCATCCGTCCGTTCCGCGGCGACAACGGCATCCATACGACCTCGAACACCTTCCGCCTCGATTTCGAGAAGCCGCTGAGCGAGGACCTGAAGCTGTTCGGCCGCGCGCGCTATCTCGACGGCAAGTACGACTTCAACGGCATCTTCCCGGGCAGCGGCGCGGGCACGTCGGGGCTGGCCTCGGCCGCCGACTACCTGACGCCGGGCGTATCGCCGGTGTCCAGCCTGCTCGCTGCCGGGCAAGCCGCTTTTGCCGGCACCACCCAGTTCGGCATCCGCGACGTCCAGACCGGCCAGGTGATCTCGGCCGCCGATACCGCGACGCTCAACGCGCTTAACGGCAACGGCCTGCTGCAGCAGACGGTGCTGAACCACCAGACCCTGTCGACCAAGGACTTCGGCAGCGATTTCGGCCTGAAGTGGAATGCCAGCGGCAACGGCTTCGAAAACTCGCTGACGCTGGGCGGCATGTACTACAACGTGCGCCGCCGCAACAACCAGTCGGCCGTCACCTCGGTCATCAACGACGTGACCAACAACTCGCACATCTACGACCTCGTCGCGCTGGATGCCGGCGGCAACGTGGTGGGGCAGCTGACCAACAACGGCATGCTCAGCTACGGCGACTGGGGCCAGGGCATCTTCAATGACAAGGTCACTTCCGCCTCGGCCTATTTCAACGACGAACTGGTCATCAACGACAAGCTCCACATCGACTTCGGCGCCCGTTACGAGCACCAGCACGTCGGCGTGAACATCGGCAATACCGCCGCCGTCAACGAAGCCGTGCCTGCCGGCACCCCCGGCCTTGCGCAGACCGTGGGCAGCACCTTCGACGGCACCTACACGCATTCCAGCGCCACCTATCACGACTGGGCCTATACGGCCGGCATCAACTACGAGCTGACCGGCAATGTCTCGCTCTACGTGCGCGGCGCCAAGGGCTTCCAGACCAATGGCGGCGACACCGGGGGCACCCACAAGCCGACCGACCTCACGCTCTACGAAGGCGGCGTGCGTTTCCGATCCGGGATGTTCAACGCCTCGCTGGTCGGCTTCCGCACCGTGTTCAAGAACCAGTCGTACCAGTTCATCGACCCCAGCGATCCCACCGAGGCGGCCAATGCGCTGGCCAACAACAAGACCAACGGCATCCAGCTCGATGCCGAGATCCGGCCGCTGCCCTTCCTCGCGATCACCGCGACCGGCGTCTATCAGGACCCCAAGCTGAGCAACTTGCGCTTCGACGGCGTCGTGCAGACGCAGTATGAAGGCAATACGCCCGAACGCACGCCCAAGAAGCTGCTGACCATCACCCCGGCCTTCACGCTGCCGGGCGGCCTCGGCGAGATCTATGGCCGCTGGAAATACATCGGCAAGATCTATGCGGACTCCGGCAACGGCGTCGCCCTGCCCAGCTACAACGTCTTCTCGATCGGTGCGAACCTCAACGTCACCGACAAGGTGAACGTCAGTGTCAGCGTCGACAACCTGACCAACGCCAAGGGCTTCACCGAGGGCAACCCGCGCCAGGGCCAGACCCAGACGATCGTCAACGGCTACTTCTACGGCCGCGCGATCGCCGGACGCAACGCGCTGGCTTCGGTCACGTACGCGTTCTGATCCCGGCTTCGCCTGACAGGAAGCCAGCGGTTACCGTCTAAGAAACGTCGATCCGCTGGCTTCGGAAGGCCGCGCTCTCCCCCCCACCTCCTCCGGGAGCGCGGCCTTTCACCCTTTTGCATGGAGCTTTGCGATGTCTCCCCTGTTCCGCACTCTGGCCGCGCTGGCGCTGACCTGCGCGCCGCTCGCCCTTTCCTCCCAGGCCTGCGCCGAGACGCTGCGCGAAGGGCTCAACCTCAACAGCTTTGTCCAGGAAGGCCCGGTCGCGGCGCATGTGCTGCTGCGTTCCGGCAACGAGCCGCGCGTGATCGTCGCGTTTCCTGCCGGCAACAGCGGCACGGGCCTCTGGTTCGAGAAAGTCCCCGAGGCCGCCGAATGGTCGATGACGGGTTCGCCGCAAGCCGTCACCCAAACCGATCCGCAAGGCCGCCCACTGCACGGCGTCACCTTCCGCGCTGAAATTCGCGCCTCGCAGCTGGTCGTGCGGCAGGCCGTGCTGTCGAGCGTGCGCGTGCTGCGCGACTACCAGGGTCTCGGCACCGCTCCGGCCCAGGTCCTCGTGCCCGGACAGACACAGGCCAACACGCTGGTCTGGGCCCGCGACCGCCTCGACGGCGCCCCCGGCTACAAGCTTGCCCTGACCGTGGAACACGGCAGCGTCTCGGGCAACCGGATCACCGCCGGTGCGGACGGGCGGATCGTCTTTGCCGTGACCGCCCTGACCGGCGAGCAGCCGCTGACGCCCTATACCCCCGAGACCCTGCTGACCGGCAAGGCCGCCGCCGATCCCGCCGCCCGCGCCGCGTTGCAATTCCTCAGCTACCATGAGAAGTTCATGGCGGGTTCCTGGAGGTTCAACACCTATTTCGGTCGCGATACCCTGATGTCGGTGCGGATGCTGATGCCGGCGCTGCAGCCGCAGGCGGTGGAAACCGGCCTGCGCGCGGTGCTCGAACGACTCTCGGCCGATGGCGACGTTGCCCATGAGGAAGACATCGGCGAATTCGCGGTGCTCGATCACATGCGGACGGGCGAGGGCCAATCGGCCGCACCGACCTACAACTACGCCATGATCGACAGCGCCTTCATGCTGGCCCCGGTCACCCAGGCCTGGCTGCTGGAGGATCCGCGCGGCATGGCCGGGGCAGCGGCGTTCCTCGCGCAGCAGGACCAGGGGCGCCCGCTGGGGGCCGCGCTGATGACCAATATCCGCTTCGTCGCGCGGCAGGCCCGGGCCTTCGCGCAGGATCCGCGCTGGCAGAACCTGATCGCGCTGCATGACGGCATGGACGTCGGCGAATGGCGCGACAGCAGCGACGGGCTCGGTCTTGGCCGCTATCCCTACGACGTCAACGCCGTACTCGTCCCCGCCGCGCTCGATGCCGCCGACGCGCTGGCCCGCGCCGGTCTGCTCGACGCTTATGCCAGTGCCGAAGACAAGGCGCTGCTGGCCGGCCTTGCCCGCACCGCCCGGATCTGGCGCGAGAAAGCCCCGCCGCTGTTCCTGCAGACGGTGCAGCCTGCTGCCGCCCGCGCCGCGATCACGGCTTACGCAAAGCGGGAAAACGTGCCGGCCGACGCCGCGCTGGAGGCGGCCCGCCGTCCGATCCGCTATCACGCCATCGCTCTCGACCGCGCCGGACAGCCGGTGCCCATCGTCAATTCGGACGAGGGTTTTGCGCTGATGTTCTCGCATCCCGGCGCCGACCAGCTGACCATCGCCGCACAGACGATCGACAATGCCTTCCCTGCCGGATTGATGACGGGCGCGGGCATGCTGGTCGCCAACCCGGTCTTTGCATCGCCTGAGCAACAGGCCAGGTTCGGCCGCAATGCCTATCACGGCACCGTCGTCTGGTCCTGGCAACAGGCGCTTGCCGCTGCCGGGCTCGCCCGCCAGATCGCGCGCCGCGACCTGCCGGAGGCGGTCTGCCGCCGGCTGCTGAAAGCACAGGACACCCTGTGGAACGCGATTGCCGCCGGCCGCAGCGTGCAGAGCTCGGAACTGTGGTCGTGGGACCATGCCGGCGGAGCCTACCGTATCGTGCCCTTCGGTGCGAGCGGCGCGGATGTCGACGAATCCAACGCCGCGCAGCTGTGGAGCACGGTCTACCTCGCGGTCCAGCGCCCCGCCCCGGGCACCGGATGCGGGCAATGACAGGAGCGGCGGCAGAGCGCGCACCGATCCGCTCCATCGTCATCCTTGGCGGCGGCACCGCGGGATGGATGACCGCCGCCGCCCTGTCCAAGGCGCTGGAAGCGCACGGCATCACGATCCGGCTGGTGGAATCCGACGCCATCGGCACGGTTGGGGTGGGCGAGGCGACGATCCCGACGATCCACTGGTTCAACCAGCTGGTCGGCCTCGACGAAGCCGAATTCATGGCCGCCACCAAGGCGACCTACAAGCTCGGCATCGAGTTCGAGGGCTGGCAAGGCGATGGCCATGCCTATTTCCACCCCTTCGGTACTTACGGCGGCCCCGGCGATGCCACCACGTTCCCGCACCGGCTGAACCGGGCCTGGCTTGGCGGGCTCGAAGCCAGTCCCGAAGACTATTCGCTGACCACCCAGCTCGCCCGCCAGCGCCGCTTCACCGCGCCTGTCAGCGATCCGCGCTCGCTGCTTTCCACGCTCGGCTATGCCTATCACTTCGACGCCGGGCTCTATGCCGCGTTCCTGCGCCGACACGCCGAGGCGCGCGGGGTGCGGCGCCACGAAGGCAAAGTCACCGAGGTCGAACGGGACGCTGAAACCGGCTTTGTCCGCAGTCTCGCCACCGACCGGGGCGAACGCCTCGGCGCGGACCTGTTCATCGATTGCTCGGGCCTGCGCGGGCTGTTGATCGAAGAGCATCTGCAAGCCGGTTTCGAGGACTGGTCGCACTGGCTGCCTTGCGACGGCGCCTGGGCGGCCCCCACCCCCGCCAATACCGCGCCGGTGCCCTATACCCGCGCCATCGCGCAAGAGGCCGGCTGGCGCTGGCGCATTCCGCTGCAGCACCGCGTCGGCAACGGCTATGTCTTTTCCAGCCGCTTCCAGTCTCCCGAGGCTGCCCGCGAGACCCTGCTGGCCGCGATCGGCGAGCCGACGGCCGAGCCGCGCCTTATCCGCTTCACCCCCGGTCGCCGCAAGCGCGCGTGGATCGGCAACGTCGTCGCCATCGGCCTCTCCAGCGGCTTCCTGGAGCCGCTGGAATCGACCAGCATCCACCTGATCCAGACCGGCATCGGCAAGCTGCTGTCCCTGTTCCCGCGTGCCGGCTGCGATCCGCTGCTGGCCGAACAGTACAACCGCATCTTCACGCGCGAGATGGAAGACGTGCGCGACTTCCTGGTGATGCACTATCACTTCACCAATGGCCGCAACGAGGCGATGTGGCAGCACTGCCAGTCCGCGCCGCCGCCGGACACCCTGGCGTACCGGATCGCCCAGTACAAAGGGTCGGGGCGGATCATGCTGACGAGCGAGGATCTGTTCCGCGACGCCAGCTGGTTCGCGGTGATGACGGGGCAGGGCATCCGCGCGCGTGGCTACAGCCCGACGCTCGATGCCATGTCGGAGGCTGAAAACCTGCGCCATCTGGACGCCGTGCGCGCCGCCGTGCGCCAGTCCTGCGCGCGCATCCCGCCGATCCCCTGAGGCCTCCTGCTACCAAGGAACACCGCCCGTGCCTGCTCGCCTGCCCATTTGCCCGCCAGCTCCCCTGCCGATCCCGCGACGCCGTCGGCGCACGCTTGCCGCTGCCCTGACGGCGGCGCTGGCCCTCGTCCTGCCGGGTGCGGCAGCCCAGGGGCAGACTCCCCCGAACGCGCAAAGCCAGCACGCCCCCCAAAGCCCGCAAGTCCTGTTCGGCCCGCTGTTCGAAGCGGTGCAGAGCATGCGCATCTTCCCCGATGGCAAGACCTTCGTCGACGCGGTCCCGCGCGAGGATGCCGATGCCATTCTCGCTGCCTGGCGCAGCGAACGCCCCCAGGGCGCCGAAGCGCTGCGCGCCTTCGTCCGGCGCCACTTCGATGTTCCGCCGGGCCCCGACGAGCGCCTCGGGCTGCGCGCCCATATCGCCGCGCTCTGGCCGCAATTGACCCGCCCGCCGTTGACGCCGCCCCCCGGTTCCTCCGCGCTGCCGCTGCCCGCCGCCTATGTCGTTCCCGGAGGACGCTTTCGCGAGCCCTACTACTGGGATTCCTACTTCACCATGCTGGGCCTGAAGGCCGACGGCCGCCGCGACCTCGTCGAGAGCATGATCGATGATTTCGTCAGCCTCATCGAACGCTACGGTCATATCCCGAACGGCGCGCGCACCTATTACCTCAGCCGTTCGCAGCCGCCGTTCTTCGCGCTCATGCTCGACTTGTCCGAACAGGCCGATCCTGCCGTCCGCGCCCGCCGCCTTGCCGCGCTTCGCAAGGAATATGCCTACTGGATGGCGGGTGAGGCCTGCGCCAAAACCGGCAAGAAGCCTTGCGCGCGGGTGGTTCCGATGCCGGATGGTAGCCTGCTCAACCGCTACTGGGACGATCGTGACACGCCCCGCGACGAATCCTTCGCCGAAGACCGTGCAACCGCCGCGAAGGCCTCCTCCCGTCCGGCAGCCGACACCTACCGGGACCTGCGCGCAGGGGCCGAAAGCGGGTGGGACTTCAGTTCGCGTTGGCTGACCGACCCGCAAGACCTCGCCACGATCCGGACCGCAGCGATCGTTCCCATCGATCTCAATGCGCTGATATGGGCGATGGAAACGCGTATCGCCAAGGGCTGTGCAGAGGCGGCAGACCAATCCTGCCAGCGCGAATTCACCAGGCGCGCCGACGCCCGCAAGGCGGCGGTCGACCGCTATCTCTGGCTTGCGAAGGAAAGCCGTTACGCCGATTGGTCGCGCGATGACGGCAAGCCGACGGCCGTACTCTCCAGCGCCGCGCTTTACCCCTTGTTCGTAGGCATGGCCTCTCCTGCTCAGGCCAAAGCCGTCGCAGCAACGACGCGTGGCAAACTGGTGGCGCCGGGCGGCCTGCGCACTACCGGCACGCATACCGGCCAGCAATGGGATGCGCCAAATGGCTGGGCACCGCTGCAATGGGTCGCCGTTGACGGGCTCGGCCGGTATGACGAACAGGATCTGGCGCGGGATATCGCCGGCCGGTGGATCAAGACGGTCAGCGTCACGTACAACGAAACCGGCAAGATGCTGGAGAAGTACGACGTGGAAGAACAGCGGCCGGGCGGCGGCGGGGAATACCCGCTGCAGGATGGTTTCGGTTGGACCAACGGCGTGACCAGTGCGATCCTCGAGCGGTATCCGACCATAGCACCCTGAGCCGTAGGCAGAAGACCTTGCTTGTCGAGGTTCCCCGCCAACCCGGTTCGGGAGCGTTGCACCTTCTGGTCGACAGCACCGGTATCAAAGCGAAAGAGCCGGATCGGCACCACCAAGACCGGTCCCGTGTTGCCCGTTCGCGAAGATGTGCATTGCGACTGGCACGTCAGCTGCCACAAGTTCTTGGCAAAACCGCACGATCCCATCCGCCGAGACCAACTTGTCCGCCGTCGTATGATAAATGAATGCGGGCGGAAACCCGCGGCGAACATCCCCAATCGGACGGTATTGCGCATAGTCCTTTGGCGCGCAGGAAGCGGCAGTACTGCGATTGCCCATCCGAACCGATCGCCATGCCCTCCAGCCATGGATACACCAGAACCACGAAGTCAGGCCTGCTGCTGACCCGACACCGGAACGACATCGACGGGAAGAGCGGCAGAGCATGCCCCCGCTCCATAGGATGGAAAAATCTCCCAAATTTTCACAAAA
>NZ_JAPCWC010000119.1 GCF_026420865.1 Novosphingobium clariflavum | reverse complement strand
CGCCGAGGTCTCCTCGACCATCGCCGCGTTCTGCTGGGTCGCCTGGTCCATCGTGCCGATCGCGGCGCTGATCTGGGTGATCGTCGAGGACTGGGCCTGGTTGTCGGTGGCGATGTTGCTCAGCAGCGCGTGGACCTCGGAGACGTCGCCCGAGATGTTCTGCAGGGCGCCGTCGACCCGCTGCACCGCTTCCACGGCGGTGCCGATGTCGGTCTGGGTGGCGGTGAGCTGCTCGCGGGCGCGCTTGGCTTCCTCTTCCGAGCGCATGGCGAGCGCCGAGACGAGGTCGGCCACGACCGCGAAACCGCGGCCTGCGTCCCCGGCGCGGCCCGCCTCGACGGCGGCA
>NZ_JAPCWC010000118.1 GCF_026420865.1 Novosphingobium clariflavum | reverse complement strand
GGAAAGCTGGACCGGGAGACGGCCCACCGGCAGGTGAAGTATCTCAATAACGTGATCGAGGCCGATCACGGAAAGCTCAAGATACTGATCAAGCCGGTGCGCGGTTTCAAATCGATCCCCACGGCCTATGCCACGATCAAGGGATTCGAAGTCATGCGAGCCCTGCGCAAAGGACAGGCTCGCCCCTGGTGCCTGCAGCCCGGCATCAGGGGCGAGGTGCGCCTTGTGGAGAGAGCTTTTGGCATTGGGCCCTCGGCGCTGACGGAGGCCATGGGCATGCTCAACCACCATTTCGCAGCAGCCGCCTGATCGGCGCAGAGCGACAGCCTACCTCTGACTGCCGCCAATCTTTGCAACAGAGC
>NZ_JAPCWC010000117.1 GCF_026420865.1 Novosphingobium clariflavum | reverse complement strand
CTAGTGGATTGACCGGAACGAAAGAGTCCGTCTGGGGATTCCCACCGGCTTGCAGGCGTGCCAGTCTCGGAGGATGCGCGATGGGATCAGCTTCACCGTTTCAGCTTCCGACCGTCAACGCCTGGACGACATCGTGTCGGCTCCCTTGAGCCCGCAGAAACATGTCTGGCGCGCCCGTATCGTGCTTTTGAGCAGCGATGGCCTGGGCACCTCGGCGATCATGGCGGCCACAGGCAAGTCGAAGACCTGCGTGTGGCGCTGGCAGGAGCGCTTCATGCACGAAGGTGTAGATGGTCTTCTTCGCGACAAGTCCCGTCCGCCCGGCAAGGCGCCAGTGTTGCCCAAGCGCGTGGCCGAGATTGTCCGGCTG
>NZ_JAPCWC010000116.1 GCF_026420865.1 Novosphingobium clariflavum | reverse complement strand
GGGCCGGGGAGAGGAGGAGGATGGGAGAAAGTGTCGAGGACAAGGGGTCCAGACGCACAATCTCACGGAGACACGACATGAACATCGGATCGATCAAGCAGAACGACGCGGGCATTTTCATGGGCCGCATTTCGACGCTGGCAGTGGCGATGACGATCGCGCTGAAGCCGGTGCATTCCGCCAACCCGCGCGCGCCGCGCTACGAAATCCACGCGCTCACCCCGAGTCGGACGTGGGTGCAGGTCGGGGCCTTCTTCGAACTCACCTCGACCAACACCGGCGAGGCGTTCCTCAACGGCCGCATCGACGATCCCTCGCTGGCGCAGCCGCTCCAGGTCTCGGCGTTCCGCCAGGACGACGGCTCGTACAA
>NZ_JAPCWC010000115.1 GCF_026420865.1 Novosphingobium clariflavum | reverse complement strand
GGCGCCTTACATTGCCCCGGATATCCATCCGAACATCGCGAAGTTCTATCGCAAGAAAGTTGAGCGGCTAGCTGAAGCGCTTCATCATCCCTCTGAACGAGACGAGGCCGCATGCGCCATTCGCGGCTTGATCGAGCGCGTCACGCTGTTCCCCGGGGCGAACCCTGGCGAGATGACTGCCACGCTTCATGGAGAATTCGGGGCTATTATGGAATGGGCATCGCAGCACGAAACCGCCGGAAACAACTGCGGATCCGGATCCGTTTCTGCGCCGATGTCGGTATCGGTGGTTGCGGGGGTAGGATTTGAACCTACGACCTTCAGGTTATGAGCCTGACGAGCTACCGGGCTGCTCCACCCCGCGTCACCATGGTTGCGTCTGTT
>NZ_JAPCWC010000114.1 GCF_026420865.1 Novosphingobium clariflavum | reverse complement strand
TGTGGAGCGGCGTGCAAAATTGACCCCCTTAGCGGGGTGATCGGCGTCTAAAATTGACCCCCTTCATCTCATCATGAGAAGCGCCGCCGTTTGGGTTCCGGACGGCGGGTACAGGGATGTTGGTTGTGGAGACGATTGCGAGGATCCGTCGGGAGCACCGGGACGGGAAGCCTATCAAGGCGATAGCGCGGGATTTGCGGCTATCGCGCAACACGGTGCGCAAGGCGGTCCGGGCACCGGACGCGGACGCCAGTTACGAGCGTAAGGAACAGCACCGGCCGCGGACCGGACCTTTCAGTGCTCGTCTTGAAGAATTGCTCGAGCAGAATGAAGGGCTGCCCCGGCGTGACCGGCTTCGTATGACGAGGATCCATGATCTGCTTCAGCGCGAA
>NZ_JAPCWC010000113.1 GCF_026420865.1 Novosphingobium clariflavum | reverse complement strand
GTCCAAACGGCTCGCTTTCACTGCTTCAGGCGCGCGTTAATTTCGCTGAGTGCGGTGCTTGCGAAGATCGTCACCGCAAAAATGTACGGCCACCCTTAGAAGCGGAGCTCTGACAATTCCCAAACGGCCTGATCTCTGATTCAAGGCTGCTCTTTACGGGGATTGGCAATGGCTCGTGGTGATCTGACGGACGAGGAATGGGACGTGATCGAGGGGCTGCTGCCCTCCGAACGCGGGCGCAAGTCGCGACCGGCTCACGACAATCGGCGATTTCTCAACGGCATGCTTCATGTGCTGCGCGTGGGTTGCCCGTGGCGCGACATGCATGAGCGCTACGGCAAGTGGAACTCGATTTATGTCCGGTTCCGGCGCTGGGCCGAGCAAGGCGTCTGGGATGCAATCCTGGCTACGCTGGTCGAGTTCGGTCAGACGGACGACTGGCAGCACAT
>NZ_JAPCWC010000112.1 GCF_026420865.1 Novosphingobium clariflavum | reverse complement strand
TAGGTATGAGACGGACGTGTCGCGCTGGGCCATGGCGGCCTGGGCGAGGCGCACTTGGGCTTTGGAAAGGGCGAACTTGCGGCCGCCTTTGCGGCCCCGCGCGCGGGCGGCGGCAAGGCCAGCCATTGTGCGCTCGCGGATCATATCCCGCTCGAACTCCGCCAGTGTGGCGAAGATGCCGAACACCATGCGACCCGATGGCGTCGTGGTGTCGATCTGCGCACCTTTCCCGGTGAGCACCCTCAAACCGATACCGCGATCCGATAGGCTCTGGACCGTGCTGACCAGATGCGTGAGCGTTCGGCCGAGCCGATCAAGCTTCCAGACAATCAGGACATCGCCGTCGCGCAACGATTTGAGGCAGGCGGCAAGACCGGGGCGATCATCACGGCTACCGGATGCACGATCATCATAGATATTGCCTGGCTCGACACCGGCGGCGCGAAGGGCATCGTGCTGCAGGTCGAGGGACTGCGAGCCATCGGCTTTGGAG
>NZ_JAPCWC010000111.1 GCF_026420865.1 Novosphingobium clariflavum | reverse complement strand
GGCATATGTGATCCGCGGGGTTATCGGCATCGCGACGGCGGTCCTCTTCGCGCTCATGCCTGAGGCCATGACGGTTGGCTACGCTCTCGTGACGCTGATCATGCTCGCGGTCTGGGCGATCGTCACCGGGGCGCTCGAGATCGCCGCTGCCGTGAGCTTGCGCAAGGCTATTGTCGGGGAGTGGCTGATGGGCCTGTCCGGGGCAGCGTCGGTGGTCCTTGGGATCATCATCATCGTCCTGCTCGTGGTCGACCCCCTCGTCACACTGCCTTCGGCCGCCTGGGTCATCGGCTCCTATGCGATTATCGCCGGCGCCATCCTTCTTGCGCTCGGGCTGAGGCTTCGGCGGAGTGGGCCCGTCGGAGCTGCAACTTAATCAAGGGCAGCATAGGCCAAAAGGGCCCCGAGCTTTGGAAACAACTTTCGGGGCTTCTCCCGCAGCATCCCGAATAGAACCCGCCGACACTCGTTTGGCGTCATGCTGAAAGCTGCA
>NZ_JAPCWC010000110.1 GCF_026420865.1 Novosphingobium clariflavum | reverse complement strand
TGACGTGACCCCTTAGATTTCCTCCACGAGCGATTAGAGTCTGGCCTGAGAGAAGGACGGACGAGATGAAGAGAGCACGTTTTACGGAAGAGCAGATCATCGGGGTACTGAAGGAGGCCGAGGCTGGGGCCAAGACAGCCGACCTGGCGCGTCGTCACGGCATCTCGGAAGGGACGATCTACAACTGGAAGGCGAAGTACGGAGGGCTCGAGGTATCGGAAGCCAAGCGCCTGAAGGTTCTCGAAGACGAGAATGCGAAGCTCAAGCGGCTCCTTGCTGACAGCATGCTGGATAACGCTGCGCTGAAGGATCTGCTGTCAAAAAACTGGTAACGCCCGCTGCAAGACGGGAAGCCGTCGCGCATTTGATGGAGCTCCATCGGATGAGCGAGCGGCGGGCGTGCCGTGTCCTAGATGCCGATCGCAAGAGCGTGCGTTACCGTTCCCGGCGGAGCGATGATGGCGCTCTACGGGAGCGCTTGCGCGAACTGGCAAACCAGCGTCGCCGGTTCGGCTA
>NZ_JAPCWC010000011.1 GCF_026420865.1 Novosphingobium clariflavum | reverse complement strand
GACAGACGCAACCATGGTGACGCGGGGTGGAGCAGCCCGGTAGCTCGTCAGGCTCATAACCTGAAGGTCGTAGGTTCAAATCCTACCCCCGCAACCAATCTCAAGCACACCCCAAAAACCCATTCTCAAACAACACTTGGCGGTCTTTTCAGGCTTGCGCAGGCTCAGGCTGTTGCTTGGTCCGCAGCAGGACGGAACCCTTTCAAGTTCCTCGACTTTGGAGTATCGCCTGAGCAATCTCAAGCAACCCAGGTCGCAGGTACCCCCAGATCATGTCCAGTTGTGACCTTTGTGTCGTTCGAAACCGCGCCATCTGTTCGGCCCTCGATGCGAAGGAACTCGAAGCCCTGAACGCGATCGGTCGCACGCGGACGATCGCGCCGGGCGAATCGCTGATCTGGGAAGGCGAGGACTCGGTCCTGGTCGCCAACGTGATCGACGGCGTGCTCAAGCTTTCCACCAATACCGAGGACGGCCGTGAGCAGATCGTCGGCGTTGTCTATCCCTCCGACTTCATCGGTCGCCCCTTCGGCGGCACCACCGGCCACGGCGTGACGGCGCTGACCGATGCCAAGGTCTGCGTGTTCTCACGCCGCGACTTCGACGCCTTTGCCCGTGAGCATCCAGCGCTGGAGCACAAGCTGCTCGAACGCACGCTGGGCGAACTCGATCGCACTCGCCGCTGGATGCTGCTGCTCGGCCGCAAGTCGGCTTCGGAGAAGCTCGCGAGCTTTCTGCTGGAAATGGCGGAACGCCTGGTCGGGCAGGGCTGCTCGTTCGATTTCGAGATGCCGAACCAGAAGCGCGTGACCTTGCCGTTCTCGCGCCAGCAGATCGCCGACGTGCTGGGCCTGACAATCGAGACGGTCAGCCGCCAGTTCACCCGCCTCAAGAACGAGGGCATCATCGACCTGCCTTCGCGCCGCGATGTGACGATCCTCGACCTTGCGGCGCTGACGGCAGAGGCAGGCTGACGGCAAGGCTGGCCGGACCCGCAAAGCGGCTACAACCGGAACCGAAAGAGCCCGGACACGAAAAAGGGGAGCCGTGAGGCTCCCCTTCTTGCGTTGATGGACGTGAATGTCCGCAGGCCCTGAGGCCTTCCCGCTCAGAAGCGGTAGCTGACGCCGGCGCTCAGCACCCAGGGGTCGAGATCGTGGCGCGTGCGCAGGGCCAGGGTGCCGTCGTCGTAGAACGAGGCGGTCGGCTTGACCCAGTACTTCTTGGCGTCGAGCGAAAGACCTAGGCCCTTGTCGTTGATCGCGATGTCGACGCCGCCCTGCAGTGCGAAGCCGACCTTGTTCGACATCTTCACCTTGTCGACGCCCAGCGCCTTGGCGGTTTCGCCGGGCTTTTCGTCAAACACGAAGAACCAGGCCGGACCGGCGCCGACATAGGGCTTGAACGGGGTGCCGGTGTCGAGGTGCGCCTTGGCGGTAACCGTGGCGGGCAGGATCAGCACGTGGTTGACGAGACCGGCGCCGGCAACATCGCCGGTGCCCTTAACGTGATGCTGGGTGAAGCAGCAGATCGTCTCGACCGAGAAGGTCTTGTTGAAGAAGTATTCGACCGCGAGCGTGGGCACGACGTTGTCGTTGGCCTTGGTGCCGACGCTGTCGAGCGATGCCAGCGTGCTGCCGAGCGTGGTGTCGGTGTCGATCGACTTGATCTTGGCGATGCCGCCGTCGGGAAGCACGGCGCTGCCCAGCACCTTGACCTGCCACTTGCCGTCGGGGCTGCCGGCGAGCGCCGGAGTGGTGATCGCGCTGGCGACAGCGAGCGCTGCGAGCATGGTCCGTTTACGCATGTCTCTTCTTTCCATCGCCGCCGGGGCCGCACCGTGCGATCCCCCCTCTTGAGCGGCTGCGGTCATGCTTCTGGGCGTCTTGCCGCCTGATTGAATTGATTGTGCGCAAAATCCGCAAAATTTCGAATTGACCTGAAAGTCAGGGAAATTTGACTCGCGTCAATGTCGCCGGCGATGTTAGCGTTCATCTGTGCTTCAGGTTTCGTAACTGCCTCGAAAAAAGAGAAGGCCCATGACAACGGTACTGGGGAGGGCAGGCCTTTGGCTTGCCGTGCTGTTTCTTGCCATAATGGCTGCTGCAGGGGCGGCGGACCGCAATTTCTCTATTCACATGGCGATTGTCGCAACGGCGGCGTTTATTGCCATGTGCGCGACCGTCAGCGGCGCCGACTATGCAGCGATCGCGCGCGGCTTCCTGAAAATGCCCGACGAGGGCCGGTATGACGACGACCCGATCCGCTGGGGCGTGATCGCCACGGTGTTCTGGGGCATGGCGGGGTTTGCCGCCGGGCTGTTCATCGCCCTCCAGCTGACCTGGCCGGTGCTCAATCTCGAGCCTTATCTCAACTTCGGCCGGGTGCGCCCGCTGCATACCTCGGCGGTGATCTTCGCCTTCGGCGGCAATGCCCTGATCGCGACCAGCTACTACGTCGTGCAGCGGACCTGCCGGGCCCGCCTGGCCTTTCCCGGCCTCGCCCGCTTCGTGTTCTGGGGCTACCAGCTGTTCATCGTGCTGGCCGCGACCGGCTATCTGCTCGGCAGCACCCAGGGCAAGGAATATGCCGAGCCCGAATGGTACGTCGACTGGTGGCTGACGATCGTGTGGGTCTGCTACCTCGCGGTCTTTGTCGGCACCGTGGTCAAGCGCAGCGAGCCGCATATCTACGTGGCCAACTGGTTCTACCTCGCCTTCATCATCACCGTTGCCATGCTGCACGTCGTCAACAACCTCGACGTGCCGGTCAGCTTGCTGGGATCGAAGAGCTATCCGCTGTTCGGCGGCGTGCAGGGCGCACTGGTGCAGTGGTGGTACGGGCACAATGCCGTGGGCTTTTTCCTCACCGCCGGCTTCCTGGCGATGATGTACTACTTCGTGCCCAAGCAGGCCGAGCGGCCGATCTATTCCTACCGGCTCTCGATCATCCACTTCTGGTCGCTGATCTTCCTCTATATCTGGGCGGGTCCGCACCACCTCCACTACACCGCGCTGCCCGACTGGGCGCAGACGCTGGGCATGGTCTTCTCGATCATGCTGTGGATGCCGAGCTGGGGCGGCATGATCAACGGGCTGATGACGCTCAATGGCGCCTGGGACAAGGTGCGCACCGATCCGATCATCCGCATGATGGTGATGGCGCTGGCGTTCTACGGCATGAGCACGTTCGAGGGCCCGATGATGAGCGTGAAGAGCGTCAACTCGCTCTCGCACTATACCGACTGGACGATCGGTCATGTTCATTCCGGCGCGCTGGGCTGGAACGGGATGATCACCTTCGGGGCGCTCTATTACCTGGTGCCGCGCCTCTGGGGGCGTGAGCGGCTCTATTCGCTGCGCATGGTCAACTGGCACTTCTGGCTCGCGACCGTGGGCATCGTCTTCTACGCCGCCTCGATGTGGGTGGCGGGCATCACCCAGGGCCTGATGTGGCGTGAATACGGCGCGGACGGCTACCTCGTGAACTCCTTTGCCGACAGCGTCGCGGCGCTCCACCCGATGTACATGCTGCGCGCCTTCGGCGGCCTGCTCTACCTCTCGGGCGCGGTGGTCATGGTGGTGAACGTTTGGGCGACGATCCTCGGCAAGCGGCGCGAGGAAGCGCCGATGCGCGATGCCGCTTTCGATCCGACCAGGGACCGCCCGATCGTCCAAGTCCCGGCAGCGGCCGAATAAGCCAGCCCAACAGGGAACCTCAGCCATGACCTCCATGACCGAACGGCACAAGACGCTCGAGAAGAACGTCACCCTGCTCGGCGTCTGCGCGCTGGTCGCCGTCGCCATCGGCGGCATCGTCGAGATCGCGCCGCTGTTCTGGATCGACAACACGATCGAGAAAGTCGAGGGCATGCGGCCCTATACCCCGCTCGAACAGGCGGGCCGCGACATCTATGTGCGCGAGGGCTGCTACGTCTGCCACAGCCAGATGATCCGCCCGTTCCGCGACGAGACCGAACGTTACGGCCACTACTCGCTCGCCGCCGAATCGATGTACGACCATCCGTTCCAGTGGGGCTCCAAGCGTACCGGGCCGGACCTTGCCCGTGTCGGCGGCAAGTATTCCGATGGCTGGCATGTCCAGCACCTCACCGATCCCGAATCGGTGGTGCCTGAAAGCGTGATGCCCAAGTACGGCTTCCTTGCGAAGAACGCGCTCGAGGTGCCCGACATTGCGGCCAACCTCACCGCGCTGCGCCATGTCGGCGTGCCCTATAGCGACAAGGACGTCGCCATGGCCGCCGCCGACCTCAAGGCCCAGGCCGATCCGGAAGCCGACCAGGGCGATTTCGCGGCGCGCTATCCCAAGGCCCAGGTCCGCGACTTCGACGGCGATCCCGGGCGTCTCACCGAGATGGATGCGCTGGTCGCCTATCTCCAGGTGCTGGGAACCATGGTCGACGTCAACGGCGCCGCCGCGCAGGAGGAACTCGCCGCGGAGCACGGCCGATGAGCACGCACTCCACTTACGACATGCTGCGCCATCTCGCCGACAGCTGGGGGCTGGTGGCGATGGGGGTGGTCTTCCTCGTGCTGGTCGCCTGGCCCTTCCGCAGGGCCTTGCGCGAACGCAACGAAGCGGCCGCGCGGATGATCTTCGAGGACGAGAACGATGGCTGACAGGAAGATCGACGAAGCCACGCAGACCGAGACCGTCGGCCATGAATGGGACGGGATCGAGGAGCTCAACACGCCGCTGCCGCGCTGGTGGCTATGGACCTTCTACGCGACGATCGTCTTCGCGCTGGGCTACGTGATCGCCTATCCGGCCCTGCCGGGCATCAGCCATGCCAGTGAGGGCATGCTGGGCTGGTCGAGCCGCAAGCAGCTGGACCACGAACTGCAGGCCGCCGAGGCGGCCCGCGCCGGGCTGCGCGCGCAGATCGCCGCGACGCCGCTCGAGCAGCTGCCCGGCAAGCCCGCGCTGATGCGCGCGGCGGTGGCCGGCGGTGCGGCGGCCTTCAAGGTCAATTGCGTGCAGTGCCACGGCGCCGGGGCGGCAGGCTCGAAGGGCTTCCCCAACCTCAACGACGATGACTGGCTCTGGGGCGGCGACCTCAGGACCATCGAGCAGACGCTGATCCATGGCATCCGCCAGCCCGGCGACGACCAGACCCGCATGAGCCAGATGCCCAACTTCGGCAGCGATGCCCTGCTGACCCCGGCGCAGATCCAGGATGTCGCCAGCTATGTACTGGTCTTGGCGCGCAAGGAGCACCCGGGGGCATCCTCGGGCAGGGGCAAGGACGTGTTCGCGACCAACTGCGTGGTGTGTCACGGCAGCGATGGCAAGGGCAGCCGCCAGTTCGGCGCGCCGAACCTGACCGACGCGATCTGGCTCGACGGCAGCAGCCGCGACGAGGTGGTGGCGCAGATTTCACACCCGCACATGGGCGTCATGCCGGCCTGGGGTACCCGCCTCGATCCGGTGACGATCAAGATGCTGGCGGCCTACGTCCACTCACTGGGCGGCGGCGAGGCCTTTGCCGCGCCTGAGCAGCCGCGGGAGCCATGAACAGTCCCGGGCCTGTGAAGCCGCCGCCGGTGTCGCTCTACGCCCGGCGCGAGCCGGTGTTCAACAAGCGCATCGACGGCCGGTTCCGACGGCTCAAGTGGGCGGTCATGGCGCTGTGCCTGGCGGTCTACTGGATCACGCCGTGGATCCGCTGGAACCGCGGGCCCTACGCCCCCGACCAGGCGGTATTGGTCGATCTTGCCCATCGCCGCTTCTACATGTTCGGCATCGAGATCTGGCCGCACGAGTTCTACTTTGTCGCCGGTCTGCTGATCATGGCGGGCATCGGCCTGTTCCTGGTGACGTCGGCGGTGGGCCGGGCGTGGTGCGGCTATGCCTGTCCGCAGACGGTCTGGACCGACCTGTTCCAGCATGTCGACCGGCTGATCGACGGCGACCGCAACGCCCGCCTGCGCCTCTACAAGGCGCCGTGGACCGGGGCCAAGATCGCCCGGCGGCTACTCAAATGGGCGATCTATCTCGTCATCAGCTTCGCCACCGGCGGGGCCTGGATCTTCTACTTCGCCGATGCGCCGACGCTTCAGCACGCGTTCTGGACCGGCAGCGCCGCGCCGGTCGCCTACGCCACCGTCGGGGTGCTGACCGCCACGACATTCGTGCTCGGCGGCTTCATGCGCGAGCAGGTCTGCATCTACATGTGTCCCTGGCCGCGCATCCAGACGGCGATGCTCGACGAGAAAAGCCTGACCGTCACCTACAAGGACTGGCGCGGCGAGCCGCGGGGCAGCCTCAAGAAGGCGCTCGCCCGGCCCGGCAGCTGCGGCGACTGTGTCGACTGCAACCAGTGCGTCGCGGTCTGCCCCACCGGGATCGACATCCGGCAAGGCCCGCAGGTTGGCTGCATCACCTGCGGGCTGTGCATTGATGCCTGCGACCGGGTGATGAAGGAGGTCGGCCGGCCGCGCGGGCTCATCGATTACGCAACGCTGGAAGATGCCGAGCGAGAGAAGGCCGGGCAACCGCCGAGCCGTCATCTCCGGCTGATCTGGCGTCCGCGCACGATCGTCTACTTCACGGTCTGGGCGGGCATCGGCCTCGCGCTGCTGTTCCTGCTGGGCACGCGCGTGCACACCGGGCTGACCGTCGCCAAGGACCGCAACCCTTCGTACATCCTTCTCAGCGACGGTTCGGTGCGCAATGCCTATACCCTGCGCCTGCGCAACATGGAGGGCCGCCCGCGCCGCATGGCGATCTCGATCGAGGGGTTGCCGGGCGCGCGGATGTGGAGCGACGACATGGCGCGCGTGGCTGCCGCGCCGCGCCTTGTGCGCGAAGTGCCCGCCGACGAGACCCGCGTGCTGCGCCTCTATGTGGTGGCCCCTGCCACTTCCGCCGCGCAGGAATTCCGCTTCCACCTGCAGGCCGAGGCGCAGGCGCGCGAGCAGGCCGAGGCGCCCGCCCAGTTCGACAGCCCCGGAGGTGCCTCATGACCCCGCCCGCATCCCCTTTCACCGGCCGGCACATGGCGGCGATCCTCGTCGCCGGGTTCGGCGTGGTGATCGCGGTCAACTTCACCATGGCGCATCTGGCGCTTTCGACTTTCGGCGGCGAGGTGGTGGAGAATTCCTATGTTGCCAGCCAGGACTTCAACCGCTGGCTGGACGAAGCCGCGCGCGAGAAGGCGCTGGGCTGGACGCTGGCGGCCCGGCGCATGGGCGACGGCCATGTGCGGGCCGAACTGCGCGGGGTTCCCGAAGGAGCGCGCCTGCAGGCCGTGGCGCGGCATCCGCTCGGCCGTTTGCCGGATACCCCGCTGACCTTCGGCGGCGACGGCGGCGGGCGTTTCGTGAGCCGGGAGGTGCTGCCTGCCGGGCGCTGGACGCTGCGCTTCGAGGTCGAAGCCGATGGCCGCCGCTGGCGCGTCGAGGAACCGGTGGCATGAACGCGCCGCTGCGCCGTCCGGAAGCCGCCGAGCCATGTATCGACAGCCGCTTCACGGTGCCCGGCATGCGCTGCGCGGGCTGCATCGGCAAAGTCGAGCGCGGCCTGGCGCAAGTGCCGGGTGTGGCGGCGGCGCGGGTCAATTTCTCGGCCAAGCGGGTCGCCGTCAGCCATGCGCCGGAACTGACCGGCGAGGCGATCATCGCCGAACTGCGCAAGCTCGGCTTCGAGGCCGAACGCGCCGCCGACAATCCGCTCGCCCGCGACGATGCGGAGACCCGCAGTCTCCTGCGGGCGCTTGCGGTTGCCGGGTTCGGCATGATGAACATCATGCTGCTTTCGGTCTCGGTCTGGTCGGGCGCGGATGCGCCGACGCGGGCACTGTTCCACTGGCTTTCGGCGCTGATCGCGGTGCCGGTGATCGCTTATGCCGGGCGGCCCTTCTTCGCCTCGGCGCTGATGGCGCTGCGCCACCGGCGCACCAACATGGACGTGCCGATCTCGATCGGGGTGGTCCTGGCGACCGTGCTCAGTCTCTACGAGACGGCGACGAACGGCCCGCATGCCTATTTCGACGGCGCCGTCATGCTGCTGTTCTTCCTGCTCGCGGGCCGCGCGCTCGACGCGATGATGCGCAGCCGGGCCCGCTCGGGGATCGCCGCGCTGCTGGGGCGGATGGGGCGCGGCGCGCAGATCGTGCAGCCGGACGGGGCGACGCGATATGTCGAGGCCGAACGGATCGTGCCCGGCATGGTCATGCTGGTGGCAGCCGGCGAGGCGCTGGCGGCCGATGGCACCGTGCTCGAAGGCCGCACCCTGGTCGATGCGGCGATGCTGACCGGCGAGAGTGCGCCGAGGCCGGTGGTGGCGGGCGATCTGGTCCATGCGGGCATGGTCAACCTTGGCAATCCGGTGCGGCTGACGGTGGTTGCCGCGGCGCGCGACACCGCGCTGGCCGACATTGCCCGGCTGATGGACGAGGCGGGACAGTCGCGCTCGCGCTACGTGCGCATCGCCGACCGGGCGGCGCGGCTCTATGCTCCGGCGGTCCATAGTCTCGCTTTCCTGTCGTTCTGCGGATGGCTGCTGGCGGGGGCGGGGCTCCACCAGGCGCTGCTCATCGCGGTCGCCGTGCTGATCATCACCTGTCCTTGCGCGCTGGGCCTCGCGGTGCCGGCCGCGCAAGTCGTGGCGGCCGGTGCGCTGATGAAGCGGGGCCTGCTGATCAAGGACGGTTCGGCGCTGGAGCGTCTGGCCGAAGTCGACGAGGTGATCTTCGACAAGACCGGCACCCTGACGCTGGGGGAACCGCGCCCGGTGGACCTGTCGGGGCTTGGCGAGGAGGCGCGGCGGATCGCTCTGGCGCTGGCGCAGGAGAGCCGCCACCCGCTGAGCCGGGGGCTTGCCCGGGCACTGCGGGAAGAGGGCGTCGAACCGGCCGTGCTTGACGGTGTCGAGGAAACCGCCGGGCAGGGCATGAGCGCGCGCTTCCAGGGCAGGCCGGTGGCGCTGCTCCGGCCGGAAAGCGAAGTCGCCGGGCTGGCCGCGGATCTGGTGATCGCGGGCAAGGCGGCGCGTATCGCTTTTGCCGACCCGCTGCGCCCGGACGTGCAGGCGGCGCTGGCAGCGCTTTCCGGGCAGGGGCTGGCCTGTTCGATCGCCTCCGGGGACCGGCCCGAATCGGTAGCGGCGGTGGCGCGTGAACTGCACCTTTTCGCGGCGGCGGGGATGCATCCTGCGGGCAAACTGGCCTTGCTGGAGCGCCGCAAGGCCTCGGACCATCGTCCGCTGATGGTCGGCGACGGGCTCAACGACGGTCCGGCGCTGGCCGGTGCCCATGTCTCGATCGCGCCAGGCAGCGCCAGCGATGTCAGCCAGCAGGCGGCCGACGCGGTCTTTGTGGGCGAGCGGTTGATGCCGGTGGCGCTGGCAGTGCGGGTGGCGCGGCGGACGATGGCGATTGTGCGGCAGAATTTCACCATGGCGGTGCTATACAACATGCTGGCGGTGCCACTGGCGATTGGCGGTTTCGTCACCCCGCTGGTGGCAGCGCTGGCGATGTCGGCCAGTTCGCTGCTGGTGGTCGGAAACTCGCTGCGGCTCGCCCGCAGTGCCGGGAAGGAGGGCGCATGAACATTGTCGGGGTCCTGATCCCGCTGGCGCTGGCGATGGGGCTGGCCGGGCTCGGCACGTTCTTCTGGGCGATGCGCAGCGGCCAGTTCGAGGATCTCGACGGCGCCGCCCAGCGCATCCTGATCGAGGAGGACAGCGACGGGGAAGGGGCGCCGTGAAGGCGGCGCTGGCCCTGTTCGGCACGCTGGCCATGGTGCCGGCCATGATCGGCCCGCTCGAGGCCGAGGCGCGTGCGCTCGCCGTGCCGCTGTGCGGGGGCGGTGTGGCCTCGATCCCGGTGCAGCCCGGCGATGCACCGCCGGGACCGCAGCAGGGCCCGTGCTGCGCCAAGGGCTGCCACACCGGGTCCTCGCGCAAGCGTCTTGATCGAGCGCAATGACGATTCCCGGCAGGTGAGTGATTCTCCCCTGCATGTGGACCTATCATCCCGAATTGCTGGCCGTTCCCGTGCCGCGCTACACCAGCTTCCCCACCGCTGCGGAGTTCGGCGAGGGCGTGGGAGCATCGCAACTGGTCTCCGCGCTGGAGGAGACGAAGGGCGAAGTCTCGCTCTACGTCCACATCCCCTTCTGCGAGAAGATCTGCTGGTACTGCGGCTGCAACACCAGCGTCGCCAATCTGTCCGACCGGGTGGCGAGCTATCTCGATGCGCTGCACCGCGAGATCGCGCTGGTTTCCGAACTGCTGCCCAAGACCGCGCGGATCGCCCGCATCGCCTTTGGCGGAGGCAGTCCCAACGGGATCTCCCCAGTTGCCTTCGTGCGGCTCGTCGATGAGCTGACGCTGCATTTTGCCGCATCCAGCCCGGTCATCTCGATCGAGCTCGACCCGCGCACGCTGACGCCGGAATGGGCCGAGGTGATCGCCTCTGTCGGCATCAGCCGCGCGAGCATGGGCGTGCAGACTTTTGCGCCCGCACTCCAGACGGCGATCGGCCGCGTGCAGCCGGCCGCGATGATCGAGACGGGCACGGCGATGCTGCGCAGCGCGGGGGTGGGTTCGATCAACTTCGACCTGATGTACGGGTTGCCCGGCCAGACCCTTGCGGATCTGCGCGATTCGCTCGAGCGCACGGTTGCGCTGGGTGCCGATCGTATCGCCCTGTTCGGATATGCCCATGTGCCGCACCTGATCGCGCGCCAGCGCAAGATCGATGCCGCCGACCTGCCCGATGCGCAGGCGCGCTTTGCCATGGCGGCGTTCGGTTACCTCTTCCTGGTCGAGGCGGGGTATGTGCCGATCGGCTTCGATCACTTCGCAAAGCCGGGCGATGCGATCGCGCAGGCCGCGCTGTCGGGGCGGCTGCACCGCAATTTCCAGGGCTTCACCGAGGATCAGGCGCCGGTCCTCGTGGGGCTCGGGGCCTCGGCGATCAGCAGCTTCCCCGGGCTTCTGGTGCAGAACGAGAAGAACACCGGGCGCTATCGGATGATGCTGTCGCAGGACCGCCTGAGTGCGGACCGAGGCATTCTGCGCGGCGCCGAGGACCGGCGGCGCGGGAAGGTGATCGAGGATCTGTTGTGCCGTGGCCGCGCCCATATCGACCAGGACCTGCGGCGCGAGGCCTGGCCGATGCTCGCCCCCTATTTTGCCGCCGGCCTTTGCGAAGGGGATGGCGACGATCTGGTGATCGCGCCCGATGGCCTGCCTTATGCCCGTTCGATCGCGGCGCGATTCGATCCCTATCGCAGGGATTCGCTGCGACGCTTCAGTTCGGCGGTGTGACCTTCACGCCGCCGGCGTTTCGAACTCCACGCCGAACAGGTTACCCTCGGCCCAGCGCACGAGGCCCCACAGCTCGCGCCCATCCTCCAGCTGTGCCCGCACCACTGCATTCAGTGCGGGCGCCTCCCGCAAGGCGGCAGCGCTCAGCCCGCGCGCGGAGATGTTGCGCACGATCACTTCGATCGGTTGCCCTTGCGAGTCGGTCAGGGTGAAGCGGGTGAGCTGCCCACGCCGGCGCGCGCGGGGGACCGGTGTCGGCTTGAAACGATGGGCGTCCATAGGCGCGCAAGGACGGCGGTGAGCCGCGGATTTTAAGAGCAGCGGTCGATAAATCGAAAGCATCGCTCCAATTTGACCGCGATCAATGGCGAAATCCGCAATGCCTGCAAGAGAAATGCCTGCCGGTCTTGCACCACCCGCCACGGCGGATGGTGCGAACCGCTTCTCCCCAACTTACAGGGCGGTCTTTCGGGACCGCCCATTTTTTTCGGCTTCCGGTGCCGGGTATCAGGGCCTGTTCAAGCCCAGGTGTCGGTCAGCTTCGTCGCGATCTCGATGTCGTTGAGGAAGTCGACTTCGGCCCAGTTCATGCCCTCGATCGAGTTGGTGCCGACCTTGCCGGTGGGCGCGATCGAATCGATCACCTTGAGATACCAGTGCTGAACGCCTTCGGGGGTGCGCATCGCCTGGCGTACGGTTTCGCGGAACAGGTCCGCCCCTTCGCCGCGGAAGGCGAGGAAGCCGATCGATTCGGAATTCGACTGCTCGGCGGTCAGCGTCTTGCCGATGTGGACGAGACGGCCGTCACCGGTGCGTTCCACCTTCATGTCGTCGCTGTCGTAGCCGTCCTGCTTGACGTCGACGGTGACCGCGATCGGCCAGAGATTGCCGTCCTTGTCGGTCGCGCCCTGCTGGACCTTGTGGACGATCTCTTCCGAAACCAGCGTGTCGCCGTTGAGGATCAGGAAGTCGCCGCGCATCGCCTCGCGGGCGATCCAGCACGAACCGAGGTTGTCCGCCACCTTGAAGAAGGGGTTGAAGCGCACGGTGATCTCGACGCGTGGGTCCTTGATCGACTGGAGATGGTCTTCGAGCATGTCGGTCATGAAGCCGGTGACGACGTCGATGCGCTTGACGCCGCCGCGTGCGAGCATCTCGATCTGCCATTCGATCAGCGAGCGACCGGAAAAGTCGATCATGCACTTGGGGCGTTCGGCGGTGAGCGGAAGCAGGCGCGAGCCCTGGCCGGCGCTGAGAAGAATGGCGTGTTCGATCATCGGGTTCACATTCATGTTCACGGGGGAGATGGCTCAGCATCTAGTGATCGCGGCGCAAAAGGGAAAGGTGCGGCGTGGCGGCCGGGGCAGGCAAGCCTGCGCGGTTTGCGCGGTTGACGTTCATGCAAGGGCAATCGGGATTGGGCGACTGGCTTGCAAGTCGCCCTCCCCTCGTCCAATGCAGGCTCAATGTCTCCCAAACGCCCACCCAAAGAGAGCAGCTCTCCACTGGGCCGGATCCTTCAGAACACCGCCTGGTTGCTGGGCGGCAAGGGGTTCGGCGCGGTATGCGGCATCGGTTATCTCGCCATCCTCACGCGTACGCTGGGGCTCAAGGACTTCGGGCACTTCTCGCTGATCTTCGGCACCGCGCAGGCGCTCATCGCGATTGCCGGTTTCCAGACCTGGCGGGTAGTCGTGCGGTACGGCAGCGAGCATGTCCACAACCAGGACTGGGGCAAGTTCGGGCGCCTCGGCATGCTGTGCGGGGTGCTCGATGCGCTGGGCGCGGTCATGGGCTGCGGGCTTGCCGCGATCCTGATCTACGGCTTTGCGCATATGCTGGAGCTCAATCCCCAGTACATGGACGTGGCCTTCTGGTTCTGCTGTGCCTCGCTCTGGGCGCTGGTTTCGGCGCCGACCGGGATCGTGCGCGCGCTGCACCGCTTCGACATGGCGGTCTACGTCGAGGCGATCGTGCCCACCGGGCGCCTGATCGCCGCCGTGGTGATCTGGCTGACCGGGCCGACGGTGGGTCGCTTCCTGTTCGCCTGGGCGGCGATCGACCTGCTCGAGGCACTGCTCTATTGGATCATGGCACGCCGGCTCGCGCCCGCGGCGGTGAATTGGCGCACGGCGCTGCAATGGCGCCAGGCGCTGGCCGAAAACCCCGGCATCGGCCGCTTCTTCATGGTCACCTATGTCGGCTCGACGCTGGATGCTGCGGTCAAGAACGGCCCGCTGCTGGTCGTCGGTGCCTGGGTCGGCACCAAGGCGGCGGGTCTCTACCGACTGGCCTCGCAGCTGTCGCAGGCGCTCACCAAGCTGTCCTCGTTGCTGACCCGCTCGGTCTACGCCGAAGTGGCGCGCGCCCGCGTCTCCTCGCAGGCCGACGAGTTCCGCAAGCTGGCGATGCAGACCAGCAAGATCGCCGGTATCGGCGGCGTCGTCGTGGTGACGGTGGCGATCCTGCTCGGCAAGGAACTGCTGGCGATCATCGGCGGCGACGTGTTCGAGCGCGGTGAGGCGATCCTCGTGCCGCTGACCGTGGGAGCCTGCTTCGATTTCGCCAGCGTGGCTTTCGAGCCGGTGCTGCACTCCACCGGCCGCGCGCAGCACTCGCTGATCGCGCGCCTGCTTTCGGTGGTCGCCCTGGCGCTGGGCATGGTGTTCTTCATTCCGCTCGGGCCCAGCGGCGCGGCCTGGGCCGTGGCGCTGGCGGGCGCGGTCTCCTACCTCGCAATGGGGGCGATGGCGTGGCACACGCTCAACCTCATCGATCGCAAGCAGATCAGCATCATCGACCCGCAAGCGGAGGCCGAGGCGGCAACCGGTGCGGGCGAACCCGGCTCGACAGCCGGCTAACCTGCGGTATCATGGCGGGATGTCTGCTGATCTCCTGACGCGTGAAGCCTCCCGTCTGTCCGACCGCATCGTTGCCCTGCGCCGTGCGGTTCATGCCGAGCCCGAGATCGGGCTGCACAACCCGAAAACGCGCGACAAGATCCGCGCAGCACTGGCTCACCTGCCGCTCGAATGGCGCGAAGGGCCCTCGACCACCGGTCTCGTCGCCACGCTGAAAGGCGGTGCGGGAGAAGGAGGAACGGTCCTGCTGCGCGGCGATACCGACGCGCTGCCGATGCCGGAGGAAACCGGGCTGCCCTTCGCCTCGACCGTTCCCGGGGTGATGCACGCCTGCGGCCACGATACCCACGTCGCCATGCTGGCGGGGGCGGCCGAGATCCTGGCGGGACAGGCGGAGCGGCTGAAGGGCGAAGTGCGCTTCATGTTCCAGCCGGGCGAGGAAGGCCATCACGGCGCTCGTTTCATGCTGAACGACGGGCTGCTCGGTGGCGAGGGCTTCGATCGCCCGCTGCCCGGTGCGGCCTTCGCACTGCACATCATGCCCAATGCGCCGCATGGTCTGGTCGCCGGGCGCGCCGGGCCGCTGATGGCCGCGGCCGACGAACTGCGCATCACCGTCACCGGGCGCGGCGGCCATGCCTCGATGCCACATGACACGGCCGATCCGGTGCCGGTCGCCTGCGAGATCGTGATGGCCATCCAGACCATGGTGGCGCGTCGTTACAGCGTGTTCGACCCGGTCGTGGTGACCATCGCGAAGATCGAGGCGGGCAGCGCCCACAACGTCATTCCCGACAGCGCCAAACTCACCGGCACGATGCGCACGCTTTCGGCGGACACCCGCGCGCGATTGAAGGAGGAACTGCCTCGGCTCGTCTCCGGCATCGCGGCGGCGCACGGCCTCACCGGGGAAGTGATCATCCGCGAAGGCTTCCCGGTGACCATGTGTGATCCCCGCGCGGTGACTTTCGGGGAAGGCGTGGCGCAGGCCCTGTTCGGGCCGAGCGCGTTCCGCCGTCTGCCCGATCCGATCATGGGCGCGGAGGACTTTGCCTACGTGCTGGAAAAGGTGCCCGGCGCGATGTTCTTCCTTGGTGTGGCGCATGAGGGGGCGGACTGGCAGCATTGCTGCGGCATCCACTCGACCAAGATGATGGTCGACGAATCCGTGCTGCCGCGCGGCGCGGCCTTCCTGGCAGGTCTGGCGCAGAACTGGCTGGAGCGCGGTTTCGCCTGAGGCACTTTTGGCCTTCCCTCATGGCGCCCCCACGGCCATGAAGCGGGGCCATGAGCACATGGCAATTCTGGGTCGATCGTGGTGGCACCTTTACCGACGTGGTGGCGCGCGCGCCCGATGGACGGTTCGAGCGGCTGAAGCTGCTCTCCGAAGATCCCGGCCGTTATGACGATGCCGCCGTCGAGGCGATGCGGCGGCTGACCGGTACCGGAAAGGGTGAGCTTCCCGAAGCCGAACTGCGCCTTGGCACCACCGTTGCCACCAACGCTTTGCTCGAAGGCAAGGGCGAGCCGGTCTTGCTGGCGATCACGCGCGGCTTCGGCGATGCGCTGACGATCGGCACGCAGGAACGCCCCGACATTTTCGCGCGCCATATCGTCCTCCCGCAGCCGCTCCATGCCGCCGTGCTGGAAATCGACGAGCGCGTCGGGGCCGATGGCACCGTTCACCGTCCGCTCGATCTGGAGGCCGCGCGTGCGGGCCTGCAGCGCCACTTCGAGGCGGGTCTGCGCGCCGTGGCCGTGGTGCTGATGCACGGCTATCGCCACAAGGCGCATGAGGCGGCGCTGGCCGATCTCGCGCGGGAGATCGGCTTCACGCAGGTCTCGGTGAGTCACGAAGTCGCCCCGCTGATCAAGCTGATCGCGCGTGGGGACACCACGGTGGTGGACGCCAACCTCTCGCCGGTGCTTGCCCGCTACGTCGCCGGGCTGGAGGCGGGGCTGGGCCCCAAGGTCTCCGCGCTCTACATGCAGTCGAGCGGCGGGCTGACCACGGGGGACGCTTTTGCGGGCAAGGACGCGATCCTCTCCGGCCCGGCGGGCGGTATCGTCGGCATGGCGGCCATCGCCAAGGAGGCCGGGTTCGATCACGTGCTGGGCTTCGACATGGGCGGCACGTCTACCGACGTGTCGCACTATGCCGGCGCTTATGAGCGCGACAGCGAGACGCGCGTGGCCGGCGCCCGCGTGCGGGTGCCGATGATGCGGATCGAGACGGTGGCGGCGGGCGGCGGATCGATCTGCCGTTTCGACGGCGCACGCTTCCTTGTCGGGCCGGAGAGCGCCGGCGCGGTGCCCGGCCCGGCCTGCTACCGGCGCGGCGGCCCGCTGGCGGTGACCGATTGCAACCTGCTGCTCGGCAAGCTGCGTCCCGAACATTTCCCGCATGTCTTCGGCCCCGAAGGCAACGAACCGCTCGACCTTGCCGCGGCCGAGGCGCGGATGGACGACGTCCTGGCCGAAGTCCGCGCCGCTACGGGGCGCGACCTGACGCGCGAGCAGGCGGCGGAAGGGTTCCTCGAAATTGCCGTCGCCAACATGGCCAATGCGATCAAGACCGTCTCGCTGCGGCGCGGTCATGACATGACCCGCGCGGCGCTGGTGACGTTTGGCGGCGCGGGCGGCCAGCACGCCTGCAAGGTGGCCGATGCGCTGGGCGTCACCAGCGTGCTGTGCCACCCGCTCGCCTCGGTGCTCTCGGCCTACGGCATGGGCCTTGCAGACCGGCGGATGCTGCGCCAGCGCACTTTGGCGCTGCCGCTGGAGGAGGACGCCATGACGTCACTCGATGGTGCCGTTGCGGCTTTGGGCGATGAGGCGCGGGCGGCGCTGGCCGCGCAGGGCATCGCTGCGGAGGAAATCGCGATCGAGGCGGCTCTCGCCGTACGCCCCAAGGGCAGCGACAATGCCATCGAAGTGCCGGTCGGCTCGCTCGATGCCATGCGGGAAGCCTTCCGCGCCGGCTGGCACCAGCGCTTCGGCTTCGGCGCGGGCGAGCAGCTCATTGGCGAAACCCTGCGGGTGGAGGCGGTCCATGCCGGGCATTCCGGTGGCGGCGCGACGCTGGTTCTTCCCGCCGAATCCTCGCCTGCGGCCGAACAGGTCGATCTCTGGACGCAGGGCGCCAACCACCGCGCGCCGCTTTACCTGCGCGAGGGGCTTGCCGAGGGATTCGAGGCCGATGGTCCGCTGCTGGTGGTCGATGACGTCTCCACCACCGTGGTCGAACCTGGCTGGCGCGTGCGTGTCGATCATGTCGGCAATCTGATTCTCACGAGAGACGCGCCGCAGCAGGTGCAGGCTGATCTCTCGACCGAATGCGATCCGGTGCGCCTCGAAATCATGGGCGCGCTGTTCATGGCGATTGCCGAGGAAATGGGCGCCGCGCTCCAGCACTCGGCCAGTTCGGTGAACATTCGCGAGCGGCTGGACTTCTCCTGCGCGCTGTTCGACCGCGAGGGCAATCTTGTCGCCAATGCGCCGCATATGCCGGTGCATCTGGGCTCGATGGGGGAAAGCGTGCGCACGATCCTCCAGCGGCGCGGCGATGCGCAGGACGGGCCCCGCGACGGACGGGGCATCCTGCCCGGCGATGCCTATGTCCTCAATGCGCCTTACGACGGCGGCACCCATCTGCCCGACATTACCGTGGTCATGCCCGTCTTCATCGAGGGCGAGACGGTTCCGGCGTGGTTCGTCGCCGCGCGCGGGCACCATGCCGACATCGGCGGCATCAGCCCCGGCTCGATGCCGCCGGGCTCGCGCTCGCTCCACGAGGAGGGCGTGCTGATCGACAACGTGCTGCTGGTCGATCGCGGTGCGCTGCAGGAAGCGCCGCTGCGCGACCTGCTCGCCTCCGGCCCGCATCCCTCGCGGGCCATCGAGCAGAACCTTGCCGACTTGCGCGCCCAGCTGGCCGCCTGCCAGCGCGGCGCCTCCGAACTGCAGCGCGTCGCCCGCGAGCAGGGGCGCGAGGTGGTGGACGCCTACATGGCCCATGCGCAGGCCCATGCCGAACAGGCCGTCCGTGCGCTGATCGAGCGGCTGCAGGAGGGCCATTTCCGCGTGCCGATGGACAACGGCGCCGAGATCGCGGTTTCGGTGACCATCGACCGTGCCGCGCGCGGCGCGACCATCGATTTCGCCGGCACCAGCCCCCAGCTTCCCGACAATTTCAACGCTCCGCTGCCGGTCGTGCGCGCGGCCGTGCTCTATGTCGTGCGCACGCTGATCGACGATGCGGTGCCGATGAACGAGGGGTGTCTGCGGCCGATCACCTTGCGCGTGCCGGAAGGCTCGATGCTCTATCCCAAGGCCCCGGCCGCCGTCGTCGCGGGCAATGTCGAGACCAGTCAGGCGATCACCGATGCGCTGTTCGGCGCGCTGGGCGCCATGGCCGCCTCGCAGGGGACAATGAACAACTTCACCTTCGGCAATGCCCGCTATCAGTATTACGAGACGATCTCGGGCGGTTCGGGCGCAGGGCCGGATTTCGACGGCACGCCGGTGGTGCAGACCCACATGACCAACAGCCGCCTCACCGATCCCGAAGTGCTGGAAACCCATTATCCGGTGCTGCTGGAGGAGTTCTCGATCCGGCGCGGCTCGGGCGGTTCGGGCGGGCACAAGGGCGGCGATGGCGCCACCCGGCGTGTGCGCTTTCTGGAGCCGATGCAGGCGGGCATCCTCTCGCAGCGGCGCAGGACTTCGCCTTTCGGTCTTTCGGGCGGGGCAGATGGCGAGCCGGGACGCAACCGGATCGAGCGGGCCGGCGGCTCGGTCGAGGACCTGGGCGCGACGGCTACGGCGCAGCTGGCGCCGGGGGATGTGTTTGTGATCGAGACGCCGGGAGGGGGGGGATTCGGGAAGGCGGAATAAACGGCCAGACCGAACCGCCTCAACTCCACCCCATCGGATGCTGCGTCGCCATCCCCGCGAAAGCGGGGCCCCGGCCTTCGCGGGGATGGCGGGACTGTCTTGGGGCGGGCAACGCGTTGCGCCTCAGGCCTTCACATCCGCCCACTCGGGGTGCCGTTTGAACGCGGCGGCGACGTAGCTGCACGAAGGGCCGATCCTGAAGTGGTTCTCCCGCGCGTCGGCCACCATCGCCTCTACCAGTCGGCCCGCCACGCCGCGTCCGCCGATCGCGGGCGGCACCAGCGTATGCTCGGCATAGCGAATGCCGCCGCGTTCCTCCCAGATCAGGCGGCCCGTGGCGTCATGGTCGGCGACGTGGGCGACATACTCGCCGGAATTTCCGTTTTCATGTGCAGTGATAGTCACGCCGACCATATGTGAGGGCTCCTGAAAAGGTCTGCTTGACGGCCAGTGTGTCCGCTCTAGGGCATATGGTCATGAAGTTCCTTTCCGACAACGCCGCACGGGTCCACCCGAGGGTCTGGGATGCTATGAAGGCTGCCGACGAGCCTGATTCGCCTTACGATGGCGACGGTCTCAGCAAGGCGCTGGATGCACGCTTTTCCGCGCTGTTCGGGCGTGACTGCGCGGCGCTCTGGGTGGCGACGGGCACGGCGGCGAACTGTCTGGCGCTTTCGGCCATGGTCGAGCCGCACGGTGCGGTGATCTGCCACCGCGAGGCGCACATCGAGATGGACGAAGGCGGCGCGCCCGGGTTCTACCTGCACGGCGCCAAGCTGCTGCTGGCCGATGGCGAAAGCGCGAAGATCACGCCCGAGGCGATTGCCCGCGTGATCGACCCGATCCGCGACGGCGTGCATCAGGTCCACCCTCACGCCGTCTCGATCACGCAGGCCAGCGAATATGGCTGCGTCTATCGGCCCGAGGAACTGGCGGCGCTCTCCGCCTTCGTGAAGGGCAAGGGGCTCGGTCTGCATATGGACGGCGCGCGCTTCGGCAATGCCGTGGCGTTCCTCGGCGGCAGCGCGGCGGATGCGGCGCTGGGCGTCGATGCGCTGAGCTTCGGCATGGTCAAGAACGGGGCCATGAGCGCCGAGGCCATCGTCTTCTTCGATCCCGCCATGGCCGACAAAGTGCGTTTCCGCCGCAAGCGCGCCGGGCACCTGCAATCGAAGGGCCGCTATCTGGCCGCGCAGATTCTGGCGATGCTGGAGCAGGATCTCTGGCTGGACAATGCCCGCGCCGCCAATGCTGCCGCTTCCGAGATCGCCGCCGCTGCCCGCTCGCGCCTGCTGCACCCGGTCGAGGCGAACGAGATCTTCCTCGCGTCCACCGCGGCCGAACGTGCGGCGCTGCGGACGCAGGGTTTCGAGTTCTACGACTGGGGTGACGATGCGGCCCGGCTCGTGACCGCTTGGGATGCCCGCGAAGAGCACGTTGCCGCACTCGCCCGCGCGATTGCCGGGCTGTGAGCGGCCCATCCGATAGCGCGCCGAGCTTTCTCAAGCCGGCGGTGGCGCTACCGTTCTTGCTGGTGGCGCTGATCTGGGGATCGACGTGGTTCGTCATCACCGGGCAGATCGGCACGGTTCCGGCCAGCTGGTCGGTGGCTTGGCGCTTTGCACTGGCGACGCCGGCGATGTTCCTTGTGGCGATTGCCATGCGCAAGAGCCTGAAGCTGGGCAAGGCCGGGCAATTGCTCGCTTTCGCGGTCGGCCTCACGCAGTTCTGCGGGAATTACAACTTCGTCTACCGGGCGGAGATGCACCTGACTTCGGGCATCGTCGCGGTCATGATCGGGCTCCTGCTGGTGCCCAATGCAATCCTCGCGCGGGTATTGCTGAAGCAGCCGATCACCGCGCGTTTCGCCATCGGCAGCGTGATCGCCATTGGCGGCCTTGCCCTGCTCTTGCTGCACGAGGCGCATGAGGCGCCGCTGGGCGGCAAGGTGGTGCTGGGCACCGTCTTTGCGCTGATCGCGATGCTGTGCGCTTCGGTCTCGAACGTGATTCAGGCCAACGATACCGGCAGGGCGCTGCCGATGGTGAGCCTGCTGTCCTGGGCGATGCTCTACGGCACGATCTGCGATGTGCTTCTGGCGCTCGTCTTCGCCGGCCCGCCGGTGATCCCGCACGATGCGCGCTACTGGATGGGCACGGCCTATCTCGCCATTCTCGGCTCGGTGGTGACGTTCCCGCTCTACTACACGCTGATCCGCCAGCTTGGGGCGGGCAAGGCGGCCTACAACGGCGTGGCGGTGATCGTGATCGCCATGTTCATCTCGACGCTGTTCGAAGGCTATCGCTGGTCGCCGCTGGCGATTGCCGGTGCCGGGCTGGCAACGGTGGGGCTGGTCGTGGCGCTGATGTCGCGCAGCCCTTCGCGGTAACTCGCGAAGCGCGGTTTCCAGCCGAGTACCTGCCGCGCCTTGCCATTGGCGACGCGGCGGTTCTCGGCATAGAACGCCCGCGCCATCGGGGACAGCGCGGCTTCCTCCAATGTCTGCAAAGGGGGCAGCGGCGCGCCGGTGAGGCGACACGCTTCCTCCACCACCCGGTTCTGCGCGCAGGGCAGGTCGTCGGCAAGGTTGTACGCCCCCGGCGGGGCCCCAAGTCCCGCGATCACGCCCGAGGCGATGTCCGACACATGCACGCGGCTGAACACCTGCCCCGGCAGATCGATGCGATGCGCGCGGCCTTCGCGCACGCGGTCGAGCATCGAGCGGCCGGGGCCGTAGATCCCGGGCAGCCGGTAGACCCGCGCGCCGAGTGAAAGCCATGTCTGGTCCGCTTCCGCCCGCGCCGTACGGCGCCCGGTGCCGATGGGGGCGCTCTCGTCCACCCAGGCGCCGCCGGCATCGCCATAGACACCGGTGGAGGACAGGTAGGACAGGGCTTTGCCCTTCAGCGCGGCGCCATAACGTTCCAGCACCGGATCGAGCGGCTCGCCGCGCCCTTCGCTTCCCGGCGGGACCGAGGAGAGCACATGATCGGCATCGGCCAGTGCGAGGCGCACATTGCCTTCGTCCTCGAAGGAAAGCGTCCCGTCGCGGCCGGTGGAGATCACTTCCCAGCCCATGCGGGACAGCCGCTCGGCCAGCACGCCAGCGGTATAGCCAAGGCCGAAGATGAACAGGCGGGGCGGCATCGCTTTTGCTTTCTCTCAAAAATCGCCGCGGATTCGTAGCGGCACGGCTGGCAATCGCAAGGCGGGGGGCTTAACTCGATGCTTATGGACATCGCCAGCAACGCCGCCCACCCCGAAGCTGCACCCGCCATCACGGCGCCGCCCGTGATCCACCGCGAGGATTATCGGCCGCCCGAATGGCTGGTGCCGCAGATTGCGCTGGACTTCCGGCTGGGCATCGATGCCACGCATGTGACCGCGAAGCTCTCGGTAACGCGTAATCCGGCCGGCGAGGGCGGTTCGACCCTGCGCCTCAACGGCGATCAGATCGCCCCGCTCGCGGTGCGGGTCGACGGCGAGGCGGTGAACGACTGGCGGCTCGACGGCTCCGACCTGCTGGTGGCGCTTTCGGGCGAGGCGCACGAGGTCGAGGTCGAAACCGCGATGAACCCGGCGGGCAACAGCCAGCTCATGGGCCTCTATGCCTCGAACGGGATGCTCTGCACCCAGTGCGAGGCCGAGGGCTTCCGCCGCATCACCTTTTTCCCCGATCGCCCCGACGTGCTCTCGACGTATTCGGTGCGCATGGCGGGCGACAAGGCGCAGTTCCCGATCCTGCTGTCCAACGGCAACTGCACGGCCACGGGCGAGAATGCCGATGGCACGCACTGGGCGCAATGGCACGATCCCTGGCCCAAGCCGAGCTATCTCTTCGCGCTGGTGGCGGGCGACCTGGTGGCCAACCATGCGCAGTTCATCACGCAGTCCGGCCGCAAGGTCGATCTCAACATCTGGGTTCGTGCGGGCGACGAGCAGCGCACGCAGCATGCGATGGATTCGCTGATTGCCTCGATGAAGTGGGATGAGCAGGCCTTCGGGCGCGAGTACGACCTCGACCTGTTCAACGTGGTCGCCGTGTCGGACTTCAACATGGGGGCGATGGAGAACAAGGGCCTCAACGTCTTCAACACCCGCTACGTCCTCGCCGAACCGGAAACCGCCACCGATGCCGATTACGACGGGATCGAGAGCGTGATCGGCCACGAATACTTCCACAACTGGTCGGGCAACCGCGTGACTTGCCGCGACTGGTTCCAGCTTTCGCTCAAGGAAGGCTTCACGGTCCTGCGCGACCAGCTGTTCAGTGCCGACATGGGCAGCGAGCCGGTCAAGCGGATCGAGGATGTGCGCACCCTGCGCGGCGGCCAGTTCCCTGAGGATTCCGGCCCGCTCGCGCATCCGATCCGCCCGGATTCCTATCAGGAAATCAGCAATTTCTACACCGCGACCGTCTACAACAAGGGCGCCGAGGTGATCCGCATGATGCGGACGATGGCAGGCACTGAACGGTTCCGCCAGGGCACCGACCTCTACTTCGACCGCCACGACGGCGAGGCGGCGACCTGTGAGGACTTCGTCAAGGCGATCGAGCAGGGCACCGGGCTGGACCTCACGCAGTTCCGCCTCTGGTATTCGCAGGCGGGGACGCCGCAAGTCTCGGTCTCGCTCACCCACGAAGGCGATGTGGCGACGCTGACCCTGGCGCAGACCGTCCCCGCCACGCCGGATCAGGCGGACAAGCAGCCAATGCCGATCCCGCTGCGCATCGCGCTCTACGACCGCGATACCGGCTGCCATGCGGGCGAGCGGCTGATCGTGCTCGACAAGGCTAAGGAGAGCTTCGCGTTTGGTGGCTTCGCGCGCCTGCCGGTGCTGTCGATCAACCGCGGCTTCTCGGCCCCTGTCGCCATCGAGTTCGAGCGCGATGCCGAGGATCTGGTGTTCCTCGCCGCGCGCGATGACGATCCGTTCGCCCGCTACGAGGCCATGCAGAGCCTGGTCGTCCAGCACCTCGTCGCGGCGGTCGGCGGCGGGCTGGCCGATGCGGAGCGGGCCGCCGGGCGCGCGGCCATCGGCAAGGCCTTTGCCGCGATCATCGCCGACGAGGCGCTCGACGACCTGATGCGCGGCGAGCTGATGATGCTGCCGACCGTCGCCTATCTTGCCGAGCAGGTGCTGGTGGCCGATCCATACGCGATCCACGAGGAGCGCGAGGCGCTCAAGCACTGGCTGGGCGGCGAACTGGCAAGCGAACTCACGGCATTGCACGACCGCGTTTCGGCGGTGCCCTATGGCCGCGACGCGGCGGCACGCGGGGCCCGCAAGGCCAAGGCGCAGGCGCTGATTCTGATCGCCTCGGGGGATGCCGCCGAGGGCGCGGCCCGCGCCATCGCCCAGTACCGCGCGGCCGACAACATGACCGACCGCCAGTCGGCGCTCACCGTCCTGTGCAACCTCGAGGGGCCCGAGCGGGACGAGGCCCTCGCCGACTTCCACCAGCGTTATCAGGGCAATGCCCTGGTGATCGACAAGTGGTTCCAGCTTCAGGCAAGCTGCTTCCACCCGCAGGTCCTGAACCATGTGAAGGCCTTGGCCGGGCATCCCGATTTCACGCTGTCCAACCCCAACCGGGTGCGCGCGCTGTTCATGTCGCTGGCGCTCAATCCCAAGGGTTTCCATGATGTGAGCGGGGAGGGCTACCGCCTGATCGGTGACCTGATCCGCCGCCTCGACCCGCTCAACCCGCAGACGACGGCGCGGTTCGTGCCGCATCTCGGCCGCTGGCGCCGGATCGAGCCGGTGCGCGCGGCGATGATGCGCGCCGAGCTGGAAGCGATCATGGCGCAAGGCGAACTCTCGCGCGATGTGCGCGAACAGGTGGGCAAGAGCCTTGGTTGAGCCCGCCCCGTTCCAATCCGTCGAAGTCCATCGCGCCGGGCTGCTCGAAGGTCTGCCGCACGGTTTCCTCGGCCGCCGCGGCGGGGTGAGCCTCGGGGAGGTTTCCGGGCTCAACGTCGGCCTCGGCTCGGGTGACGATCCGCAGGCGATTGCCGAGAACCGCCGCCGTGCGGTTGGCGCGGTACTGCCGGGCGGGCGGCTGGCGAGCCTCTACCAGGTCCATTCGCCCGATTGCGTGGTGGTGGGCGCAGATCCGTGGAGCGATGCCGAGCGCCCACATGCCGATGCCCTCGTCACCGACCGTCCCGGCGTGGTGCTGGGGGTGCTGACCGCGGACTGCGCACCGGTCCTGCTGGCCGACCGCGAGGCGGGCGTGGTCGGTGCCGCCCACGCCGGCTGGAAAGGGGCGATCGCGGGGGTGACGGACCGGACCATTGCGGCGATGGTGGCGCTTGGCGCGGAACCGTCGCGCATCGTGGCCGCTGTCGGCCCCTGCATCGCTGCGGTTTCCTATGAGGTGGACGATGGGTTTCGTGCCCGTTTCCTGTCTGAGGCCGCTCGCAACGAGGCCTTTTTTGCCGAAGGGCGGGCCGGGCACTGGCAGTTCGATCTCGAGGCCTATGTCGCGGCGCGTCTGCGCGCTGCCGGAATCGCCGGGGTCGAGTGTCTTGGCCTCGATACTTATGCGCAGGTGGAGCGATTCTATTCGTTCCGCCGCGCGACGCACCGCCAAGAAGCGAGCTACGGGCGGCAGTTCTCGCTGATCGCGGCCGGCTGATCGCCCCGGGGATCGATGCCGCTTCCGCGCGGTTGCGGTGCGTTCCCCGAGTCGCCGGATTTTCGCGCCTGTTCGCTGCAGTGCCGATCGGCAGGCCCGGTTCGTGCCATCGTCGTGCCAAAAAGGCGATTGGCTTGCTGGATTTTCGTGTATATCAGCCCAATTAGGTCGGTATTCGATCCGGGGCAGGCACAGCGATGTGTCCGGATATCCAGACCCTTTGCGGGGGATACCAGACTAGAAAACAGAATGTGGTCAGGATCTGGGCTCGTTTTCCGGATTATGCCGGGGCGGGTTGTCGATAAGAACAAGTCAATAACGTAGGGCAAGGGCAAACATGGCTGAGGCAGACGGCGTGCGCCGGCGCGATTTCATCAATATCGCCGCAGTAAGCGCGGCGGGAGTTGCAGGCGTCGGGGTGGTCGTTCCGCTCGTCAGCCAGATGTCCGCTTCGGCAGACGTGCTTGCCGCAAGCTCGACGGAAGTCGACATTTCCTCGATCCAGCCGGGACAGGCGATCAAGGCGATCTTTCGCAAGCAGCCGGTCTTCGTGCGCAACCTCACCCCTCACGAGATCGAGGAAGCCAACAAGGTCGACGTCTCCAGTCTGCGCGATCCGCAGACGCTGGAAGAGCGGACCAAGGAAGGCAAGGAGAACTGGCTGATCACGATGGGGGTCTGCACCCATCTGGGCTGTGTGCCGCTGGGCGCCGGGGAGGGCGAGCCGCGCGGCGAATTCGGCGGCTACTTCTGCCCCTGCCACGGCTCTTCCTACGATACCGCCGCCCGTATCCGTAAGGGCCCTGCGCCCAAGAACCTCGAGGTTCCGGCATACGAATTCTCCACTGACACGGTCGTCAAGATCGGCTGAGGCGAAGCGAGAGGATAACGAAAATGAGCTTTCCCTGGGCCAAGCAGTACACGCCAAGCCACCCCTTCATGCAGTGGATGGATGAAAAGCTTCCCATCCCGCGCCTCGTCTACAACGCGGTCGGCGGTGGCTACGAGGTGCCACGCAACCTCAACTATTTCTGGAACTTCGGTTTCCTTGCGGGCCTCTGCCTCGTGCTGCAGATCGTCACCGGTGTCATCATGGCCATGCACTATGCGGCCAACACCGCCGTGGCCTTCGACACAATCGAACAGACCATGCGCGACGTGAACTGGGGCTGGCTGATGCGCTATGCCCATGCCAACGGCGCCTCCGCCTTCTTTGTGGTCATCTACATCCACATCTTCCGCGGCTTCTTCTACGGTTCGTACAAGGCCCCGCGCGAGATGGTGTGGCTCTTGGGCGTGGTGATCTTCCTCTTGATGATGGCCACCGCCTTTATGGGCTACGTGCTGCCGTGGGGCCAGATGAGCTTCTGGGGCGCCAAGGTCATCACCGGCCTGTTCAGCGCCATTCCGTTCATCGGCGAACCGCTCCAGCAGTGGCTGCTCGGCGGTTTCGCGCCGGACAACGCCGCGCTCAACCGCTTCTTCTCGCTGCACTTCCTGCTGCCCTTCGTGATCCTGGGCGTGGTGATCCTGCACATCTGGGCCCTGCACATCCCCGGCTCGTCAAATCCGACCGGCGTCGAGGTCAAGAGCGAGAGCGACACGGTTCCCTTCTATCCCTACTACGTCGCCAAGGACGGCTGGGCGATCGGCGCTTTCGCGATCCTGTTCTGCGCGGCGGTGTTCTTCTTCCCGAACTACCTCGGCCACCCGGACAACTACATTCCGGCCAACCCGATGAGCACGCCGGCACACATCGTCCCCGAATGGTACTTCTGGCCATTCTACGCGATCCTGCGCGCCTTCACCCAGGACTTCCTGTTCATCCCGGCCAAGCTGATGGGCGTGCTGGCGATGTTCGGCGCGATCATCGTGTGGTTCTTCCTGCCCTGGCTGGACAAGTCGCCGGTGCGTTCGGGCGCTTACCGCCCGCTCTATCGCAAGTTCTTCTGGATCCTGGTGCTGGACATGCTGGTGCTGTTCAAGTGCGGCGGCGCCCCGGCAGCCGAGCCCTACGTCATGATCAGCCAGCTTGCGGCGCTCTACTACTTCGCGCACTTCCTGATCATCATTCCGATCGTCTCGGCCATCGAGAAGCCGGATCCGCTGCCCTTCTCCATCACCGAGGCCGTTCTCGGCGCGGATGAAGAAGCCAAGCTCGCTCCCGCCGCCGCGCCGGAAGCCTGATCAACAGCTGGAACGAAAGACGAAAGACATGGCACGCATTCTCTCGATCCTCGTCGGGCTGTTCTTCACGGTGGCTCTGGCCTGGTCCTTCGGTGTGGGGTTCTACACCTGGGCCACCGAGCCGCCGGCGCCCACCGCCGAGCATGAATTCCACATCAAGCCCGAGGAATTCCACTTCGCCAGCGATGGGCCCTTCGGCAAGTTCGATCGCCAGCAGCTCCAGCGCGGCTTCCAGGTCTACAAGGAAGTCTGCTCGGTCTGCCACGCGCTGCGCCACGTTGCCTTCCGCGATCTTGCCGCGCTCGGCTACAACGAGGCGGAAGTGAAGGCGATCGCCAAGGGCTTCCAGGTTCCGGTCTACAACCCGGCGACTGGTGAAGTGGCGACGCGCGAAGGCGCGGCGACCGATTACTTCCCGCCGGTGGTCTATGGCGGCCAGGGCAGCCCGCCGGATCTCTCGCTGATCGCCAAGGCCCGCGAGGAAGGTCCGCAATATGTCCGCTCGCTGCTCAACGGCTATCGCGACCAGCCGGCCGAGCTTCTGAAGCAGTTCCCGGATTCCAAGACGCCGGACGGCCTGCACTACAACCCGTACTTCGCGAACCTCAATCTCGCGATGCCGCCGCCGCTCACCGCCGATGGGCAGGTGACCTATTCGGATGGTACCAAGGCGACCAAGGAGCAGATGGCAACCGACGTGGCCGCGTTCCTGATCTGGACCGCCGAACCCAAACTGGAAAAGCGCAAGCAAACCGGTTGGGCGGTGCTGGGCTTCCTGCTCTTTGCCACGGTGCTGGGGTACATGTCCTACCGGAACATCTGGGCCGGCAAGAAGCACTGACGGCCCGGCCGCGCCATGAAATCGAAGGCCCCGCCTCCTCTTGGGACGGCGGGGCCTTTTGTTTGTCACGTATAGGGGGTAGGGGCCGGGGCCATGACACTCGACGAGATCAAGGCGATCGTCCGCACCGTTCCGGACTTTCCCAAGCCCGGCATCCTGTTCCGCGACGTGACTACGCTGGTCGGCAACGGTCCGGGTTTTGCTGCTGCGGTCGAACTGATGGCCGAGCGGGCCCGCGCCGTCGGGGCCGAGGCCATTGCCGGGATCGAGGCGCGGGGCTTCATCTTCGGCGCTGCGATTGCCTCACGTCTGGGCCTGGGCTTTGTTTCGGTGCGCAAGCCGGGCAAGCTGCCGGTGCCGGTGCTCGCCATCGATTACGCGCTGGAATACGGTACCGACACGCTGGAGGTCGATCCCGAGGCGGTGGCCGAGGGGCAGCATGTCGTCCTGGTCGACGATCTGCTGGCAACCGGGGGCACGGCGCTGGCGGCAGTCGAACTGCTGCGCAGGGCCGGCGCACGGGTTGACCATGCGCTGTTCGCCATCGATCTGTTTGAGCTGGGCGGCGGCGAACGGCTGAAGCGAGCAGGTGTGGCGGCCGATGGGCTGCTCGCCTTCGAGGGCCACTGACCCTCATTCACGAATTTTCACAAGAGAAGCGTTGACGAGCCGCCGCTTCTCGTGGCAAGCGCCTGCCTCTGGCGGCGCAAGCCCCATCGGCAGGTTCCGAGCGGGCGGGTATAGCTTAGTGGTAAAGCTCCAGCCTTCCAAGCTGGCTATGCGGGTTCGATTCCCGCTACCCGCTCCAACTTCACAGTCACATCGCCGGTGACCTTCTTTCCCGTAGCCAGAGCGACGATTGCCGCGAGGCGGCCTTCCACTTCGATCTCGATGCCGCGCTCGCCCTTTGCGGGGCGCAGGACGATGCGGTCGATCAACTGGCGAATCGCCGGCACCGCGCCGTCGCGGGCAGAGGGATCAGCGATCGCGGCGGTCAGTTCTTGGATTTGCCGCCGATACTCGTCCACCACTGCGGGGTGCAGGGTGATGACGGGCAGGGCCTCAAGCTCAGCGAGCTGGGCGGCGGCGCTGTCGCGATCGGCCTTGGCGCTGGTCAGCGCTTCGCGGATTTCCTGAAACTCGCCGGCGCCGCCCGCGATCGCTTCGACCAGGCGCTGCACCTTGGCGGCCGATTCGTTGAGCTTGCGTTCCAAGGTGCGGCGTTCACGCGTCATTTCGGCCGTGCGGCGGGTTCGCTCTTCGTGGAATTCCTTCACCCAGATCGCGACCAGGCGCGGATCCAGCATGTGGCGCTGCAGCCCTTCCAGCACGCGCGCCTCATAGTCTGATGTTTTCACGGTGCGGTTGTTGGAGCAATTGTTGCCCTCGCGGCGGCCGGTGCAGGCCCAATACTCGCGGGTGCGGACGACATATGCGCTTCCGCACTCCCCGCAGAAACCTAGGCCGGAAAGCATGTGGCGCGCGCGCCGGGCCTTGTGAGCGGGCACACCCTCAAGGCGTTGCAGGCCGCGCTGCACGTCGTCCCACAGTTCCTGCCCGATGATTCGCAGGTGTGGGACTTCCTCTATGATCCATTGTTCGGGCGGGTTAGGGCGAATGCGCTTCGTGCGCGTTACCGGCTCTTCCACCTTGGACGTTCGGTTGTGGATGATGCGGCCGATGTAGAGCTGGTTTTGCAGCAAGCCGTTGCCGCGCGTGCGATCCGGCCGGAGAGTCGTGGCGCGCCAGCGGTCACCGCGCGGGCCGGGAATGTTCTCGGCATTCAGGCGCTGCGCGATTGCAACGGGGCTGATGCCTGCCGCGTAGTCGCTGAAAATCCGGCGGACGACTTCGGCCTGTTCTTCGTCGATCTCGCGCAGGCCGCGCACGGGGCGGCCATTCGCATCGATGCGGTTGGCGGTGCGGTAGCCATAGGCAATGCCGGCGGGCGAGCGGCCCTGTGCAACGGTATCGCGCTGGCCGCGCTTGATGTTGTGGCGCAGCTCGACGCGCTGCTGTTCGTCCAGGAGGCCCTTGATCGCGCCCTTGAAGCGGTCGATCTCGCCATCGCCGAGCGTGAAAAGTCGCGCGCCCCAGAAGTTGAGGCGGTCGCGGATATGGTGGCTGTCGCCTTGATTGCGGGCGATGCGGCTCGTTGTATCTACAAGAACCTGCTCGATATCGCCCTCTTCGACGCGAGCGAGCATGGCCGCCAGCCCCGGACGCTGGGCGTCTCCGGTGCCGGCGCCGCCGCCGATCGCGTAGTCGGTGAAGATATCCACCACGGTCCAGCCTTCGCGCAGCGCGCGTTCCTGACAGACCTCGACCTGTTGGTCGATCGAGCGGCTGCTTTGCAGGTGGCTGGAATACCGTGCGTAGATGAGAGTGCGCATTTGAAGCGGAGAACCGTGGTTAGATGTGGGTGTCGTTGCTCGCCCCGGCGGTGCGGGGCGAATCCTTGGACCGCAGACGTGCAATGTCCTTCGCGGCGGCAGACCGTGCAAGGGCCTTCACCAGCTCGACAATCGCCGGGTCTAGATCGGGGAGGGGAGCGGGCTTCATTGGCCGTATTGCTCCCACGCTGCCGTGATCCGGGTGACGGCGGTGGCGAAGTGCTTCGGGTTCTTCTCGATCCCGGTGAAGATCTTGCCTTGGCGGATCGCGGCAACGCCGGTGGAGCCGGTGCCCATGAACGGGTCAATCACGGTGCAGCCCGACAGGTTGCGCATGATCTTGTCCATTACGTCCAGCGGCTTGACCGTGGGGTGGCCAAAGACCTTCGCCGGCATGGTGCCCGACGTAACCCAGCGGTGCATGTCGTGATGCTCGCCCACGGGGTGGAAGCCGGGGTTCCAAGCGTGAACGAACGGCTCCACGTCCGCGAGATAGTGCTTGTTCCGCATGGGGCTGGGGTTCTTCTTGATCCAGCCCAGCATGCAGAACCGCGTGTATCGCGGATTGAGGTAGCCGAGCAGCTCGGGAAGTTGATCGTTATGGCAGAAGATCACGATGGAACCTGCGAGCAGCGGGTTGATGATCGACATTTCGAAGCCCTGGTCGAGCTGCTCCTGCACGATCATTTCCGCACCCGTCCGGCTTTTGCGGAAGGTGCCCCCGCCCCGATTGTCGAATAGGTACGGCGGATCCATGAACTCGGCGTCGAACCGACCGAGGCTTTCCCGGATCCAGTATGCGTCGGCGCAGTACAGCGTGTGCGGGCCGATCTTGACGACAGTCCTATCGTCGCCCGGCGCGCCGGGATCGAAGCCGATGAAGGAAGCCTGCATCAGAACCTCCGCGTCCGCTCGAGGAAATCCTCAAGCTTGTCGGGGTGCGTGATCGACGTGCCGTCCTGATTGGCGAAGAAGTAGCCGGGAAGCTCCGAGCCATTCGGCCGCCCGCCTTGGATCCAGCCAAGTTTGCGCTTTTCCAGACTACGAGCGGTGCGCCAGTTGCGTGCGCTCATCATCTGCACGCCGAAGCCGCAGCCGTCCTTCCAGTCGAAACCGGAAGTGCGGAGCATGGTCAGCTGGTCGAAGGAGAGTTTGTTGGGCTTCATGCCGCTACTCCCATGCAGCCGCAGCCACTTTCACCGGGAGCGAACTCAAATTGCCGCCCCGGTTCGGCGAGCAGGCGATCCGCAAAGGCATCGAGCGACATAGGCTTCTTGTCGCCTCCGCGCCGATCTGTGAGCATCGCCACGTCGGAGCCGAGATATGCGATGAGCTTGCGTTCCATCATGGCGTCGTAAGCGTAGCGCTCAGGCTGGACGCGAAAGCGGTTTGCCCAATGGGCTTGCCCTGCTTTGCAGCAGAATCCCCCGCAATTGTTGTGCAGGTAGGCGAGCAGATAAAGGCGCGCGCGCTCCAAGCCGAAATCGCTCAGAGGTGCGAGCATCAGCCGAAGAACATCATCGGCCACATGCTCACCGCGTAGCAGCGCCTCGTTGAGCGCGATCAGCGGCGCTTCGTAGATCCACCCGTCCGCTGCATTCGCGCGGAGAATCCCGATGCCTTTGTGGTCGCCGTAGAAGCGGTGGGCTTCATGCTCGCCGATGCCGACGGTGAACACGTCCGGGGGGCCGAACAATTCTCCTTCACGGTGGCAGTTGGCCGATCGCCACTTCGCAAGCGCAAGGCGCTTCAAAGCTTCGGAGCAAGGATCGACGCCGCTATTGCCAATAAAGCTACGGTCCCGGAAAACTTCCCATGGGTCTCGTCCTTCGACGATCCAGACTAGCTCGGGCATCGCATCCATGGCGCGGGCACGCAGGTCAGCGAGAAAGGCGCGCCACTCCGGGTTGCCCCGGTATTCCTCGATAGGAGTATCCTCCGGCACGCGGTAATCGGGAAAATCTTCCGCTCGGATCGACCAATTGAGCTGGCGATCCAAAACGTGAGCGGCACCTTCGATCAGGAAGCGATAGGCGTCGGCGTCCTCATAAAGCGTGTCCGTGAAGAGCAAGCGGTGCTGGGCATCAGGATGAAGGCGCTTGTCGATCATCGCAGCTCGCCAAGAGCCTTCTCCGGCGGAGAACAGGTGGTTGCGATGGCCGGTCATGAGCGCACACTCCGCCCAGCGGGGCAGCGCACCGTGGCGCCGACGATCAGGGCGGCCCCGATTGTCGCGCCGAAGCGGCGACAACCAAGGACGGTGAAGCGGTAAAAGCTGATTATCACGCCGCTTCTCCCAGCAGTTGGGCCGGGGTCGGCCAGTTCCAGAAGCCCTGCGCGCCGCGCATCGGGACGGGGGAGGCCCATTCTTCGACCTCAAGCATCGGCCATCCGAAGAGGGCGTGTTCCTTGCGGTCGCTGTCGTTGACGTAGGGGACGCCGAATTCCTCCGCGATCTCGGCGGCCGGGCGGGGCTCGCCGAGGATGGCGGTGCCGATGCCGGCGGCGATCGGCAGGCGGTCCTGGTACGGCATCCACGCGCGGCGCAGAACACCGGATCGCTCGCATCCAATCAATACGCGGCCCATTATTGCCCCTCCCCGCTGTAGCGGATCCGGTGGCGGGCAAGCATCTGCAGGGCGCCGTCATCGTCGAGGATTCCGGTCGTGGCCATGTAGGCGGCCCGTTCCGGGGAATAGCCCTGCAGGACAAGCGCCCGGCCAAACTCGACACGATCCTCGATCGAAATGGGAACCATCATGGTGGTTGAGGCCATTTCGGCGAGGCCGCAGGCAGTCAGGTGACTTGTGTGGCCTTCCAGCTCGCGCAGGTGGGTGCGGGTTTCGATCTTGCTGGTGGAGATCTTGGGCAAGGCCCGCATGGAGCCGCCATTGCGCGGTATCGTGAAGGTGATGTCGATCTCGGTGTTATGCTCTTTGAGCATCTCGTTGAAATTCGAGTGGCAGCTGCATTCTTGGTGGGTCATTTGCGGGGCACTCCTGGTTGGAAAAGTCAGTCGGCGCCGGCCGCGAGTTCGCGGTCGATGCGTTCGATTTCGGAGAGGCAGAGCGCGGCGGCCTGAATGGCCTTGCGGCGCACGCGGGTGAGTTCGGCCGGGCCGGGGCGGCGGCTGAGCAGGTCGGCCGCATCGAGAAGGAAGACATGGCCGAGGCGCAGCAGGTGCTGGCGCGGGGCGGCATCGTCTGCCTCGGCCGAGTGGCCGTAGCGGGTGACTTGGCGCAGCCGCTCATCGGCAACGGCCAGCGCAGCTCGCGATAGTGCGACGGGGTTCGGCACCAATTCATGCCGAGTGGTCAGCCGCTTCGGATTATCGGTAGCGGCGAGCGGCGGGACGGGGCTGTCCATGGTCAGGCCCCCACCCGCATCAGATCGGCCAGCGCCAGTTCAGCGCGGCGGCGGCCCATGTCCCAATAGATGTGCGACCGCGTGGTCTTCGCGTAGGGGTTGGTGGGCTCGGCGCCGCCATGGAAACGGGCGGCGATCACAGCCTCGCGGGCCTCGCGCTGGGCTTTGCGGATGATCAGCATCGGCCGATCCACTTCACAAGCTGGGCGACGGCCACGACCAGTCCAAGGGACGCGGTGGCGGTCAGCAGGACGGGGAGCACGAGGCGCTCGGCGCGGTGCGCAAAGCGGCGCAGGCGGGCGTTGGCGAGGGCGAGTTCCATCGCTTCCCGCTCAACCTCGGCCGCATCGTAGACTATGATCGGGCCCATCACAGCGCAGACCAGGCGTGAAAGGCGGCAATTCCGCAGCGGATGCCCGCGGCGATCAGCGCTGCGCCCGTCATGAACAGGGCGGCACGAAAGCCGCGCGTCGGCCGGAAATCGTGCGGATGGGGCGGTGCGCAAAGCAGGCAGGCGCAGTGGCTGGAATGGATACGGCTGTTCGTCATCAGGCTGCACTCCTGAGGTCGGCCGGCGTTTCGCCGGTCGGTTCGGTGGGCTTGGCGGAAACCTGGGCGACAGCCGCCGCGAGCCGGTGCGTGGCGGCGGCGGCGGCGTGGGTCTGGCGCTGGGGCTCAAGGTGCCAGCGCATCGCGATCACATGCTGCGTTTGCAGGGCGAGTTCGCGGGAGAAGCGGCCGCCATTCTCGCGCACGATCTCTCCGATCGTGTCGAGGCTGGCGTCGAGCGCGGCCTGGCGCGCGGCCAGCGTGGACAGGTGGGCGCGCGCCCCCTCTCCCGTCTGGATCCAGCGCCAGTCGGCGACGATCGCGGCGAAGGTGGCCAGTTCGGCCGCTGCCGCTTCCGCCGTCATCTTCCCGGCCGCGACCAGCGCGGGGAAGCGCTTTTCACGGGCGGCGAGCATGGATTCGGCCATGGCCAGCAGATCGGGGTAGTCAGAGGCCGCCCATGGCGGATCCTGCGCCTCGATGCCGCGCCAGATGCGGGTGGGGCCGTCGAAGAAGGGCGTCATATGATGCGCTCCGCCTTCTTGGGCTGATCGAAGACCCAGCAGGACAGCACGCGGCCCGCCGGATTGTTGACGTTCTTGGTCGCGATCCACTTGCGCGACTTCGAGTTGCGCAGCAGCTTCTTGAGCTGATCCATGTTCGGCGGGGCGATGCCGGCGTTGCGGCAGCGGGCTTCGAAATCGACCAGGTTGATCGCGATGTGGTTTTCACGGTCGCGGTGCTGGTTGACCGATTTGCCTTCGGGATGATCATCGAGCTTTTCGCGCTCGAGCAGGTACTGGACCTTGTCCCAGAAGTCCGAGACGGTGGGATGATCGCCCCCGCATGAGTTCTGGCGATCGAGCGCCATGGCATCGACCACCTGCAGGGTTTCCGCGATCCATTCCGGCCGCACGCTGGGGAACAGGTAAGACAGCGCCTCCACCCCGGCGGCAAGCTGGCTGTGGCACTTGATGGGGCGGGTGTTGGTGAGCCCTTCCACCCGCTTGCCCATGTCCTGGTCGTGGTGGGCGAAGCGTTCGAAGTAGAACTTGAGGTACGCGGCCTCGTTGCGGATGACGTGGACGATCGTTCCCGAGACTTCCTCGATCGGCCAGTTTTCCAGCCTTTGCGCAGCAACCTTCGTGGCGGGCGACCAGCGCGACTTGTCGATGTCCATCGACATGAGGCGCTCCAGAACCGCTGGGATCGCGTCGATCCGCTCATTCTGCATGAGGTAGATGGAGCCGAGGAACGGGGGCTCGGACGTTTCGAAACCGCCGCTTCTCTGGCCGGTGCCGCGCGGGGAGCGACCGTTGTAAAGGACGAGCAATTCGTTGTAGTCGAACTGCTTGTATCCCTTGCCCTTATCGTCATCGCGGCCGCCTTCGATCAGGCCGACCGGCAGGTTGGCGACCTTCATCAGATTGCGGGCGAGAAAGGCGACGGTGCCCTTGTTCGGGTCGAAACCTTCGTATCCGGAGCGCCCGGTCGTCTTCCAGAGGAACTCGATCAGGGTGGTCTTGCCTGAGCCCGGCAGGCCGGTGATTTCGAGGAAGCCGAGCGACTTCTGCTTTTCCCGGATCTGCACCGCGAAGAACGACATGGTGAAGAAGGCGAGCGCGATCAGCCCCTTCGGCCCGTAGGCCGTCCAGAGGTCCGCAACCCATTCGAACGCGATCTTGTCCGCATCGTACTCGATATCGAGGATGCGTTCGGCGCTGCGCAGCTTCACGGCCTGCTTGCCGAAATCGAAGTAGTTCTCCGAATTCAGCTTCACGGTGCGGCCCTGGCGCACGGCTATGTCGCCCAGCAGCCATGCGCCGTGGGCAGCGGAATAGCCGGTGAACGGGATCGGCTCGACCACCTTAAGGAGGCGCGTCTGGTTGCGCATCAGCCGGTCAAGCTGTTCGCCGCTGCCGCTCCACATCCCGGCGAAGGCCATGAGGCGCTTCTTGAATTCGCCCGAATTGGCGCAAGCCGACGCGGAGAAGCGTTCCTTTACCGTGCGCTGGGATCCGGGGAAGTCGATCTGCAGGAAGTAATTGGTTTCGTCCGCGATATCGTCGCGCTCACGGTAGAGAAGGCGGAACGCGCAGTTGGCGATCTCGTCCACATCGCGGTGCGGCTTGTTCTCTTGGTCGTAGCGGATCTTGCACCACCACAGGCGGTTATCGTGGCGGAAGTCGAACGATCCGAGCGCCTTATGCTCATGGATCAGCTTGGCCTTGTCGCGCGCGGTCTTCGCCAGCGTGACTTCGCCATTCCAGAGATATTCGTCGATCATCTCGTCGGAGAGCGGGGCCTTGCGGCCCTCGCCCTTCCAACTGACATGGCGCAGGAGCAGGTCGTTCCAGTCGAGCTTGGAACCTTCGCCATCGGGGCGTACCTGGGCGGCGGTGGCTTCCCAGCCTTCCTTGCGCGCCTGGTCCACGAATTTGCGTGTGAACGCGACGCCGGCGTTGCCAACGTCGAAGGCAAAGATCAGTCGGGGACGATCGCGGCGCTTCTTGGCCTCGCAGGCGGCGCGGATCTCGGCGAGGAAGTGCTCGGGCCAGACGCTGACCGACATGGCCGACACGGCGGGACGGTCAACCTGGCACAGGGCCACGGCATCGAAGATGCCCTCGGTAATCCAGATGTCGGCCCCGGCGGCCAGCTCTTCCACCGTCAGGCGGGGCGGCACCCAGCAGTGCCCCGCCCAACTTCCGCCCGCCCGGAAATGGGCCTTCTTTGCGAACCGGCCGGGCCGATCGATGATCCGTTCCCATGTGGTATCGCCCACCTTGAAGCGGACGGTGGCGCCGGTCGCCCCGGTCTTGTGGCAGCGGTAAAGCTCCTGCGTGTAGGAGCCGCGCAGAAGGCGCATATCGAGGCCGCGCTCATGCGACAGGTAGGCGTCGGCGGCGGCGTTCGGGTTTTCTTCGGTAGGCGGGAAGCGCTTCGACCAGTCTTCGAAGAGGTCCGGCAGCAGGTTGCGGACGCTGTCTTCCCATCCGCACTTTTCGCGGCGGCCGCACTGGACGATCTTGGGGTCTTCCGACGCGCAGAACGCCTCTAACCGGCCACAGTCCGGGCACTTGCCCTCCTGCAACCAGCGTCCCTTGGTCTTCCGGAATCCGAATTGGGCCTGCAGGCCCTTCATGATCTCTGCTGCGAGGCTCACTGGATGAGGCCCTCGGGCTGATTGGCGCGGATCGTAGACAAAACTTCCCCCTCGGCCGGAGCGCGGCCGTTCAAAATCTCGGGTTGTGGGATGGGTGGGCCGGGCTGGCGGCCGACTAGGTGCCGAACATGCTCAGCTGGTCAGGATCGGTGTCACTGCTGTCCCGCGTCGGGGGCAGCACCTGCGGGATCTGGTCGGCCGGGCACTGCGGCAGGTCCAGCCCATCCCGCTTGATCAGGCTTGGGTTGAACACATGCACGAAGACGATTTCCGACATGTACGTCATGCCGCAGCCGGTGTTCGTGCAATGGCAGTGGATGTGCTTCACCGTGGAGGTAACCCGCACGCTGCGGCGGATGAAGGACGGGGCCTCGCATACCGGGCAGATGATCAGGGCGCTGTCCTTGGCCAGCGAACCGCCAGAGCGCAGGCGGAATTCCAGCGGTGCATAGATCAGCGGTTTGCTGAGGAGGATGCCTTCGCCGCTCATACGTTGTCCCCTTGTTCGGCGCGGTCCAGAGAGGCGAGCCCATCGGTCAGGCTGTCGATCGCCTCGTGAATTTCCTTGCGGGCCTTCCGGCGGGTGCGCGGGTGGCTGCAATTGCTGGCCTCGATCAGAGCGGCCACGGCCTCGCCGGTTTCCTTCGCCGCGGTTCCGGCCAGAACGGCAAGATCGCGGTCAGGGGCTTCGCGGTTGGCAATATCGAGGCGAAGGGCATGGAGGCGATGGAAGGGCGCGTGGTCGCCGCCATAGTCCATGTAGGCCCGGTCAAGCCGCTCGGCGTCGATCAGGCGGATTTCCGTTTCGCAATCCGGGTCTGACCAGTTGCGCACGGTACGGTCGGAACGCACGCCGCAGATGGCTGCGCAGCGGTCCCATCCGATCAGCGCGGCGATGTCGGTAAGCACCGCCTGATAGGTGAGAGGTTCGCGAACCTTGGTCATGCGCGGGCGCCCTTCGAAATATCGTTGTTTTTGAAAGAGACGCGCTTGGTGCGTCGGTCTACGCCACAGGTGCGAACGGAGGGGCGCTGGTCGATGCCGGTCCAACGCGGGGCCGGAGGCATGTCGAGCGGGTAGATATCGGGACGGAGATGATGACGAGACACGCCGGTCGCGGTTTCCACACGCAACACATACTCTGCGGGCAGCCGCTTCGAGCTTTGCAGCCACTTCCACACAGCAGGCTGTCCGACGCTGCAGATGCGGGCCAGAGCGGACTGCGACCCGGCGATTTTCACCGTCTGAAGAAGGGCTTCGTAAGGGCTTGGTGCGTCGGTCATAGGCGTATCAATAACAATATCTATTCCATGAGCAATAGATAAATTGAACTACCATCCTATTCCAATGGTTATAGGGTCGCGGCCAATGGGGCTTGGCGAACGCATCCGAGAACGGCTTGAGGCCAAAGGCATGTCGCAGGCAGAGCTTGCGCGGCGGGTTGGCGTGTCTCAGCCCAGCATCAATCATTTGATCCGGCGCGGGGCCAGCGGCTCGTCCCATCTGCACAAAATCGCAGCAGTGTTGGAAACAACGCCAGCCTATCTGTCGGGCCAAACTGATGATCCGAATGAAGGCTTTGTAGCCGGGCCAACGACAGAAGAGGTCGCGGCCGAGCTAGGGCTGGTTCCCGTGCGCGAGCTGGACCTGACGCTGGGCATGGGGGCGACGTTCCTGGACGTGCCCGTGACGGAGACGATCCGGCATTTCCCGATCGACTTTCTGCGCGCCTATACGCGCTCAGCACCGGACAAGCTGTTCTTCGCTCAGGGCATGGGCGATTCGATGGAGCCGACGCTACGCGACACCGACCTTCTGCTGATCGACAGTTCGCAGCGCTCCATCAATATGGCCGAAAAGGTCTGGGCTATCACCTATGCCGGGTTCGGCGCGATCAAGCGTCTGCGCCCGCTACCGAGCGGCGGTGTGGAGATGATGGCCGACAATCCGCACGTCCCCAACGCAACCGCTTACGACGGGGAAATGCAAATCATGGGCCGCGTGGTCGCAGTGATCAGAAAGGTCTGAATGTCCTGGACTTCGACAATCCTGCTCTGGGCAGCGTTTTTTCTACTCTGCGCCGGGATAGTGGGATTACTGAGGCCCGCCACCCTCAGGCTCAAATCTCGCTGGCAGGCATTACCTGTGGCGCTAGGCTGCATAGCAGCTATCGGCCTTGCGCAGATCCTGATGCCGGATCCTCTAGGCAGCCCGATTATAGAAACTCAACTTCGCGGACTGAGCAAAGTCGTGTTCTGGGCGGTCGCGTGCTGGTTTTGCCTATCGAAGGCAAAGAGAAGCGCTCCAGTCGAAGCTGCAACCGACACGCAGAAGCCTGATCGAACTCCGGAAGAAGTTGATGCCATTCGGCGTGATCTGAGGCGTGCAAGGCTTGATCCGCAGGCTGTTCAGGACTTGCCGCCTTCATCCCGTCCATCGTTGAAATCGGCAGGCGAAAGCCTTTCGCTTCAGTTTGATCGCTACAAAGCCGGACAAGTATCGCTTGAGGAATATCAGGCTTTTATCGTCGAGGAGGCCGACGCCCTGCAGGCGCAGCGGGAGAATCTGCGGGGCGAGCGCTCTTCCTGGGATCCTGATGACTACGCCGATGAACTGACCCGCATCGATGAAGAAGGCGAGGAAATCGCTTGGCGTCAGGATTGGGTCCGGAAGCGCATCAAGGATCAATCCCTCCGCGAAATCCGACCAGAAGTAGCCGATCGCGGCAAGTGGGCCCGGTTCGAATACGTCGATAATGACGGCGTGGTCACGAAACGCGAGGTCGTGAATTGGGAAGTCTCTGGCCGCTATGTTCGCGGATACTGCAAGATGCGGAAGGAGGAACGGAGTTTCCGCATCGACCGCATTAGCGAGTGGGTTTCACGCTAAAGACTTGACGTACCCACCTTAAGCGCTCTCCAGCGATATCCGCTGCCTGATCCCCTTGTCATCCGACGTGGTGTCGATCGAGGATAGCAGCCAATTGATCCCGTCGATGGTCGTGTTCCAGCCCGACAGCTTCACCTGCTGATTGGGCTGGAGCGCGGTATCCGCAAAGGCCAGATCGTATTCGAACTGGTAGCCGCCGCGCTTGCGTTTGGCCGCTTCGGCCTTGGCCGCCTGTTTCGCATCGGCTTCGCTGGCATAGGAGCGTTTGAGGCGCTTGCGCCTGGTGCCGCCGGTCGAAGTGGTCTTTTTCTTCCCGCTGTCCTGGTCATGCCATGATGCCTCCGCGCCATCGTACTCGTCGCGCTGGGCGCGGGTGAAGCGCCAGGACCATCCGTCCCGCTTGGTGAGGGTCTTCGCGGCCAGCGTTTTCCCGCCCGCCGTGGTGGCGCTGCCCACGGGCATGAAGATCAGCTTGCGGTCCTTCCACGTCGCGACGGCATCGTACCGGCTGCCCAAATCCTTGACCAAGAGCATGTCGCTCTTGCCGTGCTGATCGAGCGCGGCGATCGGCTTGCTGGCGAGATCGGGATGGACCTGCGCGCTGACGCCGTGGCGGCTTGCGATCTCGCCCAGGACCGCGCCGACGGTGGTGTCCTTCCACGATTGCGTGCGGCGCTTGCGATAATTGCCGTTGAGGTCTGCCGATCGGGCCGTGAGGCGGATCACGTCCGGCGGTCCGGAGGCTTCCACTTCGTCCACGGTGAACCGGCCCTTTTCCACCAGGCCGATCGTCACGTCCGTGCCCGAGGCCCAGCCCAGCGCCAGCGTGATGACCTTGCCCGGTGCCGGCAGCGCCATCTTGCCATCGGCGTTGTGCAACGTGAGCGTCAGTTCATCCGCACTGCCGTCGCGCTTTTCCGACAGGGACAGCTCGATGAAGCGCGGGTCGATCTTGTCGGCAAGGTCTACGCCGTCCAGCGTGAGGCGCACCGCCGAGATATTGGCATCCGCCATCAGTCCACCCGCGTGAGTTCGAGCGAGAAATCGATGGCGCGGGGGATGCCGCCGGCCAGAACCATGCGATGGTCCCGATTGAGCCTGTCGATACGGTAGTGCCCCAGCACGAGGCCGGTGCCATCGATCAGCGGCCAGTTGCCGCCGGTGTCCGCCATCTCCACCAGGCTTTCCAGCGCGCCGTAGCTGCCGGCGATTTCCGGCACGAGTAGACCGGCCAGCGTGATCACGTCCTCGCCCGGGCCGGTGAACTGGCTGGCAGGGCGCGCCATGTGGCGATCGCTGCCTTCATGCCGCCACCCCTGCGAGCGCTGGAATTCCGAATAGGCGGCCGTGTCCATGCCGAAGACGAACATGCCCAGCGAGAGCAGCTTGGCGGGGGAAAGGATGGGGGCGGAAGCCATCAGCGGTCCTCGTAGCGGCTGCGGCCCTGCTGGGCCTGCGCGCGCTGCAGCTCGCGGCCGACTTCGCGCGCCAGTTCCTGCACGTTCATGCCCGGCGCGGCGTTGATGTGAATCGTGATCGGGGCGGCGCCGGCACCGCCCGCGGCACCTTGGGCCGGGCGCGCGGCGGCGGCCATGGGGGTGAGCGAGATCGCGCCGGCAGCGGCAACGCCCGTGGCCATGCGGCGCACGGCGCGCGTGGGTCCGTGGCGGCTCTTGTCGATGCCTTTCTCAAGCCCGGCCGACAGATGGCCGCCCATTGTCATGAACAGGCGCGACGGGGACTTGATGCCGAAATACTGCTTGAAGGCGGTGACGCCGTTCTTCGCCAATTCCACCAGCTTCCACGCCAGCGCCATCGGGTTGATCGCCATGAGCAGGCCCTGCATCATCATGCTGCCGATGGACTTGAGCCAATCCGGCAGTCCCTGCAGGGACGATTTCACCCAAGCCACGCCCTTCATGAACGCGCCGCTGATCTGGCCCCAGTGCGTGTAAACGAGGTACGCGGCACCCGCGAGCGCAGCGACGATCAGGGTGATGACCAGGACGATCGGGTTGGCCATCATCATCATGCCTGCGCGCATCACGCCCTGGGCAAGGAACATGGCCGCCACGCGCAACATGCCGAAAGCACGCACGGCAAGACCAGCGCTCTTGATGGCGACATTGGCGAACCGGCCCAGCAACGCCCCAGCGCGCGATGCGCCGTCCACCTTGCGGAAAAAGGGGATGATCTTGGCAAACGGCCCCAGCAGCCCGCCCAGCGCGAACTGCGCGGCGCCGAGGCCGACACGGAAGGCGACCAGGCTGGTCAGCACCGTCGTAATGCCGGAGGCGAGCTGCGGGTGAGCTTTCGACCAGGCGCGCACCGAATTCGCGATCGAGACGATCCGCGTGGACGCGGCCATGACCGTGGGCAGCAGCTGCTGACCCAGCGTGATGTTGAGCGCCTTCAAGGCGTTCATGGCAAGGCCGGTAGCGCCCTCGGTCGTGGCGATGCGGGCCATGTATTCGGCCTGCATGGACCCGGCATATTGCGCCTGATCGCCGACCAGCTTGAGGTTCGTCTGCAGCTTGCCGAGGTTGGTGAGCATCGGCGCGATGGCGCCCACCGATTCGGAGCCAAACAGGTTCGTCAGAATACCCGCCTGCTGGGCCTTGGGCACCTTGGCGAGCCGCTGCAGCACGTCCGTGATCGCGCCGCCGGCATCCTTCTGCATGCGTTCGGCAAGGTCCGTGGCCTTGAGCCCCAGCGCATCGAGCGCGGTGGTCTGGCTCTTGGTGGCAGATTCGCCCTTGGTCAGCGCCAGCATCATGTTCTTGATGCCGGTGGCGGCAACTTCCTCTTCCACGCCCACGCTGTTGAGCAGCTGGGCCATGGCGGCCACCTGCGGCGCGGTGACGCCTGCTACTTCGCCCAGCGCGCCGATGCGGGTGACGATGCCGGACACGTCGGTGGCGTTACCGCCATAGGCGTTGGTGAGCGCGTTGATCTGGTCTGCCAGGCGCGTCACATCCGTCTGCCCCATGGAGAAGGCAGTGCGCCACTTCGCCATCATGCTGCCAGCTTCATCGCCGGTGATGTCGAAGGCAACGCCCATCTTGGCCGCGTCTTGCGCGAAACCGAGCAGTTCCTTGCGGGGAATGTTGGCGCGGCCGGCGGCGGCGACGATGGCCGCGATGCCCTCGGCCGACATCGGGATCTGGGTACTGAGGTTCAGCACATCGTCGGACATCTGGGCGAAGGCTTTGGGCGTCGGGAAGTTCACGACCTTGCGCACATCGGCCATGGCGCTTTCGAAGGTCATGGCCTGCTTGGTGGCCATGACCAGGGGCAGTGACATCGCCGCGCCCGCGATCACGTTGTCCCTGCCCTTGTTCTTCCATTCCTGCGCCTTGCCCAGCATCGCCATGCGATCGGCATTGATCACGGCGAGGCGGCGCTGATTGCGCAATTGCTCGTTGGTGCCGGCGATCTGGCGTTCCAGCGTGCGCTCCCGGATCGTGAGTTCGGTGATGTTTCCGGTGGCGCTGCCCAGTTCGCGGCGAACCTTGGCGAGTTCGCGCTCGAGCTTCTTGGATTCGCCCGTCAGCGAGCGGATCGATTTGGAGCCCTTGTTGCCCAGACCGACGATGTTGCGCAGGGCACCGGACATCTTGTCCACGCCGAGGAAGTTCACGATCAGGGAAAGCTTGTTGCTCATTCCTCGGCTTCCTTGCCCTGCATCTGGTTCCAGATCCGCACGGCGCGATCACGCCAATCGAACAGTTCTTCTATCGAGAGGGCATCAAGTTCGCTGAGCGGCCAGTGAAAGACGGCTGCGATCTCACCCATCAGGTCTTCGGGGAGTGTTCCGCGAGCATCGCGTCGACCGCCATCCGCTCCATCTTCGTGATAAAAAAACCACGGATGACGCCGGCCAGCTCGGCAAAGTCCTCCGAAGTCAGGTTGTCCGCCTCTTCCGGCGTCAGCGAGGGTTCGGAGACACGCGGGATCAAACGGAGCATCGCCGCGACGTCCGTGGTCAAGATGTCCTGCATGCTGGTGCCGCGCAGCTCGCCCGCCTTGGGCTTGCGGATGTTGAGGCTTTCGATGGTCCTGGGACCGCGCACGATCGGCTCAACCAGGACAACCCGTTCGAAGTGGTTCTTCGGTGCGGTGACGGCGGAAATTTCGGGCTGCTCGGCCATGTGCGGGGCTCCTGCGTTGCGGTGGATCGGGCGGGGCAATCAGGGCCGGAGAGGGGGAAAGAGATTACCGGTCCTCCCCGGCCCACCACCGTGACGGCGCCCCGCAAAAGGACCGCCCGGTGGATCTCGAATGGATCAGCCGTTGAGGATGGCCATGATCTCGGCGTAGCGGTCGAAACCATCGACCAGGAACACGCCGTTCAGCATGTCGATTTCCACCTCGACCACGCCGTCGACGTCGCGGCGGTAGTAGACCGAGGGCAAGGTGTACTTGTGTTCGGTGGCGTCACCGGCCTTGGCCTTGCCCTCGTCGATCTCGGTGAAGCGGCCGCCAAGGTAGATTTCGACGGCCTGCGCGGCGGTGCCATCGTCCGCCCGGTAGCTTCCCACCAGGCGCAGCTGCACGCCGTCGATCGCGGTGGTGCCGAACTTGCGGATCAACGCGGCGACGTGGCCGGCCATCGTCATGGTCGCTTCCAGAGGCTCAAGCCCCATGTCGAGCTTGACGGTGCCGAGCATGCCGCCGGCCCGATGGTCTTCGGTGGCGATGGCCAGCTTGGGCTGTTCGAATTCAGACACGATGCCGAGGTATCCCTCGCCATCGACGAAGGCGTTCATGTTGATGAGCTTGCGCGGCAGGCCCATGGCCGGATCCTTTCAGAAAGAGGGGATGGGCTCGGGCTCAGACCAGCTGGTCGGCGAAGTCCGAGTAGTAATAGTCGGTGATCTGCAGATCGATGGTGGGGTTCTCCATCGGTGCGCAGGGGGTGTAGCGGAACGTGAAGTTGGGCCTGCCTGCGGCGAGCATGGCGGACGTGTTCTTGCTGCGATCGAACAGGAACTTGCAGCCCACGACCTTGCCAGCGGAGACCAGCGCGCGGCCGGCGGCGTTCATCTTTTCCAGCAGGTTCTTGATCATGCCCACGGTCATGGGCTTGTCCACGAAGGGCTGGATGGTGGTGGCGATCAGGTCCTGCAGGGCGAAGCTGGTGCGCACGGCGCTTTCGAAGGCGAAGTCCGGCTGATCATCGCCTGCCGTGGTGCGGTTGCCCCAGGGGCGATAGCCGTCCGTGCGAACGAACGTGGTCACCGGGGCATCGTTCAGAACGCCGGCATCGGTGGACGAATCCAGCAGATCGAAGTGGACGTCCTTCGTGATCGCCAGCACGCCGTCCATCGCCACGTTCGAAATCGTCTTGTGCCACCCGATCTCTTCGTCGATCCGGGCACGCAGGCCGAGAACGCGGGCGACGGCATCGCCGGTCCAGTCGTTGGTGTCCGGCCAGAACAGCATCAGCTCTCGCGCCGAGAAATTGTCGCGATAGGTGACGGCGGCGGCCACGGTATCGCCGATCGCGCGGGCATAGGCCATGCCGCGCAGGTTCCTGGCCACAATCGCCAGTTCCGTGGTGACCGCCTGCGTATCGAGCCCCGGTGCACCAAGGATGCGCGGGGCGACCCCGAGCAGCGCCTTGGCGGCCAGCAGGGCCTGCATGCCGGTCTTCTGCCCGGTGGCGGTGGTGGTGCCGATCACGTTGGCGTCGGTTTCCGCCTGGTCCGCGCCCTCTTCGACGCGGACGACGACGACGATCGGGCTTGACTGATCGCCGATGGCTTCCAGCGCCTTTTTCAGCGTGCCGAGGCTTCCCGCCTTGCCCGCCGCGATATCGACGCTGGTGACCAGGACCGGCGTGTCGAGCGGGAAGGCGGCATCGATATCGGCGGCAACGTCCCCGGCGCCGGCCATGCTGGTGGCGATCAGGCCGATCACCGCCATGCTGGCGGGCGAAGCCGAGACGGTGCTGTCGGACGATTCGGTAATGGTCAGGCCGTGGGTCATCAGGGCTTCCTCAAATTCGCGATGGGGATGGAAAGGGTGACCTTCGAATTCGGCCCGGCCACATCAGTGCGCTTGCCCGAGATCGAGATCGTCAGATTGCCCGCCGCAAAGGTGCCCGAAACGCCGACCTTGCTGATGGCGATGCGGGGTTCCCACTGGCGCAGAGCGACGGCCGTGGCCGCGCGCAGCAGCATGACCGTGGCGGCGTTGATGGGGCGGTCGATCAGGTCGAACAGCATCGAGCCGAAGTCACGGCGCATGGTGCGCGTGCCCAGCGGCGTGCCAAGGATCTTGCCGATGGACTGCTCGAGATGAGCCGTGCCGTCGAGCGCTTTCCCGGTGGTGTCGTTCATCCCGATCATGGGAGCGACCAAGCCCTCTCGCGGGCGCGAATTCCAGAGTGTGGCGGGGTAGAGGGCGGCGTTACCTGACGCCCGGCGCGCCTGGCCCTGCAGGCCGGTTTAGGCAGGTTCGAAACCACCTTCGAAAGCGCACCGATGACCCCGCAGGAAGACATCCCCGCCGACGTTTCCGAGCTGATCCGCCTTGGCACGATCGCCAGCGTCACCTTCAGCCCGCCCCGCTGCACGGTGGCCTATGGCGACGATGAGGATGGAGAGGCGCAAACGCCGCCTATCCGGTGGCTGATGCCGCGTGCCGGCGATACGCAGCACTGGTCGCCGCCCACGGTGGGCGAGCAGGTGGTGCTGCTGGTGCCGGACGGGCAGATCGCGGCGGCCGTGGCGCTGCTGGGTCTTGTCCAGGACGACTTCCCGCCGGCGGGCGACGGGCTGACCGAAGTGCTGAGGTTCAAGGACGGGGCCCAGATCTCTTACGATCCGGAAGCGCATGCGCTGTCAGCGACCTTGCCCGATGGCGGAACCGCCGAAATCATCGCACCGGGTGGGCTGACCATTCGGGGCGACGTGACCGTGCAAGGCAAGGTGACCGTTAGCGAGGATGTGGTGGCGGACGGGATCAGCCTGAAGAGCCACAAGCACACGGGCGTGGCGGCAGGTTCGGCGCAGAGTGGCGGGCCGGTCTGAATGCAAAGGCCGCCCTTGCGAGGCGGCCTTTTCTTGAGAGGCTGGCTTGGCTGGGGGATTATCCAAGCCGTTTGGATCGCTTGCTTCTGCGGGCAGTTGCACGATGAACGACGAATTGCCGGACTTGTTCCTTCTACGGCGCCGGCGCGCCGATTTTTGCCGAGAGGCGCTCCACGGCGAGGATCAGCGCATCGAGCTGGGCCGCCTGCTCGGCCGCGATCAGCCGTTCGGTGGGGCTGAGGCATTCTCCAGCGGCGCCAGCCAATCGTATGTCGGCCGCACCAGCAGTTCCGCCGGGGGCAGCGGGTAGGCCGGGCACTGCGACATTTCCGGTCGCACCGCCAGCGGCGCTTCCGGGCTGGGCGTTCCCGAGCAGGCGCTGATAGCGAGCACGCAGATCGGCCAAGCGCTGCGCATAGTCCTTCGAAGCGGCATCGTTGATCTCCTGCTGACGCGCCTTCTCGCGCGTGATCCGTTCGGCATCAAGCCGGGCCGCCGCTGCCTGGGCCGCCCGGTAATCGTCCTTGGTCTTGCGATGGGCCGCGATCTCGGTGGCGGTGGCGGCATTGGCGGCGGCCAGCGCGGCGCGCGCCGTGTCCCGCTGCTGGAGGGCGTCCTGCCTGCCGCTCCAGAGCCACCAGACGAGCGCGGCAGCGGCGAGGTATGGCAAGAGGCGCGAGTGCTTCCTGATCGCGCCCCACGCCCAGGGCAGCACCTTTTTGGCGACGCCCACGATGGCAAGCACTTCCATCACTTGGCCCCGTAAAGCGCAGCCTCGTCGGCGCGGCGCTTCCTCAGGCCATCCATGACCTTCCCGTCGTTGTAGATCCACTTGCCGAACTGCGCCTGCGCATCGGCGAACCTGCCCGCCTTGTGCAGCTTGCCCAGCGTCGAAGAAGCAATGGCCCCGGTGTTGTAGTGGAACGAGACCAGCGCATCGAACTGGTTCGGGGTGGTGGGCGCAGCGGCGATGAACCGCGCCACCTCGTTGACGAAGCGCGCAATGTCCCGGTCGAACCGGGCATCGCACTGCGCCTGCGTCCAGATCGTGCCCCTGGCGATGTCCGGCCCGGTGGAGCCCCAACCGATGGTCCACGGCTTGCCGTCCTTGCTGCCGGGATCGGGATAGGCATCGAAGCGGCCATCGGCGCGCCTGCGGGCGCAGCCCTCCCATTTGTGGATCAGCGCGGTGCCGGCGGCGCCGAGCGTGCGGGCATCAGTCATGACGGGTTTCCTTTCGGTGGGAGAGGTAGTCGAGCGGATGGGTGGCCGGGCAGCGCGCCTGCGGGTCGATGTCGACGATGCGCCGGTGCAGGCGGGACGCGCGCCAGTAGGCAAAGCCCGAGATGCCGGCGAACAGCACCACCAGGGCGATGAGCACCCCGGTCACGGTGCTTCGTCCGGCAGCGGCGCCTCGGCCATGCCCATCCGCTTGCGCACCAGCGTCTGCAGGGCGTCGAGGAAGAAGGCGAAGCCCAGCGCGCCCAGCACCATGGAGAGCAGCACCACGCCCTCCACCGGCCATTCCCGGAGGCGGCCGATCAGGACCGAGATCAGCGCGAAGGCCGGCAGCGCCGCGAATTCCGAGATCATGAGCCACCGGCGCTTACGCTCCCACAGGACCAGCGCGGCGGCATCCTCCGGCGGCGTGCTGGCGATGCCGAAGAGCAGCCAGGCGATGCGCGCACCGCACATCGCCGCCGCGCCGAACAGCGACAGCAGGAACAGGAGCAGGTCTTCCAGCTTCATTCCGCCACCTCGCCGCCCTCAAGGTCACTGGGCGCGGTGCTGGCGGGGGTATCGACCGCGTAGCCAAGATCGGTGGCGAGCTGGCCGGGCGAGATGCCCAGCGCCGTCGCCGTGCTTTCATCGCAGCCGAGGCGTTCGGCGACGAACGGCAGCAGGGTGTGATAGTCCTCCACCAGCGCGCGCGCCTCGGCGACCACGGCCAGGAGCGCCGCCGTTTCTCCGGGCCCCACGTCCCAGCTGCGGACGACGTCCCCGGCCGCCAGCCTGTCCCGGAATTGCAGGCTTCCTTCGGGCAGCAGCACCACGTCGAACCCGTTTTCACTTACGGCCATTGGCTGGCTCCTTGCGATCTCTGGAAAATGGAAGGGGCCATCAGCCGACCCCGATGACTTGCATGCGCGCATTGAGCGCGCCGACGGGGGTGAAGGTGATCGTGACCCGGTTGGTGTCGGCGTCGTAGCTGATCGCCTGGGCGGCGACGTTGGCCGCGTTGAGCGCGCCGCTGACCACGGTGAGGCGGTAGTACGAGTTGCCGACCGCCACATAATCGATACCGGCCGTGCCGGTGGGCACCGAATAGGTGACGTCGCCCGAGATCGTGACGTCCGCCCGCTTGGAATAGTCCGATTGCCGCGTGGCCAGCCAGGTGCAGCGAAGGACGCGGCTTGGCTTGAGGATGACGGCGAGCGTTTCGTCCGCCGCGATCACGGTGGATTCGCTCCCCGAGATGCCCGCTGCGCCTTCGGCATAAACGCCGCCTTCGAGGTCCATCTGGTAGGTCTTGCCGGACAGGACGAGCGTCGGCGGCTCGGCCGCCTTCACACCGTCCAGCAGGTTGCCTCGGATGCGGCGCTGGGCGGCGGTCAGCTTGGTGTAGTTGAACGGCGCGGTGATCGCGGCGCCGCGCTTCCACATGTGGACGCCTTCGATCTCGGCAATATCGAGGTTCGGCGCGGCGTCGTTGAACAGGAAGACGTTCTTCGCATCCGGCGCATCGGCGCAGACACCCTCGATCGTGAGGTCGCGAACCCTGAGGTAACCCGCCAGCGAGCCCACGGTGGTGATGAACTGGCCGCCGATGTTGGCAAAGCGGCCGCCCCGGATCTGGATGTTCTTGCCGCCCAGCGCAAACGCGCGCGGGTGATAGCTGGAACTGACACGAAGGTCCTGCATGTCGATGTTCAGCGCATCGAGCCCGATGGCGTAATCGTCGAACGTCACGCCCGCGCGGATGCCCGCGCCGCAACCGCGGATCTTGGGCGCCATCAGCACGATATCCTCGACCGTGTTGGTCAGCACTTCGCCGCTGGGGGTGGTGAGCGAGCCCGAGCGCCCGTTGCAGTGGATCGCGCCCTGGGAGATGCCCGTGCGCGACACCGCGTTCTTGACGGTGCCGCCGATCACGCCGCAATTGCGCACGCCGTAAGTGCCGTAGGAGCTTTCGGACGAGAAATAGATGCCTGCGCATTCGGTCTCGTCGATGTCCGGCTGCATGAACCAGACGTCGCGGCCGCCGACCACGGTCATGCCGCGCATCTTGCCCTGGCGAATGCGGGCGCCGTAGACGCGGATATTCTCGCACAGTTCGCTGCCGCCATAAGTGACGACCGCAAAGCCATCGTCCCCGGGGCGGATGGCGGTGTGCCCGTAGACCGATCCGTCGCGCGTGCCGTTGGTGCAGTGGAAGGCATCGGCCCTGGTATCCATCACCAGCGTGCCGCGCGTTTCGAAGCGCTGCACGTTGTCGAGCGCGATCCCGGCATTGGCGCCGCTGTCGATGATGATGTTTTCCAGCAGCAGGTCGGTGGCGTCACGGACAAGCACGCCGATGGCGTTGTAGGCGCTGGTGCGGCCGGTGACGCCCAGCGACGACTTGCGCAGGTTGCGCAGGATCGGCCGCGCCCCGGTCAGCTGGATGCGCGCCCGCGCCGGATCGAGCGCCTGGAAGTTGCAGCCCTGCCCGTCGAACTCGACCCCATCGAACGCCAGCATGTCGCCGTGCTTGTAGATCGCGTGCGGCTCGGCCACGAGGTTGAGCATGTCCTCGCTGGCGATGGTCAGCGCATTCATCAGCGCGGTCTGCTGGTCGGCGGTGCTGGCGTAGTTCACGCCCATCTGCTTGAGGGTGTAGCGCTTGCGCGGCAGGGCATCCTGCACGCTGCTGCCATCGGGCAGGCCGATCAGCGCGGCGCCCTTCACCGGATCGGACGAGCGCAGGGCGGCGGCGGTGTTCTCGGAATAGAGCAGGTCCGATCCGCTGGCGGTGCGCTGGCGCACTTCGGCGGTGCCTGCCGCGCTGAGCACCAGCTTGAAGAAGGTGCCCGCCGTCACGGCAGCTTCGGCCGTCGCCAGGGCAACGTCGACGAAGATGTTCTCGGGCTTTACCAGGTCGGTGATCTGGTCCCGCGTGAGTTCGGCCGCGAACGATGCCGCCTCGGCCGCATCGACGAAGGGCTGCGCGGCCGGGGCGATGAAATCGCCGACCGGGGCCGCCATCGTGGTGCCCGCGCGGACAACCGGCAGCAGTTCGGTGCCGTCCGCTTCGCCGGGCGCGATGCGGGGGAGTGCGGAAATCTTCGCCATGTCAGGCAGCGTCCTTGTTGCGGGGCCTTGCGGGCATCACCAGCCCACCGCGATGAAGCAGGTGACGTCGTTGGAATCGTCGGCGCTGAAGACGGAAAAGCCGGTCTTGGTGATGGTGGAGGCGACGACGACGGGCGGGTTGTCCTTGGAGTCCATGCCGCCGGAGACACCGCCGCTGGCCACCACGGAAAAGCAGGCCGTGGGGAACGCCTGCACAAAGACCACGGCCGTGTTGTCGTTCGCGGTGGCCGAGAAGCGGCCCCAGACCATCTGGAACCCGAAGAAGCGGATGAAGCCGTTCTGCGCGAGTGCCATGGTAATCGGGCCGAGGCGGCGCGGGGTGACGACCTTGTCGGCAGCGGTGCCCGCCGTGATCTCGGCGGCGCTCGCCTCGGTGACGGTGATCGTGCGGTCAGCCGACAGGTCCCCGCCGCCGGTAGCGAGGCCGCCCGCACTGATCTTGCGGGCGGTCAGCGCGGCGATGGAGGCGGTGAGCACGCTCACCGAGGCCGTGATGGCCCCGTTGAACGCGGCGGCCATGGCGGCAAGGCGATTGCCCAGCGTGAGCGGTGTGACGATGCTCTGGCCCTCGGCGCCCTCGTCCACCTCGCCCTGCGTGGCCAGGCGGGCGATGCCGCGCGTTTCCTCGGTCGCGGGCGGCCAGACGAAGTTCGTATCGCCAAAGCTGATGTTGGCCACGAGGTCGGCGTTGATCGCAATATCGAAGGCCATCAGCGCAAAGGCGAGGCCTGCCTTGCTCAGCACGGTTTCCTCGCCGCTATAGGCCCCGAACAGCGTGCCATCGTCGAGGAACAGGCCGAAGCCGGTCGCGTCCCATACTTCGGCCGACTGGTCGTAGGCGGTCAGGTGGATGACGTTGGGCGCCGGGGCCACGCCGGACAGGATCGCGATCTGCTTGAACTGGCCCGGCAGCGCGGTGAGCGTGGGCGCCGGGACAAAGGGCGTGTTGGTGAGGCCCAGCGTGGCGATCACCGTCTTGCTGGTGCCCGACGCGGCGCGCACGGCGGCAAGCCCCGCGTCCGTCAGCGAAAGGACGAAGTCTGCCATCAATTGGTCTCCAGAAAATCGGCGGCCTCGCCATTGGCGATGGGCTCGCCGTCCTCGGTCTGCAGGAGGATCGACCAGTCGCGGCTGTCATCGCGCGCGGCGGCATAGTCGGCGCGCAGCGCGGTGCCGCTCTTGCCGCCCGCCGCCACGAACATGCCGGACGTGAGGCCGATGTTCTGGACGAAGTCGAAATGGTCACGCAGCGACTTGGCGGCCGCCACGTCGCGGATGATCGCCTCGGCCCGGTCCTGCGTGAGAAAGCTGGCCGGGATCTCGGCAGCGGGCGCGCGGACTTCGAAGGTGAAGGGGCTGCGCCGGGGATTGGCCTCGTGCCAGACGACCACATCCAGCGCGCCGTGATGGCGAGCCAGCACCTCTTCCACAGCGGCGCGGGTGCCCTTGATCTTGTGGAAGGCGGTGGCGTCCGCGACCGCCTGGCGCTTCTCGGCCTCGCTCCACGCCGTGTCCCAGTGGCTGATCGAGAGTTCGGAGGCGAGAACCGGCAGCACTTCGGCCGGGCACGTCCAGGGATTGCGCAGGGTGGGCACGCTGGACAGGTCGATCCGCGCGAGCATCGCGTCTTCAAGCGCGCGCTCCGCGGTCGTGGCGTTGGGGGGCAGAATGCTCACAGCTCGGTCCCCGCGACGGTGACCGAGATCGAGGTGGGCTGCGGGAACTGGAACCAGTCGATCGGGATATCCGCAGGCGGCGAGATCAGTTTGACCCGCTGGACATTGCCCACATGCAGCGCGGCCGTGTGCGCAGAACAGGCAACATCACGGCCCAGCTTGCGGTTGGCGGCAAGGAAGGTGTCGAGGCTGTCCTTTGCCGTCGTCAGGATGAGGTCCGCATCAGGACCGGCGAAGGGGTAGATCTCCGCGACGATGTCGTACCCGACAGGCTGTGCCGCCTGCACAGTGACGAAGTCCGTCATCGGCCGCACGCCCTGCAGGGCGGCATCGACCACTTCCAGAACATTGCCGGGTGGAACGCCGGTACCGCTGACGGACTGGACGGCAACCTGAATAGCGCCGGGCCACGCAGCCGTTTCCAGCATGGCCGTCATCGCCGCGACCAGCTCGGCCGAGGCGGCATGGTCGGCAAGCACGGCCAGCACTTTGGCTTTGATGTCATCGGGCTGCGGAGAGTAGGCCACTGCATCGGCGACATCGCCATGTGCCGAGCGGGCGTGAAACTTGTAGGCCAGGTCAGGGCCAGCGACCGAGAAGGCGTGCCGCGAAAGCTGGATGCGCTGGCGGTACGCGGCGTCCTTTTCCATGACGGCATCGGCCGTCGCGGTGGCGGCGGTTACGACAAGGCGAGGCACATCGTTGAGCGCGCCCAGGACATCGAGATTATCGCCCTCGGCATAAGGCAGCAGCAGCCCGTTTGCCTTGTCGTTGAAGTCCTGCGCGCTGACCTGTTCGTCGTAGCTGTCCGCCTCCAGCAGAACCATTGCCGGATCGCTTTCGAGCAGGGCGTCGAACTGGCCTTCGGTGAGTTCGACGAAGCGGGCCTGCTTGGCGGCGAGGCGCGTCTCGAAATCCGGCTGCTCTACCAGCACCGGAGGGGGAAGCGCCGAAAGGTCGACGGCGGGGGATGAGGCGATTGATCCGACCATGCCCCACGGCATGGGGCACAATCACGCGCGCGCGGTAGCGTGTGCGGGGGTAGAGGGAGGCGTTACCTTGCGGCCCGGCCGAGACAACATGCGCCGGCAGGCTTACGGACCGGGGCTCTCCCGATCACCGCGTGAAAACTCAGTGCTTGGCGACCAGGTCGCGCAGGGCGTCATCGATGCGCGATTGCCAGCCCGGGCCGCCCTTCTTGAAGAAGTCCACGACCTCGGGCGAGAGCCGGATCGTGGTGCTGACCTTCTTCGGCGCCTTCTGCGCGCCGCGTACGCGCATGGTCTTTGCCAGATGCGGGAACGCTTCGGCGAAAGGCACGGCGCTACGGATCTGCTCTTCGGTCAGTTCCGGGTTGTCGCTGACCGCGTCGATATCGGCTTGGGTGATCTTAGGTTCGCTCATTCCAGAGCCCTCCGTTCCTTCTTGTTCGCCGGGCGGGCGGAAATGATCGAGACGCCTTCGGTGCCCAGCACCGCGAAGATCACCACGATCACGCCGTTCATCTCGCCGATGGCGAAGTGGCGGCCTGCCTTGGCTTCACCGACCACCGCAGTGGCGAAGAATTCCTCGCGGATATCGGCGAAGTCAATGCCGTGCTTGGCAAGGTTCGCGATGCGCTTCGGTTCGTCCCAAACGATGATCATGGTTTTTTGTAGTTACGATTTGAGTTACCGTCAAGCGAATATCGTAACTACAATTTGCGTTAGGCATCCGGTTCGATCAGGGATGCGGCGACTTCCAGCGCAATGCGTTCGTCATCGGGGCCGAAGCCCAGCAGGCGGCGGACAGGGTAGCGGGCACGGATCGGGGAGTGGTTCGGGCGGTAGCCGATCGTTGTGGTTTCGCCGAACTGGCTGACCGATGCGACCCGGTCGACGTTGCCGGATGCGGGCCGGATCTCGACGCCTTCCGCGTCCGCGTCGATCTTCCAGTTTCTCAGGCGGCGCAGGCCCTTGAACATCTTGCCCGTCTGGCGCCTGCGAAGACGGCCGCGCTTGTCCTTGCGGGGCTTGCGCGGCTCCATGGGACGGCCATCCGGCTCCACGTTTTCGGCAATGCGCTTCATGTTCGCGCGGCGCAGGGCCTGCCCCAGCTTGTGGGAGCCGCGCCGCATCTGTGCTGGTTCCAGCCCTGACAGGATGCGGCCAAACCACTCGTTGAACTGGTTCAGGTCTTCGGCCACGGGCTCAATCGTCCCACGGCGGCAGGTCTTCGGTCGCGTCGAAGCCGGTCAGCACCGGGGGCGGTTCCATGCCGGTAATGCTGAGCAGGTCTGTGAAGAGCGGATCGGGCTCGCCGCGATAGTCCAGCGCAACGCTGCCATCGGCGTTGGGAGTGGCGACCACCACCTGATCAAGCTGGAGCTGGATCAGAACGTCGGCCGTCTGGTTGTCCAGGATATCCGCGTCGAAGGTGAAACCCTCGGCATTGGGCACCATCAGTTCCGGTTGATTGGTGCGCAGCCACATGAACACGGCCAGCGCGAGGACGGCAAGATCGGTGGCCATCTCCACGACCAGGACATTGAGCTGGAAAGCAAAGCACATGCCGCGGTTCTCGGTCAGCGTGGATTTCACCGTGCCGCGTTCGATCCAGATGCGGATGCGGTCAGTATCGCGCTTCAGTTCGGGCAGCGCGCCATAGATGGCATCGCGCAGGGTTTCGATCTTGCGCATGGGTCAGTCCCAGAGCTTCACGGTTTCGAGGATGGCGGGCGCGGCGGTGGCGACATCGGGCAATTGGACCACGGTGCCCACTGGCAGGCGTGTGCCGAGCGCGGCTAGGCCTGGGTTGAGCGCCAGCACCTGTTCGGTAACGCCGCGCGTGCGGCCCAGCTCGCGCCAGCAGATGGCGTCCACGGTGTCACCGTCGAGTGCGGTGGCGGTGGTGGTCACGTCCACCTGCTCAGAAATTCGAGCAAGCCCTTCTCGATCGCGTAACCGTCGCTACCATCCGGTGCGTTCTCGGGCCCCAGATTGATTTGCTTGCCGTTCCGCATGGAGATGCAGAGGGCAGGCCCCCCAATCGCGAGATCGGCAACCCACCAGTGTGAGATTTCCTCGGTTACGACCGCCGTCGAGCCGACGCGGAAGATTCGCATGGTCTGCATCAGATCAGCTCCACCCGGTTGCGCGGCACCGGCTTGTCGGCGCCGATGCTACGGAGGTCCGCGACGGCGGCGAGCGCCAGCGCGCGCTGATCGTCGGCGGCGGTGTCCTTCTCGGCCGCGCGGTCGAGGCCATCGTCGGTGGCCGATATGTCGCGGTACTGGTCGAAGAGTTCGGCCCCGGCGAAGTAGCGCACCACGCGCTCCCACAGGACCACGGCGATGTTGCGCCCGTTGATCGTGTCGGTGGTGACAACGTCCAGCGAGGCGGCCCCCTCGGCGGCGCGGGCGCTGCGCCAGTCGGACAATTCGCGGAAGGCGTGCAGCATCCCGCCTTCGATTGCGGCGGTAAGCCGGGGCTCGGGCACGGTGCCGTCGCCAATGCGGATCACATCGCGCACGGCCGCGAGCTTGACCGGGGGGAACCAGCCATCGGCCACGACCTGTGCGTCGGGCGCATCGGCTTCGGGGGCGGGATAGGCGATCAGGCCGGTCATGAGCGATCCTTTGATATGGGCGAGAACGGTTTTCGGGGGGTGGGGACGGTTTGGATCGGCATGGCCGCAAGCGGATCCCGATCAGACCGTCCGCCCCCCGAGCGCCGTGGGGCGGTCCGTTATTCGGCGGGGGTATCGGCGGGCTCCAGCTTCCTGAGCTGGGCGTCGAGGCGCTTGATATCGGTTTTCACGCCGACGCCCGGATCCAGCACGCGGGCACGGTTGAGATGGACGAGCGCTTCCGTGACGAAAGCCGCCTTGCCGCCGGCGGGGGCGTTATCGGCGGCCGGATCGAGATCCTCGGCCTTTCGGTCGTAGGCGCGGCCGATGGCCTTGTGCAGCTTGGCCTTGGCCTGGTCGGGCATGTCGGCGCCGTCCACGAGTGCCAAGAGCTGCAAAAGCTGCTCAAGCGAGACGAGTTCGTGTTGCTCCAGCGCGGTCTCCGCGATGTTTTCGGCGAGGAAGCACGCGGGGGTGCGCTTGAAGCGTTCCGGCAGGACGAGGCCGAACTTGACGACGTGGGCACCGATCCGCAGCGCATAATCGTAGTCGTGGTAATCCAGCGCCCAGATCATGTTGGTCACGAGGATTTCGTCCTGCGCGGCCAGCCCCTGTTCGCCGGCAGCGAGGACGCCTTCGATCCAGTCCGCGAACGTCTTGGCGAACTCGGCCTTCATCGGGTTGCGCGCTTCGACCGAATCGATGTCATGCATCGTGCGGATGTTGTCGTGCAGCACGACGCGCAAGGTCGCGTATTCGAGACCGGCCTCGGTGTCCGGCTTGGGTTCGGCAGGGGCGGCGCGGTGGCTGACGTGATTGGGGCCCGCGCTCTTGAGGCCACGGACCATCTGCTGATGGCGACGGAAGGGGCTGACCATGCGGGGCTCTCCTATGATCTGGGGAAATGGCCGCATATCCGGCGGCGGCCGACCGGGGCAGGCAGGAAGGTGCGAAACCATCTGCCCCGGCCCATGTTCTGGGCTCCTGCGGATGCCGGCCCGGATGCCAGCATTCCGCCATCAATGCCCTCTCCGGGTGGTATTACGGGCGGTCGCCGAAGGTGATGTTCTCGGCTATCACGGCGAAGTCGGTGTCTTCGATCACGTAGCCTTCGTTGACCGAGTTGTAGTCGACCAGGGCCGCCATGTTTTCCGGTTCGTCCTTGATGTACCGGCGGCGCGATTCCTCCTGGTAGTACATCGACAGGTTCGAGCTGTTCTCCGCATTGGGCTTGCCCAGCGGGGTGATCAGCATCGTGCCTTCGGGGAAGAAAGGCGCGATGGCCGCCGGGCGGCCGCCGATCTGCTTGGACGACATGACGATGTCGGAAACGGTCTGGTCGCTGGTGGACTTGCCGCCGTCGATCGTCTCCGCAAGCGGGCGGTTGACCATCGGGAAGTACTTCTCGTCCACCAGATCCTGGCTGACGATGACGACGTGGTCGGTCGACTGGCGCGCGTAGCTCGGCATGCCCGCGATCAGGTCATAGGCGAGCGCGTCGATGTTCTTGTAGTCGCCGTCCGCCGTGTCCGAGTTCTTGCCGATGTAGATCGGCTTGGCCGCGCCGGTCGCGGTGGTCGCCTCGCCGACGGTCACGGTTTCGCGGCCCATGACGTGGCTGGCCTTTTCGAGGCGCAGCTTCTGCAGCCACCCGATGTTGAGGTCTTCGCCCAGCGGGTTCGCATCGGGATCGGAATCCGTCGCCGCTTCGACGCCGTTCCAACCGACCATGATGCGGGTGAGGCCGATGGAAGTGGCGACGTGCTTGGCATAGCGCTGGGCGAAATCGGGGAACTTCGACCAGGCGTCGATGACTTCCCACGGCAGGTACGTGTCGAACAGCGTGCTGTAGAGCTTGTATTCGCGGTCCTGCAGGTTGCCCACGTAGGCGGCCTTGCGCGGCAGGTTCGGACGCGAAATGCGGCGGCCGACCATGTTGTGGGTGCCGAGGCCGAGAACTTCGCCGATCAGATCGCGGCGCGGCATGATGTTGATGCGCGACAGGAAGCCGACGCTTTCGCGCTGCAGATCCTCGAGGCGCTGTTCGCTGGTGGGCGAAAGGGAGAACTGACGGCTGATGTTGGTGACGCCGTTGGCCTGCCCGATGGCATTGAAAAGGCCGTCCAGGCGCTCGCGGCCGCGATCGGAGAGAGTGTAACCCATGGTCTATGGTCCTGTTTGAAAAATGCGGGGCGGCGGTGGATGGATCGGCTCAGAAGACGCCGGCGAAATCGCCAGCGCCACCGTCACTCGCGGGGCGGCGGGTGAAGCTCTTGGACGGGGTTTCGTCCTGCACCTTCTCGACCTTGCTCAGCTTCACGCCGATCGCGTCGACCTCGGTGCGCAGTTCGGTGCGCAGGGCGCCGATCTCGTCCGAGAAGGACTTGCCGAGTTCGGCGAACAGCGGCTTGAACTGGCTGAAATCGAACGCGGCCGGTGCGGCGGGCTCGGCTTCCTTGGGCGGGGTGGCCTCGGTCTTCGCCGGGGTGAACTTGGCCGAGAAGCTATCGAGCATGGCGCCGAACTTGGTCAGGAAGCTGTCGCCGGTGGCGGTGGCGCTGCCGCCTTCGTCGGCGAACTCGATGACGGCGGCGGTGTCGCGCGAATAGACCTCGGTGCCGGGCAGCTGGCGGTTGAACTGCAGGCGTTCGGTGGCGATCGAGGCGGGGCTGTCGGTGAGCGCGCAGCCCATCAGGTAGGCGAAGCCCTTTCCCGCGAAGTTGGGCTCGATCTCGATCGAGGGATAGACCTTCTGGCCGGCATCGTTGAGCGCCTTGGCGTCCTCGTTGATGTCGAACACGCCGTAGAGGCCGGTGCGCTTTTCCTTCTTTCCGTTGAAATCGACCTCGACCTCGGCCGTGGAAAGTTCGGTCACGTCGCCGAATGCGCGGAACGGGGCCTGCCCGGTGGCACCGCGGATATGCTCGATGTTGAGCCGCGCGCCGTAGGTCTTCGGATTGTAGCTTTCGGCCATTTCGGTGAGCAGCTTGGGCTCGATGTTGCGGCCGTCCACGGTCGGGCCGGAAGTGGCGAGAAGGAAGGCTTTGGTCTTCATGGTTCGGGCTCCGCGTTCGGTCCTGCTCTGGGCGATTACGGCGCCCTGGGATTTGGTGTGCGTTCGATGAGGACTTGAAGCCCGACCGCCTGCCTTCTCGCAACGCGCGGGCGCGGTGATGCCGCGCTCTACCCGCGCAACCCATGCCCGAGCGGGGCGGTGCCGGTGCATGGCATGGTCATGCCCAATGCCCGCCCTGCCAAAAGCGCGAAGAACGCCGCGACGGTTAGCCGTCAGGTGGGGCGTGCCCTGCGCCGGGAAGCACGCTCGCTATTCTGGCGCGGATGGCAACTGACCCAGATCGAGGAGGAGCTGGGGGTCAATTACAACACGCTGGCGAGCTGGTCGCGCCGGGATGGGTGGGAAACCCATCCGGCGGTGGACATCATCGACGACCGGATCGAGGTGAAGGTCGCCAACCTGCTCGACAAGGAACCCCTGACCGAAGGGGACATGAAGCGCATCGACTTCCTGACGCGCCAGCTCGAGCGGACGGCGCGGATCCGCAAGTACAACGAGACCGGACGGGAGGGCGATCTCAACCCCAAGGTCGGCAATCGGAACAACGACCAGGCCAAGGCCAAGCGCGCGGAGAAGCGCAAGAACTTCCTGACGCTGGAGCAGTGGCAGGCGCTTCTCGACGACTTCCACAAGCGCAATTTCGAATACCAGGAGCTATGGTGGGAGCAGCGGGCCCAGCGCACCCGCAAGATCCGAAAGAGCCGTCAGGTCGGCGCAACGTGGTATTTCGCCCGCGAGGCCCTCGCCAAGGTGGCCGAGGCAGTGCTTGCCGGTGTAGGCCGGGAAGAGCTTTCGCTCGAAGAAGCCCCCCGCAACCAGATCTTCCTGTCCGCGTCCGAGCGGCAGGCCCTCAAGTTCCGGCGCGAGATCGCGGGATGGGTTCGCCGCGTCACCGGGGTGGAACTCAAGGGCAAGATCATCACCCTCGATTTTGCCGGGCAGTACCCGGAAGACGAGGATGGCGACGCCACCGGCCCCACGCTCGATCAGGTCGGGTTCTACTTCCTCTCGACCAATTCGGCGACGGCGCAGGGCGAGAGCGGCGACCTCTACTTCGACGAATACGCATGGGTGCATGGCTTCACGGAATTGAACCGTGTGGCCAGCGGCATGACCACGCACAAGATCTACAAGGAAACGTACTTCTCGACGCCGTCTACCAAGACGCACGCGAGTTACGCCTGGTGGTCTGGCGAGGAGTGGAACGCAGGCCGCGACCGCCGCGCGCAAAAGCCGTTCGACATCAGCCTGAAGAACCTGCGGCGCGGCGCCATCATGCCCGATGGAAGCTGGCAGCAGATCCTGACGATCCACGATGCCTGCAAGATGGGCTTGGCCAAACTGGTCGATGTGGAAATGCAGCGGGCCAAGTACTCGGAGGAGGCATTCCGCAACCTCTACGAGTGCGAGGACGTAGACGATTCCGAGAGCAGCTTCCCGTTCAACCGGATCGCCCCGGCGCGCGTGGACAGTTTCTACAGGTGGCGCGACTTCAAGCCTGCGCTGATCGAGATTCCGGGCGGACGCCCATTTGGCGATCTGCCGGTCTGGATCGGGTACGACCCGAACAAACAGGGCCGCGACGATGCGGCGCTGATCGTGCTCGCGCCGCCCGAACAGGCGGGCAAGGGCAAGTTCCGCGTGCTGGAAAAGCACCGGCTCAACGGGCTCGATTTCTCGGGACAGGCCGAATTCATCAAGAAGGTGGCCCAGCGCTACCGCGTGACGGACATCGCGATCGACACGACCGGCCACGGTCTGGCGGTGTGGGAGATCGTGTCCAAGTGGTTCCCGATGGCGCGCAAGATCGAATATTCGGTCGCCATCAAATCCGCGCTGGTCATGAAGGGCCAGCACATCTTCCGCAATCAGCGCATCGAGTTCGACCACGAGTGGACGGACCTGATGGCCGCGCTGATGGCGATCCGCCCGGCGCTGACCGGGAGCCAAAAGGGCGTCACTTACGTCGCCAAGCGCAATGGCGAGATCGGCCACGCCGACGTCGCATGGGCGCTGCTCAACGCACTTTCCAACGAGCCGCTGGACGTTGCCACTGCCGGTGAAGGCAGCGGCGGGCGCGTGGTCCCCTTCTGACAGGAGTTTTCATGACCGAGACCACCGATATCGTCGCAGTCGATCAGGCCGCAAAGGCCAGCCCGACCGTGACCGCCTTCCGCTTCGGCGATCCCGAGAGCGTGATCGATAGCCGCGAGCTGAGCCAGTATTTCGAAATGTGGCACAACGGCCGCTGGTACGAGCCGCCGCTGCCGATGGGCAAGCTGGCCCAGACCTTCAACATGAGCCCCTATCACCGCAGCGCGATCGCGCTGAAAGTGAACATTCTGGTTGCCCAGCAGACGCCGTCGCGCTGGCTGGTATCCGATGCTTTCGAGCGGTTCGCGCTCGACTTCCTGCAGATGGGCAACGGCTATCTGGAGTTTGTGCCAAACATGGCGGGCGGGCTCGCGCGGGCCGATCATGCCCCGGCGCTGCACACGCGGCCCGGCATCGAGGCGGGCAAGTACTGGTTCGTGAACGGACCGATGGGAGACATCCACGAATTCCAGATCGGCCGCGTCTTCCACCTGCAGCAGCCGGATGTGGCGCAGGAAATCTTCGGGATGCCGGAGTGGCTGTCGGCGCTGCAATCGGGCCTGCTCAACGAGAACGCCACGCTATTCCGCCGGAAATACTACCTCAACGGGGCGCACGCGGGCTTCGTGTTCTACCTGTCCGAGCCGCTGGCCGACACGAAGATGGCGGACGCGATCACCGAACAGCTCAAGAGCGCCAAGGGTCGGGGCAACTTCCGCAACCTGTTCATGCACATTCCGGGCGGAAAGAAGGACGGCGTGCAGATCGTGCCGCTCTCCGACGTGACCGCAAAGGATGAGTTCACCAATATCAAGACCATGAGCCGCGACGACATGCTCGCCGCGCACCGCACGCCCCCGCAGCTTATCGGCATCGTGCCCACGAACAGCAGCGGGTTCGGCAAGGTGAGCGATGCTCGAGATGCCTATTACGAGACCGAGATCGTTCCGATCGCGCGGCGCATGCTGCGCATGAACGACTGGTTCGGCGTGCAGGTGCTGGCCTTCGCCGATTACGTCCTCTCGGATGGCTCGATCATCCGGCAGGTGGGCAACGGTTTTCAGAAGGTGGCCGCCGGCACGCGCTGAGTTTGCCCTGCCGAGAGGCGGGGGACAGGGGCGCGGCAACGCCCAAGTCCGACGAGACATGTTCGTCATGATCCAGATCGGTCCCGCCTCGGGACCATCCCGCCTGCCGACTCGGCAGGCGAACAAATAAGGAACATGATTGATGTTGTCGAATCCCGCGCTCGCGCTTTCCCCCGTGGATCCCGTGCGGCCGCTCGCGCCCTACATCGGCGGCAAGCGCGCGCTGGCAAAGCGCCTGGTCTCGCTGATCAACTCCATCGAGCATCGCACCTATGCCGAGGTGTTCGTGGGCATGGGCGGGGTATTCCTGCGCCGCGACCAGAAGCCCAAGGCCGAGATCATCAACGACTGGTCGGAGGACGTGGCTACGTTCTTCCGCGTGATCCAGCACCATTATCTCGCCTTCCTCGACATGCTGCGCTGGCAAATCACGAGCCGCGCCGGCTTCGAGAAGCTGCTGGCTCTGGAGCCCAGCTCGCTCACCGACATGCAGCGCGCGGCCCGGTTCCTCTATCTCCAACGCCTGGCGTTCGGCGGAAAGGTGCGGGGCAAGTCGTTCGGCGTGATCGTCGATGGCGGGGCGCGGTTCGATGTGACCAAGCTCGCGCCCATGATCGAGGCGGTGCATGAGCGGCTTGCCGGGGTCGTGATCGAGCGCTTGCCCTGGTCGGACTTCATCACCCGCTACGATCGGCCGGGGACGCTCTTCTACCTCGACCCGCCCTACTACGGCAGCGAGGGCGACTATGGCCGCGATCTGTTCGACCGCAGCCAGTTCGAACAGATGGCCGAGCAGCTGCGCGGGGTGCGCGGGCGGTTCATCCTGTCCCTCAACGATCATCCCGAGGTGCGCCGCATCTTCGCAGGCTTCGACTTCCGGGAGGAGGAGCTGGCTTACACGGTGGGCGGCGGGGGCAATGCCAAAGCCGTGCGCGAGGTCATCATTACCAACTGACCGGCACGCGCCGCGTCGGAGCCCAGCAGGGGCCGGGGAGCGATCCTCGTCCCCTTTCGCATGCCCGGTCGCCGCGCCTCAACGTAACAATATTGCGCGACGGCGCAACGGAGGGCGAACGGGGCGAGGAAGCCCCGGCCCAGCGCCCAAACGCCCTCGCCCCCACGCCTCGCTTTCGCCTTCTTCAACGAAAATTGTGCATTTGGCCGCCCCCGCCGTGCAGGCAAGGTCCCCCCCCATCTGTCGCAAGGGCCTAACATTCCTAACCTGCTCGGATTTTGCCTCTGAAAGGCGCGGAAATCTGCCGTTTTTAAGGTTAGGGCGGCGACCTAATCGGACATAATATTTTCCTGCTTCCAACCTTATATCATTGAAAACGAACAGTTTTATGGAGCCCAGATATTACCCTTCATTCATATAATTTCGTTATATCAATATTATAGGTTTATTATGTCGTAACGCTTTGAAAAACATAGATTGTTAGGAATGTTAGGCGGTTGCGGCGCATACCCTACACCCTCAGAGTTCCCACGGTAGGCTGCGGCTTTCGCGCTTGGATTGCAGTCAGCCTCACATGCTGCCGGCAGGACCGGGGCGCTGTGCAGATCTGTGCGCAGGGATGTTTTTGCGGGCACCGCTCCCATGGACGGGCGCCAGACGCGAAAATGCCGCGCTGACCGATGGCCGCGCGGCATTTCGAGGGGGCTAGGTAGTCTGAGTTGCTGGTGCGTGGGAGCGCGTCAGACGCGCGCTCGGAGCCAGTTACGATAAAGGCCGGTTCCCTCTACCCGCTCCAGCCGCCCTTCACGACATCCTGGTTTTACTCCCTCGGCAGGGTCGCGGCAGTGACCACCATGCGCCCGAGGAAAACCGGCTTGTCCGCGCCGACCACGATAGGCTGGCCGGGCGGCGGGAGTGCGGCCTTGTGCTCGAGGCCGGGGGCGATGCCGTAAGCCAGCGAAGAGGATGCGGCGATGGCGGCGGCGGTCTGGAGCAGGCGGAACATCCGGAAAAGCCCTTTGCGAACTGGCGACGTCTTTCCTTGTGAGGGGCAGCTGTCGCAGGGCTATGTTCGGTCCGCATCACTTTGTGTAAAAGTGTCTTCGTCTCGCGACCATGGCGAAAGCGCCTCGCAGTTTCAGTCGGCCCACAGGCGATCATGCGTTGTGGTGCGACTTTCATTTACGAAACTGGGCATAGTGACGGGATGAATTCCAGCGCCTGGGCGGAATTCCGTGCGAATGCACGAAGTGTCGTTTTCCGATTGAGCATAATCCTGTAAGCGTTCGTTCCGTAAATCGTGTGGAGGATCGCCTTGGACAGTCAGGAGCCGCTTTTGCAGCCGCTGCGTATCGGTGAAAGGATGCCGCGCTTCGTGGCTCGCAGCACGCAAGGGCCCTTCGATCTTGATGCCTATCGCGGAGAGTGGCTGATCCTGTTTTCCCACCCCGCCGACTTCACCCCTGTCTGCACCAGCGAAGTGCTGGCGCTTGCGCGTGCGGCCCCGCAATTCGAGGCGCTGGGCTGTCGTCTGGCCGGGCTTTCTGTCGATAGCCTCTATTCGCATCTCGCCTGGATTCGCCTCATGCGAGACACGACGGGAGTGGCGATCAATTTCCCCATCATCGAGGATCCGACGATGGAGATCGCCCGGGGGTTCGGCATGGTCGGGGCAGGCGCGCATGATTCCGCGACGGTTCGGATGACCTATTTCATCGATCCGGACGGGGTGCTGCAGGCGCTCAACAGCTATCCACTGACCGTGGGGCGTTCGATCCCGGAAATGCTGCGGCTGCTGACCGCGCTGCAAGGCGTGGGCGAGGGCGCGGGGCTGGCGCCGGCGGACTGGCAGCCGGGAGACGCCTTGTGGCCGGTTCCCGCCGAGACGGCGGAAGCGGCGCTGGCCAGCGCAGGGCCCGCAGCCTGGTTCTACGCCCCTCAGGGCAAGGAGGGCTGACATGGAGCCGGAAGGCGTACCCCCTGGCGGGGAGAGAATGGCGATCGAGCACATCGCCGAATTGCTGAGGGCGCTTGCCCATCCCCTGCGTTTGCAGATTTTGGACGCGGTGTGCGCAGCGGAACTGTCGGTGGGGGAGATCGAGGAGGTCACGGGCATTGGCCAGCCGGGCCTCTCGCAGCAGTTGGCCGTGCTGCGAAAGGCGGAGCTGGTGGTGACCCAGCGGACCGGCAAGCAGGTGTTCTACCGCGTTGATGGTGAACGCATGCAGGTGCTCGCGCACTATCTCGGTGGGCGGCTGGGAGGCGCCGGCCCGGCGCTTCCTGCCGGTGGCGGCGACTCGGCGGCGGCGGGCGAGACGGCGGTCACCGTGAGGGGCGGCGCGGCAGGCTTTGCGCGGGTCCTGAGGTGATCTGGACGGCGGATAACCCGTTTACGACCTAGCTGAGTGCGCGAACGTCGATCCGCGAATCGCACAGGACAAGTGGTGCAGGGCGGTGCGAAACGAGGACGAGGCCCGTATCCGACTGTGCCAGCCAAGTGGACAGGGCAGTTACCAGCGCCGCTTCCGTCTGCCCGTCAAGCCCTTCGGTGGGTTCGTCCAGCAGCAGCCAGGGGCGATTTGCCAGCAGCGCGCGCGCGAGCGACAGGCGTTTGCGTTCGCCGCCTGACAGGATTCCGCCTGCCTCGCCAATGGGGGTGGCAAGGCCGTGTTCACTGCGTGCGATGCGGTCCTTGAGCTGGACCACTTCCAGCGCGGCCCACATTTCCACCTCGCTCACGCCTGGGCGGGCCAGTCGCAGGTTGTCGGCGACCGTGCCGATCAGGAGCGGTGCATCCTGCGGCGCCAGCACGAACTGGGCGGAGAGGCGGCGCGCCGTGCACTGGTCGACCGGGGTGCCGGCCACGGTCAGCGGTACGGTTGACGCGCGCATTCCTGCCAGGGCCAGCAGCACCCGGGTCTTGCCCGAGCCGGAAGGGCCCGTGAGGGCGATTCGCGAGCGTGCAGGAAAGTCGTGATGGCCGATGCCGAGCACTGCGGGCGGTGCCGATTCCTGCGGAGACAGCATCGGGTCGAGCGCGATGATCGCGGCAATCCGGTCCAGTCCGGCGTGGAGCGAGGCGCGGCGCAGCAGGCTGCGGGCGAAGCCTCCCATGGCCTCGACAGCAGCGGCGGTTGCCAGCATGGCCAGTGCGACAATCGGGGCAGGCGCTGCTGCGAGCAGCAGGAGACCTGCCATCGCGAGGGCGCCGTAGACTGTCATAAGCCCGCCTTGCAGCGCTTCGGCGCGGAACAGGGCGCTGCGGGCGCGATCGAGCTTGCGGGCCAGCGGCTCCAGCTCTCCGAACGCTCTTTCCGCGAGCCCGTAAGCGGTGATTTCGGCGCGCGAGGCGGCAAGGTCGATGTATCGGCTGCGCAAGTCGCCAAGCGCTTCGGCGGCCTGTTGTGCCGGAGCCCGGGTGAGCGCCGCAGAGATGCGGCCGAACAGCAGCGGCAGCAGGCCCAGCGCGGCCAGGAGGAACAGCAGGGCGGGAAGTCCGGCAAGGCTTGCCGCGACGAGCCCCACGGCCGCCGACACCAGCGCCGCGTGGCGCGCCGGCTCGCGGATGACGAGGTCTTCCAGCGCGGCGACATCGTCGATGAGGCGGGAGGCGGCCTCGCCAGGAGAACTGTCGGCAGCCTTGCGGCTGTCTTGTGCGGCCAGCTTGTCGAACAGCGATCCGCGCAGGTCCGCCATGCTTTCCAGGGCGACTTTGTGCGAGAGCAGCCGCTCTCCATAACGGGCCAGCGTGCGCACGATCGCCATCAGGCGAATGAGGGCGCTCGGGATCAGGTAGTTGAAGGCGGCCACGGTGATGGCGCCTGCCGACCCGGCCAGGGCCGCTCCGGTCAGGAACCACCCCGAAACCCCCAGGAGGCCGATCGCCGCCACGGTCGCAAACCCGGCGCAGAGGCTGGCGAAGAGCAGTCGCCGGCGGGGCAGGCCGGCAATGGCGAGGGGATTGTCGGACGGGGCGGAAGCGGAGGCGTTCACAGCGCGATCTCCTGCCGGGCGGCGGCCGTCATGGCGGGATCATGGGTGGCCACTAGGATGCAGCGGCGGCGCGACAGGTCGCGCAGCAAGGCGACGATGGCGGCGGCGGAGGCGGTGTCGAGGTCGGCGGTCGGCTCGTCGCAGAGCAGCAGTGGACGACCCGAGAGGATCGCGCGGGCGAGGCCGATGCGCCGCCGTTCGCCGCCCGAGAGACCTGAGCCGCCATGGTCGATCGCCATGTCGAGGCCGCCGCGCCGGGCCAGCATGGGGCCGAGGTCGACACGATCGGCGACCGCGAGGATCTCCTCGCGGGGGGCATCGGGGGCTGCCAGCGCCAGGTTTTCGCCCAGCGTTCCCGTCAGCAGCAGCGGCCGCTGGGCGGCCCAGGCGATCTGGCTGCTGACCAGCGGGGCACCGACCAGGTCGCATATCTGGCCGGAGATGGGGGCGACTTGTCCGGCGATGGCGGCCAGCGTGCTGGTCTTGCCGCTGCCGGTGGGGCCGGTCAGCGCGACAAGGTCGTGACGGGACAGGCTGAAATCGAGTGGGCCGACGCTGATGCCGGGGAAGGCCAATGTCAGGTCGGCGACGCGCAGGCCGCTGAAAGGGGGGAGGGCGTTTGCCGGAAGCGGGCTGGCCGGCAAGGCATCGCGCAGCGGCTCAAGCGCCGTTTCGGCGGCCTCGCCCAGTTGCTTCTCGTGATAGGCGGCGGCGAGGCGGCGCATCGGCAGGTAGAATTCCGGGGCCATGGCCAGAACAAAGAAGGCGGGCACCAGCGTCAACGTTTCCGGCGCGCGGAACGGCAGCAGGCCGAGCAGCGAGAAACCGCAATAGACCGCCACCAGCGCGATCGAGAGCGCGGAGAAGAACTCCAGCACGGCGTTGGAGAGGAAGGCGGCGCGCAGGACAGAAACCGTGCGATTCGCAACTTCGTGGGTGGCATCGCGGACCTGGCGCGAGATGCGGGCTTCGGCGCCGAAATGGCGGATCAGCGGGAGATGCGTGAGACGGTCGACAAACAGGCCGGACAGTGCGGCCAGGGCTGCCAATTGCCGCTCGGACGCCCGGCGCGCGGCAGTGCCGGCAAGGATCGAGCCCAGCACGAAGGGCAGCAGCGTTGCCAGCATGATCAGCGCGGCGACCCAGCTCGCCGGTGCGACGATTGCCGCCACCACCAGCGGGCCGATCACGGCATTGAGGCGTACGGGCGAAAAGCGGACATCGCGATTCTCGATCGCCATGGTATGGTCCAAGGCAAGTGTGGTGCTTTCTCCGATGCTTAGCGGCTTCGAAAGGCGCGATCCAAGGAGGGAAGTCCACAAGCCGCGGCGTCGCTCGCGGCTGTTTGCCTGCGCGGCAGCCACGGCGTGGCGGTCAAGAGCGAAGGCGGAAATGGCGCGCAGGCACGCTCCTCCCAGGATGAGCGCGGCCGGTGCGAGCAGCGGGGCCTGCGTCGCGACGTGTCCAACGCCGCTGGCGAGCCCCCAGGAGAGGACGGCGGCCCCGGCAATATCAAGCAGCCAGGGTACAGTCAATTTGACATAGATCAAATTAAAGAAACCATGTAAGTATCGTTTGACAGCCCTCTTGGGCGGGCCTAACGCGACCCTACGAAACCAACCTGCCCGAGGCAACCTCTCTCTCCCTCTCGGGCCGCTAAAAAGGCGGGATTCGACATGATCGACATGGCAGTTGTTGAATTGTCCCGGTTGCAGTTCGCCCTCACGGCACTGTACCATTTTCTCTTTGTACCCCTGACCCTTGGCCTTTCCTTCATTCTCGTAATTATGGAAAGTGTTTATGTGATCACGGATCGCCCCATCTGGCGGGATGTGACCCGCTTCTGGGGCAAGCTTTTCGGTATCAATTTTGTCCTCGGCGTGGCCACCGGCCTCACCATGGAGTTCGAGTTCGGCACCAACTGGGCCTACTACTCGCACTACGTCGGCGACATCTTCGGCGCTCCGCTGGCGATCGAGGGCCTGATGGCCTTCTTCCTCGAGGCGACTTTCGTGGGCCTGATGTTCTTCGGCTGGGACCGGCTTTCCAAGCGCGGCCACTTGCTGACGACCTTCATGGTCGCGCTCGGCTCGAACCTGTCGGCGCTGTGGATTCTGGTCGCCAACGGCTGGATGCAGCACCCCGCCGGTGCGGTGTTCAACCCCGAGACGATGCGCATGGAAGTCTCGAACTTCAAGGACGTGATCTTCAATCCGGTCGCGCAGGCGAAGTTCGTGCATACCGTGAGCGCAGGTTACGTCTGCGCCAGCCTCTTCGTGCTGGGTGTTTCGGCCTATTATCTGCTGCGTGGACGTCATCTGGAGCTTGCCAAGCGCAGCTTCACGGTGGCGGCGGCCTTCGGCCTTGCCTCCTCGCTCTCGGTCGTCGTGCTGGGTGACGAAAGCGGTTATGCGGTTTCCGACAACCAGAAGATGAAGATGGCGGCGATGGAAGCCATGTGGGAGACCGAAAAGGCTCCTGCCGGGCTCACGCTGGTCGGCTTGCCGTCCAACGAGAAGCACCAGACCGCTTACGAGATCCAGGTCCCCTATGTTCTCGGCCTGATCGCCACCCGCAGCCTGTCGGGCGAAGTGACCGGCATCATCCCGCTGGTCGAGCGCGCCGAACAGCGCATGCGCACCGGTATCGTTGCCTATGACGCGGTCGAGAAGCTCAAGGTCAACCGTAACGACCTTGCCGCGCGCGAAGCATGGGAGCGCAACAAGGACGATCTCGGTTACGCCCTGCTGCTCAAGCGCTTTGTCGCCGATCCGCGCCAGGCTGATGCCGCGACCATCACCAAGGCGGCCTGGACCACTGTTCCCAACGTGCCCGCGCTGTTCTGGATGTTCCGCGTGATGGCGGGGCTGGGCTTCTTCTTCATCGCCTTCTTCGCCACCGCCTTCGCCTTCTCGGTCCGCCGCCGCTTCAACGCCAGGTGGTTCCTGCGCGCCGCGGTGCTGGTGATGCCGTTGCCGTGGATCGCGATCGAAGTGGGCTGGCTGGTTGCCGAACTCGGGCGTCAGCCCTGGGCGGTGGACGGCGTGCTGCCGACCTTCCTGGCCGCATCGAGCCTGACCGTGCCGCAGATCTGGACCACCATCATCGGGTTCACGCTGCTCTATGGCACTATGGCGGTGATCGAGGTGAAGCTGATGCTGGCGACGATCCGCAAGGGTCCGGAAGTCTACGAGGGCCATGAAGGCGCGCCGGTTCGCGAACGCGCACCTGCCAGCACCTTCACTGCCATCCCGGCCGAGTAAGCAGGAGGCAAGAATGTCCATTCCCTTCGACTATGAAACGATGCGGGTGATCTGGTGGCTGCTGATGGGCGTGCTGCTCATCGGCTTCGCCCTCACCGACGGTTTCGACCTGGGCTCGGCCTCGCTCCTGCCCTTCGTCGGCCGCAGCGATGCCGAGCGCCGCATGGTGATCAATGCCATCGGTCCGACCTGGGAAGGCAACCAGGTCTGGTTCATCCTGGGCGGCGGCGCGATCTTCGCGGCATGGCCTTACGTCTATGCCGTCAGCTTCTCGGGCTTCTACATCGCGATGTTCCTGGTGCTGGCGGCCTTCATCCTGCGGCCCGTGGGCTTCAAGTATCGTTCGAAGAAGTCCGATCCGGCCTGGCGTTCGCGCTGGGACTGGGCGCTGTTCGTCGGCGGTTTCCTGCCCTCGCTGGTGTTTGGTGTGGCGGTCGGCAACGTGCTGCTGGGCGTGCCCTTCCGGCTCGATAGCGACATGCGCAGCTTCTACGAAGGCACGCTGCTGGGCCTGTTCACGCCCTTCGCGCTGCTCTGCGGCGTGGTGTCGGTGGCGATGATCGTGCTGCACGGTGCCGGCTGGCTGACGCTCAAGCTCGAGCAGGGGCCGGCACGTGACCGTGCGCAGCGTTATGGCCAGGTCGCGGCGCTGGTGGCCTTTGTGCTTTACGCCCTTGGCGGCGTCTGGCTGGCGATGGGCGATCTTGGCTACCAGTTGATCGGCAACGTCGATCCGCAGGGGCCGTCGAACCCGCGCTTTGCCGAAAGCGCCCACGTTGCCGGAGCATGGCTGGCCAACTACGGCGCGCATCCCTGGATGATCCTGGCCCCGGCGCTGGGCCTGGCCGGGCCGCTGGTGGCACTGGCGGGCATTCGCGGGCGCAAGGACACGCTGGTCTTCGCCGGTTCCTCGCTGGCGAACCTGGGCATCATCGCCTCGGTCGGCCTATCGATGTTCCCGTACATCCTGCCCAGCTCGATCGATGCGCGCTCCAGCCTGCTGGTGTGGAACGCTTCGTCCAGCCACACGACGCTGTTCATCATGCTGCTGGTGACGGTGATCTTCCTGCCGCTGGTGCTGACCTACACGGCTTGGGCCTACAAGGTCATGTTCGGCCGCGTGACCGAGCGTGAAGTGGGCATGAACCCCGACTTCTATTGAGGAAGCGACTATGTGGTACTTTTCCTGGATCCTTGGCGTCGGCCTGGCGGTCGGCTTCGGTATCATCAACGGGGTGTGGCACGAGTTCCACACCGATCCGGCCGACGAGAAGACGGTCCTCGACTGACGTCATGACAGCGGCGGCGCTCCACCAGGGAGTGCCGCCGTTTTCCTGTGGGCCTCCCCTCATGCACGGCGACGTGGATGGCAACCTCGGGGCCGACCGCGCGGTCGCTTCAGTGGCGCTGCGAATAGCGCTCCATTCCCATGATCATGCCGTCTTCGGCCACTTCGGCGCTACCCGCGCAAGGGATGGTGTTCGGCCTGGCCGCGGACCTCACGGGAAATCGGGAGACCGTCATCGATCAGTTCGCTTCGCGGCGACCCGGTTCCCGTCGTCAATCGACCACGAGGTAGTAGTTGGCCAGATACTGGCCGCCGTTGTGGACCTCGATCCGGTAGCGCTGGGTAAACAGTGGCACCCAGTTGCAGGCCGGTCCGTCCCTGCCGGACTGGCAGACGATGCGCTTGTCGCCGTCGGTTACGCGCAGGCTGACGGGCTTGCCGCCTTGCGTGGCGACCGAGACGCTGGCCTTGCGGCCGGAGAGGAACACCTGCTCGAAACTCTCGCTCTGGCCGGCCGGGACTTTGCCGAGCCGGTAGCCGGGGCCGAGCGGGCTACCGCGCAGCGGCGAACCGGCGGGGGCGACGGTGCTGCGCCACTCGGGCACGGGGTCGGCGCCGGTCCAGCCATCCAGCGGATGGGCGCCGGACCGATCGATCACGCCGAGCGCGCGGGCCAGGGTCTCGCTGTCGCCGCCGTCGCGGGCGGCCTGCGCCTGGGCAAGTGCCTCCGCCACGCGCTGTCCGGAAGTGAGGGCGGCGGCATGGGCGCTGGGTGCTAGTGACGTCATGGCGGCAACGCTGCCGACCAGGCTAGCGGCCAAACAACCGGCCAGACAACCGGCAACGGGCAGGCAGAAACGCAGGTAACCAGTCTTGCTCACGGGCTATCGCCTGGCTTGCGGGGCAACCTTGAAGCAGGCGCCGCGCGTGGAGGGCAGGAGGGTGATTTCAAGCTGGTGACGCTCGGCAATCGCCCGGCACAGCGCCAGCCCGAGGCCCGCGCCGTCCTGCGTTCCGGGCTCGCTGCCGCGGGCGAATTTGTCAAATATCTTTTCGCGATCGGCCAGGGGGACGCCGGGACCGTCGTCGCAGACCGTCAGGCTGGGGCCGGGCGCGAGCCGAAGTTCGACGGTGCCGCCGACCGGCACGAACTTGAAGGCATTGTCGAGCAGGTTGGTGATGAGGCGGGTAAGCTGCATTTCCTCCCCCTCGACCATGACGTCGGGGGCGATCGCCAGTTTCAGGGTATGGCCCGATTCCTCCGCGCTGTCGGCGTAGAGTTCGCCAAGCCGGAGCGCGAGGGCGCTGAGGTCGACGGGGGCAAGGCCGTGGCGGTCGCCGCGGCGGGCCTGGCTGGCGGCAATGTCCAGCAGCGATTCGAGCATGCGCACGATGTGGCGGATTTCCAGCCTGGCATCGGCGATCCGCGCCGCGGTTTCCGCTTCCGGTGCGGCGGCCAGCGCCTTTACCAGCCGGTTGTCCAGATGCATCAGCGGGGTGCGCATCTCGTGGGCAAGCTGATCGGTCGTCTCGCGCTGGGCGCCCGCGAGGCGGCCCAGCCGGGCAAGCGCTTCGCTGGAATGGCGGGTCAGTTCGTCGATCTCGTCACGGTCGAGCGAACCCTTTTCCAGCCGGGCCAGCGCTTCCTCGTCGGGATGGCGGAAGGCGGCATTGATGCGCTCGATCCGCGTGCGCAGCCGGTGCGCGGCGGTCATCCCGATCAGCGCCACCGCCAGCGTCGCCAGCAGGCCGCCGGTCACGTAGACCAGCGCCACTTGCCGGCGCAGCGCGTCGATGTCGTGGTCCTCGTGGGCCACCAGCAGCCTGAGGTCCGGGCCAAGCTGGGTGGCGCGCGCAAAGGCGCTGCCGCCGGGAAGGGCAATCGGACCCGATTCCGAAACCCCGGCATGAAGCCCGGGCCACTGGCGCAGGTCGCCCGCCAGGCGCCGACCTGCCGTGTCTGCCAGCAGGTAATGCGCCAGTTGGCCGTCGCGCGGTTGCAGGGCGATGCGATCGGCGATCCGCCGTGCCAGTTCCTCGCGTCCGCCGCTGGCGTGGATATCGACCATGCCGGCAAGATCGAGGTCGACCGCACGTTCGAGCGCGATCTGGTTGGTATTGCGGATGGTCGCGTCGGTCAGCAGCCAGAGGCAGGCGGTGATGGCGGCGGCGATGATGATCGCCCAGAGCACGGTCCGCGCGAAGATCGAGCGGTGGAAGCGGGTCGGCGGCGCGGTGGACTGGTGCGGCACGCGCTTATCGGCGGCCGTCGAGCAGGCGATAGCCCGAGCCCCAGATGGTTTCGAGGGCCGGCCCGTCGAAGCCTTCCTCCAGCTTGCGGCGCAGGCGGCCGATGTTGACGTCCACCACGTTGGTCTGCGGGTCGAAGTTCATCTTCCACACGTCGCGCAGCAGCATCTCGCGGGTCAGGACTTCACCGGCATTTTCCATGAAGTAGCGGAACAGCTCGAACTCCTTGGGGCTGAGCGCAAGGTGGCGGTTCTCGCGAAAGGCGGTGCGGGCCTTCACATGGCATTCGAAGGCACCGTAGAGGATCACCGCGCTATGCGTGCGGCCCGAGGCCCGCCGGTGCAGCGCGCGCAGGCGGGCGAGCAGTTCCTCGGCCTCGAAGGGCTTGGCCAGATAGTCGTCGGCACCGCCATCGAGGCCTTCGGCGCGGTCGGAGCTGCGCCCCAGCGCGGAGAGCATCAGGACCGGCGTGCCGACCCCCGATTCGCGCAGGCGCTCGAGGATCGTCAGCCCCTCCAGGTCGGGCAGCATGCGGTCGAGGATGATGACGTCGAAACGCTCCACCCCGGCGAGCTTGAGCCCGTCCTGCCCATTGGCCGCCCAGGTCAGGGCCAGGCCTGCCGTTTCGACGACCTCGCGCACCTGCTGGGCGGCGCGGGCATCGTCTTCGATGTAGAGGATGCGCGCGGCGCTCATGATCCCGTGCGCCGTGCCTGTGATGCCGAATTGCCTGTCAAAACCTGAGCCCCGTGATGACGGGGCCCCGGCATGGGCCGGGCCCCCGATCAGATAGCCATTGGCGGATGGGATTTCCGCTGACAATGCCTGTTATAGCACGAAACTTCAGGATGTTACTTCGCCGGCGGGGCTGCTGCCGAAGCGTTTTCGGGAAGTCCGCCGAGCTGGGTGACCAGCTTGGTATAGGCATCGAGGTAGGCGAGCACGATGATCTGGCCGATCTGGGTGTTCTGGTAGCCGCCGCCACCGACCCCGCCGAAGGTGCCGCCGAAGAAGCCGCCGCCACCCGCGCCGAAGCTGACGTCGGACTTGCGGGCATACCCCTCGGTCAGCGCTTCCTCGACCGTGGTGCGTGAATTGACGATCGAGAGGGTGACATTCGCCTCGCCCTTCTTGATGTTGAGGCCGCCGGCGATCGCGCCGACGCCGTGGCCGAACAGGCCGCCGACCCCGCCGAGCACGCCGCCGATGCCGCTGCCGCCCGAATTGTTGTTGGTCGAGACGATGTCCGGCTGGAGGAAGTAGTCCGCCGCCTTGATCTGGCCCTTGCCGATGTTGGAGCCGCCCTGCAGCTCGCCCTGTTCGGCCAGCGCGCGTTCCATTGCGCTGTTCTGGAGCGAACGGCCGCGATTGACGAGGGTGAAGCAGCGCGACTGCTGCACGAAGACGCGCAGGATCGCCTCGGGACTGCCGAGGTTGAACTCGCGCCACCACTGGTTGTCAGGCTCGATGATGGCGACGGTGCCGAGATTTTTGCGGCAGACGGGAATCTGTCGGGTGCCATTGTCCTGGGCCTTGCGGGCCGATGACCGGTCTTCCGCAAAAGCTGCAGGAGCGCTTGCCATGATGGCAAGCGCGGCGAGCGCACATGCGAACGTTTTCATCGTTCTGGTCCCTCCGTTACGCCGCTCGGGGAATTGCCGCTGCGGCGATCTGGTTTCCGGCCGGTATACGGGCGGTATTTGGCCGTTTCACTGGAATAGTGTCGGCGCCAGACCTTAAGATGGAATCGATTGCGGGCAAATGACTAATTCTGTCAGATTCGATCCTTGAAGCCGGCGTCCATGCACCGAAGGGAGCATCAGCGCGGGGCGACCGCCATGTTGTCGATCAGCCGGGCCTTGCCGATCCGGGCGGCAACCAGCAGCCGCATCGACCGGTCGGAGCGGGCATCGAGCAGGGCGAGGTCGTCCGCGTCGCGCAGTTCGGCATAGTCGAGCGAGGCGAACCCCCCGGAAAGCAGGGCCTTTTCGAGGTCCGCGAGCGCATCGGCAACGCGGGTGTCGCTTTCGATGGCGGCGATGGCGGCCTTCATCGCGGTGGGCAGGGTGACCGCGGCGGCGCGCTGCTCGGCGGTGAGGTAGGCATTGCGCGAGGACCGGGCGAGGCCATCCGTCTCGCGCACGGTCTCGACGCCGATGATGGCATCTGCATGCGGCTGGGTCAGGTCGAGGTCACGCGCCATGCGGCGGATCACCGCGAGCTGCTGCCAGTCCTTCTCGCCGAACAGGGCGACGTCGGGCAGGACCTGGTGGAACAGTTTGCACACGACCGTGGCAACACCGTCGAAATGACCGGGGCGCGCGGCGCCGCACAGGCCTTCGGACACACCCGTGACCGAGATGTTGGTGGCAAAGCCCTGCGGGTACATCGCCTCCACGGTAGGCGCCCAGATCAGTGCCACGCCTTCGGGTTCCAGCAGGGCGCTGTCGCGCTCCAGCTGGCGCGGATAGGCGTCGAGATCCTCGTTGGCGCCGAACTGCAGCGGGTTCACGAAGATCGAGACGACCACGTGATCGGCGTGCTTGCGGGCCTCGCGCACCAGCGTCAAATGGCCTTCATGAAGCGCGCCCATGGTCGGCACGAGCGCCACGGTCCCGGTCTCGCGCAAGGTCGCGACGGCACGCCGCAGTGGATCAAGGCTGTGGACGGTTTGCATTGGGGGTGGCTGCTCCGTTAGAATGGACTTGACCGGTTCTCGCGCCCGCCCTTAGCGCCGGCGTGCCCCGGGCGGCAATTGATATCCGCTTCCGGTGGAAGCAGATCGGTATTCGCCAGTCAGGCAGGACCGGCGGCAACAGGGAAAGCGACAGGGTCCGTGACAACGCATCGCATCGTCTTCGCCAATGAAAAGGGCGGCACCGGCAAGTCCACGACGGCGGTTCATGTCGCCATCGCACTGGCCTATCAGGGCGCCAAGGTGGCCGCGATCGATCTCGATCCGCGCCAGCGCACGCTCTACCGCTATCTCGAGAACCGCATGGAGACCGAGCGCCAGCGCGAGATCGCGTTGCCCGGCGCCCGTTTCGCGGTCTACGACGGTGAGGATATCGACGAACTCGACGATCTCGCCGAGCAGATCGCCGAAGGCTACGATTTCCTGATCTTCGACACTCCGGGCCGCGACGACCAGTTCGCGCGCCACGTTGCCGCCACTGCCGACACGCTGGTGACGCCGCTCAACGACAGCTTTGTCGACTTCGACCTGATCGGCCAGGTGGAGAGCGATACCTTCCGGGTGAAGAAGCTCTCGTTCTATGCCGAGCTCATGTGGGAAACCCGCAAGAAGCGCGGCCTCAAGACCATCAACGAAGGCCGCCGCGAGCTGGACTGGGTGGTGGTGCGCAACCGTGTCCAGCACGTCGAGGCCAAGAACATGCGCCGCCTCGAAGGCGCGCTCAAGGAACTGTCGAAGCGCGTGGGCTTCCGCATCTCGCCGGGCCTGTCGGAACGCGTCATTTTCCGCGAACTGTTCCCCTCGGGCCTGACCCTGCTCGACAAGGGCCACCTTGGCGAACTGGGCACCAGCCATCTGGTTGCGCGCCAGGAACTGCGCGGCCTCGTGGCCGGGCTCAACCTGCCGATGCCCGCGCGCCGCGAACCACAGCTTGCGCTGAGCGACGAGGGCTGAAACCGGCGTCATGAAGCTGCTCTGGATCCTCGCGCTGGGCTGCATCGCCTGCAAGATGCTGACGGGCCGCTGGCCGTGGAACTTCCTGGGCTACGACTGGCCGGCCTCCGGGCCGCGCAAGCAGTCCGGCTTTGCCCGGATCCACGCCGAGGCGCAGGCGCGGGCTCTGCTGGGCCTGTCCGAAGGCGCCAGTCGCGAGGCGATCCTCGAGGCGCACCGCAAGCGGGTGGTCCAGGTCCATCCCGATCGCGGCGGCTCGAACGAGAAAGTCCATGAAGCCAATGCCGCGCGCGACCTGCTGATCGGCGCGCTGGAGCGGGGCGCGGGGTCCTGAGCGGAAGCGGACAGGGCGGGGCCATGCAGGGCTACCGCATCGACCCGACGGTCCTGCGCGAATACGACATTCGCGGTGTGGTCGGCGAGAAGCCGGAAGGCAACCTTGGACCCGGCGATGCCCGTGCCATCGGCCGGAGCTTCGCTACGCTGGTGCGGGCGGAGGGCGGCGGCAAGGTCGTGGTCGGGCGCGATGGCCGGCTCAGTTCGCCGATGCTGGAAGCGGCTCTGGTCGAAGGGCTGACCGCCAGCGGCGTCGACGTCGTGCGGATCGGGATTTCGAGCAGCCCGATGCTCTATTTCGCCGAACTGTCAGCCGAAGATGTGCAGGGCGGCATTCAGATAACTGGCAGCCACAATCCCGCCGATCAGAATGGCTTCAAGATGGTAATGGCGGGTCGGCCCTTTTACGGGGCGGCGATCCAGCGGCTGGGGGAACTGGCCGCCGCCGGGGAATGGAGCCGCGGTGCCGGCCGCATCGAAGACCGCAGCGTCATCGATGCCTATGTCGAGGGCATGCTGGGCGCCCTTGCCGACTTGCCCGCCGACCGTCTTGCGGCGCTGAAGATCGGTTGGGATGCGGGTAACGGTGCCGCCGGTCCCGTGCTCGAACGATTGACCGCGCGATTGCCTGGCGAGCATCATCTTCTCCACACCGATGTTGACGGGACCTTCCCCAACCATCACCCGGATCCGAGCGAGGAGGCCAATCTTGCAGACCTGCGCGCGCTCGTCGCGGCGAAGAAGCTCGATTTCGGAGTGGCCTTCGATGGTGACGCCGATCGTATCGGGGTGATCGACGGGCAGGGGCGGGCATTGGCCGGGGATCAGTTGCTGCTGATCTATGCCGAGGATGTCTTACGCAAAAACCCGGGGGCTCGGGTGATTGCCGACGTGAAGGCCTCGCGCGTGCTGTTCGATCGGGTCGCGGTGCTGGGTGGGGTGCCGGACATGTGGAAGGCCGGGCACGCGCTGATCAAGTCCAGAATGAAGCAAACCGGCGCCGTGCTGGCGGGTGAGATGACCGGGCACATGTTCTTCGCGGACGACTATCACGGCTTCGACGATGCCTTCTACGCGGCGCTGCGCCTGATCGCGGCCACCTTGCGGCTGGATCGCAGCGTCGCCGAATTCCATGACGCCATGCCGCAGCTGGTCTCCACGCCCGAACTGCGCTTCGCGGTTGGGGAAAGCCGCAAGTTCGCGGCCATCGAGGAAGTGCGGGGACGACTGGCCGAGGCGGGCGCCGAGGTGGTCGCGGTCGACGGGGTGCGGGTGACGACGGCGGACGGTTGGTGGTTGCTGCGTGCGTCGAACACCCAGGCCATGCTGGTCGCACGGGCCGAAAGCGAAACGCCCGAAGGTCTGGCCCGGCTGGTCGGCGAGATCGACCGGCAACTGGCGGCCTCGGGGCTGTCGCGCTGATCGCGGGTGATGCCGTGAGGTCAGGGGAGGGCCAGCGCGGCGATGCCGATCCCGGCGGCGCTGGCGATGAGCGGCAAGGCCGCGACCCGCCCCCGGCGCCATCCCGCCAGGCTGATCGATAGCCCTGCCTTGAACAGGGTGTTGAGCGCGACGGGAACGGCCAGGACCAGTCCTGCGGTTCGCGCGTCGAGCGACTGTCCGGCCAGACCGCCCATCGTGATGATCGCGGAATCGACATCGACGCTTCCCGATATCGCCAGCACGACCGCAAGGCCGCGTTCCCCGAAGGTGTTCAGAACCCAGAGCGAGGCGACCGTCAGGACCATGACGAGGCCAGCCAGCATCAGCGCCGGTCCGATGTCGAAGGGATTGCGCACCGGCATGTCGCTCGATGACGGTGTGGGCACTGGGAGGGCTGGCGATGGGGAGGCTGGCGCGGCCGTGCGGGTGCGGTGCAGCAGCCAGCCCGCAGCGACCAGCGCGATCACCAGGCCCGGTACGACCAGGCGTGCGAACGTCGGCAAGGCGACGGGGGCGAGGGCGCTTGCCAGCAGCAGGACACGCACGAACATGATGGCCGAGGCACAGGCGATCCCTGCAGGCAGCGCCGCATCGGCGTCGCCGGCCTGTTTCATCCGGCTGGCGAGCGAGGCGGTCACCGCGGTCGAGGAGACCAGCGATCCGGCGGCGGCGGTGGCGATCACGCCGCGCGTGGAACCCAGCACCCGGGCGGCAAAATAGCCGGCGAAGGAGAAGCCGGAAACCAGCACGACGATCAGCCACAGCTTGCGGGGGTTCCAGGCCTGATAAGGGCCGAACGGCTGGTCGGGCAGGAGTGGCAGGATGACCAGCGCGATCAGCGCGAAGCGGGCGATCGACAGCACTTCGCGCTGGCTCAGCCGGTCGATCCAGCCATGGAGCTGATCGCGCAAGGTCAGCAGCAGCACCATCACCACGGCAATGGCCGTGCCGGTCAGCCGCTGGCCGAGGCCGACATAGAAGCCGCTCGCCAGGGTCAGCAGTGCGACCAGGGCGCCGGTGCCGCTGACCGTTGCATTGATCCGGCTGCCCTTGAGATAGCCGATCAGCACGAGCAGCGCGGCGGCGGCAAGGACGATCGCGGCCGGACCGGGGGCCAGGCCAAAAAGCTGACCGGAGATGCCGCCGGTCAGCCCCATCAGCGCGAACGTGCGCACGCCTGCAAAGCGCGTCCCGGCAGCCTGTTCGCGCAGCACCCAGCCGCGCTGGATGCCGACCAGCAGCCCGAGCGCCAGCGATACGGCCAGCAGGGCGAGATGGGATTGCGCAAGTTCGGTCGACATGATCGGTCGGCGGCGGCCTTGCCTTTCGTGACATGGAAACGGTCATCGTGGCGGCAACCGGCGGTCCAGGCAACTCTTCGTTTCGGCGGACTTTTCTCGGCGCGCCGGCTATGCTCCAAGGGATGGTGATGGTTGTGAGACGAACCTGGGGATGACGCCCGCGCTGCCTGCCGAAATTGCCGCCTGGTTTGCCGCGCGTGGCTGGCGGGTGCGGCGCCACCAGGCCGAAATGCTGGCGGCCTCCGATCGCGGCAACCACGCGCTGCTGGTCGCCGATACGGGGGCGGGCAAGACGCTGGCGGGGTTCCTGCCGACGCTGGCCGATTTCTGCCCCTCGCGGCTGGACGGCGGCCCGCCGCCCGAGGGCTTGCACACCATCTACGTCTCGCCGCTCAAGGCGCTGGCGCACGACGTGCAGCGCAACCTGTTGGCGCCGGTCGAGGAAATGGGCCTGCCGGTCCGCATCGAGACGCGCAGCGGCGATACCCCGTCCGACCGCAAGGCCCGCCAGCGCGCACGGCCTCCGCATATCCTGCTGACGACGCCGGAATCGCTTTCGCTGCTGCTGACTTATCCCGAGGCGGGGGAGCTGTTTTCCGGGCTCAAGCGGATCGTCGTCGACGAGATCCACGCCTTTGCCACCGGCAAGCGCGGCGATCTGCTGGCCCTGTCGATGGCGCGGTTGCAGGCCTTGTCGCCGGGGCTCCGGCGGGTAGGCCTGTCGGCGACCCTGGCCGATCCCGACGGGTTCCGCGGCTGGCTGGCACCCTGGGGCGACATCGAGGCGGTGGAACTGGTCGAGGGCGAGGAGGGGGCCGAACCCGAAGTCTCGATCCTGCTGCCGCAGCAGGAACGTATCCCATGGAGCGGTCATGCCGCGACCTGGGCGATCCCGCAGCTCATCGCGCTGATCGCGGCGCACCGCACGACGCTGATCTTCACCAACACCCGCTTCCTGGCCGAATACATCTTCCAGGAACTCTGGAACGCCAACGAGGACAACCTGCCGATCGGCATCCATCACGGCTCGCTGTCCAGGGAGGCGCGGCGCAAGGTGGAAGGCGCGATGGCCGAGGGGCGGCTTAGGGCCCTCGTGTGTACCGCCAGCCTCGATCTAGGTGTCGATTGGGGGGACATTGACCTTGTCGTGCAGATGGGGGCGCCCAAGGGCTCCTCGCGCCTGCTCCAGCGCATCGGGCGTGCCAATCACCGGCTGGACCAGCCGAGCAAGGCCATGCTGGTGCCGGGCAATCGCTTCGAGTTTCTCGAGGCTTTCGCCGCGCAGGAAGCGGTGCGCGAGGGGCAGCGCGACGACGAGCCGTTCCGACCGGGCGGTCTTGACGTCCTGGCCCAGCACGTGATGGGCACCGCCTGTGCGGGGCCGTTCCGGGAAGCGGAACTGGCGGCGCAAGTGCGGTCCTGCTCGGCCTATGCCTGGGTGGACGACGCCTGTTTCGCGCGGGTCCTCGAATTCGTCGCGACCGGGGGCTACGCCTTGCGGTCCTATGACCGGTTCCGGCGGATCGTGCGCGAAAAGGATAGCGAATCGGGCTGGCGCTGGCGGCTCACGCACCCCGAACATGCCGCGCGCCACCGCCTCAACGCCGGGATCATCGTCGATGCCGAGATGCTGGAGGTGCGCTTCCGTAATGGCCGCTCGCTGGGCAAGGTCGAGGAAGGTTTCGGTGCCAGCCTGAAGGCGGGCGACACCTTCCGGTTTGCCGGCATGGACCTCGAGGTCGAGGCGCTGCGCGAACTCGAGTTGATCGTGCGCGCTGCGAAACGCTCGGCGACGATCCCCAGCTACATGGGCCAGCGCATGCCGATCTCGACCCATCTTGCCGACCGGGTACGGGCGATGCTGTGCGATCGCGCAGGCTGGGCGCGGTTCCCGGACGACGTGCGCGAATGGCTGGAAGTGCAGGACTGGCGTTCGCACTTGCCGGCACCGGGACGGTTGCTGGTGGAGAGCTTCCCGCATCAGGGCTGCGCCTATACCACCTATTATACGTTCGAGGGCTGGCCGGCGAACCAGTCGCTCGGCATGTTGATTACCCGGCGCATGGAAGAGCGCGGGCTGGGGCCGCTCGGCTTTGTCGCCACCGACTATGCGCTGGTGGTCTGGGGGCTGCGGCCGGTGGAGGACCCCGCCGCGCTGCTCTCGCCCGATATCCTGACCCACGAATTTGTCGACTGGGTCCAGCAGTCCTACCTGCTGCGCCGCGCCTTTCGGGAGGTGGCGGTGATTTCCGGTCTTGTCGAGCGCCAGCAGCCCGGCACCCGCAAGTCGGGCCGGCAGGTCACGTTCTCGACCGACCTGATCTACGACGTGCTGTGCAAGTACGATCCGGATCACCTGTTGATCGAGGCAGCCTGGGCCGATGCCCGCGCGCGCATGACCGACGTTGCCCGTGTCGCTGATGTGCTCGACCGGGCTGCGAAGGAGGTGGACCATGTCCGTCTGGACCGGATCAGCCCGCTTTCGGTGCCGGCCCTGTCGATGATCGGGCGCGAATCGCTGCCGGCAGGATCGGCGGACGTGGATCTGCTGATGGAGGCGGAGAGCCTGGCCTCGCTGGCGATGCGGGTCGATCCGCCCGCCAGCGAGGACTGAGATCTTGCAACGGCAGTCTATTGTTCGAAGTGGCCGAAGCGATCGTTGTCGACGAACCCGAAATTGGTGACCCCTGATGCCTTTATGGCGGCAAGCACTTGTGCGGCGCGGTCGTAGCTGGCGCCGGCGTCGGGCCGGAAACGCAGTTGCGGTTCGGTCGGCATCCGGGTGGTGCTGTAGAGCAGTTTGGCCAGTTCGGCGCTTTCCACCGCCTCGCCGTTCCAGCGGATCGTTCCATTGGCGTCGAGAGAGACGGTGTTCTGCAGCGGCTGCACCGCCCGGGTGGCTAGGTCCGAAGGCAGGTCGATGGGAACAGAGTTGGTGGCAACCGGGATGGTGATCACGAACATGATCAGCAGTACCAGCATGACATCGATGAGCGGGGTGGTGTTGATGGTGCTGATCGGGGTTTTTGAAACGGCCTCTCCAGTGGTCATGGGCAAGTCCTCTCGATCGGGTCTTTTCCGCACTGGCATGAGATCTAACGCGAAACCCTCAGGGCTCCAAGTGAACATCCTGTCCGCGCGCCGACTTGGAGGCGGCTACGGATCGCGGACATAGCAAGCGGACATAGAAAAAGGGGCGGATTTCTCCGCCCCTTCCTTGGTCCCGAAGGTCCTGTTCGCGCTTTCGGCTTACTTGCCGAAGGTGCTGAACTGTTCGTTGCCGACGAAGCCGAACTTGGTCACGTTCGCAGCCTTGATGAGCTGGAGAACCTGAGCCGAAAGTTCGTACGACGCCTGCGGTTCCGGCTGGTACTGCAGTTCGGGCTCGACCTTGTAGGTCAGCGACTGCGCCAGCAGGTTCTGCAGGGTGCCCTGGTCGACGGCATTGCCGTTCCACAGGATCCGCGCATCCGCGGTGAGCACGATCTTGTTCTTGATCGGGTCCACCGGCGGCGGGTTGTTCGTCGGAGGGGTTGCAACCGGCAGGTCGATATCGATCGAGTTGGTCGCAACCGGAATGGTGATGATGAACATGATGAGGAGAACGAGCATGACGTCGATCAACGGCGTCGTGTTCATTTCCATCATCGGCGCGCCATCGTCCTTGCCGCCTGACATTGCCATGGAATGTTACTCCTTCTCGAACGTCAGGCGTTCGGGTCGACCGGGTTGGAGATGAAGCCAACCGTCGGGTAACCCGCAATCTGAACGTTGTAGATCGCGCCGGCCACGCAACGCCACGGGGCGTTCACGTCACCACGGATGTGGACCTGCGGGACCAGATCCGGGTTGTCCTTCAGGGCTTCCGGACCACCAGCACGCTTCACGATAGCGTCGAGACGCTTGAAGGCCTGGTCGTAGAGTTCCTTGGAGGTAACCGGCGTGATGTTGTTGAAGTAAACGCGGCATTCGCCATTGCGCGAAGCGCCCTGGTAGCCGGGTTGACCTGCGCTGCGACCCGCATCGTCGGTGGTCGTGACAGTGAGGAGGAGGTTCTCCACCTTGTCCTTCGATTCTTCCGACTTGATGATGGGGATCTTCAGCTTTTCGATCGTCTGGATCGCGACCGGGACCGCGATCAGGAAGATGATCAGAAGCACCAGCATGACGTCGACGAGCGGCGTCGTGTTGATGTCGGACATCGGTGTTTCGGCACCGCCTCCGCCCGAGGATATCGCCATAGTCTTATCCTATTCCTTGCGTTGCCCTGGGGAGGCGGCGGACGCAGCCTGCGCCGCCACCTGGGTTCCCCGTGGGCACGCCGCCCTGAAGCGGCGTACCCCGTGCTGCTTACGGCTTGGCCGGAGCAGCAGCCGGCTTGGCCGGAGCAGCGGCGGGCTTCGCCGGGGCAGCAGCAACTGCGGGCTTCACAGCGCCCTTCGAGTTGATGTTGGCAAGCAGGTCGCTCGAGAAGCCGGTCAGCACTTCGGCGATGCGCTTGTTGCGGCTCTGCAGGTAGTTGTAGGCGAGAACGGCGGGAACGGCGACGATCAGGCCGAGTGCGGTCATGATCAGCGATTCACCGACGGGGCCGGCAACCTTGTCGATCGAGGCCGAACCGGCGATGCCGATCGCGATCAGGGCGCGGTAGATGCCGACGACGGTACCGAACAGACCGATGAACGGAGCGGTTGCACCGACGGTGGCGAGGAAGGGCAGGCCCTGGGCCAGGCGCGAGTTGATCGAGGCTTCCGAACGCGCGAGCGAAGCGTGCATCCAGTCATGGGCTTCGAGCGAGTCGGTCATCTTCGAGTGCTGTTCTTCAGCAGCGATGCCGTCGTCGACGATCTGGCGCCATGCGCTGTTCTTTTCCAGCTTGGCAGCGCCTTCACGAAGGGTCGGGGCCTTCCAGAACTGGGTGCGGACGGCACCGAACTGGCGCATGATCTTGGCCTGTTCGAACCACTTGGTGAAAAGGATGTAGAACGAACCGAACGACATCACGCCCATGATGATCACGGTCGCGTACGAAATGAAACCACCGGCCTGAAGGGCTTCGACGAAGCCGAACTTGTTCTGCGGCGCGGCTTCGCCAGCGGCGGCAAGGATGTCAACGATAAGCATGCGAATTACCTCTCAAGAAGAATGCAGGATTTGGCGGGACCCAGCGTCTGGTGGTCCCGGCCGTGCCGTGGATTAACTGAGCTTGTAGACGATCGACGTCGCGAAGGAGCCGCTGGTCGGGTTACCCGCGTCATCAAGAGCGGGGTTGAAACGACCGAAACGGTTCATACCTTCACAGGCGGCGGAATCGAGCTCGGGGCTGCCGCTGGAGCTGGTGACGGTGCAGCTCGAAACACGGCCATCGGGACCGATGCTGACACGCACGCCAACACGACCTTCACGTTCTTCGCGCAGGGCCTTTGCAGGATATTCCTGGTTGAAACGCTGGGTCCAGTTGCCCTTGACCGAGGCGCCACGTGCCTTGGAGGGAGCCGGGGGAGCCGGGGGAGCCGGCGGGGCCGGAGCGGCCGGAGCCGGGATCGGCACCGCAGGCAGCGGAACCGGCGGCGCGGTGTTGACGGTCGTCACCGGCGGCGGGGCCGGGGCGATGTTGATAGGCGGCGGCGGCGCCACGATCGGCGGCGGCGGCGTATCCTGCTGCTTGGGAGGCGGCGGCGGGGGCTCTTCCTCCTTCGGTTTCTCTTCCTTGATGTCGACTGTGGTCACCTTGTTGATGACCTTTTGCGCGGCTTCGTATGCCAGACCCGTGACGAGTGCATAGCCTACAAAGACGTGAATCAGCGCGACAATGACAAGCGCGGTAATCTTGTTACCGCTCATTTGCTGGTCAGCGTAAGCCATTCAAACGCATCACTCCATTACCAAGCCCAGAACCCGCCCGGGTGCGGGACAGGTCCAAAGGCGCCCATGGCCCGCCCCGTGAGGAGAGGTCCATGACGAAACTCCAAATTACCCACCCTGACGGCTAACAGTCTGCCGATCCGTAAACGATGCAACGGGCTGGCGAACCGCGGGGCATTTTCGTTTTTTTGCCCCATTTTGCGAGTTTCCTTAGCGGTACCGTTGCTCCTGTGCAACGCCTTATCGGCAGCGGAACCGTTAACGCCCGATTCAGGGCATATAAGTTCCAAGGGTAAAAAGGGGATTTTGTCTGAGGAATGCGGCGACGAATTTGTGCCGCATGTCCCTGGCGGCTATGGCCAGCCCCCAACGTTTCCCAGAGTGAGACATCGATGCCTGCGAATCCGACCCGCGTTGCCCTCAGACTGGCATGCCTTGCCCTTGCGGCGCAGACGCTTCCAGCCCATGCGCAAGTGCAGGCCGGTGTGGCCGCGCCGACGCGCGGCGAGCCGACTTTCGCGGATGTCGCCGATCTTGCCGATTCGTCGGCTCTGGTGGTACGCGCGACGGTCCGCAAGATCGTGCGGGTCGAGGATGCCAGGGCGCCGGGGCTGACCCCGGGCATGGGCCGTTTCTACATCAATGCCCAGACCGTGGCCTTGCTGACGGGCTCTTCGCCGATCGGCGAATCGATCGCCTATTTGGTTGACCTTCCGCTCGATTCCCGCGGCAAGCCGCCCGCGCTCAAGAAGCAGGACGTGCTGCTCTTTGCCCGCGCCGTGCCCGGCCGTCCGGGCGAACTGCAGCTGGTCACGCCGACCGCCCAGCAGGTCTGGAGCGAAGCGGCCGATGCGCGCCTGCGCGGCATCCTCAAGGCGCTCATTTCGCCCGATGCGCCGGCGCGAATCACCGGCGTGCGCGAGCTGCTCTATGTCCCGGGCAATCTGGCCGGGCAGGGCGAGACGCAGATTTTCCTCAACACCGCCAATGGCTCGGCAGCGTCGATCACCGTCGTTCGCGCGTCCGGCGCGGCCCCGGCATGGGGGGTGTCGTTCTCTGAACTCGTGGCAGACGTCGGCCATCCGCCGCAGGCCGACACGCTGGAATGGTACCGCCTGGCCTGCTTCCTGCCGGCCAATCCGCCCCCGCGCGCCAATGTCTCGGAAGGTGTCGAGGCGATGCGTCAGGCCGCTGCCGACTACCGCCTCGTGCTTGTGCAACTTGGTGGTTGTCATCGTAATCTTCGCTGAGCCCGGGGGAAGAGGCGTGAAGGTACTGGAATTTCGCGTGCGGCTCGCTTAGGGCCCGCACGCGAAAGGGAAGTCCATGGTTGAACCGCTGAATATTGCGCTGGCCGGTCTCGGCACGGTCGGGGCGGGCGTTGTCCGTCTCATCGAGACCAATGCCGAACTGATTGCCCGGCGTGCGCGCCGCCCCATCCGTATCGCCGCGGTGAGCGCGCGCGATCGCAGCAAGGACCGCGGGGGCGACCTCTCGGGCTACGACTGGGTCGACGATACCGCTGCCTTGGCCGCCCGGCCGGACGTGGACGTGGTTGTCGAGATGGTCGGCGGCTCGGATGGTCCGGCGCTGGCGCTGGCCCGCAACGCCATTGCGCAGGGCAAGGGTTTTGTCACCGCCAACAAGGCAATGATCGCGCACCACGGCCTTGAACTGGCCTCGGCGGCGGAGTCCGCGGGAGTGGCGCTCAAGTTCGAGGCGGCGGTCGCGGGGGGCATTCCGGTCATCAAGGGGCTTGCCGAAGGCGCCGCTGCCAATGCCATAGAGCGGGTTTACGGCATCCTGAACGGCACCTGCAATTACATCCTCTCGACCATGGAAGACACCGGGCGGGACTTTGGCGATGTGCTCGCCGAAGCCCAGCGCATGGGGTACGCCGAGGCCGATCCCACGTTCGACATCGAAGGCGTCGACGCCGCGCACAAGCTTTCGATCCTGGCTGCGATCGCCTTTGGTTCGCGCCTGCGTTTCGACGCGGTGGAGACTTCCGGGATCTCGCGCGTCAAGGCGGCGGATATCGAGCAGGCGCGTTCGCTTGGCTACGTGATTCGCCTGATCGGCATGGGCGAGATCGACCGGACCGGCGGCGCGCCGTGCCTGTTCCAGCGGGTGCGCCCGCACCTGGTGCCGTTCGACCACCCGCTGGCGAGTGTCGACGGGGCGACCAATGCGGTCGTTGCCGAGGGCAACTTCATGGGCCGGCTGCTGTTCCAGGGCGCCGGTGCCGGCGACGGTCCGACCGCCAGCGCGGTGGTTGCCGACATCATCGACATTGCGCGCGGCGAAAAAGGCGCCGCGTTCTCGATGCCGGCGGGCGAACTCGAGGCGATGGAGCCGGCCGAGACCGGCCATCGCCGCAGCCGCAGCTATATCCGCTTCACCGTGCCCGACCGTCCGGGCGTGCTGGCCGACATCACCGCGGCCATGCGCGATGCCGGGGTGTCGATCGCCAGCATGATCCAGAAGGGGCTCGCCGGGCAGGAGGGCGAGGTGATCCTTGCCATCGTCACCCATGAAGGGCCGGAATCGGCGGTCTGCGAGGCGATGCGGGTGCTGGAGGGGTCGCAGAGCCTGACCGCCGCGCCGCTGGTGATGCAGATCATCGAGGGATAGGTCGGCCGTTTGGAAATTCGCTGAAGGGCGATTGTCGACTGGCCGGTCCCGAACCGCCGCGAACGCCCCGGCTCCTTCCAGAGCCGGGGCGTTGGTCTTTCCGGCGGCGCCTCAATGCGCGCGCAGTTCGCCCTTGGCGACGAGATCGGCGTCCGATCCGGCAGGAGCCTCGGGAATCTGCGAAAGGTCGATGATCAGCGGCTGAGCGGGCGGGCAGGGCGGAATGAAGCAGCCCTTGGCCACTGTCACGCCGGGCATGTGCTTTTCGAAATCGGGTGCGCGCAGCCGTCCGTCGTTGGTCCCGGCCTTGCCGGTCGGATCGCTGTCCGCCGTCGATTCGACGCGGAACTGGTCTTCATCGGGGGCGCAGACGACGATTTCCCCGGCGCGCGTGTTGCGCACGCAGGCACGGTGGCTGCGATCCGGGGTGATCCGGCCGCCACCCGCCATCATCTTTTCGGCGATGGCCTTGTCCGCATCCGAGATGGTGTTACCCGTCGTCGCGGCGGTGCCGGACGAGGCCTTTGCGGCCGCCGTACCGGCCGGGTTTTCCTGCGCCATCGCGGCAGCGGGAGAGAGGGTCGCGATTGCGAATAGCGCGCGCCATATCCTCGACAAGTGGTATTCCTCTGTCTAATCCCCCTGCCCGAACCTTATCCCTCCATGCCTTCATGCGGAGTGTTCATGCCCGAAGCAAGCAAAGTCCTCGATCGCGTCCTCGTTCTTGAGATGGTGCGCGTGACCGAGGCGGCGGCCATCGCGGCTTCGCAGCTGGTCGGCAGGGGGGACGAGAAGGCGGCGGACCATGCCGCGGTGGAGGCCATGCGCAAGGCCTTCGACACGCTCTACATGGACGGCACCGTGGTGATCGGCGAGGGTGAGCGCGACGAGGCGCCGATGCTGTTCATCGGCGAAAAGGTCGGCGGCGCTCCCGGGCGGGGCCCGAAGATCGACATCGCGCTCGATCCGCTGGAGGGCACCACGATCACCGCCAAGGCCGGTCCCAATGCGCTGGCGGTGCTGGCGGCGGCGGAAGAGGGTGGCCTGCTCAACGCGCCCGACGTCTACATGGAGAAGCTGGCGATCGGCCCGGGCTATCCTGAGGATCTGATCGACCTCACAAAGAGCCCGACCGAGAACGTCCAGGCGGTCGCCGCCGCCAAGGGCGTGAAGCCTGAGGACATCATCGTCTGCGTGCTCGATCGTCCGCGCCACGCCGGACTGATCGCCGAACTGCGCGGTATCGGCTGCGGCGTCGTGCTGATCGGCGATGGCGACGTCGCCGGGGTGATTGCGGTGACCGACGAGAACACCACGATCGACATGTACATGGGCTCGGGCGGGGCACCGGAAGGCGTGCTGGCAGCCGCGGCACTGCGCTGCGTCGGCGGCCAGATCCAGGGACGCCTGCTGTTCCGCAACGACGACGAGCGGGCCCGTGCCCGCAAGTGGGGCATCGAGGACCTCGACAAGATCTACAAGCTGCGCGATCTCGCCAAGGGCGACTGCATCTTCGCGGCGACCGGCGTGACCGACGGTTCGTTGCTGGCGGGCGTCAAGCGCCTCAAGGGCGGTACGATGACGACCGAGAGCGTGGTCATGCGCGCGAGTTCGGGAACGGTCCGCTGGATCAAGGGCGAACATCGCCTTCACGGCTGAATTTCAGGTGCTTGACGCAGGAAGGCCGGCCCGCGCCATGCTGCGGGCCGGCCTTCCTGCGTTCGGGTCACGGAGACGCGGCGTCGCTTTGATGTTGCAATCCGATGACTCATGGCTAGAGGCGGGCGCGTTCAGCCACCCATCACTTCCACGCCGTCTCGGGGATTCGCCATGAAGATCATGTCCGGCAACAGCAACCTTCCGCTCGCGCGGGCCATCGCAGCCTATCTCGAGCTGCCGCTGACGGACGCGGCCGTACGCCGCTTCGCCGACGAGGAAATCTTCGTCGAAATCCACGAGAACGTCCGCGGCGAGGACGTGTTCATCGTGCAGCCGACCAGCTATCCGGTGAACGACAACCTGATGGAGCTGCTGATCTGCATCGATGCGCTGCGCCGCGCGTCTGCCAAGCGGATCACCGCCGTGGTGCCTTACTTCGGTTATGCCCGCCAGGACCGCAAGCCCGGCCCGCGTACGCCGATCTCGGCCAAGCTGGTCGCCAACCTGCTGACCGAGGCCGGTGCCGACCGCGTCCTCTCGGTCGACCTGCACGCCGGGCAGATCCAGGGCTTCTTCGACATCCCGACCGACAACCTGTTTGCCGCGCCGGTCATGGCCGCTGACATCCAGGCCCGCTACGGCGACCAGTCGCTGATGGTGGTCTCGCCCGACGTCGGCGGCGTGGTTCGCGCCCGCGCGCTGGCCAAGCGCCTCGATAACGCCCCGCTCGCCATCGTCGACAAGCGTCGTGACAAGCCCGGCCAGTCGGAAGTGATGAACATCATCGGCGACGTGAAGGGCCGCGCCTGCATCCTGATCGACGACATCATCGATTCGGGCGGTACCCTGTGCAATGCGGCCCAGGCGCTGATGGACGAGGGCGCCACCAGCGTCACCGCCTACATCACCCACGGCGTGCTGTCGGGTGCGGCGGTCAGCCGCGTCACCAATTCGGCGCTCAAGGAACTGGTCATCACCGATTCGATCCAGGCCACCGAGGACGCCAAGGCTTCGGACAAGATCCGCATCCTGACGATCGCCCCGCTGATCGGCGAAGCGATCCGCCGCATCGCCGACGAAAGCTCGGTCTCGAGCCTGTTCGACTGAGGACCGGTCTGCGGATTGAAGGCATTCAGGGCCCGGGGCGCAAGTCCCGGGCCTTTGTGTTTCCGCCGGTACCAGGCACGCGCCATGCCTTGGGCTTTGCCGATGGCGGGTCGCTGCTATGGCCTGGCCGCTGCTATTGCCAAGGACGCGCCTGTCCCGGCTCCAGCCGCTTGAGCGTTTCCAGCCTCCGGGCCTGGCGCGATTCGAGCGCCAGCGTGAGGATCGGCTGCGGGCGCTTCACGAACTGGCTGGGCGACATGCCGAAGAGTTCGGTGAACTCATGGATCAGGTGGCTCTCGTCGTAATAACGCAGCGCGATCTCGTCCGCCTCATCGGCATCGACGACGCCGCGCAGGTAGCTTGCCATGTCCAGCGCGCGGGCGCGGCGCAGGACCTGCTTGGGGGACATTCCGAAGTCGCGGTTGACCACGCGTTCGAGCATGCGACGCTCCACCCCGCATTCACGCGCGGCATCGGCGACGGTGATCGAGGGGTTGCGGTAGCTGATCGTCTCGAACCGCGCCGCGATGGGATCCGGCGGCGGGCAGTTCATCTGCTGGATGCGCTGGCGAAAGGTCTGCTCCAGTCGTTGCAGCCATTCCTCCGGCGGTGCATCGGGGGCGACCATCGCGACATAACATTCGGACGGTATCGACACGGCGTTCGTCGAGACCAGCCGGTCCACGAAATCGCCGATGCGCGGCCCCTGCATGGCCGTGCAGGCGCCGGGACGGAAGGAAATGCCGACGCTGGTGAAGCTGCCGGTCACGGTGATCGGCATGCGGTGCGTCTGCGGTCCGAGGAACAGCGCGGCCTTCTCGAACGTGTGTTCGCCGTCCGCATCCCTTGCCGTCCACCTGCCTTCGATCTGGATGCGCAGATGGGCGGTGTCGCTGAACAGTCCGCAGGACAGGGTGTAGCCGGCCGGCGCGGCTACCCGCGTGACGTAGACGCGTCCGATCCACGGCGCGAGATCGGCCGCCGGGGCGCGGTTGTAGGACAGTGGCTGGCCATTGCGGGCAAACCCCTGCTCCGGCGCCAGGGCCGGGTCGACGGCTGGAAGTGATCTGCGCAGCATGCCCCTACTCTTGCAGAAGATGTGCTTCTGCCATGCCGGGATAAATGGGGCGCAAGGGCGCCGCAATGTGTGAAAAACACATAAGGTCCGGTGTCGGCCCCGATTTTGCGGGTGGCGCGGCCCGGCTCGCATGCGGCTTGCGTGCGGCTTGACCGGGCCGGGGAGGAACAGGCACAGGTGCGGCCATGAAACTCGATCAGGATATCGCCCTCGCCATGCGACTCGCCGATGCGGCGGGCGAGGCGATCCGCCCGCATTTCCGCTCCGGCCTTACCGCCGAGCGCAAGTCCGACGCGTCTCCCGTCACCATCGCCGATCAGGCGGCCGAGGAGGCGATGCGCCGCATCCTCAAGGCCGAGGTGCCGCAGGACGGGATCATCGGTGAGGAGTTCGGCACCGAGGAAGGCACGTCACGGCGGACCTGGGTGCTCGATCCGATCGACGGCACCGTCTCGTTCATCGCCGGGCGTCCGATCTTCGGCACGCTGATCGCGCTGCTGGTCGACGGCTGGCCGGTGCTGGGGGTCATCGACCAGCCGATCCTGCGTGAGCGCTGGGTCGGTGCCAGCGGGGCGGCGACGACGTTCAACGGCCAGCCAGTGCGCACCCGCGCCTGCCGCGAACTGTCGGAGGCGATGCTGGCGACCACCGGGCCGCAGTATTTCAACGACCACGAGGGCGAGCACTTCATGGCGCTGGCCGCCAGGACCGACCACAAGCGCATGATGATGGGCGGCGACTGCTACAACTATGGCCTGCTCGCCTCGGGCCAGCTCGACCTGATCTGCGAAGCCGGGCTCAAGCTGCACGACTGGGCGGCGCTGGTGCCGATCGTCGAGGGTGCGGGCGGGACGATGTGCGACTGGAACGGTGAGCCGCTGCACCAGCAGTCCGAAGGGCACGTGCTGGCCATCGGCGATGCGGCGCGGCTCGAGGACGTGGTCGAGGCGATGGCCTGCCACCACCACTGAGTCGATCCTGGTGCAGGACCTGTTTGTCTACGGTACGCTCCAGCCCCATGCCGGAACGCGCATGGGGGAGTGGATCGCAGGGCGCTTGGTCCGTGCCGAGCCGGCATGGGCGCCGGGCCGGATTGTCGCCGTGAAGGGCGGAAACGGCTGGTTCCCTGCGCTTCTGCCGGCGCGCTCCGGCGCCAAGGTGCGGGGCACGCTGTGCCGGCTGGACTTGCGGCCGGGCGATCTTGCCCGGCTGGACCGCTACGAGGGGCGCGAGTATCGCCGGATCTGCATGCCGGTACGCCTTGCCTCGGGGCGCCGGACCCCGGCGCAAATCTATGTCTGGCGTGCCTCGCAGCCCAAGGCCGCGCCGGTGATCCGCGATGGGGATTACCTCGGCTGGCTGGCCAGGACCGGCCGGCAGGCTTTCACCACGCTGCGCAACGGCACCTGAGGCCGCGAAATCCGCGAGGACTGCGCGCGGTGCCCGGCAGGGCTTGCGCTGCGGGCAATCTCGCCCTAAAGGCGCGCCCTTCAATCGACACGGTTGAGTCTCCGCAAGGGGATTCGCTCGTCCGCCTGGCGAAAAGGGCTGCCATGGCTGACTGGACGTGTCTGCTGCGAAAGGAAACGAAATGCCCAAGCTGAAGACCAAGAGCGGTGTGAAGAAGCGCTTCAAGCTCACCGCCACCGGCAAGGTGAAGCACGGCGTCGCCGGCAAGCGTCACCGCCTCATGAGCCACAACGGCAAGTACATCCGCCAGAATCGCGGCACCGAAGTCATCTCTGACGCCGATGCAAAGACGATCAAGAAGTGGGCGCCCTACGGGCTCAACTGAGGAGTACTGACCTATGAGCCGTATTAAGAGGGGTGTTACCACCCGCGCCAAGCACAAGCGTATTCTGGACCAGGCCAAGGGTTACCGCGGCCGTCGCAAGAACACGATCCGCGTTGCCCGCCAGGCCGTCGAAAAGGCCGGCCAGTACGCGTACCGCGACCGCAAGGTCAAGAAGCGCACCTTCCGCGCCCTGTGGATCCAGCGTATCAACGCTGCCGTCCGCGCCGAAGGCCTGACCTACTCGCAGTTCATCCACGGCGCCAAGCTCGCCGGTATCGAACTGGATCGTAAGTCGATGGCCGACCTCGCCATGAACGAGGGTTCGGTGTTCTCGGCGGTGATCGCTCAGGCAAAGGCCGCTCTGCCGGCCTAAGCCGATCGGTTCGGAGGCTTTCGAGGCTCCGAAATCGCGATCCGCGAAAACAGTTACGGGGCGTGGGTGTTTTGGCACCCGCGCCCCGAATTGTTTCTGCTTTCATGGTTTTAATGGCGCTTCTCTGCCGAATTGCTTTGCGCGTCCTGTCCTGAACCTGTAATTTTTCGGCGCGGAGGCTCGTCGACATTACAGTGGCAAGAAACAGGACAACGGCAAGAACCAGGGAATGACAGCCAGGCGGGTCATCATCCAATATTGCCCGGTGCCCCCGGGGCTCGAGCGCTACGTCACGGCCTTGTTCTACTGCGACGTCGATCTCGGTGCCGACGAACGCCTGCATGACGTCCTGTGCCCGGACTGGGCGACCTTCCGGTTCCATTACGGAGCGCCCGTGCGGGCCACCACGCGGTCCGGCAGCCGGATCGACGGCAGTTGCTTCACGGTGAGCGGGCCGCGCACGCAGGAAGTGCGGTTCTCTATGGGGGCGGCGCGGCAATGGGGCTTTCGCGTCAGCCCGCTGGGCTGGGCGGCCCTGGTCGACGCCCCCGCCTATCTGTATGCCGACAGGCTGATCGATGGGGATCACGACCCGGTCTTCGCACGGTTCATGCCGCTGCACGATCTGCTGGCGGATCCGGGCGTCTCGCCAGGGGCCCATCTTGATTGCCTGATCGCGTTCCTGGCCGGGCTGGACCTGCGGGACGTGCCGCATGAGGCACTGATCGCCGCGATCGGCGAGGCCGTGCTCGATCCCGAATTGCGCACTGCGGTTGATCTTGCCGCGGCCGTCGGCGCGCATCCGCGCATGGTCGAGCGGGTGTGCCGCGCCGCCTTCGGCTTTTCGCCCAAGCTGCTGCTGCGGCGCCAGCGTTTCCTGCGCAGTGTCGAGCAGTTCACCGAGGCGCCGGCGCTGAAGTGGATCGGGGCGATGGACGAGGCCTACCACGATCAGGCTCAGTTCGTACGCGATTTCAAGGCCTTCATGGGGATGACTCCGCGCGAGTATGCCGCGCTCGACAAGCCCTTGACGGAAACGCTGATGCGCGAGCGGGTCCGGCTCGGCCGGACGGGCATGGGGCGGCGGTTCCGGGCGGGCTGATCGGGGGGCAGCCATGCGGCCTCTTCGGGGGAGGCGCGCTCTCGCCGTTGCGATTCTCGCGCGCTCCCCCTAAGGACCGCGCTTCCAGATATCAGCAACAGTCAGGCAGACACCAGTGGACTACGCAGCAACCGGCCAGGAGGCGCTCTCGCGGATCGCGGAAGCATCCGATCTTGATACGCTGGAGGCACTGCGTGTCGAGTTTCTGGGCAAGCAGGGTTCGATCTCCGGCCTGCTCAAGACGCTGGGCAAGCTCGATCCCGAAGAGCGGAAGGTCGAAGGCCCCAAGATCCATGGTCTGCGCGAGAGCGTGAGCGATGCGCTCGGCGCCCGCAGGGACGCGCTGGAGACGGCAGCGCTGAACGCCCGTCTTGCCTCCGAGACCATCGATCTCTCGCTGCCCGCGCCCGAAGCGCCGCGCGGCACCGTTCACCCGATCTCGCAAGTGATGGACGAGATTGCCGAGATCTTCGCCGACCTCGGCTTCTCGGTCGCCACCGGGCCGGAGATCGAGGACGACTGGCACAACTTCACCGCGCTCAACATGCCGGAAAGCCACCCGGCGCGCGCGATGCATGACACGTTCTATTTTCCGGACCGCGACGCCAAGAACCGCGAGATGCTGCTGCGTACGCACACCTCCCCGGTGCAGATGCGCACCATGCTGGCGCAAGGCGCGCCGCTGCGCATCATCGCGCCGGGCCGCGTCTACCGTTCGGACAGCGACGCCACCCACACCCCGATGTTCCACCAGGTCGAAGGTCTGGTGATCGACAAGGACGTCCATCTCGGCCACCTCAAGTGGACGCTGGAGACCTTCCTGAAGGCGTTCTTCGAGCGTGAGGACATCGTCCTGCGCCTGCGCCCCAGCTACTTCCCCTTCACCGAGCCTTCGGTGGAAGCGGACATCGGCTTCACCCTGATCGACGGCAAGCGCGTGATCGGCGGCGATCCGTCGAAAGGCGAGGGCGGCTGGATGGAAGTGCTCGGCTCGGGCATGGTCAACCGCCGCGTCATCGAATTCGCCGGGCTCGATCCCGATGAATGGCAGGGCTTTGCCTTCGGCATCGGCATCGATCGCCTGGCCATGCTGAAGTACGGCATGGACGACCTGCGCGCTTTCTTCGACGGCGATGTGCGCTGGCTCTCCCACTACGGTTTCTCCGCCCTCGACGTGCCGACCCTATCGGGCGGCGTTGGCACTCCGGCTTGAGCGCGGGAAGGATTGTAAAAAATGAAGTTCTCGCTTTCCTGGCTCAAGCAGTATCTTGAGACCGACGCCTCGCTTGAGGATATTGCCCTGAAGCTCAACGCCATCGGCCTTGAGGTCGAAGGCATCGAGGATCCCGCCGCCAAGCTGGCCGGTTTCCGCGTGGCCAAGGTGCTGACCGCGGACAAGCATCCGCAGGCGGACAAGCTGCAGGTTCTCACCGTAGATACCGGTGAGGGCGTGCTGCAGGTCGTCTGCGGCGCGCCGAATGCGCGTGCGGGCCTTGTCGGCGTGCTGGGCCTTGCCGGTGCGACCGTGCCTGCCAATGGCATGGTGCTGAAGGTGGCTGCCGTGCGCGGCGTCGAATCGAACGGCATGATGTGCTCCACGCGCGAGCTGGAACTGGGCGAAGATCACGACGGCATCATCGAACTGCCCGAAGACGCGCCGGTCGGCACGCCTTTCGCGGACTATCACGGCGCCGATCCGGTGATCGAAGTTGCGATCACCCCGAACCGTCCGGACTGCATGGGCGTCTACGGTATCGCGCGTGATCTCGCCGCCGCCGGCCTCGGCACGCTGAAGCCGATCGAGGTGCTGGACATTGCCGGCAGCTTCTCCTGCCCGGTGGAGGTGCGTACCGACGACGTCGAGGGTTGCCCGGCGTTCTACGGCCGCGTCATCAAGGGCGTGAAGAACGGTCCTTCGCCGCAGTGGCTGCAGGATCGCCTGAAGGCGGCAGGCCAGCGGCCGATCTCGGCGCTGGTCGATGCCACCAACTACATCATGCTGGCCTATGGTCGCCCGGCTCATGCCTATGACCTTGCCAAGCTGAACGGCGCCGTCATTGCGCGCCGCGCCAAGGACGGCGAGACGGTCGTCGCGCTGAACGAGAAGACCTACACGCTCGACGCCGAGATGACCGTGATCGCCGACGATTCGGGCGTGCACGACATCGCCGGGATCATGGGCGGCGAGCATTCGGGCTGCGGCGACGAAACCACCGATGTCCTCCTCGAAATCGCATACTTCGATCCCGAGCGCATCGCCCGGACCGGCCGCAAGCTCAACCTCACCTCGGACGCGCGTAGCCGTTTCGAGCGCGGCATCGATCCGAACTTCCTCGATACCGGCCTCGACCATCTGACCAAGCTGATCCAGACGCTGTGTGGTGGTGAGGCTTCGCAGGCGGTGCGCAGCGGTGCGGCCCCGGCCACGCCCAAGATCGTCCACTTCGATCCGGCGCTGACCGAGAAACTGGGCGGCGTCGCGATCGAGCCGGCCGAACAGCAGCGTATTCTGGAAAGCCTCGGCTTCGCCGTCGTCGCGCAGGAAGCCGGGTTCGACAAGGCCTGGGCCGTCACCGTTCCCGGCTGGCGCCCGGACGTCGACGGCGCCCCCGACATCGTCGAGGAAGTCGTCCGCATCCACGGTCTCGACAAGGTCATCAGCGTCGCCCTGCCGCGCGTCGATGGCGTCGCCCGTCCGACCGCGACGCCGACGCAGGCGCTTGAGCGCCGCGTCCGCCGCGCCGCGGCCGCGCGCGGTCTGCATGAAGCGGTTACCTGGTCGTTCCTGCCCTCGGCTGAAGCCGATGCCTTCGCGGAAGGTAACGGCGCGCTGTGGACGCTCGCCAACCCGATCAGCGAGGACATGAAGGTCATGCGGCCGTCGCTGCTGCCGGGCCTGCTGATGGCGGCCAAGCGCAACCTCGATCGCGGCGCTTCCTCGCTGCGCCTGTTCGAACTGGGCCGCCGCTATCTGCGCGGCGAGGGCGGTGCGAGCGACGAGCGCCTGGCGCTGGGCTTCGTGCTGGCCGGCGAGAAGGTCGCGCGCGGCTGGGCGAGCGGCAAGGCGGCGATGTTCGATGCCTATGACGCCAAGGCCGAAGTCACCGCGCTGCTGGCTGAAGCCGGCGCTCCGGTTGAGAAGCTGCAGGTCATGGGCGAGGCTGGTTCGCAGTTCCACCCCGGCCAGTCGGCCACGCTGCGCCTTGGGCCCAAGAACGTGCTGGCGCGCTTCGGCATGCTGCACCCCACGGTTGCCAAGCAGTTCGACATCGAAGGCCCGGTGGCCATTGCCGAGATCTATCTCGACGCCGTCCCCGGCAAGAAGGGGGCTGCGACGTTCGCCCGTACCCGCTACGCCCCGCCGGCGCTGCAGGCGGTGACGCGCGACTATGCGTTCCTGGTTCCGGCCGAGCTTCCGGCGGGCGACCTCGTCCGCATGGTGGCGGGCGCGGACAAGGTGAACATCGTCTCGGCCCGCCTCTTCGACGACTTCCGCGGCCAGGGCGTGCCCGAAGGCCAGAAGTCGCTCGCGCTCGAAGTCACCCTCCAGCCGCTTGAGAAGAGCTACAAGGAAGAAGACCTCAAGGCGATCAGCGACAAGGTGACCGCCGCCGCCGCCAAGCTCGGGGCCGTGCTTCGCGGTTGAAGGGGAGCCTGAAGAGGCTACTCGGGAAAAAGGGAAGATCGCCGGTGACTGACATGGAATTCGTGACCATCTCCTCCGGCGATCTTACCGCACGCATTGCCACGTTCGGGGCCGAACTCTGGTCGCTGACCGACCGGACCGGCCGCGAATACATGACCGACGCCGATCCGGCCTTCTGGACCGGCCATGCGCCGATCCTGTTCCCGATCGTGGGCGGGCTCAATGGCGATCGCTACCGGTTGGACGGGCAGGACTACACGCTGCCCCGCCACGGTTTCGCCCGCCATTCGGCCTTTGAGGTGGTCGAGCAGGAAGAGGGCGCGGTCCGCCTGCGCTTGCGTGACAGCGAGGGCACCCGCAAGGTCTATCCCTTCGCCTTCGTGCTCGATCTGGTGTTTCGCATTGACGGCGCGGCGCTGCATGTGGCGGCGGAAGTCTCCAACCCCGGCGATACGCCGATGCCGTTCAGCCTTGGCTATCACCCCGCCTTCGCCTGGCCGCTTCCCGGCGGCGCGCCCAAGGCGGAACATACGATCGCTTTCGAACAGGCCGAACCGCAGCCGGTCCGCCGCATCGATCCGGCGACCGGCCTCGTCCTGCCAGAGCCGGTGCCGACACTGGTGGAAGGCCACCTCTACCGCCCCGATGCCGCGCATTTCGTCGAGGACGCGGTGATCTGGGACCGGCTTTCCAGCCGCGCGCTGACGTTCGGCGCGCCCGGTGGCGGCCAGCTTGCGGTGGCTTTCCCGGACATGCCGATGCTGGGCATCTGGCAGAAGCCGGGCGCGAATTACCTCTGCATCGAACCCTGGCAAGGCCATGCCGATCCGCTGGGCTATTCCGGCGACTTCCGCGCCAAGCCGGGCATGCTTTCGCTGGCCCCCGGCGCCAGCCGCCGCTTCCGCATGGACGTGACCGTCCTGACCGCTGATTGAAGGAGACCTCCATGAAGACCGCACTCGTAACCGGCGCCACCTCCGGTATCGGCGAAGCCTGTGCCCGCGCGTTCGTGGCGGCAGGCTGGCGCGTGATCGGCACAGGCCGCCGGGCCGAGCGTCTGGACGCGCTGAAGGCCGAACTCGGCGCGGACAAGTTCCACGCCGCCGTCTTCGACGTGCGCGATGAAGCGGGGCGCGATGCCGCGCTGGCGGCGCTCCCGGCGGAGTTCGCCGGCATCGACTGCCTCGTCAACAATGCCGGCCTCGCGCTCGGCACGGAACCGGCCCAGAGCGCTTCGCTCGATAGCTGGAAGACGATGATCGACACCAATGTCACCGCGCTGGTCTCGCTCACCCACAAGCTGCTGCCGGCGCTGATCGAGCGCAAGGGCGCGATCGTTAATCTCTCGTCGGTGGCGGCGACCTACCCCTATACCGGGGGCAACGTCTACGGCGGCACCAAGGCCTTCGTGCACCAGTTCTCGCTGGGCCTGCGTTCGGACCTTGCCGGGACGGGCGTTCGCGTCACCTCGATCGAGCCGGGCATGGTGGAGACCGAATTCACGCTGGTGCGCACTGGCGGCAACCAGCAGGCCTCCGACACGCTCTATGGCGGTGCCAATCCGATGACGGGTGAGGACATTGCGCAGACGGTGCTGTGGGTGGCCATGCTGCCGCCGCATCTCAACATCAACACGCTGGAACTGATGCCGGTCAGCCAGTCCTTCGCCGGTTTCCAGGTTGCCCGCGCCGGATAAGGCTCCGGGAGGGGAGGTATGGAGCGAGGGAGGGCGCCGCCGCGCGTTCCCTCGATCCTCTTTCCTTCTGGGGCAGTCCCCAGTAAAGGGCGCCGATGACCAATTCCCGCCGCACTTTCGCCATCATTTCGCACCCTGACGCCGGTAAGACCACGCTCACCGAAAAGCTGCTGCTGCAGGGCGGCGCGATTCACCTGGCAGGTCAGGTCAAGGCACGCGGCGCGGCGCGGCGTGCGCGTTCGGACTGGATGAAGATCGAGCAGCAGCGCGGCATCTCGGTCACCAGCTCGGTCATGACCTTCGAGCGGACCGATGCCGATGGCAATACGGTCACCTTCAACCTGCTGGACACGCCGGGCCACGAGGATTTCTCGGAAGACACCTACCGCACGCTGACGGCGGTCGATTCGGCGATCATGGTCATCGACGCGGCTAAGGGCATCGAGCCGCAGACACGCAAACTGTTCGAAGTCTGCCGCTTGCGTTCGGTGCCCATCATCACCTTCATCAACAAGGTCGACCGCGAAGGCCGTGCCTGCTTCGACCTGATGGACGAAGTGGCCGACATGCTGGCGCTGGATGTCTGCCCGATGTCCTGGCCGGTCGGCATGGGCGGGCTGTTCGAGGGCATTCTCGACATCGCCAGTGGACGGATCAGCCGCCCGGAAGGGCCGAGCAAGGAATTTCTCGGCCATGTCGACGAAAACGCCGCGCTCCCCGATGCGGTGGCCGAGGAACTGGAGCTGGCGCAGGCCGGGTATCCGGAATTCGACGTCGAGGCCTATCGCGGCGGTGACCTGACGCCGGTCTACTTCGGCTCGGCGCTCAAGAACTTCGGTGTTGCCGAGCTGATCGATGCAATTGCCCGGTTTGCCCCGCCGCCCCGCCCGCAGCCCTCGGAGGCGGGCACGATCGAGCCGGACAACAAGGAAGTCACCGGCTTCATCTTCAAGGTCCAGGCCAACATGGACCCGATGCACCGCGACCGTATTGCCTTCATGCGTCTGGTTTCGGGCACCTTCAAGCGCGGCATGAAGCTGACGCCTTCGGGCCTCGGCAAGCCGATCGCGGTCCATTCGCCGATCCTGTTCTTCGCGCAGGACCGCGAGATCGCCGACAGCGCCGAGCCCGGCGATATCATCGGCATTCCCAATCACGGCACCTTGCGGGTGGGCGATACGCTTTCGGAGAAGAATCAGGTTCGTTTTACCGGCTTGCCGAACTTTGCCCCGGAAATCCTGCGCCGCGTCGCGCTCAAGGACCCGACCAAGACCAAGCAGCTGCGCAAGGCACTGGACGACCTTTCGGAAGAAGGTGTCATCCAGGTCTTCTATCCCGAGATCGGCTCGCAATGGGTCGTGGGGGTTGTCGGTCAGTTGCAGCTGGATGTGCTGATCAGCCGCCTCGAAGCCGAATACAAGGTTGAGGCGGTGCTGGAGCCTGCGCCCTTCGATACGGCCCGCTGGCTCAAGGGCGATGACAAGGCGCTGCGCGATTTCGGCGAATTCAACAAGATGAACCTCGCCCGCGACCGGGATGGCGACCCGGTGTTCATGGCTCGCTCGGCCTGGGACGTGAGCTACCAGCAGGAGCGCAATCCCGACCTGACTTTCAGCGCCACCAAGGAGCGCTGACGGGAACCGCGAGGACGCCTTGCGGATTGAACTTATCTCCGCCTTGGCAGTGCCGCGGCGGTCGGCCTAAGTTCCGGTCGTCAAAGCCCTCGCGAAAGTTCCCCGTGCAGATCACCTTCGCCAGCTACAATATCCGCAAGGCCGTGGGGTTGGACCGGCGGCGCGATCCCGAACGGATTCTCTCGGTCCTGCGCGAGATCGATGCGGATGTCGTTGCGCTGCAGGAAGCGGACCGCCGTTTCGGCCGCCGGATGAGCGCCTTGCCGCTCGATGCCATCCATACCTCCACCGATTATGTGCCGGTGCCATTGTCGATGAAGCCCGACAGTCTGGGCTGGCACGGTAATGCCCTGCTGGTGCGCAAGGGCATCGGACTGCTGGATGCTGCGCAGGTGCCCTTGCCGGTGCTGGAGCCGCGGGGCGCCATTCGCGCGGACCTCGCGCTGGGCGGAACCCGCTTCCGGGTCGTGGGCATGCATCTCGATCTGTCGGGTCTGCGGCGCCGGTTGCAGGTGCGAAGTGTGCTCTCGCACGTCGAGGACTGTGGCCAGCCGATGCCCACCGTCTTGATGGGCGATTTCAACGAATGGTCGGCCCACGGCGGTTGTTTCCGGGAGTTTCAGGCGCCTTGGCAGGTGCTTTCACCTGGCCGGAGTTTCCCCTCCAGACGGCCACTGGCGCTGCTTGACCGCATCATAGTGTCCGAGCAATGGGTGGTTCTTGGAACAAAGGTCCATCATAGCCCGTTATCGGCGATAGGATCTGACCATCTGCCGGTATTTGCCGCGCTCGAGCTGCCTAAAAAATAGGCAGTTGCTCAGGAATCGGGCGATGACTCGTGCTGCAAGTGCGAGCGTCTGGTAAAAATGTGCCGGAATCTTGCCCTTTGGTAAATTGGCACACCCCTTGCTTAACGTAGGTACGACCGGTGCTGGGACCGGTGGCAAGCAGGGGATAGGCATGAAGTTCATCATAGCCATCATCAAGCCCTTCAAACTCGACGAAGTTCGGGAAGCTTTGGGCGCAATTGGCGTCGCCGGCATGACCGTGACCGAGGTGAAGGGCTTCGGCCGTCAGAAGGGGCAGACGGAAATCTATCGTGGGGCCGAGTATTCGACCAACATGCTCCCGAAGGTGAAGATCGAGGTCGCCGCGCCGGACGATCTGGCGCCCAAGATCGTCGAGACGATCCAGCAGGTCGCCAGCACCGAAGCCATCGGCGATGGCAAGATCTTTGTCCTCGATCTCGCATCCGCGGTGCGCATTCGCACCGGCGAATTCGGCGATACCGCGCTTTGACCGGCGCCTCCCACAGAAGGGATTCCACGATGAACCGCAAACTTCTTTGCGGCGCCGGCGCTCTGGGAGCGTCGCTGTTCGCCGCCATGCCTGCCTTTGCGCAGGCCGCAGCCACCCCTGTGCCCAACCCCGGCAACAACGCCTGGATGATGACCTCGACCCTGCTGGTCCTGCTCATGATCCTGCCTGGCCTTGCGCTGTTCTACGGCGGCCTGACCCGCTCGAAGAACATGCTCTCGACGATGACGCAGATTGGCGCCGTGGCGTGTCTCGCCATGCTGCTCTGGGTGATCTACGGCTACGGCCTGGCCTTCGGCCCTGAAGGCAATGCCTTCATTTCGTGGGGCAAGTTCTTCCTCGCCGGCGTTACGCCTGCCAGCACGGCGGCAACCTTCACCAGCGAAGTGATCAGCGAATATGTGTTCATCTGCTTCCAGATGACCTTTGCCGCCATCACCATCGCGCTGGTGCTCGGTTCGACGGTTGAGCGCATCAAGTTCTCGGCGGTCATGGTATTCGGCCTGGTCTGGCTGACGATCACGTATTTCCCGATCGCCCACATGGTCTGGGCTGCCGGCGGCTTCCTGTTCGCAGGCAAGATGTTCGGTACCGATCTGCCTGCTGCGCTGGACTTTGCCGGCGGTACTGTCGTCCACATCAACGCGGGCGTTTCCGCGCTGGTCCTCGCCATGATCCTCGGCAAGCGCAAGGGTTACCCCTCGGAGCCGATGCCGCCCCACTCGCTGACGCTGACCATGGTAGGCACCGGTCTGCTCTGGGTGGGCTGGTTCGGTTTCAACGCCGGTTCGGCGCTGGAAGCCAACGGTTCGGCTGGCCTTGCCATGATCAACACGTTTGTCGCCACTGCTTCGGCCGGCCTGTTCTGGATGCTTGCAGAGCGCTTCAGCGGCCACAAGGGTTCGGCCCTGGGCTTCTGCTCGGGCATCGTTGCCGGTCTGGTTGCGGTGACCCCGGCTGCAGGTAATTCGGGCCCGTTCGGTGCGATCGTGCTCGGCGCCGTGGCTTCGATCATCTGCTTCTTCGCCGTTAGCAAGCTCAAGCCCGCGCTTGGCTATGACGATGCCCTCGACGCCTTCGGCGTGCACGGCATTGGCGGCATGGTCGGCGCCGTGGGCACCGGTATCGTCTACGCTCCGAGCCTCGGTGGCCCCGGCGCTGCTGATTTCTCGATGGGCGCCCAGGTTGCCACGCAGGTCATCGCGGTTCTGGTCGCGATCGTCTGGGCTGCAGTCGGCACCGTGATCGCTGCCTATGTCGCTAAGGCTGTCACCGGGCTGCGGGTTGCACCGGAAGTCGAGCAGGAAGGCCTCGACATCGGTGAGCACGGCGAGCGCGCCTACAACTAAGTTCTCGAGTTTGGCGGCGGCGGGATTTTTCCTCTCCTCCTTCCCGTCGCCGCCTGCCAGTGTTCCTCCTGCGAACACAAACTTAAAGGGCCGGAGCCAGCCGCTCCGGCCCATTTTTCTTTGTCGTGGAGGAGTGTTTGTGGGATGCTCGCGGCATCAGCCAGTCGGCCAGGGAGATACGCGTGAAATACATCGTCGCGATCATCAAGCCGTTCAAGTTCACCGAAGTGAAGGATGCGCTCGCCAGTGCCGGAGTGTCGGGCCTGACGGTTTCCGAGGTGAGCGGCTTTGGTCGGCAGAAAGGGCAGACCGAGATCTATCGCGGCGCAGAATACGCTTCGAGTCTGGTGCCCAAGATCAAGTTGGAAATTGCCGTTTCGGATGCCTTTGCCGATACCGTTATCGAGATCATCGGCAAGGGCGCGAGTACCGACGAGATCGGTGATGGCAAGATCTTCGTGTTCGAACTCGCCGAAGTCCTGCGCGTCAGGACCGGTGAGCAGGGCGATATCGCCCTCTAGGCGGCGTGGACAAATTCCGCATCGCCACGGCTGGAGGCAAAAGCCGTCAATTCCAGAAGGTGAGGCGCAGGAGTATGTCGATACTTCCAGCCGAGCCGACGCCGAAGGGGCGGCTTTTGCCTCCAGCCCCGGAGGGGTTGCCCTGCAAGCGGCGCCAGCAGCGTTGCTCCGCCTTGAAAGAAGCCCGCTCTTCCTGCGGCTTCGCGCCTTGCTGGCGCCGCTTGCAGGGCAACCGTGGCGATGCGGAATTTGTCCACGCCGCCTAGGTCTCAGCCGCCGGCCGAAAGCATTTCGATCAATTGACGGACCGGCGATACGTCGTAGCCTGCGGCGGCGGCTTTCGATGCAATCACGGCGGGATTGTCACCGGCCTTGGCGCGGGCGAGCGCCCAGAGCAGGGTCGAGCGGGTTCCCGACCGGCAATAGGCCAGGACCGGACCGTCCAGACCTTCGAGAGCGGCGCTCATGGCGTCGACTTGTGCCTGGCTGAAACCGCCATGGCCCACCGGAATGGCCACATAGTCGATCCCGGCGGCGCGCGCTGCTGCTTCGATTTCGGCGCCGGGCGTCTGGTCGTCGCTTTCGCCCTCAGGGCGGTTGTTGATGATGCGAACGATTCCCAGGTCCTTGGCTTCGGCAACGGCCTCCACGGTGATTTGCGGGCTGGCGAAGACGGTTTCGGTGACCTGGCGGAACATCAGACTTTTCCTCGCGATCGTGCGGTTGTCCGGCAGCGGTTGAGCCTGAAATTATCTGCCGTCAAGCGCATAGTTCAGGCAACATGGTCGCGCGCGAGCCATGGAAAAGCGGTGTTTCGGTCAGATCGCCGGAAAATCCCGCTTATTTGTATTCGCCATGGGCAGATGAGTCGTGTATGAGTCGCCGCTGCAGGTACCGGGAGAGCTTTGTCTCTTCCGCTCGTCTGACGGTCGGCACGGCTCGTCCACGTGTCCGGGTGAATACTTTTTGGGGCGCAGCGAAGGTACGTTCGTAAACATGGGTTTTGACAGAGGTCGTCGCGGAAGGGGACGCGACAAGCGAGATCGGTTTGGAGAGGACGAGTTCGACCCGTTCTTTGCCGGGCAGGATCGTTTCGGTGGCGGTGACCGTTTCGGCGGTGGCGATCGCTTTGGCGGCGGTGACCGTTTCGGCGGCGGTGATGACCGTGGCGGTTTCGGCGGCGGCGCTCCTCGCAGCGGCGGCTTCGGCGGCCCGCGTGGCGGCGGCGGTGGCGGCTTCGGCGGTCCCCGCGGCGGCGGCATGCCGGCCCAGGTCGTCGGCCAGGGCAAGGGCGTCGTCAAGTTCTTCAACGGCGCCAAGGGTTTCGGCTTCATTCAGCGCGATGAAGGCGGCGAAGATGTGTTCGTGCATATCAGCGCGGTCGAGCGGGCAGGCCTCGAAGGTCTTGCTGAAGGCCAGCAACTCGAATTCCAGCTTGTCGACCGTGGCGGCAAGATCTCGGCCAGCGACCTCGTTGTGGTCGGCGACGTGATCCCCGTCCAGAAGCGCGAGCCCGCGCCGCAGCGTCAGCTGACTGGCGAAAAGGCCAGCGGTACGGTCAAGTTCTTCAACTCCATGAAGGGCTTCGGCTTCATCACCCGTGACGATGGCCAGCCGGATGCGTTTGTTCACATCAGCGCGGTTGAACGCTCGGGCCTTGCTGGCCTGAACGAAGGCGATCGCGTGGAGTTCGACATCGAGGTCGATCGACGAGGCAAGTACTCGGCGGTCAACCTTTCGTCGCTCCAGGGTTGATCAAGCCTGCACTCCCCCCGGGCGTTTGACCGGGGGGCTGCAAAAGCCTAGAAGCGCGCAGATGGCGGTCCGACAGGGCCGCCATTTGTCGTTTTCAGATTCCCCGTTTTTCGCTTCACAGATTTGTTTCGAGGAATAACGTCATGTCGATCACTCCACTGATGCCCGTGTACCCCCGGTGCGGCGTTCGGCCGGTTCGCGGCGAGCACTGTCACTTGATCAGTGAAGACGGTCGCCGATTCCTCGATTTCGCCAGCGGTATTGCGGTCAACCTGCTTGGGCATTCGCATGACGGTCTGGTCGGTGCGATCCAGAAGCAGGCGGAAACCCTGATGCATGTCTCCAACCTGTACGGCAGCCCGCAAGGGGAGGCGATCGCGCAGCGGCTTGTCGATCTGACTTTTGCGGATACGGTTTTCTTCACGAATTCGGGTGCGGAAGCCGTCGAATGCGCGATCAAGACGGCGCGCGCCTATCATCAGCATGCCGGCAATACCGAAAAGTATGAGCTGATAACGTTCAGCAACGCTTTTCATGGCCGGACGATGGGCACGATCAGCGCGTCCAACCAGGAAAAGATGCACAAGGGCTTCCTGCCTCTGCTGCCCGGTTTCAAGTATGTCGAGTTCGACGACCTCGAGGCGGCAAAGGCAGCCATTGGCCCGAATACGGCAGGCTTCCTGGTCGAGCCGATTCAAGGTGAAGGCGGCATTCGCATCGCTTCCCAGGCGTTCCTCGAGGGTCTGCGCGCGCTCTGCGATGAGCATGACCTGATGCTTGTGCTGGACGAAGTGCAGAGCGGCGTGGGCCGTGCGGGAACGCTCTATGCCTACGAGCAATATGGGATCGTTCCCGACGTGGTGGCGACCGCAAAGGGTATTGGCGGCGGGTTCCCGGTCGGCGCTTGCCTTGCCACCGAAAAGGCGGCTCGTGGCATGGTCGTGGGAACGCATGGTTCGACGTATGGCGGCAATCCCTTTGCCATGGCGGCGATCGGCGCTGTGCTCGACGCGGTCGCCAACGAAGAGTTTCTTGCCGATGTGCGTGCCAAGGGTGAGCGCCTGATGGCGCGCCTTGAGCAATTTATCGGCAATTACCCCGAGCTGTTCGACTCGGTGCGTGGCAAGGGGCTGTTCATCGGCCTCAAGATGAAGGTCGAGCCGCGGGCCTTTGTTGCGCATATGCGCGACAATCATCAACTGCTGACGGTTTCGGCTGGCGACAATGTCGTCCGGGTTCTGCCGCCGCTCGTCATCGACGACAGCCACATGGATGAATTCATGGAAAAGCTCTCGGCCGCGGCGGCCAGCTATCAACCGGAAGGAGTTGCCTGATGGCTCGGGATTTCCTCAACCTGGTCGATGCGGGCGGCGATGCGATCGCGAGCATGATCGCCGACGCCATTGACCGCAAGGCGGCGCGCAAGGCCTGGCCGAAGGCGCAGCCGGATGCGGACCAGCCGCTGGCGGGCCATACCCTGGCCATGATCTTCGAGAAGAACTCCACGCGTACGCGTGTTTCTTTCGACATGGCCATGCGGCAACTGGGCGGAAGCGCGTTGATCATGGAGGCGGGCAGCACTCAGATCGGCAGGGGCGAGACGATCGCCGATACCGCTCGCGTGCTCAGCCGGATGGTTGATGCAATCATGATCCGGACCGACGATCATGCCAAGATCGAGGAACTTGCCCATTACGCCGAGGTGCCGGTCATCAATGGTCTGACCGACCTTTCGCACCCCTGCCAGATCGTCGCGGATCTGCTCACGATCGTGGAGCAGGGGTTTGCCTTGCCGGGTCTGCAACTGGCGTGGCTGGGCGATGGTAACAACGTCGCCAATTCGCTGATCGAGGCTGCGGGCCTGATGAAGTTCACCATCCGGATCGGTGGTCCTGCCGGTTATGAACCGGACGCCGACTTTGTTGCCCGTGCCCGTGCTGCCGGCGGTGAGGTGATTCTCACTCAGGATCCTGCGGAGGCGGCTGCAGGTGCGCAGATCGTCGTCACCGATACCTGGGTTTCCATGGGCCAGGTGGGCGGCGAAAAGCACATCGCGGCGATGCAACCCTATCAGGTCAATGCCGGACTGATGGCAAAGGCTGCGCCGGGAGCCAAGTTCCTGCACTGTCTTCCCGCCCACCGTGAAGAGGAAGTGACCAACGAGGTTATCGATGGGCCTGCTTCTGTAGTATGGGATGAGGCCGAAAACCGGATTCACGGTCAGAAGTCGGTTCTACTCTGGGCATTGGGCAAGCTGTGACGGATGACGTGCTGATGCGGGACGACGATACCGGGTTCGACCGGGTGCTGGCGTTCACGGTGCCTGCGCGTCACGCGCGGGGCCGTGTCGTCAGGCTGGGGCCGGTACTCGAGACCGTGCTTTCGGCTCACACCTATCCCAGGGTGGTCAAGCACGTCCTGGCGGAAGCACTTGTTCTGACAGCCTTGATGGGCTCGTTGCTGAAGGAAGACGGTGCGCAACTGACCTTCCAGGCTCAGGCCGAGGGAGGCGCGGTCGACCTCCTAGTCTGCGATTACCGAGACGGGGAGTTGCGGGGATACCTGCGGCATGATCCCGATCTTGCCACGCGTCTTGAAGAGGATTGTTCGCTCGAGGCGATCTTCGGCAAGGGGTATCTGGCGATCACCTTCGACCTTGCGGTGTCGAACGAGCGTTATCAGGGGGTTGTTCCTCTTGAGGGGACTTCGCTGGCGCATGCGTGCGAAAGCTATTTCGCCATGTCCGAGCAAGTTCCGACCCTCATCCGGGTCAACGTGCGCTCCAGCGATGCACACTGCGTTGCCGGTGGGTTGCTGGTCCAGCACTTGCCGGACGGCGAGGAAGGCAAGGAGCGTCTCCATGCCAAGGAACAGCATCCCGACTGGGAGCATGTTTCGATCATGGCGGGAAGTGTCCGTCCGGAGGAACTGGTTGATTCGGTCCTGAATCTCGAGCAGCTGGTCTGGCGGCTCTTCCATGAGGAAGAGGAGGTTCGCGTCGAACCGCTGGAGCCACTCCAGCGCGGATGCCGCTGCTCGGTATCGTATTACCAGAACATCCTGTCCCGCTTTCCCGAAAGCGAACGCATTGATATGCGGGATGAAACTGGCCTGATACCGGTGGATTGCGCGTTTTGCTCGAAGATCCTCCATATTCCGGCCTGAAACCGAAACCGAAACCGAAACCGAAACCGAAATCGAGGCCGGTCCGGGCAGGCCGGCCCTGCTTCTTTCAGAGGTCAAAACGTATGAAGCATCCAGCACGGGCACTACTTGTGGCGGGGTGTGGAATTGCTCTCTGTTCGGTCGCTGCCGTCGCTGAACCGCGACCGCTCCTGATGCTTGATCAATTGGCTCCGGGGCAGTGGGAACTGCGTGAGCATGGGGAGGGCATCCAGCCCAGGAAGGTTTGCCTGCACGGCGGGCGAGAGCTCATCCAGTTGCGCCATCCCGGGGCTGCATGCAGCCTTGTGGTGATAGACGACAGGCCGAACGAAGTCACCGTGCAGTATACCTGTGCCGGGCGCGGATATGGGCGGACCCACGTCCGACGCGAAACCAATGGATTGGTGCAGATCGACGGGCAAGGCATTGCCGGTGGCCAGCCTTTTGCCTTTGCTGCCGAGGGCCGGCGGACAGGCGCTTGTCGCGGTTGAAGGTTGTCAGCGCCGGTGAGAGCGCCTAGCGCAGAGGTCATGCAAGACACGTCTCTAGCGACTGAGGGCAGAAAGGCTGTGGTCCTTCTGTCCGGCGGTCTCGATTCGATGGTATCCGGCGGACTGGCCCGTGAGGCGGGCTATTCGGTCAATGCCTTGACCATCGACTATAACCAGCGGCACCGGCGCGAGATCGATGCTGCGCGCCAGATCGCGCAAGTCCTGAAAGCGGAGCGCCATGTGGTGTTGCCCCTCGATCTTCGCCAGTTCGGCGGATCGGCGCTGACCGACGACATTTCGGTTCCCAAGGACGGACTGGAGCCCGGGATTCCGGTGACTTATGTACCGGCCCGCAATCTGGTGTTCCTGTCGCTCACGCTGGCCTGGGCTGAGGCGATTGGTGCCTCCGACATCTTCATCGGCGTCAATGCGCTGGACTATTCGGGCTATCCCGATTGTCGTCCCGAATTCATTTCCGCGTTCGAGAACATCGCGACGCTGGCAACCAAGGGAGGCGATGAGGGGACCAAGTTCCGTATTCATGCGCCTCTGCAGTTCATGGGTAAGGCGGATATCGCGCGCGAAGCCTATCGCCTGGGCTTTGACGTAGGCATGAGCTGGTCGTGCTATGATCCTCAGCCGGACGGGAGCGCTTGCGGTCTGTGCGATAGCTGCCGGTTGCGGCGAGCGGGTTTCGCCGATGCAGGATTGGAAGATACCACGCATTACGCGGCCTGATCCAAGCCTTCCTTACGACTCCAAAAACAAAGCCCCGCTCGATCGAGCGGGGCTTTGTTTTTGCCATCGGGCCAATCGCAATGTTCGATGGCCAAAAGAAAAGGGGGGCGGATCGCTCCGCCCCCCAATCCATTTACCGTTGCCGGTACACTTACATGCCCGAACCCGGACCGTAGGTGATTTCGACGCGACGGTTCTGCAGTTCGCGCACGCCGTCGGCGGTCGGAACGCGGGGCTGCGTCTCACCGAAGGCCTGGCTCGAGATCGCGCCGTCAGGCACGCCGTGGCTGGTCAGGTAAGCGCGGACCGAGTCGTTACGACGGCTCGAGAGACCCAGGTTGTACTTGGGCGTACCCGAACGGTCGGTGTGGCCGGCCAGCATGATCGGCACGCTGTTGCAGTTGCCGTAAGCGGTGATCGCGCTGTCAAGGATGGTTGCAGCCTCAGGCGTGATGTCCGACTTATCCCAGTCGAAGAACACGATGTACGGGCCCTTGTTGCAGACCACAGCCGGGGGCGGCGGGGGCGGCGGGGGCGGCGGAGGCGGCGGGGGCGGCGGCGGCGGCGGCGGCGGCGGAGCAGCCGGTTCGCCGAAGTTGTACGCCAGCGTACCCATCAGCGAGTGCGAGCGCCAGCGGGTCTTGTACGACGAACCGTCGTCACCAACCAGCTTGACGTTGTCGACGTTCATGAAGCGGTACTTCAGGCCGACATCGACATGGCTGGAGATCGGCGCGCGAATGCCCGCGATTGCCTGCCAGGCGAAGCCGGTGTCCGAATCGTCGATCGCGTCGACGTCGACACGGCCAACGCCGGCACCACCGCCGACAAAGCCCTGAAGGCCGTCGTCGGGACCGAAGTCGAGCAGGCCGTTGACCATGAAGGTCAGGTTGCTGGCGTGACCGCCAACATACTTCACCGCAGCCTGACGATAGCTGGCTTCGGTTTCAAGACGGAACCCACCGAAGTCGTAACCGATGGTGGCGCCGCCATCCCAACCGGTCTTGAAATCAAGCTGATCGTCAGCCTTGACGCCGTCGACCTTGACGCTGGCGTCTTCGACGATCATCGGGCCGAAGTCGAGTTCCAGATACCAAGCGTCGTCGCGTGCGAACGCGGGCGTGGCGATGGCTGTCGAAGCCAGCGCCAGTCCGATGACGAGTTTCCTCATACGTTTCCCCTACTAAGAGATTTGGAGCCACCGAGTGCCGTAAGTGTCTACCCCCTCAATAAACAGCGTGCAAGCGCACAATGACGACATGTGTTGCAAGAATGTCGCGTTTTCGGGGCCTTGGCGCCGTCTTGTGACTCCGTTCTTCGAAATCGACGACATCTTGTTGACCCCGGTTGCATTGGCACTTGTCACGCCGAAGGCAGGATACCCACGGCTTGCAGGGCAACCATCAGTTCAGTGATGGCTGCCCGAGCTTGGACGTCAACGGTCGTACCGCCAAGTGGTTCCACGAATTGCGAAGCTTTTCTCCAGATACCGAAAAAAAGGCGCTCCTGGCTGCTGGCCTTGTCAAACACCCGCAGCCCGTCACGGGGCTCAAGGAACAGCCAGCCGCTGTTCTGGCGACAGGCGAGGCTTGCCGGGTGGCCGGTCCATTCGCCGGTCGGGTTTTCTCCCACCAGCCAGACATCACCGTCGGCCGTTTCTTCCGCGGGTTCGTCGCGCTCGCCTTCGATCGCGCAATGGAGCAGGGCATCGGTGCGGGAGAATGCTTCGTTGACGAAGGCTTCCTTGCCGGCTTGCCCGGTGTGGAGCAGTGGCAAGGCAAACTTCGCGGTGACGGTCTCGAAGGCGAAGGGATCGGTCATGTCATGGCTTCCTGAGATGGCGGATGGAGGTTGCTGCAGGTCGCTGCGCGTCAGGCTATGGGGCCGAGATCCAGTCGATCGGACAATGCGAAAGTTCCCTTTTGCACCACATGGAATCGTTGATCCGGGGCCCGGGCGGCGAGCGCGGCGTGGACCTGCGGCGGGATGTCGAGCGAGGCCTGGCCGGTCGTCCATTGGGCAAGGGGGGAGCCGGGAGGTCCGGAGCGGACGATATAGCTCTCGGTTTCCTCGATCAGCGGAACGTCGACGCCGTCGCGCCAGTCATGCAGTCCGCGCGCGCGCCTGGTCCATTCGAGGCGCCGGGTGCCATCGGCGAGGATACGCGTGCGGGCATGGACGGGGGCGGGCGGGCGCAAGGTGAGGCCGGACAGGGCCACGCCCGTTCCCACGCCTTGCGGATCGCCCAGGCCGATCGCCACGATCCGTCGCGCACTGTTGCTGCCAAGCTTGGCCGGATCCAGCGATGTCAGGCGCGAGTCGACCAGGACGAACGTTTCGGCTGCCGCGTGTGTCGCAATTCCGTTCTCGGTCGCGCCGCGGCCGCGCAGCAATCCGGTCAAACGCCATGTTCCGCCGGAGAGGAGTGTCGCTTGTGCGAACTGGATCAGCTCCTCGCCGACAAGCGCCACGTTTGCGCCTTCGGCAAGCTGGCGGGCTGTCGCCGAGGCCAGTTGCATGCCATCGTCGGCCAATTCCACGATGATCTGCGAGCCCCGGTCGAATAGAAGCGGCGATGCGGCGGGCACCAGGTTCGTGACACGCCCCATGACGCAGCGGTTTCGCCCGCTCGGCCCGAGCGGCAGCAGGGATCCGTCACCTCGGTCGGCATAGAGCGCCGCGCCGTTCCAGTTGGCCTGGCCGGACGATACGGCGGCGAGGGGCCGGGCCGTGCCGGGCGAACCGATCGCCGGATCATAGGGCAATTCGAAGGCGGCAATCAGGGTCGGGGCGGAAGGCAGGTCTTCCGGCCGGTGCGCCTGTCCCGGATCCGTGGGCAAGGCCAGGGACCAGGCGTTTGCGGTCGGAGGCATGCGCTCGGCGGTGATTTCAACGCCGGTATCGCGCCATTCCCATTCGCGCACGCGCCATCGTCCCGGCATCCGGTCGAAGCTGACGCAGGCTCCAGGCGCGATTTCGCCGTCGAGTTCCGCGGTGCGCCAGGTGACCGTGTCACGGCTCCAGTCGAGCCGGCCGGAAACAGTTTCGACAAGCGCGCGCGCGGGATGCCTCGAGCGCGGCAGGAAGTTCGAGGGTGCGGGGCTGTCCCGGCGTTGCCCGGCCGGTCGCGTGCTGCACGCCGGGAAGATAATCGCGCGACACGTCATAGTAGCGCAGGCTCGAAACCGGTTGCGCGGGGCGCGGCGCACGGCGCCGGGAGATGCCGGTGGCGGCGCTGAATTCGTCATCGCCGACAGCGCGCGTCGCCTCGCTGACCCAGCCCGAGGCGGTGCCGCCGGTGTTGACCAGCTTGCGATAGCCGGCGCTGCCGGTCTGCACGACCTGGGCGATCGAGCGGATCGGGCTGACGTTCTTGAGGCGCCGCGCAATCAGGGCATCGATCTCGCGGGGGACCGCATAGCCGCCGTCCGCGGCGACGAGGCCGGACATCGACTTCAGCTCGGTCTCGCGGCCCATGCGCAAGTAGCCGTCGACAAAGCCCTTCACTTCGACCGAGGCGGCGGTGGCGGCGCCTTCCATCAGCGGGCGGGCGGCGGCGCGGCCGACGCGGTCGAGCCGCGACTTCACGTCCTCGACATCGCCGCGCAGCGCTTCGACGGCGGCCTCGGTGGCATCCTGGCGGGTGACCAGATCGAACGAGGAGTCGAGCGCTTCGACCGGGGGAGTGGATTCCATGGGGCATTCACCTTTCGCTTGGGAGCCGCCGGATGGGCGGCGGAAAACTGTCGGAGGGGGCGGGGTCAGGAAACGAGGTGCACCCGCGCGCCGTGCTGCATCGGGTGGGTGACGAGGCTGACTTCAAGCAGTTCGAGGTCGAGCAGCTCGCGGCCCGCCGCACCCTGGCGGCTGGAGCGCGCGCGGTAGCCGAACGACAGGCCGCTCACGGTGCCGCGCCTGAGCGCGAGGCCGGCGGCGCCGTCGGGATTGTCGATCCTGGCCACCACCCTGAGGCCGCGCGCGTCCTCGGCAGCGGTCTCGACCCAGCCGATGCGCACGTCCGGCCGGTGCTGCCAGTAGAGCGGCAGCGGATCGCGGCGCTCGGCAAGGGTGCGGGCAAAGGCGCCGGGGCGGATGGTGTCGCGGCCGGAATCGCGCCGGTCGAACAGCGCGGCATAGCCAGCGAAGCGCAAGTCGCGGCTCAACGGAGCAGCTCCGTGGTGCCGCAGCGTACCGCCAGGCCAAGCAGCAGCGCGGCCAGCACCGCGCGCACGAACCAGCCGATGGCGGCGGCCCGGGCGCTGGACTTGGCGTCGCGCCAGGCCTGCAGCAGTTCGCGCAGTTCGGTGAGGTCGCTGGGCGCGGTGGCATCGTCGAGGCCGATCCGCGACAGCATCCGCCGCGCGCCGACTTCGCTCGCTTCCTCGACGATCGCGCGCAGGGTCACCAGATCGCCGCCTTCGGAGGCCGCCTGCGCCAGCAGACCGGCAAGCATGTCCTTTTGGTTCATGATTTGTTCTCCACTTCCTTCCCGGAATGGGGGCGTTCGGGCAGGCCGAGCAGCGCGCGCTTCTCATCGCCATCGAGGAAATCGGCGGCGGTCACTTGCGACCACAGCCGCTCGCGGTCCTCAGCCAGCGCGGGGACCTGATCGAGGTCGATGGCGAGGCAGGCCTCGGGGAACCACGGCGCCAGGCCTTCGCAGAGCGCCGCGAAGATCTTGGCAGCCAGCGGCAGCAGCGTCAGCCGCCAGAGCGCGCGGTTGGCCTCGCGGTAATTGGCATAAGTGGCGTCGCCCGGCAGGCCGAGCAGCATCGGCGGCACCCCGAAGGCCAGCGCCACGTCGCGGGCGGCGGCGGCCTTGAGCGTGGCGAAGTCCATGTCGGCCGGGGTCAGCGCGATGGCCTGCCACTTGAGCCCGCCTTCCAGCAGCATCGGCCGCCCGGCGTTGTGCGATCCGGCATAGGCCTGGCTCAGCTCGGTCTTGAGCCGGTCGAACTGTTCGGGGGTGAGGGTATCGCCGTCCCCGGTCTCGTAGACCAGCGCGCCGGAGGGGCGGGCGGCGTTTTCGAGAAGCTGGCGGTTCCACCGCGCGGCGGCATTGTGGGTGGCGATCGCCTCGTCGGCGGCGGCAAGGCAGCCGGCGCCGTAATGATCGTCCGCCGGGTGGAAGTGGCGGATGTGGATCACGTTGGGCGAGGCATCCTCGCCGTGCAGCGGGATCGTCATGCGCCGTCCCGCCACGTCGTAGGCATAGGCGGCGGGCCAGCCGTCCTCGCCCGCGAGAATGGTCACGCGCTCGGGCCGCAGGGCAAAGAGTTCGACCGGGCGCCCGCGCGCGTCCTTGAGCACCTGCACATAGGCATTGCCGTGCAGCAGCAGGTGGCAGGCGAGCGTTTCCAGCAGCGACTGCCCGGCGCTGGTCTCGCCGATGAGCGCGGCGAGCGCGGGATCGGCCGCCTTGAGCGGGGCGCCGGCGATCCCTTCGGCCACCAGCCGCACCGCGCGCTGGGCGACGGGATTTTCGAGATAGGCCCGGCGCACCGCCGAGGCGTATTCGAAGTGGGCTCGCCCGCCGTCGCCGTCGGCGAAGAACCAGGGCGAGGCGGGCCCCCGCGCCAGGGGCAGGCGGGCACTCTCGCCCTTGAAGGCGGCGACGAGCGTATCGATGAAGGACACGTGGGGTTCCTTTCCAGGCGGGAGGGAGCGGCCGGAGCCGCGCAAGGTTCGTGATTCAGGGCAACCGCACTTGCGGGGCCGAAGCCTTGCCGAGCATGAGTTCGCTCAAGGCCCAGACCAGCGCGTCGGCGCGGTCGGGCGAGCGCCCCGGTCCCTGATAGGAACCACCGGCGACCAGCCCGCAGATCTCGTCTTCCAGCGCCGGGAACAGTCCGGCATGGCGCACGCGCCCGGCCTCGTAGAGCGCGGCCACGGGCTCCGCGCGGGCGACTTTGCCGCGGCTGGCGTGGACCAGCCGCAGCGGCAATGAAATCTCCGCCGCGCGCAGCACCGAGGCGACCATGGCGCCGCCCTGGTTGGCCTCGGCGACGACACGGTCGGCGGACCAGGCCGCTGCCGCCTCGGCGACGGCGCGGGCCCAGCGCTCGGGACCGGCCTTCTCCGCCGAGGCATCGGCCAGCACATGGGCGTTCCCGTCCGCCGAGAGGCCGACGACCACGATGCCGCAGGTGTCTCCGCCCGCAGAAGCGGGCGGATCGACGCCGACGACCACGCGGCAACATGCGGGCGCGTGCTCCTCGCGGCAGCGTTCCAGCAAGGCGCGGCTCCACAGCGCGCCTTCGATGTCGGCGATCAGTTCGCCGTCGATTTCCTGCCGGCCGAGCAGGCTGCGGCCGAAATTGCGGCGCATTGCCGACAGGAAGCGCGCGGGGAGGTTGGCGGCATTGTCGAAGGTGCTCCCCCGCGTCACCACGACCTCGCCCGAGGCGCTATCCGCCAGCAGCCGCGTGACCAGCGGCATGCTGCGCGGCGTGGTGGTGGCGACCACGCGCGGATCGTGGCCGAGGCGAAGGCCCATGAGCAGGTTGTCCCAGGCCGCGGTGGCCCGCCCCGCGGCATTGTCCCACTTGGCGATCTCGTCGCACCAGGCGTGGCTGTGCTGGGGGCCGCGCAGCGATTCGGGCTCGGCGGCCGAATAGAGCGTGGCCTGCGCGCCGCCCGGCCAGGTCAGCCGTCTGAGCGAGGGTTCGAAGACCGGACGGCGCCACGGCGCACCGACCGAGAGCAGTCCGCTCTCGCCCTCGACCATGACCGAGCGCGCCTCGCCCAGATTGGCGGCGACCAGCGCGATGCGGGCATCGGGATTCTCCTCGGCGACAAGGCGCACCCATTCGGCGCCGCAGCGGGTCTTGCCGAAGCCGCGCCCGGCCATGACCAGCCAGACGCGCCAGTCGCCGGCCGGGGCGAGCTGCGAGGGCCGCGCCCGGATCGACCAGTCCCAGCGCCATTCGCGGCGCTCGTTCCGGTCGAGGCTGGCCATGAACGCCTCGATCTCCCCGCTTTCGGCCTCGGTCAGCCAGTCCAGCGGGTCGGCCTCAGCCATCGTGGGGGCCTTCCTCTGCCGCGCGGCGGGCGACAACCTGCTCGCGCAGCTGCGCGATCTTGGCCTGGAGCGAGGCGCGCACGGCGCCGATGTCCTCGTCCTCGCGCATGGCCCGCTCGCGCGCCACGGTCTCGCGGTGGAGGCCGAGCAGGCGCAGGGCATTGGCGTTGTCGAACTTCATCTCGCCGTCCTTGGTTTCGCCGAAGCGCAACCGGTGGAGCAGTTCCAGTTCGAGGTTCTCGTATCCTTCCAGCAAGGCGCCGCGCCAGTCGCGGGCGAAGTCGGGGTCATTGCGGCGCAGCTTGTAGGGGCGGCTGAGGTGGACCCCGGCGGCGAGGGCGGCGGCGCTGACATTCGAGGTTTCCGCCAGCACGGCGAGGAAGGCGGTGCGCCAGTGGCGGTTCAGCTTGTCCTCGCTGCTGGCAAGATCGGCATTGAGCCTCGTCCGACGCTTGCACGGGGCAGCAGCGGACGAAGCACGCTTCGGCTCGGCCATCCGGAACATCCTGTTGCTGTGAGTGGGGGCGCGAAGGAGCCGCCGGAGCGACTCGGAATTTCGCGATGTTCCTGATATGTACCTGATCGGCGTTACGCTGTCAATGGGAAATAACCAAATAGGTTACTGCTTGCCGCCCGAACCCGTGCCCACTAAGCACGCCGCCATACCTTATTGCGGAGAATTCGATGCTGCGCCGCCTTTACGACTGGACCATGGCCAAGGCGTCGCACCGCCATGCCGGCTGGTGGCTGGCGCTCTTCGCGTTCATGGAAGCCAGCTTCTTCCCGGTGCCGCCGCATCCGCTGCTGGGCCTGATGTGTCTGGCCGAACCGAAAAAGGCGATTCGCTATGCGCTGATCGCCACCGCGGCCTCGGTCGTCGGCGGGCTGCTGGGCTATGCCATCGGCCACTTTGCCTATGCCGCCTTCGGCGAGGTGCTGCTGCGCGCGCTGCATCTGGCCGACAGCTTCCCCAAGGCGGCGTGCTATTTGCGCGAATACGGTGCGGAGATCATCATCGTGAAGGGCGCGACGCCGATTCCCTTCAAGCTGCTGACGATCACCGCCGGTTTCATCGGCATGAACCTCTTCGTGTTCCTCGGGGCCTCGGTGATCTCGCGCTCGATCAGCTTCCTGATCGTCGGCGTGCTGTTCCGCCTGTTCGGCGCGCCGATCAAGGCGGTGATCGACAAGCACCTGGGCAAGGTGACGGTGGCCTTCGTGGTGGCGGTGCTCGCCGGGTTCCTGGCGGTTTCGCTGCTGGGCGGCGGCGCCAAGGAAGCCAACCAGAAGTGCGACACGATCGCGGCGGCGAACAAGGCCTGAGCGCGCGTTTGGAAATTCGCGGCACTAGAGCAGTTTCCGATCCGATTGCATCGGATCAACTGCTCTAGGATTTTGGTTTTACGCCTCTTCCGCGCATGGCGCAGGCGGAGTGATGCGGTGCCGGGTCCCGCTCAGATCGCCTGGGCAAGATGCTCTACGCAGGGCGGCGCCGTGAAGAACGGGCCCGCCAGCGAACGCCAGGCCTGAAAACCCTCGGACTCGCGGAAATCCACCATGTGGGCCTCGACGCTCTGCCAGCCGACGACGAGGTGATACCGCGCGGGGTTCTCCACCGAGCGGTGCAGCGCGAAGGAGACGAAGCCCTTGGCCGCCTCGAAATGGGGGCGGGCTTCGGTGACGGCGGCTTCGAAATCGGCGGCGCGGGCCGGGTCGATGGTGAGGGTGGCCAGTTCGTGGATCACAGCTCCGGTTCCTCGACGAATTCGATCAGGTTGCCCGCGCAGTCGCGGATGAAGCAGCCCTTGCCGAAAGCCTCGCGCACGACGAAGGCGACGTCGGCCTGCTTCTCCTCCATCTCGGCCAGGAAGGCCTCGAGGTCTTCCACCCGGAAGGCGATGTGCTTGTTGCCGTGGGTCCTGAGATCGCGCGGGGGGAAGCGGCGGTCCTCGGGGAGGGCGGCGGCGCCTTCCACCTCAAAGATCTCGAAGCGCAGCGGGCCCTTGCGGACCATGGCGGTGCGGGATCTCGCCGCCTCGATGTAGAACCTCTTCTCGACCGCGAAGCCCAGTACGCGGCCGTACCAGTCGATCGCCTCGTCAAGACTGGGGACGGAGACGCCGCCGTGGTGGAAGGTGAATTCGGCCATCGCGCTCAGCCCATTTCCGCAAAGGTTTCCGCGCACCAGTCGGCGATATAGTCGCGCATGCCGGTGCCGTTGTCGGCGCCGCAGTGCTCGACCTCGAAGTCCTTCGTGGTGAAGACGCGGAGCGTGCGCTTGGGGCTGTTCACCGCCTGATCGTAGCTGAGCTGCGCATTGAAGGCTGGGATCTGGCGGTCGTTCTCGCCGTGCGTGATCAGGAAGGGCACGCGGATCTTCTCGACCTGACCGTCCAGAGTGATCTGGTCGGCATATGCGAGGAAGGCGTCGCGCCCCCCATTCTCGGCATCGATGCCGAAGACCCACATGACGTGGTCCCAGTAGTGCGGCACCGGGTTCTCGCCCTCGTTGGCCACGCGCTCGCGCTGGCGGCGGCCCCAGACGTGGTTGGCGCCCATCACCGCGCAGAGCGCATAGCGCGGCTCGTTGGCGGCGATGCGCGGCGCGTGGTAGCCGCCGAAGGAGAGGCCGAAGATGCCGATCCGGTCAGGGATCACATCGCTGCGGGTCAGCAGGTATTCGAGCGCAGGGGTGCCCCAGCGCTCGCCGTCGTAGATGGCCGCAAGCCCGCGCTTGCGGATCGCCTCGCCGGTGCCGGGCTGGTCGACGAACAGGGTGTTCATGCCGCGCTCCAGATTCGACTGGCCATGGCCCGCCATGCAGACCTGCTCCTTCATCGAATCGAGCCCGTTGACCGAGACCAGCGTGGGGCGCGGCGTGCCCGAACCGTCGTGGACGAAGATCGCGGTATAGGCGCCGGCCTCGTAGGGGATTTCCACTTTGTCGATGTGCAGCCCGCGCAGCTTCGCGCCCTTGTGGAACAGCGCCAGCCCCTTGTCGTAGGCGGCCCAGCGCGGGGCATAGTCGCGGCTCTGCATGCGCTCGGCCGCAAGGTAGTAGCCGGAGGCGCGCAAGTACTTGGTACCGGCGGAAAGCAGGTAACCCGCGGCCTCGTCGCCTTCAGCATTGGCGGTGACCTGATCGGCGACGGTGATCCAGCTGTCGAACATCTGCGCGGAGCCGGCATCGGCGCCGGCCTTGCTCGCTTCCATGATCGGGCGGTTGGCCGCGTCGATCTCGCCGTAATTGCCCCCGCAGGCGAGCGCGAGGTTGGTGGCGAGGTTCCAGACGTAGTTTCCGGGGAACGGTTCGAACATGATCTATCCTGCGATGTTCAGATGATTATTCGGCGGTCCAGCCGCCATCGACGATAAGGCTGGTGCCGGTCATCAGCGCGGAGGCATCGGAGGCGAGGAACAGCACCGCGCCCATCAGGTCCTCCACCTGGCCGATGCGGCCGAGCTTGATCTTCGAAAGCACGCTGGCCTTGAACGCCTCATCCTCGAAGAAGGGCTTCGTCAGCGGGGTTTCGATGAAAGTGGGTGCGATCGTGTTGGAGCGGATGCCGTGGGGGGCAAGGTCCAGCGCCATGGCTTTGTTCATGCCCTCCAGCGCCCACTTGCTGGCGCAGTAGAGCGAACGGTTCGGCCCGCCCACGTGCCCCATCTGGCTGCCCATGTGGATGAGGCTGCCCCGCGTGCCGGAATCGATCATCCGCTTCACGCAGGCCTGCGCCACGAAAAAGGCGGATTTCAGGTTGAGGTCGAGCACGGCGTCGTAATCGTCTTCGCTCACCTCCCACATCGGCTTGGGGCGGTTGGTGCCGGCATTGTTGACGAGGATGTGAAACGGCGCGCGGTCCGCAAAGAATGCGGCAACGGCGCCGAGGTCCGAAACGTCGAGTGTCTCGGCCTTGGCTCCATTGCCGATCTCGGCCGCAGCCGCCGCGATCTCCCCCGAGGTGCGGGCAACCAGCGTGACCTCGGCCCCCGCTGCCGCCAGCGCGGCGGCGGCGCCGAGGCCGATGCCCCGGCCCGCCCCGGTCACCAGCGCCCGGCGTCCATCAAGGCGCAGGCTCGGCGTCTGCGGGATCGCCACGGTCAGGCCGCCGTTTCAGGCGTCGGTTCGGCCTGCCCGGCATAGGGCACGTTGCGCCCGCCGAAGCGCCGCACCCGGATGTTGGCCTGCTCACCGTGCCCCGCAAAGCCTTCCAGCGCGCAAAGCCGCGAGCAATATTCGCCGATCAGCGCCGAGGCCTCGTCGGTGGTGACGCGCTGGTAGGTGCAGGTCTTCAGGAACTTTCCGACCCAGAGACCGCCCGTGTAGCGCGCCGACTTCTTGGTGGGCAGCGTGTGGTTGGTGCCGATTACCTTGTCGCCGAAGCTGACATTGGTGCGGTTGCCCAGGAACAGAGCGCCGTAGTTGGTCATGTTCTTGAGGAAGTAGTCCGGATCGGCGGTCATCACCTGCACATGCTCGCTGGCGATCTCGTCGGCGACCTTGACCATCTCCTCGTAGCTGTCGGCCACGATCACTTCGCCGAAGTTCTCCCAGGCCTTGCGGGCATGGTCGGCGGTGGGGAGGATCTGCAGCAGGCGCTCGATCTCGGCCATCGTGGCGCGGGCGAACTTTTCCGAATTGGTCAGCAGCACGCCGGGGCTGTCAGGCCCGTGCTCGACCTGGCCGAGGATGTCGGTGGCGGCGATTTCGGGATCGCAGCCGATCTCGTCGGCAATGATAAGCGTCTCGGTGGGGCCGGCGAAGAGGTCGATGCCGACGCGGCCGAAAAGCTGGCGCTTGGCTTCGGCGACGAAGGCATTGCCGGGGCCGACGAGGATGTCGACCGGATCGATGCTCTGGGTGCCGATCGCCATGGCGCCGACCGCCTGGATGCCGCCCAGCGCATAGATCGCATCGGCCCCGGCCATGGCCTGCGCGGCGACGATCGCACGCGCCGGCTGGCCCTGAAACGGCGGGGCGCAGGTGACGACGCGCTTCACGCCCGCGACCTTGGCGGTGATCACCGACATGTGGGCGGAAGCGAGCAGCGGATACTTGCCGCCCGGCACGTAGCAGCCCGCCGAGTTTAGAGGGATGTTCCGGTGGCCCAGCACCACGCCGGGCAGCGTCTCGACCTCCACGTCCTTCATCGAATCGCGCTGGATCTGGGCGAAGTTCTTCACCTGGGCCTGCGCGAATTCGATGTCCTTGCGTTCTTGCGGGCTCAGACTGTCGACGCAGGCGTCGATCTCGGCTTGCGACAGGCGATAGTCGTCGCGGTCCCAGCCGTCGAATTTGATCGACATCTCGCGCACCGCCTCGTCGCCGCGCGTCTCGATATCGGCAAGCGCCGCCTCGACGATGTCGCGAACCTTGCGGTCCGCGTCTGCCTTTGCCTCGGCAGTGGCGCCGCGCTTGAGCCAGGTGGCCATTGTATTCTCCCGATCCGGTGTGACGTGATTTTCACCGGACCTAGCGCCGGGGGGCGAGCGGGGACCATCGCATGTTATCGATGGCTTGCTATCGATCCTATGCCGTTGTTGCCGCAGGAGGGCTTCGCTAGCCCGGTTCTCAAGGACAGAGCATTCCGGGAGAATAGGAAAACATGCGCCTCGCAACCCTCGATGACGGCACCCCCGACGGGCGCCTCGTCGTCGTTTCGCCCGAGGGCGACCGTTTTGCGCCCGCGCCGGTGGATACGCTGCAGCAGGCGATGGAAAGCTGGGCCTTCGCCGCGCCCGCGCTGGCCGGGATTTCGGAATTTCCCGAGGCGTTGGACGCCGCATTGCTGCGCGCACCGCTGCCGCGTGCCTGGCAGTGGCTCGATGGTTCCGCTTTCGCCTGCCACGGCGAACTGATGGACAAGGCGCTCGGCGTCGTGCCGGTGAAGACCGGCAAGCCGCTGATGTACCAGGGCACCTCCGACACGTTCTATGGCCCGGCCGAGGACGTGCGTTTTCTCACCGAGGAGAACGGCATCGATTTCGAGGGCGAGTTCGGCGTGATCGTCGATGCCGTACCGATGGGGACTTCGGCGCAGGATTGCATGAAGCACATCCGCCTGATCGTGCAGATCAACGACTGGTCGCTGCGCAAGCTGGCCGGGCCGGAAATGAAGACCGGCTTCGGCTGGGTCCAGGCCAAGCCGCCCTGTTCGATGGCGCCCTTCGCGGTGACGCCGGAGGAACTGGGCGACCAGTGGCGCGATGGCCGCGTCTGCATGGACCTGCTGGTGGACTGGAACGGGGAGCGCTTCGGCGCCGCCAATGGCGAGCCGATGGGGCACGGCTTCCACGAACTGGTCGCCCACGCCTGCGCCACCCGCGATCTGGTGGCGGGCACGGTGATCGGCTCGGGCACCGTTTCCAACGCCAACTACCGCGAGATCGGCTCCTCCTGCATCGCCGAGCGGCGCGGCATCGAACTGGTCGATTTCGGCGCGCCGCGCACCGAATTCATGCGCTTCGGCGACACCGTGCGCATGCAGGGAACCCTTGCCGACGGCCGCGCGCCGTTCGGCGTCATCGAACAGAAGGTTGTACAGGCATGAGCGAAGTCCTTTCCGATTCCGGCCTGCCGCCCATCCAGCGTGTCGTCACCGGGCACGACGGGAACGGGCGCGCGGTATTCCGCAGCGAAGACGTGACGCCGACGAAGATGATCCCCTCGGGCGATGCCTCGTTCCTGACGATCTGGACCACCGCCACCGTCCCTGCCGACAACAACGACGAGACGGAAGGCCGCGAACGCCCCACCGGCACGACGCTCGAAGGCGGCTCGGTGATCCGCGTGGTGGACATGCTGCCGGGCAAGCAGAGCCCGATGCACCGCACCAACTCGATCGACTACGGGGTGGTGATGAAGGGCGAGATCGAGCTGGAACTGGAGGACGGCCGCAAGACGACGGTGCGCGAAGGCGGCATCATCGTCCAGCGCGGCACCAACCACCTCTGGCGCAATACCAGCGACGCGGTCTGCCGCATCGCCTTCATCCTGATCGAGGCACCGGCCTATCTCCATGGCGGCGTGCCGCTGGATGAGGCCAAGCCCGAACAGGTCGATCCCGTCTACACCGCGGCGGCTGGCCAGGGGGCCTCGCAGGCCTCGCAGGCCTGATGTTCGACCTTTCCGGCAAGGGCGCGATCGTCACCGGCTCCACGCGCGGGATCGGGCGCGCCATTGCCGAGGGGCTGATCGCGCAAGGCGCGAAAGTGGTGATCTCCAGCGAGGATGCACAGGACACCGCACGGGTGGCTGCCCAGCTCGGGATGCCGGGGCAGCCCTGCGATGTGACCGACGACGCGGCGCTGGCCGCCTTGGTGGATCGCGCCGTCACCGAATTCGGCGGGCTCGACGTGCTGGTCTGCAATGCCGGGATCACCGGCAGGGCAGGGCCTTTCGCCGATCTCGACATGGCCGACTATGCCCGCGTCATGGCGATCAACCTCACCAGCCAGGTCGCGCTGTGCAATCTGGCCCTGCCGAAAATCGCCGAGCGCGGGGGCGGGGCGGCGGTGCTGGTCTCCAGCCTCTCGGGCCTCAGGGGCAACGGGCGCATCAATGCCTATGCGCTTGCCAAGGCGGGCGTCGCGCAGCTGGCGCGCAACCTGGCGGTGGAGTGGGGGCCGCGCGGCGTGCGGGTCAACGCGATCTCGCCGGGCTTCATCGCCACCGAACTGTCCGGGCCCTTGCTTGCCGACGCGGCCTTCATGGCCCGCCGCATGGCGATGACCCCGCTGCGCCGCCCCGGCACGCCGCAGGAGGTCGCCGGCGCAGCCGTGTTCCTGGCATCGGCTGCCGGGGCCTTCGTCACCGGGCACAATCTGGTGGTTGATGGCGGGACGCTGATTACCGACGGCTCGTGAGCGGCCAGTTCCTGCCCTTCCCGGCGCGAATCGGTCTGTCCCCCATCGAGGCGATCAACGCCGCCGCGAAGCGCTGAGCAGGTCGCGTCTTGCGGGCAGCAAGCCCCGACCCGGCGATGCCGCGCACCCTGGTGAGCGGTACGCGCGAAAACCCCTGCGCAGGCCACACGAGGCCGCGAGGGTTAGGGAACTAGCCCGTAATTTCAGCGATTTAGGGAAAACTGGATGCCCCGCGAGGAGCGAGCAGGGTCTCCCCAACGACTGGCGGATCGGCTTGTTCGTCAGGGCTGTCATGGTCGTCATTGAGGTCGGGGGGATAGGTCATGGACGATGCTTTCGCTGAACGATGTGGAGACGGTCATGACGACCGTCTGTGCCCGATTTGCCGGGGTGAGATGTCCGAAGACTTCATCGAGATGATCGAGCAAGCCGGGGCGGCGGAACCGTCGCGACGGATGAGCGGTGAAGAGTTCGTCGAGTGGCTGCACAACCACTGACCGGGATCATGTCGGGGGCGGTCTTACGACCGGCA
>NZ_JAPCWC010000109.1 GCF_026420865.1 Novosphingobium clariflavum | reverse complement strand
GGCTCTGTTGCAAAAATCGTGAAGCTTGAGCATGCTTGGCGGAGATTGGACGGACGGAACGATGACGGATTTCAAGTGGCGCCATTTCCAGGGTGATGTGATCCTGTGGGCGGTGCGCTGGTATTGTCGCTATCCGATCAGCTATCGCGACCTTGAGGAAATGCTGGCGGAACGCGGCATTTCGGTCGACCATACGACGATCTATCGCTGGGTCCAGTGCTACGCCCCGGAGATGGAGAAGCGGCTGCGCTGGTTCTGGCGGCGTGGCTTTGATCCGAGCTGGCGCCTGGATGAAACCTACGTCAAGGTGCGGGGCAAGTGGACCTACCTGTACCGGGCAGTCGACAAGCGGGGCGACACGATCGATTTCTACCTGTCGCCGACCCGCAGCGCCAAGGCAGCGAAGCGGTTCCTGGGCAAGGCCCTGCGAGGCCTGAAGCACTGGGAAAAGCCTGCCACGCTCAATACCGACAAAGCGCCGAGCTATGGTGCAGCGATCACCGAATTGAAGCGCGAA
>NZ_JAPCWC010000108.1 GCF_026420865.1 Novosphingobium clariflavum | reverse complement strand
CTAGTGGATTGACTCCAACGTTTGGAACCCTCGATTTCGAGCGGCGATGATTTCATCCGGATTGGCCTTCCAGATGAAGGGCTTGGGGTTATCGGCATTGTACTCCCGGATGAACCGGTTGATGGCAGCCTGGAGGTCGACGACGGAGTGGAAGACGCCGTGCTTGAGGCGCCGCCTGGTCAGCTTTGCGAAGAAGCCCTCGACGGCATTGAGCCATGAGGAAGAAGTTGGCGTGAAGTGGAAAGTCCAGCGCGGATGGCGGGCGAGCCACTCCTGGACCTTGTCCTTCTTGTGTGCGGCATAGTTGTCGAGGATCACGTGGATCGCCTTGTCTTTGGGCACTTCGCGCTCGATCCGATTGAGGAAGCGGATGAACTCTTGGTGGCGGTGACGCTGCATGTTCTGCCCGATGACGGTTCCGTCGAGTACGTTGAGTGCAGCGAACAGCGTGGTCGTGCCGTGGCGCTTGTAGTCATGGGTCAGGGTACCGGCGCGGCCCTTCTTCATCGGCAGGCCGGGCTGGGTGCGGTCGAGCGCCTGTATCTGCGATTTCTCGTCGATCGACAGGACCACCGCATGGGCGGGC
>NZ_JAPCWC010000107.1 GCF_026420865.1 Novosphingobium clariflavum | reverse complement strand
CTTGGACGAGATCCGTACAAAGGGTTCTTTTCAATGCAAGTGCCCTTCTCAACGCAGTATATGGTCATTGCCGCATCCGCGACATTCATCGCCACAAATCCCATCTCGATATATTTGATGTCCTTGGGCATCTTGAAGCGATTGCTGGCGACCGCCTCAATTTTGCTGACATTTGCGATATCTGGAGGGAGCTGTGGTCCCTCCACCGATTGCGCGTCGGCCTCAGTTGGGGGCACTTCATGTGGTGAAATGTTGGTTGATTTTGCAGACGGGTCTTCCAGCGTCCCCATCTTCTCGCCGCCATCATAATGCGACAAATCGAAATTTATACTGTCTGAAGTATTTGCTGATCGCGCAATTTCTATGGTTCCGGCATAAGAATGTAATGGAAAAAATATTGATAATGAGGCAATAAAAGAAGAAATGTATGAAAAATACCTCATTGCTCGCCTCCATTGACTTTGGAATGTCAACTGGAGGAGGATGATATCCGCGCCAATTTTTGCATCACACTGCCGTTAAATCGACTTCGGATGCAGTTCCTACTCAAACCAAGCGAACAACTCCGATGTGGCGGAGAAACTTGGCACGAGGCTG
>NZ_JAPCWC010000106.1 GCF_026420865.1 Novosphingobium clariflavum | reverse complement strand
GAGGCGACACCGAACAAGCGGCTCGACTGGTTAGTCGTTTATCGCGCGATGTGGGCTGACGCGCGTGAAGACAGTTTTTCTACGACCGGCGTCCGCGATGCCGGCGGGCTGTCGGGAAGCTTTGCCGGGAATCAAGTTGAAGTGCGGCTTCGTTACTGGCTTGTTCCTGATCGACTACGTTTCGAATTTGATGGGCTTTTGCTGGCGAAGGGGCGTTTGCTCCGTGAAGCGCCCAACGCACCGGCAAAGGGATGGACGCGCTATGGGTCATTCAATCTCACCGCCGTTTTCTAAGCGACTTAGAATTTTGTTCTGGGAGCCGGGCAATGTGAGTGGATCGCATGGCGGACGCTATCGTAGCGCTGTAGCGTAGGCATATTGCCCATCTTCATCGGGCTGAGCCCGCCAAGCTGTCTCGCAAAGTTCGGGCGTTCTCGATAGATTGCTGACGACCGATGATGGGGCGCGATGCTGATGGTCCGCTTGGACCGGAATGATCGGCCGCTTTCGGCATACCCAGACCTTATAGGGAGCAGTTGTGAACGACTGAGTCTGGTCGGTTGCCGACTCCGAACGACCGTCAGCTATCCACGCATCCCGGCTCCGAACCGGACAG
>NZ_JAPCWC010000105.1 GCF_026420865.1 Novosphingobium clariflavum | reverse complement strand
GGCGCGCACCTGCACAGCTTGATGGGCCGCCTTTGCCATCACCGAATACCGATTGCGATCGAAGCTCACGAGGCACGTCGAACTGGCTACGTGTTCGCTCTCGAAGAACCCGTCGAAGGGGACCGGTAGCGGTTGCAGCATGGGAAGCTCCGCCTCCAGCGCCTGCGCGATCGTCATATCTGCCTGGTCAGGATGCTGGTTGCGTTCCGCCCAGCGACGGCACTCGGCCTCCAGCCAGATGTTCAGCTCCTCGAGGCTGGCAAAGCGCAGGCGCGGCTTGAACAGGCGCTCCCTGCTAGTCTGAACCTGGTTCTCGACCTGCCCCTTCTCCCACCCTGCGGCAGGACTGCAGGCCACCGGCTCGACGCGATAGTGGTCCGTCATGATCAGGAACCGCCGGTTGAACAGGCGTTCCTTGCCGGTGAACACCGTCGTCACAGCCGTCTTCATGTTGTCGTAGATGCCGCGCGTCGGAACCCCGCCGAAGAACGCAAAGGCGCGGGAATGTGCGTCGAACACCATCTCCTGCGTCTCGCGAGGATATGCACGGACGAATGGTGCCCGTGACCAGCATAATCGCATATGAGCGACCTTCACCCGCATCGGCTTGCCCGCGATCTCGACATCCTCGTGGCTCCAGTCGAACTGGTAAGCCT
>NZ_JAPCWC010000104.1 GCF_026420865.1 Novosphingobium clariflavum | reverse complement strand
TGCAAGGAACTCGGGATCGAGCGCGTCACTCTCTACCGCTATGTCGGTCCCAACGGGGAACTCCGGGATTACGGTCAGCGCGTGCTTGCTGCCAAAACGCGATGATGATGACGGGAGCCCCGATCAAACTTACCCAAGCGGACGCCGCAGACGTTGCAGACCTGTACAACCGTTGCAGCGACTATTTCCTGTTGCAGGACGGGGCCGCGCCCACGCTGGACGATGCTCGCGAGCTTTTCTCCGATGTGCCGCCCGAAAAGAGCGCCCACAATCAAGCTGTCCTGGGATGGAAGGGGCCTGGCGGCCTATATGCAATCGCGGCCATCCTCCGCGATTATCCGCGTGATGGCACATGGTATCTCGGCTTCATGATCGTAGATGCCGCACAGCGTGGTCGTGGCGTCGGACGCTCAATTTACTCGACGGTCGAAAGCTGGGCCGCTGCGAGAGGTGCCACAGAGATTCGGTTGGCCGTGCTGGAAGCGAATGAAGCGGCAGAGCGATTTTGGCGTTCTCTCGGCTTCATTGAGTATCGGCGCGTTGGGCCAGACACCTTCAAAATGCGTAGCCATCGCCGGATAGAACTGAGCCGTCGCCTTTCTGGCGCGACCGTAGAAGGCAGCAACAAGTAAGATCTCGCGCCGGCTATCTGGGCGAGCTTGGCGTAGGATTCCGCCCCCTCCCGCAAACGCCCCC
>NZ_JAPCWC010000103.1 GCF_026420865.1 Novosphingobium clariflavum | reverse complement strand
ATCATCGATGGATGGCTTGAGGGGGATCGCGGTGTCCCGCGCAAGCAGCGCCATACGGCGAAGCGGGTATTCGACCGTTTGCGCACCGAGCATGGTTTCACCGGCGGCTATACGATCATCAAGGATTACATCCGGGAGCGCGAGCAGCGCAGCCGGGAGATGTTCGTGCCGCTGGCGCACCCGGCGGGAGATGCACAGGCCGATTTCGGGGAAGCTCTGGTGGAGATCGGCGGGGTGGAGCAAAAAGCCTACTTCTTTGCGCTCGATCTACCGCACAGTGATGCCTGCTATGTGCGGGCCTATCCGGCGGCAGTGGCGGAAGCCTGGGTGGACGGACACGTTCATGCCTTTGCGTTCTTCGGCGCGGTGCCGCGCTCGATCGTCTACGACAACGATCGCTGCCTGGTGGCGAAGATCCTGCCAGACGGCACGCGCAAGCGTGCCACGCTGTTCAGCGCTTTCCTGTCGCATTACGTGATCCGCGACCGCTATGCCCGCCCGGGCAAGGGGAACGAGAAAGGCAATGTGGAAGGGCTGGTTGGTTACTGCCGCCGCAATTTCATGGTGCCGATCCCGAAGTTCCCGACCTGGGAGGCCTTCAACCTGTGGCTGGAGGAGCAATGCCGCAAGCGCCAGCAGGACAAGGTGCGCGGGGAGAGCGAGACGATCGGTGAGCGCTTGCAACGCGATCTCGCGGCCATGCAGCCTCTA
>NZ_JAPCWC010000102.1 GCF_026420865.1 Novosphingobium clariflavum | reverse complement strand
TGACGTGACCCCGAGTTTGCCTCCAGCGGGGATTAAAGTCGGGCGACTTTGTTGCGCATAGGCGCGGTGGAAGCAATGGCCTGCGCAGCGCAGCCCGTAGGGCGTAGCGAAGCAGGCCATTGCTTGTGCAATTTGGCGGCGAAGTCCGCCGGGGTTTGATAACCGAGCGCCGAATGCGGCCGGCGCCGGTTGTAGTCCTCCACCCACGCGGCGATTTGCCTGCGGGCGTGATCCAGGTTGAGGAACAAGGTTTCGTTGAGCAGTTCATCGCGCATGCGTCCGTTGAAGCTCTCGACGAAACCGTTCTGCATGGGCCTGCCCGGTGCGATGTAGTGCCATTCCACACGGGCCTGGCCACACCAGGACAGGACGGCGTTGCTGGTGAGTTCGGTGCCGTTGTCGCTGACGATCAGCCCTGGTTTTCCGCGCCTCTCGATCAGGAGCGCCAGTTCGCGCACGACACGGCGCCCACAGATCGACGTGTCGGGTATCGCGGCCAGGCACTCGCGCGTCACGTCATCGACGATGTTGAGCACACGGAAACGTCGCCCGGACACCATCTGGTCGTGCACGAAATCGAGGCTCCAGCGTTGGTTCGGCAAGGCCAGCACCGGAGCCGGAGCCCGCGTACCCACGGCGCGTCGGCGGCTACGTCGCCTGCGAACGGCCAAGCCTTCCTCACGATAAAGCCGCTGCGTCTTCTTGCGGTTGATCATTACGCCTTCACGCCGCAGCAGGATGTGAAGGCGCCGA
>NZ_JAPCWC010000101.1 GCF_026420865.1 Novosphingobium clariflavum | reverse complement strand
TAGTCTAGAGGAAGGGATTTTCATGTTGCTCGCGCGATTTGGTATTGGCTTGATTGCTTTGGCTGTTGTCCCAAATTCGACTTTTGCTGAACGATCCGAATTCGTTCAAGCTTCGCTTGGGCAGCCGGATTTACCGCGAGCTTACGCGTCGTACGCTCCGAATTGCAACAGTCCGTGCGGCTGGGCGGCACTGCCCTTTACCCGCTAGATTCCGTAGACCCAGCAGGAGTCCGGCTTTCCGCCAGCGGGATTTTGCTGACTCCGGCTTCATCTCTGTGGGGCAGGCATGGCGAGACATCCCTCAATGAAGGAGCGCGGCGATGGAATTCGTTCGCGGAGAGTGTCTGTCAGGCGCCAAGTATACGGGTTCTCTCCCGTCATTGAAATCCTAGGTTGCAGTCGCTGAAATTTTTCGACTGAATTCTCTAGCATGCCTTGTTTGTACAAATTTTAATGGCGCGTCTCGGAAATATTCTGCCAAAGTTTAGAAGATTGTGGCGGCAGTCGATGTTTCACATGAAGGAGCCAGCGGTAGCCGCAATCCGTATGCAGTAGTGCCTTTTCGCGCTTTTTGCTTCGCTTGTGTTGCCGATCTGGAACTGTCCGGGTGGCCGAGGCGCATGTCCAGGTTGATCACTACTAAAGGTCTCGGCCCATGTCTCAAGACATTGGTGACCCTCACACCCGGTCTTCTGTGTGAAAACGTCCGCTTGCTTTGCTTGCGATCATCCGTAAGCTTGCAGCTACTGACGTGACCCCTTAGATTTCCTCCACGAGCGATTAGAGTCTGGCCTGAGAGAAGGACGGACGAGATGAAGAGAGCACGTTTTACG
>NZ_JAPCWC010000100.1 GCF_026420865.1 Novosphingobium clariflavum | reverse complement strand
CGACTGTATAGCTCTCTCGCTTCGCATACGCGCGACAAAGTGCAAACTGGTCCGCTATCGACTTATCGTCTTGCAGATCAGTCGAATAGCGAGCGTATATCGCTGCTCGCTTACTCATGCTTCGCCTCCACGCCTTTCAGGTAGTCAGCACGTGCATGCGCTCTTGCCAGCGCCTTGGCTACATCAATCCAATATTCGTCTTTTGTCTGATCGTGCGGAGCCGCCGCACGCGGTGATTCGGATGTCAAAAAGGTCTGTCCAATTGGTAATGACCAACGGATACGACAAGCGAAGTAATTTCGACGATATTAAAATGACAAAAAGAGAAGAGCCGCCAGCCTTCCGGCTGACGGCTCCTAAAACTATTTCATAAAACAGCGCTTGCGCCAGATCATGGTAGCGATCTGCTCGCTGACTGACAAGATGTGATTTTAATTTTTGGTGATGAACAAGATGAGTGTAAATAGGATCGATGTATTTGGATAGGTGATACGCGAGTTGGATTGCGCATCATCGATGTATTGGATGAGCAAGACTAACAATTTTTTCGTAAAATATCAAGAATCGCGTTTTGTTGAGGAGAAGGCGAGAGTTCGCCTGATCGAGCAATTACGCCACGGCTATTCGAACGAGGCGCGCGATCTCGCACATCGGATGTCAATATGCGGCGACCGTCGCGAGACATCGGACAATAGCATCTACTGCCGCCAGCCTGCTTGTCCGCGCTGCAAACGTGCATACGCCCGCAATCAAGCGCGGGCCATCCAGGACTGGATGGCGGATGCGCAGCGCTCCGATCTGTCTCTCGTGACTGTATTGCTCGGTGTCGCGGACCGGGCGGGGGATGTCCCTCGCATGTG
>NZ_JAPCWC010000010.1 GCF_026420865.1 Novosphingobium clariflavum | reverse complement strand
CTCAATACGAGTAATACAAAAGGCCCCGTAACAGGGGCCTTTTTTGCGTCAGGCAAACGCAGAGCGCCTGATAGCTTCATAGCCTGGGATACTTGCGGGCCAACTCGGCGACACAGCCCATCGATCAGCGGTCATCAGTTCAGGCCGGTGCAAGTGGATTGATTTTGGCATTTGAGCACGCCCTTTCAGATAGGGTAGCAAATGTCGGAAGCGAACCACTAGAAGCGTGTCTTGCATCGTCGGGGCGCAGGTACGGGAAGCCGGTTTGGACAGGATCGTCAGCATCTATGCGCCGGGTGAGGCGAACGTGCCGGTGCGCGGCAGCGGGCAGGCAGCGGACCGGCTGGCGCAAGTCATCGCCCTCGTGCGCGAACATGCCGGTGCCACCGATGCCGACTTGCGTTCCGCCCTTGAGGCACGCGCGCCTGCGAGCCTCAAGGCACTGGTCAACGACTTTTCCGATTACCGGGCCTTCGTCGTCAGGATGGAGAGCCCCATCGATGGGCGCAGGTTGCTGCCCGCAGATCCGGCCGAGGTCCTGGCCTACGTGCAGGATTGCCGGGCGCATGGGCAAAAGCCAGCGACCATCCGGCGGCGGCTCGCGTCGTTGCGGGCGCTGCATGGGCTCGCCGGGCTGGCGGACCCGACCGGATCGCCGCAGCTTCGTGCCATGCTTAAGGAGCTGGCGGGGCAGGGCGTGGCGGCGCCTTTGCAGGTCAGCAGCCGCAAGCCGGCATTCACGCTGGAGATCCTTCTGGAGGCCTGCGAGGAGACGCCGCCGGGTCTACGGGATGCGGCCTTGCTGGCGGTGGCCTGCGAGGCGGGGCTGAAGGTCTCGCAGGTCCTTGCGCTGGCGGCGCGGCAGGTTGTCCCCGGTGCCGAAGGGCAGGGCCTGCTGCGGCTGGCCGGCGCTCCGGAGCGGGTGCTGACGGGCGAGACCTTCCAGCGCGTCGACCGCTGGTGCCGCGCGGCGGGCATTGCCGAAGGGGCGCTGTTCCGCCGCGTTGCCGTCGTCCGTGCGAAGGGGAGGGAAGGGCGCAGCCCGGTTCCCCTGGCCAAGCTCGCCTGGAATGCGCGCGCCGGCGATGGCCATCTTGGCGAGCGGCAGGCGCGGACGGCGCGGACCGACTATGTGGTGGGCGAGCACGGGCTGACCGCAGCGGCGGTGCGGGACATCGTGCGCAAGGTGGCGGGCCGTGCTGCCGATCTCGGGCTGGTGGCGCTGCATGGGCGGGAGCGGGAGGCGGCGATTGCGGCGCTGCGCCTGCAATCGCTGTGGTGCCGGGGCGCATCGGACGAGGCCGTTCGCGGCGATTGAAGGCGAACGGCAAAGGCCGCAACCGGGGGGAGCGGTCGCGGCCTTGTCATTCGGTTGCGGGTCCCGGATTCAGGTCCCGGATTGAGGGGGCGGGTTCAGGGGACCTTTCGGCTTCATTCCGGTTTCAGCACGAACCATCCTGAGTATCGCGGCGTCGGGCCGCCTTCTCCGGCGTCGATGCGGTGGAGTTCCAGGCCGTTCGTGGTCACGAGCACGTCGATGGCCGCGACGATGTCCGGACGTTCTGGCCCATAGCCGTTTCCGGCAAGGATGCAGCCCGGACGGAGCCTTGCGAACCAGTCGGCCAGCAGGTTTTCCGCCGCCGTGCCGCTGCCATGGAGGCAGGCGTCGACGTGGATGAAGTCGAGCGTTTCGGGATCGAACATCTCGAGGGCATCGGCAAAACCCATGCGGACCAGCGAATTGCGCTCACGGTAGGGATCGAGGTCGAGCAATGCCTGCTTGTAGCGCGCGATCTCGTCGCGGACGCCTTCACTCTCGCACTCGCCCCAGCCCACGGTGAAGAGATAGCCCGCCTGGCCCTGGTCGAGGACATGCCGCGAGAAGGCACTGGAGGCATCGAGCGCGACTGCCGCGCTGCCGGGCGGGATCAGCCGGGCGACGTCCTCGTGCCGGGCGAAGCGCGCCGCGACTTCGCGCAGGCGGCGGTTGATCCGGACGTAGTCCTCGGCGTCCGGAACCGTCGGCGCCGCCGGGACGGGCGCCTCGGCAATCGAGGCCGCAAGCGGGGCTGGCGAAGCAGCCGCAGCAGGTGCAGGTGCTGGCGTGCCCATCATCATGTCGGGTTCGGAGCGGTATTCCTGGCCCTTGATGTAGAATGTGAGCGCCAGCGTGTTGCGCGCGCGTTCCAGCGGGCCCAGTTCGCCGACACTGTGCCAGCTTTCTTCGCTGCGGACGAAGGAATAGGCGGCGTTGGGCTTGAAGTCGTTGGTCTTGTAGTCCGCGAACCCCTGCGGCGTGCGGGTGTGGAAGCTGGTGCCGAGATGGCGCTGGCTCTCGTCCGCGGGCAGGTAGAACTGCAAGGTGGCGATCTTCGAGGCGGCATCGGGATGGATGCCGATGCGGTAGCCGGGGAAGTCCCGGTAGAGCAGCGGCACCGCGACGAGTTCGGGCAGTTCCTCGCCGAACCGGGCGCGCAGGGTCTTTCCGAACTTGTCGACGAGGGCGGCGGCCAGCGCGGGATGGGTGCAGATCTGCGTCATCGTCTGCCAGAACGCACGGTCCTGGGGCGCGATGCGGCCGAGCGTCGCCTCGGTAAGGTCGAGCAGGCGGCGGGTAACGCGCCCGTCGGCGGCTACCGCATCGGGGTGGACGATGGGATCGAGCACATGATCGGCGGGCAGCCGCGCGACGATTTGTGCGTAGAGTTCGGCGGGGAAGACCTCTTCGAGGTAGATGTTCTCGCTGGGCACGGCGTCGATCGGGGCCTCGGCGATGCGGCCGACGATGCCGGCGACCACGGCGTCGACATCGACATCCGGGGGGCTGGGATCCCAGTTCACGGCCACGCTGGTGGCAGGGGCATCGCGGCGGAACAGGTAGTTCAGCACGTCGCGCGTCTGGGGGGTCGCGAACGCGGCATTCTGTTTCTTGTGCTGGAACTGCAGCCCGGCAGAGGCGAGGATCTCGGTCACTTCATCCACTTGCGCGGCGTCGGTTTCGATCAGTTCGATCGAGACCGACTTGACCTCCTCGCGCGCCAGCATCTGCGCGGCACCGCGCACGATCGGCAGTTCGATGCCGTCGACGTCGATCTTCACGTGGTTCGGCACCGCCATGCCGAATTCGCCGATCAGGCTGTCGATGTCCTGGCCGACCATGCCCTGGCGGAAGGCGGGAGCGTAAGGATTGCCCCGGAAATCGAGCGCTTCGCCGAAGCTGCTCATCGAGGTGCCGAAGTCGACGCTGGCCAGGTTCATCGCCGCGATCGCCTTGCGGTCGGTCAACGCCAGGCAGAGCGGGGTGACGCGGTCCTGCAGGCCGTTGAGGCCGATGTTGATGCACAGCTGGTAGTAGTTGGCGAAATGCGGTTCGAAAGCGTGGACGCGGGTGCCGCGCACCCCGGCATAGACGCTGTAGATGCCGACATTGGCGCCGATGTCCCACAGCGTTTCGCCCGGGCGGAAGCTGTCGATCCACTCGATCGTCTCGGGCTCCTTCTGGAGCAGCGTTTCGTAGCGCCAGCCCGAGCCTTGCGCCATGTAACGGATCTCGCGGCCGCGGGCTTCGAGCCGCCCGACGTTTCCGGCACCGAGTTGCCGGCTTACCTCGCTAAAGAATCCTGCCGTGCCGGCGTTCATGACATGCCTCCAGAAAATCCATCGCCCGCAAGGATGCGGGCCGTCTGAGGATTTATAGACTGGAAACGGCCCCGAGCCGGGCGCGCGGCCGCCGGAAATGCGGCGGCGCCGGCATCGCATGACCGGGGCGGGAACTCTGCCCGCCCCGGCCGCGCATCGATCCGGACTGCGGATCAGTACTTGAAGCTGACCGTGCCGATCACCGTACGGCCCGCTGCCTGGTGGGCATAGTGGGTCGAATAGGCCTGGTCGTAGTAGAGCTTGTTGGTGATGTTCAGCGCATTGACGCGCACCGCGATAGTGTCGGTGATGTCGTAGCTGGCGTTGGCATCGAAGCGCCAGTAGCTGGGCACGTAAGTCGCGCGGGTCTTGACGATGGTGAACACGCCGTTCGTGTACGTACGGGTATCCGAGAAGCCGCCGTAGACCTTGTCCATGTAGATGGCGCCGCCGCCCAGGGTGAGCTGCGGTGTCACCTTGTAGTTGGTGAACAGCGTGAAGCTGTTCTTCGGCGTGTTCGGGAAGGCGTGGCCAGTGGCGGCCGCCGGGGCGTAGTACTTGGCCGCCGCGCCGCTTGCATCGGTGCCGGTGGTGGCGGTCAGGCCGGCGTTGAGCACCTTGGAATCCATGTAGGTGTAGCCGCCGAAGACGTTCCATTCCGGCGTGATGTTGCCGCTGAAGCCCAGTTCGAAACCGCGAATGCGCTTGGTGCCGACATTGAGCACGCCGCCGTCGGGGTTGGTGGTGCGGGCATTGGTGGTGCGGGTCTGGAACACGTCGAAGCTGAGCGCCAGCGCCTCGCCGAACAGGTTCCACTTGGTGCCCGCTTCATAGCTCGTGGTCTTGGCGACCTTGAGATCGTCGGTGCTGACGCCGGCGGTCGTCAGGCCGTTATCTTCGCTGCCCTGGGCAAGGAACGAGCCCGGCGGGATCGCCGAAGTGGCGGTCGAGACATAGATCGTGCCGTTGGACACCGGCTTGAACACCAGTCCCGCCTGGTAGGTGAACAGGTCGTCGGTGCGGTGCTGCCAGGTGCGGGCGGCGGTGAAGGGCTTGGCAACGGCTGCCGAGGCGTCGGTGTCGTAGTGGTCGTAGCGGCCGCCGATGTTCAGCTTCCAGTGCTCGCCCAGGCTGATCGTGTCGAACAGCGAGGCCGAATAGGTTTCGCTGTTCGCCAGTGTGCGCGAGTTGGCCGGGCCCTTGACGATCGAGCCGGTCCAGCTGTCGTAGGGGTTGGGATTGGCGAGATCGGTGCAGATCGCGTTGCTGCCCGCAGTGGCGGTGGCGCAGGTGACCGCGGTGGGCAGGGCGTCATAGCTGGTGCTGTTGGCGTAGTAGCTGCCATAGCCCGACTTCTGCCAGCTGTATTCGAGCGCGGCGGTGAAGCTGTGCTCCAGCATGCCGGTGGCGAACCTGCCCGAGAGGTCAAGCTGGTCGACGAGGCCCTGCTGCTCGGAATAGCGCGAGTTCACGCGGCGCGAGACGGTGCCGTAGGTGTAGACGTTGCCCTTGGAATCGTCCGGCTGGGTCCAGAGGTACTTCTGGCTCGAATCCGAGAAGCGCGCGGTGTTGCGCAGGGTCAGGCCGTTGTCGAACTCGTGCTGGAAGCGCGCGGTGAACTGGTCGACCGTGGTCTTGCGGAAATCGCGGTCGGCCAGCCCGTAATAGGCATCGCGCGCGCGAACCGAGGTGCCGGCGGGCGCGGTCTGGTAATTGGCGCTGGGCTGGTTCGCGATGGTGGTGAGATAGGGAATGCCGGTGTCGGGCAGTTCGCTGGTATGAAGGTGATACCAGTCGAGCTGCAGGCTGGTCGGGCCGTTCAGGCCGAACTTGATGGACGGCGCCACGCCCCAGCGCTTCTGCCACACCGCATCGCGACCGGCGACGTCCTGGTCATGCCACATGCCGTTGATGCGCACGCCGATGAAGTCGTTGAGCGGCTGGTTCACGTCGAGGGTGACGCGCTTGTAGTCGTCGTTGCCGTAGCTGGCGTCGAGATGGGCGAAGCGGTCGGCCCTGGGGGCCTTGGAGACGAGGTTGATCGAACCGCCGGCATTGCCCGAACCGTTGGTGACGCTGTCCGAACCCTTGGTGACTTCGATGGCTTCCACCGCGAACGTCTCGCGGCTCTGCGCGGCGATGTCGCGCACGCCGTCGAGATAGGTCGAGGCCTGGCTGTCGCTGCCGCGAATGAACGGACGGTCGCCCAGCGCGTTGCCGCCTTCGCCCGCGCCCATGGTGATGCCCGGCACGGTGCGCAGCGCCTCGGCGAGCGAGGTCGAATTGGTGTCGCTCAGCAGCCGGCTGGAAATGACCGTGATCGAGCGCGGGGTATCGATCAGCGGCGCGGTGGCCTTGGGGCTGGAGAGGGTGTCGACCTTGTAGCCGTCATCGTCGATCGCGGTATCGGACACGGTCATGCCGCCGAGGCGCGCGGGAGCGGCTTCGGTGCTGTCCTGTGCAAGCGCGGGTGCGGCGCTTGTCGCCAGTCCGATGCAGCTCAGCGCGAGATAGGCCTGCGCTGCCGTGGCGGACGAATGACGGAAACGGGAAGTGGACACGGTGCCTCCTTGTTGCAGATGATTATTATTTGCGATGGATGCGCGGATCACGGCCGAGAATGGCTTTCGATCCACGGAGAACGAGGTGCGAGCGGCTGGCGGCAGGTCGCCGCAAACGCCGCGAGACGGGCTCAGCGCAAGGCGCGGCGGTGGTGTAAAAACACCGTGACGTTCCGGCGCGCGGGGCTGGAACCGGCCGTGATCCTCATGTCTGTCCTGCCTGACTCGTTATCTATTGAGAGTGATTATTAATAGCGACAGCCAGGCCACGCAAGCTGGACAATTGTATCAATCGCCGCCCGCTCCCGCTTCCGCCCCCGCACCCGACCGGCGCCTCAGCGCAGGCCCATCCGGTCCATCTTCTTGAGCAGCCCGACCCGTGACAGGCCCAGCTCGCGGGCGGCATGGGTATGATTGTGGCCGGTCCGTTCCAGCGCTTCGGTAATGCGCAGGCGTTCGAGCGCGGCGATTTCAGCCTCCAGCGACTGCGGAGGCTGAACGGCAGGCGGCGCACCCGGCGCCGCGATGGCCTCTCCCGTGGCGAAGGCAAGGTCCTGCGCAGCGATGGCGATTCCCGCCGCGCCGCGCGGGGCCAATGCCGCCGCGCATTCGACCGCGGCGCGCAGTTCGCGCACGTTGCCGGGCCAGCGGCGCGCCGTGAGCCAGGTCAGGGCATCGGGGGTGAACCGCGCCTCGCCTTGCGCTGCACGGCGCAGGAACAGGGCGGCGAGCAGGGGCACGTCTCCGGGCCGTTCATCCAGCGACGGCGTGCGCAGGACGACCCCGCGCAGGCGGTAATAGAGGTCCTCGCGGAAGCTGCCGTCGGCGACGGCGGCCTGGAGATCGCGGTGGGTGGCGGCGACCACGCGCACGTCGGCCTTGCGCATCGCCCGCGCACCGACCGGCTGATAGGTTCCATCGGCCAGGAAACGCAGCAGCTTCACTTGCATGGCAGCGGGCATCTCGCCGATCTCGTCGAGGAACAGGGTGCCGCCCGAGGCGGTCTCGACAAGGCCGGGGCGGTCGGCATGGGCGCCGGTGAAGCTGCCCTTGAGGTGGCCGAACAGTTCGCTTTCGAGGAGGTCCGCGGGCACCGCGCCGCAGTGGATCGGTACCAGCGGCCTGGCGGCGCGCGGCGATGCCTGGTGGAGCGCGCGGGCGACCAGTTCCTTGCCGGTGCCGCTCGGTCCCAGCACCAGGACCGGCAGAGGCGTGGGCGCCACGCGGCGAACCAGATCGCGCAGGGCGGTCATCTGCGGGGAACTGCCGGCCAGGCCCATGTCCTCGCTGCCGACCGACTGCGCCTTGAGCTGCGCCACCTCGCGGGCAAGCCGCGCCCGCTCCACCGCACGTGCGACAACGACTTGCAGCATGTCGGGATCGACCGGCTTGGCGAGAAAGTCCCATGCGCCTGCCTCGATGGCCTTCAATGCCAGCGCGTGGTCGGCATGGCCGGTCATTACCACCACCGGTGCCGGGGCGAAGGCGGGGATCAGCGCCAGCCCCGCTTCGGGGGCGTGGTGCGGCGGCATGGCGAGGTCGAGCAGCACGACATCGGCGGGCAGGCGGGCAAAGGCGGCGCGGGCGGCATCGCCGTCGCCCACGGTCTCGACGTCATGGCCCAGGCTGCGCAGCCACTGGGCGGTAAGGCGCTGGAACGCGGGTTCGTCGTCGGCAAGCAGGATCATGTCGGGTTTCCGAAAGTGAGGCGCAGGCAGGTGGACCAGCCCGGTCGCGCGGCGAGCGTGACGGTGCCGCCATGCGCCTCCATCACGCGCCGGACGATGGCGAGGCCGAGCCCGGTGCCGCCGGGGCGGCGCGAGACGAAGGGGCGGAACAGGCTGTCGGCGATCTCGGCGGGAATGCCGGGGCCATCGTCGCAGATGTCGACCGTGGCGGGCGGGCCGGGCTCGGCGATCAGGGCGACCCTGTTGCCGAGCGCCCGCGCATTGTCGACGAGGTTCGCCAGCGCCCGGTCGAGCGCCATGGGGTCGGCGGTGACGGTCATGCCTGCGGGCACCTGCGCCTCGATCCCGAAGCGCCCTGCCAGCATCGCCACGTCGAGCGGGCGGGGGCTGACGGTCCAGGCCCTGGCATAGTCGAGGATGTCGGTGATGAGGTGGTTCATGCGGGCCACCTGTTCGGCGATCTCGCCGCGGACATCGGCGGGGGCGGCGGTCGCAGCCATGGCGACGATGCCCAGCGGATTGCGCAGGTCATGCGCGACGGTTGCCGCGAGCGCGCCGATTTCGGCAAGGCGGGCCTCGCGTTCCTCCGCAACGAGCCGCTGCGCGGCGGTCAGGCGGCGGGCGGCTTCCCCGACCAGCGCGGCGAGGCGCTCGGCGATGTGGCGGGTGGCAAGCGGGGCGTCGTCCCACCCGGACAGCGTCACCGTCTCGCCTGCCAGCACGAGGTGGGGGCCGTCTTCCGGCAGGCCGAGGCGGGTGCGCAGCAGGGTGTTGGCCTGTGCCGCAAGGCCCGCCGCGTCGGTCGGCTCGGCCAGTTGGTCGCGCCATGTGGCAATATCGGTCTCGCTGACTTGGCCGCCGGGAAAGACCAGCCTGTCGACCCATCGCTTCATCGGCGTCAGCACCGCCATGCCCAGCAGCAGCGTGGCGGCGAGCGCGCTCCAGGTCGCCAGGAAACCGGCGGGGCGACCGGCCAGCGCCAGCGGCAGCGCGGCGATCAGCGCGCTGGCCATGCCGGCGCCCGCCAGCAGCAGCACCCACACGAGAGCACGGCGCGCCCAGAGGTCGACGGCCATGAAACGGTGGCGCACGATGCCGTAGACCAGCGCCACCGAATAGAGCGGCAGCAGCAGCACCGGGAAGGGGTAGATCGCTATCCCCAGCGCCGGAAACGCGAAGCCGGTGAGGGCGACAAGGCCGAGGCCGCTTGCCACGAAAACGGCGCGGGCCTGCTCGCTCTGGCGGCGGATTTCGCCGCTCGCCCGGCGTTGTCCCAGCCAGGTCTGGAGCAGGCGCAGGTGCCCGGTGAGGGAGAGCAAGCCGGCTGCCCCCAGCACGCCCCAGCCGCAGGGCGAGGGCACGAAAAAGCCCGGAAAACCTCGCCATGGTACGACCGCGCCGACGCCAAACACCAGCCCGACCGTGACCGCGAAGAGCGCAGCGGCATAAGCGGCGATGGCGACCGGGCGCTCGCCGGCACAGCGGGCATAGGCAAATACCAGATGGACAAAGGCTGCGGCGGGGAGCGGGGAGAGCGCGACACACACGGTGCTGAACGTCCCCGAGGCGGGGCCAAGCAGCGCCGGTGCGGCCTGCGCGATGCTCCAGAGGGCAACACCGCAAAGGAACACCACCAGCAGCCGTCCACCCGGCAGCATTCGCGCGCGCAGCGCCACGAAGACAGCCAGCAGCAGGCTGGCGAGCGCGGTCAGCGCGAGCGCGCCGACATAGGCAAGGATGCCGAGTGCTGTATCCATCGTTAACACCATACCACGGCTTCCTGTTTACATCGTTTACATTTCGCTCTGCGCCCGGGCTGCGCGTTTCGGCGAATTCACGGCCCAGAGCATGGGGCCAGGGCATGGGCAGAGCAATTGGCGGGCCAATTGGCACGGCCGTTGCAATTCTCCTTTCACGCCTGCCGATCCCCGGCGGGCCGACCAAGGGAACCCAAGCCATGCTGGAACCGATCTCTGCCTTGCTCATCACTTATGCCCTGACCGCATTGGTCGCCACGCTCGCCGCCGTCGTCCTGTGGCGGCCGCTGTCGATCCTCCTGGCCGAACTGTGCGGCACCGAGGAGCGCTCGCGCTTCTGGACGGTCTGGTCGATGGTGATGATGGTCGCCACGCCGATGCTGTTCGTGTCGCTCAGCGATCTGGCCACTAGTCCGGCGGACCTTATTCGCGGCACAATGACGAGCGCGCTGATGGGCGTGTTGCTGGCGCTTGTCGGCATGGGCTGTGCGGTCTGGACCCGCAGCCCGCGCCGCGACGCGTGAGGGCGGCGGCGATGCATGTCCTGATCGTCGGGGCGGGCGGCTTCATCGGCCGCCATGTCGCCGCCCGCCTGCTGGCCGCCGGTGCGCGCGTGACGTTGGCCGCGCGCGCGCCGGAGCGGCTGGCGCGGTCCTTTCCCATGGCCGAGACTCTCGTCTGCGACCTTGCCCACGACACCGTGGCGGACTGGGCGCCGCGCCTTGCCGGCATCGACGCGGTGGTGAACTGCGCCGGGATCATCGGCAACCGCGCCGACTATGCGCGGGTCCACGACGAGGGCGCGCGGGCGCTGTTCGATGCCTGCCTGGCGGCGGGGGTGGGCAGGGTGATCCAGATCTCCTCGCTCGGCGCCGACGAGAGCGGGGTGACCGCCTACCACCGCAGCAAGAAGCGGGCGGACGATCACCTCATCGCCCTCGATCCGGCGGGCGAGCGGATGGGCTGGGCGGTGTTGCGGCCCTCGCTGGTGATGGGGCGCGGCGGGGCGAGCACGGCGCTGTTCACGGCGCTGGCGGTGCTGCCGCTCATGCCCCGGCTCGGGGCCGGGCGCTGGCAGGTGCAGCCGATCCATATCGACGATCTGGCACGGGCGGTCCTGCGGCTGCTGGAGCGGCCCGGCCCGCTGGCCTGCCTGCTCGATGCCGTGGGGCCACAGGCGGTCAGCACCGATGAACTGACCGAAGCGCTGCGCGGCTGGCTGGGGCTGGGGCGGGCGCCCAAGCTCGCCTTGCCGAAACCGCTGCTGGCGCTGGTCGCCCGGCTCGGCATCGGTCCGGCCACGCGGGAGAGCCTGACGATGCTGGCGGCGGGCAACACCGCGCCATCCGCGCCGTTCGTCGCCGCGCTGGGCTTTTGCCCGATGACGCCTGGCGAGGCGCTCGCCCGGCAGCCGGCATGCGCGGCGGACCTCGTCGAAGCCCGCCTCTGCGCGTTGGCGCCGGTGCTGACGGGATTGCTGGCCATGGTATGGCTGAGCGGCGGGATCGTCTCGCTGGCCTTTGCGCCGACCGCGACGATTGCCCCGTGGCTCGGCCGTGTCGGCCTTGCTGGACCCGGCGCGACGGCGGCGCTCTGGGCCGGATCGCTGGCGGACATCGCGGTGGGCCTCGGCCTGATCCTGCGCCGCCGCGGCGCGCCGCTCGCGGGGGCGGCGCTGATGGCGGTCTATACCGCGATCCTGACCGCCGCCGCGCGCGAACTCTGGGCCGATCCGTTCGGTCCGCTCGTCAAGAACCTGGCCGTTCTCGGCCTGTCGCTGGCCCTGTTTGCGATGGAGGCGCGCCGTGGTTGACTATTTCCTGCTCAAGACGGTCCATATCCTCAGTTCCACCTTGCTGCTGGGCACCGGGCTCGGCACGGCCTTCCACGGCTGGATGGCGAACCGCAGCACGAGCCTTGCGGCGCGGCGGGTGGTGAACCGCAATGTCGTGCTGGCGGACTGGCTGTTCACCGCGCCTGCGGTCATCGTCCAGCCGGTGACCGGCGTGTGGCTGGCGCGGCTTGCGGGCTTTCCTCTGAGCAGCGGCTGGCTGGTCGCGGCCATGCTGCTTTATGCGGTGGTGGGGGCCTGCTGGCTGCCGGTCGTGGGAATCCAGATCGCGATGCGCCGGATCGCCGACGACACGCCCGAGGGCGCGTCTTTGCCGCCGCGCTATCACCGCCTGGCGCGCTGGTGGTTCGCGCTCGGCTGGCCCGCATTTCTGGGCGTGATCGTGATCTTCTGGCTGATGACCGCCAAGCCGGAGATCGCGTTATGACCTGCGCGCGCTTGCGGGCGGGCCGGGCGGGCGCTACCAAGGCACCTGCCGAGCCGCGCTCACGCACGTTTCGGCATGATCGCGCCGGTGCCCCGAAAGGGGCTTAATAGGGAATGCGGTGGGAGGGGGGCCCCCTCGAATCCGTGGCTGTCCCTGCAACTGTAAGCGGCGAGCGCGATGCATATCGCGGCGGGACAAGGATCTTCGCCGCAGCCACTGGGCCGGACGCTAAATCCTGCGAGGCCCGGGAAGGCCGTGCATCAAGCGATGACCCGCGAGCCAGGAGACCTGCCGGCGCATGGTCGCTCTTGCCTTGGTCCAGGGGATGGCCGCGGCACGGAAACTCCGTCTGAGCGACGCATGTGCGGCGGGGGCCGCACCGGCATTCGTGCCGGGCGTCAGGTGGCGTCCGTCCGGCACGGCGATGCCGGCCGCAGGCGCGGCAGGCTCCCCGCCCGGTTTCGCTGGCGCCGACGGGGTTTTCATGGGTTTCCTTTCCTTCACCTTGCGCCGCCGCATCACGGCGGTGTTCGCGGCGCTGATCGCCGCCAATGTCCTGGCCTGGGTCTGGGCCTTTGCCGCCTTTCACGGCAATACGCTGATGCTGGGCACGGCGCTGCTGGCCTGGAGCCTGGGCCTGCGCCACGCGGTCGATGCCGATCACATCGCCGCGATCGACAATGTGACGCGCAAGCTCATGCAGGACGGGCAGCGCCCGCTGACGGTGGGCCTGTGGTTCGCGATCGGCCATTCCGCGATCGTCCTCGTCGCGGCGACGACGATCGCGATTGCCGCCAGCACCCTGTCCGACTTCGAGGCGATCGGCGAGGCGGGCGGGGTGATCGCCACGGTCATCTCCGCCGCTTTCCTGTTCACCATCGCGATCATGAACCTGGCGATCCTGCGCGGGGTCTGGATGCGGTTCCGGCAGGCGCGGCGCGGCGAGATGCCGAATGAGGACGACCTCGACATCCTGCTGGCCGGGCGCGGGCTGATCGCGCGGATCCTGCGCCCGCTGTTCCGGCTGGTGCGATCGAGCTGGCACATGGCGCCGCTGGGTTTCCTGTTCGGGCTGGGGTTCGACACCGCCACCGAAGTCGCCATCCTCGGTCTTTCGGGCGCCCATGCGGCGGACGGCATCGCGCTCGGCACGCTGCTGGTCCTGCCGGTGCTCTTCGCGGTGGGCATGGCGCTGATCGACACCGCCGACGGCGTCATCATGCTGGGCGCCTACGAATGGGCTTTCGTGAAGCCGATCCGCAAGCTCTACTACAACATCACGATCACGGCGATTTCGGCGTTGGTGGCGCTGGTGATCGGCTCGATCCAGACTGCCGGGCTGTTCGCCGAGAAGCTGGCGCTCCAGGGTCAGCCCTGGGACGGCGCCCGGGCGCTGTCGGAGCGCTTCAACATGCTCGGCTTCCTGATCATCGGCCTGTTCGTGGCCTGCTGGCTGGCGAGCTATGCGATCTACCGCTGGCGCCGGTTCGACGAGATCGAACTGGGGTAAGGGAGTTCGGGTGGGGGAGTGGGCCGGGGCCGCGCTGAAAATGCCCCTTTGGGGCATGTTTCAAAGGGGCGCCTCTCAGGCCTCGCCGATGTGGACCGCGAGCCAGATGGTGGGGCTGGCGGTCTGGGTGACGCGATGCGGCATGCCGGCGGGGATCATCAGGTGCTCGCCGGCTGCCAGTGTGCGGCGGTCGGTGCCGTCCAGCAGCAGTTCGGCCGCCCCTTCGAGCACCAGCACCCATTCGTCCCAGTCCTGCACGTAGGGCTGGTCGGGCGGGGTGGTCTGGCCGTGCGAGACGATCCGCTCGATCCTCACGCCCGGCGCGCGCAGCAGGTCCTCGAAGCGTTCCTGCGCCTCGTCCCCCGGCGCGACGGCCAGGAGATTGCGCGGGGCATCGGGGGCGAGGTTGCTTGCCACGGCGCCGACTAGAGCGTTTCCCGATCTGATTGAATCAGATCGGGCGCTACAGATTCTTTGTTTTCCGCGTTCTTCCGGGTCACTGCGTGTTCCACTCCGTTCGAAAAACGCTCTAGGCTGCAGGTTGCGGGATCGGCTGGACGACCGGCTGGGAGATCATCTGGACGGGGGCGGGGGCAGGTGCGGGTGCGGCTGCAGGTTCCGGAACCGCGGGTTGCACCGGCTGGGCTGCCGGTGCCTGGCCTGTCGCATCCTGGCCCGCTGGTTCCTGCGCTGGTTCTGCGGCCGTCTTGCCGCCGGCGGTGCGCATGCTGGGGCCGTAGACCGGCACGACATCGGGCAGGGTGCGGCCATGCAGCGCCTCGATCTCGGCCTTGCGCTGGCGCAGGTAGAGTTCGCGATAGGCGGCGTAGGGGCGGTCTTCCTTGCGGATCTTGTTGATCTCGTCGTCGAAGGCGGCGCGCTCGCCAAGCTGGTTGAGCACGATCATCGGCAGCGCCACTTCCGGCTTGGTGAAGGGCTTGCCGAGCAGGGCGGGGGAGGCAAGGTTGTCCACCGAATCGCCGATCAGGTCGCGCAGTGTCGTCGGGCCGATGATCGGCAGGTACATGTAGGGCCCGGGGCCGACGCCGTAATAGCCCAGCACGTTGGCGAGGCCATTGGGACGATAGGGCAGGTGGAAGGGCTTGCGCTTGGCCACGTCCATGACGCCGCCGACGCCCAGCGTGGTGTTGATCGCGAAGCGTCCCACGGTCTCCATCGCCTTGCCGGGCTTGAGTTCGAGCAGGAAGGCCACGAAGACCACCGGCTCGCCCAGGTTGGTGAAGAAGTTGCGCAGGCCCTGGCGGATCGGGCGCGGCAGGCCCTTGTTGTAGGCCTTGGCGACAGGTTCGACCACCGCGCTATCGACCGCCTGCACGGCCTTGAACGACTGTTCGTTGATGCGCTCCAGCGGGTCGCCCGGCGGCGGCGGCTTGCGGCGGGTGACGAGAATGTCGTCGCCGATCGTCTCGTTGTCGGCGCCCGGCTCGCCGGCCGGCACACCGGCCTGCTGTTGGGCCTGCTGTCCGGCCGTCGCGGCAGCGGGATCGATCAGGGGCACCGGGGATGCGGCGAAGGCGGGCAGGGGGACGCTGACCGGCCCGCCAGTGACCGGAGTCCTCGCGACCGGAGCCCCTGCGGCGGGCTGGGCGGCGGGGGCGGCATCGGTCTGGGGAAGGTCGCCCCCTTCAGGAAGCGCGGAACCCATCATCAATACGACAGCGGCGGCCGTCAGACTCATTCGATCGTCCTTGTCGGGTGGCCGCCGGATGCGGGGCCAACCTTGCAGAGTAGAGCAGGCTCCCGGCGCGGTCTCGACGGAGAATCGAGGGGGCGGATCGCGCGGGGGGCGGCAGTTGCTTGAGCGGCCTTGCCGGGGGGCGCCGCAGGTCGGGCGGCAATGTTCGATTGCCATTGGAAATGCGGCTATGCGCGTTTGCCGCTGGAAATGCGGCTATGCGCGATTGCCGCTTTCGTCAATCCAGTGCCAGATCGGTCGAGGATCCTTTCGATGAATGGGGCGATGGAACGGTTTTCGGACGATATTGCCTGTCGATATTGGGGGGCGCGAGCCCGCCCGCAACCCCATCAACGCCAGAAAGGCCTTGCGGTTGCGAATTCGTCGTAATCCTTCGCGGCCGCACGCAGCAGGCGGGCCTGTTCGGCCTGTTCGGCCTGTTCGGCCTTTTCGGCATCGGCGGTCGGACCCCGGCGCGGCGCCAGGCCCAGGCGGGCGCGGACCGCGGGTGCGGTGACCCGGTCGTTGAGCGTGCCGAGCCGTTCCTGCAGCCGTTCCACGCGGGCGACAAAACGCCTGGCGCGGCGGCCTTCGCGTTCCTGCGGATAGAGCGCGGCAAAGAAGTCGGCCGCATAGCGCAGCTTCTTGGCGGCCTTGCGGACGTCATGGCGGGCTTCGTCGCCGAGCCCCGCCAGATGGCGGCCGCGCTTGCGCAGGATCTTGCGGCGACGGGTCAGCACCGCGGCGGCAAAGGCGCCGAGGGACAGTTCGCCCGGAGCAGCTTCGGGGGCGGCGCGGCGCCAGCGGCCGATCGCGATCCATTCGGCAAGGTCGAGCATCAGCAGGCGGCACCGCTTGGAGCGCAGCGCCGCCGCCGCTTCGCCCGCAGCCTTGCGTCTGGCGGCGCAGAGCGGGGCAAGGGCCTCAGGATCGTCGTCGTTCGCGAGCAGCACGTCGATCTCGCGCATGGCGCCCAGCTTTCCGGCCAGCCATTGCAGATCGCGCTGGAAGCGGGCCACCTTGCGCGGGTCCCGTACCACCGGGCGGTAGAGCGAGAGCGCCGAGCGCAGCCGCCGGATCGCGACGCGGGCCTGATGCAGCGCATGGGCATCGCCATGGTCGAGCAGCGCGGGCAGGTTGCGGTGAAAGTGGCCGAGACAGTGGCCGACGATCAGGGCGAGCGAATCCGCCACGCTCATTTGCGGGGTCAGGCGGATCCGCCCCGCCTTGGGCGCGGGCGCCGCCGCCGCCAGCAGGCGATAGCCGCGCTCGGCCTTGCTGAGCACGCAGATCCTTGCGGGAACCCGGGCCTCGATCTCGCGGGCAAGGGCGAACAGCGCGTCAAGCGCCGCGCCCTTGCGCTCCAGTTCCACCTCGCAGAGCGGCGCCAGACGTTCGCCCGCGACGATCCGTCCTTGATCGAGCGCGATCTCGATGCCGTCGCGGTTCCACACCCGCCGCTCGTTCTCGACCACAAAGACCGGCGCCAGCAGCGCGGTGCGGTGGCCGAGCAGGGCGGTCACCGGATTGTCGTCGTCCAGCACCGGCTGGTTGCCGGCGATCTCGCGCTCCCACTCGCTGCGCACGAGCATGCCGGCGGCACTTCCATCCGCCTTGATCGTCTGCTTGTGGCGCCGCCCGCTGCGCCGCACCCGCAGCGACAGGCCCGCGCGGGCCAGCGCATGGTCCGGCGTGTCGAAATAGGTCGATTCCTGGGAAACCAGCCGGGGCGCACCGCCCGCCAGCCCGCAGTCGGCCAGCAGGTCTGTCAGGAGGTCGGCCAGCAGGTCGGCATCGTAGGGCGAGAGTTCGAGCTTGAGCTCTTCTTCGAGTGCGCTGGTGTCCGCCATGGTTTCCCCGTCCTGCGTTCAGCCTGCCGCGCGGATGCGGGCCTGCCCGTTCGTCTGGTCGCCTTGCCCCGCCGCGCCGGGAGCCAGGGCACGGTAGATCCGGGCCACGCTCCGTCCGGCGGCATCCCAGGAATAGGCGGCGCTGTCCCGGCGGGCCGCCGCGCCCATCGCCTGGCGCACGTCCGGCGCGGCGGCCAGCGCGGCAAGGCGGCCGGCATAGGCCGCGACGTCCTGGGGCGGGCAGAGGAAGCCGGCGGGAGCCTGCCGCTGATCGCCGGGACCGAGCAACATGCGGGCGCTGGGCGCATCGGCGCTGACCACCGGCACGCCCGAGGCCATCGCTTCGAGGATGACGTTGCCAAAGGCCTCGGTGGTGCTGGGGCAGAGCATGGCATCGGCGCTGGCGACCGCCCGGGCGAGCGCGTCACCGGCGAGATGGCCGGTCATCACCGTTCCGGGAAGCGCGGCGAAGGCAGCGGCCGCCGGGCCCGCGCCGACCACCAGCGCGCGGGCGGGAACCTCCTTCTGCAAGGCGCGCATCGCGGCGGTGAACGTGGCGATACCCTTTTCGAGCACCAGCCGGCCGAAGAACAGCACGACAAAGTCCTCGTCGCGCAGGCCTTGCGCCTGCCGCCATGCCATGTCGCGGCGGGAGGGGTGGAACAGGCTGCGGTCGATCCCCCGGCTCCAGACGCTGACGTGATCGTCGCCGCGCAGCCGTGCGAACTGCTCGGCAAGGGCGGGGGTGGGGGCCAGCACGTGGTGGCTGCGGCGGTAGAACCGGTCGAGATGCGCGCAGATCAGCGGGCGCAGCCAGCCCAGCCGGTAATAGTCGAGGTACGTCTCGAAACGGGTGTGCATGCTGGCGACGACGGGGATGCCGCGGCGCAGGGCGTACGTCTGGGCGCGGGTGCCGAGAATGTCGGGGGCGGATACGTGGATGATGTCCGGCCGGAACTGCTCCAGGTCGCGGCGGACGCCGTGCGGCAGGCCGAGCGCCAGCCGGAACTCCCGGCGCCGCGGCAGCGCGACCGAGGGGACCGGGACCAGCGTGCCGGACGGTTCGAAGGCCGGGGTCTGGGTCACCGGGGAATAGGCGCGGACTTCGCAGCCTTCGTGCGTTTCGAGATGGGCGGCCAGCCGGTTGAGCGCCTGGTTGGCGCCGTCGCGAACGTAATTGTAGTTTCCGGAGAAAATGGCGATCCGCATGAGTCAGACCTGCCGGAAGTTGAGAACGGCGTTGAGCAGGAACACGGCCAGCCCGGCAATGACCGAAACGAGGGTACGGGCGATCAGGTAATGCATCGGCGTGAAATAGAGCAGGGCGGCGAAGAGGGCCATGGTGAGGAGCAGCCCGAGGCCCGAATTGGCCAGGAAAAGCAAGTATCCGGTATGCATTCCGCGCGCGCTTCCGGGAAATATCCACGCACGCCCAATGACATAATGCAGCGAGTTGGAAATCAGGAAACTGACGCCGGCAGCCCCCACCGCGCCCACCGCCAGCCGCTCCACCAGCAGCCACAGGATGCCCAGGCCCACCAGGAACACGCCGATGCTGACGGCCGTGTTGCGGGCCAGCATCGCGGCGACCCGGCGGGACAGCAGGCGGCCGGCGAGCGAGGGACCGGCGGCCGCCGGCAGGGGCGCGCTTTCGGGCTGCGCCAGCGGTTCGCTCATCGCTCCATCGCCGTTCCCGGCGCGATGGGGCCGGCGGGAGCGGCGCTCCCGGTGGCGCTTTGCGCATCGGCGGCATCCGGCCAGTCGGTCCGTCGGCGCTTGAACGGGTTGAGGAACAGGACCGGCAGTTTCAGGAACAGCAGTTCGGAATGGATGAAGGTGTCGGTCCAGCGCTCGCGGCGGCGATAGGGGCGGGCGCGGCGCCGTGCCAGCCAGCCCTCGTAGGGGGCCCAGTGGCTTGGCTCGTCCTGGCGGATCACGCGGAAGATCCGCATCAGCACGGGATCGCTGCGCACGAAGCGGTTGGCCAGCAGTGCCTCGACCTGGCGGTAGCCGCGCTGCTCGGTCAGCGAGATCACCCGGCACAATCGCTCGAACAGGTCGTCGCGGTCGATCACGGCCTGGGTGTCGAGCCGGTCGATGGTCCGCCCGAAGACGAGTTCGACGAAGCGGTCGATGTGGCCGAAACGGCGGTCGAGCGCGAGCGGCATGACTCCGCGCAGTTCGAACCACCTTCGGAACATCACATAGTGCTTGCGTTCGTCCCGGCGGTGCTGCTCGATGGCGCGGATCAGGTCCAGATCGTCGGGAGAGCGGGCGCGCACCGCCTGCAGCACCCGGTCGATCGCGGTGTAGCCGCGATGTTCGTTGTAGAGGTAGATCGATCCCAGCACATCGAGATAACGCTGCCTGATCCCGCTCATCATGCATGCCTCCATGCGAAAGCGTTCTGAACGCGCTTCCTCAGGCGGAAATCATGAACCCAAACGGGCGGGAGGGGAAGAGGGGCGCCATTTGCCGGTCATCGCGGCTGGCCATCGAGGCCAGACTGCCCGAGACGCCGATGCCAGCCGATCGCCGCCTGCCCGGCAATCGTGCGCAAGTCGCGCAAGGCGCTGCCCTGTTCGGCAAGGCGGAAGCGGCGCGGCAGGCGGCCGACATCGTGGAGGGCGATCTCCGCCTCGACGCTGGCCAGCCCGGCGCGGCGGCGGGCGGCCTCGATCTCGGCGACCGGCACCCGCGCCTCCACGGCGTCGAAATAGGCACGGTTGGCGGCGATGCCCTCCGCGATCCGGACCTTGAGCGAGGCGCCGAAGTCCGGCCAGAGCAGGAACACCGCCAGCAGCGCGGCGAGGCTGCCGATCACGTTGTCGATGATCCGCGCTCCGGCAATGCCCGCGCCGGGCTGGAGCATCTCGGTGACGATCACGAAAAGCATCGTCAGGAACACCACGAAGGCGGTGTAGTTGACCGAGCGCAGCGCGATCGCGTCGCAGGCGAGCGCCAGGGCCAGCAGCGAAAGCGCCAGCGGGCCTTGGAACACCAGCAGCAGCGCCATCGCGATCAGGCCGCCGAGCAGGCTGCCGAGAATGCGCTCGAGGCAGCGCGTCCAGGTCACCCGCGCGCCGCCCTGCAGCACGACGACAACCGCCATCGCCGCCCAGTAGGGATAGCCGAGGTGGAGCACGATGGCGGCGTAATAGACCGCGATCAGCCCGGCCGACTGGCGCAGCGCCTGACGCAGGGCCGGGCGCAGGGCCGGGCGCAGGGCCGGGCGCAGGGCGGGCGGCGCGATGCCTTGTGCGGGCGGGTCGGGTGGCGGAGGCGCAGGGGCGGGATGTGCAAGGCCTTCCAGCGCCTTGGCAAAAGCCAGCGTGCAGCCGGCAAACAGGCTTTCCCCCAGGCGCGGTCGCAGCCGGTCCAGCCGCGCCGCCGCCCAGAGCAGCGGAGGCGGTTCGTGGTGCGCGCGGGTCTGCGTCAGGCGCCAGGCCAGCAGGGTGGTGCGGCAGGCGCGGGCGGTGGCGAGCCGTTCGCCGACCGGGCCGATCCGGTCGATGTAGGCCTGGTCGAGCGCGATCAGCGCCGCGAACAGGGTTTCGGCGGCACCGCAGGCGCGGGCGTAGGGGCCGGTCGCCGCGGGATCGCCGGCATAACGCTCCAGCATCGCCCGCAGGCGTTCGATCGCCATGCGCACGGTGCGGCGGTGTTCGGCATGTTCGCTGTGCCAGCGGTCGTCCCGGTGTCGCCCCTCGCCCAGCACCACGAGGCTGTCCGCCATGTCCTGAAGGCGGATGACGACCGCCTCGCTGGCGCGGGCGAGCGGCAGCAGCGGGTCGATCCGCCAGAGGTGGTTGATGAGCAGGTAGGCCCAGGCCGCGCCGCCCAGGAAGGCCGCAGCCTGCACGCTCGCCAGGGCCAGCGGCTGGCGGAAGCCCACCGCGACCACCGCGACGACCGCCAGCAGCGTGCCCAGCAGGCCGCCATAGGCGATGCGCGACGACCACAGGACGGCGGCGAAGACAAACAGCGGCCCGACGATCATCCCCGCGAAGGGCGCGGCGGCGGCGATCCACGAGCCGGTCAGCGCGATCAGCGCGCCGCAGACCACGAAGATGCCGAGCAGGCGCCGTCGCAGGCGGTCCGGCCCGGGGGCGTCGCACAGGCAGGTCCAGAAGGCCGCAAACACCGCCCAGCCCATGCCGGGGTGGCCGCTGCCGACCGCAACGCTCAGCGGCAGCGCCACCGCGAGCGCCGCGCGCAGTCCCTCGGCAGGGTTGAACTGCTCCGGCACCAGCCCGAACGAGCGCAGTTCCAGCCGCCGCGCCGCCCAGCGCACCAGGGTGCGCGCCTGGGACCGCTGGGCGCGCGGGCGGGCGATGGCGGCGGGTCGGGACGGGGCGGAAGCAGTGGCGGCAGGATCGGTCATGACGGTCGGCCGACCCTGACGCCTGCCGCCCCGCGCATCAACCCGGTTTCGCGGCGGCGAGGATCGTTCTGACCGGAAGGGCCTGAAGGGAAGGTGTGCATTCGGTCCTACCAATTTGTCTTGATCCGCCGTTTAGACTATCGGATAGAGCGAATCACGCCGTTTGTTCGGGAATAATGGTAGGACCAATTAGCCGATGTGCCCGTTGCCCGTTCCTGGTGAAAGGAGCGCCGCGTGAGCGCCTTGCCCGACCGGCTCGAGGCGATGATCGCGGCCCGCGCGCTCGGCCCGGGGGACCGGCTGCCCGCCGAACGCACGCTGGCGGCGGACCTCGGGGTGTCGCGCTCGGCCTTGCGCGAGGCGATCAAGCACCTTGCCTCGCGCGGGCTGCTGATGAGCCGCCAGGGCGGCGGCACTTACGTCGCGGCGCCGCCGGAGGGCGAGCCGCTGCGCGATGCGCTGCTGGAACTGGCGCCGCTGGCCCGGGGCGAGGCCGGCTACTGGCGCGACGTTCTGGAAATCCGCAAGTCGCTGGAAGCCGACGCCGCCGCCTTCGCCGCGCGCCGCGCCGACGCGGCGGACCGCGCGCGGATCGCAGCGGCCTGCGATGTGCTGTCCTGCGCGCTGCAGTCGGAGCGGAGCGATAGCGGGGCGGCAGCGGCCCCGCTGGAGCTGGCCAGGCTCGACGCCGCCTTTCACATGGCGATTGCCCGCGCGGCCCACAATGCCGTGCTCCATCAGGTCATGATCGGCCTGCAGGGGCTGCTCGAAACCAGCATTTCCGACAGTCTGGCACGGCTCTACCGACTGCCCGGCGTGCCCGGCCAGCTCGATCTCCAGCACCGCCGGATCATGGAAGCGGTGCTGGGCGCGGATGCCGAGGCGGCGCGCGCCGCCGCCATTGCCCACCTGCGCTACGTCGAGAACCGGCTGGAGGACATCGAGAGCGATGCCGCCCGCCAGCAGCGCTCGGCGCAGGCGCTACGACACATCAGGAACACCGAGGACGCCCCGTCATGATCATCTCCTCCACCACCGACTACCGCGAGGCGGCCCGCCGCCACCTGCCGCCGTTCCTGTTCCACTACATCGACGGCGGTGCCTATGCGGAGCAGACGATGCGGCGCAACATGGCGGACCTGCAGGATCTTGCGCTCAGGCAGCGGGTGCTGAAGGGGGTGGGGCAGGTGGACCTGTCCACCCGCGTGTTCGGCGAGGACTTCGCGCTGCCGGTGGCGCTGGCGCCGGTCGGCCTCACCGGCATGTATGCGCGGCGCGGCGAGGTGCAGGCAGCCCGCGCGGCGGCCTCGCGCGGGGTTCCCTTCACGATGTCCTCGGTCTCGGTCTGCCCTATCGAGGAAGTGCAGCCGGCGATCGACCGGCCGATGTGGTTCCAGCTCTACGTGCTCAAGGACCGCGGCTTCATGCAGAACGCGCTCGACCGGGCCTGGGCGGCGGGCGTGCGCACGCTGGTCTTCACGGTCGACATGCCGGTACCCGGCGCGCGCTACCGCGACCGCCATTCGGGCATGTCCGGGCCCCACGCGGCGATGCGGCGGATGCTGCAGGCGGTGACCCATCCCGGCTGGGCCTGGGACGTGGGCCTGATGGGGCGCCCGCACGACCTCGGCAATGTCTCGGCCTATCTTGGCAAGGCGATCACGCTGGAGGACTATGTCGGCTGGCTCGGCGCCAATTTCGACCCGTCGATCGGCTGGCGCGATCTCGAGTGGATCCGCGAGAGCTGGAAGGGCTCGATGGTGCTCAAGGGCATTCTCGATGCCGATGACGCCCGCGATGCGGTGCGTTTCGGCGCCGACGGCATCGTCGTTTCCAACCATGGCGGCCGCCAGCTCGACGGCGTGCTGTCGAGCGCGCGGGCCCTGCCGGTGATTGCCGATGCGGTGAAGGGCGAACTGACGCTCATGGCCGATTCCGGCATCCGCTCCGGCCTCGACGTGGTGCGCATGCTGGCACTGGGCGCCGATGCGGTCATGCTCGGCCGCGCCTTTGTCTATGCGCTGGCGGCGGGCGGCGCGTTGGGGGGAGAGGCGGGGGTCGCCAATCTGCTCGACCTTGTCGCCAGCGAGATGCGGGTGGCGATGACGCTGACCGGCGCGCGCGCGATCGGCGAAATCTCGCGCGAAAGCCTGGTGAGCGCGGGGCTGGTCGCGCCCTGATCCGCCTGCCGGCCTAGGCGCCGCGATGGCGCCGCGACGGCGCCCCGGGAGCGCGGGCAGCGTTTGCCGTTTGCATTGCCGGCGGCGCGCGGTCATGGGCAAGCGATCATGAACGAGCCTATCCTCTACAGCTTCCGGCGCTGCCCTTATGCCATGCGGGCGCGGCTGGCGCTGCTGGTCTCCGGCATGCGCTGCCAGCTGCGCGAAGTGCGCCTCTCCGCCAAGCCGGAGGCCATGCTCACGGCCTCGCCCAAGGGCACCGTGCCGGTGCTGGTGCTGCCGGACGGCACGGTCGCCGAGCAGAGCCTCGACATCATGCGCCTGGCGCTGGCGGGCCGCGATCCGGAAGGCTGGCTGGGGCGTGAGGATGCCGCGCTGATCGCGGTCAACGACGGCGCGTTCAAGCATGACCTCGACCGCTACAAGTATCCCGAGCGGCACGATGCCGACGCGGCGCGGCACCGCGCGCGCGGGCTGGCGTTCCTTGGCGAACTGGACGCCCGGCTGGCGCGGGCGCCGTTTCTGGGCGGGGCCGCGCGCGGGTTCACCGATGCCGCCATCGTCCCGTTCGTCCGGCAATTCGCCGCGGTCGACCGGGCGTGGTTTGCCGGGCTGGAACTGGCGCACCTGCGGCCGTGGCTGGAGGCCTATCTGGCATCACCGCTGTTCGCCGCGGTCATGGCGCCGGTCAAGCCGTGGTCGCCCGAGGCGGATCCGGTGTACTTTCCGGCATGATCGGCGGCGGCCTGATGCCATGCCGGCCCGGCATATCCGTTCCGGGTATGCAAGCCGCCTGGTAAAAATAGTGCGGCAACTGTCCCGTCCGGGAAACAGACGCAACAAACGAATATCGACCGGCGCCTATGATATCATAACGTTTATGTCCTAGGGCGGAAGGCAATGGTTTGCGAATCGTTAGTCCCGCGCCTGATTCGAAAGGCTCTGGCTGCCTCCGGCACGATCCTGTGCATGATCGTGTGCGGGGGATTGTTGGGGCTGGGCTGGGCAACGCCGGCGGCTGCCGAGATCCTGCGGATCGGCCAGCCGCTATGTCATGCCGTGAGCGGGGTCGTGGCGGCAGAGGGGGCCGAGCCGCCCGCATTTTCCTGTAGCGGGGAGCCGGCAGGCTACCAGCATGGCACGCTCTGGCTGCACGCGATGCTCTCGCCCGACGCGGGAATCGTGGCGGGCGAGCGTGACGATCTCTCGCTCATCATCCACAATTCCCGCTTCGACCGCCTGATCGTGACGTTCTTCTACGCCGATGGCGCGGTGGAGCGGCAGGAAGTGCGCAGCGGCGATTTTGGCACGCACTGGCGGGCGGGTGGGCAACTGGCCTTCCGCGCGCCGCACCGCGACGTGTCGCTGGTGGGCGTGACGATGCAGTTCGACAAGGTGGCCAGCGCACGGCTGCTGCGCATGCGGCTGGTCGAGCGCGGCGAGGAAAGCACCCAGACGACCGGCCTTGCCACCCTGATCGGCGCGGCGCTGGTGCTGCTGCTGGCAGGGGCGATCTACAATGCGTCGCTGGCCTTTGCGGCGCGGCGGCAGTTCTCGGCCTGGCAGTCGGCCTGGGCGGTCTGCATGATCGCATGGGGGGCCTGCTGGTCGCAGTTGCACTTGTTCTTTTTCCCCGCGATGGCCGGCGCGATCTCCGCGCAGATCTGCACCGGGCTGTCGTGTCTCGCCATTGCGCTGGCAACCCTGACGGCCGTCACCGCGCTGGAAGCGCCTTACGTCAGCCCATGGCTGCGGCGCAGCGCGCTGGGGCTGACGGGCAGCGTCTTTGCGCTCGGCATCCCGCTGTCGTTCATGAGATCGGGGCCGATCGATACGCTTGGCAGCGTGCTCGGCGTGCTGGTGCTGGCCAATCTGGTGGCGGTTGCCGCGTGCATCGCCCAGGCCTGGCGGCGCGGCAGCGGCGAGGCCCGCAACTTCGCCGGGGCCTGGGCGGTGCCGATGATCCTGCTGGGATCGACCAGCTTCTTCGATGCGGACGCGATGTTCTGGGGCGGCGGTTCGCAGATCCTGGTGCTGTTCGCGGCGGCCTGGCAGACGCTGTGGCTCTCGGTCACGGCCACGCGCTCGCATGCCTTGCTGCGCGCGGAACGCGACATGGCGCGGCAGGCCGAGGCGCGGGCGCAGGATCTCGCCCGCCGCGATGCCCTGACCGGCCTGCCCAATCGGCGCGGCTTCATCGAGCGGGTGGGCACCGTTCTCGCGGCCTCCCGGACCAGGGGCGAGCCGGTGGCGCTGCTGGTGATCGACGTCGACTGGTTCAAGTCGATCAACGATGCCTTCGGTCATGAGGCGGGCGACATGGTGCTGGAGCGCATCGCCAGCTGCATCGCCCCTCACGAAAGCGCGACGTGCACGGTCGCGCGGCTGGGCGGCGAGGAATTTGCGATGATGCTGGCCGGGATGGCCGGTTTCGATCTCATGCGGTTTGCCGAGAGCCTGCGCCAGCGCATCGCGGAGCAGGATCACGGCGCGGTGATCGGCGGGCGCAAGGTCACCGTCAGCATCGGCATGGCGACCACGTCGGGCGCCGCCGATTTCCGCACGCTCTACCGCCTTGCCGACGAGGCGCTCTACGAGGCCAAGCGGGCCGGGCGCAACCAGGTGGCGATCCGCCTGCTCGAGGGGGCCGAGCCCTATGCCGACGATCAGGACCTGGCCGGCGGCCAAGACCTTCCCGGCGGCCACGACCTCAACTTGGACAAGGGCTGAGCGCGCATGAGGGGCGCGGGCCGGGCGCTTGTCCGCGTGGGCCCAGGCGGCGTGGACAAATACAGCGGGGATCGGAGCGACCGAGTTGGGTGGTAAGCGGACGCGGACGCGGACGTGGACGCTGCCCCAAACACCCCGCTCATGCTGAGCTTGTCGAAGCATGGGGGCTCAGCGCCCCGCTTCGGGGCCTTCGACACGCTCAGGCTGAGCGGGTTTGGTCTGGTTGGGTGGGTAGCAGGCACGAGACTCAGGTAGTAAGTTCCTGCCATGGAAAAACTGTGGTCAGACGAAGATCGTGCTCGGATGAGGACTGAGCTTGGCTTCCAAAAGTGGGAAGCCATGGGGCATTTCTTGAGTGATGGCGACTACCTCGGCTTCAATCAATCCAATTACCGTGATGCAATTGGCGAATATGAGAAGGCTTGGTTGCTGCTGAGCACACAGTGGCAGCAACAGACAGGCGGCGCTGACATTCTTAAGGGTATCGCCGACTTTGCGCTGCGGTCAGAGGACCCTAGTTTAGCCTCGGAAATATTGAACGGTCTGTTGCCTCGCGCAAATCAGATCGCTGATGCTTCCTTGCGAGAAGCATGTGAAAAACTTGCGGATTTAGTAGGCCAGCGGGAACACGATTAGGCCTCCTTTAATGTCCGCAACGGGGCGTAAACGGCCGCTCGAATTTGTCCACGCGCCTAGTGGTTCGATTCTGACCACTAGACGTCTGGGTCATGCCAAAAACAACAGGGGCGGGATCCTGCGACCCCGCCCCTGTCTATGGGCTGCTCTTGGCGAGGGCGCTTACTTTGCCCCGCCGAACAGGTCGGCCAGCTTGATGCGGGCGCCCAGGAAGAAGTAGCGGCCGACCGCGCTGATCGGCGTGTTCATCGAACCCAGGGCGGGCTTCTGGTCGAACATGTTGTTGATGCCGCCATAGACCTGGAACTGGTCGTCGATGTCGTAGGTCATGCTGAGGTCGTGGGTGAAGCGTTCCTTGAGCTTCAGGTACTTCGGCGCGACCACGTCCGGGTTGCTGGCGATGGTCTGGCGGTCATAGCGATACATCGCGGACATGTAGTTGACCTGCCAGTCGAGGCTGACCGGTCCCTTGGCCCAGGTGAGGTCGGTGGTGACCTGGAACTTGGGCGAGACGTTGGCGGCGACATAGGCTTCGTTGACCGCATCGGCGCCGGGGATCGGAACCTGCTTGAGGCGGTGCAGGTAGTTGCCCACCACCCGCGCGCCGAAGGTGCCGTAGCCATCCGTCGGCAGCACGTAGTTCAGCGCAAAGTCGAGGCCGGACGTGCGGATATTGGCAACGTTCAGCGGCCCGGTCAGGAAGCTGATGATGTTGCCCGCCTTGGCGCCGCCGGCCGTGCCGTTCTGGCGGGTGATCGCCGAACAGTACTGGTTGTCCAGCGTGGCCTGATCGACGCAGAGATCCGCCACCGTCTGCGCGTCGACCGTGTTGATCGCGTTCTTGATGCGGATGTCGTACCAGTCGGCGGTGATCGACAGGCGCGGAATGAACGACGGCTGGATGACCACGCCGGCCGTCCAGGTCTTGGCCGTTTCTTCCCTGAGATTGGGGTTGCCGCCCGAATAGCCGGCGATGTTCGAGCTGCGGGTATCGTCATATTTCGACGGATCGGCGACGCCGAGCGAGGACAGCAGGGCCTGGCAGTTGTTCACGCGGTACTGCGTACCGTTCTGCAGGTAGTTGCTGCCGCAGGGATCGTCGATGAACTCGTAGGTCTGCGAGACCTGGCTGTAGAGTTCGCTGATGTTCGGCGCGCGCACGGCCTTGGAATAAGTGCCGCGCAAGGTGATGTCGCGCACCGGCGCCCACTCGCCGCCGACCTTCCAGGCATTGGTCGAACCGATGCTCGAATAGTCCGAATAGCGGAAGGCGCCGTTGACGCCGAGGCGCTTGGCGAAGGGCATGTCGGCCAGGATCGGCACGTCGACTTCGGCGAAGGCTTCCCAGACGTCGAACGAACCCTTGGTATTGCCCAGCGAGTTGGTGAAGGTGAGGCCTTGTGCCGCCAGTTCGTCGGCGACGAAGCTGCTCTTCTCCTTGCGGTACTCACCGCCCAGAGCGAACGAGATCGGTCCGCCGGGCAGTTCGAAGATGCCCTTCGAGTTGCCGGTGATGGCGCCGTTCAGCACGTGCTGGGTCAGCGTGGTGCGATCGATGGTGTCGGCCATGATCCAGTCCAGCGCCGCCTGGTTGCCGGCCGCGTTCTCGCCGAACAGGTTGAGCGGCATGCAGTCGCCGGGCGAGAAGGTCGTCGGCGGGATTTCGCTGCGGGTGTTGTTGTAGGGCTGGTAGGGCGTCCAGCTCGGGTCGAGGTTGACGCGGCAGGTCACCCCGCCGTTGCCGTCGCTGACCGCATCGATCGCCGCATAGTAGCGGTCGGTGATCATGTTGTTGGTATAGTGCGATCTGATCTTCGAGCGGCCATAGACGTAGGACACGTCGTAGGAAAGGTTCGGGCTGAGATCGCCCTTCGCGCCCAGCACGCCGCGGATGGTTTCGCGGGTGATGTCCTCGCCGCGGCGCCCGAAGTCGAAGTTGTCGCGGTTGACCAGAACGCCGCCGTTATCGGGATCGATATAGGGGCGGACGGCGGCCGGGATGTAGGGATTGTCCTCCGGGATATAGAGGTAATAGTCCCAGGTCGGCTGTGCGACCGAATAGGAACGCGTGTTGGCGTACTTGCCTTCGGCGTAGAGCTTGAAGGCATCGCTGAAATCGAAGTGGAACACCGCGCTGACGATGTCGCGGTTGATCCTGGGCAGCAGATCGTTCGCGTAGTCCGAGGCGAGCGTGCCCGAACCGCCCTGCTGGTAATAGAGCGGCACCGGCGTGCCGGGATCATAGGGCAGGCCCTGCGCGCCGACAAAATCGGGGATGCCGTCGAAATCGACGTCGATGCCGCCCTGGCGCGAGGTGTCGTTGTAGCGGATGTTGCGCAGCGGAATGTAGTCGGGGATCCCGTCGTTGTTCTGATTGCCGGTCTCGGTGTCGGCCGAGTTGAGGAAGAAGCCGACCTTGTTCTCCCCGTCCAGCCACTTGCGGCTGTGCGAGCTGAGACGGTCTTCCTCGCCGTGCTCCCAGGCCACCGCGAAGTTGCCGCGCCCGTCTGCGAAGTTGTGGCCGGCGGTGATCGCGATCAGCCGCTGACCGGCATCGCCGTACTTCGACAGGCCGTTCTGCACGCGCGCGGTCAGGCCTTCGAAGTCCTTCTTCTGGATGAAGTTGACCACGCCCGAGACGCCGTCGGCGCCGTAGACCGCCGAGGCGCCGCCGGTCAGCACTTCGACGCGCTCGATCAGGTCGGTCGGGATCGTGTTGATGTCGACCGACTGGGTGCCGTCCACCGAGGCGACCTGGCGGCGGCCGTCGATCAGCACCAGCGTGCGCTGGGTGCCGAGATTACGCAAGTCGAGCAGGTTGAGCCCGGTGCCGCCGATGCCGGCGCGATCACCGCTGCTGTTGTACGAACTGCGCGAACCCTGCAGCGCGGGGATCGTCTTCAGGTAGTCGGTCAGGTTGGTCGTGCCGGAATTGGCGATGTCCTGGGCGGTGACCACGGTGACTGGGTTGGGGGTATCCAGTTCCGGGCGCGCGATGCGCGAGCCGGTGACGATGATGGGCTGCTCGCTGGCCTGGTCGCTCCCCTCAGCGTCCTGCGCCAGCGCCTGCATCGGCGACAGCAGGGCCAATGCCGGGAGGGCTGCGGCGCCGAGCAGCAGCCGGTCCTTGCGCGTAAACATGTCTGCATTCCTTCGGTTGCCCCGAGGCCGGATCCCGGCCACCGGTCGGTTCGCGCTTCATCGAGACGACGATGCACTGAATGTCTGCAAACCTCTGCAATCGCGGAAAATGTGCAATGAGAATGTTACACGCTTCGCAACAATTCGGACACCCGTTGCAATGTTGCAACTTTCGGATGATCTTTTGGCAAGTGGCGCGGTGGGCACCTGTTCTATGCCGCAACCCGTGAATTCTGCTCTCCCACCCGCCGCAAGGGCAGCGGCCCGGCGCGGGCGGGTGGGAGAGCGGGGCCGGCGTCAGCCTGCCACTTCGAAGCTGGCGCTGAGCGCGGCGGCGGAGCTGTCGCCGACGTAGACGTCGAACGTGCTGGCATCCTGCACGAAGGAACGGGTGGAGGCCGCCCAGTAGCTGAGGTCCTCGGGGCGCAGCGTGAAGTGCACGGTGCGGGTCTGGCCCGGCTCCAGCGTCACGCGTTCGAAGCCCTTGAGCTCGCGCACCGGGCGCGCGGCGGTGCCGTAGCGCTGGTGGATGTAGAGCTGCGCCACTTCGTCGGCCTTGCGGCTGCCGGTGTTGCGCACCTCGACCGAGACCGGCACCGCCTCTCCGCGCGCGACCCGGGTCTTGTCCAGCCTGAGGTTGGAAAACGCGAAGGTCGAATAGGACAGGCCGTAGCCGAAGGGATAGAGCGGCGTGCTCGGCTCGTTCCAGTAGCGCTCCTCCACCGTCTTGGGCTGGTGGGTGGTGAGGTGCGCATAGGGCAGCGGCAGCTGGCCGATGTCGCGCGGCCAGGAGTAGGGCAGCTTGCCGCCGGGCGAGACCTTGCCGAACAGCAGGTTGGCCACCGCCGTGCCGCCCCGGGTGCCGGGATACCAGATGTCCATGAGCGCTGCGGGTTTGGCGCCCTTGAGGTCGAGCGGGCGCGCGCTCATCAGCAGGACGACGACCGGCTTGCCGGTGGCGATCACCGCGTCGAGCAGTTCCTGCTGGCGACCCGGCAGGTCGAGCGAGGAGCGCGAGGCATTCTCGCCGATCATGATCTGGCCTTCGCCCAGTACCAGAACGGCAACGTCGGCATCCTTCGCCAGCGCCACGGCGCGGGCGAGCTCGGGCGTGTCGTCGACGTTCTGGGCCTTGCCGGCCGCGAACTGCTCGTCCGACTGGAAGATCGACTTGTTGACGCGTGCGGGCAGTGTCACGCCCGGCGAATAGGAGACCTTCACGCCGCTGCCCAGTTCGGCCTTGATGCCGGCGAGCACGGTGACGGTTTCCTTGTCGTCCTGGTCGAACACCCAGGGGCCCACGGTGTCGCGCGCGGAATCGGCAAGCGGGCCGATCACCGCGACCGACTTGAGCGCGCTGCGGCTGAGCGGCAGCGTGGCGCCCTCATTGCGCAGCAGCACGGCGCTGCGCTCGGCTGCGACGCGTGCGACCTCGCGGTGCGCGGGGTCGGCCAGCACGCGGGCTGCCTGCTTGAGGTCGACGTAGGGCTTCTCGAAAAGGCCCATGCGGATCTTGGCTTCGAGCACGTGGCGCACCGCGTCGTCGAGCTGGGCTGTGGTGATCCTGCCTGCCGCCAGCGACTGCGGCAGCGTCTTGAACGCGGACTGGCCGAACGGCGGCGCCATTTCCATGTCCACGCCCGCGCTCAGCGCGCGCACGCCCGCATCCTCGGTGCTGGCGGCAAAGCCGTGCGTCTTGAGGTCGAAGGCGGCACCGGCATCGGTGACGACAAAGCCCTTGAAGCCCCAGGTCTTGCGCAGCACGTCGGTCAGCAGCCAGCGGTTGCCGGTGGCGGGCACGCCGTTGACGCCCATGTAGGCGCTCATGATATTGCCCGCCCCGGCATCGACGGCGGCCTTGAAGGGCTTGAGGTAGACGTTCCACAGTTCGCTGTCGGACAGGTTGACCTCGTCATAGTCGCGCCCGCCGATCGAGGCGCCGTAACCGGCGAAGTGCTTGGGGCCGGCGATGATGCGGCCGGCGCTGCCGATATAGGCGCCCTGGAAGCCGCGCACTTGCGCGGCGGCCATGGCGCTGCCGAGATAGGGGTCTTCGCCGGCGCCTTCGACGATGCGGCCCCAGCGCGGATCGCGGGCGATGTCGACCATCGGCGCGAAGGCCCAGTGCAGGCCCGCCGCGCGCGCTTCGGCGGCGGCAACCGCCTGGCCGTCTTCCGCCACCTTGGGGTCCCAGCTGGCCGCCACCGCGATCGGCACCGGCATGATCGTGCGCAGGCCGTGGATCACGTCAAAGCCGAACAGCAGCGGGATCTTGAGCCGGGTCTTCTCGACGGCGATGTGCTGCAGGCGGTTGAGTTCGGCGGGATCGTGCACGAAGAGCAGCGAACCGGCCCGGCCGGCGGCCATCTCGTCGGTGACGCGGCGGGCCTCGTCCGGGGAATCGGTGAAGTCGAAGTACTGGGTGATCTGCCCGGCCTTCTCCTCCGGGGTCATCTGCGCGATCAGGGCATCGGCGCGGGCGCGGACCGCTTCCTCGCTGGGCGCCCCTGCTGCGGCCTTGCCTTGCGCCATGGCCGGGCCGGATGCGGCCAGCGTGGCTGCCAGGGCCGCGCCGGTAAGGGCCTTGCGGCGGAACTTGCTTTTCGAAGTCATTGCGGATCCCTGTCGGTCTTTGGGGGAGGAGGACGGTCGACAAGGGGGAGTAACGGTTCCGCCGCGCGTCGGGAAGAGGGCGTGCAGGCGGCGGATCGTCTCGTCCCGCAAACGGCAGGTCGCCCCTGCCACGCCCACGCGGCGCGGGACGCGCGCCGGTTCTTGGCCCCCCGTCCTTGGCCCCCCGGTCCTTCGCCCCCGTCCAGCCTCGCCGTTTGCGCCGCGCCCCTTGTTGGTGCAGAGTTCGGACGGCGGCGCCGACAACGCGCCGGACCGGACAGGCAAAGGATGAACAGGAGCGTGGCAAGCATGAGGCCGCAGATCAGGGGCGGGGCGGCGCTGCTGGCACTGGTACTGGCATTGGCCGGTCTTGCGCCCGGCGGATCGTCACGGGCTGCCGGTGCGCAGGACCGCACCAGCGGGACGGTCGCGCGCCCCGCGACCCGCATTCTCGACCAGGAAGGGGCCCGGCGCCTGCTGGCGAACAAGGGGCTGACGCTCCAGTGGATCGATTGGGACCATCGCGGCGCGCTGATGGTCAGCCGGGAAGCCGGGGTGTGGAAGCTGCATGGGCGCCAGGCCGATGCCAACGGCCCTGGGCTGCTGGCGCTCGACGGGACCATCACCGAGATCGGCGCCGACTACTTCACGTTCCAGGGCCGGATCAGCATCACCAACACGCCCGATCGCGGCCGCGCCTGCTCGGCGGACAGGACCTGGCGTTTTGCCGTGACCCAGAACCGCCGCTATTACCGGCTGCGCGAATTCGAATGGTGCGACGATCTGACCGACTACGTCGACATCTACTTCTGAGCGGGGCGCGATTTCGCCACCACGCTGCGTAGCGTGGCGCCGTCGATGGCGCCGGGGATCAGGTAATCGCCGATGACCAGCGAGGGGGTTCCCGAAAGGCCCAGCGTATCGGCGAGGCGGGCGGTCCTTTGCAGGGCGGCGTCGATCTCGCCGCCGTGGCGGGCAAGATCGGCCTGCAGGCGCGCCCAGTCCACTTTCGCGCGCGTGGCGGCCTGGCGGATCGCGGCGGAATCGAGCTTGACGGGCCCGGCCATCAGCGCGTCGTTGAAGGCGGCATGCTTGCCCTGATAGCGCGAGGCCATGGCCGTCCGGGCCGCCTCGCGCGAGGCGCCGCCGAAGATCGGCCAGTCGCGGTAGACCACGCGCAGCTTGCGGTCGCTGGCGGTCAGCTGCTTGAGGTCGGCGTGGAACTTGCGGCAATAGGGGCACTGGTAGTCCGAGAACACGACGATGGTGACATCGTAGCCTTGCGGGGCGAGGCTGGGGACGCCGGGATCGTTGGCCAGCGCGTCCTTCATGCGGGCGCGTTCCTGGGGGGAGGCCATCGCCGTCTCGGCGGCCTGAACCGGCGCGGGGCTCCATGTCAGCCCTGACAGGGCCGCGATCCCGATCGCCAGAGCGGCAAGGCGCCGTCCCATGTTCATTTTCATCATCCTGAAATTCCAAACGAAGACTTGTGCGTGGCGCTGGGCCAGATCGGGCTGGACTGCAAGCCCCGAATGCCTGCCGTTCCTGCTTGCTGCTCCTGCCTGCCGCAATGCGATAATGCGAATCCCTTGCAACAATGTCGCAAAATGTTACAGGGCCTTCCAAACATGAGGGAAGCCATGCTGTTCACATTTCGACGTTCCTTGCTGATCCTGCCGATGCTGGCGGGCAGCGTTCCGGCCTTCGCGCAAGTCTCCGATCCGGCGGCCGACCCGGATCAGGCGATCGTCGTGACCGCGGCGCGCACGGCGCTGCCGGTGAACGCGCTTCCGCTCACCGTCGACGTGATCGACAACCAGTCGCTCAACCAGCAGGTCGCCATCGGCGGCTCGGTGGTGGATGCGGTCTCGGCGCTGACCCCCTCGTTCTCGCCGACGCGCCAGAAGCTCTCGGGCGCGGGCGAGACGCTGCGCGGCCGCTCGCCGCTCTATGCGATCAACGGCATCCCGCAGACTGCCCCCTTGCGCGACGGCGCGCGCGACGGCTTCACCATCGATCCCTTCTTCGTCGACCGGGTCGAGGTGATCTACGGGTCGAACGCCCTGCAGGGGATCGGCGGCACCGGCGGCATCGTCAACCAGGTCACCGTCGGCCCGCCCAGGCAGGACGGCCTCTCCGGCCGGGTGCTGGTGCAGGGCAATGCCGATACCGGCTTCCACGGCGATGGCATCGGCGGCAAGGTCGCGGGGCTGATCGGCTGGCGCGAGGGGCGTTTCGACGCCACCGTCGGCGGCGCCTTCGAGAAGCGCGGCGTGTTCTATGACGGGCACGGCGAGCGTATCGGCACCGACCTTACCCAGGGCGAGACGCAGGACAGCCGCTCCTGGTCGGTGTTCGGCCGCTTCGGCTATGCGGTGTCCGACAGCGCGCGGCTCGACCTCATGGTCAATCGCTTCGAGCTCAAGGGCGATGGCGACTACGTGGCCGCCAACGGCGATTACACGAAGAACCTGCCGACCACCTCGGTGCGCGGTACCCCGCCGGGCGTTCCCGCCACCAACCGCACCGAAAGCGCGGCGTTGACCTATACCGACAGCGACCTTTGGGGCGGCAACCTGATGGCGCAGGCCTTCTTCAACCGCTCGCGCGATACCTACGGCGGCGAGATCGCCCCGATCGCCACCTTCCAGGACGCCGCGCTGGCGCCGATCGGTACGCTGTTCGACCAGTCGCAGAACCGCAGCCGCAAGTATGGCGGCAAGTTCTCCTACGAACGCAAGATTCCCGGCTTCGAGGCGCTGACGGCCACGGTCGGCATCGACCTGCTCTACGACAAGACCGAGCAGCGCCTGATCGCCACCGACCGCGTCTGGGTGCCGCCTGCCGACTATCGCAGCCTTGCCCCCTTCGCGCAGTTCAACCTGGCGCTGCTGGGCGACCGGCTGCGTCTTGCCGGCGGCCTGCGCCACGAGGACGTGCGCATCAAGATCGCCGACTATCACACGCTGGCCAGCTACGGCGGCGGTTTCGACGTGACCGGCGGCACCCCGCGCTTCAGCGATACCCTGCTCAACGGCGGCGTGATCGTCGAGCCGTTCAAGGGCATCCGCGCCTATGCGAGCTATGCCGAGGGCTACACCGTGCCCGACGTCGGCCGCATCGCCCGCGCGGTGAACACGCCGGGCGTGGAGATCGACAACTACGTCAACATCGCGCCGATCGTCTCGAACAACCGCGAGCTCGGCGTCGAGGTCAAGCGCGGGCCCATTGATGCCAGCGCTGCCTATTTCTGGTCGACCAGCAAGAACGGCTCGCTGCTCGTGCAGACCGGCGGGGTCTTCGAGGTGCAGCGCCAGCGCGTCGAGATCCAGGGGCTGGAGTTCAACCTCTCGGCACAGACGCCGGTGCCCGGCCTCGTGCTGTCGGCGGGCTACGCGCACCTGATCGGCCGCACCGACGGTTCGGATGACGACGTGTTCAAGGTCGACCGCGATCTCGACGGCGCCAACATCTCGCCCGACCGCCTGAACCTGGCCGCCAGCTACCGGCACGGCCCGGTCTCGGCGCGGGTGCAGACGCAGTTCTTCCTTGCGCGCAAGTTCGAGCGTTCGCCCGGCAACTGGAACGACACCTACAGCTTCGACGGCTACAACGTGACGGATCTCAGCCTGCGCTACGAGACCGGTTTCGGCGCGCTGACGCTGGCGGCGCAGAACATCTTCGACAGGTTTTACATCGACTACTATACCCAGACCGTGCGCCCGACCGACAATGCCCACTTCTTTGCCGGTCGCGGGCGCAACTTCACGATGAGCTGGGACTACCGCTTCTGATGAAGCTGCTCGACAGCCTGCACCGCTGGACAGGGGGCCTGATCGGCCTCCTGCTGGCGCTGCTCGGCCTCACCGGCACGATCCTGATCCACCGCGATGCCTGGGTCATGCTGCCCCATGCCGGTGACGTGCAGGTCCAGGACACCGCGGTGCTGGCGGTGACGACGCAGCGCCTGATGCAGGGCCTGATGCAGGGCCCGATGCAGGGCGATGGGCCCCAGCCCCGCGCGATCACTTATGCGGGGGCGGATTTCGGGCTCGACCGGCTGGCCTTTGCGGACGGGGCGGGGGCCTACGTGACCCAGACCGGCGATCCCGTGGCGCGCTGGGACAGCCAGTGGCAGCGACCCGAACTCTGGCTCTCCGACTTGCACCAGCACCTTTTTGCAGGCGATGCGGGCGAGACGGTGATCGGCATCGCCGGGCTCTGCGGGCTGTTCTTCGTGGTGAGCGGGTCGGTGCTGTGGTGGCGCACGCGCCGCACGTTCGAGTGGCGGCTCTGGCCCGCGCGCATGACGCGGCCCGCCATCTTGCGCCACCACCGCGATCTTGGCATCGTGGTCGCCCCGCTATTGGCGCTCTCGCTGGTGACGGGGGCGGTGCTGGTGTTCCGCCCCTTGTCGGCGGTGCTGTTGGGCCCGGGCGCACCGCAGGAGATCGACCGGAAGCTGGCCGCGCCCAAGGCGCAGGCAAGGGCGCTTTCGCCCGATCTCGACTGGGCGGAGATGATCATTGCGGCGCGCGCGCGGTTTCCGGATGCCGAAGTGCGCAGCCTGTCGCTGCCGCGCGGACAGAGCGGTCTCATCACCTTGCGCATGCGCGGCCCCGGCGAATGGCTGCCCAATGGCCGCACCACGGTGTGGTTCGCGGCGGACAGCGGCCGGATCGTCGCCACCCGCGATGCGGCCGACCTGCCGGCGCGGGTGCGGGGCTACAACCTGCTCTACCCGCTGCACGCCGCCAAGGTCGGCGGCCTGGCCTTCCGGCTGGTGATGTCGCTTTCCGGGCTGGCGCTGTCGCTGCTGGGCACGCTGGCGGTCTGGACGTTCTGGTTCAGGCGCCCTGTCCGGCGCCCTGTCAGGCCCCCTGTCAGGCGAGGCTCCTGAGCGCCGCGACCAGGCGGTGCACCGCCTCGTCCGGGGTGAAGATCGCCGGGGTCACCCGCACGCAGGCGCCGCTTGCCAGGCCTTCGCGGTGGACGGTGAAAATGCCGAAGCGCTCCAGCAGCGTGGCGGCAAGCGCCTTGTTCTGGTCCGTGCCGTTGCGGCCGCGCAGGCGGAACGCGGTGAGCGCCGATGTCAGCCGCGGATCGGACGGGGTGAGGATCTCGATGCCCGGATGATCGCGCAGGGTTTCCGCCCATAGGTCGCGCAAGTGGCGCAGGCGCGCTTGCTTGGCGGTGATGCCGATCGCCTCGTGGAAGTCCAGCGCATCGGCCAGCGCCAGATAGCCGGCGAAACTGGCGGTGCCGGTATGGACGCGGCTCAGGGTGCCATGGTCGGGATTGCCGGTCTCGCTCATGTTCGGGTCGATGTCGGCCAGCCTGTCCTTGCGGATGTAGACAAGCCCCACGCCCATCGGCGCGCCGATCCATTTCTGGCAGGTGAGGCCGACAAAATCGGCGCCGAGTGCGCCGATGGTGAAGTCCAGCTGCCCCCAGGCATGGGCGGAATCGAGGATCACGTCGGCCCCGCGCGAACGGGCAAGGGCGATGATCTCCTTGACCGGCATCACCAGGCCGGTGCGGTGGCCGACATGGGTGAGCAGCATCAGCCGCACCCTGGGGTGGGCCTCCAGCGCTGCCGCATAGGCATCGATCAGTCCCTGATGGCTGGCCGGTTCGGGCATGGCGATGGTTACCAGATCGGCGCCGCGCCGCTGCCTGAGCCAGCGAAAGGCGGCCTGGGTGCTGTCGTAGTCGAGGTCGCAGCAGAGCACCTGATCGCCGGGGCGCAGGCGGTTGTAGCCGGCGATCAGGGTCTGCAGCGCTTCCGTCGCCCCGCGGGTGAAGGCGATTTCCTCGGGCGAGACGCCGAGCATGGCGGCGGCGCGGGCGCGGACCGGCAGGATGTCCTGCCAGAAGCCGCGCCGCGCGTAATAGGAATTCTCGGCGTTGACCCGGGCGAGCCTGCGGGCATGGGCCTGCTCGACCGGCCGGGCCATCGATCCCCAGTTGCCGTTCTCCAGCTGGACGATGTCCTGCGTCACATCGAACTGGGCCGCCACCTGGGCCCAGTAGGCACTGTCCTGCGGGCCCGCCGGGACCGCGCGGCGCAGCGCGGCCCCGATCGCCCCAGTTCCCGGCCCAATCCTTGGCCCATTCCCCGGCCCCGCATCTGCGGAGGCAAGGGTGCCGGACAGCAGGCCCGAGGCCATGGCGCCGGTCATCCATGCACGGCGATCGAGTTGCGCGCCCCGCCGGTGGGCCTTGGCTTCGCTGCCTTCCATCAGAACGCCACGTCGAGGCGGGCGTAGTAGTTGCCGCCATTGGTGTCGTAAGGCGCGTTGCGCGAATAGACGAGGCCGCGGCTGGCCTGGAACGTGGCCTTGGCGGGGTAGGTGTTGAACAGGTTTTCCGCGCCGAGGCGCATCGACAGGCCGGGGCGCAGCGCATAGGTCACGCCCGCATCCACGAAGGCGATGCCGCCGAAGTCCTGGAAGATGTCACCGGTGGAATTGCCGCTGGAATCCGTCCAGCCGCCGTAATAGCGCAGGCGTCCCATCAGCGAGACCTTGCCCAGCGTGTAGGTGATCGTGGCCACCGCGTTATGTTCGGGCAGGCCGTTCTGGTACTTCACGCGGGTGGTGTCGCTCTGGGCGATCCGGCTCGAGACGACCCGGGTCTGGGTATAGCTGTAGGAGCCCGTGGCATCGAGCGTGCCGGGGCCGAGCGGGTGCTTGTACGAGACCACGAAGTCGACCCCGCGCGAACGGGTGTCGTAGTCGTTGGTGAAGAAGGTGATCGTGCGATAGTCCGCCGCCTGGCTGATGCCCTGGGCGATGAGGTCGGCCTTGATCGCATCGGTCAGGACATGGCTGGGCGAGACGCTGAAGCGGTTGTCGACCTTGATCTGGTAGGCGTCGATCGAGCCGGACAGGCCCAGGCCGGTGCGCCAGACGAAGCCCGCCGTGGCGGTCTTCGAGGTCTCCGGCTTCAGCGCGGTGGCGCCGAAATACTGCGCGACCGGGTTGAGCGGCGAGAGGCGGCCGGTGGTGTAGAGCAGCAGCGTGGTGGTATCGAGACCCTGCGAGGTGCTGGTCGAATGGAGCTGGGCCGGGGTCGGCGCCTTGAACCCGGTCGAATAGGAACCCCGTACCGCCAGTGCCGGGGTGATCTCGTAGCGGGTCGAGACCTTGTAGTTGAAGCTGTTGCCGAAGCTCGAATAGTCCTCGTCGCGCAGCGCCGCCTCGATGCTCCACGCGCGCGTCACCGGCACCGTCACGTCGAGATAGCCGGCGTAGCTGGTCTGGCTCCACGAGCCCGCCTGAAGGTCGGAGAAGCCCGGAAAGCCGTTGGAGCCGGCGGCCAGGCCGTAGGCCGCACCGGGGCCGACGGCATAGGAGGCTTCGTCGCCGGCGCGGATCTTGTAGGTCTCCACCCGGCGCTCGGCACCGAAGGCCACCGTCACCGGCCTGGCGAAGACCGGCAGGGAAAGCGTGTAGACGCCGTCCGCATTGAGGTTGAACTCGCGCTGGATGTTGCGGCCGAGGTAGAAGTCCAGCGGGCTGTCCGGTCCGAGCGAGGCATTGATCGAATTGTGCAGGTGGAAGGCGGTGGCGTTCTGCCCCAGCGAGGCGGAAAGATCCCAGTGGAAGTCGCCGTTCCTGCCGCCGCGCAGTCCGCCCACGGTCTGGAAATCGGTATAGCGCACGCCTTCGCTGGGGGTGAAACCGGCGGGATAGATGGCGTTGACGTCGAAGCCGGGGAAGGCGGCGGTCTGCTTGTACACCGAAGTGGTGGTCGCCGGGTTGCGCCAGTTGATGTCGGACCAGCCCTTGCCCTTGCCGAACGTCCCGAAGCCGTAGATTTCCATGTCCTCGCCGATCGGCTCGGCGGCGTCGGCTGCGAACTTGATCGTCTGGAGCTGCGGATTGCCCCAGCGCTGGACCGGGTCCTTCACGGCGATGCCGGTGGCGTTCGCGAAATCGATGGCGTCCTGGCGCTGCCGGCTGCGCGAGGTCGCGCCGGTGTCGGCAAATTCGCCGGTCACCACGAAGTGGCCGCCGCCGGGCAGGGCAAAGCCCGCGCGGCCGCCCAGCTGCACCTGCCCGCCGTCGCCCTTGGAGTACTGCGAGCCTTGCGCATAGGCGGAAAAGCCCGGCTTGGTGTCGAACATGACGTTGATGACACCGGCAATCGCGTCCGATCCGTACTGGGCCGAAGCACCGTCGCGCAGCACTTCGACATGGCCGATCGCGAAGGAGGGGATCTGCGCCAGGTCGGTTGCCTGGGCGCCGCTGTTGAGGAACGAGGAGCGGTGGAAGCGCTTGCCGTTGACCATCACCAGCGTCATGTCGGGCGAGAGGTTGTTGAGCGAGGCGGGGCGGATGAATTCCGGGCCGTCGGAGGCGGGCAGCTTCTGGACGATGAAGGCGGGGACAAGCTGCGTCAGCTTCTCGTCGAGGCGGGCGGTCACGGTGGCCCTGACCTGCTGCTGGGACAGCGTGTCGACCGGGGAGAGCGCGGTGAACACCGTCTGTGCCTGCGCGCGGGTGCCGGTGACGATGATGTCGGAGGCGGCCTCCTGGGCGGGAAGGGTGCTGCGGCTGCCGCGCGGGGCAGGCTCGGAACGGTCTTCCTCGAGGCCGAGGATCACGGTCCTGCCGTCGTCCTTCTTCACGGCAAGGCCGCTGCCGGCAATCAGGCGGGACAGCGCAAGCTGGCGCGGCATCCGGCCCGTGAGCGCAGGCGCGCGCTGGGCGGCGATGGTTGCGCTGGGGAAAAAGATCTGCACGTTAGCCTGGCGGGCAAACAGCGTCAGCGCGCTGGACAGCGGCTGGGCGGGAATGGCGAAGGCAGGCTGCTCGGCAGCCATGGCAGGCGCCGCGAACGTGGCGGATGCGGCGCAGACAGCAGACGTGGCAAGCAACGCCGCGAAAAGCGGCGCGCGGCGAAACCGTGCGGACATGGATGAACGACCCCTTTGGCAGGCGCCGATCGGCGCCTCTGCCCTTCCAGACGATCCGGCCGGGCCGAACCGCCAAGCGGCGGCGAAATTTTTCAGCGTGTCAGCACGAAACCGCCGCCGCTGGGGGTGGCGCGGATGCCGAGGCCCAGATCGAGCGCGGAAAGGAACGCGGCCGGATCGGTCGAGGTGAAGCGCCCGCCGACCGGGATGCCGGTCAGTTCGGGATCGGCGATCAGGATCTTGCCCGTGAGGTAGCGGTTGTACTCCTGCACGGCGGCCTGCAGCGGCTGGTTGTCGAACACGATCTCGCCCTGCTGCCAGGCCAGCGTTGCCGCCATGCGCTGCGGGCTGGCCGGGCGGACGGTGGGCCGGGCGGCGGAGAGCAGCAGCCCCTCGTTGGCGGCGGCGACCTGGCCGGGCGCAGCCGGTGTGCCTTGCTCGCTCCCCGCCAAGGCCCGACCGGCGAGCACGGTGACGTCCATCGCCGCAGGCTGGATGCGGACGTTGAACCGCCCGGCCGAGAGCAGGGCGACCTGGCCGTCGCCGTGGACGCGGGCGGCAACGCCGGCGCGCAAGTCCAGCGCCACTTCGCCGCGCAGGATCCACAGGCTGCGCTCGCTTTCGGAAAACCGCCATTGCAGCTGGCTGTCGGTGTTCAGCATGGCGTGGCTGCCATCGGGCAGGATCAGGCGCTTGCTTTGCCCGACATCGGAGCGTGCGCTCTGCCAGGCATAGGCCCGCGTGGTGACGCCGCCGGCGGCCAGCAATCCGGCGAGGCCGATGCCGCCGAACGCGGCCAGCGCCCGGCGGCGCGACAACCCTTGAGCCGGTGCGGGGGCATGGACATCGGCGGCCCCGGCCCCGGACCCGGCGCGATCCGGTGCGGCCGCCCGCCAGACCGAGAGCGCGCGGGCGAAGGCGATGGCATTGCCGGGCGCGGCGCCGCGCCATGTCTCGAAAGCCGCTTCATCGATCGTGCCGGCCTCATGGCGCGCGAGCCAGACCGCCGCTTCGCCGGTCGCCTTGCAGTGCCGATGCCGTTTCTCGTCGAAGATGCTCATGGTTCCGAATGCGGTAAGTTCAAAGGCCGGAACAGGAGACGAGCGGCGCGGGCAAACCCGCCAAGTCCGCGGCCGATTTATTTTCTACCGCTTGCGCTGGGCCTGGGCATCGCCGGCACCGTGCGGTTCCGCCTCCGCGTCGAGACGGGCGCGGGAGAGCAGTTCGATGGCGCGGGCCAGCCGCTTCTCGTATGTCGACAGGCTGATGCCGAGATCCTGCGCGATCGCCCGCGAGGATTCCCCCTCGATCCGGCGGCGGACAAAAACGGTGCGGCAGCGTTCCGGGAGGCCGGCGATCAGGTCCGCCACCCGGCGCAGCCCGTCGCGCCCCGCGATGATGCGGTGCTGGTCCGGCGTGTCGTCGGCCAGGGCGAGGTGATCGGCGTCGGCGAGTTGCCGGAAATCGACGATGCGCTGGCGGCGAAACCGCTCGATGGCGATATGGCGCAGCATGCGGATCACGTAGGCGCGGGGATTGTCGATGGCGGCCCAGCCGTCCAGCGTGAAGAGACGGGCGAATGCCTCCTGCACAAGGTCTTCGGCCTCCTCGCGCGCGCCGCAGATGCGCAGCGCGGCGGCGAAGAAGCGGTCTTCGTGGGGAAGCACCTCATCGGCGAACCAGATGTCGATCGGACGAATGACAGGCACGGGAGAACCGGTGAAGCTTGCGGGACGGCGGCTCTCCTATGGCCTGCCGGTGTCAGATCGATGACGGTGGGACGGTTGCGGCCCGGTCAGTCCTTACGGCCCAGTCAGTCCCTGCGGCGAAGCGCGGTCAGGTCGATGCCGTGCTTGTTGACCTTGTAGTAGAAGGTCTTGCGCGGCAGATCGAGCGCGCGAATGGCCGCCCCGATCTCGCCGCCCGCCGCCTGCACGGCGGCAATGATCTCGTCCCGCTCGAAGGCATCGACCCGTTCGGTCAGCCCTTTCGCCGCGCCGGGGGCGGGGGCAGGGGCGGGATCGCCCAGCCCCAGCACGAACTGCTCGGCGAAATTGCCGAGCTCGCGCACGTTTCCGGGCCAGTCGTGCCGTTCGAGCATGGTGCGCAGCGGCGCGGTGATCACCGGCAGCTCGCGGCCGAGGCGTCTGGCGGCATCGCCCGCGAAACGGGCGAACAGGGCTGGAATGTCCTCCCGCCGCTCGCGCAGCGGGGGGATGCTGAGGCGCATCGCGGCCAGCCGGTAGAACAGCGGCGGCAGCAGCGCCGGCGGCGGTCCTTCCGCGGCGTTCTGGCTGGTCGAGATGATGCGTATGTCCACCGGCACGGCCTCGTCGCGGCGGCGCAGCACGCGCTGTTCGGCGAAGGGCAGCAGCCGCTCCTGCAGATGGGACGGGGCGCGGTCGACGTCGTCGAGATAGAGCGTGCCGCGATGCGCGGCGGCGAGGCCGGGTTCGGCATGGCCGCTGGCGGTGAACAGCGGATCGGCCAGCGCCTGCGGCACCCCGGCGCAGGCGATCGGCAGGAAACGGTGGCGGGCGCGCTTGCCCGCGCGGTGGATCAGGCGCGCCAGCAGGTCCTTGCCGGTGCCGGTCTCGCCTTCGATGAACAAGTCGATATCGGCATTGGCGAGCACCGGGATCATTTCGCGCAGGCGCCGGATCGCGGGATTTTCGCCAAGGAACAGCGGCGCGTCGTCGGCTTCGGCAAGGCTGCGCAGGCGGCGGTTCTCCAGCGTGAGAGCGCGCGCGGTGGCGGCGCGCCGGACTGCCGCGATCAGGGTGTCCGGGGCAAAGGGTTTGGTCAGGAAGTCCCAGGCCCCCGCCTTGAGCAGTTGCACCGCCATCTCGATGTCGCCGTGGCCGGTCACCAGGATCACCGGCAGTTCGGGGTCCCGGTCATGGAGCTGGCGAAACAGGTCGATGCCCGAGACGAGCGGCATGCGCACGTCGGTGACCACCACGCCCGGCCAGTCGGCAGTGATGGCGGCGAGCGCCGGAGCGGCGGCGGCAAAGGTCTCCACCGCGAAACCCGCCAGCCGAAGCAATTGCGCGGTGGCGCGGGCGAGGTCGGCGTCGTCCTCAACCAGCGCGACGCGGGCGGCATCGTGGTTTTCGGGGGGGCTGGCGGGAAGGGAGCTGTCGGCCATCAGGCAAGTCTCAGACGCAGTTCGAACGCGGCGCCGCCGGTTCCCGGCATTAGGCCTCGTGCGGCCTCATCGGGGAGCAGGCGCAGGGAGCCGCCGAATTCCTGGGCGATGTCCTGGGCGATGACGAGGCCGAGGCCCAGCCCTTCGGCGCGGCTGGTGGCAAAGGGCGTGAACAGGCGGGCGGCGATCTCGGGGGCGATGCCGGGGCCATTGTCGGCAATGACGAGGCACACGGCCTGCGCCTTGCCCTCCTCGTCCTCATCCTCGTTCACGTTCTCCTCGAGCGCCAGCGTGATGGTGATGCGCGGATCGGGGTGCCCGGCCAGCGCCTCGGTGGCGTTCTGCAGCAGGTTCACGAGGATCTGCTCGATCCGCACTTTGTCCCCCCGCACAAGGAGGCCGGCGGGAATGTCCGGTGTCTCGTAGCGCACGGCGGCCAGCCGTTCCTTGAGCAGCAGGCGGGCGCCGTCGAGCCCGTCTGCGAGCAGCACCGATCCCGCGCCGCCCTCTCCGGCAATCCCCTTTCGCGCGAACCCGCGAAGCTGGGCGGTGATCACGCCGATCCGCTCGGCAAGCCGGTCGATCGCCGAGAGGTTCTCGCGCACCTCGCCGCTGGCACCCTGGTCGAGCAGGTGGCCTGCCGAGGCGGCATAGTTGCGAATGGCGGTCACCGGCTGGGCGGTTTCATGCGCGACGCTCGCGGTCACCTGGCCCAGCGTGGCGAGGCGGTTGGCGAGGCGCAGCTCCTCGCGCAGGAGCGCGGCGCGGTGTTCGAGCGCGGCGCGCTCCTCCATCTCGCGGCGCAGTTCGGCGGTCCGCTCGGTCACCGCCGCTTCGAGCAGGGCCGTGCGTTCGCGGCGGCGGCGGTTGCGCTGCGCCAGCCACCAGACCGCGCCGACGGCGAGCAGCGCCAGCAGCGCGGCCATGACCTGGGCGCTGCGCATCGGCGTCGTCACCGCGACGCGGATCGGCTGGGCGAGGTTGACCTGCCAGCCGTCGCGGCTGGGCGGGCTGCTGGCCAGTTGCAGGGCGCCCCTGCGCTCGTCCATGCGGACCAGTCCCTCGCGGTCGATCGTGTAGGGCCTGGGCTTCAGCCCCGGCGCGCCGATGTCGGCGGCCACGGCCTGCTGCGCCGCGGTGTCGATCGGCTGGGTCATCGCGAAGCGCCAGGCATCGCGGCTGGTGACGAGGATCACGCCGTCGGCATTGGTCACGAAGGTCTCGCCCCCGGCGGTGCGCCACTGCGCCTCGATCCGGTCGAAATCCAGCTTGATGACCAGCACGCTGCTGCCGGCCACCTTGCGGGCCAGGTAGAGCCCGGGGTGATGGCTGACGGTGCCCAGCGCGAACTGCGCGCCGCCGCCGCTGCGCATCGCGTCGCGGTAGTAGCGCCGGAAGCGATAGTCGCGCCCGCTGAAGCTCTCGCGGCGGTTCCAGTTGCTGGCCGCCACCGAAAAACCGTCCGGCCCGATGAGGTAGATGGCCGAGGCGCCGATGCGATTGGCGAACGTCTCGAACTTGGCGTTGAGCCGCTTGACCGCGCCCGGCTCGGCCCGGGCGGCGGCGATCACGTCGCGGTCGTCGGCCAGCGCTTGCGGCAGCAGGCGGAAGCGGGCGATCTCGCTGTCGAGCAGGGCCTGTCGCAGGCGCGCGTCGGCGGCGACCGAGGCCGCGAAGGCGGCCGCGGAGCGGCGGCGCACGACTTCGCCCGCCACGCTGCCCGCGACGAGGGCAGCAGCGAGTGCGGCGACAAGCCAGTAGAGACCATGGCGGCGATTCACGCCCCGGAAGGTAGTCGCAGTGGCAGCGATGTGCAAATTGTTGCACATCGCTGCGGTGCAATGTGCCGATTTCCGCCCATCGTCATGGCCGGCTGCGCCGCCAAGTGCCCGGAAACCGGCGGTTTAAATGGATTGCAAAAATGTCTTTGGCCGCAGCGCGAAATCGAACAGCCTTGGGTCAGCACCCGATAAGCATAAGTCTTGCGCGTGCAGAGAGAGGAAGAAAGGCCTGCCATGCACACCCCATTGCCCGATACGCACGCGTCCGCCGCGCCCCGCCGCTGGTACGCGCATCTTTACGTGCAGGTGCTCATCGCCATCGCGGCGGGTGTCACCATCGGTCACTTCGCGCCCGCCACGGGCGAGGCGCTGAAGCCGCTGGGGGATGCGTTCATCAAGCTGGTCAAGATGGTGATCGCCCCGGTCATCTTCCTGACCATCGTCACCGGCATCGCCTCGATGCGCGATCTGCGCGCGGTCGGCCGGGTGGCAGGCAAGGCATTTGCCTATTTCTTCTTTTTCTCGACCCTGGCGCTGATCGTCGGGCTGATCGTAGCGAACGTGGTTCGCCCCGGTCACGGCCTGAACATCGATCCCGCCACGCTCGATGCCTCGAAGGTCGCACTCTTCTCCGAGAAGGCACACGAAACGACGATCACCGGGTTCCTGATGGAAATGATCCCGGACACGTTCCTCTCGTCCATGACCGAGGGCAATATCCTTCAGGTCCTGGTGATCGCCATCCTCTTCGGCATTTCGCTGGCCATGCTTGGCGACCGCGGCGCGCCCGCGCTCTCGCTGCTGGAAACCGTCTCGATGGTGTTCTTCAAGCTGGTGTCGATCGTCATGAAGGCGGCGCCGGTCGGTGCCTTCGGCGCGATGGCCTTCACCATCGGCAAGTACGGGGTGGGCAGCCTTGCCAATCTCGCCGGGCTGGTGGCGACCTTCTATGTCACGTCCGCGTTGTTCGTCGTCGTGGTGCTGGGGGTGGTGGCGCGGCTTGCCGGGTTCTCGATCTTGGCGCTGATTTCCTATCTCAAGGCCGAACTGCTGCTGGTGCTGGGCACCTCGTCCTCGGAAAGCGCGCTGCCCTCGCTGATGGAGAAGATGGAGCGCGCGGGTTGCCCCAAGAGCATCGTCGGCCTGGTCGTGCCGACCGGCTACAGCTTCAATCTTGACGGCACCAACATCTACATGACGCTGGCGGCGCTGTTCATCGCCCAGGCCTGCAACGTGGAGCTGACGCTGGGCCAGCAGGTGCTGCTGCTGGGCGTTGCCATGCTCTCCTCCAAGGGCGCGGCGGGCGTGACCGGCGCCGGTTTCATCACGCTGGCGGCCACGCTCTCGATCGTGCCCTCGGTGCCGGTGGCGGGCATGGCGCTGATCCTGGGCGTCGACCGGTTCATGTCGGAGTGCCGCAGCCTGACGAACTTCATCGGCAATGCGGTGGCAACCGTGGTGGTCTCGCGCTGGGAAGGCAAGCTCGATACCGCGCGCTTCAAGGCCGTGCTTGCCCAGCGCGAACCCGCTGCCGAGACCCCCGCCGCCGATAGCCGCGCCGCCGATAGCCGCGCCCTCATCTGACCGCCTGCACGCGCCGCTCGCGGGAGAGCGAACGGCGCGCCCGACCTGAAGCCGGCGCCGAAGCCTGCCTGATTTCCGCCTGAACCAAGACGGGGCAAGAGCCCCGCACAGGATCCCCCCGAAGATGACCATTTTGTCTGCGCGGCTGCTTGCCGCAACCCTTTGCTGCGCCTCCGTCACGGCGCATGCCGAAGAGACGAAAGCCCCCGCCTACCCGGTTTCCGCCAACGGCGACGGCGCCGTGAGCAACGGCTACAGCATCTCGCGCTGGGCCGAGGACTGGCGGGTCATGGCCAGCAAGGCGCGGCGCGACGATCCGCTCGACCGTCTCAAGTTCCTGCCGCTGACCGGCGATGACAGCGTCTACCTGACGCTCTCTGGCGAACTGCGCCTGCGGATGAACCAGACCACCAATCCCAACTTGCGCGAGGGTGAGGCGCAGCGCCAGGACATCTCCCGCGTGGTCGCCGGTGCCGACCTGCACGTGGGCCCGCACTTGCGCTTCTACGGCGAGCTGGCGCATGGCGGCCTCGGCGGCGAGAACCTCGGCAAGCCGTCCAGCAATTTTCGCAACGGTCTTGCCGCGCAGCAGTATTTTGCGGAAGTCAGCGAAGAGGTCGGCGGGCTGGATGTCGGCATCCGCTATGGCCGCCAGGAGTTCGTCGACGGCCCCAACCTGCTGACCTCGCAGCGCGACAACAACACCATGCATTACACCCTGAACGGCGTGCGCGCCTGGGTGCGCGGCAAGGCCGTGCGCGCGGACGTGTTCGACTTTCGCCCCACGGCCTATGGCGAGGATGGCCTGCGCGATGACAAGAGCGATCCCGAGCGCCGGTTTTCCGGGGTGACGCTGGGCTACGCGGTCCCGCCGAGGTTTCTCGGCGGCTCGAAGCTGTTCGTCGATCCTTTCCTCTGGCGGCGACAGAACGGGGTCGGCGCCTGGGGCGGGCGGGTCGGCCCGGCGACCCGCTACTATGGCGGTGTCCACGTCTACGGCGATGCCGGGCCGGTCAATCTCGACTGGACCGTCAACCACCAGTGGGGATCGTTCATCGACCAGCGGATCGATGCCTGGCAGGTGCTGCTGGCCCAGTCGCTGCGGCTGGGCGCGGACAAGGCGGCGCCGCGCGTCGGCCTGAGCGCCGACTACGCCAGCGGCGGCGGCGGCTACGGCGATGGCAAGCTGCGGGATGCCTATTCGCCCTTCGGCAACAACGTCTACTTCAGCTACCAGCTCTACCTGACGCCCACGAACTTGCGTTCGCTGGCGCCCACCTTCAGCTTCTCGCCGCTGAAGGCCGTCAAGGTCAGCGCGGAGTACCGCTTCGCCTGGCGCGACAGCGTGACCGACGCGGTCTACCGCGCCAACGGCCAGGCCTTTGCCGGTACCCAGAACGGGCGTGCCCGCAAGATCGCCGAACTGGCGCGCCTGCAGGCGGTCTGGACGATCTCGCCGCGCGTGACCTTTACCGGCCGCTACGAGCACCTCCAGGCCGGTCCCGCCCTGACTTCGGCAGGCTACCGCAGTTCCGATTTCCTCGCGGGCTGGCTCAGCTTGCGGTTTTAGCCCCTTCAAGGGTCCGGGGCAGGGCCGGAAGAGCGCGAGGCGTGATCGGCGCGGTGCCCTTATCGGTATGGAAACCAATTGGGCATAATGCGGCAGGATGTCCTTCCTTGGTTTTCGTGAAACGTTCCTGGCCGCGTTCCTGCTCGTCGCGGTCCTGGGCTATGTCAGCATCGGCGCCGCCGATGGCGGGGCCGGCCAGGACGTGCGCAGTTCCTGCTGGGCTTCGGGCGACCTGACGGAAGACCTCGCGCGGGTGGCCCGCAGTGCGCCGCGCTGGTCCTGCGCGGGGGCGCCGCCTTCGCTCGATGCCGAGCGGGTGATGTTGCGCTTCGATGTGGCTGCTGCGCGTCCGCTGCCGCGCTATTTCCTCTCCCGGCGCAGCGCCCTGGAAGGGGTGCATCTGCTGGCCGTCGACCGCAGCGGCGATGTCCGGCGCCAGGACATCGCGGCGGCGGCGCTCGCCAGCTCCATGGCCGGCGGTTACTTCAAGGCGCCGCTGCCCGAGGTCACGCCGGAAACCCGCTGGGTGATCGCGGCGATCGACCGGCCAAGCCACCGCATGCTGCTGGAGCGCGCCTATCTTGCGCCCGCCGATGCCGGGGACGGCATCGCCGGCATGCGGTTCCTGCTCATCCTCGCCGGGCTGGGCGGCATGCTGATGATGCCGCTCTTGTTCAACGCGGCATTCTACCGGGCCCTGCGCGAGCCGTTCGTGCTGTGGCATTCGGCGCTGGCCCTGTCCCTGCTGATGACGATCTTCGTCTCTTCCGGGCTGTCGGTGCTGTTTTTCGATCCCCCGGCGATGACGCTGAACTGGATGACGGCGGTGGTCTTCGGGATGACGATCGCGTCGGGGACGATGTTCACCCACAGCTTCATCGAGCCCGAAGCGATGTCCCCCCGGCTGCGGCGCCTGCTGCCCTTCTGCGCGGCCTGGGCGATGCTGCTGGGCCTGTTTCACGCGGCGTTTCCGCTGGTTGCCCGTCCCTGGCAGGCAAGCCTCTACACCGCGGCCTTCGCCCCGGTCCTGGTGGTCTTTGTGGCGGCGATGGCAAATGCCCTGAACAGGGGCAGCCGGGCCGCGAAGTTCCAGGTGATCGGTTACCTGCCCATGGTGGTGGTGGCGCTGATCCGGCTGGTGACGGGGGTCATGCCGTGGTCGCACAGCAGCGATGCGATGATCCTGTTCTACCTCGGCTGCGTCAGCGAGGTGCTGTTCACGACGCTGGGCATGGCCGATCGCCTCGTGACGATGAAGCGCGAGCGCGACCGCGCCTGTGTCGAGATCGACATGCTGGAGCGCCTGTCGGAGACCGACCCGCTGACCGGACTGCTGAACCGGCGCGCGATCGAGCGCCAGTTCGAGCAGCTTCGCGCCGATGGCTTCACGACGCTCGCCGTGGTCGATCTCGACGATTTCAAGACGATCAACGACGAGAACGGGCACGCGGTGGGCGATGCGGTGCTCAAGGCGGTGGCGATCGCCTTGCAGGCGGGGCCGGATGTGCGCGCCTTCCGGTTGGGCGGCGAGGAGTTCGTGCTGCTGGTGCGCGGGCCCGACGCCGACATGCGCGCCGAACTGCGGCGCACGGCGATCCCGGCGGCGGTCGCCCGGGGCGTGCCCGAGCTGGGCCGGGCCGTCACCGCCAGCATGGGCGTGACCAGCCTCACGCGCGAGGAAGGCTTCACCATACCGTATGACCGGGCCGACCAGCTGCTCTATGCCGCCAAGAATGCGGGCAAGAACCGCATGCGCAGCGCCCTTGCCATGGCGCCGAAGCGCAGCGCGTTCAAACGGGTGACGATCGCCGCCTGAACCGCCGCCGGCGCTTCGCCACGGGCGGGAGCGGGGCGGTCAGGTGCGCGTCCGCGCGCGCTGCCAGGCCCGGTAGCCGATCACCGCGAGCCCGATCATCGCTGCATAGAGGCCCGCCGTGAGCCACAGGCCCTTGAACACGAACATGCCCACATAAAGCACGTCCACCGCGATCCACAGCAGCCAGCTGGCGGCATGGCGGCGGGCCGTCCAGTACTGGGCGACAAGGCTGAAGCTGCTCAGCATGGCGTCCATCCACGGCAAGGCCGCGTCGGTGTAGCGGCTGGTGATCCAGCCGATGGCGAGGCCGCCGAGGGCGCCGAGGGCAAGCCCTGCCGCCGCCCGCGGCAGCGCCAGCGGTCTGACCACCACTTCGCCGCTATCCTGCTTGCCCCGCGCCCAGACGAACCAGCCATAGAGGATGGCGAGGCCGAACAGCGCCTGCAGCACCATGTCGGCATAGAGCCGCACGTCGAGGAACAGCTTGAAGTAGAGCGCGCAGGCCAGGAGGCTGACCGGCCAGCACAGCAGCCAGCGCCGCGCGGTCATCCAGATGCCGAGGAAGCTGACGATGACGGCGATGATCTCGAGCGCCGACATCAGGCGAGGTTTCCCCGCTCCAGCGCGCCGAGGAAGGCCTGTCCGGCGGCAGAAAGGAACCAGTCGGCATGATCGATCAGGTAGCCTTGCCAGGCAAGTTCGGCCTGCGCGGGATCGCCGAGGATGCCCGCAAAATAGTCCACCTCGGAAAGCGCGAATTCGATGTGCACCAGCGGCAGCAGGCGCAGGAGGGTGACGAGCTGGCCCTGGCTGAGCGGCAGCACCGAACGATACCCCGACAGCAGCGCCTGAGCGCAGCGCGCATCGGCGGGACTGTCGCGGCCTTCGGCAATGTCGAGCCAGGGGATGGCGGTACGCTCGATCGCGGTGGCAAGGTCGTGGAGCGCACAGGTCTGCGTGGCCAGCCCGAAGTCGAACACCGTGCGCACCGTGCCCTGCCGTGACCACAGCAGGTTGGAGGGATGCCAGTCGTTGTGTGTCCAGAGCAGCGGCTGGTGTTCGAGCCGCTCGGCAAGGCCGCTGCCCAGCGCCGCGAACAGCCGCGCCAGTTCGGCCCGCCATGCCCGGTCGGCCAGATAGGCGCCCAGCGCCGGGCGGGCGCGGATATAGGCCTCGGCCGCCAGCAGCGGATCGGGGGCGGGGAGGATGGTGAAGCTGGCGACCAGCGGGTGCGCGCCGCGCTCGGCGGCAGCGAAGCCGCGTGCCGCCAGGTGCAACCTTGCCAGCGCGGCGCCGGCCTCGCGGGCATGGGCGGCGGAGAGGAACGGCGTCCACGATTGCCGGTCGCGGTAGAGGTCGTCCCCTTCCGACCGGCGGTGCAGTTCGTAGCTCCATTCGCCCCGCGTCACCGCGCCGGAGCCGTCCCGCGCCGTCATGACATCCGGCACGCCGAGGCCGGCGCCGCGCAGGTGCGCCATGAAGGCATGTTCCTCCGCGAGGGCTTCGGGCGTGCGCAGCCGCCGGTGATGGCGCTTGAGGAAGAATTCGCCGCGGTCGGTCTGTGCCAGCACGGCAGCCGAGAACGGGCGCGGCGAGTGCCAGCGCAGTCCGGCGAAGACCCCCGCATCCGGGAAAGCGGCGAGGATCGCGGCGGCCTCCCCGGCCGTGATCGCAGGCCAGGTCGGCGCCTCCCAGGCCGTGCCCATCCCGTGAACCCGATGAGGGTGATCGGCCGGACGAGGCGCCGCGCTGCTCATGGTCAGAAGGCGCGCGAGAGCGTCGCCACGAAGGCGCGGCCGCTGCCGACGTAGTAAGTTGGCGCCGAGCCGGAGATCAGCGTGCCGCCGCGCGCCGTCGTATCCAGCGCATTGGCGGTGATCGCCTGCACGCCGGACAGCACGTGGGGGTTGGTCACGTTGATCGCATTGAGGCGCAGGTCCATGCGCTGCGCGTCGATCAGGCCGGCGAGATGCACGCCGATCGAAAGGTCGAGCGTGGCGTAGCCCTTGATGCTCTCGTCGTTCATGAAGGTGGCGTACTGGCGGCCGACGTGCTTGAGCGCGGTGCTGCCGAACAGGCGGCCGTCGTCATAAGTGGTGCCCATGGCGAACTGGAACTCGGGGCTGGAGACGGCGCGCTTGCCCCTGGTCGGCAGATAGTCGCCGCCCACGGCAAGATCGTCGTCCTGGCGGGTGTGCAGGTATTCGCCCGAGAGATAGACGCTCACGCCCCTGGCCGGGCGATAGTCGATCTCGCCGTCGAGGCCGTAGGAGGTCTGGCTGCCGCCGTTGATCGTCGAATTGACCAGCGCCCCGCCGCTGTTCACCACGGTTGCCACCTGCCGGTTGCGGAAGTGGTAGTGGAAGGCGGTCAGCGAGAACGACAGGCTGGGGCCGATGTAGCGGTAGCCCAGTTCCTCGGAGACCGAATATTCGTTCTTGAGGCCGCTCGTGCCCTGGCTGACCAGTTCGCCCGCGTAGTAGCTGTTGTAGAGCGCGAACTCGTTGGGCGTGCGGAAATTGGTGGTGACGTTGGCGAAGAGCTGCTGCCGCTCGTCCAGCGTGAAGTGCACGGCGGCGCGGGGCAGCGCGGCGAAGCTGTCGCGGCGGACCTTGTCCTGCGGGCCGGGCAGGTAGTTGCGGCCATTGCGCAGCACGTCGACCCCCTTGAAGCCCAGCTCGACGCCGAGGCGCGGGGTCACGGCGATGCTGTCGGCGACAAAGAAGCCCTTGGTGACGGTCTCGGTGCGCGCATTCTCATAGGCCAGCAGGCGGCCGTCGGCGGTGCGGATCGCCTTGCTCTGGTAGCCCCACTGGTCCAGCGGATGGCCGCTGGCGTCGATCGCGGTGTAGGACTGGGTGACGCGGTCGGTGCCGTAGTCGAACCAGAGCCCGGCGGTGAGCGTGTGGGCGCCCGCGGTGAGGGTGAGCTTGCTGACGTCGCCGACGCGGCGCTGCTTGCCGGTCCAGTTGCCGAGCACCGTCGCCGTCCCGTCGACCGCGCCGGGCAGCGTGATCGGCTGGGTCAGTTCCTCGGTGCCGAGGTAGTTGCCGGTGGTCGTCAGCTGGGTGCCGTAAGGGGCGTTGCCGTGGCCGAACTGGAGGTAGGCGGTGGTGTCGAAGGCCAGCCGGTCGCCGAGCGTGAGGTGGACCGGCGCGGAGACGTAGAAGTTGCGGAACGGCGCGCGATAGAGGCGCCAGTAGGTGGTGCTGCCTTGGCTGTACTGCCTGTCGTAGTTGTAGTCGCGGCCATAGGCCTTCCAGTCGGCCAGCGAGGGGCTGGCATAAGTCGAGGTCTTGGCGTCGTTGTACGAGAAGGCGATGGCGGCGCGGTTGCCCGCGCCCCATTCGCGCAGGAGCTTGCCGTCGACGTGCTGGCGCTTGTCGAAACCGGCGCCGCGCCAGTTGTCCGCGCGGTTGTTCGAATAGGAGATGAAGGCCTTGATCCCGCTGGCGCCCAGCGTGCCGGTGTCGAAGCGCACGAAGGCGCGGCGGGCATCGTAGGAGCCGAGCGAGAGGTTGACGAGGCCGCCCATCTCGGCCTTGGGATCGTCCAGCGTCAGCGACAGCAGCCCGCCTGCGGCCGCAACCACCGGGGCGTCGATCGAGGCGGCGCCTTGTGCCAGCGCGATCTGCCGCACGTTCTCGGCATCGGCGAACTGCGAGGGATAGGCGTAGAAATAGCCGATGTCGTTCTGCGGCGCGCCTTCCATCAGCACGCCGATCTGGTCCTGGCCCAGCCCGCGCATGGTCAGGCTGGAACTGGTCGAAAGCCCGTAGGGATCGCTCGACGAGACATTGGCGCCGGGCAGCAGGTTCACCAGCTGGAAGGCGTTGAGCGTCGGCGCCTGCTTGACGATGAAGTCGGACGAGATCGCGCTGATCGCCTTGGGGGCGGTCTGGTCGGGCAGCAGGCCTTCGGGATCGGGGTGGCCGACGACCTTGATGTCGGCCCTGGCATCGGCGGAATCGGCCTCATCTGCCAGTGCCGGAACGGCCACGAGCAAGGCGGGAAGCCCAAGGGCGAGGCGGGAAATCGTACGGAAACTGCCGGTCATCGCTTCGTGTCCACTCCAATCGGAGGGACAACGGATCAGCCGCCAGCCCTCCCTACGCCGGTGTCAGCCGGATCAGGTTCAGCGGGTCGTGGTCTGCTGACCACCTCTCAGCCGCGCATGAGCGGCCCCCCGGGGATGGCGCGCCTCTAGTCGTTCGCGGGGGCGGTGGAAACCCTTTATTGCAATTCATGACAGGGCGCCGCCCAAGTGATCGCGCGAGCGGGCGCATGGGTGCCGGGTTGCAGGGGTGCAAGGGTGCAAGGGTGCAAGGGTGCGCCAGGGCGCAGGGGCGCGTCAGGCGCCGGGGGCGTTGTCGCCGTGGGGGACGTGGCGGGCGGTGCCAACGACCACGCGGTCGCGTCCGGTTTCCTTGGCCCGCAGCAGCGCAGCGTCCGCCGCCGCGATCAGGGTCTGTGCGGTGCCATGACGGGGATAGACGGCAAGGCCCATCGACACGGTGATCGGACCGATCGGCTGGCCCTCGTGCAGCAGGTCCAGTTCGGCGATCCGCTCGCGTATGAGGGCGGTGCGTTCAAGCGCCCGTTTCTCGTCGAAATCGGGCATCAGCATGAGGAATTCCTCGCCGCCGTAGCGGAACACCATGGCGTCGTCGCGCACCACGCCGGCGAAGGCGCCTGCGACTGCCCGCAATGCGAGGTCGCCGACATCATGGCCGTAGCGGTCGTTCAGATTCTTGAAGCGGTCGATGTCCATCATCAGGCAGGCGAGCGGGGCATCCGTCTCATCGGCGGCGATCACCAGCCGGCGCAGCGTGCTGTCCAGCTCGTGGCGGTTGCGCAGTCCGGTGAGGGGATCGTGCAGCGCCTTGTCGCGCAAGGCCTCGCGCAAGTTGAGATTGGCGAGCGCGAGGCCCACCGTCTCGGACATCAGTTCGATGTAGGTGGTGGTCGAAGGCGCCGGTTCGCCTGCTGCCGAGAGGTTTTCGAGCACCAGCAGGCCGATCGTCTCGCCCTGCGCGGTGAGCGGCACGCACATCGTCGCCTGCACCGCCTCGAGCGCAACATGGCGGCAGGGCACGTCGGTGAGGTTGTGGCCCGGGCTGTGGATCTGCCCGCGCCGCAGCGCCCAGCAGTCGTCCGGGCTGAAGGCGAGGTTGCTGCCGTGGGGCGTCAGCCACTGCGCGGCGCAGGCCATGCGCGCGTGTCGCTCGTCGAGGATGAACAGGCGCCCGGCGAGGTCGGGCGCGATCTTCGGCGCGAAGAGCTGCACCACCCGGTAGAGGTCGTCCACCGACTCGCAGCCCTGCAGGCGCTGGGTCATGCGGGCGAGCAGGTCGCGCACCGCCCAGTCGGCATCGCGCTCCTTCTGCAGGCGCTGGCGTTCGAGGCCGTTCTCGCGGAAGATGCGCACCGCCTGCGCCATGTCGCCGATTTCGTCGACTTGCGAGATCGCGGGGGGCTCCACTTCGTAGTCCTGGTCGGCCAGCCGGTTCACCACGTCGCTCAGCGTGACCACCGGCTTCAGGATGCGGCGCTTGAGGATGAAGCCCAGCACGAAGAGGAACAGCACGGCGGTGAACGCCACCATGGCCTCGGAGATCGTGCGCAGGCGCTGCGAGGCGGTGGCGGCTTCTTCCACGGCATCGTCCGAACGCTCGTCGAGCATGTAGCGGAAGCGGCCGAGCAGGAAGTGGGTGCGTTCCAGCTCGCGTTCGTATTCGGGGCCGAACACGATCTTGCGGGCCACGGCATCGTCCCCCTTGCGCATGGCGGCGATGGCGGCCTGCTGTTCGTCCTCCAGGGTGGCACCCTGGCGCAGTGCCTGTTGCAGCGAGCGCAGTTCCTCCTCGCTCGCGCCATTGTCGCGCAGCTTGGCCATGCGCTGCTCGATCGAGCCGAGGTCTGTGCGCAGGCGAGTGTAGGCGATGGCGTGGCTGGGGTCGCCGGATACCGCGAAGAGGCGGGCCTGATCGGTCAGCTCCGAAAGGTCGGTCTCGACTTCGGCGGTGAGCTGGTCGAACAGGTCGCGCTGGACGATGGCGCCATGTTCGGCGCTGTCGGCATTGGAGGCCATGACCATGGCGACGCCTGCCGCGATGGTCAGGCAGACGGTGGCGCCATAGGCCCAGTTGGTGATGGTGGCGATACGCATGCGACCAACCCCTTGATCACCCCGGCCGACGGCGGCAGTCGCAGACTATTCCGCCATCGGTGCCGATTTGGCAAGGGTTCAGCTTTCCTGCCCCGCTGGCCTGGCGCCAGTCGGCGTCGCATCGTCGGAATGGCCGCTGATTTCGGCGCCGGCCTCGGGCGCAAAGCGCAGGTTCCAGATCGTCGCCGAGAGCGAGATGGCGGTCACCACCCAGAACGCGGCGGAAAAATCGCCCAGCGTCGGCAAGGCATGGCCGCGCGCCAGCATGGCGAGGTGCAGGGCGACCGCCGCCACGCAGATGCCCAGCGAGAGCATCAGCTGCTGGAAGGTCGCGTAGAACGCGGTGGCATTGCTCATCTGGCGCTTGTCGATGCCGTCATAGGCGATCGTGTTGTAGGCGGTGAACTGGAACGACATGAAGAAGCCGGCCTCCACCAGCACCGCGAACATCGCCCAGGTCGGCCAGGCCGGATTGAACAGGCCGCAGATCGCGTAGCCAGCCGTGGCGATCACCCCGTTGACGATCAGCGAGCGGCGGAAGCCGAAGCGGCGCAGGATGCGCGGGGCAAAGCTCTTCATCGCCAGCGATCCGACCGCGGTGGCGACCGTGATCGTGCCGCTGCGCGCGGCCGAGAAGCCGAAGCCGACCTGCATCATCAGCGGCAGCAGGAAGGGCTGCGCGCCCTGGGTGATGCGCGTCACCGACCCGGCGATCACCGACAGACGGAAGGTGTCGTCGCGCAGCAGCGCGAGGTCGAGGATCGCGCCTTCGCGGCGGCGGGCATGGGCGATATAGGCGGTGCCGGCCACCAGCCCGACGGCGATCAGCGTGCCGGCCAGCCCGGCCTCGCCGGGACGGCTGACCATCTCGAAGCCGAACAGCAGGCAGCCGAGCGCGATGCCGCTCAGCACGAAGCCGATGGCATCGAAGGGGTTGGGGCGCTCTTCACGCACGTTGGCGATGAAGCGGCCGGTCAGCCACAGGCCCAGCATGCCCATCGGCAGGTTGATGTAGAAGATCCAGCGCCAGTCGAGATAGGTGACGATGAAGCCGCCGAGCGGTGGCCCGACGATCGGGCCGATCAGCGCGGGCACCAGCAGCCAGGACATCGCGTTCACCATGTCCTGCTTGGCCACCGTGCGCAGCAGCACGAGACGGCCGACCGGGATCATCATCGCCCCGCCAATGCCCTGCACGAAGCGCGAGAGCACGATCATCTCCAGCGTCGGCGACTGCCCGCAGGCCAGGCTGCCGAGCATGAACAGCACGATGGCGGTACGGAACACGGTGCGCGATCCGAAGCGGTCCGCCAGCACGCCGGAGGCGGGGATGAAGATCGCCAGTGCCAGCAGGTAGGACGTCAATGCCACGCTCATGTCCTGCGGGCGGACGCTGAAATCGCGGGCCATCGTCGGCAGCGCGGTGGCGAGCACCGTGGCGTCGACGAATTCCATGAACAGGGCGGAGGCGATGATGAGCGCGACCAGCCGGTAATTGGCGCCGGGCGCCTGCGCGCTGCGATCGGGCGTCATCGCGATCCTGCCCGCCGCCGGGACGATGCCGTCGCGCACTTCGGCGTTGACCGAGGCGATCCCGCGGCGGCGGGGCCTCAGCACGGGGCGTCCGGTCTGCGGGGGCGGGAGAGGGGGGCTGGCATCAACATGATTCGACTTGGCATATAGGACGCCCGGCCCCCCCTCGCCCGATCGAACTACGCAAGTGCGATTTCATTTATGCGAACGGTCGTGGCCGCCCAGGCGTCCTGCCGGCGGCAAAACCGCCCATGTTTGCGCTCGGCGCAACCGCCTGCGCGTGTCCGGAACCGGGGTGAAAATGCCTTCACGGCGGCGGACGGGGCGTTAGGCCGTGAACCTCGATGGTGCCATTTACGAGTTTACGGCTTAGGGTGGGGGCATGGACGAAGTCGGCGCAATCGTGGTGGGGGCAGGCGTGGTCGGGCTGGCGGCGGCGCGGGCGCTGGCGCTCGGCGGCCACGAGGTGATCGTGCTCGAACGCGAGAAACAGTTCGGCATGGTCACGTCCAGCCGCAACAGCGGCGTGGTCCACGCGGGGCTCTATTACCCCGACGGATCGCTGAAGGCACAGCTCTGCGTCGAGGGTCGCCACCGGCTCTATGACTTTTGCGAAAAACGCGGGGTGCCGCACCGGCGTTGCGGAAAGCTCATCATCGCCGCCGACGAGGCCGAACTGGCGGCGCTGGACACGGTGATGGCGCGCGGCGCCCGTGCCGGGGTGGAGGACCTCGTGCGCCTCACGGCGCCGCAAGCCCGCATGATCGAACCGGCGCTGGGCTGCGCGGGGGCGGTCCATTCGCCGTCGAGCGGCATCGTCGACCAGCACGGGCTGATGCTGGCGCTGCTGGGAGAGGCGGAGGCGCATGGGGCGATGCTGGTCTGCGAGACCGGGGTGGATGCCATCGTCCGGGCCGGATCGCTCTGGAGCGTGCAGGTCGGCGATACGCGGCTGGCGGCGCCGATCCTCGTCAATGCCGCGGGGCTGGGCGCGCAGGCGCTGGCGCGGACCATCGAGGTGCTGGAGCCGGGGCTGGTGCCGCCGCTGTTCCATGGCAAGGGCTGCTATTTTTCCTATTCCGGCAAAGTGCCGTTCTCGCACCTCATCTATCCGGTGCCCGGCCCGGCGAGCCTGGGCACCCATTTCACCCTCGATCTCGACGGGCAGGCGCGGTTCGGGCCGGACATCCATTGGGTCGATGCCGTCGACTATACCGTCGATCCCGCGCTCAAGGGGGAATTTCTCGCCGCGGCGCGGCGGATCTGGCCCGAGGTCGAGGAAGCGCGCCTCCATCCCGCCTATGCCGGAGTCCGCCCCAAGCTGTCGGGGCCGGGCATGCCGACGGCCGATTTCATGCTGCAGGGCGAGGCGGACCACGGTCTGCCGGGCCTCATCAACCTGTTCGGGATCGATTCGCCCGGCCTGACCTCGTCGCTCGCTATCGCGGAGCGGGTTGCGGCGATGGCGGGGCCGCGGGGCAGCTGATCCGGAAATGCGCGCCGGCGGTGCCGGGCAGCAGCGCAAGGTCGCCGCCATAGGCACCGAGCAGCGAGCGGGCGATCGGCAGGCCGAGCCCGGTGCCGCCCTGTTCGCGCTTGCTGGTGAAGAACGGCTCGAACACGCGGGGACGGTCGGCTTCGGGGATGCCGGGGCCATCGTCGACAAGGTCGATCCGCACGCCGTTGTCGTCGCTGGCGAGCGTCATGGCGAGGCGGCAGGCGCCGGCTTGCCGGGCATTTTCGGCGAGCGTGGTCAGCACCGCTTCCAGTGCGTCGCCGTCGATGGACATCGCGGGGATGGCGTCGGGCAGATCGAGCGTGACGGCAAAATGTTCGCCCGAAAGCGCGTCGGCAACGGCGGCCAGGATCGGTCCCGGCTGCGCGGCGGCTTGCGCTGCGCCGACATGGACGTCGGCGCGGGCCAGTTCCATCAGCCGCCCGACCAGCCGCGACAGGCGCCGCGCGTCGGCGGCCATGTTGGCGAGGAACCGTTCGCTTTCGGCCGGCGCCATCTCGGGGCCGTGATCCTGCAGCAGTTCGATGGCGCCGGAAATGCCCGCCAGCGGGGTCTTGAACTCGTGGCTCAGCGAGGCGGCAAAATCGCGCAAGTAGCGCGAGCGTTTCTCGATGGCGTCGGCCATCTGCTCGAAATCCTCGTAGAGCGCGCGGATCTCGACGACTTGCAGGGTCGGCTGACGGGAGGGGACGCGGCGGCCCGAGGCAAGCGCGCGGGTGGCCCGGCTGAGCCCCTCGATGGGCCGCACGATGGCGCGCGACAGCACCGCGGACAGCACCAGCAGCATCGCGAAGATCGCCGCCACGCCCAGGGCGATCTTGCCGCGGTCCTCGTAGAGGCCCAGGAACAGCGCGCGCGGCGAGCGGGACAGGAGCAGGACGCCCACGACCTTGCCTTCCACCACGATCGGGCGGGCATGGTGCAGGCGGATGTTGGCGGCGCGGCTCAGCCAGTCGAGTGCGTGGCGGGCGGGATACCCCGCGTTCTCGCGCAGCACGGTGGTCGGCACGCCGGCCAGCGCGGCATGGACTTCGGGCAGCATGGCAAGGCTTCCGCCGGCTTGCGGGCCGTTGAGCAGGATGCCCTGACGGTCCAGCATCAGGATCGAGGCGAGCGTCGTCACCTTGGTTTCCTGAAACGCCGGCATCATCCGCCAGGCCAGCGCCACGGCGGCGGGATCGGCCACTCCCCCTGCTCCCGGCCCTGTTCCCGGCGCCGTTCCCGCCGCTATTTCCGCTCTGGGGCGGGGCGGCAGGATGGGGGAGGAGCGCAAGTCCACCTCGGTCACGCGGTCGTGGTAGCGTTCGGGGACGGCGGGCGGCGCGGTTGGCAGCGGGGCGGAAAGCGCGATCCCGCTGCCCACCACGGCGGCGCTGGCGGCGAGCGCGGCGCCCTGAGCGACCAGTTCCGCCTCGGTCCGCCGCACCAGCGCATTTTCGTAGATGCGCAGGAAGATCGCCCCGAACCCCGGCAGCGCGGCGACGAACAGCAGCGTGCCCAGCAGGATCGTGCGCAGGCGCAGGATCGGCCAGCGCCGGGCGAGCGCGGCCTTGGTGCGGGCCCAGAGGCGCGTCATCCCGGCGTAGCCGCTCCGCTGCAGGCGCCGAGACGGTAGCCGATCCCGGCGCGCGTCTCCACCAGGTCGCAGCCGCCCGCTTCGGCGAACTTGCGGCGCAAGTTGCGGACATGGCTGTCGATCGTGCGGTCGGTCAGCGCGAAGCCGGGGCCGCGCAGCCGGTCGATGATCTGGTCGCGCGAGAAGATGCGGGTGGGCCCGGCGAGCAGCGTGCGCAGGATGGTGAATTCGGTCACCGTCAGGCTGACCTCGCGGCCGTGCCACTGCGCGGTCCAGCTTTCGGGATCGAGGCTCAGCAGGCCGTGGCGCAGGATCGCGGCGGTTTCGGCGGGCGCGGCAGCCGAGCCGCCGCGCGCCCCGGTGCGGCGCAGGATCGCCATCGCGCGGGCCACCACCTCGCGCGGCGAAAAGGGCTTCACGACATAGTCGTCGCCGCCCAGTTCGATGCCCAGCACCCGGTCGATCTCGTCATCGCGCGAGGACAGGAAAAAGATCGGCACGTCACTGGTCGCGCGCAGGCGGCGGCAGACTTCCAGCCCGTCCATGCGCGGCATGTTGATGTCGAGGATCACCAGATCGGGGCCGTGACGCTCGACCTGGGCCAGCGCGTCCTCGCCGTCGCCCGCCTCGATGGTCTGGAGACCGGCCTTGCCGAAGGCGAAGACCAGCAACTGGCGGATATGGGGATCGTCGTCGACGAGAAGGATCGTGCCGGGCATGGCGGCCATGTTCATTTCCTCGAAGGTCCGTGTCAACGCGGCGCAGCGGGTTGCGCCGGGGATTGTGCGGGCGGCGGCGGAGACGGGGCCGGGGCCGGGGCCGGGGCCGGGGCGGGTGATGGCGGCTCGGCGGGCAGTTCGGCGATCACCGAGCCGTCGCAGTCCCGCGGCGCGCCGCCAAGGTCGGGCCGGGGCAGCATGGCCGCGAGGATGCGCGCCTGCTCCTGCCGGCGCATGTCGATCAGGCCCATGGCGACCGGCTGGCGCTGCTGCGCATCGAGACGGACCGCCTGCACGCGCGCTCGAAAATCGGGGTTCAGGCCGCGCCGCTGTTCGAGTTCGAGCAGCGGCAGCAGCGCCGAGCCGCCCATGCGGTTCAGGTAGCACAAGTCCAGCGCGGCGCCGCGGCCGCCCACCTCGCGGGCATGGCGCACGTTCCAGCGCGCCGCCATTGTGCCCAGGTCGACAAAGCAGAACCCCGTCAGCACCAGCACGGTGGCGGCCAGATTGACGTTGACCAGCCAGGCCGAACTGCGATTGCGCAGCAACCGCCAGCAGATCGTGGCAAGACCGAAGGCGACCAGCACCATCCACGCCAGAGCGGCGATGCGCAGCCTCGTCAGCGAATAGGCCTCGATGTAGTCCGCCGTGCGCTGGATCGAGGAGGCGACCAGCACGATGTTCTGCACGATCCACAAGGTCACCAGCCAGCGGATCGCGGGCGAACGGGCGGTCTCGGATCCCGGACGCAGCGCGATCAGCACGAACAGCGCGGCGAGAAGCGCGGTGGCGATCAGCGGGTAGGCGCCGCGATGCGCGTAATCGGCCAGGGTCATGCCCGGCGGCAGCGCGGCCATGCCCCAGAGATAGGCGGCGTCGAGCAGGTTCTGCACGGCGAAGATGGCGTTGAAGAGCACCAGCGAGAGGCTGATCGAGGCGGGCGAAAAACCGGGCAGGCGAAGCTCGCCGCGCCCTTCGAACAGCGCCAGCGGGTGCTTGAGCAGGCCCGGGCGCAGCAGGCTCCAGGCCATCGCGAAGACTATCGTCCAGAGGATCGCGCGGCCCCCTTGCGCGACCAGCGAGGTGTCGATCGACAGGAGCGAGGAGACCGCGCTGGCCAGGATCGGGTTGGCGGCGCAGAACAGCGCGACGATCACCGCACCGCCCAGCAGCGGCATCGTCAGCAGCGATGCCGCCCGCCTCAGGCCGATGCGCCTGCCGTGCCCGGCGGCACGCACTTTCGCGATGCGCCGCATGTCGAGCAGCGGAGCGAAGGGTGCGCGCAGGGCCTGCCAGAACAGGCGCTGCGCCCAGCGCCAGCCGTCGTCGAACCGTCCGGTGCGCGCCAGCAGGGCGGCCATGCCCGCCGCGAGCCAGAACAGCGTCCACGCCAGCGGCCCCGGATCCCAGGTCAGCGCCAGCGCGAACAGGCAGGCGGCCAGTGCGGCGGGCAGCCCCGCCTTGCTGCGGCGCAGGGCCGGGGTTCCGGCCAGCAGCGCCGCCAGCAGGGCAAGGGCCAGGAGGCCCCACGATCCATAGGCAAGGCCGCGCTGGTAGAGCAGCCAGTCCCCCACCGCGACCACGGCCAGACCCAGTCCGAGCTTCCAGCGGAAGCTGGCCCCCAGCGGGGCGACGGCGAAGTGCATTTGTGTATCTCCCTGATTGACGGGAGATACCTTTCTGCGGGCGGCGGGCAGTTCATCGCGGGATCGCGGTCAATTGTCGGCGCAGGCGCGTTGCAGAAACGGTGCAGGCCGAAACGCCGCTGGTGCGTGCAGGCATGGGGCTTTGCATTCGGCGCGCGGCGCGATAGGCGCGGGGGATGATGAACATTCCCTGGGACCAGCCGGCAACGCTGATCGATCTGGACGGCAAGACGCCGGTGATCGGCGTCTTGCTCGAATGCGTGATGCACTTCGCGCTGTTCAAGCCTTTCGCCAAGGAGCAGGCGCGTATCCTGCTGACGCGGCCGGTGTTTCGCGAAGACCGCAAGACCCGCACCTGGGTGCTCAATCCCGACGAAATCGAAAGACTGGTGGAGCGGCTCAGGGCCGAACGGGAGGCGTCCCGCTAGAGCAGTTTCCGATCCGATTGCATCGGACCAACTGCTCTATGATTCTGGTTTTACGCGTTTTTACGAGTCATCAGGTGATTCCACCTGATTGGAAAACGCTAGGCGGCAGCGCCTGCACCGATCGTGGCGGAAAGGGTGAGGATCGTGCGGGCGTGGCGCAAGGCCACGGCTTCCCGGTCGGCGCCGTAGCCGCCGCCCAGCGTGCTCGCCAGCGGAATGCCGCGCCGCCTGGCCTCAGCCGCGACAAATCGATCGCGCGCGGCAAGGCCCTCGTCGGTCAAGGACAGCCTGCCGAGCTTGTCGTCTGCATGGGGATCGACGCCGGCTTGCAGCAGGATCAGGTCCGGCCCGAAATGATCGAGCGCGGTGGGCAGCGATCCGGCAAGGGCATCGAGGTAGCCGGTGTCGCCGGTGCCATCGGCGAGGCCGACATCCAGCGAGGAGCGCGCCTTGCGCGCCGGGAAGTTCTTCTCGGCATGGATGGACAGCGTGAAAATGTCGCCGCGCCCTGCGGTCAGGGCCGCCGTGCCGTCGCCCTGATGCACGTCGAGATCGAGGATGAGGATGCGCGAGGCGCTGCCTTCCTCGATCAGCCGGTGGGCGGCCAGCGCCAGGTCGTTGAAGACGCAGTATCCCGCGCCGGTATCGGCCAGGGCATGATGGCTGCCGCCGGCGGAATTCGCGGCATATCCGTGCTGCAGGGCGAGCTTCGCGGCGAGCCAGGTTCCACCGGGCGAGAGCTGCGATCGCCGGGAGATGCGTTCGTCGATCGCAAAGCCGATCCGGCGCTGCTTGGCTGCCGGCACCGCGCAGCCAAGCACTTCGTCGACATAGGCCGGGTCGTGGACGGCCTCGAGCCATTCGCGCGGCATGACGTCGGGGGTGTGAACGCGCATCGCCGCGCCGCTTTTGCCAAGCGCCTGCATGACCAGCGCATACTTGTCATGCGGGAACGTGCCCGGGTGCCCGGTTGCGACCACGTAGCCGGGGTGATGAACGACATGCAGCATGACCATCGCGGAAGACCACCGAGGTACGCAGGTCGAGCATGCACAGGCGCGCCGTGCCTGCCGGCGGCGGCCCGTGCTACCGGGCCGGCAGCAGGGCCTTGTCGATGCGCGCAGCCACGCCGACACTGCGGCCTGCCAGGTTCGGGATCGAATAGCGCACGGCGCTTCCCAGGACCTTTGCCGCGTCGGACAGGCTGAGGCCATAGTCCTGTTGCAGCCACTGTATGAGGCCCGTGGTTGCCGCCCGTGTCGCTTCATCGAGCGAGCCGGCCTGGCCCAGCGTCATGATCGCGTCGCTCGTTTCGACCCGCGGCATCATGATGGCGGTTCCCTTGATGATCTCGACCGAGAATTCGACATCCATCGAGGTCTCGAGCGCATATTGGGAGGTTTCGCCGTCCCCCTGGAGGGCGTGTGCGTCGCCCAGATAGAGCAATGCGCCGGGCTGCTGCACGGGCAGGAGCACCGTGCTGCCCGCGACCACCTCGGGAAAGTCCATGTTGCCGCCCGCCCGGCCGGTATCCCCGGTCGACAGTGGCGGCGAGGCGAAGCCGCTTGCCAGCCCGACCCCTCCCAGCATCGGTCGCAGCGGGACACGATAGCCTTGCAGCCGGCTGCCGGGGTCCTCCAGCGTCGCAACGCCGTTTTCCCGGTCAAGGTGCCAGCGCACCGGGCGGCCAAGCTCGGATGCCTTTGCACTCACGCCCGTCCCCAGCACCCGTGTCACGATCGTGTCGAGGCTTTCCGCCCAATCCCGGTTGAGGGTCAGCTTGCGGATATGGATTGCCAGCGTGTCGCCTTGCCGTGCGCCGGCGACAAAGAAGGGACCGGTCTGCGGATTGCCGAACAAGGCGCGGGTGACGCCCTGCGCGTCGATGCCGCCGGAATCGATCGTCGACGTGCGCACGATATCGCCAGGCCAGATCGTCAGGACCGGTTCGCGCTCCGCGGAGAAGCTGTTGGCAAAAGAGCGCGGGGCATAGTCGATCACGCGCGGCCGAGCGCTCGGGCGCTCGGGCACGGGACGGGCGGAAAGGGTGAATGTCTGGCGCCTGTCCGCGAAATTGTTGTCAGGGTAGTCGGCGGTGCCCGACAGCCGGCCATTTTCCAGACGGACCTCGAAGCGATACTCCGCCCCGCGCTGGTCGGTTGTCCTCAATCGCAGGGTCCGGCCCTCCACGGTCCCGGACAAGGGGTCACCGTCCCAGTCGCCGGAGACGACGTTGTGCCGGATCGACAGGTCAAGCGTCGAATATTCCGGATTGCCCCATCGATCGACCGTCAACACCCACTGACCGCTCCATGCGGGCGGCGTTGCGGGCGGCGTTGGGGGTGAGGCCATTGCCACGCCCGTCGATAGGCACAAGGCGCCAGCAGCTGTCATGGAACGCAAGATCGGCACTCTCCCTCTATCGACTACATATGTAATCAAAAGGGGGCGTTGGCAATGCGCTTACGGCCTGGAACAGGCGATCCGCGATCATCGGGTCGCACGTCGTTCCTGGCGCGTTCAGGGGGCGATTGCCGGATAGCGATCGAGACGCGCCGCTTCGTGCTCGCCGACGGCCTGCGGTGAAATAGATGCCGTCGATTGTTCGTGTAATGTCGGTGCAGGACGGGTGCAGGCCGAAGCCTGGGTTCCGTGAAATTCGCCTTCCCGCTCGCAAGCCGTCGTTCACGTCCGGTGCAGGCATCCGGCGAGCGGCGGCGGCGCACTTGTAGGTCGCGGAATTGCCGAACTATTTCATCTCCACGAAACTGGTGGAGAAAGCCCGTGCGATTTCGTCTGATACTTTGCTGCCCCCTGGTTCCGGGACTGATGCTGGCGGGCTGTGGCGGTTCGAGACCTTCCGGCGAGGCGGGTTACGAGGCGATGGCGGGGAACCCCGAAAGCGGCGAGCGCTACGATGGCAAGGCGGTCAGCCCGATCCACCGGGCGGCGAGCGAGCCGGTCTCGACGTTTGCGGTGGATGTCGACACGGCCTCCTATGCCAATGTTCGGCGCATGCTGATGGGCGGTCAGCCGGTTCCCGCCGAGGCGGTGCGGACCGAGGAAATGATCAACTATTTCCGCTATGACTATCCCGCCCCGGCGGACCGCTCCGCGCCCTTCAGCGTGACCACCGATCTTGCCGTCACCCCGTGGAATCCCGGCACCCGGCTGCTGCGCATCGGCCTGCGCGGTTACGATGTCCCGCGCGCGCAGCGACCGGCGGCGAACCTCGTGTTCATGGTCGACGTTTCGGGCTCGATGGACGCGCCGGACAAGCTGCCGCTGGTCAGGCAGGCCCTGTCGATCCTGGCCGACGGCCTGCGCGCGGATGACAGCGTTTCGATCATCACTTACGCGGGGTCGGTGCAGACGCTGATCGAGGGCAGCCACGATCCGGCGGGAATCAAGGCGGCGCTGTCCGGGCTGGAGGCGGGCGGCGGCACGGCGGGCGGCCCGGCCCTGTCGATGGCCTATGACCTGGCCCGTGCGCATCGCATCCCGGGCGGCATCAACCGGATCGTCATGGCCACCGATGGGGACTTCAATGTCGGCCTGTCGGACCAGCAGGGGCTTGAGGCCATGGTCCGCCAGAACCGCGAGGACGGCATCAGCCTGACCACGCTCGGCTTCGGGCAGGGCAATTACAACGATGCGATGATGGAGGCGGTGGCCGACCTCGGCAACGGCAACCACGCCTATATCGACAGCGCCATGGAGGCGCGCAAGGTGCTGGACGAGGAACTGTCCTCCACCCTGTTCACCATCGCCAGGGATGTGAAAGTGCAGGTGGAGTTCAATCCGGCGGTGGTGGGCGAGTACCGCCTGATCGGGTACGAGAACCGCGCGCTGCGCGAGGAGGACTTTGCCGACGACAAGGTGGACGCAGGCGAGCTCGGGGCGGGGCATCAGGTCACCGCGCTCTACGAGATCGTGCCCGCCGGTCAGCAGGGCTGGCTGCCGGCGCGCAAGTATGCCGCCAATGCGGCTGCCACGCCGGCCCCGTCAGGCGATGCGTCCGAGGCGGCGACCGTGCGGCTGCGCTACAGGTTGCCGAACGGCACCGAAAGCCGGTTGATCGAAGTGCCGGTGGCGGCCGGCCGGCTTGCCGCGGCGCAGGCGCCTGCGGGCGACATGGCCTTCGCCATTGCGGTGGCCGCTTTCGGGCAGAAGCTGCGCGGCGATACCCGGCTGGGCCGGTTCGACTACGGCGATATCGCCCGGCTGGCAGGGCCTCAGGGCGATTACTGGCGCAAGGAATTCGTGGAACTGACGCGGCTTGCGGCCACCCGCCCGCCAACCGTGACAGCGACTTCCGCCGCCGAGTAATAGCAACCTGCGTTGAGCCTGACTCATCGCAGGTTGGTTAAGCCCGCGCGGCGTCTGAGCGTTCCAAGCTGCTGATGCGTCAGCATCACTGCAGCTTGGCATAAGTTCCCGTCTTTCCCCGCGATCGCGCGCGTTTCTCTGGTCAGTCCGATCCGCCCGTGCCATCAGGGCGGATCGGCGCAGGGCCGGATCGAAGGTAAGGCAAGAATGACAGGCATTTCCCAGGGCACGCCAGCCAGCGCGCGGCCGATGGCGGAACTCACGCTGCGCGGCGTGCTGCTGGGCGGGGTGATTACCCTGCTGTTCACGGCGGCGAACGTCTATCTCGGGCTCAAGGTCGGACTGACCTTCGCGACCTCGATTCCCGCCGCCGTCATCTCGATGGCGATCCTGCGCATGCTGGGCAATTCGACGATCCTGGAAAACAACATCGTCCAGACCGTGGCGAGTGCGGCGGGCACGCTGGCGGCGATCATCTTCGTGCTGCCGGGTCTCGTCATGATCGGCTGGTGGCAGGGCTTCCCCTACTGGACGACCGCGGCGATCACCGGCACCGGCGGCATTCTCGGCGTGCTGTTCTCGGTGCCGCTGCGCCGCGCGCTGGTGGTCGATACGCCGCTGCCCTATCCCGAAGGCCATGCCGCCGCCGAAGTGCTGCGGGTCGGTTTCGCCAGCGAGCAGGGCGCGGCGGAGAGCGCCAGGGGGCTTTCGGTGCTGGCCTGGAACACGGTGGCTTCGGCCGCCTTCGCGATCCTGACGCAGACCAAGCTGATTGCCGCCGAGGCTTCGGTGTGGTTCCGCACCGGGGCCGGGGCGACCGGGATTTCCGGCGGACTTTCGTTCGCGCTGCTCGGGGTCGGCCATCTCGTCGGGATCTCGGTGGGCATGGCGATGCTGCTGGGTCTTGTCGTCGGCTGGTGGGTGCTGCTGCCGATGCTGACCGCGAGCCATCCGATGCCCGGTGCCAGCGTGGAAGACTGGGCGGGCAGCGTGTTCAGCGCCGACGTGCGCTTCTTTGGCGCGGGGGTGATTGCGGTTGCCGCGATCTGGACGCTGCTGCGCATTGCCGGGCCGGTGGTTTCGGGCGTGCGTTCGGCGCTGGCGGCCAGCCGGGCGCGCCATGCCGGGCAGGAACTGGCGCTGGAAGAGCGCGACATGCCGATCGGCATCGTGGCCGCCGCGACGCTGGCGATGCTGGTGCCCATCGGCATCCTGCTCGCCAGCGTGCTGTCGGGCGGCCCGCTGGCCGCTTCCTCGCTCCTTCTGGTGGGCGGCGCGCTGGTGTTCGTGCTGGTGATCGGCCTCCTGATCGCGGCGGTCTGCGGCTACATGGCGGGCCTGATCGGGGCGTCGAACTCGCCGGTTTCGGGCATCGGCATCCTGGCGGTGGTGGCCGCCTCGATCCTGCTGGTGGGCCTGTTCGGGCGCGACCAGAACGCGGATACGACGGCGGCGCTGGTCGCCTATGCGCTGATCGTCACCGGCGTGGTGTTCGGCGTGGCGACGATTTCCAACGACAACCTGCAGGACCTCAAGACCGGCCAACTGGTCGGCGCGACGCCGTGGAAGCAGCAGGTGGCGCTGGTCATCGGCGTGGTGTTCGGTTCGCTGGTGATTCCGCCGGTGCTCAACCTGCTCAACATGACGGTCGGTTTCGCAGGGGCCCCCGGCGCGACCGCCGAGGCCCTGCCCGCCCCGCAGGCGGCGCTGATCTCGGCGCTGGCCAAGGGCGTGCTGGGCGGCGATCTCAACTGGGCGATGATCGGCTGGGGCGCGGCGGCCGGCGTGGTCTTCGTGGCGCTCGACGAAGTGCTGGGGCTGACGGGCCGCCTGCGCCTGCCGCCGCTGGCGGTCGGCATCGGCATCTACCTGCCGATGAGCGTGATCCTGCCCACCGTGACCGGCGCGATCATCGGCTGGTTCTACGACCGCTGGGCGGCGCGCCGCGCCGATCCCGAGTTTGCCCACCGCATGGGCGTGCTGACCGCGACGGGGCTGATCGTGGGGGAGAGCCTGTGGGGCGTCGGCTTCGCGCTGATCGTCTGGGCGACCAACAGCGAGGCGCCGCTGGCGCTGGTGGGCGACCTCGGCAAGATTCCGCTGGTGGCGGGCACCGTGCTGTTCGTGCTGATGGTCGCCGGGCTCTACCGGCGGACCCGCGGGCTGGTGACGGCTCCCGAGGCGCGCGGCTGATCTGTTCGGCGCGCACCGCGCCGATCATTTCGGTCTTAGTCGGCGCGTACCGCGCCGACATGCGCCACACCGCGCGTGGCGGCGAGCATTTCCTGGCGGTGACGCTCGCGATAGGAGGCGCGCTGCTCATCCGTGCGTTCCGAGTGGCAGGCCGGGCAGCACACGCCTTCCTCGTAGAGCGGGGAGGCGGCATCCTCGGCGCTTACCGGGCGGCGGCAGGCGTGGCACAGCACGTGCGAGCCTTCGACAAGGCCGTGGCCGATCGTCACCCGCTGGTCGAACACGAAGCATTCGCCGCGCCACAGGCTCTCGTCCTCGGGCACGGTTTCGAGGTACTTCAGGATCCCGCCCTTGAGGTGGTAGACCTCGTCGATGCCTTCCTGCTTGAGGAACGCGGTCGACTTTTCGCAGCGGATGCCGCCGGTGCAGAACATCGCCACCCGCGGCGTCCTGCCCGCTGCCGCGGCGGCGCTCTCGGCCATCAGGCGGTCGCGTTCGGCGCGGAACCATGCGGGAAAGTCGCGGAAGGTGGCGGTTTTCGGGTCGATCGCGCCTTCGAACGTGCCCACCGCCACTTCGTAGTCGTTGCGGGTGTCGATGACGATGGTGTCGGGATCGGCGATCAGCGCGTTCCAGTCCTGCGGCTCGACATACGTGCCCACGACGGCCAGCGGATCGACCTCGGGCTCGCCCATGGTCACGATCTCGCGCTTCAGGCGCACTTTCATGCGGTGAAACGGCATGGCCGAGGCGCGCGAGAACTTGACGTCGAGGTCGGCGCAATCGGGCAGCGCGCGGATGTGGTCCAGCACCGCGGCGATGCCCGCATCGCTGCCGGCGATGGTGCCGTTGATCCCCTCATGCGCCAGCAGCAGGGTGCCGCGGATGCCGTTATCGCGGCACACCTGGTCGAGCGGATCGCGCAAGGCGGCGAAGTCCGCGAACGGGGTAAAGCGGTACAGCGCGGCCACGCAGAAGGTGGCCGCTTCGGAGTCGCGGCTGAGGGTATCCATCGCGCGCCCATAGCGTGAACGCGCGCGGATGCCAAAGACTCAGACTTCGATGCCGTCGTCCTCGTCTTCATCCTCGGCGGTCCATTCGGACAAGTCGGCGGACTGGCCGATCAGCGCGAGGCCGTGGGCGATCGAGGTCAGTTCGTCGCCGGTGGCGATGCGGCCTTCGCCGAAGCGGCGTTCGAACAGGTCGCGCACGGCCGGGATCAGCGAGGAGCCGCCGGTCAGGAACACATGGTCGATCTGGTCCGGCTGCAATCCGGCCTTGGCCAGTGCGCGGTCCACGGTCTGGTCGATGCGCTGGAGGTCGGGGGCGATCCAGCGCTCGAAATCGGCGCGGCTGACCTCGGCGTCGATGGTGAGGTTGTCGCTCTCGAAGCTGAGCGCGCCGTGCGCGGCACCCGACAGCGTTCGCTTGAGCCGGCCGACCGCCTCGTAGAGGCCGAAGCCCAGTTCATGCTCGACCACCGCGATCATGCGGTCGATGGCGGCAGGGTCGGTGGCGCCGTGCCTGAGGCGCGCCAGCTGCTCCAGTGTGCGGCGGTTGCGCATCAGCGCGAGGCGGGACCAGTCGCCGAAATCGGCGAAGTGGCCGGGGGGAATTTCCAGCACCTTGTCGAACGAGCGGTAGGTGCCGCCCTTGCCGAGCAGCGGCAGCACCAGATGGTCCATGATCCGGTAGTCGAAACGGTCACCGGCAATGCCGATGCCCGCCGCGCCCAGCGGAACGCAGCGCCGCGCGGCACCGGGCGCCTCGACGCGGACGATGGAAAAGTCGCTGGTGCCGCCGCCGAAGTCGGCCACCAGCAGCGTGGCCGGTTCGCAGAGGCGCGAGGCGAAGCTGAAGGCGGCGCCCATCGGCTCGTAGACGTAGTGGACCGGGCGGCCGAGCATCGCGAACATCGCGTCGTATCGCTTGCGGGCCAGCGCCGCGTCGGGCCGCGCGCCGACATAGCGCACCGGGCGGCCGATCACGATCCGTTCGGGCAGGGCCCGCAAGGGGGCGCCGCCGTGCGCGATCAGGTGGGTGAGGAACACTTGCCCGAGTTCCTCGAAGCGCATGCGCTTTTCGAAGAGGTTGGCATGTTCGAACGTGGCGCTCGCCGCGACCGACTTGAACGATTGCAGGAATCGCGAGCCTTGCGGGAAGTCGAGGAATTCGGCGATGGCCCAGGGGCCTGCTTCGTGGGCCAGCCCGCTTGGGAACGGGCCGCCCTTCACCGCATCGTCCTGCCAGAAGCACAGCGCCGAGCGGAACACCGAGGACGCTCCGCCGGGGGCCGCGAACTCCACCAGATCGGCCTCTCCCGGTACGCCGGAGAGGGCGATGACCGAATTGGTCGTGCCGAAATCGATGCCGATGGAGGAGGGGCCGGAGGGGGACATGGCGGATCCTTGAAACGGTCTTGGGAGCAGATCGCGAACGCTGGCACAGGTGTCTCGCCAGCGGAAGCGGGCGGCGCCTATTGCAGTCCTTTCGCGGTCCCGCAAGCCATCCCGCAAACGACGTCCCCCGCGCGCCTGCGGGGAGGCGCACGGGGGACGCGGGTCTTGTCCGGTTGCGGGGCGTTCGGCCCCTGTCGGCTTACCAGGTGAAGCCGATGGTTCCCTGCACCGTGCGGCGGCTGCCGTACCAGCACCAGCTGTAGTTGGCGTAGCAGCTCGTCAGGTACTTCTTGTCGAACAGGTTGGTGACGTTGGCCGAGAGCGTCACGCGTTCCATGCCGGTGCCGAGCCTGGCGAGGTTGTAGCGCAGCAGCGCGTCGAACACCGTGTAGGACGGGGTGTTGTAGGGCGTCTCGGTGCCGTCGGCGTTGGTATAGAGACCGGCGTACGTGCGATCCACGTGGCGCACGCCGCCGCCGATGGTGAGACCTTCGGCCGCGCCCGCCTTCGGCGACCATTCGAGATTGGCGCTCACGCCGCCGCGGCCCACGGTGGCAAGGCCGCGGCCCTGGCGGTTGGCGTAGACGTCCTCGATGTCCTTCACGTCCTGGGTGCTGTAGGCGAGGCGGAAGCTGAGGTCATAGGGCAGCGAGCCGCTCGCCTCCAGCTCGAACCCGCGCGAGCGGACCTTGCCGATCTGCTGCGAGGTGTAGGTCACCGGGTCGGAGACGATCACGTTGGTCTGGCGGATGTTGAACCAGGCGCCGCTGATCAGGATGTCGGTGCCCGGAACCGTGTACTTGGCGCCGATTTCCAGCTGCTTGCCCAGCGAGGGGTCCGCCAGCGAGCCGTCTTCGAGCAGCGTGGTGCCCTGCGGTTCGAACGAGGTCGAATAGCTGACGTAAGGCGAGAGGCCGATGCTGGTCTTGTAGAGGGCGCCGGCGCGGTAGGTGAACTTGCTGTCCTTCTTGACCACGCCGTCCTGGGTGGCATGGGCCCAGTCCTGGCGGCCGCTGAGGATCACCCTGAGGTCGCCCAGCGAGATCTCGTCCTGCGCATAGACGCCCTGCTGGCGTTGGCGGGCGGTGACGAGCTGGGGATCGGCATAGCCGACCAGGCTGTAGTTGAGCACGTGGTAGGGATCGCTCGGCGTATCCATGGTGCCATAGACGGGGTTGTAGGCATCGATGGTGGTGCCGCCGCCGAAGGCATAGAGTTCGCGCGAGTGGGCAACCTGCCGGTCGGCGCCGAACATCAGCGCGTGGTGTAGCGGGCCGGTGTCGACTTCGCCGGAGAGGCGGTTGTCGTAGGTCCAGTTGTTGAGGCTCTCGTCGGTCGCGTAGGAATAGCGGGTGTAGAGCGTCGGGTCGGTGTCGGGGGCGGCCTGCGGGCCGCCGGTGTAGACGAGGCCGAGCTCGCTCGACACGTACTGGTAGCGGGCCGAGGACCGGAACTTCCAGCCGCCGCCGAAATCGTGGTTGAAGATGTAGGTCAGGCCGAATTGCTCGCGGCTGAAGCGGTCGTTCGGCTCGCCGCCGTAGAACGAGGTCGGCAGCTTGCCGGCTTCGTTGGCGATCAGCGTGCCGACGGCCGGGAAGGCGCCGTAGTTGCCGTTGTAGGGATCGTGCGAATAGGCGGCCAGCACCGTGAAGTCGGTCGAGGTGCCCGCGCCCAGCGTCACGGCGCCGGAAACGGTCTGGCGTTCGCGCTTGCCGAAGTCCTGCTGGGTGTCGGCGCCGTTGGCGCTGCCGTAGAGGCGCCACAGCACGCTGCCGTCGCCATCGCCATCGCCGATCCGGCCGCCGACGTCGGCGTCGAAGCGGTAGAGGTTGTAGGTGCCGTAGCTGGCCGAGGCGGCGCCGTAGAAATCACGGTCGATCGGCAGCTTGCTCTGTTCGTTGACGAAACCGCCCGGGCTCGAGGCGCCGTAGAGCGCCGAGGCGGCGCCCTTGACGATCTCGATGCTGTCGATGCGCGAGACGTCCACTTGCGGCACGGCATAGCCGGTGCCGCTGGAAAACATCTTGAGGCCGTCGAGGTAGGTCGGCACATCGAAGCCGCGCAGCTTGAACTGGTCGTAGACTTCGGCCGAAGTGCCGCGCGTCTCCGGGGTCACGCCGGCGACGTAGCGCATCGCCTGGTTGAGGCTCTGCAGGCCGAGCCCGGCAATGTCGCTGGAGGTGATGACGCTGATCGACTGCGGGGTGTCGGCGATCGGCAGGGTCGACTTGGTGGCCGCGTTGATCGTCTGCACGCCGCGTTCGGCGGTCACGACGATGTCGTCGCGGCGGGGGCGGGCGCTTTGCGCCGCGTCGGCACCGGAATCGGCGTCAGCGTCTGCGGCGGTGGCGGCGGCGGAAAAGAGCGTTGCCGCGAGCAGGCTGGTGGCGGCGCCAACGAGCAGACGGCTGCGAACCGTGTTGAAAATCATCGTGTACGAACCCTGAGCTGTTATTGGAGTCGCTTCCCTTTCGCTGGCGGCTAGCGATATTGCGATACATTCGCAATAGCAAAGATGGAAAATCGGGTTGCCGTTCCCCGTCTTGCGGGGCGGGGTCCGGCAGGCGCCTCAGGCGAGGTAGAGGGTATCGCCCCGCCGCTGCGGCCGCAGTCCGAACAGCGCGCCGATCAGTTCGAACGACTGTTCCGGCTGGTCGAGCCGGAAACGTCCGCTGAAGGTCAGGCGGGCCAGCCTGGGATCGGCGATCCGCATCGGCACCGGGCTGTAGCGGGCCAGCCGCTCCACCGCGAAGCCGAGCGGCATGGCATCGGCATCGAGCCAGTCGTCCTGCCAGTCCGCGCGGGTGGCGGGATCGAAGCGGCCGCTGGTCACCCGTGGGCCGCCCTCGTTTTGGCCCCCGTTATCGTCGATCAGCGCCCAGCGGTGCGCCGCCACTTCGAGCCTTTCGCGCTGCGGCACATCGAGCCGGACACGGCCCGAGAACACCCGCAGTTCGCTGGCCCGGGTCAGCCGGTCGACACTGAAGCTGGTGCCGAGGGCCAGCATGGCGGCATGCGGGGTGTGGACCGCGAAGGGACGGGCGGGATCGTGGCGGACGTCGAAGCGGGCCGCGCCCTGTTCGAGCACGACCCGGCGCGCGGCTTGCGAGAAGTCCACCGCCACGCGCGAGGAGGCATCGAGCAGCAGCCCGGAGCCGTCCGGCAAGGTCAGTCGGCGCCGCTCGCCGACCCTGCTGGCAAACCGCAGCGGCGCCGGGGCGTCGGGGGCTGCCGCCTCCATCAACCCGTAACCGGCGAGAGGCAGCGCCAGTGCCCCGGCGATACCGGCGGCGAGCGCTTGCCTGCGGGTAAGTGCCGGGCGCGTCAGTACCGGGGGGGCGGCTACCCGCAGGCGCCCGCGTGGGCCGGGCGAGCGGTCGGCGGCCATGCGCCAGCCGGGCAGCGGCGGCAACCCGGCGGCGTCGCGCGCCTCGCAGGCCTCGATCAGCGCGCTGTCGCCCATCAGGCGGCGCATGCGGGCAAAGGCGCGGGCATGGCTGGCGGATTCTTCCAGCCAGGCGGCCAGTTCGCGGCGCTCGTCGGGGGTGAGGTCGTCGAACCGGTCGGCCCAGTCCGCGGCCAGTTCCAGCGTATCGTTCAGGGGCTTGTCCATTGTCTTGTCAGTCCTCTCCCGCCGCCCCGAGATCGCTCTCGAGCGCCAGCGCAAGGTCGGCCATGGCGCGCACGAGGTGCTTTTTCACGGCTTCGAGGCCGAGCCCCAGTTCCTCGGCGATGTCCTGCCGCGATTTGCCGTCGATGTGGCGCATCCGGAACACGGTGCGCCGCATCGGCGTCAGGCGGGCCAGCGCGGTTTCGAAGCGGGCGAAGCGCTCGCGGTAGTCCAGCACCTCGTCGGCGAGCGGCATGTCGCAGACCAGTTCCAGCGGATCGAGGTCGAGCGGAAGGGCATCGGCCTGCCGCCCCGCCGGCGATCCGGCGCCGCGGCGCTTGCGCAGGTCCGCGACGATCACCGAATCCGCCACGCGGAAAGCATAGGCGAGCGGGTGCTCGATCGCCTGCCGGCGCTCCTGTTCCATGACCCGCGCCAGGGTTTCCTGCACCACGTCCTCCACACCCTCGGGATCGCGCATGCGCTTGCGGACATAGCTTTTCAGCCGTGTCATTCCCGCCAGCAGGGGGCTGGCGGCATCGCTCATGAACATGTCGGGCATCCCGATACAGGGGCGCCGGACCGGCGGCGCCGTTGGTGTAGAGGTTCGCGGCGGGCTGGCGGGGACATCCGGGTTCCCATCGTCAGAATGCCGAGCGCAGGCCGAGCGCGAAAATCCGCCCGCTGCGCGTGCGCGCGAGCAGGCGGTGAGCATCGCGGTCGGTATACTGGGTGATCGCCGCGTCGGTCAGGTTGCGCGCCTCGAACGAGGCCTGCATGGCGGCGGTCACGCGCAGGTGGGCCGCGAAGTCCAGCGTCATGCCGCCTTCGATCCATTCGCCGATGTTGCCGTTGTTGCCGATGTCGATGCGGTAGGTGCCGCGCCAGGCCGCGGCGAGGCGGGCGTCCCAGCCGCGCCCGGTGTAGTAGAGCGTGGCATTGCCCGACCAGCGCGAGAGGTCGATGAGCGGCAGCTGGACGGCCTTCCCGTCGTAGATCACCTCGCTCCTGCCCGCAGCGAAGGTGAGGTTGGCCTGCACGCCCAGCCCGTCGAACGGGGCGGGCAGGAAATGCAGGTCGCGCTGGATCGCGGCTTCCGCGCCCCGGATCGAGGCGCCCTTGCCGTTGAGCGGGCGCACGACGTTGTAGAGCGCGGTCCCGTCCAGTCCGTCGTAGAGGAAGGCCAGCGGCAGCCCGGTCTCGGAATAGGCCATGACCGTCGTTTCCGAGGTGATGAACGAATCCATCCGCTTGTAGAACAGGCCGAGCGAGGCATAGCCGTCGCGTCCCATGTAGCGCTCGACGGAGAGGTCGAGCGCGGTGGCCCTGAAGGGGCGCAGCGCCGGATTGCCGGTCTCCACGGTGCCGCCGAACGGGGTGGAATTGACCGAGGCGGCGGCGCGCAGGTCGGCAACGTCGGGCTGGTTGAGGTTGCGGTTGGCGGCAAACCGCAGCCGCAAGTCCTTCGCGAGGTCGAGCCGGGCCTGCAGCGAGGGCAGCCAGGCGCCATGGCGGCTGTGCTGGACCACCGAGACCAGCGTGGTGTCGTCGCTCGCCTCGCCCGCCGAGCGGGTATCCATGCGCAGGTATTGCAGCCCCAGTTCCGCATCGAGCGGCAGGGTGCCCAGCGTGAGGTCGAACTGCGCGAGCGCGAAGGCGGCATAGGCGTTCTCGCGCACGCGGTAGGCAGTGCCGGGCAGGTCGTCCGCCGCGGTCAGATCGCGGGACTGGCCGATGCGGGCAAAGGTCGCGTCGAGATCGGCCACGACATAGCGGGCCAGCGAGCGGGCATCGATCAGCCCCGTCGCGGCGGCGGCGCTGCCGGACCGGTAGTCGGCGGACACGCGCCGCTCGTAGCCGTCGTTGCCGTAATGGCGAAAGCTGGCGCCGACCCGCAGTTCGATGTGCGGGGCGAGGCGGCGGATCACTTCGAGGCGGGCGGCGGCGTTGTCGTTGACGATGGCATCCTCGCGCACGTCGGCGCGCATGAGATCCCAGCTTCCGGCATCGGCGAGGTCGAAGGCGTAGCGGTTGTGCGGATGGCGGCCGGTGGCGACATAGGAAAAGGACTGGCCGGTGGACTGGAGGAAGACCTTGTCGAACACCGGCTCCTCGAAGTCGGAGCGCGCATAGCCAAGGCGCGCCTCGATCCGCGTGCTTTCGCCAAGCGGGCGTTGCAGCGCGAGGACCGCCTGGTTGAAGTCGGTGTGGTCTTCGGTGACCTTGCGCTCGCTGCGCATGTCGACCCCGGAAAAGTCCGCCGCGACCATCGTGTCGCCGGCGATGCGCACCGAATTGAGCACTTGCGTGCCGTCGACGGTGCCCGAAGTGAGGCCGTTGGTACCCGCCGCCGCCAGCGAATACTCGCCGCGGTGGTTGGCGAGCCGGGCATGGATGAGGTCGAGCGTCAGGTGCAGCCCGTCGTCGTCTTCGTGCTCGAACGCAGCGATCAGGTTCATCCGCTCGAAGCGGTTGGTCCAGGTCGAATAGGTCTGCCCGCGCGACATGTAGACGGGATCGCCGGAAGCGCCGGTCAGCCGTGCCCGGTCCTCGGCGCTGACGCCGGGGCCGATAGTGTCCGCGCCGAAGGTCACGGGCACCCAGTCCCAGTTGCGGTAGCCGTATTCGGTCACGCGGTTGCGGCTGTAGGACATGGCGATCAGGGCGCCCCAGCGGTCGTTCCGGCGGGAGAGTTCGGCGGTCAATTGCGGGGTCACGCCGCCTGCGTCCCCGGACGTACGGCCCTGAAGCGAAAGCAGCGTGACGTTGCCGGGGCGGTCGAAGGGGCGCAGCGTATGCAGGGCGACGGTGCCGCCGATGCCGCCCGCGTCGCGGTCGGCCGACCAGGTCTTGCGCACCTCGACGCCCGAGAACAGCCCGGCATCGAAGACCGAATAGTCGAACTTGCGCTGGCGGCTGGCGGAGCCGCGGTTGTCCATGCCCGAGGCGGTCGTCGCCAGCGCCTCGATGCCGTTGAGCGTGGTGCGGGTGAACAGCGGGCCGAGGCCGCGCACGGAGATCTGGCGGCCTTCGCCGTTGTCGCGGCTGATCGCGACGCCCGGCAGGCGCTGGAGCGCGTCGGCGGCATTGTGGTCGGGGAAGGCGGCGATGTCCTCGGCGCGGGTCGCCTCGAGGATGGCGCGGGCGGAGCGCTTCACCGCCATGGCCTGCCGCAGGCTCTCGCGGTAGCCGGTGACGACGATGGGCTGGGTGAAGGGATCGGCAATGGCGAGGGGCTGCGGCGAGGCCTGGCCATCCGGCGGCGGAACGGGGCCGGAAGCCGCAAGCGAAGCGGCGAGCGAAGTGGGCGCCGATGGGGTTACGAGATAGCCGCCCGGCACCTGCCGGACCGCCACGGGCAGGCCCTGCGTTACCTGGCGGATCGCCTCGCCAACCGCGAAACGGCCGCGCACGGGGTGGGCGATCCTGAGGTCGGCGGGCACCGAGGTGACGATCTGCACGCCCGAGCGGCGCGAGATCTCGGCCAGGGCCTCGGCAAGGCGGCCGGCCGGGACATGCAGGCTTACCGTGCCTGCGCGGGGCATTGCCGCATCGCGCGCCCGTGCCGCTGCCGGCGGCAGGGCAAGCACGAAGCCGGACAGGATGAGGACGGCCCTGAGCCGGCCGCCTGTCGGAAGCGAAGACACGGAAGGATGCGCCCTTTCGCCGGCGCGGCTATCAGGGCTCCGTGACAGTGGTGTGACCTTGCCTGCCGGTATGAGCGGCGGAAGGACGAGGCATGCGGCCCGTCCTTCCGCCGCCGCTTCGATCAGAACTCGAAGCGGACGCCGCCCATCACGGTGCGACCCGAACGGGTGTAGACATAGAGACGCTTGGAGCTGTCCGAATACTGCTTTTCGGCCTGGTTGGTGAGGTTGATGGCATCGAGCGTGAGCTGGATGCGGTCGGTGATCTTGTAGTGCGCCGACATGTCGACATAGACCGTCGCGGCATAGCCCGAGAGATCCTGGTCGACGACCGTCACGCCGTTCACGGTGGTGGTGATCGGCGCTGCCGAATAGACGTAGCTGGAGCGGTAGTTGGCCGAGCCGCGCACGTCGAACTTGGCGTCCTGGTAGTAGAGCGTGATATTGCCGTTGTACTTGCTCAGACCTTCGAGCGAGGTCTTGGCGGCGATGTCGCCGTAGATCGTCCGGTAATCGTATTGCGACTTCACATAAGTGAAGTTGGCCGCGACGCCAAAGTGATCGAACGGCGCGGGCAGGAAGGTGAAGTCGCTCTGTGCGGCCAGTTCGAGGCCCCACAGGTCGGTCTTGCCGAGGTTGATCGGGCGCGAGTAGCTCGAAACCACGGTATTGGCGGTAAGCCCGTCCATCAGGTCGGTCGAGAGGCCCGTCTCGCCGTAGGTCGTGTTGGTGACGGTCTTGGTGCCGATGAAGCCGTCGAGCGTCTTGTAGAAGAGGGCACCGGTGATCGAGCCGTGATTGCCGAGGTAGTATTCGACCGAGAGATCGAGGTCGGTCGACTTGTAGGGCTTGAGGTTGGGGTTGCCGGTCGAGACCGAGACTTCGCCGTTGTCACCGCTCTTGACGGTGCCGTTGACGGCCAGCGCGCTCAGCGTCGGACGGTTGATGTTCCGGGCCGCGGCGGCGCGCACCACCAGCTTGTCGGTCAGCTCGAAGATCAGGTTGGCCGCCGGCAGGAAGCCCTTGTAGCTCGATGTGCCGCGGATGGTGTTCAGCGATCCGTCGACCGTGCCCACGCCGACGGAATCGATGCCGGTGTGGTAGAAGCGGCCGCCGATGTTGCCGCGGAACGGTACCGCGCCCAGCATGTGGTTCCAGTCGTACTGGGCATAGACCGCCCAGGTGCGCTCCTCGACGGCATATTCGCTGCCGCGGTTGGTCAGGTAGTCGCCGCGATCGATGCCGAGCGCGGACAGCGCCTTGTCATAGTCGACGATGACCCACGACTGGCCGGAATAGCCGTTGTAGACCTTGGAATAGTCGCCGATGTCGGCGCTGACGGCACCGGACTTGAAGCTGCTGAGCAGCACGTCGTCGGCGGTCAGGGTATAGCCGCTGTTCTTGAAGCGGCGCCATTCACCGCCGAGGCTCAGCTTGTCGTCGGGCGAGAACTGGTATTCGAGGCTGCCGCGCATCGTGTCCATCGCGGTGTCCTGATAGGACGCCGACATGTCGATTTCATGGGCATGGTAGTTGGCGGCGTCGGTGGTATCCCAGCCGTAGGTGTTCTTGAGGCCGTAAGTGCCGGTATACTGCGAGATGACGTCGCCGTAGGCCTCGGTGTAGAACTTGTCGCTCATCGGCATGTCGTAGCTGGAGCGCTCGATGCCGCCGAGGAAGCGCAAGGTCAGCTTGTCGGTCAGGCCGGTGTCGCCGCTCAGCACCAGCTGCTTGAAGGTGTTGCTGGTCTTCTGGGTGCGGGTCTCGGTGGAGGTCTGGCCGCCCGAGACGTCGAGGTAGGTCACCTCGTTCTCGTCGTTCCAGCCGATCGCGTTGATCGTCGAGGCGGGGTAGGTGACGCCGGCGAAGGTCTGGGCGCCGCCAAGCCAGGTCGAGCCGCCCGACCCGCGCGAGGCGAGGTGGGTCTCGAAGCGGTCGGCCTTGAACTTGCCGTAGAGGCCGTCGAGGGTGATGTGGGTGGTGTCGCCCGGGTTCCACTGGATCGAGGAGGTCACGCCGAGGCGGTCCTGCGTCGAATCCCAGACCGACAGGCGGTTGCCGCGCGCGAAGCGCAGGGTGCCGGACCGGATCTTGTCCTGCTCTTCCTGGGTCAGGCCGGAAATGTCGGAGCCGTTGGCGGCGTTGGTGCGCCAGCGGTAGGTGTCGACGCCGGTCTCGCGGGTCTGGCGGTGGCTGTAGGCGGCCGAGACGAGAATGCCGAAATCGCCCCAGTTCTTGGAGACGAGGCCGGTCAGGCGCGGCTGGAAGTCCTTGGTGTAGCTGTTGGTGCCGGCCGAGGCCGACACGGCGATCTTGTCGCCCGCATAGTCGAGCGGGCGTGCGGTGTAGAGGCCCACGGTGCCGGCAAGGCCGCCCTCGGTCTGGTCGGCCGAGTAGGACTTCTTGACATCGACGTGGTTGAACAGTTCGGCGGCGAAGATGTTGAAGTCGAAGGCGCGGTCGCGCGTGCCCTGGCCGCGGCTGTCCTGCGGGCTGTCGACGTTGCCCAGCACTTCCATGCCGTTGAGCTGGACGCGGGTGAAGTCCGGGCCGAGGCCGCGCAGCGAGATGCGGCGGCCTTCGCCGGCCTCGCGGTTGATGGCGACGCCGGGCAGGCGCTGGAGCGCTTCGGCGAGGTTGAGGTCGGGGAAGGCGGCGATGTCGTCGGCGACGATCGAATCCTGGATGATCGTGGCGTTGCGCTTCGCGTCGCGCGCGCCCAGCAGGCTGGCGCGGAACCCGGTGACGACGATCGAGCCGCCGTCCTGCGCCTCGGTTTGCGCCCCGTTTTGGGCCTCCATTTGCGTCGTGTCCTGGGCCATCGCGGGCTGCGCCGCGCAGGCGAGTGCCGTCGATACCAGCCAGAAGCTGCGCTTATGCCACATTGTCTTACCCCTCATTGCAATTCGTCCGTCCTTGTTCGCGAGCGGAAAAGGTGTTCGCGATCGCAGGTGAAGAGCGCGGCGGGGTACTGGCGGGGACAAATAAAATTGTGAAAGTTCAAAGACTATTTATGACGTTTTTATGAATACTGTTGTAGTTATTTAGTTGTATCGTCTGATCTGTTCTGTCGGTGCAATTTTCGCCGGTGCTGTTTCAAAACGTTTCCCTAATTCGCGGGTTGAAAAAAATACCGCGGCGGGGTTTGCAATCCCGGACTGGGCGGGCCATGGTCCCTGCTCAGCCTTTGCCCGTGTCCGTCCCGGACATTTTCGGATTATCGACCTGCGGCTGGCGACGGGCCTTGGGCCTGTCTTCGTCCGGTCATTTCCCTGCAACTCAAAGGAGCCCCGGTTTGGAGTCCGTTTCGGTCGTGCTTTTTCTGCTGCTGGCGGTTGTCGTCAGCGGTGCGGTGTCGCGGATGTTGCCCTGGTCGGTGCCGACGCCGCTCGTGCAGATCGTGCTGGGCGGCGCGATCGGTCTTTCGACCTCCTACAGCGTCTCGCTCGACCCGGAACTGTTCCTGCTGCTGTTCCTGCCGCCGCTGCTGTTCCTCGACGGCTGGCGCATCCCCAAGGACGAACTGTTCAAGGACGTCTCGACCGTGGTCGAACTGGCGCTGGGGCTGGTGCTGACGACGGTGATCGGCATGGGCCTGTTCATCCACTGGATGATCCCGGCGATGCCGCTGGCGGTGGCCTTCGCGCTCGCCGCGGTGGTCTCGCCGACCGACCCGATCGCGGTTTCCGCCATCGCCGCGCGCGTGCCGATCCCCAAGCGCATGATGCACATCCTCGAAGGGGAATCGCTGCTGAACGATGCATCGGGCCTCGTCTGCCTGCGTTTTGCCGTCGCGGCGGCACTGACCGGCACCTTTTCCGCGGGCGATGCGGCGCTGAGTTTCCTGTGGGTGGCGGGCGCGGGCCTGGCCGTCGGGGTGGCGGTGACGGTGGTGGTCTCGCGCGCCAAGGCCTGGGTGACGCGCGGCTGGGGCGAGGATACCGGCTCGCAGATCCTCGTCAGCCTGCTGATCCCCTTCGGCTCCTACATGCTGGCCGAGCATTTCCACGCCTCGGGCATCCTCGCCGCCGTCGGCGCGGGGGTGACGATGACGTTCGCGGAAATCTCGCGCGAGGCCATGGCGGTCACCCGCATGCGCCGCAATTCGGTGTGGGACACGATCCAGTTCACGCTGAACGGCATCATCTTCGTGCTGCTGGGCGAGCAGCTTCCCGGCATCCTCTATGAAGCGCGGCAGACCGTCGCGGTAACGGGCCATACCCAGCCGGGCTGGCTGGCGCTCTATGTCGTGGCCATCGTGCTTGGCCTTGCGGCGCTGCGTTTCGCCTGGGTCTGGCTCTCGTTCAAGTTCACGATCCTGCGCAAGCGCCAGACCGGATCGCTTCCCGACACCGCGCTGCGCAGTCCCAACTGGCGGCTGGTCGCGGCGATGTCGTTCGCGGGCGTGCGCGGTGCCATCACGCTGGCCGGTGTGCTGACGCTGCCGCTGGTGCTGAACGACGGCTCGCCGTTCCCGGCGCGCGATCTGGCGATCTTCCTCGCGGCGGGCGTGATCATCGTCTCGCTGATCCTTGCCAGCATTGCCTTGCCGGTGCTGCTCAAGGGGCTGACGATGCCCGGCGAGCCCTCGAAGCAGGCCGAGGAAGATGCCGCCCGCGTGGCGACGGCGGAAGCCGCGATCCGCGCGATCGAGCGCCACCAGCACCGGCTCGCCGAAGAGCGCGGCGATGCCGACCGTTTCGCGGCGGCCGGCGGCCGGGTGATGGACCTCTACCGCGAGCGCATCGAGGGACTGAGCGAGGATGAGCGCGACGCGGTGCGGGCGCAGGAAAAGCTGTTTCGCGAATTCCGCCTGGTCGGCGTCAAGGCCGAGCGGGCGACGCTGGCGGACCTCATCCGCAGCCGCCAGGTCGGCAGCGCGACGATCCGCAAGCTGACGCGCGAACTGGATCTTTCCGAGGCGCGTCTCAGGGGATAGCCGTCTGCTAGAGCACTTTCTCGGCGCCGGATTTCACATATCGTGAAATCCGGCTTTGCGATTTGTCGATGGTGAGCGCGTCCAAAAGCCGCCATTTAGCATGCCATATCCTCGCAAATCGCCGAATCCCGGTTTTCGGGCGGAGCGGTAACAAGGAAATGGATTGATGACGGCTTTGACTGAAACGCGCTATGTCTATCGCTTTGGTGGCGGTGTCGACGACGGCGGCAAGGGCGACAAGAACCTGCTGGGCGGCAAGGGCGCCAACCTCGACGGCATGGCCGCGATCGGTCTGCCGGTTCCCCCGGGTTTCACCATCACCACCCAGATGTGCACGCGCTACTATCAGGATGGCGGCGTCTATCCCGAAAGCGTGAAGGCCGAAGTGGCCGCGGGTCTGGCCCATATCGAGCAGGTGACCGGCAAGCAGTTCGGCAACACCGCCGATCCGCTGCTGGTCTCGGTCCGCTCGGGCGCGCGCATCTCGATGCCGGGCATGATGGACACCGTGCTCAACCTCGGCCTCAACGACGAGACGGTGGAGGGCCTTGCCGCGACCTCGGGTGACGAGCGTTTCGCCTGGGACAGCTATCGCCGCTTCATCCAGATGTATTCCGACGTCGTGCTCGAACTCGATCACGGCGCCTTCGAGGAAGCGCTGGACATCGCCAAGGAAGATCGCGGCTACGAACTCGATACCGAGATGACCGCCGCCGACTGGAAGCTGCTGGTCGCCGAGTACAAGGCGATCGTCGCCAAGCTCTGGACCAGGCCGTTCCCGCAGGACGTGCACGACCAGCTCTGGGGCGCGATCGGCGCCGTGTTCGGCTCCTGGCAGTCGGACCGCGCCAAGGTCTATCGCCGCCTCAACGCGATCCCCGGCGAATGGGGCACCGCGGTCAACGTCCAGGCCATGGTCTTCGGCAATATGGGCGAGACCTCGGCCACCGGCGTCGCCTTCACCCGTGATCCCGCGACCGGCGAGAACGCCTACTACGGCGAATACCTCATCAACGCGCAGGGCGAGGACGTCGTCGCCGGCATCCGCACCCCGCAGTACCTGACCAGGGCCGCCCGCGAGCGCGCCGGCGCCAAGCCGCTGTCGATGGAAGAGGCGATGCCGCAGACCTACGCGGAACTCGCCGGTGTCTTCGAGATCCTCGAAAAGCACTACCGCGACATGCAGGACATCGAGTTCACGGTGCAGCAGGGCAAGCTCTGGATGCTCCAGACCCGCTCGGGCAAGCGCACCGCCAAGGCGGCGCTGAAGATCGCCGTCGACATGGCGCGCGAAGGCCTGATCAGCGAGGAAGAGGCGGTCGCCCGCGTCGATCCCGCCGCGCTCGACCAGCTCCTCCACCCCACGCTCGACCCCAAGGCGCCGCGCGACGTGCTGACCAAGGGCCTGCCCGCCTCGCCGGGCGCTGCCTCGGGGGCGATCGTGCTCGATGCCGATACCGCCGAGAAGCTGGCCGAGCAGGGCAAGGCGGTGATCCTCGTGCGGGTCGAGACCAGCCCTGAGGACATCCACGGCATGCATGCGGCCCGCGGCATCCTCACCGCGCGCGGCGGCATGACCAGCCACGCCGCCGTGGTGGCGCGCGGCATGGGCCGTCCCTGCGTCTCGGGCGCGGGCAGCCTCTCGATCGACGGCACCGCGCGCACCGTGCGCATGGAAGGCCGGGTGCTCAAGGAAGGCGACATCGTCACCATCGACGGTTCGACCGGCGAGATCATGGCCAACGAAGTGGCGACCGTGCAGCCCGAACTGGCGGGTGATTTCGGCACGCTGATGGAATGGGCGGACAAGGTGCGCCGCCTGCGCATCCGCGCCAACGCCGAAACCCCGCAGGACTGCCGCACCGCGCGCGACTTCGGCGCCGAGGGCGTGGGCCTGTGCCGTACCGAGCACATGTTCTTCGACGCCGCCCGCATCACCGCCGTGCGCGAGATGATCCTGGCCGAGGACGAGGCCGGTCGCCGCGCCGCGCTGGCCCGCCTGCTGCCCGAACAGCGCGACGATTTCGCCGAGATCTTCATGGTCATGGCGGGCCTGCCGGTCACCATCCGCCTGCTCGATCCGCCGCTCCACGAATTCCTGCCCCATGCCGACGCCGACTTCGAGGACGTCGCCCGCGCAGCCGGGGTGGCGGTGGACACGCTCAAGCGCCGGGCTGCCGAACTGCATGAATTCAACCCGATGCTCGGCCATCGCGGCTGCCGCCTCGGCGTGACCTATCCCGAGATCTACGAGATGCAGGCCCGCGCGATCTTCGAGGCGGCGCTGATCGTCAAGGAGCGCACCGGCGAGGCGCCGATCCCCGAAGTGATGATCCCGCTGGTCGCCACGGCCAGGGAACTGGAGCTGATGAAGGCGATCGTCGACCGCGTCGCTGCCGAGGTCTTCGCCGAACGCGGTGCCTCGGTCGACTATCTGGTCGGCACGATGATCGAACTGCCCCGCGCCGCGCTCAAGGCGGGCGAGATCGCCGAGATCGGGGAATTCTTCTCGTTCGGCACCAATGACCTGACCCAGACCACCATCGGCATCAGCCGCGACGATGCCGGTCGCTTCCTGACCCAGTACGTCGACAAGGGCATCTTCGAGCGCGATCCCTTCGTCAGCATCGACGTCGACGGCGTCGGCGAACTGATCGAGCTGGCGGCCGAGCGCGGCCGCAAGACCCGCCCGGGGATCAAGCTGGGCATCTGCGGCGAACATGGCGGCGATCCGGCCTCGATCGCGTTCTGCGAGAAGATCGGCCTCGATTACGTCTCCGCCTCGCCCTACCGCGTGCCGATCGCGCGTCTGGCGGCAGCGCAGGCGGCGCTCGCGGGCCGGTGAGGCCGGCCGCCTGGAGCGTTTTTCGAACGGAGTGGAACCCGCAGTGACTCGGAAAAACGCGGAAAAGAAAGAATCTGAATAGGCCGATCTGATTCAATCAGATCGGAAAACGCTCTAGAGCAGTTTCCGATCCGATTGCATCGGATCAACTGCTCCAAGATTTTGGTTTTACGCGTTTTTTCGAGTCATCAGGTGATGCCACCTGATTGGAAAACGCTCTAGTGAGGTAAACCGCGTCGGGGAGGAGGAGCGACCCGACCGGGAATGCGGACCGCATGCGCCAGCGTGCGGTCCGCATTTGCTTTCCGGCTGTCCGAGGCCGCGGGTGCCGCCCGGACCTAACCAGCCGGCAATACGCCGTTGGTATCAGGCCTTGCCCGCCGCGAAACCGGCGAAACCGGCAAGGCGCAGGGCGCCGTCGAGGGAATCGCCCAGCGGCGCGCTCAGGCGTTCGACCGTGCGGGCGCGCAGCCAGGGCTGCATGCGCGGGGCCAGCCCGCCGACCAGCGAGCAGCGGGCGGCGCCGCGCTCGAAGATCGTCTCGATGAAGCGCTCGATATGTCCGGCGGCGTTCTCGACGATGGAGCGGGCGATGGCGTCGTCCGCCTCGGCATAGCTCATCACCAGCGGCGCGAAGGTGCCGTAGTCGCGCGGGGTGGCGTGGTCCATCCAGGCGATGGCCTGCGCGGTGTCATGCCCGAAACGCTCGGTCACGGCGGCGCTGAGCGGGGTCTTGCGGGTGCGCCCGTCGAGCGCGCGCAAGGCGTGGCGCATCGCCGAAAGGCCAAGCGCAGCGCCGCTGCCTTCGTCCGAGATCGGGAAGCCGTAGCCGCCGATGGTGAAATCGCGGCCCTCGACGCGCAGCTGCGCGGCGCTGCCGGTGCCGATGATGAGGATCGCGCCGTCCTCGCCGCCATGGGCGCCGAGGTTGGCGATCTGCGCGTCGGTGGCGTAAGCGGCCGAGGCGAAACCGAAGTCGAGGTCCGCTAGCGCCTCGCGCACGCCGGGGCGGGTGATCCCGGCGATGCCCATGCCGGCGCGGATGGTGGCGCGCTGGGCCGGGGTCAGGCCCGCCTCGGCGACCGCCTGATCCACCGTATCCCGCAAGGTATCGTAGAGTGCCTCGATGCCGATGCGCGCGTTGGCGGTGCCGGACTTGCCCTCACCGATCGCGCGCCCTGCGGCATCGACCAGCCGGGCGCGGCAATTGCTGCCGCCTGCATCGATGCCGAGGTAGTAGGTCATGGGTGTTCTCCGTGGGCCCCCGCGCAGGCATGGTCGTTCCAGTCGCGACCACGGGGGGTATGGCCGATGCCGGGATTGAGCTGGTTGCGCGGATCGATCTCGCGGTAGAACCGCGCCAGTTCGGGCCGGGCGACGTAGAGGTGGCCGACGTTGTGCTCGGCCGGATACTGGGCGCCGCGCGCATCGAGCAGGGCCCAGAGCGCGTGTTCGAAGGCGAGCGGATCGGTGCCCTTGGTGACGATGTAGTCCTGGTGGAACACCTGGCAGAAGAAGTGCCCGTAATAGAGCGTGTGGACCGTGCGCGCGGCAAGCTCCGCGGGAAGCTGCTCCACCCATTGGCGGGTATTGCGCGGCAGCGCGACGTCGAGCGCGACGATGTCTTCCACCTTGTCGCGGTGCACCGCGCGGTAGCGCACGGCGGCGCCCGCCGCGACGAAGCGGTGGAGGAACGCCTTGGCGGCCTCCTGTGCGGTGCATTCGAAATGGTCGGCCTCGCTGCCGCCGGGGAACAGCTCGCCAAGCAGCGCGCGGGCGGCCTCGACCTGCTCGCGCGGGACTTTCAGGATCAGGTGATGATCGAAGCGGGCGCGGTATTCGCGCATGCGCGGGGGGAGGTGATCGGGGATGAAGCGGCTCGACCATTGCATCAGGCGGTCGGACAGGCCGTTTCCGAACAGGCCGGCGAACAGCGCGTCGAAGCGCGACTTGGCGGCGAACAGCGCGGGCAGGCGGTCGGTGCCGAGCCGCTCGATCGCGAAGAACATGTCGCGGCCATAGCGGTCGGCGATGTCGAAGGCCTCGGCGTGCATGTATTCGCCGGCGATCGGCAGGGTGTCGAAATCGCGCAGCATCGTGCGGCGCAGCGCCGTCAGCCGGTCGGGCTGGCGGGTGCCGATGTAAAAGGTGGTGGTCTCCTCCTCGCGCGCGAACGTGTCGAGGCGGACGGCGAAGACGATGAGCTTTCCGGCGCTGCCCGCCGCTTCGAACAGGCAGCGCGGGTCGGCGTTGAAGCGGGCGGGCACGTCGCTGTCGATGTCGCGCACGTGGGCCGCATAGCTGTGGTCGTGCGCCCACCTGTCATCGGCGGGGTCGATGTCGGCTTCGGTGAACTCGCCGCGCTCGAGGCGGGCGAGCAGCGTTTCGGGCTCGTCGCCGAGCGCGATGCCGAGGTGGTTCAACAGGCGCAGGGTGCCGTCGCCCTGGACCTGCGCATAGAGCGCCAGCTGGGTATAGGCGGGCCCGCGCCGGATCAGCGAGCCGCCCGAATTGTTGCAGACCCCGCCCACCACCGAGGCGCCGAGGCAGGACGAGCCGATCACCGAATGCGGCTCGCGTCCATAGGGGCGCAGCGCCGCCTCCAGCGCGTAGAGCGTGGTGCCCGGCAGGCAGACCACCTGCTCGCCGCCGCGAATGACTTTCAGCGCCGAGAGCCGCGTCGTGCTGATGATGACGAGGCCGCCGGGATAGTCGTCGCCATCGGGGGTCGAGCCGCCGGTGAGCCCGGTGTTCGAGGCCTGCATGATGATCGACACGTCCGCCGCCACGCAGGCCCGCACCGCCCGCCACAGTTCGACGAGACTGCCCGGCCGCACCACCGCGATCGCCGGGCCCTCGCCGGTGCGATAGCCCTTGCGGAACCGCGCCGTCGCCCGCGCCGAGGTCAGCACGTGGCGCCCGCCCACCGCGCCGCGCAGTTCGTCCAGCAGTTTGCGGTCTCGTGTCGTGGCGCTCGTCGTCATCGCGTGTTTCCCGCTTACTGGGTCTGGACCTCGTCGTCGGTCATCAGGTCATGGCCGTCCAGCCAGCGCAGGATCTCGCGCGCGGCGGGGTGATCGATGTCCCGATACCGTGCGCGCAGGCGGTCCGCCCGCGCGCCGAGGCGCTCGTAGCCGACGTCCTGCAGCGCCGGAAGGTCCTGCCGCAGCCGCTGCGTGAATTCCGCGCCGAGCAGCGTGCGTGCGGCGGCATCGAAGGCGGCGCCGTAGGCATAGCGGTCCCCTTGCGCATAGAGCATCGGCAGCGTCAGCGCCGGAATGCAGCCGAGGTGGGCCTGGATCGCCGGGTTGACCGCATGGCCGGTGATGTGGTCGGCAATCGCCGCCGGACGGCCGGTGAAGGCGCGCAGGTGCAGGAACCGCGACATCCGCGCCCCGTCGTTGACCGGCCAGTTGTCCCACAGGCAGACCTTGCGGCCGAGCTCGCCGGCAACGCGTTCGAGATGCGCGGGGCCGATTTCCTTCGCGCAGACTTCCTCGCCGGTCCAGTAGACCTGCACGGCGCTGTCGAGCTGCCGCCCAAGCGTGCCGAGATAGTCCGCCGGACGGTCCGCGAAGACCAGGTCGAGCACCGGATCGTCGGAATAATAGGTCGGGCAGGTATAGACCTGCGTGGCCCTGGTCAGCCCCGCGCAGAAGTTGACGACATCGGCCTGCCGCTGGGCCAGCTCCGGCATGTCGCCGCGCAGATCGTCGAACAGCACGGCCAGATCGTCGATGCCGATGGCATCGAGGTCGGCGATGCGGCGGGCAAGGTCGGCCCGCGCGGCATCGTCGAAGGGGTGGGTGGAGCCGACCGGGGTGATCGCCATGCCGAAACGCATGCCCGCCGCGCGGCATTCGGCGGAAAGCCGGGCGAGCGCCTCGCTCTGGGCGAGGTCATGCGCCTTGCGCCATTCGCGCCGCAGCGAACGGTCGGCCTTGGGGCCATAGTGGTAGAAACCGTAACCGGCCGCGGCCAGCGTGCGCACCACGTGGCTGCGCTCGGCCGCGTCCCAGATCCGCCCGAAGCGGCCCTCGATCAGCCCGAGCGGCGGGGTCACGCGTCTTCTCCCAGATCGTCGCGCTCGCCGCCGATCCAGGTGGCGCGCACGCGGCGCGCCTCGTCCAGCAGCACGAGATCGGCGCGCAGGCCCGGCGCGATGGTGCCGGTCTCGTGCTCCAGCCGCAGGAACCGCGCAGGATTGCCGCTGGCCATGCGCGAGGCGGTGACGATGTCGCAGCAGAGCATGTCCATCGTGTTGCGCAGCGCCTCGGCCATCGTCAGCGCCGATCCCGCCAGAGTGCCGTCGGGGCCGGTGCACTTGCCGTCCGCCACGGTGATCTCGGTACCCATCAGCGTGAAGGCGCCGCGCGTGCCGCCCACCGGCGGCATCGCGTCGGTCACCAGCATGATGCCCTCGGTGCCGCGCGCCTTGATGGCAACCCGCATGGCGGCGGGGTGGACGTGGAAGCCGTCGACGATCAGCCCACAGTAGCTGGCGCGGTCTTCCAGCGCCGCCCCGACCATGCCGGGATCGCGGCTGAGGAACTGGGTCATCGCGTTGAACAGGTGGGTAAACCCGGCCAGCCCTTCGGCCAGCGCGGCGTGGCTCTGCTGGTAATCGGCCATGCTGTGGCCCGCGCAGACGAGAATGCCCGCCTCGCTCAGCGCGCGCACCGATCCCGCCGGCGCCAGTTCGGGCGCCAGCGTCACCACGCGGCGGCCCAGCGTCGGCGCGGCGAGCCGGGCGATCACTTCGGCATCGACCGGCGCGAAGCGGGTCTGATCGTGGATGCCCTTCTTGGCGGGATTGAGGTGCGGGCCTTCGATATGGACGCCGAGCACGCCGGGAACCCCTTCGGCCAGCGCCGCCTCACCGGCCGCGATCGCCGCGTCCACCGCCTCGGCATAGTCGCTGATGAGCGTCGGCAGCAGGCCGGTGGTGCCATAGCGGCGATGGGCGCGGGCGATGGCGCGGATGCCCTCCACCGTCGGGCTGTCGTTCAGCAGCACGTCGCCGCCGCCGTTGACCTGCACGTCGATGAAGCCGGGCAGCAGCCAGCCGCCGCCCATCTGCTCGACCAGGCAATCCTCGGGCAGGGCATCGCGCGGTGCGAGGCCGAGGATGCGATCGCCGGCAAGCAGCAGCGCCTGATCCTCGACCACGCGGTCGGCCAGCACGATGCGGGCGCCGACAAGTGCGGTGCGGGCGCCGACAGGCGCGGTGCGGGCGCCGACAGGCGCGGTGCGGGAACGAATCGCCTCAGGCGTTCCGGGGATCATTTCCGGGGTCATAGCCGAGCGGCTCATAACGTGCGCGTCACTTTGTTGAGATGGGGCGGATTGTCCGGGTTGCGGCCGCGCGCCAGCGACAGGGCATTGGCAAGGCCGTAGAAGCTCTGGATCGCGGCGATGGCGCCCAGCACCGGGTGGACGTCGCTGCGCGAGGGCAGGGCCAGCGCGGCCGGGGCGATGTCCTCGGCCATGCCGGCGGCGATGACTTTGGCCCCGCGCGCGGCAAAGTCGTCCAGCCGCTCGCGCAGGCCCGTGCGGGCGACGTCGAGCGGGGCAAGCACCAGCACCGGATCGCCCGCACCCACCAGCGTCATCGGTCCGTGCGCGACTTCGGCGCTGCTGAAGGCCTCGGCATGGAGGCTGGAGGTTTCCTTGAGCTTGAGCGCGGCCTCGCCGGCGATCGGCAGGGTCGGGCCGCGGCCCAGCACCAGCATGTCGCCGGCATCCTTCAGCAGTTCGACCGCCTCGGTCCAGTCGGCCGCGGCGGCGGCTTCGAGAACCTCGCCCGCGCCCTCGAGCGCGGCGAGCAGGGCCGCGTCCTCGCTCCATTCGGCCACCAGATGGGTGAGCGCGACAAGCGTGCAGACAAAGCTCTTGGTGGCGGCCACGCTGGTTTCCGGCCCGGCGTGCACCGGAATGACGATCTCGGCGAGTTCGGCCAGCGGGGACTGTGCGTCGTTGACCACGGCGATCACCACCGCGCCCTGCGCCTTGGCGTCTTGCGCCGCGGCGAGCAGGTCGGGGCTGCGGCCGGACTGCGAGATGGCGATCAGCGGCACCCCGGCAAAGCGCGGCGACGTGGCATGGTAGAGCGAGCCGACCGAGGGCGCATGGCTCAGCGTGGGCACCCCGGCATGGGTCTCCAGCAGGAACTTGGCAAAGGCGGCGGCCTGATCGGAGCTGCCACGGGCGAGGGTGGCGGCGAACGGCGGGGCCAGCGCGCGCAGGCGGCGACCGGCCTCGCGCACCAGTTCGGCATTGCACTGCAACTGCTCGGTGCAGCGCAGCGGGGCTTCGCGGGCCTCCCGCGCCATCAGGGTTTCGGCCTCTGGTGCGCTTAGGTGCGTTTCAGGTGTGGTTAGGGTCATGCTCTGAGAGATACCACTTTCACCTTTCGACACAAGTGGCATTAAAGTGGTTTTATTCTTCCCGGCTGCATGATACCGGTCCGGTGTTCCGAATGGGCTGCATGAGAGTCGCAAGCTGGGAGAAGCCGATGCTCAGGATCGAGATTGCCGCCTCCGATGGCCAGGGTCGTGTCCACGGTGGCATCAACGAGGATTGCGTCGGCCATCACGGCAATGCGGCCTGGGTGATCGACGGGGCGACCGGCATTGGCCCCAGGCTGCTCGATGCGCCCAGCGACGCCTTCTGGCTGGCGCAAAAGGCCAATGCGCTGCTGGCTCAAGGGCTGGCGGAAAGCCCGGATATTCCGACGGTGGAACTGCTGCGGCAGGTCATGCGTCAATGCGGCGAGGCGCTGGGCCGTGAGCAGCTCGGCCCGGCGGCAGCGGCGCATGAACATCCCTCGGCGGCTTTCGCGATGGTGCGGGTGATCGGCGGCGAGGCGGAGATCACGACGCTCGCCGATTGCCGCGTGATCGCGCAAGACGGTCAGGTTTTCGGCAGTTCGGCGCTCGATGCCATCGAGGCGCGCACGATAGCGGCGATGCGGCAGATTCTGGCCGAGGAGGGCGAGATCGCGCCCGAGGCGCTCAAGCAGCGGCTGATGCCGGGCCTCATCGCCAATCGGCAATTGATGAACCGGGTGAATGGCTATTGGGTGCTCGGCACCGAGCCGCGGGCGGCGGATCATGTCTGGCAGGTGCGCTTCCCGGTCCGGCCGGGGCAGCGTTTCGCTCTGGCCAGCGACGGTTTTCTGCGCCTTTTCGAAGTGTTCGATGCGGCGGAGCCCGCCGATCTGCTCGCCATTTCCGGGGCGCAGGACTGGGCGCACTGGCTGGCGCGGCTGCGCGCGCTCGAAAGCGCACCGGAATCCCTGCGCCAATTCGCGCGGGTCAAGCGGCACGACGATGCCAGCCTTGTCATCTGTAGTTGGGAGAATGACGGCTGATGCTGGTCATGGGGTACATGAGCGGAACCTCGCTCGACGGCGTCGACGTGGCGCTGGTGGAAACCGATGGGGAGCGGATCGCGGCCTTCGGGCCCGGGGCGATGACCGCCTATTCGGCGCCGGAGCGGGATGCGCTGGAAAAGGCCACGCGCGATGCGCTGGTCTGGAACGGGTATGGCGCAAGGCCGCACTCGTTCGCGCTGGCGGCCGAAGTGATCGAGGCGGCGCATCTGCGCGCCGGTGAGCTGGTGATCGCACGGGCCGGGCGCAGGCCCGATCTGGTCGGTTTCCATGGGCAGACGCTGCTGCACCGACCCGAACGGCGGCTGTCCGTGCAGATCGGCGATCCGCAGGTATTGGCCGATGCGCTGGGCGTTTCGGTGGTTGCGCAGATGCGGCAGGACGATCTGCTGGCGGGCGGGCAGGGGGCGCCGCTGGTGCCCGCCTATCATGCCGCGCTGGCGGAGCGGCTGGGCCTTGCGGGACCGATCGCGTTCCTCAATCTCGGCGGCGTGGCGAACCTCACGTGGATCGGCGCGGACGGTTCGCTGGTGGCGTTCGACACCGGGCCGGGCAATGGCCTGATCGACCAGGTGGTGCAGGCGCGCGGCGCCGGTCGCTATGACGAGGGCGGGCGGATCGCGGCGGCGGGCACGGTCGACGCGGCGGTGCTGGCGGCGCTGCTGGAGCACGAACATTTCCGGGGATCGGGTCCGAAGTCGCTTGACCGTTACGATTTTCCGCTCGAATGGGCGGGCGCCCGTTCGCTGGAAGATGCGGCGGCGACGCTGACGGCGTTCACGGCGGAAGCGGTGCGGGCGTCGCTGCGGTTGCTGCCCGCGCCCCCGAAGGTGTGGATCGTGTGCGGCGGCGGGAGCCACAATCCCACGCTGATGCAGGCGCTGCGCGCGCGTCTCGGCGATTGCCGGACGGCGGACGAGGTCGGCCTGCGCGGCGACTATGTCGAGGCCGAGGCGATGGCCTTCCTGGCGGCGCGCAGCCTGCGCGGATTGCCGCTGACCTACCCCGGCACCACCGGGGTCGGGCGCCCGCTCACCGGCGGGGCGATCTGGCGGCCGGACACGGCTCTGGCCGGAGTGGTCTGAGAACTTCTCCAGAAAATATTACCAATAAAATACCAGCGCTTTACATATCCCATACAGGTATGCATGGTGCAAAAATGTGCCGGGGCAACGCACTCCGGCGCCAGGGAAACGACAATGAGGAAGTCAAAAATGGTTAAGTTTCAAAGGACCATGGTCGCCACCACAGCGCTGGCGATTGCCCTGTCGCAGGGCACGGCGTTCGCCCAGTCCGCCGATTCTGCCCCCGCCGACGATACCAGCGCCGCCGCCGAAATCGTCGTCACCGGCACCCGAATCCCCGTGGCCGGCCTGACTTCCAGCAGCCCTGTCGTTTCCACCGGCGAGCAGCAGATCAAGCTGCAGGCGGCGCTGACGGTGGAGGACTTCTCCACCAAGCTGCCCCAGCTTTCCGGCGGTGTTCGCCAGGGTTCGCAGGGCAGCGACGCCTTCGGCGCCCAGGTTCTCGAACTGCGCAACTTCGGCCAGAGCCGCTCGCTCGTCCTCATCGACGGCACCCGCGCCACGCCGTTCAGCTTCCGTAACTCGGCCGACGTCAACTCGATCCCCGCCTCGCTGATCAAGCGGGTCGACGTGCTGACCGGCGGCGCGGCCGCGGTCTACGGCGCCGACGCGGTGGCCGGTGTCGTCAACTTCATCCTCAACGACGATTTCGAAGGCATGCGCGGCACCGCGACGAGCCGCCTGTCCCAGCATGGCGGCGCACAGTACGGCGGCTCGCTGATGGTCGGTACCGGCCTTGGCGATCGCGGCCACATCGTCATCGCGGCGGACTACACCCAGCGCGACCTCATCCGCGCCGGCCAGCGCGACTGGGCGGAAACCCCGAACCAGACGATCCCCAGCATCGGCGGCGTCTTCACCGACGTGGCGAGCGGCCGCAAGTTCGGCTTCACCGACAGCGGCGCGTTCACCACCAACCCGTCGGCCACCTCGAACATCTCGAACCGCTATCCGCTGGTCTCGCCGCTCAAGCGCATCAATGCCGCGGCGCTGTTCAAGTACGAGATCACCCCGCAGATCGAGGCCTATGGCCGCGTGATGTACAACAATTCGCGCACCCAGGAGACCGGTACCCCCGGCGCCACGCCGGTTTCGGTGAACCGCACCGTCTCGATCAGCGAGAGCAACCCCTACCTCACCGACGACATCCGCAACCAGCTGACTTTCGTCAACGGCGCGGCGCAGGTGAACGTCTCGCGCTCGCTGGCCGAACTCGGCCTCATCAACTACGAGACCGAGCGTAACACCCTGCAGGTCCAGACCGGCCTGCGCGGCCCGCTGACCGGCGCCACCAAGTGGAACGTCTACGCCCAGTACGGCCGCTCGACCGAGCACACGCTGATCACCGGCGACGGCCTCGTCACCAGCTCGACGGGGGCCAACAAGTTCGATTCCATCGTCAACAGCGTCAACATCTTCGGCCCCAACCAGAGCGGGATTGCCGAGGCGCTGGGCAGCTCGATCGAAGGTTTCGACCGCAAGCGCGACCAGTTCGTGACGGCGGCGACCTTGAGCGGCACGCTGGAAGAGCTGTTCTCGCTGCCGGCCGGCCCGATCGGCTTCGCGGTCGGCCTCGAGTATCGCCGCGAGACGGCCAGCATCAACCAGGACACCGCGCTGCTGACCGGCAACACCTACCGCCAGGGCGTGCAGTCGGCCTACAGCGGCGACTTCGACGTCAAGGAACTCTACGGCGAAGTGCTGGTGCCGGTGCTGCGCGACCTGCCGCTGATCCGCAAGCTGGACGTGGGCGGCGCCTATCGTCTGTCGGATTACAACATGTTTGGCACGCACGGCACCTGGAAGGTCGAGGGCAACTGGGAAGTCGACGGCAACCTGCGCCTGCGCGGCACCTACCAGCGCGTCCTGCGCACGCCGAACTTCGGTGAGTTCGCCGCCGGCATGTCGTCGCTGCCGTTCAGCAACCTGGTGACCGTCGACCGCCTCAAGCCGCGCTATGGCGGCGATCCCTGCGTGCTGGGCACCGGCGATGCGGCCCAGTGCGCCCGCTTCGGCGCCCCGGCCGTGGGGTCTGCCAACTCGACTTCGGCCAGCTACCTGACCGGCAACTACTATTATGGCGGCAACCCGGACATCAAGCCGGAGACCGGCTACACCACCACGCTGGGTGCGGTGTTCACGCCGCGCTTCCTGCCGGGCCTCAACGTCACCGTCGACTGGTACGAGCTTGACCTGCGCGGCGCGGTGGGCGTGATCCAGCCGATCGCGGCGATCACCAGCTGCTACGTCACCAACCCGACCGCCAGCAATCCGCTGTGCTCGCTGGTGACCCGCAACGCCGATGGCACCTTCAAGGACGCCTATGTCAACAACCAGAACCTGGGACGCCTGCTCCAGCGCGGTTTCGACATCTCGGCCAGCTACACGCTGCATCCCGCTTTCCTGCCGGGCGAGGGCCTGCGCCTGAGCTATCAGGGCAACATCGTCACCTCGTACCTGATCCAGGCCAACTCGACCGTTTCGGCGGTGCAGTGCAAGGGCACCTTCGGCGCCACCTGCTCGAGCGACGGCACCACCCTGGTCCAGCCCGATTACCGTCACACCGCCGGTCTTTCCTGGCTGTTCGACAAGGGCGTGATCCAGTTCGACTGGCAGCGCATCGGCAAGGTCAAGTCGAGCACGGTCGGTTCGACCGAGACGATCTCGGCGCAGAACACCTTCGACCTTTCGGCCTCCTATGAGTTCACCGACGCGATCACCTTCAGCGCCGGCATCTACAACCTGTTCGACAAGAATCCGCCTTATGTGTCGACGGGCGGTGTCTTCAACACCTTCCCCGACACATACGACATCCTCGGACGCACGATCGGCTTCTCGCTGACCGCGCATATCTGAGGAAAACCCACCCTGCGCGGCGCCCGGTCACCCCTCCTCCTCCGACCGGGCGCCCGCTTTTTTGTCGGGCCCTGACCACCGGGTTCAGGGCCGGGTCCGGAGACGAGTTCGATGATGTTGCCTTTCACGACGGCGGACTGGCTGGTGATCGCCGGCTATCTGCTGCTGCTGCTCGCGGGAGGCTGGATCTTCACGCCGCGCAAGACCGAGTCCGCGCATGACTACTTCCTGGCAGGCGGCAGCGTCCCTGCCTGGCTGGCGGCGGTGTCGGTCCTCTCGGCCACGCAGTCGGCCGCGACGTTCCTGGGCGGGCCGGACTACGGCTATCACGGCGACCTTACCTATCTCAGCGGCAATATCGGCGGACTGATCGGCGCGATCTTTGTCGCCAAGGTGATGATCCCGCGCTTCTACGCGATCAAGGCGACCACCGCCTACGAACTGCTGACCCTGCGCTTCAGCGCGAAGGCGACGCGCTGGGCGGGCGGCATGTTCCTGATCGGCCGTGTCTTTGCAGGCGGCGCGCGGGTCTATCTGGCCGCCATCGCGCTGGCCATGGTCATCACCGGCACGGTCGAGGCGCAGGGCATCATGATTGCCGCGGCGCTGCTGATCGTGGCGAGCGTGCTGTTCACCTTCGTCGGCGGCCTCAAGTCGGTGCTGTGGAACGACCTCATCCAGTTCGTGGTCTATCTGGGTTCGGCGATCGCGGTGCTGGTGTTCCTGCGGCTTTCGATTCCCGCCTCGACCGGCGAGATCATCCAGGGCCTCGCCCATACGCCCGAGGGCGTGAACAAGCTCAAGATCCTCGACTTCTCGCTTGATACCTCGCATCCGTTCTCGGTGCTGGCGATCGTGCTGGGGCTCTCGCTGCTCTACATCGCCAATTCCGGCATGGACCAGGACACCACCCAGCGCCTGCTCGCCTGCAAGGACGCCAAGACCGGTGCGCGCGGCCTCTATCTCTCGGTCTTCGCGACCGTGCCGGTGGTGGGCATGTTCATCGTCATCGGCCTGCTGCTCCACGTCTTCTACGACCGGCCCGACCTGATGGGCGGGGCCACGGCGGCAGCGGGCAACCAGTTCAGCGGTGAGAAGATCAGCATCTTCATGCACTACATTCTCACCCAGCTTCCCGGCGGGCTGCGCGGCCTTGTCACCGTGGGCATCTGCGCGGCGGCGGTGGCCACCACCAACTCGGCGCTCAACGCGATGTCATCGGTGCTGGTGCAGGACTTCTATCGTCCCTGGCGCGAGAAGCGCGGCGCTACTGCGCCCGAGCACCATTTCGTCTCTGCCGGACGGGTGGGCATGGGCGTGATCGGCGCGGCGATGTTCATCATGGCGGTCGTCTCGTTCTACTGGCAGCGCTATACCGACATGGGGCTGCTGGAGTTCGCGCTGCAGGTCATGGTCTTCACGTACGCGGGCCTGCTGGGCGTCTATTTCACCGCACTGTTCACCGGCCGGGGGACGACGGGTTCGGTCATCGCCGCGCTCCTGATCGGCTTTGTCACCATCCTGTTGCTTCAGCCGGGTATCGCCCATGCCATCGGCATGCCGGCCATGCTGAGCAAACTTTCGTTCCCGTTCCAGCTTTGCATCGGCACGCTTGTCGCATTCGTCGTTTGCGCGGTGCCTGCCGGATCGGGCAAACTCATGGCTCCGGCCGAATGACGATCCCGAAATCGGGAACAAGGATATCATGAACACTGAAGCGCTCGACGCCCGTTATCTCGATCTCGACCTCTGGCCGACCGAACTGGCGGTGGAGGCCATGCTCGAAGGGCAACTGGCCGCCATCGCCGCCGTCCAGTCGCAGACCGCCGCCATTGCCGCTGCGGCCGATGCGGCCGCGGCGCGGCTCGGGGATACCGGGCGACTGGTCTTTGCCGGTGCCGGCACCTCCGGCCGACTGGCGGTGCAGGACGGCACCGAACTCTACCCGACCTACAACTGGGGGCCGGAGCGGCTGGTGTTCCTCATGGCCGGGGGCTCCGGCGCGCTGACCGAGGCGGTCGAAGGCGCGGAGGACGACGGCGAGGCCGGGCGGGCCGCCGTCGTGCAGGACGCGATCGGCCCTGACGACGTGGTGATCGGCGTCGCCGCCAGCGGCCGCACGCCTTATACCCTCGCCATCATCGAGCAGGCGCGCGCCGCCGGAGCGCTGACGATCGGCGTGGCCAACAATCCGGGTTCCGCGCTGCTCGAAAGCGCCGAGCACGGGGTGCTGGTGAAGACCGGCAGCGAGGTTGTCGGCGGGTCCACGCGCATGAAGGCGGGCACGGCCCAGAAGGCGGTGCTGAACCTGCTGACCACCGCGATCATGATCCGTTTGGGCCTGGTCTATCAGGGGCGCATGGTGGCGATGCGGATTTCCAATGCGAAGCTCTTGCAACGCGGCAGAAACATGGTCCAGGATATTGCCGGGGTAGAGGCCGATGCCGCAGAGCGCGCACTGGCGGCGGCGGACAACGACATCCGGCTCGGCGTCATCGTCGCGCTGGGCGTGCCGGTGGCGGAAGGCAAGGCAATGCTCGATGTGCACAAGGGCAATCTGCGGCGCGTGCTGCAGGTGCTCGAAACGCGGGACTGATCGACGATGCGTGACATTGCCTGGACCCGCAGCGAGGAGGGCACGCCCCTCTACCTGCAACTCGCCCGCAGCCTGCGTGAGCATATCAACAGCGGGGCGATCGATCCGGGCAGCGCGGTGCCATCCGAGCGCGAGCTGAGCGAGATGGCCGGCCTCTCGCGCGTCACGGTCCGCAAGGGCATCGAACAGCTGATCGGAGAAGGCGTGCTGGTCCGCAAGCAGGGGTCGGGCACGTTCGTGGCCAAGCGGATCGAGGCGCCCGGTGCGCGGCTCAGCAGCTTCAGCACCGATGCCCGTCTGCGCGGCGAGGATCCGGGCGTCGTGTGGATCTACAAGTCCTATGCCCAGCCGACCGAGGAAGAGGCCGCCGCGCTCGACGTGCCGGTGACGGCGCGGGTGGCGCGGCTTGGCCGCGTCCGCCTGTCGGGCGGCGAACCGCTGGCGATCGAACATGCGGTGATCCCGGCCGAGTTCATGCCGGATCTCGATAGCCTGGGGGACTCGCTCTACAAGGCGCTCGATGCCCATGGTTTCTGTCCGACGACGGGAACCCAGCGCGTCCGCGCCTCGCTGGCGACGCCGACCGAGGCGGGCATTCTGTGCGTGAAGCAGAATTCCGAAGTCCTGCGCATCGAACGCACGACCCGCATTCCCGACGGGCGCATCGTCGAGTTCACCCGTTCGGTCTATCGCGGCGACCGCTACGAGTTCGTGACCGACCTCAAGGAACTGTGAACGCGTCCGCCCGCCGGGGGCCCCGGCGGGCGGACGCGGGTCTCAGTTGACCGAATTGGTCACGGCGACGACCGAGAACGCCGCGCTCGATACCGTGTTGATGAACTTCTGCAGGTCGACCGCGGGGGCATTCGAGACGAACAGCACATCGCGGTCCTCGATGGTGAAGTCCTGCGCCAGGAACAGGCTCTGCGCCTGCGACATGTCGAGGCGGTAGATCACCGGGACCTTGCCTTCGCGCGTGCGGCGGGCGGTTTGGGCCATGGCCGGGGCAAGCGCGGCGGGGTCTTCGAGACGGAACACGAAGACGCCGCGGACATTGGCCTGCTGGTCGATCAGCCCGCCGACCCGGCCGAGCGCCTGTGCCAGCGAGAGGCCGCCGCCCTCGAAGGGCACTTCGGAACTCCGGCTCACCGCACCCAGCGCGATGAAGCTGTAGGGCTGGAACATCACGGTCAGCACGTCGCCCGGCTGGACGATGATGTTCTGCTTCGGATCGCGCACGACCGTGTCGAGCGGCATGCGCGCCACCATGCCGCCGCGGGCGATCTGCAGGGTGGTCTTGCCGACCGGCTGGCGCGGGCCGCCGCTGCTGGCGATGATGTCGAGCAGGCGCTCGCCGCGCGCGGTCAGCGGCACCCGCCGGCTGGCGCCGACTTCGCCCAGCACGGTGACCGTCCGCGCCTCGTTCTGGACGAGGCGCACGACGACCTGCGGATCGTGGGCGCGCCCCTTGAGGCGCGCGGCGATGGTGCGCTCCACCTGGGCCGGCGTGCGGCCGAGCACCGGCACCTGGCCGACGAAGGGAATGGTCACGGTGCCGTCCTCGCCCACCATCTGCTGCGGGATCGCCGCGCCCTGGGCCACGGCCATGCCGGTCTCGACCCGGGCGCTGCCGAACAGCACCGCCGGCGGTGCTTCCCAGACGCCGATGTCGAGCACGTCGCCGGTCCCGATCACCGTGCCGACCGGCGTGCCCGTGCCGAACAGGTCGGAGAAGTGCCGCGACTGCGCGTAGTCGCGGGCCCGCCCAATCACGGCATCGCTGAGGTCGACGACGTGGATGTCCGCGTCGGCCTGAGTGGTCTTGCCATGTGCCGTCTTGCCCGCGTCCGTGATCGCGCCGGTGGACGGGCCGGAACTGCCGAAGCTGGCGCAGCCCGACAAGGCGGCAAGGCTCAGCGCCACGGCGGCGCGGTGCAGGAGCAGGGCCGCACGGCGGCGGTTTGCGGGGACTGTCACAGGAACCTCCGGTAGAGTTCGTCAAGGCGGGCGCGATAGGCCTCGGGCGCGAATTTCTGCGCCTGGATGAGGCCCCTTCGGCTCAGTTCCGCGCGCAAGTCGGCATCGGCGCACAGTGTGCGGATGCCCTGGCAGATCGCGGCGGTGTCATAGGGGTCGACCATCAAGGCGGCCTCGCCCGCGATCTCGGGCAGCGAGGCGGTGTCGGAGCAGAGCACCGGGGTGCCCAGCAGCATCGCCTCCAGTGCGGGCAGGCCGAAACCTTCGTAGAGCGAGGGGAACAGCACCCCGCGCGCGCCGCGGATCAGGGTGACCAGCATGGGGAAGGGCACATAGGGCAATTGCACCACGCGTTTGCGCGCCTTTTCACCCAGCTTGCCCTTCTGGTTAAGGACCTGGAGTTCCTGCTCCGACTTCCACGCCTGCGCGCCGATCACCAGCAGCGGCACGTCGACCTGGCTGGCGAGATAGGCTTCGAGCAGGCGGCCGATGTTCTTCTTGGGTTCGATCGAGCCCCAGAACAGCAGATAGTCGCGGTAGCCAAGGTCGGCAAAGCCCTCGACCTCGCGGGCGACCTGATCCTCCGGCTTGTCGCGCAGCGCGGCGGGGATGTCGACCGACTGGTAGGTATTGGTGATGCGTTCGGGCGCAATGCCGGCAATGTCCACGAGATCGCGTTTCGAACACTCGGATACGGTAACGAAATGGTCGGCGCTGCGGTCCAGCTTGCGGATCAGCCGGAGGTAGGCGCGCTTGTCGTCGAGCGTGGTGTAGGGCAGCCGCAGCGGCACCATGTCGTGCAGCGTGTAGATGTTGGGCCGCCCGGCCAGCCGCAGCGGCATCGGGTAGGTCCAGTGCGCGAGATCGGGCATTTCGGGCGGTTTGATCGCCGACGGCTGGCCCCACAGCTTGAAGGCGCTCTGGGCGCGGCGGAACACGTCGGGGGCGTTGAACACGCGGTCGTAATGGGGAAGCCTGGAGGCAAATGTGCGGGTGACGACCTTGCCGGTGGTCGGCACCGGACGCGCGGTCTGCCCCAGCGGCCCGCGCAGGGCATAAAGGCACTGCTCCAGCGCGTTGCCCCACTTGCCGGGATGGCGCTGGGCGTCGGTATCGAAGAACGAGACCTCGCGCAGCAGCGGGTCGGCGGACATGTTCGAGCGGTTGCCGTAGAGCACGGCGACCTCGTGGCCGATGCGGCCGATCTCCTTGCTGAGGTTGCGGGCATAGGTGGCGACGCCGGTGCCTTTCTGGAGGCTGAGGTTGTAGCCGTCGATGAGGATGGTGCGGGGGCTTGCGGTCATGACTTGAACTCGGGTGTTTGCGCCTGTTGCAGGGCCGCCTGTTGCAGGGCCGCCTGGGCCAGCGGCCAGTCGGCGAAGCCACCGGCGGCAAGGAGGTGCCGCCAGGCATCCTCCATGCCGGTGATCGCCTGCGCGGCGGCGACCATGCGGGGCAGGTCGGCGGGCGCGAAGGCGACGGCGCAGAGCGTGCGGATCCATTCCTCGCTCCCTCCGGTGGCTTCGCCGCTCTCCTCACCGGCGGCTTCGCCGCCCTGCGTGCCGCGGGTCGCGGCCGCAGCGCGAGGATCGCCGATCATCGCGGCCAGCAGCGCGTCGCACGTGGCATGGGCGCGCAGCAGCCGGGCGCGGTCGCCGTCGCCGATCCCGATCGCGGGATCGCAGAGCCACACGGCGCGGGCAAAGAGGTCGATGTCCGATTGGCCCGGCGCCTGCCCCGCCACCTCGCCCTTGCGGTAGCGCCCGGGCGGCGCGGCATCGATGTCCAGCCCCTGCTGCGCCATGACGAAGGCCAGGTGCTCTGCCACGTCCTGCACCGGCTCGCCCAGCGCGCAGGCGGTGCGGTAGGAAATCTCGGCGCGTTCGAACAGGCCCTGTTCCTTGCTGACATGGCCGTGCTGCACCCAGTAGGAGCGCTGGTACGGATAGAGTGCGAGGGCGGCGGCATAGCGCCCGGCCGCCTCGGCCCAGGCCCTGGCGTCGCGGCGCCAGTCGCCTTCCATGACCAGTGCGCGGAAGCGATCGTCCTGCAGCGCGCGGTGCTGGGACACCTCGATCAGGGCGCTGCGGCCCGGCGCGATGCCATGGCCCGGCAGCGCGGGCACGCTGACCTTGCGATTGCTGAGGCCGATGTGCTCGCGGAAGTCCTCGTAGGCTTCGTCGAAGTCGTCGTAGTGCGCGAGCTTGCCCTTATGGAGCACCGCAAAGCGGTTGCAATGGTCGCGCACATAGGCGGCATCGTGGGAGATGATGACCATCGCCCGGTCGCCGCGCTTGCCGAACAGTTCGTGGTTGCAGCGGTCATGGAAACGCGCGTCGCCCACGGCGCCGATCTCGTCGATCAGGAAGCAGTCGAACTCGATGATCATCGAGATCGCGAAAGCCAGCCGCGCGCGCATGCCTGAGGAATACGTGCGCACCGGCTCGCGCAGATAGGCGCCGAGTTCCGAGAATTCCTCGACGAAGGCGAGGTTGCGGGCAAAGTCCTGATCGTAGATCCGGCTGATGAAGCGGATGTTGTCCACCCCGGTCAGCATCGTCTGGAACGCGCCGCCGAACGCGAGCGGCCAGGAGACCGACATGGTGCGTTCGATGCGGCCGGAAGTCGGCCGCTCGGCGCCGCTGATCAGGCGCATCATGGTGGACTTGCCCGCGCCGTTGCGGCCGAGCACGCCCAGCCGCTCGCCCATGTGCATTTCAAGGCCGATCCCGTCGAGCACGACATTGTGCCCGAAGCGCGTCCGGTAGACCTTGCGGACGTCGGTGAGGCGGATCATTCGGGCACCACCCGGGCCGAGACCCAGCGCACCGCCAACAGGCCCGCGAGCGTCAGCACGAGACTGAAGGGGATCACGTAGGCGAGATCGTAATGGGCATGGGCGCGGGTGCCGAAGTAGCCCTCGCGCACGATCTCGGTGCCGTGGACCATCGGGATGTAGAGCACGTAGTCCTGCGCGATCTTGGGCAGGGCGTCGACCATGAAGGCGGCGCCGGACATCGGGAACAGCAGGTAGGAGAAGGGGTGCCACAGCTTGTCGACCAGCTCGCTCTCGTGCGAGAGCGCGCCCAGCGTGACGGCCAGCGCGCCGCCGAACCAGGCGATCAGCAGCCAGCCGCCGGCCACTTCCAGCACGTTTTCGGGCGGCTTGAGCCAGCCGACCGAGATGAACAGCAGGCTGAGCGTGGCGAACGAGATCGTCGCCCCGCCGAATTCGAGGATGACGCGGGCGGCATAGATGTCGAACACGCGGATGTTGCGGTGGTAGAGCAAGGACAAGTTGCTCCACAGCGCGCCGATGCAGCGCCCCGGCATGTTGCGCCAGAGCAGGACGCTGGAATAGCCGGTGAGCGCGAAGGCGACGATCGGCAGGTCGCTGCCGTGGACCGACTTGGTGGCGGTCCACAGCGCGGTGACACCCAGCGTGAACATCATCGGTTCGACGAAAAGCCAGAGAAACCCGATGTTGTGGCGCCCGTAGCGGGTCAGCATCTCGCGGATCAGCAGGGCACCGAGGACGCGCCGCTGGATGCTGAGGCTCTGCCGCAGCGACGGTTGCTGGGGGGCGTGTTCCGCCCTGTCGGTGCCGGTTTGCGCTGCGCCGGCCATCAGTCGCGGTGCTCGCGAATGCCGACCAGCAGCGTCGACAGCACGCCCCAGGCGATCAGGCCGAGCAGCAGCGTGGCGAAGATGCCGATCACGCGGCGCGGCTCCATGGCATAGTCCGGCGTGCTCGGATCGGCGATGCGCTGCACATAGGCGCGCTTGCGGCTGGCGTCGTTGCGCGCGTCCTGCAGCGAGGCGAGCGCGGTGGCGAGCTGCTTGCCGGCGATCTCGCTGTCGAGCTGCAGTTCCTGATAGCGCGCGGCGGTGGCCGAGAGGGATTTGCGGCCACCGGCGATGCCGCTGGTCTGCTGGTCGATCTCCGTCTGCAATGCGCGTTCCTGCGTGCGCAAGTAGGGGATCTGCGAGGCCTCGGGGGTGTAGCTCTGGAGCTGGCTGAGCTGGGTGCGGACCGAGAGCAGTTCGTCCTGCAACTTGGAGATCATCTGCAGGCGGACTGCGGCTTCCTTCTCCGGGTCGATCACGCCCGCGTCGTTGCGATAGGCAGCCAGCGCGCGGGCGGCGCTGCGGGCGCGCTCCTGCGCCGCGTCCGCTTCGGCCTTCGCGGCGGCGACGGCATCCGCCCGCGCGCGGTCCGACAGGCGGTTGACCAGCGCTTCGGAGCGTTCCAGCAGGCGTTCGTTGATCGCGTGCGCCTGTTTCGCATCGTAGGCCCGCACGGTGAGGTAGACCACTTGCGTGGTGGTCTCGTTCTCCACTTTGACGCGCTTCAGGTAGTATTCGTAGAAGTGCTCGCGGTCACGCTTGCCGCCCAGGCCGAAACGGTCGAACCAGAAGATCGCGGGCGCGGAATAGGCGCGGGTCAGCAGGCCGTCGCTGTCCGCTTCCTGCAAGGCCAGGCGCGAGCCGAGGTATTCCTGCACGGCATTGCTCTCCTCGCTCGCCGCGCTGAGCCCGCTGCCGCCCAGCATGAGGCCGAGCGGGGACATGCTGCTCTTGTTGGCGCTGCGCACCACGAAGCGCGATTCCGAGATGTAGACGTCGCTGGCGAAGACGCCGAAATAGAGGATCGCCAGCAGCGTCGGGATCAGGACGGTGCACAGGAAGATCGGTTGGCCGAGTGTTTTCAGGCCGGACTGGAGGCGGGACAGCGCGGTATCCTTCATCGTCGAACGGGGGGGCAGGGGATCGTACGCGGCTTGCGAGGTCAGGGTGTCCATGCGTCTTTCACTCCGCGTGCGCGGGGGCGGCGCCTAGCGCGGAAAGCCAGGTCTCGACGCGGTCGAAATGGCTCTCCCATGTCGGGGGGCGGAACCGCGCCATGGCGGCGTGCTGGCGGTCGTGCTCCGGGGTGCCGGGGGCAAAGCCGGCGATGGCGGTTTCCCAGTGCAGCCCGGCGTTCACCGGCAGGAGCGTGGGGATGCCCTGGCCGACTTCGTGGAAGCAGGGCAGGTCGCTGGCGATGACCGGCGTGCCGGCCTGCAAGGCCTCGACCATCGGCAGGCCGTACCCTTCGGCGAGAGTGGGCAGGAGCAGGGCGGTGGCAGCGGCCAGCAGGCGCGCGACTTCGTCGTCGCCGCAGCGTTCGAGCAGGGTCACCCGCCCGCCCAGCGCCGGATCGCCGGCGAGGCGCCGACGCACCGGATCGGAGCCTGCGCCCCACTGGCCCGCGATCACCAGTTCGGGGGCCTGTTCGCCCAGCCGGCGCACGAGCATGCCCCAGACATCGAGCAGAAAGCGGTGATTCTTGCGGCTTTCGATGGTGCCGAGGCACAGGAAGAACGGGCGGCGAAGAGCGCTGCGGGCAGGCGCGCTGCGGGCAGGTGCGCCAGGGTCAGGCACATTGCGGGCAGGTGGGGCGAGGCGCTGTCCGGCGATCGGCGCTACCAGCACCGGCGGCACTTCCAGTCCTTCGAGGCGGGCGAAGTCCCGCAAGTCCCGTGCCACCGCCGCGGTGCTCACGACAATGCCCGCGCCGTGCCGCAGCGCCCCCAGGACCCGCCCCCGGTGGCGGCGGACGGCATGGGGGCGGCAATGCTCCGCGTGGGTCAGCGGGATCAGGTCGTGCAGCAGATAGGCGCTGCGCAGCCCGGCCGCGCGGATCCAGCGCTGGTGGCTGGCAAGGTCGAAGTCGGTGTGGTTGACGTTGAGGTAGATCGTGCCGGGCTGGGGCCGCGGTGCACGGCCCCAGCCCAGCGCGCGGGGCGCGAAAGCGGTCATGCGGCGGCGAAACCCGGCGTCGCTGCCCAGCAAGAGGTCGAACAGCTCTTGCGAATGAGGCCGGTCGAGCACCCGCACGGCGCCGCGGTGCTGGACGACGGCCTGCGCGCGCAGGGCGAAGCGCCGCAGGTAGGCCTGGCCGACGCGGTCGATCCCGGTCGGCAAGCGGCGCGACCAGCTGCGCGCGATCAGCCGCGTGACGTCGAGCAGCAGTGGGCGGTCCTCGGTCATCGCCGGATCAGGCGCCTGCCTGCGAGGGCGCGGCCATTTCGGCTGCTTCCATTGCGGTTGCGGCCATGGCGGGGCCGCGCGCGCCCGCCCTTGCGTAGATCCCGGGAAGTTCGCGCGCCACCATGCTTTCGGCAAGGGCGTGCATGGGGGCATCGTCGACGTCGATCCACCAGGCGGAGCCGATGTCCATGGTGGCGGCGCGGCCCCGATCGGCCAGCACCTGCATGCCGTCCGAGAGGCTGCCCGCGCGCCCGGCGGCGATCGCCGCGCCGATGGCTTCGGCCAGTTCCGGCGTCGCGAGAAAGGCGCCGCAATCGACGGCATCGTAGTCGGCGATCGTCTTGCCGATGTGGACGATCCTGTCGTCCCGGCCGAGGCGCACCCAGGTGGCATCATCGGGATCGACCATGGGGCTGTCGGTGCGGCGGTCGATCGCCAGCGTCACTCCGTGCCCGGGCGTGCCGGTCCGTGCCAGCCCGGCAAGGATCGGCGCGGAGAAGATGTGGTCGGCCATCATCAGCAGGTAATTGCCTTCGATGGCTGCGGCGCCCGCCAGGACCGACCATCCGTTGGGACGCGACCAGTCCCCCACGCGGCGCACGTCCAGCAGGACGCCCGCGCGCGCGGCGATGGCGGGAAGCGCGGCCTCGAGGCGGTCCGCTTCGTGGCCGGTCGCCACGACCACGCGTTCCACCCCGGCCGCTGCCGCCTGCCGCATGCCCAGCTCGATGAGCGGGATGCCGGCTACCGGCGTCAGCGGCTTGGAGGAACCCAGCTGGCGCAGCCTGCTGCCGTAACCGGCCGCGAGGATCAGCGCGTCCCTCGGGGGGCGGGGCGCGCCGGGGATCATTCGGCGGCCCGCAGCTCTTCGTCGAGATAGCTGTCGAGCAGGCGCATCGCCGTCTCGTCGGCGAACTGCTGCGGCGGATGCTTGCAGAAGCTGGCCGACGGGGCGATCAGCGCGCCGCTCTCGCCGCGTTCGAGCGCCAGCTTGCAGCACCGGATCGCGTCCATCACGCAGGCCGCTGCATTGGGGCTGTCCTCGACCGAGAGGCGCAGTTCCAGGTGCATCGGCACGTCGCCCCACTGCGCGCCTTCCATGCGCAGGAAGCAGATCTTGTTGTCCTTCTGCCAGGGAACGTATTCCGACGGGCCGATAAGGATATTCTCGTCGGCAAGCCGGTGCGCCAGCGCTGCCTGTACGGCCTCGGTCTTCGATTCCTTCTTGCTCGAAAGGCGATCTCTGTCGAGCATGTTCATGAAGTCGGTATTGCCGCCTGTATTGAGCTGGTACGTGCGCTCGGTGGTCACGCCGCGCGCGGTGAACAGGCTCGAAAGCGTGCGGTGGACGATGGTGGCGCCGACCTGGGCCTTGATGTCGTCGCCGACGATGGGCAGGCCGCGTTCGCGGAAGCGCGCTTCCCATGCCGGGTCGCTGGCAATGAACACGGGAATGCAGTTGACGACGCCGAGTCCTGCCTCGAGCGCGCATTCCATGTAGAATTCACTGGCCTTCTGCGAGCCGACCGGAAGGAAGTTGATCAGGATGTCGGCGCCCGAGGCGCGCAGCGCCGCGACCACGGCGGCCTGGTCGGGTTCCGCGGCGTCCGAGACGATGAAGCCGCGCGGTCCGGCCGTGGTCATGTGGCGCGCGACGCCGTCCAGTGCCACGCCCTTCATGACCGTCACCCCGGTCGCGGGCACGTCGCGGTGGAACACGGTGGTGTTGTTCGGGGCCGCGAAAATGGCATCGGCAAGGTCCAGGCCGACCTTGCGGGCATCGATGTCCACCGCCATGACGAACTCGACGTCCGCCGCCCCGTAGCCGCCGATGCGTTCATGGATCAGGCCGCTGCTCGATCCGGTGGCTGCATAATGGGCCACACCTTGAATCAGCGAACTGGCGCAATTGCCTACACCGATTACCGCGACCTTGATTGCTGTCATTGCAGGCTTAACTCCAGATCATATCAATGTGAATTCTGTATTTAATTACGTATTATTCAAATAAGAACGAACTATGTTTTAATAATGCGCGTAATTTTATGGTCGTTATCCGCGAATACGCCGGGAAAACGCCCCGGGCGCCGCTCGCGGTCGGCATGACAGCCATCCTTGAGAGGCACGATGAACATGCTTGCCGTTTCCTGCCGTGATCTTGCCCTGAGGGATGAGGGCGTCAGTTCACGTGCGTGTTTCGATATTGTTTCATCGGTTCGTCTCTTGTTGGCCCGAATTGGGGTAATTTTCGGTATTGTGTTGCAATGCTTCCGGCGGGGTTTCGAGGGGATGACGGAGCCGTTGCCGAGCAGCCTTGAATTTTATTTTCGGCGCTGTTTTTGTGGTGCGCTTGCTTGCAGCGGCCTGATCCTGCTGCCATGAAGGTGGCGAAAACGCTTCTCGCCGCGCTCTCGCGGCTGCCCTTCGAAGGCCCGGCGCTCCATGACCACCATCTGCATCGACTGCCGCTATATCGGCGCTCGCCCGAGCGGGATCGGCGAGGTCGTGCAAGGCCTGGTGGATTGGGCACCCATGCTTGCCCCCGACCTGCGGTTCCTGCTGCTGCGCAGCGCCGGGCGCAGCACGCCGCTCAGCACCGCGCGCAATGTTGCCGAAGTGATCGTGCCCCATGCCGCGAACGGGCCGGCAACGATGTGGTGGCTGCGCCATGTCGTTGACCTCAAGGGGGTCGATCTGTTCCATGCACCGGCCAACATCATGCCCGCGGGGCTTCCCGTGCCTTGTGTCGTGACGGTTCACGACGTCATGTGGCTGACCCACCCGTCATGGTGCCGCTCGGGCGTGCGGGGGCTGATCGACCGTGCGTTCTACCGGCACGGCATCCGCCGGGCGCTGCGGGATGCGGCGGCACTGGCGACGGTCAGCGCGGCCAGCGCAGGCGCGATCGCGGCACTGGCGCCGTCGGCGGCGGCGCGCACTTCGGTCACCCTGTCGGGGGTTTCGCCGCGCTTTGCGCCTGTCGGCGGCATGGAGGGCAGGCTCGCCGCGCTGGGGCTGGCGGCGGGGCGGCGCCATGTCCTGACGGTTGGCCAATATGCGCCCTACAAGAACCACGATGGGGCGCTGCGGGCATTTGCGCAGGCGTTTGCGGGGCGTGGCGATGTCGATCTCGTGCTGGTCCAGCGCATGGGCCGGGGCGCCAGCGCGCTGCTGGCATTGGCGGAGCAGCTGGGGATCGGCGGGCGCGTGCAGGTGCTGGCGGGGGTGGCCTTCGAGGACCTGCTGGCGCTCTATTCCTCCGCCGCGGCGCTGCTGCATCCCTCGTTCTGCGAAGGCTTCGGCAATCCGCTGGCCGAGGCCATGGCCTGCGGCTGCCCGGTGGTGACCAGCGACGTCTCGGCGATGCCGGAAGTGACCGCGGGCGCGGCGCTGCTTGCCAGCCCGTACGATCCAGGCGCCATCGCCGCCCAGTTGCGGCGCGTGGTCGACGATGCCGGGCTGGCCGAGGTCATGCGGCAACGCGGCCTGGCGCGGGCGGGCGAACTCAGCTGGCGCCGGTTCGCCGAAGCCAACCTTGCGGTCTACCGCCGGGTGCTGGGGGCCGGGGCATGAGCGAGGCCGAGCGAAACCGTGCGCACACCGCGCGCCGCGCGCAGGATCGACCCAAGCAGCAGCAGGTTGAGCGCCGCCGCTTCATAGAGGAAGTACCAGAGCGGCGAGCCCGCCAGCATCGAAAGCCCCAGCCCGATGGTCCGGTAATTGGCGCCCAGGAGCGGGGTCGGCGGGAGCAGGGCGGCGCTGGCGTCCCGTACCGCCTGCCGCACGCGGGCCAGCGCCTGCGCATCGTCGGCGGCCCCGGCAATCGCCGCATCGAGCGCCTCGCTCCTCGGCCCGGTGCGCTGGGCAAGCTTCAGGTAGGCGGCGCCGAGCCCGGATGCGCGCTGTCCGCGCTGGTCCTGCGTCTGGCGCAGCCATGGCACGCCGTACGCCCACCACTGGTATTGGCGGCGCCGGGTTTCGTACCAGTTCGCCTGGACCACACGGCTCAGTCCCGCGCCGAGGGTCGGCAGCCAGGCAATCGCGCCGAGGCTCTGTTGCAGCTGGAAGCCGAGCAGCAGGTAGAGCACGATGTGGCTGGCATAGTCGCAGATCCCGTCGACCAGTTCGCCGGAGGGGCTGCTGCGCCCGGTCAGGCGCGCGAGGTCGCCGTCGGCGCCGTCGAACACGTGCCAGCTCATGTGCAGGCAGAGGCCGGCCACTGCCCCGACCGGCCAGGGCAGGCCGACATAGGCGAGCCCGGCCATGACGACGAGCAGGGCGCCCGCGACCGAGACCGCGTTGGGTGTCACCGGCGTTGCCGAGAGTTGCACCGCGAGCCGCCAGGCCAGCGGGTGGTAAAGCCGGTGGTTGAGCCCGTCCTGAAGCTCGCGCGGGCGGGCTGCAGGGCGCTGGTGCGAAGCGGGCGCTCCATGCGATTGGCGAAGATCTGCGCTCATCGTTCCTGTTCGTTGGTCGTCGCCTGCGGCCGGCCGTGTCCGGCGGAGCCTGTTTCGCCGCCTTATACGGCGCTCTTGCCCGGCGCCAAGTGTTCCCCCGAAATCCGGAGTCCTTCATCGTGCAAAGCCTTGTGATCGCCTTCCCTTCCGCGCGGGCGGCGGCCTGTCTCGTGGCCGGCATTCCTGCCGCCGTCCGGGCGGCGGTCCAGGCGCTGGCCGAGGATCGCGGGGAGAGCGTCTCGTGCATCGTCGTGACGCCCGGGCCATGGGAGCCGAGTGCCCATTGCCGGGCGCAGTGGGCGCGGCTGGTGCCGGGGGCGGTGTGCCGCACCGCGCAGGAGGGCTGGCAACCGCAAGGCGGCGCCCCGGTGCTTGACGGGGTGGCGCTGGTGCTTGCCGCCGCGCATATCGAGATGCCGGCGGCGGCGCGCGGCGGAGCGGAACCGCTCGCGGCCTTGCGGGCGGCGGGCGCGGCGCTGCTTGCCGCCACGGCAAAACCCGGCGACGGTATCGTGTCGCGCCATCTCAACCGCCCGGTATCGCAGGCCATCTCCCGCCAGCTTCTGAAGATCCCCGGGATCACCCCGAACCATGCCAGTGTCGGCACGGCGCTGCTGGGGCTTGCGATGGCGGCATGCCTGCTGCTGGGCGGGGAGCGCGGGCTCATGGCAGGGGCGCTGCTGTTCCAGGCGGCCTCGATCTTCGACGGCGTCGATGGAGAGATCGCCCGCGCCACGTTCCAGACCTCGCCGCGTGGGGCGATGATCGACAGCCTGATCGATGCGGCGACCAACCTTGCCTTCATCGGCGGCGTGACGGTCAATCTGGCGTTGGCGGGGCATTCCGGCGCGGCGATGGCGGGCGCGGCGGGCCTCGTCATGCTGGCGAGCGGGCTGGCCGCCATCGGCATGCGTTCGGCGCGGCAGGGCGGCGCCTTTACGTTCGATGCGGTCAAGCACCATGCCGCGCGCCGGCCCTCGCGGCTGATGCAATGGCTGACCTGGCTGACCATGCGCGACTTCTTTGCCGCCCTTGCCGCCGTGCTGATCCTGTGCGGTCTGGCGCCGCATGCCCTCGTCGGGTTCGCCGTCTGCACCGCTCTGTGGCTGGCCTATACGCTGACGGTGCTCGGCGCGACCCGCAAGGCGGCCTGATGCGGGGCGCCGCGGCGCCGTGAAAATTTCGCACGTCCGGGCGCATTCGTCGCACCGGCAAAAAGCATGGCGCACGGGTTGCAGGGCGCGGCGTGGCCCCCGATATGGGGCGCCCGCTTGCCGGCGCCGGAACAGGGCGCCGGCCGCGTGCAAAGGAGTTCACGAATGGCCTATCCGGATACCCAGCTCTTCATCAACGGTGCCTGGCGCGATGCCGCCGATGGCCGGACGCTGGCGGTGCGGAATCCGGCCACCGGGCAGGAGATCGGCCGGGTCGCCCATGCCGGACGTGCCGATCTCGACCTGGCGCTGGACGCGGCGGCGCGCGGCTTCGAGGTCTGGCGCGACTATACGCCCGCCCAGCGCAGCGTGATCCTGCGCAAGGCGGCTGCGCTGATGCGCGAGCGTGCCGACGCGATTGCCGCGGTGATGACCCAGGAACAGGGCAAGCCGCGGATCGAGGCGCGCAGCGAGGCCATGGCGGCGGCGGACATCATCGAATGGTTCGCCGAAGAGGGCTTCCGCGTCTACGGCCGTCTGGTCCCGCATCGCAGCGACATCACCGTACGCCAGATGGTCATCAAGGATCCCGTCGGCCCGGTCGCGGCCTTCACGCCGTGGAACTTCCCGATCAACCAGGTGGTGCGCAAGATCGGCGCCGGGCTTGCCGCGGGCTGTTCGATGATCGTCAAGGCGCCGGAGGAAACCCCCGCCAGCCCGGCCGCGCTGATCCGCGCGTTCGAGGAGGCGGGTCTGCCCGAAGGCGTGCTCAACCTGGTCTACGGCGATCCCGCCGAGATTTCCGAGTACCTGATCGCCAGCCCGGTGATCCGCAAGATCACCTTCACCGGCTCTACCCCTGTCGGCAAGCTGCTGGCCGGTCAGGCGGGCAGGCACATGAAGCGGGTCTCGATGGAACTGGGCGGTCATGCCCCGGTGATCGTCTGCGAGGATGCCGATGTCGACCTGGCCGTGCGCACCGCCGGTCGCGCCAAGTTCCGCAATGCCGGGCAGGTCTGCATCTCGCCGACGCGTTTCCTGGTGCACAACAGCGTGAAGGAGCAGTTCGCCGAAGCCATGGCCGAAGTCGCGCGGGGCATCGTCGTGGGCGACGGCCTCGACGAGGGCACGCAGATGGGCCCGCTCGCCAACGAGCGCCGTCTCGCCGCCATGGCCGAGTTCCAGCAGGATGCCGTCGCGCGCGGCGCGCGGGTGCTGGCCGGCGGTGCGCGGATCGGCGAGACCGGCAACTTCTGGCAGCCGACCGTGCTGTCCGACGTGCCGCTCGACGCGCGGCTGTTCAACGACGAGCCGTTCGGCCCGGTCGCGGGCATTCGCGGTTTCGACAGGCTGGAGGAAGCGATCGCCGAGGCCAACCGCCTGTCCTTCGGGCTGGCCGGTTATGCCTTCACCCGTTCGCTCGTCCATGCCGACCTGCTGACGCGGCGCGTGGAAGTGGGCATGCTGTGGGTCAACATGCCGGCTGCGTCCTCGGCCGAACTGCCGTTCGGCGGGATCAAGGATTCGGGCTACGGCACCGAGGGCGGGCCGGAAGCGCTCGACAACTACCTCAACACGCGGGCGGTGGCCGTCGCCAACGTCTGATCGGCTGATCGGGGCCAGTCCCCGCCCAATCCCCGCCCAGTCCCCGCGCTGCCCCCGGTGGGCGGCGCGGGCCTTTTCAGGCGGTCGCGGTTGGACGCGTCATGTGGAATTCGTTCTCGGGGCTGATCGCGAAATAGCTGGTGGGGCCGCCGGCGCGCAGGATCGGCTCGGCGCGGGCGGTCTGGTAGACGCCGTCCTCCAGCAGCGCGCGGTCGATGTGCACGCCCACCACTTCGCCGAGCACCAGCCAGGTCTCGGCCTTCGTGCCGTCCCGGCCTTCCAACTGGATCATCTGCGTCAGCATGCATTCGAACGAGACCGGGCTTTCGGCGACGCGCGGGGCGGCGATCAGCCGGCTGGGCGCGCTGGTCAGGTCGGCGAAGGCGAATTCGTCGCGCTCGGGCGGCAGGGGCGCGCAACTGCGGTTCATCGGCTCGGCCAGCGTGCGCGTGGCGAGGTTCCAAGCGAATGAGCCGGTCGCGGCGATGTTGGCGACCGTGTCCTTCCAGCCGATCGAGGCGAAACCGATGATCGGCGGGCGATAGTTGAAGGCGTTGAAGAAGCTGTAGGGGGCAAGGTTGGGCACGCCGTCGGCCGAGAGCGACGAGATCCAGCCGATCGGCCGCGGGCCGATGATCGCGTTGAAGGGATCGTGGGCGAGCCCGTGGCCGTGCTCGGGCTCGTAGAAATGCCAGCGGCCGTCATCCATCGGAAGTGCTTTCCTGCGCAGAAGGGGGGAGTGCGGCCTGCTATGATCCACCCGGCATGCTTCGGCAAGTCGGTCAAGCCCGCGCGGCGCCTGAGCGTTCCAAGCTGCTGATGCGTCAGCATCACGGCAGCTTGGTATCAGCCGGGGCTTGGCGTGCCGTCGAAAAAGATCGTCTCGATCGGCAGGCCGAACAGGCGGGCGATCGCGAAGGCGAGGGACAGCGAGGGATCGTGCCGGGCGTTCTCGATGAGGTTGATGGTCTGGCGCGAGGCGCCGACCTGGCTGGCCAGCGCGGCCTGGGTCAGGCCGTGCTGGCTGCGCAGTTCTCGCAGTCGGTTGTGCATCATGGCCTCTCCGGGATGAATGGACGGCGGCGGGCGCCGCGTCAGGCGTCTGCGGTCCGGGTGTCGGTGCCCTGCCGCCAGAACATCGCGAAACCGAACAGGCTCAGCAGGCAAAGGCCGAACCAGGTGGCGGCGTAAGTCAGGTGGTTGTTGGGGAAGGCGACGATGGTGAGCCCGCCGCGCGGCCAGGGGCTGGCTGCGAGCGCATCGGCGTCGATGAAATAGGGGGCCATGGCGGAGAGCCCGCGCGCCCGGGCGATGGCGGCAACGTCGCGCGAGTACCAGCGCTCCTGCTCCGGCCGGTTGGCGCGCAGGAAACGGCCTTCCGGCTCGCTCATGCGCAGCAGGCCGGTGACCCGGACGGTGCCGGTGGGCAGGCTTTGCGGGCGGGCGCTGCGCGGGGCCAGGCGTTCGGGCACGAAGCCGCGATTGACGAGGATGAGGGTGCCGTCGGCCTGTTCCAGCGGGGTCATCACCCAGTAGCCGGGGCCCATGTCCGTGGCGGTGTGGACCAGCGTCTCGCGGGCGTTGAGGAAATGGCCGCTGGCCACGACGCGGCGGTACTGGTCCTTTGCCGCCGAGACGCCGCCCCACGCGGAGGGCGGCGGCGGCGGGGCCGGCTCTGCGTGGATGCGGGTATCGACCGCCTCGATCAGGGCCAGCTTCCAGACGCGGCGCTCGAGCTGCCAGACCCCGAGCGCCGCAAAGGCAGCGGCAGCGAACAGGGAAATGGCCAGCATCACGATCCGCTTGGCGTTCGATGTTCGCTGCATGGCTGCCTCAGTGCACCGAGCCGTCCATCGGACCGCCCGGCATCGGCATCATGTTGGCGTTGAGGTGGTACATGACCCAGATCGAACCGGCGATCGTCAGCACGACGATGATCGTCGTGAACAGGAACGCCAGCAGCGTCCAGCCACCTTCCGAACGGGTGTCGAGGTGGAGGAAGCAGAGCACGTGGACGACGATCTGGATGAACCCGAGCGCGAAGATCATCGGCGCGATGATGCCCCGGTCGGGCAGCACGTTGGTCATCACCAGCAGAAACGGGATCGCCGTCAGCACGATCGAGAGGATGGAGCCGGCGCGATAGGCGGCGCGGCTGCCGTGGCTGGCGGAATGGCTGGCCACGGCGTGGTGCGAGGAGGTGCTCAACGGATCACTCCATACAGGTAGACGAAGGTGAAGACCCCGATCCAGATGATGTCGAGGAAGTGCCAGAACATCGACAGGCACATCACGCGGCGCTTCATCGCCTCGCTGAGGCCCTGCGAGCCCAGCTGGATCAGCAGCGTGGCGATCCAGATCAGGCCGACGGTGACGTGGGCCCCGTGGGTGCCCACCAGCGCGAAGAACGAGGAGAGGAACGCGCTGCGGTCCGGCCCGGCGCCTTCGGCGATCATATGCGAGAACTCGTAGAGTTCCACGCCCACGAAGGCCGCGCCGAGCAGGCCGGTGATCGCCAGCCAGAACCGCGTCGGTCCTACCCGGCCCGCTTCCATGTGCGGGATCGCCTGGCCGAAGGTGATCGACGAGGCCAGCAGGAACGCGGTGTTGAGCGCGACCAGCGGCAGATCGAAGATCTGCCGTGGTCCGGGGCCGCCCGCAAAGGCGGTGCTCACCACGCCGAACATGGCGAAGAGCGAGGCGAAGATGAGCGCGTCGCTCATCAGGTAGATCCAGAAGCCCAGTCCCGTCGGGCTGGCGGGGTGTTCCTCCTCCGCGAGGTGCCAGATTACCGGCTCCTCGCGGGCGATCGTCACATGCTGCGTCATGGTCAGGCTCCCGCGCCGAGCGGCAGCGGCCGCTTGGCTTCGGTTCGGGCGACTTCATCCTGGGGGATGTAGTAGTCGCGCTTGAAGTTGAAGGTGTGGCCGATGGCGGTGACGAGCAGGCCTGCGAAGGCGAGCGCGGCGAGCCACCAGATGTACCAGATCATCGCAAAGCCGAGCACGGTGGCCAGGCCCGCCAGGATGATCCCGGCCGCGGTGTTCTTGGGCATGTGGATCGGCTTGAAGCCCGAAGCCGGACGGCGATAGCCGCGCGTCTTCATGTCGTGCCAGGCGTCGAGGTCGTGGACCACCGGCGTCACCGCGAAGTTGTAGGCCGGCGGCGGCGAGCTGGTCGACCATTCGAGCGTGCGGCCATTCCACGGATCGCCCGTGGTATCGGCCAGCTGCTTGCGCTTCACGAAGCCCATGACGATGCTCATCACGAAGCCCAGCACGCCGATCAGGATGACCACGGCACCGATCAGCGCCACGATGAAGTAGGGCTGGATGCTGGGATCGTCGAAGTGGTTGACGCGGCGCGTGTTGCCCATGAGGCCGACGATGTAGATCGGCGTCCAGGCCAGCCAGTAGCCGATCACCCAGCCCCAGAAGCCGACCTTGCCCCACCACGGGTCGAGCTTGAAGCCGAAGGCCTTGGGGAACCAGTAGACCATGCCGGCGAAGAGGCCGAAGACGACGCCGCCGATGATGGTGTTGTGGAAGTGGGCCACCAGGAACAGCGAGTTGTGGAGCACGAAGTCCGCCGGCGGAATGGCGAGGAGCACGCCGGTCATGCCGCCGACCACGAAAGTGATCATGAAGGCGACCACCCACATCATCGGCACGTCGTAGCGGATGTCACCCTTGTACATGGTGAACAGCCAGTTGAAGACCTTGGCGCCGGTGGGGATGGCGATCACCATCGTGGCGATGCCGAAGAAGCTGTTGACCGAGGGACCGGCACCCATCGTGAAGAAGTGGTGCAGCCAGACGAGGTAGGACAGGATGGTGATGACGACGGTCGCGTAGACCATCGAGTTGTAGCCGAACAGGCGCTTGCCCGTGAAGGTGGAGGTGATTTCCGAATAGATGCCGAAAGCGGGCAGGATCAGGACGTAGACTTCCGGGTGACCCCAGATCCACACCATGTTCCAGTACATCATCGGCGCGCCGCCGAGTTCGTTGGTGAAGAAGTGCGTGCCGACGTAGCGGTCGAGCATCAGCAGGAAGAAGGCGGCGGTAAGTGCGGGGAAGATGGCGATGGCGAGCACGTTGGAGCACAGCGCCGTCCAGGTGAAGACGGGCATCTTCATCATGGTCATGCCGGGGGCACGCATCTTGACGATGGTGGCGACCATGTTGATCGCCGACAGCGTGGTGCCCACGCCCGCGATCTGCAGCGACCACAAGTAGTAGTCGACGCCGGTGTCCGGGCTATAGGCCAGTTCCGCCAGCGGCGCGTAGGACAGCCAGCCGGTGCGGGCGAACTCGCCGACGAACAGCGAGATCATGGTCAGCACCGCGCCCGAGACCGTCAGCCAGAAGCTGAGGTTGTTGAGGAACGGGAAGGCCACGTCGCGCGCGCCGATCTGCAGCGGCATCACGAAGTTGATCAGGCCCACCACCAGCGGGATCGCCACGAAGAAGATCATGATCGTGCCGTGCGCGGTGAAGATCTGGTCGTAGTGCGAAGGCGGCAGGTAGCCGGGGTTGGAGCCGAAGGCGATCGCCTGCTGCAGGCGCATCATCAGCGCGTCGGCAAAGCCGCGCAGCAGCATGATGATGCCCAGGATGATGTACATGATGCCGATCTTCTTGTGATCGACGCTGGTGAACCACTCCTTCCAGAGATAGCCCCACAGCCCGAAGCGGGTGACCGCCCCGACCACGCCAAGCCCGAGCAGGACGACGACGATGAAGGTGCCGAGCAATATCGGCTCGTGAAATGGTAGGGACTCCCAACTCAGGCGTCCGAACACGGTTTTTGCTAACGTGTCTGTCATGATGGTTCCGATAGGGCGAGGTCAGGCCCGCTCTGCGCGCACGGCGCCGGGGAGGAGGAGGGTGTCGGTTGCGGAGATCCTGGGATCACGCGCTGCGGCGGGTTCGGCCTTTGCCGCCTTTGGGGCCGCCTTGGGGGCCAGCTTGCCGTCCTTGTCGTCGCAGGTCGCCGGGCGTTCGCCCATGTGCATCTTGCCGGCCAGCATGTCGCGCCGCATGACGTCGATCATGCAGGGCTTGCCGGGCTCGGCGCAGGCATTGACGATGCGGTCGAACAGACCGGGCTGGACCGAGGAATAGCGCACGACCGGCGCCTTGGTGGTGGGCTTGGTGAGTGCCACATAGGTCTCGGTCGAGAGCGGGGTGCCCTTGGCCTTGGCCTCGGCGATCCAGCTGTCGAACCCGGCCTTGGTGACGCCGCGCAGCTTGAAGCGCATGTCGGAATAACCGGCGCCGGTGTAGTTGCCCGAATAGCCCCAGCTGTCGCCGGTCTTGTTGAGCACGGCGTTCAGCTCCGAACGCATCGTCGGCATCGCGTAGATCATGCCGGCCAGCGTCGGCGCGGAGAAGGTGTTGAACTGGTCGGTGGACGTGATCGAGAAGCGCACCGGCACGTCGACCGGCAGCGCGAGTTCGTTGACCGTGGCAACGCCGAGGTCGGGGTAGATGAACAGCCACTTCCAGTCCATGGCGACGACCTGGACGTTGAGCGGCTTGGTACCGGCGGGAATGGGCTTGCCCGGGGCGATGCGTTCGAGCGGGCGGAAGGGATCGAGCTGGTGGGTGGAGGCCCAGGTGACGGCGCCCAGGATGGTGATGATGGCGAGCGGGCAGGCCCAGATCACCAGTTCAAGGGTAGTGGAATGATGGAACTCGGGATCGTAGTCCTTGTTGGGATTACCGCGACGGTATTTCCAGGCGAAGGCCACGGTCAGTGCGATCACCGGAATGATGATCAGCAGCATCAGTCCCAGCGACAACAGGATGAGGTTGCGCTGCTGCATGGCGATATCGCCTGTTGGGTTCATCACGACCATGTCGCAGCCACCCAGCAGCATGGGCAGCATAGCGACCGATAGGCACAAGGCCCGGCGAGGGTGTCTGGAGGTTGGAGGTTGCATGCGCCACGCGCTAGGCGCGAATCTGCTGCAATCGTTTGATCTCGATCAAGGAGGTCTGATTTTCCTAGGCGAAACCGTTATTTGACGGCGGTCAATGTGGATGCGCGGGGCGGCGTTATGCCTCCGTGTCATGCAACATCTGGCAATGCCTCAATGGCTGTCGCGCTCGGCAGTCCGGTCGAACATGATCGATGACGAAGACATCGTCGATCTGGTGGTGGATCATGCGCGGATACGCAAGATCTGCGAGGCGCTTACGGTCATCGTCGCCGACTTTGTCGTCGGCAAGCCGTGCGAAATACGCACTTTCATCGCGCATGAACTGGAATCCGCCTTCGATCGGCGTGTCAGGCTGGCGGACGATGTGCTGCATACGCTGTTCGGCGGCAGCCCGGCGGCCTGCGAGGATTCGATCCTGGCGGTGATCCTGCGCCGGCAGATCCGCGACGCGCTCGACGCCAAGGAACTGGGCAACCTCCTGCGCCTCGATCCCGATGCGGTGGCGCTGCGCGAACTGCACCGGCTGGTCAGTGATCTCCAGGAAAATGCGCGCCATACCCTGCATCTCGAGGCGCTCTCGCTGCTGACCCTGCTCGACGAGCGGCTGACCGTCCGGGCCCGAGAGTCGCTGCGCGGGCTGCTGCACCACGGCGCGGAAAGCGGCCTGGCCTGAGGCCGGCCGGTACGCGGCCGTCAGACTCCGTGGGGATCGAGCAGTCCGGCCGCGGCCACCACCAGCACGACGGCAAGGCCGCAGGACATCTCCAGCACGAGCGAGCGCGCCAGTCGCCGCGCGGCGCCGGGCATCCGCGCTTCGAGTGCGGGCACGAGTATCCAGCGATTGCGCGCGGCCAGGCCCAGCATCAGCGCGAATAGCACGATCTTCAGCGCGATCAGGCGGGGCCAGGACCCCGACGGCCAGCTGCCGCCGCTGATCAGCCAGGCGTTGGTCAGCCCGGTCACCAGCAGCACGGCGACGACCAGCGTGCCGGTGCGGGCAAAGGCGGCAAGGCTGCGGACCACGCCGGTTGCCTGCCCGTCGCCGCGCATGTCCGCCAGGAATGCCAGCATGGCCCCCAGCCAGAGCGCGGCGGCGGCCAGGTGGAGGACGTCGCCCGCGCGCAGCAGGTCGCCGCCAAGGGCTTCACCGGCCCCGGCATGACCCGCCCAGGCGGCGCTGGCGAGCGCGGCCAGGGCCGGGGGGGCCAGCAGCGCGGGGGCGGGGCGCAGGACGAGGGCGGCCACGAACAGGGCGAGCGCCGCAGCGCGAACGGTGAGCAGCGTGCCCAGCGGTGTGGCGCCGATCACGGCGGTGAATGTCGCGCGGTCGAGCTCGGCCAGCGGGATCGCCGCCATCGCCGCGACATTGGCCATCGCCCACCACAGCGATGCCGCTGCCGCGCCGGCGGCGAGCCCTGCCAGGGCGAGGCGGGCGGGCTGGCCGAAGCGGGCCCCGGCTGCGGACCGGGGCCCTGCGATCAGGGCGTGGAACGGCAGGCCCGCGGCCATCAGCAACAGCGCATAACTGACGAAGCGCGCGGCGACGAGACTGCCGTTTTCCATGCGCTCAGCGAACCGTGAAGCTGTAGGAGCCTTCGATGCGGTGCTGGTCGGCGGCGACCGCGTGCCAGGTCAGCTGGTAGGTGCCGGTCGGCAGCGGACGCGGCAGGGCGACGGTCATCGTCTTGCCCTTGGCCTTGGCGGTGATGCCCTTGATCGGCATCGGCTGATGGTTGGCCATGCCGGGCATGCCGGTCATCACCAGGTCGATGCCCGAAAGCGGGGCAACGAGGTCTTCCGAGAAAGTCAGCGCGATCGAGGTCGGCTTGGCGACCGCCGAATTGGCGGCAGGCGTGGCGCTCAGCAGCTTGGGGTGGGCAAGGGCAGTGGCGGGAACGGCGGCAACCGCGAGAATAGCGGCGGCAAGTGCAGGAAAACGCATGTGGGGGCTCCGATCCTTGAGGTCCGGGCGAACGAACTTGCCCGGACTTGCAGGAACCCATACGCAGGGCGCGACGGGCATCCCTCATGGCGGCGCAAATTTTTCGGCGCGGCGATGAGGGATGACGCTGCGCCTGCGCGTATCGGCGGGTGAGAAGCGAAGTACGACAGGCAGACGGGAACAGGCCGATGAACGAAGTGGACCAGATGTTCGCGCTATTGCGCGGCGAACCGCTGCCCGGCGCGCTGGGCGGGATCGATGGCGCGGTCATGGCCGGCCTCGCCTCCGGGCGGGAACGCCGGGCGGTGCGCCGCGGGCTGGCACTTGCCTGCAGCGTCGCGGCGGTGGTCGGGCTGTGGGGCGGCCTCGCCTTGCCGGTCCCCGCTTTCGAACGGGATCACGGGTACGGCGAGCCGCTGCTGGGCATGCCGGCCGCAGCGCCGTCGCACTTGCTGGCCAGCTGACCGATGCGCAGCGGCTATCGGTACGTTCTGGTCGCTCTTGCGGCGTTTCTGGTCGCTCTAGGGGCGCTTTGGCTGGGGCAGGCGCTGCGGGGCGAGGAGCCGCAGGAAAGCCGCATCCATGTGCTGCTGCACCGCGAGCTGGACCTCGATTCCGGGCAGAAACAGAGGATCGAAGCACTGGAACAGGGCTTTGCCGCCCGTCGCAGCCAGCTGGAAGGCGAACTGCGCGCCGCCAATGCCGACCTCGCCCGGGCCATCGCGCATGAACATGCTTATGGCCCGGACGTGGAAAAGGCGGTCGATCGCTCGCACATGGCCATGGGCGAATTGCAGAAGGCGACCCTCCAGCACGTCTTCGCGATGCGCGCGGTATTGCGCCCGGAGCAGACCGGCCGCTTCGACAAGGCCGTCGCCGAAGCCCTGACCAAGCCGCAGGACTGACCCGGCGTGGCCGCGCCGGAAGGGGACGATAAGGCCGCCGTCGCGGCAGCGCTTGCCGGCCGCCAGGCGGGCTTCACCGCGCTGATGGATGCCCACCGCGATGCCGTGTTCCGCATGGTGCGTGGCCACCTCGGCAACGAGGCGGATGCGCTGGACGTGACGCAGGAGAGCTTCGTCGCCGCCTTCCTTGCCCTGCGTCGCTACGATCCGACCCGGCCGTTCCGCGGCTGGATCCTGCGCATCGCGCTCAACAAGTGTCACGACTGGGCGCGGCGCCGCAAGGTCCGGCGATTTTTCGCCTTTGCGCTGCCGATCGAGGAGGCCGCGAGCGTTGCGGATGAGGGGTACGATCCCGAGCAGGCCCTGGCCTCGCGCGGGGAAGTGGAGCGCATCCACGCCGACATCGCCGCTCTCCCCGCCAGCTTGAAGGAGCCGCTGCTGCTCTGCGCGCTGGAAGGCCTGTCGCAGGAGGAGGCTGCCGCGATCCTCGGCATCAGCCGCAAGGCCGTGGAAACGCGGATCTATCGTGCGCGCAGACATCTTGCACATTGGAACGGGTCAGGGAATAGTGATCCGGGTGACGGCGATCCATGGCGGGCATAGGGGCGGCGTGCAACCGTTCGCAGGATTGTACGTTGAGGAATCCGGGTCGCGCGAAATTTGTCGTATAATAGATAGAATTTATGGAAAATTCGATCGGTTAAACCCTTAGGTCAATCCAAGCGTCTATTTTAGAGACAGCGCGGTGCGCTAACGAGGATCGCAAATGGACACCCCCCGCCATTCCCCCGTGGCCAAGCGAAGTACCGGAGCGATGGTCGCAATCTCTGCGATGACGCTCGGTGCGGCGGTGAGCTTGTGGGCTGCCGCGGGTGCCTTGAACAACCGGGAGTCCCAGCGCCAGGTCGAGCAAGTGCGCGGTGCGATCTCCCGTGCGCGGCATAATTCCGACGAACAGGCCAAGGCGCTGGGCCAGCGGCATGAACTTGCCCGTCAGCTGGCCGCCAACGGGCCCGACGGTGCGGCTGCATGGCTCGATGAAGAACTGGGCCAGCCGGCCACGGCAACGGTGAGCACGAAGACGGTCCTGATCGTCGGGCGTGACGGCGCCGTCTACGGTTTTGCCGAAGGCGGCCGCCTGTCCACCCGCGAGATGGAGCCCCTGGCCCAGTCGGTCTCGGACATGGTCCATGCTGGCGAGGGGACCACCGATGTCCGCAGCATCAACGGCGTCCCTGCCGTCGTTTCCGCCGTGCCGATCGTGCCGCCCGGCCCGATTTCCGGGGGCGACGCTGGCGCCATGAAGCTGGTCACGTTCACCTACTTCGATGACCCCACGATCGCCCGCTGGGCCAATGCGTTCATGCTGGAGCGGCTGACGCTGCTGTCGCCGCGCCGCCCCGTGCCGGCCGGTTGGCGGCAGGTCAGGCTGGCCGGAAACGGCGGCGAAACCATCGGCAGGATGGCCTGGCAGCCCGATCGTCCCGGTGATGTCCTGACGCGCTACATCCTGCCTGCCGAACTGGTGTTCGGCGCCATCGTCCTCGCCTTGTTCTGGGGCATGGCGCACCGGGCGCGGACGTCGACGACGCGGGTGAACTATCTCGAGCGGTTCGATCCGACCACGGGTCTCGTCAACCGCGCGACATTCATGATGCGGCTCGACCAGATTGCCGGCAATCACCCCTGCCAGCTGCTCCGGCTCGACATCGACGATTTCAGCGCGATCAACGATGCGTTCGGCCTGCCCGGCGGGGACGAGGTCATTCGTGAATTCAGCAAGCGGCTGGTCAAAGTTTTCAGTGCCGACCGCTGCATGATCGCCCGGCTCGATGGCGACGAATTCGCGATTCTCGTGCTTGGGGCGGGCCAGATCCATTCGCTGGGCCCCAGGGCGACGCAGGTCTTTGTCGAGAAGCGGCGGCGCGGGCATCCTACCACGACCATCACGCTGTCCGCGGGCATCGCCGCGGCTCCCGAACATGGCCATACCGCCGAAGACCTCATGCAGAACGCCGACATCGCGCTGGGTGCGGCCAAGGCGGCGGGATCGGCCCATCACGTCATCTTCGATCCGGCGCTGGGCCAAGCGTTCAAGTCGCGCAAGGATCTCGAAGCGCAGATGAAGCAGGCCATCGACGAACAGGGCTTCGAACTGTTCTACCAGCCAATCGTCGATCTGCGCACGATGCGGCCCAACGGGGTTGAGGCGCTGCTGCGCTTGAAGCAGGGTGCCTCGGCCACCCCGGCGGAATTTGTTCCGGTCATCGAGAAGCTGGGGCTGATGCCGCAGCTCGGCGGCTGGATCATCGCGCAAGCCTTTGCCGACAGCCGCAAGTGGCTGGGGCTCAAGACGTCGATCAACCTGTCGCCGCTTCAGCTCGAAAATCCGGCGCTGCTCGATCAGATCGACTTCCACCGCGCCCGCTACAACGTCAGCCCGGCCTCGATCGGTTTCGAGATCACCGAAGGTATTCTCCTCGCCGATTCCGACACCGTCCGCAGCAATCTCATAGGTCTGCGCCAGCGCGGTTATACGCTGGCGCTGGACGATTTCGGCACCGGCTACTCCTCGCTCAGCTACCTGTCGGAGTTCGACATCCAGCGCCTGAAGCTCGACAAGAGTTTCGTCAGCGGAGGCCGCACCCAGAGCGAACGCAGCGCTGCGCTGGTCCGCGGGGTCATCGACATCTGCCACCGCCTCGGGATCCAGGTCGTGGCGGAAGGCATCGAGGAAGAGGAAGAGGCCCGCATCCTGCAGGACTGGTCGTGCGACTATGCGCAGGGCTATCATTTCGGGCGCCCCGCCCCGGTATGGGCAACCAAGCGCACGATTGCCATGCTGCGGCAAAAGGTCGCCGAAAGCGAGGCGGCCGAAGGCCCGGAGCAGCGTTTGACGATTGTCTGACGCCGGGGCTACCCATCGCCGCAACCGGGGGATGGGGCAACCGCAGCGGTGTTTTTTGATGGTCGCATGAGGGATGCCTGCCCAGGGCGCGTATCCCATGCATGATGCCGAACGACTGTTTCCAACGCGCCCTGCTCCAACGCAGACACTTCCTGGCCCTTGGCGGCGCCTTTGCGGGCAGCCTCGGCATGGCGGGCCTGTTCCCGGCATGGGCGAAGAGCGGCACGCCGGGGATCGTCCACGCCAGCACCGATTCCGGCGTTCTTTCGGGCAATTCCATCGCGCTCCAGATTGGGGAAAGCCATTTCGCGATCGGTGGCCGTTCGGGTCATGCGGTGACCGTCAACGGCACGCTGCCCGCGCCGCTGCTGCGCCTGCGGGAAGGCGAGACGGTACGCATTGCCGTCACCAACCGGCTGAAGGAGCAGACCTCGATCCACTGGCACGGGCTGCTGGTGCCATTCCAGATGGACGGTGTTCCGGGCGTCAGCTTCCCCGGCATCGATCCGGGCGAGACCTTCGTCTACGAGTTCCCGCTCATCCAGTCGGGCACGTACTGGTATCATTCGCATTCGGGCATGCAGGAAGCGGAAGGGCTGTTCGGCCCGATCGTGATCGACCCTGCCGGTGCCGATCCGATCGCTTGCGACCGTGAGCATGTTCTGGTCCTGTCGGACTGGAGCCCGATCCATCCGCACGAGCAGATGCGCCGCCTGAAGATGATGGGGGGCTATTTCAACCGCCAGCGCCAGACGCTTGTCGGACTGCTGGCGGGCAAGGACCAGTCGCTGGCGGACCGCCTGGCCTGGGCGCAGATGCGCATGGACGCGACCGACATCTCGGACGTGACCGGATCGACCTACAGTTTCCTCGTCAATGGCCACGGTAATGCCGAGAACTGGACCGGGCTTTTCGCACCGGGCGAGAAGGTGCGCCTGCGCGTCATCAATGCCTCGGCGATGACCAACTTCAACTTCCGCATTCCCGGTCTGCCGCTGACCGTGGTGGCAGCTGACGGTAATCCGGTCCAGCCGGTCGAGACCGACGAAGTGCAGATCGCCATCGCCGAGACCTACGACTTCATCGTCGAGCCCGGTGCCTCGGAGAGCTACGGCGTGATCGCCGAGGCTATCGACCGTTCCGGGCTTGTGCGCGCTACACTGGCCCAGCGTCCGGGCCTCGTTGGCGAGACACCGAAGCTGCGTGAACGGCCTGTGCTCACCATGCGCGACATGGGCATGGATATGGACGGCATGGACATGGGGGAGGGCGGCGTGATCGACCTCAGCAAGCCGGCCAACAGCTCCATGAGCGGCCATTCGATGTCGATGCGCGATCCTTCCGTCGCGCCGGGCGTGAAGATGGGGCCGGGCGTCGCCACGCTCTCGCCGATGCCGGTGGATCGTCTGGCCGACCGTCCGACCGGCTTGGAAAACGTCGATCACCGCGTTCTGACTTACGCGGACTTGCGCTCGCGCGATCCCAATCCCGATCCGCGCGTGCCGAGCCGTCAGGTCGATGTGCACCTGACCGCCAACATGGAGCGGTACATGCATTTTCGATCTACCATCGGCTCAGCTGGAGTACGATGAACTAAGATAAATGTCTATTTTTCAGGTGTTTGAAAAAGATTATAATACTCTGGCCTTGGAACACTTTCGCTCGAGTTTGATGTCGCGTGGCTCCCATGTGGCTCCCAGATTTGAGCGCTTTCGGAGGTCCGAAAATGCCCACGTTGAAGCTAACCAAGCGTACCTTAGAAGCGGCTGAACCCAAATCCAAGCCTTATGAATTGCGGGACACCGAAGTCGTCGGTCTGCTGTGCAAGGTTTCGCCCGCCGGTCGCAAGACCTTCATGCTGCAGTATCGCAATTATGAGGGCGTCAAGCGAAAGCCGGCGCTTGGGCTGTTTGGCGATTTAACCGTCGAGCAAGCTCGAACGATCGCTCAGAAATGGCTCGCGGAGGTGCGTGAGGGTGGAGATCCTTCACGCACTCGGGCGGAACGGCGTGCCAGCGTGACCGTCCGAGAATTCGAGGAGATATTCTACCAACGCTGGACATTGGTGCGGAATAAAAAGAGCACTCAAAAATTGCACAGATATATGTTCGAAAAATACATATCGAATAGGGTGGGTTATTGTAAGATTGATTCCGTTAGTAAGAAGGAAGTCAAAAAATTCGTGGATGATCTTAGCTTTGCTCCCGGCATGGCTTACATCTCTCTTGGAATTTTGAGTTCCATGTTTAAGCGGGCAGAGGAGTGGGGTTATCGAGCTGAGGATACGAACCCCTGCAAGGGCGTTACTACGCTCGCAAAAAAGAAGCGCCCTAGACTTATCCGTCAGGAAGAAATGGTTCGATTGATGGACTATCTCGAGTTGCCGGAAGGAGAAGGCGGGGGCAGATCGGCGTACACCTTGGCTATGAGACTTCAGTTTGCGTTTGCAGCGCGGGTGTCTGAAATTCTCCAACTGCGTTGGGCATGGGTGGATTTTGAAAGGCGGAGGGTCGATTGGCCCGATAGTAAGACTGGCCCAATTTGGAAGCCCATCTCGAAAGAGGCCCGAACGCTGCTTCAACTCGCAGCATCTGCCGCTGGCGATTCCCCCTTTGTCATCCCAAATCCAAACGACCCAAGCCGCCCGGCAATGTACGGCGCGTATCATCGTGCATGGCGGAAGGCGTTAGCAGTATCAGGGATTGAGCACGTCGGGACTCATGGCATACGTCATCGCGCTGCGACCGATATCGCAAATTCAGGAGTGCCGCTCAAGGTGGGTATGGCGTTGACCGCGCATCGCCGCGTTGAGGTCTTTATGGGGTACGTTCATCTCGAAGAGCCAATGCTGTACGATGCCGCTGACCAAGTTGCTGAAAGTCGAATGGCGAAATTGGAGGCGGCTAGGTGCAATGTGACTTGCGGGTTGCGACCGGTTGATTGAGCAAGCCGGTATCGGCAGTTCTTTCAGGTAGCAAAAATTGTCACGCGTTGGTGAGGGATAGACCTGTTTGCCGCGTATCCCCTGCATGACGCCGAACGACAGCCTCCATCGCTCCCTGCTTCAGCGCAGGCGTTTTCTGGCCCTTGGCGGCGCTGTCGCAGGCAGCCTCGGAATGGCAGGCCTGTTCCCTGCATGGGCGCGTAGCGGTACGCCGGGTATCGTTCACGCCGGCACTGGTTCCGGCGTTCTGACAGGCAATTCCATCGCGCTTCAAATCGGCGAGAGCCATTTTTCGACCGGCGGTCGCTCGGGCCATGCGGTTACCGTCAACGGCACGCTGCCCGCCCCGCTGCTGCGCCTGCGTGAAGGCGAGACGGTGCGCATTGCCGTCACCAATCGCCTGAAGGAACAGACCTCGATTCACT
>NZ_JAPCWC010000001.1 GCF_026420865.1 Novosphingobium clariflavum | reverse complement strand
AGCTTGTGCTTCCGAGCCATTCCATTCCTCCTTCGTGGTCCAGACTACGATAGTCGATGGGCCACTCAGAAGGGGGCAGATCATATTCCGCCAGTTTGCCGGCGATGTACCTGGGGCCATTATCGCTAAGCAGTCTGGGCTTGTGCAGCACCGTGGCGCTGTCGCAGCGGGAAGCCGCCAGGGCGAGGTCCAGCGTATCGGTGACATCCTCGGCCCGCATGTTGGTGCACAGCTTCCAGGCGATGATGTAGCGCGAGAAGTCGTCGAGTACGCCTCGAGATAGTGGTCATACCAGCGGTAGAAGGTCCGACGGGCGATGCCCAGCTTGTCGAGCGTCCGCTTGGCGGGCAGGTGCGACTGCTCGACGAACCGGATGATCTCGAGCTTCTCGGATGCGGGATACCTCATTCGTGGTCGCGCCCCTCCGTGATCACGCTTTTTTCTCAGCAGACGGTTTTCGAGCGTCAGGTCGGCAACGCATTCCTTCAGGGCACCGGCTTCGCGGCGCAGATCCTGCACTTTGCCGCTGGTCGCAGCACGGGCGGTGTCGCCAGCCAGGCGGCGCTTGCCCGCCTCCATGAACGCCTTCGACCAGGTGTAATTCAGGCTCTGGGCAATGCCTTCCTTGCGGCACAACTGCGCGATGCGGATCTTGTCCTCGGCCGAGAAATGCCGGCGGGTCTGCCGCCGGATGTTCCTCACCACCCGATCCGCAGAGGCCTTGGTTGCCGATTTTTTCAAGGAGGGTTGGGCCTTCATCTTCGTTCGTTCGTCACTACGACGAAGCCCCAACCCTCCCTAAATAACAACCTCAAATCTGTGCCACTGGGGCTGACGACGGACAGTTATCCTGAACCGCACCGGGTCTGCCGGAGGCATTGGGTTGTGAGTCACGCTGCCATATCGATGTTGGCCGCGGCAGCATAATATTGTTCTTCGGCTTCGGCAGGAGGGATGTTGCCGATGGACTCCAGCAGCCGACGATGGTTGAACCAGTCGACCCATTCGAGCGTGGCATATTCGACTGCTTCGAAGCTGCGCCATGGTCCACGCCTGTGGATCACCTCAGCCTTGTAAAGGCCATTGATCGTCTCGGCCAAAGCGTTGTCATAGCTATCGCCGACGCTGCCGACTGAGGGTTCTATCCCGGCTTCGGCGAGACGCTCGGTGTACTTGATGGAGACGTATTGCGACCCGCGATCGCTATGATGGATGAGGCCGCCCCGATGGGCCGGCCGACGATCGTGAAGCGCCTGTTCCAGAGCATCGAGCACGAAGCTGGCATGGGCCGTTCTGCTGGCCCGCCAACCTACAATCCGCCGAGCATAGGTATCGATGACGAAGGCAACGTAGACGAACCCCGCCCAGGTCGCGACGTAGGTGAAGTCCGACACCCACAGCATGTTCGGCGCTGGCGCGTAGAACTTGCGGTTGACGTGATCGAGAGGGCATGGCGCCGCCTTGTCACTGATAGTTGTGCGCACCGGCTTGCCCCGGATCACCCCTGCCAAGCCCATCTCCCGCATCAACCGCGCGACTGTGCAGCGGGCGACCGGAAAGCCTTCCCGCATCATCTGCCGCCAGACCTTGCGCACGCCGTAGACCGCGAAGTTCTCGGCGAATACGCGCGCGACCTCGGGCTTCAGGGCGACGTCCCGCTGCGCCCGCGCCGACAGGCGTGTCGGATCCTGCCGCTTTGCGACGCGCTCGTGGTAAGTGGATGGGGCGATCGGCAGGACACGGCAGATCGGCTCGACCCCATAGGCATCGCGGTGATCGTCGATGAAGGCGATCATCGCCGGAACGGGCGGTCGAGCTCCGCCTGGGCAAAATATGCCGATGCCTTGCGCAGGATCTCATTGGCCTGTCGCAGCTCGCGGACCTCGCGCTCCAGTGCCTTCATCTTGTCGGCTACCTCGGTCGGGACGCCCGCGCGCTTGCCGCTGTCGACCTCAGCCTTCTTCACCCACTCATGCAGCGTCTGCGGAACGCAGCCGATCTTCTCCGCAATCGAAACCACCGCTGCCCAGCGAGAGGGGTAATCACGTTCGTGATCGATCACCATACGCACCGCGCGCTCGCGGACTTCCGGCGCAAACTTGTTCGTTGTCTTGCTCATACAGGCTCCACCTTCTCAGGAGTTGGAGCCTCCGGCAAACCCGGGGCGGTTCATCCTGACACGCAATCGGCGAGCCTCTCAAAGGCAATACGCCCTTCATCGTTCACAGCAATCGTTTGAACCACCGCACTATCCGCATTCCTGATGGTCACGGTCAGGGCATTAGACAGCAGATGGGCAAGCCTTCGTCCCTCCTCATTGGGCATTATCCAAATGTACGTGTGGCCACCACGTTCAGGAAAGGGGAAAGCAACAACGTCAGAAGATAGATCGTTCGTCGTATAGTCTTGCATGAGTATTCTCATGTTCATGGAATTTGTTTCGTCAATAGGGGCGGTCGGAGACGCAAATGATAGAGATGTCATCTGCATCGTGCCCATAAACATAGTAATTATAGCTGGCTGGTTTTTGATGCCAATCATGGCGCTATAAGAAGAGAGTTTAGTGTATACGGAGCATTTTACTCCGCTGCCAACGTCTTTTTTATTCGAAATATGCTCACGCCCAACGGCCCAGCTATTTCCGAACCAAAATGGTTCTTCACTTTCCTGGGCTACGGCAAGCGTGCTAAGCCCGAAAAGAAAAAAGGCAATGAATAATCCCCAAAGTTTGCGCACTAAATCTCTCTCGGACATTAATACCAGATTATCTTATAATGTGTCCCACGTCGTTATCGGCCACTTCGCTTAAATTTAAGGTAGGTTGACAGAACGGCAGTAGGAATATCCATTGATGGGTTGCGGGCGCAATATAGTTTTATTTCCCCAAAAATTCCATTGGCGCTGGTGGTTGCGCCAACATCTACGCCAGGCAATGAATTATACGAGTTGGCTGCGTTAAATCCGCTCCAATATCCCAGAACGTACTGTCGTATTTGGTTGCTGTCATTGACATTGCTGGCTGTTAAATCAGCACACACAAACGTCTGCCCATTCTTCAAAGGGCTATAAACTATGGGGTCCTCAGCAATTGCGGACGAACCTATCAAACCCGCCAGAAGTGCTGCATATTTTAACATACTTCCCCCAAAGACAAAATCAGACGGCTCAGTTGCGACCGCGCAGTGCCAGCCTGTTACATGAGATTTCCTAAATATTTAATCGTAACGTCTTTACCGGCCAAAATCATGGTATGTTAACTGCCAACGAAAGAGCAAGGATCAATGCCGTGTGATATCGGGCAACACCTTGTCGGATTCTGCCTGGATAACCCGAGACCATAGCGCCGTCTTGGTGAACAGCTTTTCTGTCGGATTGGGCTTGCCGTGGCGGGTTTCGTCCAGCAATCCGAGCCAGCGTAACGGGCTTAGGACGTGAACGTACGCCAGCACATACGCGCGAAAGTCCTCCGGCCCAGCCCCGAACAGCACGTTGGCAAAACACTCGCCGGTCAGGCCGGTATGTGCCTCCACGTTGATGACTGCGTAATCGTGCCACAGTATCGTCCGGCCGGCGACTGACGTAGCGCACGCTCGTTCGATCCACGCCCAGAGCCTCGCAAGCCCGGCGCTGGCTCGCCTCGAAGACTTCCTGGAGGTGAGCCGCCGCCTGACGCTTCGCTCCAGGCGTCAGAACTTTTTCAGACCGATCGCCTTGAGCATGGCGTTATCAGCATCGCGTCGGCCAGAAGGCGCTTGAGCCGAGCGTTCTCCTCTTCCAGCGAACGCAGCCGCCGGGCCTCGGATACCTTCGGCCACCATACTTGGCCTTCCACGTGTAAAACGTCGCTGAGCTGACCCCGTGGCGGCGGCACACATCCGCCGTCGCTATTCCAGCCTCCTGCTCCTTCAACACCGCGATGATCTGTTCATCGCTGAACCGGCTCCGCTTCATATTCATCCGACTCCTGCAAGGGCCGGACTCTACTCAAACCTGGAGGAAATCCACGGGCTCAGGCCACGGAGAGACCGCCGGGGGCAGACCAGACCCGATGCAGATGCTGGCGATCGTGGCCGCCGGGCGTCCTGTCATCGCCGCGTCAAATAGTTCTGCCCTTCGGGTTCCACCATCGGGCACGCTATTACCGGAGTCGTTTCATGTCGCCATCCATCCGCACTTTGTCCCTCGTCCTGTTGCTGGCGGGGGCCGCCTTGCAGGCGGGAACGGCGCAGGCCGGTGCTGCCGCCTCGAAGCCCCGCTCCTGCCGCCTGGATGCGCCCGATGCCGCCTCTGCGGGTGAAGGCTGCGCCAGGGCGTGGATGGACCGCAATCTCAAGATGAACGACGTGACCACGGTGGGCACGCACAACAGCTACAAGCAGGCGATCCCGCCAGCGGACTATGCGCTCTTCGCCAAGGCCGCACCGAAGATCGCGCAGGAACTGGACTATGCGCACAAGTCCCTGACGGCGGAGCTGGACGCGGGCGCGCGCCAGTTGGAGATCGATGTCGTCTTCGATCCGCAGGGAGGGCGCTATGCCCACCCCGCAATCGCGCGCCAGACCGGCACGACGCTGCCCGCAGCTTGGACCCGGCTGATGGAACAGCCCGGCTTCAAGGTGCTGCACGTGCCCGATCTCGACTTCCGATCGAGCTGCGTGACGTTCCGTCGCTGCCTTGGCGAGATCAAGGCCTGGTCCAAGCGCCATCCCGATCACGCACCGATCATGATCCTCGTCAATGCCAAGGACGGCAATGCTGTCCCCGGCGGGGTGCCGCTGATCCCGTTCGACGAGGCCGCCTTCGATGCCTTCGACGCCGAGATCCGCTCGGTCCTGCCGGCGCACATGCTGGTCACGCCGGATGACGTGCAAGGCCGGTATCCCACGCTGCGCGAGGCGGTCCTCGCCGGGAACTGGCCGAAACTGGGCGAAACCCGCGGCAAGTTCTACTTCGCGCTCGACGAGAACGAGGCAAAGGTCGCGGCCTACCGGGGCACGCGCAAGACGCTCGAGGGCCGGGTCGCCTTCGTCAATATCGACGAGAATTCGCCCGCCGCAGCCTATCTGACGCTCAACAACCCGGTCACGCAGGGCGCGCGTATCGCTGCCGACGTCAAGGCGGGTTTCATCGTGCGGACGCGCGCTGACGACAGTACCTGGCAGGCCCGTTCGAATGACGTCGCCCATCGCGCCGCGGCGCTGGCCAGCGGGGCTCAGGCGGTCTCGACCGATTACTTGTGGGCCGATCCGCGCTTCCCCGGCGGCTTTGCGGTGCGGTTGCCCGGTCATGTGGCGGCGCAATGCAACGTGATGAGAACGGCAAACCGCTGCGCCGGCCTGCCGGTGGAGGAAGCCGGCGCCAGCGATCTGGCCGCAGCCCAGGCGGCACCGATGCTGTGGCCCGCGCCTCGCGTGGCCGAAAGGCAGCCGTGACCGGTTTTTCGGCGATCGTGTCGGAATAGAGATTGCTTGTATCCTCTCCCGGTCGCCCATTCATGCCGAAAGCGTTGCCGAACCATGTCGGGGCGCTTTGTCCATGTAGACTGACAATCGGCTTTTGCCGCTGCTTGAGGCAGCAGCGGGTCGTATTGCGATGGCTCCCTTGCGCGGGTGCAAGGTGGTGATGGATAGGATCGCCCCCTAAGGTTTACGCTTATGCGATTAAGTCATCTGATCTATTGCCATCATTTGGTAAGGCCAATAATACGGTCGCTGCAATGATAGAGCGGCGGGCGGGTGCCTGCAGGCCCCAAGGGAGATGAAGCCGTGAAGATTACTTCCGCCAAGGTTATCGTGACCTGTCCCGGGCGAAACTTCGTTACCCTCAAGATCATGACCGATCAGGGCGTGTACGGGATCGGCGATGCCACGATGAACGGGCGAGAAAAGGCGGTGGTCGCCTATCTCGAAGAGCACGTGATCCCCTGCATCCTCGGCATGGACCCGCGCCGCATCGAGGACATCTGGCAATACCTCTACAAGGGCGCCTACTGGCGTCGCGGACCGGTGACGATGCGCGCGATCGCGGCCGTCGACGTGGCCCTGTGGGACATCAAGGCCAAGATGGCGAACATGCCGCTCTACCAGTTGCTGGGTGGCCGAAGCCGGGATAGCGTCATGGTCTACGGCCACGCCAACGGCAGCGATATCGCTGAGACGGTTGATGCCGTGGGCCACTATATCGAACTCGGCTACAAGGCCATCCGGGCGCAGACCGGTGTGCCGGGGATCAAGGACGCTTACGGCGTTGGGCGCGGCAAGCTCTATTACGAACCGGCCGATGCCGCGCTTCCCTCGGTCACCGGGTGGGACACGCGGCAGGCGCTCAACTATGTCCCCAGGATGTTCGAGAAGTTGCGCGAGACTTACGGTTTCGGCTACCATTTGCTGCACGATGGCCATCATCGCTACACCCCGCAGGAAGCGGCGAACCTGGGCAAGATGCTGGAGCCCTACCAGCTTTTCTGGCTGGAGGACTGCACGCCAGCGGAGAACCAGGAGGCCTTCCGTCTCGTGCGCCAGCACACAGTTACCCCGCTCGCGGTGGGCGAGATCTTCAACACGATCTGGGATGCCAAGGACCTGATCCAGAACCAGCTGATCGACTATATCCGATGCACCATCGTCGGCGCCGGCGGGGTCACGCACTTGCGCCGTATCGCCGATCTCGCCGCGCTCTACCAGATCCGCACCGGCAGTCACGGCGCTACCGATCTCTCGCCGGTGACCATGGGGACCGCGCTGCATTTCGATACCTGGGTGCCCAACTTCGGGATCCAGGAGTACATGCGCCACACCGAGGAGACCGATGCGGTCTTCCCGCACGACTACCACTTCGCGAAGGGCGAACTGTTCTGCGGCGAAACGCCCGGTCACGGTGTCGACATAGACGAGCAGTTGGCGGCGAAGTATCCCTACAAGCCGGCCTTCCTCCCGGTCGCCCGTCTCGAGGACGGCACGATGTGGAACTGGTGAGGTCAGCGGGCGGTCTCTGGCGCGGCGCACTCTCGCCGTTGGATGGGCAGGTGATGCTGGGTTGGCATGGCGAGCAAATTGGTAAGGTGTCTTGCCGTTGCGTGCCGCTTGTGACAATGCCTTCGCATGACAGGGCGTGTAAAACTTTACCAGCGAGTGGCCTGCGAACTTGAGCAAGGGATGCGGGACGGGCAATTTTCGGCGGGTTCGCGCCTTCCACCGGAGCGGGACCTGGCAGAGCGTTTCGGCGTCAGCAGGCCGACCGTCCGGGAGGCGATGATTGCGCTCGAGATCCAGGGCCTCGTCGAGGTCCGTCATGGCTCGGGGGTGTTCGTTGCGGAGCATGTGCCCCTGTCCCGGCCCAAGGATGAGCTCGACGTCGGTGCATTCGAACTGATCGAGGCGAGATTGATGTTCGAGGGCGAGGCCGCCGCTCTCGCCGCAACCGTGATGAGCGATCACGAATTGGCCAATCTTGGGCAGCTTCTCGAACGCATGGAAGCGCTGGACCCGGCATCCCCCGCGGAACTGGATCTGGACCGGCAGTTCCACCTCGCCATAGCCGAGGCGACGCAGAGTTCTTTGGTTTTTCAGGCGATCGAACGCCTGTGGGACTTGCGGGAAAAGTCGCCGCTAAGCCGGCGTATGTTCGAGCAGGCGAGGCTAGCCGGGATCACCCCGCGGTCGGATGAGCACCGCAAGATTTATGATGCCCTGGCCGAGCGCAATGGAGAGCGCGCGCGACAGGCGATGCGGGCACACCTCATCCGGGTTTCGGAGGATTTGCTGGCCGTTACCGAACTGGAGTTGATCGAAAAGGCCCGGCGTGAAATTGGCGACAAGCGTCGCCGTATCGTCGGCGTGGGATCTACGACCTAGGGCGCGTGGACAAATTCGAGCGGCCGTTTACGCCGCTGTTGCGGACGTCAGAAACCAGCGGTAGCATCTGTCCGTGCAACCGTTCTATCTGCCAGCCTTCATGATGCTACAGGCAGTCCAACCATCGACGGCTGTCAATTGCATTGACCTCCCTGTGGCCACGGACCTACAAAATCGAGAAATCGAATTGGATGTCTCAGTAGTCCAGATCGGTGTTCACGACAGCATCGAAGTGCAGCAAGACGGCTGTAGTGTCCCGATCATCCTATATGAGGGTGGCCCGGCCTTGCTCGACCTTGCAGCCGCGTATGTAGATCGTGCTCGGGGTGCAGTTGCTCATGCACGCATCAGAGGTAGAATGGAAATACCTCAAGAGCCGCCATCTGGGGCACTGGCCAGTCATTTGAACTTCCGGCATATCAAAGTCGTTCGAGCGTGGAATGAAGCACCATCTCCGAACGGCAGCTAGCCATCCAAATCAGACCACGCCCGCTCAGCCTGAGCTTGTCGAAGGCCTGAACCGGGGCGCTGAGCCCCCATGCTTCGACAAGCTCAGCATGAGCGGGGTGGTTGGGGCAGCGTCCGCTTCCGCTTCCTCTTCCGCTTCCGCTTGCCACCCAACTAGGTCGCGCCGCTCCCCGCTGAATTTGTCCTCGCGACCTAGGTGTTCGGCCCCGGCGAGCGCGCTGCGGGGCGCTTGGCGATGCAGGCCTTGCGCGCGTCGCTTCGGGATTTCCCCAAGATGCTCCATCAATGCGCCAAGAGGCCTTGAATTATGGATATATTTCGGCACCTTCTTTCCCGGTGCTGTGTCAAGTTTTCCCAAGCCGCGATGGCAGCGATCGTGATACCACGACCAAAGTGATGTCCCGTGAGTAAAGATCGCGCTGCAGTGTCTGTAGACCCCGGTGCCCCGGCACAGGCCCGGCCCATGAACTCGACGGACGGACGGTGATGACGTTTTGCATTGATCGGCGTGCGCTTTGCCTTGGCGCGACGGCATTGGCGGGCTGTGCCTCCGCGCGTCTGGGCGCGCGGCCGGCGGATGGCCCGCTGCTCTTTGCCTATTTCAGCACCGGCAAAGGGGAGGCGGACGGGCTGAAGCTGGCGCTCAGCGATGACGGTTTCGCATTCAGGACGCTCGGCGGCGGCAGGCCCTTCCTGGTGCCGCATGTCGGCGAGAAAAACCTGCTGAGAGACCCCTTCCTCTGGCGCGGGGAGGGGGCTGATGCGCCTTGGCACTGCATCTGGACCACGGCTTGGCAGGGGGTGACGATCGGCCATGCGACAACCCGGGATTTCATCAACTGGACGCCGCAGCGGGCACTTCCGGTCATGGCTTCGGTGCCGGGCACGCGCAATTGCTGGGCGCCCGAAGCGATCTTCGATCCCGCTTCGCGCCGAACGGTGATCTTCTGGTCGAGTACCGTTGACGGCCGCTTCACGGAAACCGCGAGTACGTCGGAAGACGGGTACAATCATCGGCTGTGGTACACGACCACGGCGGATTTTAAGACGTTTGCTCCGCCGCAAGTGCTTTACGACCCCGGCTTTAGCGTGATCGACGGCACGTTTGCACATGCGCCCGATGGCGGGCTCTGGCTGGTTGTGAAGGACGAAACCGTCATGCCGCCCCGCAAATGGCTGCGTGTCGCTTCGGCGCGCAGTCCGCTCGGCCCTTTCGCACCGCCCGGTGCGCCATTCACGCCGTCCTGGGTGGAAGGCCCCATGACCGCGCGGATCGGTGATGAATTGATCTGCTATTACGATGTTTACCGCGACGGCCGCTGGGGCGCGGTATCGACACGCGACATGATCCATTGGCAGGATGTCGGGGAGCGCCTTGTCATGCCGCAAGGCGCCCGTCACGGTTCGCTCGTGCGCATTGCGCCCGATCTTGCCGCTTCGCTTGAAAAGGCCTGAAAAGACGGCTCCCGGATGGAGGATCCGGGAGCCGTGAGTGCCGGCGCGGGAGGGCCCCGCCGGGAACTTCGAGGTCAGAATTTCACATTGACGCCAGCCGAGATCGTGCGTCCGACGCGGGTCTGGAACAGGGTGTCCTGCCGCTGGCTGTCGGTGTAGAGGCTGTTCTGTTCGTCGGTGAGGTTGGTGCCTTCGACGATCAGCTTCACGTTGTCGGTGAGATTGTACGAAGCGGAGGCGTCGACAAACGTGGTTGCCCGGTTACCGACCAGATCACTGCCGGGCGAGGCAGGAATGCCGCGAATGAACGGTCCGCGGTAATTGATCGTGCCGCGGATCGAGAACTTGGCGTTCTCCCAGTAGAGCGTGCCCGAAGCGGTGTCCTTCGACAGGCCGACAAGGTCGTCCTTGGTCGTCACCGTGCAGACGCCGCCGGAACTGGTGAGGCAATAGTTGATCTTCGACATGACGTGCGTGTAGTTCGCCAGCACGCCGAAGTGGCTGAAGAAGCCCGTCATGAAGTTGAACGGGATCTGGGCGTTAAGCTCGATGCCCTTGAGCGGGCCGCCCGGCGTGTTGGTAGGGGTGGCGATGTTGAACAGTTCGTCGGGCGTGGTGTTGCTGCCGGTGAGCAGGGCATCGGGCAGGCCGAGCGAACTGAACGGCACGAGCGAGTTCACGCTCTGCACATATGTCTTGATGTCCTTGTAGAAGAACGCCGCCGACAGCAGGGCACCGGGGCGGAAGTACCATTCCACGGCTGCATCGAAGGTGGTCGCACGGATCGGTTCGAGCAGGGGATTGCCCAGCGATCCGGAGCGGGTCACCGGGTTGATCGTCACCGTTGGCGCCAGCGCGGTCAGCGCGGGGCGCGACATGACCTTGGCGGCGGAAAGGCGGACCAGGAGGTTCTGCATCGGTTCGATGACGAGGTTGGCGGAAGGCAGCCAGTCGTCATAGCTGCGCGAAACGGCGCGGAACTGGCCGGCCAGGCCGGTCGGCGAGGTCGCGTCGGCCAGGTTGAGGTAGCCGGTCGAACGCTGCCAGGTGTGGATGTAACGCAAGCCGACGTCGCCGCGCAGGCCAAAGCCCACCGTATCGCTGAAATCGAACGTGCCCATGAGGTAGGCGCTCGATTCCTCTTCCTTGACGCCCGGATTGATCTCGCCGCAGCCGGTGCAGGTGCGGGCGTCGAACAGGTTGAAGGTATCCGCAAGCTTGCGCCAGTCGAGCGTGGCCCAACTCGACGGAGCGCCATGGCCCCAGAGACTGTCCACACCGGTGATCTGCTTGGTGAGATCAGCCAGCGAAGTGCCGGCCGGCAGGTTTTGGACCAGTGTATCGGCCGTGTAATAGGTCGTCAGGCGCTGCTTGAAGTCGCTTGAACGGTATTGGCCGCCAAGATGAACCTTGAATGCGTCCGAGACTTCGTAATGCGCGTTGATCTCGCCCAATACGCCGTTGGTGGTGTTGGTGGCGGGTTTGCCCTGAAGGCTGAACCCGCCGGTGACGACGCCGGCGCCCGGCGAAACGCCGTAACGGAACTGCGTGGGATCGGAGACGTCGAAACCGAAGCCCAGGACCGGCGTCTGGCCGCCATCCCTGTAGTCGATCGAGAAGTTGTCGGTATCGAGCGCATCCATGTAGTACTGCATGCGGACCTTGTCGCGCCAGACGGAGCGGTTGAGGCCCACCTTGCCGTCCACCGTCAGTCGGTCGCCGAAGCGGTGCATGAAGTTGAGGTTGGCCTGCTTGAACGTGGTCGAGTATTCGGAGTGCAGGCCTTCCGAACGCACGTCGACGCCGTCGAGCAGGGCATATTCCACCGATCCCAGATCGGAAAGCTGGACATCCTTGAGCGACATCATCGGGTAGCCCTGGTTCGATGCCGAACGGCCGAACGATATTGCCTCGATGTAATTATCGTCGCGCGTGACGTTGAAGCGGGAATACAGCAGGTCGAGCGAGATGTCGGTGTCGTCGTCTGGCTTGTACTGCAGCGTCATCGTTCCGCCGATGCGCTCCTGCGACTGCTGCGAATTGATGTAGCGGGGAATGCGCGGGAAGAAGGCGCCGCTGCCGGGGGTATTCGGCAAATCGTCGCGGCGGGCGTCATAGACGGTCTGGTAGGCCGCAGGATCGCTGGTGCGCGGATTGCCGGTGGAGCAGTTCGCGGCGCTGGCGCCGGTCGTCGCACTCGTGGCCGGGGTCTGCGGGGTAAGGCCCAGCGGCGAGCAGAACATGCCGTTCTGGTTGGCCGAGAGAATGTCGACCGCCGAATAGCCTACTTCGCGCGTATGGCGTTTCTGGTAGGCGATCGAACCCAGCACGCCGAAGCCGCTGTCGCCGAACTGCTTGGAGACCAGCGCGGACGCGCGCGGATCGACCTGCTTCGACAATTCGTTCCAAACTCCGCGTGCGGTGGCCGAGAGGACGAAAGCCTTGGCGGAATCGAACGGCCTTGGCGCGCTGAGATCGACGGTCGCCCCCAGCGAGCCTTCCTCGACATCCGCCGATGGCGTCTTGCGCACGGTGAGCGCGGAGAAGATCTCGGTGGGGAAGACGTTGAAGTCGAAGCTGCGCCCATTGTTGCCGGCCCCGTAGATGTCCGAGCCGCCGGTCTGGGCTGCGGATTCCATGCCGTTGATGCGCACGCGGGTGAAGTCGGCGCCAAGGCCGCGCACGGAGATGTTCTTGCCTTCGCCGCCATCGCCGCGCTGGAGGGCGACGCCGGGAATGCGCTGCATCGATTCGGCCAGATTGGAATCGGGAAACTTGCCCAGGTCTTCGGCCTTGATCGTGTCGATGGCGGCAGTCTGATCGCGCTTGTCGGCCAGCGCCGCGTTCAGCGAGGCGCGGAAACCGGTGACTATGATGTCCTCGGCGCTGGGTGGCTGCTGGGCGGTACCGTCTTGCGCTGCGGTTTCCTGCGCACACGCCGGAAACGACACTGTCATCATCGCCGCCATCGCCAGCAGCGATGCCGACGCCTGGTTGCACCTGATGGACCTGGAGGTTGCCCTTCCCATTATCACACTCCCGTTATCGTTATATAATGTCCCATTATGTGGGATCACGTTTTACCATATATCCCAAGTTCGCTCATTTCCAGTCAAAATCGCTGCCGATCGATCTTCCTCGATAATTTCCCCGCAGAAACGGAGCGTCTCGTCGCGGGGAAACGATGTCACTTGGATTGACTTCCGTTCGTCCCGTTATATGCCTAAATGGTCCGTCATATGGGATTGGCCCGTTAGCAAGGCGGTTCACGAAACGGAGAGGATGACGATGTCCCTGACCACGGCGCTGGCATTGGCCGTCGCGTCCGCAACCAGCGGCGCGCCGATCGTCGACATCGATCTGGCCGGCAAGGCGCCCGAGGAAATACCCGGTTACCAGCCGGGCGGAAGCGGGGCCGAGCGGCGCGATCCTTCCGGTGAATTCCTGTATTCCGTGTCGCTGCCGCAGGGCACATACCGCGTCACCCTGACGCTTGGCGACAAGCGCAGCGCGGGCCGAACCACCGTCAAGGCAGAGAGCCGCCGCCTGTTCCTGCGTGACGTTGCGACCCGGCGCGGACAGTTGGTGACGCGTACGTTCCTCGTCGATGTCCGCGACGCCCGGCTGCCGCGCCAACCGGCTGGGGCACCCCGGTTCGGGCAGGCCGTACTGCTGGACGAGCGGGATCTCGCCAGCTTCAGTTGGGACGACAAGCTGACGTTGGAATTCCTTGGCCAGCCGCGCGTCGCAGCCATCCATATCGAACCCGCTGATGCGCCGCGGTTATTTCTTGCCGGCGATTCCACCGTGGCAGACCAGTATACCGAGCCTTTCACCAGTTGGGGGCAGATGCTGCCGGCAATGCTTGACGATCACCTGGTAGTGGCCAACCATGCCAAGTCCGGGGCGACGATGAAATCCTTCATCGCCCAGCTGCGCTTTTCCAAGATGTTGACCCAGATGCGGGCGGGCGACTGGCTGTTCATCCAGTTCGGCCACAACGATCAGAAGTCCGAATGGCCGATGACCTACCTCGATCCGGAGCTGACTTATCCCGCCTACTTGCGCAGTTACATCGCCGAAGCGCGCCGTCGCGGTGTGCATCCGGTGCTGGTCACCTCACCCGAACGGCGCAATTTCGACGATAGCGGCAAGATCAAGGACACGCTTGGCGCCTATGCCGCTGCCGTGCGCAAGGTCGCGGCGGATGAGAATGTCCCGTTGATCGACCTTAACCGCGACAGTATCGCGATCATGCAGGCGCTCGGCCCCGATGTCTCGCCGCAGGCCTTTGCCGATAACGGCAAGGACCGGACGCACAACAACAACTACGGCGCCTGGCTTTTCGCCGCGGCGATTGCGCGGCAGGTGGCCGAGAAGATCCCCGAAATCGCGCCTTACGTGGTGCTTCGGAATTTCGATCCTTCGCACCCGCCTTTGCCGGGTGCCGTGCCGATCGCGGCGAGCATTCCGCTGGATGAAGGCAAGCCGGAAGGGAGCTGACGCGGTGAATCTGCCTCGCCGCCGGTTTTGCGCGTTCAGCATGATAGGTTCCGTGATGCCGCGATCCGTGCTTGCCGCGCAAGGGCGCTTTGATGTTCGCCATTTCGGCGCCACCGGCGACGGCGTGGCCATCGACAGCCCTGCCTTCAACGCGGCGATCGCCGAAGCTGCGCGCGTCGGCGGTACGGTTGTGGTGCCGAAAGGGCGCTACCTGTGCTTCTCGATCCGCCTCAGGAGCCGGATCCGGTTGCTCTTCGATCATGGGGCAACGATCATCGCGGCCGATCCCGCGCTTCACGGCGGAAGCTACGACCCGCCCGAGTCCGCTTCCGGCCTCTATCAGGATTTCGGCCATAGCCACTGGCGCAACAGCCTGATCTGGGGCGAAGACGTGGAGGAGGTCACGATCGAAGGGCCAGGCCTGATCGATGGCCAGGGGCTGACCCGGGACGGCCCCGGCGCGCGCTGGCAGGCGCAGACCGGAGAGCGTCCGCTCTCCATGCAGGGCATGAGCGCGAGGGAAATCGGCCTGCTGGAACCCGCCATTGCGGCGATGGACGGCAAAGGCAACAAGGCGATCGCGCTCAAGCGCGGACGCAATATCCGTCTTTCGGGCTTCACCATAAGCAAGGGTGGGCACTTCGCGATCCTGGCCACGGGCACGCGCGGTTTGGTGATCGAAGACCTCACGATCGACACCGATCGCGACGGTATCGACCTCGACTGCGTGCAGGACACGCTGGTGCGCGGTTGCAAGGTCAACTCCCCCAACGATGACGGCATCGTCGTCAAGTCCAGCCTTGCATTGGGCGAGCCGATAGCCGCTCAAAACGTGGTGATCCGCGATTGCGCGGTGTCCGGCTACGATAGGGGCACACTGATCGACGGGACCCGGACAAGGACGCAAAAATTCGCGCCGGACCGCGACCGCGTGACCGGCCGGATCAAGCTCGGTACCGAAAGCAACGGCGGCTATCGCAACGTCAAGGTGCAGGACTGCAGCTTCACCCATTGCCGGGGCCTGGCACTGGAAACGGTGGACGGGGGCATGATGGAGAACATCGTCGCCACCCGTCTCACGATGCGGGACGTGACGACGGCCCCCTTGTTCGTACGCCTTGGTGACCGGCGGCGCGGGCCGGACGGTACCGGCATCGGCGGGGTGCGGGAGGTGCTTGTGTCGGAGATCGACGCGCGGGGAATCGATCCGCGCTTTCCTGCGGCCTTTGCCGGGCTGGCCGGTCGGCCGATCGAATCGCTGGTCATGCGCGACGTCTACCTGCTCTATGGCGAGGCAGGTGCGGCGCCGGGAAGCCCGCCGCAAGCCGCGGAAAACGTTGCGGAACTGGCCGGCACCTATCCCGAACCCAGCATGTTCGGGGTGCTCCCGGCCTGGGCGCTCTGGGCCCGCCATGTGGAACGCCTGACCGTGGACACGTTTCACGCGGAAACGCTTCTTCACGAGGCGCGTCGACCGATCCGGCTCGAAAACGTTGCATTTCCGGCCTTTTCGAACACCCCTTTGTATCAGAATGGCGATTGACGAGCGGGGTGGGATTGGCTACCAAATAACGGTATTGAAATCCATATAATGGAACATCGGGAGAGTCGTGGTGCCGGATAAGGGGATGGGGTCGATCCACGCCTTCAGGATGCAGTTGAAGCCCGGCACGGTCGATGAGTATCGCCGCCGGCACGATGCGATCTGGCCCGAACTCTCCGCACTGCTGACCGAGGCGGGCATTCGCGACTATTCGATCTTCCTCGACGAGCAGAGCCTCGCGCTTTTCGCGGTGCTGCGCGTGCGGCCCGGCAATACCCGCGATACCCTGCCCGATCACCCGGTGATGCGCCGCTGGTGGGACTATATGGCGCCGCTGATGGAAGTGGAGCCCGGCAACCGGCCGAAGGAATGGTCACTCCCGCTCATGTTCCACATGGACTGAGCCGATGAAGCGCGCTTTCCTTCTGGCCCTGCTTCTTTCCGCTGCTTCGCGGCCTGCACTGGCGCAGGACGCGAAGCCGACCGCCGACCTTTCCGCGCCGGTCCAGACTTTCGGCCGTGTCTCCTTCGATGCGCGCTCGCTGATGATCGACGGCAAGCGGCAGGTGATCTGGTCCGGCGAGTTCCACCCGTTCCGCTTGCCCAGCCCCGATCTCTGGCGCGATGTGCTTCAGAAGATGAGGGCCAGCGGGTTCAACGCGGTCGCGCTCTATTTCGACTGGGGCTACCACTCGCCCAAGCAGGGTGTCTACGATTTCAGCGGCATTCGCGACCTCGACCGCCTGCTGACGATGGCGGAGGAAGAGGGCCTCTGGGTCATGACCCGCGCCGGGCCTTACGTGAACGCGGAACTGTCGCGCGGCGGATTTCCGGGCTGGCTGGTCAACCAGAAGGCCCGCGCCCGTACCGACGATCCCGAATATATGGCCGCTGCCGACGAGTGGCTGACGCGGGTCAACGCGATCATTGCCCGCCACCAGATCAACGGCGACGGCAAGGGCCATAAGGGCTCGGTGATCCTTCACCAGATCGAGAACGAACTCGCCCTGACCACGCCCGCGCAGCGGCGCTACATGGATCACCTCTACGCCAAGGCCCGCGCCGATGGCATTACCGTGCCGATCTTCCACAACGATCAGGGCCGTAACGGCTACTGGGTGCCGGAAGGCTCGTCCGTCGACAAGGTCGTCCACGGCCCCAACGACATGTATGCGTTCGACGGCTATCCTGGCGGCACCTGCACCGTGGAAGGCAAGCCGACCCGCAGCGTGGCCGCGCCGGACTGGGGTTTCTACGGAACCGGCGGCGCCAGGGGCGGTGCCTCCGCTTCGCCGAAAACGCCCGGATTCCTGGCCGAATTCGGCGGCGGCTGGTTCGACTACTGGGGTTCCAACGGCGGCTACGAGTGCAACGCGGTCCAGCGCGGCAAGCGGTTCCAGCGGGTGTTCTACGGCACCAATCTGGCCAACGGCATCGGCATCCAGAGCTTCTACATGACCTATGGCGGCACCAGCTGGGGCTGGCTGCCCGCCCCGGTGGTGTTCACCAGCTACGACTATGGCGCCGCCATTTCCGAGGCGCGCAACCTGCGCGAAAAGGCGCTGGAAATGAAGCAGCTGGGCGGATTGATCGCCTCGGTCCCGGACCTTGCGGGCATGATCCCCGCAGGCGCGCCCGAGGTTTCTTCGCCCCATATTCAAGTCTACCACAACAAGAGCCCGGAGACCGACGCGCGTTTCCTGCTGGTGGCGCACAAGCCATCGAACGGGCAGACCGACGACAGCTTCACGGTGACCGCCGCGCTGCCCGATGGGCGCTACACTTTTCCGATGCGGCTCAATGGCTTCGATGCCAAATGGCTGGTCGCCGGGGTGAACCTTGGCGGGCAGCGGCTGGTCTATTCGACCTCCGAACTGCAATCCGTGTCCAAGGCCGGAAACGCCGATCTGCTGCTGCTCTACGGCCGCGGCGGGGAGCCGGGCGAGACCGTATTGCGCTATGCTTCCGCCCCGAAAGTCACGGTTCTGGAAGGCGCGGCAGAAACCGCCTTTAACGACACCAAGGGCGACCTGAAAGTCACCTACACCCATACGGGCCGCACCGTGCTGCGCGTGACCGGCGGCGGACGCGGTGACCTGGTCCTGATCCTTGCCGACGAGGCCGAAGGCACCCGCTATACCCGCGTGGAATCCTCCGCAGGCCCCGTTCTGGTGCGCGGTCCGCAACTGGTCCGTCACGCTTCGCTCAAATCCGGCGCGCTGGCGCTGACCGGTGACACCGGCGAAGCGGGCGGTCTCGAAGTCTGGGCGCCCGCCGCCGTTCGCGCGCTGTCATGGAACGGCGCGCCTGTCCCGGCCAGGTCCTCCACCGCGGGCAGCCTCGCTTCCACCGCGCCGCTGTCCGGTCCTGCCCCGGTTGCGCTTCCCGTCCTTAGCGGCTGGCGCATGGCCACGGGTTCGCCGGAGGCCGATCCGCAGTTCGACGACAGCGGTTGGCAGGCCGTCGGCGGCAATCGCCCCAATGCCACGATCACCCAGCGCCCGGACGGCCAGCCGAACTTGGCGATGGATGCCTATGGCTTCCACGAGGGCGACGTCTGGTATCGCGGCAGGTTCGAGGGCTCCCCCGGCGCCCGGACCGTATCGCTGTTCTACGGCGCCGGCGGCTCCGGCCTCGTGCAGGCCTGGCTCGACGGCAAGTTCATCGGTCAGGCCGAGACGCCGAGCGGCCTCCCCCGCCCGATCACCACCGGCACCGTCACGCTGGACCTTCCGGCCGAGGCGCAGGCGGGCGGCAGCCATGTGCTGTCGGTCATGGTCCGCAACAACGGCCATAACTGGGACCTCGATTCAGACGACTTCCACAAGGAAGCGCGCGGATTGATCTCCGCCTCGATTGCGCAGCCCGGCGGGCGTAGTTTCGCGGTGCCGATCGCATGGAAGATCCAGGGCCAGCGCGGCGGCGAGGACCTGACCGACCCCGTGCGCGGCCCCGCCAACAACGGCGGCCAATATGGCGAACGCATGGGCTGGCACCTGCCGCTGTTCGACGACAGCCGCTGGACCGCCGCGCAAGTGCCCGCGGCCAGCGCCGGGCCCGGCACGACATGGTATCGCACCCGGTTCGACCTTGCCGTGCCGAGCGGACAGGACGCCACCATCGCGCTGGCCTTCGGCGATACCGAGACCCCGCGCTCGGCCGCGAAGTACCGCGTGCTGATCTTCGTCAACGGCTGGAACATGGGCCAGTTCATCGCCCACGTCGGGCCGCAGCGCCTGTTCCCGATCCCCGAGGGTATCCTGAACCACCACGGCGCCAACCACCTGGCGCTGGCCGTCACCAGCGACGGCGCCCCCGGCGATGCGCTGGAGGCGGTGAAGCTTGTCACCCTGCACAATGTCCGCGGCGGACTGCCCATCCGCATGGTGCCCGCCCCGCAGACCCCGGCAGAGCTCAAATGAGCCGCCGCCCCGTCCTTCCGCGCTCCGCGAGCGCCCCCGAAACCATGACCAGGAGACCTTAATTGGCCGCGCTTACGCACGACATTCCGCGCGCGGAAGTCACCGACGCCATCGGCAAGCTGATGCACAACCTCGTTCACATCAAGGACGAGACCGGTGAGTTCCTGCTGCACCTCGACGATGGCCGCGTGATCGACACCAAGGGCTGGGCCGGCTGGGAATGGACCCACGGGGTCGGCCTGTTCGGCATGTGGCGCTATTTCGAGCAGACCGGCGACACGGCCGCGCTCGCCATCATCCGCCAGTGGTTCGCCGACCGCTTCGCCGAAGGCACGCCCACCAAGAACATCAACACGGTGGCCCCCTTCATCACGCTGGCCTACCTCTACGAACTGGACGGCGATCCCAGCTACATCCCCTATCTCGACACCTGGGCCGAGTGGCTGATGGCGCCCGACGGCCTGCCCAAGACCGAGGAGGGCGGCTTCCAGCACATCGTCTACAACGACGAGAATCCCGGCGAACTCTGGGACGACACGCTGATGATGAGCGTGCTGCCGCTGGCCAAGATCGGCCTGCTGCTGGACCGGCCGCAGTACATCGAGGAAGCCAAGCGCCAGTTCCTCGTCCACATCAAGTACCTCGCCGATCGCAAGACCGGCCTGTGGTTCCACGGCTGGGACTTCACCGGACGCCACAACTTTGCCGAGGCCCTGTGGGCGCGCGGCAATTGCTGGGTGACGATCGCCATCCCCGAGATCATCGAACTGCTCGATCTCGAACCGGGCGATGCCTTCCGCTCGTTCCTGATCGACACGCTGGCAGCCCAGGTCCGCACCCTGGCCGCCACGCAGGACGCCGAAACCGGCCTGTGGCACACCCTGATCGACGATCCGACCAGCTATCTCGAAGCCTCCGCCACGGCGGGCTTTGCCTATGGCATCCTGAAAGCCGTCCGCAAGGGTTACCTCCCGCGCGAATACGAGGCGGTGGGCATCCGGGCGGTGCGCGGCGTGCTTGCCAACATCGACGATGCGGGCGAGCTTCAGCAGGTCAGCTTCGGCACCGCGATGGGCGATACGCTGCAGTTCTACAAGGACATCGCGCTGACCTCGATGCCTTACGGGCAGAGCCTGGCCATCTGCGCGCTGGCCGAGTTCCTGCGGACCTACATCTGATGGAGTGGCCGGGCGGGCGGCAATGCTCGCCCGGCGATTACTCCGACAAAATACTGGTGAACCGCGTATCATTATTTAATATGACCTGAAAAACGAAAGAGCGCGTGCAAATCCGTCCGAAAACAGAGGCGGGTCACGTGCGGAAATACGGTGAAGGATCCTGCTGTGCCCGAACGCCAGACTCTGGCCCTGCGCCCGGTGCGCCTGAGAAACTACCTCGCCTATGGCTCCAACGATGTGCTCGGGGCCGGGTCGATGGCGGTCATCTCGGGCTGGGTGCTGATCTTCTACACCCAGTTCTGCGGGCTTTCGGCCGGGCAGGCAGCGCTGATCTTTGCGGTGGCGCGCGTGCTCGACGCCTTCGCCTCGCCGATGATCGGCTATATCTCCGATCATTTCGGCATGACCGCGCTCGGCCGCCGGTTCGGGCGGCGGCGCTTCTTCATTCTCGCCGCGATCCCGCTGCTGCCCAGTTTCGCCTTGATGTGGCTGCCGGGGCAGACCTTCTGGTACTACCTCGTCAGCTATGTGCTGTTCGAGCTGGTCTACGCGATGGAGATCATCCCGTTCGAGACGCTCGCCGCCGAGATGTCGAGCGACTATCGCACCAAGGCCAAGTTCGCCGGCTGGCGCATCCTGTTCGGGCAGGCTTCGGCGATCCTGGCCGGGTTCCTGCCGCTGTGGCTGATCGAGGCGCTGGGCCGGGACAGTGCCGACACCTTCTTCTACATGGGGCTGATCTTCGCGGCGCTGTTCATGCTGACGGCGGCGATGCTCTACATGTTCAGCTGGGAGCGTCACGGACCGGGCAGCGCGCCGCCGGCTGCGGGGCCGCGCCAGGCGGCCGGGCCGCTGGAGGCGCTGAAGGCGCTCTATCGCAACTTGTTCTCGACCATGCGCATCCGTGCCTTCCGCCTGCACCTCGGCATGTACCTGGGGGGCTACATCAGCCAGGACGTGTTCAACGCCGCGTTCACGTTCTTCGTGATCTTTGCGCTGGCGGGCAGCACGGCGATCGCCTCGGGCCTGCTCGGCACGATGTACATCGTTCAGTTCGTGGCGGTGATCATCGCCATCAACATGGCGCTGCGAGCCTCGCCCAGCCGCGCCTACCAGATCGCCGCCGCCAGCTTCGGCGCGGGCGCGCTGACGCTGATCGGACTGTGGATTGCCGGGATCACCGCCAGCAGCGCGATGATCTGGCTTCCCATCGGGCTGGCGGGGCTGGGCCGGGGCGCGCTCAACTACATCCCCTGGGCGACCTACAACTACATGGCCGACGTCGACGAGATCGTCACCGGCCGCCGCCGCGAGGGGGCGTTTGCCGGGGTCATGACCTTCGTGCGCAAGGCGACGCAGGCCGCTGCCGTCGCAGGGGTCGGCTTCGTCATGCAGGCGGGCGGTTTCGTCTCGGGTGCGGCGCGGCAGTCGCACGGCGCGGTTGTCACCATCGCGGTCCTGCTGGGGCTGGGTACGGTGGGCATGCTGCTGTTCGGCGTGCTGGTATCGCGCCGCTTCCGGCTCTCGCCCGCCACCCACGCGGTGCTGATGCGCGAGATCGAACACTTGCGCGCCGGCGCCCGCACGCCGAGCAGCCCGGAGGCCTGCGCCGTCGTCGAAGACCTGTCAGGCTGGCGCTACGACCAGCTCTGGGGCCGCAATCTGCTGGTCGAACAGGACGAGCGGAGCGGCGATCTGCGGCAACCGGTCAATGGGGTGAACTGAGCGAAAGCGCGCTTGCGGAGGGTCTGCTTAGGGTGGGAAGCGGACGTTCCGGCCCGCATGAACAACCGGCGGCTATCGGGTCGGCTGCCAACGGCACGCTACGACTGCAAAGTCGGGGGGGCGGACATCGCTTGCCTGCACCAAAGCACGTAAAGCGCCAGCAAGTTTTGACAGACGACTAGCAGGTGACGATGGGATTTGCTGAAGTAGGCACTGAGCCATCTAATATTGGTGCACACGTTGCTCTTATCTTTTCAGGTGGGCGATCTAGGCTATATTGGAATGAAATTGTGTGACATCCTTGGTCGTACCAATGCGCTTTCAAATCTTCGCCGCGCCAGTAAACTCCTGGCTTGGGCGCCGTCTTTTGCGCTTCGTTTTTCTGATGCGAGGGTGGAAGGTTATAGACGCCGATTAGGATTTTTTCGGTCGAGAACGCCCACCCTTTAGAGATAACTGCATAAGTCCGTTCGTAACATGTTATCATTCCCGCTCCTGGGGGAAGTTGTACGCGCCGTTCCGCATCAGCGACATATCTTTCTTTCTGTTCGTTAGTCAGTTGATCGCTGCAGCCAGATACAAACAGCGTTAGCGTCACGGCGCAAAGTATCCTCATTCGCAATATTTGCCATCGACCTGAAACGTCCGCAATGTCGGCGTGTCCGGAAAGGCTGCTTTCGGAGCAAAAAGTTAGGAAGCTGCCCTTCCGAGCTCTTCCGTCCAACGTCAGCAACGGGGCGTAACCTGCCGTTCCGCGGCTAAACCCAAACCCGCTCAGGCTGAGCTTGTCGAAGCCCGCACGCGGTGCGTGACCATCCGCTGGTCGGCCTGAGCGGGATTGCGAGGTAAGCAAGGGGGCGTTCTGATCGCAGACCCCGAACGTTCACCCCCGCGGCGCGCGGTAGCCGACGGCCTCGCCGATCTCGCCCGCCGTGGCGACGATCGCGGCGACGAGGTCGTCGACGATGTCGTCGGTCAGGTAGTGCGCGGCGCTGGCGATGGAGAGGGCGATGCAGATCTGGCGGCGGGCATCGCGGATCGGCGCGGCGATCGAACGCACGCCGTCGCCGAGTTCGCTGTCGTGCAGCACATAGCCCCGCGCCTTGTGCACGCGCATCTGCGCCACATAGTCCTTCATTGCCCTGGCCGAGACCTTGCCGCCGCTCGCCTGGCGGTAGAGGTCTTCCCAGACCTCTTCCGGCTCGTCGAGCAGCAGCGCCTTGCCCAGGCCCGTCTCGGCGATCGGGCGGCGGTCGCCCGGGGCGGTGGCGACGCGCAGGCGCTGGCGGCCGGTCACGCGGTCGAGGTGGCGGGACCAGTCCCCCTCGCGCTTGCCCACGAAGACGCAGAAGCCGGTGTCCTCCGACAGCTTTTCCATGAATGGCCGCGCCACGCGCACGTAGTCGATCTGCTGGGTGGCCATGACGCCCAGTTCGAGCAGCTTGGGGCCGAGCCCGAAGCCATCATTGGTCACCGAGAGATAGCCGCGCGATTTCAGCGCCTGGGCGAGGCGATGCGCGGTGGTCTTGCTCATGCCCAGCTTGCGGGCCAGATCGGCGGCGCGGATCGGCCCGTCGATCACTTCATCCATGATGTCCAGCGCACGCATCAAGGTCTGCGTGCCTTTCACTTCGACATCGGCCTTGTCTTCGCGCTGTGCCGTCATAGTTCGTAATCCGTTCATTCGCCCCACTTAGAGGGACGCTTACCCACCCGTTCCACATGATCTAGTGCCTGCGCCGCCAAGGTCAACCGCATTGCACGGCCGCCGCCATCCCGCAGCGCCGCAGCGATCGCTGCTTCACACCGCCCATTGCAGCATCGTCGCGATCAGGCCGTCGGCGGCAGGATTGCCCGGTCCCGGCCCGATCACGACGAATTCGACGTCCGGCAGGGCAGGCAGGGTGGCCCCCGCCGGGACGACCGCCAGCCCGCGCGGCATCAGCCGTTCCGAATGGGGCATGATGCCGATCCCCGCGCGTGCCGCCGCGCTGAGCCCGGCGAGGCTGGCGCTGGTGAAGGCGATCCGCCAGTCGCGGCCGCAGTACTCCAGCGTTTCCAACGCCTTGGCGCGGGTGACGCTGGGCGGGGGGTAGAGCAGCAGCGGCAGCGGAGCATGGGCATCGACGTGAAAGTCGGGATGAGCGATCCAGCGGATCGGCTCCTGCCATGCGGTCGTGCCGCGTCGGTCGCCGGCCCGGCGCTTGACGAAAATGACGTCGAGCCGCCCGGCGTCGAAGGCATCGTAGAGGTCATGGCTGAGGCCCCCGCTCAGTTCCAGATCGACCTCGGGATGGCGCCGCGCGAACGTGGCGAGCACGTCGGGCAGGGCAGACAGCACGAAGTCCTCCGAGGCCCCGAGCCGCAGCCGCCCGCGCAGGGGCGCTTCGGACAGGGTCTGGCCCAGCCGGATATGCGAATCGATGATCGCGCGGGCCTGGTCGAGCAGCCGCTCGCCCGAGGGCGTCAGCGCCATGCGGTGCGTGTCGCGGTCAAGCAATCGCCGCCCGGCCAGCGTTTCGAGACGCCCGATCTGCTGGCTGACGGTCGACTGGCGCAGGCCGAGTGCGCGGGCCGCGCGGGTGAAGCTGCCGGCGTCGACCACCGCCACGAAAGTCTGGAGGAGATCGACCGGAATGAGGTTCGGAACGGACATGGACATCACTATTCATGATAATTGTTATCGTGGCTATCGGGATTGTCGATCATTGGCCGCAAGCGCACATGGGCCGTCTTCCCAGACGAGACTTTCCATGACCCTGCTGACGACGATCCGTTCCCGCCTCGATCCTTACCTGCTGCTGCTGATCGGCACCGTTGCGCTTGCCGCGCTGCTGCCTGCCACCGGGCGGGCGAGCGGGGTGGTCGATCTGGCGGTCAACCTTGCCGTCGCCCTGCTGTTCCTGCTCTACGGGGCGCGGCTGAAACCGCAGGCGATCTGGTCGGGACTGTCGCACTGGCGGTTGCAGGCGCTGATCTTTGCCAGCACCTACATCCTGTTCCCGCTGATCGGCATCGTGCTGACGTGGCTGCTGCGCGGCCACCTGCCGGGCGATATCGTCACCGGGCTGCTGTTCCTCTGCCTGCTGCCCTCGACCGTGCAATCCTCCATTGCCTTCACCGCGATCGCGCGCGGCAACGTGCCCGGCGCGCTGTGCAGTGCCTCGCTGTCCAACGTGCTGGGCGTGTTCCTGACGCCGATCCTCGTCTCGCAGTTGCTGCCGGCGGCCAGCGGCGGCTTCTCGCTGCAGGCGCTGGAGGACATCGCGCTGCAGATCCTGCTGCCCTTCGTGGTGGGACAGGCCCTGCGCCCGTGGATCGGCGCCTGGCTCGCCCGTCATGCCCTGCTGACCGCGGTCGTCGATCGCGGATCGGTGCTGGTGGTGGTCTATGCCGCGTTCAGTGCGGGCATGGTGGCCGGGATCTGGCACCAGCTTTCACCCGCCAGCATCGCGCTGGTGCTGCTGATCGACCTGGCGGTTCTGGCGCTGGTCCTGCTTGCCACCACCTGGGCCAGCCGGGCGCTCGCCTTCGCGAAGGAGGACGAGATCGCCATCGTGTTCTGCGGATCGAAGAAGAGCATGGCGGGCGGCATCCCGATGGCGGCGATCCTGTTTCCCGGCCATGCCGTGGGCCTGATCGTGCTGCCGCTGATGCTGTTCCATCAGGCCCAGCTGTTCGTCTGCGCGGGGCTGGCGCGGCGCTATGGCCGGCGCCAGGAGCCCGCGTCGGAGAGAAGGCCGCTGGCTTATTCGTAGGCCGTGCGCCCCAGCTTTCCCACGGCCCGCAGCAAGCCGGCCTCCGCCACCAGGACGTCCGATTTCGCGAGCGCGACGGCCAACTGGGCGGCGCGCAGGCTCTGGTCGGCGACGAGAATGTCGACGGTCGAACGCAGGCCGAATGCATATTCCGCCCGCACCCCCTTGAGCGCAAGGTCGGCGGCGGCCAGCCCCTCGGTGTTGGCGCGCAGGCGGGCCCCGGCTGCAGTCAGCGCAGCCCAGGCGGTGTCGGCGCCGCGCATGGCGTCGCGCTCGGCGGCATCGGCCAGAAACCGCTCGGCACGGGTGTTCGCTTCCGCCTGACGCACCCGCGACGCGACGAGGCCGCCGGTCAGCAGGGGGACGCGCAGGGTGATCCCCACCGATGCGGCATTCTCGAAATCGTCGAGCCTGCCGTCCGCCCAGCGCTCGCCCCGTCCCAGGGAACCGCCGAGATCGACCGAAGGGGCGCCTTCCGCCCGCGCCCGGTCGACCCGCGCCGCCGAAGCGTCCACCGCAAGGCGTTGCTGGAGCAGGGCGGGATTGGCGTCTTCCGCCGCGCGCCGCGCCTCGTCCCTGCTGGCCGGGAGCGCCGCCGGGGTGGGCACATCGGCCACCAGCGTGCCCGCATCGTGCCCCACTGCCGCGCGGTAGGTCGCCTCCGCCGTGGCCAGCGCGCCTTCGGCATCGGCGAGGTTGGCGACGACGGTGGCGCGCTGCGCCTCGAGTTGCGCCACGTCGGTGCGGGTCGCCTGTCCGAGATCGTAGCGGGCGCGGGTCTCGGACACTTGCATGTCGAGCCGCTGGATGCCGACACGGGCCACCTCCACCGCCTGCTGGTTGTAGAGCAGCGCGGCATAGGCGGAGACGACGCCCTGCAGGATGGCGGCCTCGCTGTCGCGCAGGCCCTGCTCGCCGGCGGCGACGTCGCCGTTGGCCGCGCGCAGGGCCGAGGACACGCGGCCGCCGGTCCAGATCGGCAGGGCGAGGTTCGCGGTGAGCGAGGCCGCCTTGCCGTAGCCCTGCCGGTCGTACCCGCCATTGCCCTCGACCGACAGCGTGGGCCGCGCCAGCGCGCGTTCCTGCTCGGGCGTCTCGGCAAGCGCTTCCTGCCGGGCGCGGGCGGCGGCCAGTTGCGGGTTGGTCTCGTATGCCGCGGCAATGGCATCGCCGAGGGTCTCGGCCGAGGCCCGTGGGATAACCTGCGCGATAACCGGCGGGATGAGCGGCAGGAGCAGCAGCAACAGGGCGACATGCCGGGCCGCCCTGCAGGACCGGGCGCTCCTACTCATGGCGCAGCGCCCAGGCCGGAGCCGCGCGGCTGGCGCGCAGCGATTGCCCCAGCACCGTCAGCACCGCGATCACCGTCGCCGCGGCAGTGCCGCCGATGAAGAACAGCGGCGAGAGCGCCACATGGTCGTCGAAGCCGGTCAGCCATGTCCGCATGGCGACAAAGGCCAGCGGCCAGGCCACGAGATTGGCGAGCAGCACGGGCCGCAGGAACTGGCCGACCAGCAGCCGGGCGATGTCGGCCGAGGAGGCCCCCAGCGTCTTGCGGATGCCGATTTCCCTGATCCGCATCTGGGTATTGTACGAGGCCAGCCCCCAGAGCCCGACGCAGCCGATCAGCACCGCCAGGCCCGCACCGATCGCGAAGAGCCGGGTCGCCCGGTCGTCGGCCTCGTAGAACTTGGTAAGCTGGGTATCGGCGGTCGCCGCTTCGAACGGCACTTGCGGCACGCTGCGCTGCCAGATCGTGCGCAGGGCATCCATCGTCACCCGCGGATCGCCGGTGTAGCGGATCGAGACGACCGCCGTGAAGGCCTTCTCCGGCTGGCTGTAATAGACATAATAGGTCGCGCTGTTGGGCTGGCGCGGGGAAAAGAAGCGCATGTCCTCGACCACGCCGATGATCGTGCGCGGGCGCTTGCCGCCGACGGTCTTGCCGATCGCCTCCTGCGGCGAGCGGAATCCCAGCGTCGACACGGCCTGGCGGTTGATCACGATGTTGATGCCGCTGGCCATGTCGCGCGCCAGTGCGTCGTCGTCGCGGTGCGCCGCGTCGAACACGCGCCCGGCCAGGACGCGGGCGCCGTAGACCTTGAAGAAGTCGGGCCCGGTGATGATCCAGCGCAGCGACGGCCCGTCACCGGCGACACCGGGGAGAGGGACGTTGTCGGCATTGTCCTCGCCGCTGCCGCCCGCCGCATTGTTGCCGATCGCGGCGCTGCGCACCGAGGGCAGCTCGCGGATCGCGGCGGCGATCATGCGGGTCCGGTCCGCGCCGACCAGGCTGTCGCGGGTTGAGAGCAGCATCATCAGCCCCTCGCGCTGGAAACCGAGGTCGGACTGGCGGACATGGCGGGTCTGCGCGACCAGCACGGCGGTGCCGACCATGAAGGCGATGGCGAGGCCGAACTGGAGCACCACCAGTCCCTCGCGCACGCGGGTGCCGACCCGCCCGCCACCGGGCGAGCGGGCGGAAGCCAGCACGCTCGCCGCCGGATAGCGGGAAAGCAGCAGCGCCGGGTAGAAGCCCGCCAGCAGGCCGACGACCAGCGTCAGCGCCATCAGCGCGGGCACCACCAGCGCATAAGGGATGGTCAGGGAGAGGCCGCCCGCCGCATTGACCAGCGGCAGGCTGAGTTCGGCGAGAATGAGGCCGAGCAGCGCGGCGACGCCCACGGTCAGCACCGCCTCGCCGAGGAACTGGCGCACCAGGGCCAGCCGGTCCGCGCCCAGGACCTTGCGCATGGCCACTTCGCGGGCGCGCACGTTGGCGCGCGCGGTCGCCAGGTTGACGTAGTTGACGATCGCCACCAGCAGGGTGAGCAGGCCGACGATGGCCAGCGTCACCACGGTGATCTTGGCGCTGGCGCTTTCCGAACCGGCCGGTTCCAGGTGCATCCGGGTGAGCGGAAGCAGCTTGATCTGCTGGATCCTGGAGGCATCCTTGCCCATGTCGGCAAGCCCGCGCCGGTCGACGAACGGGGGCAGCTTCTGCTCGAAGGCGCGTGCGGCCTGCGGCGTGTCGAAGCGCAGGAAGGTCTGCAGCGAGGAGCTGCCCCAGTGGAACCATTGCTCCGAGGGCGGCGCGGCGGGCAGCGGCACCAGCACTGAAATCCTGAAGTCGCTGTTGGCGGGCAGGTCGCGGAAGACACCGGCGACGCGGTAGTTGACGGCCTTGTCCACGGCGATGGTCAGGGTCTGGCCGATGGGATCGCTGGTGCCGAAATACCGGCGCGCCAGCGTCTCGCTGATGAGGACGTTGGCGGGCTGGCGCAGCGCGCTGCCGCTGCCGCGCACCATCGGCAGGTCGAAGACATCGAAGAACGAGGCGTCGACCTGCGCGATGTCGGCCGATGTGGCGACCCCGCCGCGAATGACCGTGCCGCCGTTCCGGCCGCCCCGGATGCGGGTGCCGACGACCCCGGGAAAGTCCTCGCGCAGCTGTTCGAGCAGGCCGCCCATCGTGTAGGGATAGGCGCCGTTGAACGGGCTTTCCGGCAGGTTCCAGACGGTCTGCGCCACGTAGACGCGGTCATGGCGGGGCAGCCATTTCTCGTAGCTGGTCTCGAACCGGGCATAGAGCCCGAGGACCAGGAACACCGCGATGCCCACCGCCAGTCCGCCGACGTTGAGGGTGGCATAGAGCTTGTGGCGGGTGAGCGAGCGGTAGAGTGAAAGCAGCGCGAAGCGGTTCATGGCAGGCCCCTTCAGATCGCGCGCATGGCCGAGGCGACGATGCGCCCGTCCAGCATGTCGATGCGGCGCCGGGCCATGTCGGCGTGGCTTGGCGAGTGGGTGACCATGACGATGGTGGCGCCTTCCTCGTTGAGCGCCTGCAGGATGTTCATCACCTGCTCGCCGTTGGCCGTGTCGAGATTGCCGGTCGGCTCGTCGGCCAGGATCAGCTTCGGATCGCCGACGATGGCGCGGGCGATCGCGGCGCGCTGCTGCTGGCCGCCCGACAGCTGGTGCGGGAAGTGGCGGGCGCGGTGGGCGATGCCGACTTTGTCCATCGCCTGCGAAACCCGCGTGCGGCGATCCCCGCCGTTGGCCCGGTAGGCAAGGCCGAGGGCGACGTTTTCCTCGATCGTCAGCTCGTCGATCAGGTTGAAGCTCTGGAACACGAACCCGAGCATCGCCCCGCGGAACCGGGCGAGCGCCTTTTCCCCCATCGCGGCCAGGTCCTGATCGCCGAACAGGTAGCGTCCCGAGGTCGGGCGGTCGACGGTGCCCAGCGTGTTGAGCAGGGTGGACTTGCCGCAGCCCGAGGGCCCCATCACGGCCAGGAATTCGCCGGCGGAGACCGCGAGGTCGATGTCGCGCAGGGCCGTCGTCTCGACTTCGTCCGAGACGTAGCGGCGCTGGATCTGTTCCAGTCGGATCATGGGGATGTTTCCTGTTACCGAAGATTGAGGATGTCGCCGGTGATCGACGAGGTGTTGGAGGTGACGATGCGCTCGCCCGGCTGGAGGCCGGACAGGATCTCGACCTGTTCGGGATTGCGGCGGCCGGTCTTCACGGTGCGGCGGCGGGCATGGGCACCGTCGGCGTCGAGCACGAAGACCGAGGTGCCGGCGCCTGCCTCCAGCCAGCCGCCGACCGGGGCGACCAGCGCCGGGGCGGTGCTGCCCAGCGTGATGCGGATGTCGACCGTCTGCCCCCGGTTGAGCCCGGCAGGCGGGGCGCCGGCGAAATCCAGCTCGGTGCGGAAACGCCCGTCCTTCACGGCGGGCAGCACTTTCGAGACGGTCAGGCGCGCGCCTTCGGCAACCGCCTTCTGGCCCGGGGCCACGCGGCGCAGGTAATATTCGTCGACATCGGCGGTCAGCTTCCAGGAGCCTTCGCTGTCGACCTGCCCGGCCGGATCGCCCGGCTTCAGCGCCTGTCCGGGCTGGATCGTGAAGTTGGTGAGGCGTCCGCCCATGGGCGCGCGGATCGTCAGCGCATCGAGGCTGGCGCGCACGGCGGCAAGATTGCTTTCAAGGCGCGCGCGGGTGTCGTTGAGGCGGGCGCCCTGGGTGGCGGTGATCCCGGCCTCGCGCGTGCTGCCCGATTGCAGCTGGGCCAGCCGTTTCTGCTGGTAGGCGGCCTCTTCGGCGTAGCTGCGCACCCCCGCGTCGGAGAGGTAGCCCTGATCGTAGAGCTGCTGGCGGATGGCCAGTTCGCGGCGCGCCCTGATGAGGTCGTAATTGGCCTGGGCGACCTGCCCGGCGCGGTCGATGCGGTTGCGCTCGATCCCCAGGTTTTCGCCCGCCACGCCGCCCAGCTGGCTGGCGATCTGCGCCTCGCGGGTCAGCACGTCGAGCCGCAGTTCGGGGTTGGCCAGCACGGCCAGCGGCTGGCCTGCCGAAACCATGGCGCCGTCCTGCACCAGCAGTTTCTCGACCTGCCCGCCCGAGAGCACGCCGACCAGCGTCGTCACTTTGGGAGCGACCGTCGCGCGCACCGGCAGGTAGTCCGCGAAAGGCGCGCGGGTCGCGGTGCCGATCTCGATCTGGGCGGCATCGATGTCGGTGGATCCGCTGGCCGGCAGCATGCGCCACAGCAGGAGCGCGGCAACCGCACCCCCGGCGATTGCCAGCACCATGGGCCGCCGCCACAGCGGCGGCCGGCGGCGTTCGACCTTGCGGTCCATCAGCGCGCCGGGCGCCGCCTCGGGGGAAACAGTTGCATGTGCGGGCTGTTCGGTCATCATGAGGACAGTGTCACCCAACTCTGCTTGAAAGCCTAAACATCGATGAATGCTGGACTTTTTGAAGGGCGCAGCGCCGATGACCGTCCGCAGGCGGACACGGTGTCCGCAAATGGACAGGCCGGCGGGCTGTCAAGCGACAGCGCGATCCTGCTGGTCGATGACAATCCTGCCGTGGCGGGCGCCATGCAGATCGCCTTTCGCGTGGCGGGGCGCCGGATCGAGACCGCCAGCGGGCCGGAAGAGGCGTTGTCGCGCCTCGCCAGCCGCCGCTTCGATGCGATACTGCTCGACATGAATTTCACCCCCGGTCAGTCCAGCGGGGAGGAGGGGCTGGCCCTGCTCGCGCGGATCATGGCGGACGATCCGGGGGCATGCGTGCTGGTCATCACCGCGCATAGCGGCATCCGCATCGCCGTCGCGGCGATGCAGGCCGGGGCGCGGGACTTCGTGATGAAGCCCTGGCGCAACGGCGACCTCATGGCCAAAGTGGAGGCCGCCATCGCGCGCGGACCTTCGCTGGGGCCGGGCGCGGTAGCAGGCATGGCGGTAGGCGGGGATGCCAGTTCCAGTTCCGGTTCCGGTGGGGCCGGTCCGGTCGGGCTGCTGGGGGAAAGCGCGGCGATGCAGGGCCTGCGCGATCTGGTCCGGCGGGTCGCGCCGACCCCGGCCGGGGTGACCGTGACCGGACCCTCGGGCAGTGGGCGCATGCTGACCGCGCTGGCGGTCCATGCCGCCTCGGCGCACGGCGGCGGTGCGCCGAGGCGGATCGACGTGCGCGACGGGAGCGCCTGGGCCGGTCTGCCGCAGGGCCCGGGAACCGTGATCCTGCGCCATCCCGACCGGCTGGGCGAAGTCGATCAGGCCCGTCTGCTTGACCGCCTGGTGCCGCAGCTGCGCTGCATCGCCATCGTCGACGACCTCGGCGCCCTGACCCCGGCCATGCGGCGGCGGATCGCGACGGTCGAGATCGCGGTTCCCCCGCTGGCGCAGCGGGAAGGCGACGCCGTGCTGCTGGCGCGCCATTTTGCGCGCCTGGCCGCGGAGCGTTTCGCACGTCCGTCCCCCCGGCTGACGGCGGCGGCCGAAGAGGCGATCGCCGCGACACGCTGGGACGACGAGGTGCGCGGCCTGGCGCTGGCGATCGAGCGGGCGGTGCTGCTGGCCGAGGACGGGACCATCGATGCGGCCGCACTGGCCGCACCGGCGGCGCCGCGGCGTGCAGAGGGCACCGCGAGCGCCGAGGCCAGTTTCGACCTGACCGATGCCGAACGGGCGATGATCGAGGCCGCCTTGCGCGAGCATCGCCACAACGTCACCCACGCTGCCGCCGCGCTGGGGCTCAGCCGCGGCGCGCTCTATCGCCGCATGGCGCGCCATGGGCTCTAGGCCGGTCCTGCAGGCCCCGCCCGGATGGCGGGCATTGGTGAGCGGGATCGGTCTTGCCCTCAGCGGCGCGGCGGCCTGCGAGGCCTGGCACCGGGCGATGTGGGGCAGCTTGACCGGCGCGGGGCTGGTCGCGGCCTGGATCATCCTGTTGCAGGTCTGGCGAACCAGGCGCGGCAAGGTGCCCGCAGCGGCGGCGGAACTCGATGCGGAGGCCGGGGAGGCGGGATTGCATCGCCTGCTGCTCGATGCGGCGCCGACCCCGATGCTCGCCATCGAGGGGGAGGCGGCGCGCGCGCTCAACCGGGCGGCCCGGCGTCTCTTCGCGACAGACGACAAGGTTCTGCCGATGCCCGCTGCGCTTGCCGATGGCGCGTGCGGCCACTGGCGCCACGCGGGGCGCAACTGGCGGCTGGACCGGGTGGTGCTTCCTGCCGAAGGCCGCACCGTCGTCGCCCTGATCGACATCGAACAGGAGGAAAACGCCGCCGAGGCGCGCGCGACCGCCGAGATGATCCAGGTCCTGGGTCACGAACTGCTGAACGGCCTGGCGCCGATCGTGTCGCTGGCGGACAGCGGCGTCGCCGCGGTCGATGGCCCCGCTGCCGATGCGGCGCTGCTGCGCGAAATCCTCGGCACGCTGGCCCGGCAGGCGGAAGGGTTGCAGCGGTTTGTCGAAGCCTACCGCATTCTTGCCCGTCTGCCGCTGCCGCAGTTGCGCCCGGTGGCGCTCGATCAGCTGCTGGAGGACCTCACGCGCCTGTTTGCCGGACGCTGGCCGCACGTGGCGTTCCGCGTCGATGCCGCGCAGGGGCTTTGCTGGCCGATGGACCGGGACCAGATCAGCCAGGCGCTGTGGGCGCTGATCCAGAATGCGGTGGAAGCCGCCCTTGCCGATCGCGGCGAGCATGCCCGGGTCGGCCTCGTCGTGAGCCGCTGCGATCGGGGGCTCTGCCTGGAGGTGCGGGATAATGGCAATGGCATCGCCCCGCAGGACGCGGCGCATGTGTTCCGGGCGTTCCATACGACCAAGGCGGATGGGACCGGCATCGGCCTCAGCCTCGCGCGCCAGATCGCGCACGTTCACGGCGGCACACTGTCGACCTATCGCAGCGATCTGACGGTTTTCCGGCTGATTCTGCCAGAGCCGCGCGGGAGCAGCCAATTTCTGGCTTGATCGCTGCGGCATTCACGATGGACTTGCCGCCCCGCATTCCCTAGCCCCTCACGCCTGACCGGGAAACGATTGCAAGTCCGGCGGGAGAGGGGTTTGCGTGAAGGAAATGCAGAGCATCGCCGCGTCCGAGGTGGATGTGCCGCGGCTGGAAAAGCCAACCCGGGTCCGTCAGCGGATCATTGCGCTGATCTTTCTGATCACCACGATCAACTACGCGGACCGCTCCACGTTTTCCATCGCCGGTAGCGAGGCTTCGCGCGAGCTGGGGCTGGATGCGGTGCAGACCGGCTTCATCCTGTCCGCATTCGCATGGGCCTATGTCGCGGCGCAGATCCCGGCGGGCCTGCTGCTGGACCGCTTCGGAACGCGCAAGGTCTATACCATCGCGATCGCTTCGTGGTCGCTGCTGACCATGCTTCAGGGCTTTGCCGGGCTTTTCGCGCTGCATGTCTTCGCGATGCTGTTCGTCATGCGCCTGCTGGTCGGCGCGGCGGAAGCGCCGTCGTTTCCGGGCAATGCGCGGCTGGTGATCGCCTGGTTCCCCGGCAGCGAGCGCGGGACGGCCTCGGCCATCTTCAATTCCGCGCAGTATTTCTCGCTGGTCGCCTTTGCGCCGCTGATGGCCTGGCTGGTCCATTCCTTCGGCTGGCGCAGCGTGTTCTGGGTGATGGGCGGAATCGGCCTTGCCGGTGCGGCCATGTTCTGGCGCTATATCCGCAGCCCCGTCCGGCACCCGGCGGTGAACCGCGCCGAACGCGACCTGATCGAGCAGGGCGGCGGCCTCATCCACATGGACGAAGGCGGCCGCGCGGCGCGTGCGCCGAGCCTGCGCGACATGCGCCGCCTGCTCGCCAACCGCATGCTCGCGGGGATCTATTTCGGCCAGTACTGCATCAACGTGCTGACCTATTTCTTCGTGACCTGGTTCCCGATCTACCTTGTGCGCGAGCGCGGCATGAACATCGTCGAGGCCGGCTTTGCCGCCGCGCTTCCGGCGCTTTGCGGTTTTGCCGGCGGACTGGTCGGCGGCTATGCCTCGGACGCGCTGCTGAGGCGCACCGGCTCGCTGGACATTGCCCGCAAGGGGCCGCTGACGGTCGGCATGGTCATGGCCAGTGCGATCATCGCCTGCGCTTTCGTGGAGGCGCAGTGGCTGGTCATCGCGCTGATGGCGCTGGCCTTCTTCGGCAAGGGCGTGGCCTCGCTCGGCTGGGCGGTGATGTCCGATGTCGCCCCGCGCGAGCAGTCGGGCGTGGCCAATGGGCTGTTCAACATGTTCGGCAATATCGCCGGGATCGTGACGCCGATCGTGATCGGCTACATCGTGGCGACCACCGGTTCGTTCGACTGGGCGCTCGGCTTCGTCGGGTTGCACTGCCTGCTGACGATCGTCGCGTTCCTGGTGATTGCCGGGCCGATCCGCCGGGTAACGCTGGCGGATTGAAGCGCGTTTTGGAAATGCCCCCGAGGGGGCATTTCGTTAGCGGCACCGGCTCACTTCCCCTCCCGGATCACGGGGTGAGGAGTGGGCCGGTGCCGCTAAATTCTCCAGCGGCGAATTTTCAAAGCAAGGTTTCAAAGCAGAGCTGGCGCATCACATCGAGTGCGGGGTTCTCGTTCTCGCGGTGCCAGGCCAGCAGCAGTTCCGCCGGGGCCTCGGGCGTCGTGCGGATCGTGCGCAAGTGCACGTCGGTCATGTGCAGGCTCTTGGCCGCTTCCGGCACGATCGCGGCGGCAAGCCCTGAGCGCACGAGCCCGAGCATCGAGTGGATCTGCGTCACGTGCTGCACATAGCTGGGCGTGACGGAAGCCTCGGCGAACAGTTTCACCAGCATCTCGTGGAAGTACCCGGCGCCCTGGCGGCTGTACATGATGAGCGGCTTCTCGTCGAAGTCCGAGAGGTCGAGCGCCGCCTTGGCCTGCCGCGGATCGCCGGAGGGCAGGGCGGCGAGCATCGGCTCGCGGTGGATCAGCACATGGTCGAATTCGGCGCGGTCGATCGGCGGGCGCACGAAGGCGAGGTCGATCAGGCCCGTCAGCAGCGCGTCGAGCTGTTCCGAGGTCACCATCTCGCGCAGTTCGAGTTCGATGTTGGGCAGCTTGGCCAGCGCCTGCGCGACGATGCGCGGCAGCAGGTCGTAGCCCGAGGCCGCGGTGAAGCCGATCACCACGCGCCCGGCATCGCCCTTGGCAATGCGCCGGGCGGCGAGCGCGGCGCCTTCGGCAAGGCGCAGGATGCGGCGGGATTCGATCAGGAAGGCACTGCCGGCAGGTGTCAGTTGCACCTGCCGGCTGGTCCTTTCGAGCAGGGTGACGCCGAGGATCCGCTCCAGAAGCTGGATCTGGCGGCTGAGCGGCGACTGGGTCATGTTCAGTCGCCGCGCGGCGCGGCCGAAATGAAGCTCCTCGGCGGCCGCAACGAAGCAGCGCAATTGGCTGAGATCGAACATCGCCAACCGACTAGGCCATCCGATCTGGCCTGTCACCCTGTGACACTCATGCGGCTGGCCGGTCAGGCAGCGACTGGCGCCGCGTCCGCTACGCGCGCGATCAGGGCGGCCAGTTCCTCATGCTCGGCGGCGGTGAGGTCGGCGAGCGGCGTGCGCACCGGCCCGGCATCGCGGCCGACCGCGCGCATCCCCGCCTTGACGATCGAGACCGCATAGCCGCGCCCGCGATTGCGCAGGGCGATGTAGGGCAGCACGAAGGCATTGAGCTGCTCGACGACGAAGGCATGGTCGCCCGCGCGCACCGCTGCGTAGAAGCGCAGAGCCCATTCGGGCAGGAAGTTGAAGATCGCCGAGGAATAGGTCGTCACCCCCATCGCCAGATAGGGAGTGGCGAAGGTCTCGGCGGTGGGCAGGCCGCCGATATAGGTGAGGCGGTCGCCCATGCGGGCCTGGATGCGGGCCATCAGCTCGATGTCGCCGACGCCGTCCTTGAAACCGACGAGGTTGGCATTGCGCTCGCACAGGCGCGCCAGCGTCTCGTCGTTCACGATGCCGTTGTCGCGGTTGTAGACGATCACGGCGAGCCCGGTCGCGCGGCAGACGGCCTCGATATGGGCGGCAAGGCCGTCCTGGTTCGAGCCGATGAGGTAGGGCGGCAGCAGCAGCAGGCCGTCGGCCCCGGCCTTTTCGGCCTTGCGGGCGATGTCGGTAGCGATCGCGGTGCCATAGCCGCAGCCCGAGATGACCGGGATGCGCCCGGCGGTCTCGGCAACGGCGGCGGCGACCACCTGGCCCACTTCGTCGGGGGTCAGCGAGAAGAACTCGCCCGTACCGCCCGCGGCGAACAGGCCGGCAAGCTCATGCTCCAGCATCCATCCGCAGTGCGCGCGATAGTCCGCTTCCAGGAACCGACCCTCGGCGTCGAAATGGGTGACGGGGAACGACAGCAGGCCGGTCCCCAGCTTCGATCCGACTTCCACGGGGCTAAACATCGTGAACTGACCTCTTCCAAAACAGTAAGGCACACCTTTGTGCCAGTGGGCGTTATGGCAGGGGGTGGATCGGGTCCAACCCAATTAGGCAATCAATCGATGCCCTTGTTGGCTGGATCGACATTCTTCACCGCAAGTAATTGCCTGGAATGCCCGTGTTGACGGGCCTTGTGGCTCCGCTCCGTCAGGCGGGCAATCGATTGTCAGTGTGCGTTTCGCATAGATCAAGCCAGAATTGGCATTGGTATTTATGCGGCAAATCCCGCAATGAGCCTTTCGCCGCCAGCACGGCGGCACAAAGCAAAGAGCAGGCCGGACGATCAGCCGGCCGCCAATCGCGGGGAGTGACGATGGATCGCAGGAACTTCATGCTGGCAGCCGGTGCAGGTGCATCGCTGACGCTGGCCGGTGGGGCTCAGGCGGTCTCGGCGCGCTCCGCGAAGCCCGGTGCGCCTGCCGCTTCGGGTCGCAAGCCCTATCTCATGAAGCTCGGCTGCCAGAGCATGCCTTCCAGCGAGGCGCACTTCGCCGATTTCGCGCGTTTCGGCGTCACCAATATCTGTGCCCGCGCCGCGGTGGCGGACGGGCGGCTCTATCCGACCGTCGACGAACTCTCGCGCCTGCGCGACATGGCGCAGCGCCACGGCCTCAGCCTCGACATGCTGGAGCCGGACCTCTTGGTATCGACCCATATCGACCGCGAGAAGCACCCTGCCATCATGCTGGGCGACGGCGCCGAGCGCGACCGCGACATCGAGGCTTTCGCGACCACGCTGCGCAACTGCGCGGCGGCGGGCATCCCGGCGGTGAAGTACAACATGAGCCTGCTCGGCGTGCTGCGCACCGCGCCTGCCGAGGGGCGCGGCGGTTCGCACTACTTCGCCTGGGACTTGTCGAAAGCGAAACCGGCGACCCCGCTGACGCGGGCCGGTGTCGTCGATGCCGACCTGTTCTGGGAGCGCATCACCTATTTCCTCGACCGCATCGTGCCGGTCGCCAACGAGACCAAGGTGCGCATCGCCTGCCACCCGCAGGACCCCGGCACGCCGCCCGGCGGCTATCAGGGGGTGACCAATGTGCTGGGCACGGTGGAAGGCTTGAAGCGGCTCGTCCAGATCAATGAAAGCCCCTATCACGGCCTCAACTTCTGCCAGGGCTCGGTCTGCGAGAACCTGACCGATCCGGCCAACCAGATCTTCGACGTGATCCGCTGGTTCGGCAGCCGCAAGAAGATCTTCAACGTCCACTTCCGCAACATCCAGGGCCACCGCGACCGCTTCAACGAGAGTTTCCCGGACGAGGGCGACATCGACATGGTCCGCGCGCTCCAGACTTACGCGGAAGTCGGCTACGACGGCATGATCATGCCCGATCACGTGCCCGGCATGGACGATCCGCAAGTGGTCGACGGCAAGCCGGTATGGACGCCGCGGGCCGAGAATTTCGCCTTTTGCTACGGCTACATTCGCGGCCTGCTGCAATCGGCGCAGCGTTTGACCTGAGAATACAAGCACGACGCCCGTCGGGCGCTACAGACAAGATCCTTTGGAGGGGAGTTTTCCAGAAATGATGAAGCGGTTTACCGTTCTTGGCGGGGTGTCGGCGCTCGCCCTGTTCACGCACACGGCAGCAATGGCGCAGGATGCCGCTGCCCCCGCTGCGGATACTGCAGAGGCGCAGGATTCCGGCCAGGCCGTCACCACCGAGGACATCGTGGTGACCGGCAGCCGCATTCCGCTGTCCGGCTTCAACCGCCCGACGCCGGTGACGGTGACGAGCGCGGCGCAGCTCAATGCCGCGGCCCCCACCACGCTGGGCGATGCGCTCAAGCAGCTTCCGGCGCTCTCGTCCTCGGCAGGCCCGCGCGGTGCGCAGACCTCCAGCGGGCAGGGCGGCGCCTACCTCAACTTGCGTAACCTCGGCACCACCCGTACGCTGACGCTGTTCGACGGCCGCCGCTTCATTCCCAGTGACGGCAGCGGCCAGGTGGACACCAACATGTTCCCGCAGGCGCTGGTCGAGCGCGTGGAAGTGGTGACCGGCGGCGCCTCGGCGGCCTATGGCTCCGACGCGGTGGGCGGCGTCGTGAACTTCATCATCAACAAGAAGTTCACCGGCCTCACCGGCAACATCCAAAGCGGCATCACGACGTACGGCGACAACGACGAGCAGAAGATCGAGCTGGCCTACGGCACCCGCTTTGCCGACGATCGCGGGCATTTCCTGATCAGCGGCGAGTATTTCCGCAACGCGGGCGTCGATGACCGCCTGGCGCGGCCGTTCTCGCAGAAGAGCTGCCAGCCGATCTCGCTGCCTTCGGGCTCTGCCACCAAGCGCGATTTCGCCTGCGACGTGCGTGTCGCCAATGCCAACTTCGGCGGCCTCATCACCAGCGGTCCGCTCAAGGGCACGACGTTCGATGCCGAGGGCAACCCGGTTGCATTCAACTACGGCACCAGCGTCACCGGTTCGACGATGGTCGGCGGCGATGGTCCGCGACCGCAGTTCGCGCCGCTGATCGCCGGGCTGGACAAGAAGATCGTCTATTCGCGCCTTGCCTTCGATGTGAGCGACAGCTTCACCGTGTTTGCCGAGGGCAATTACGGCAAGACCAGGAACGAGTACCAGGTCGGCTCCTACTCGAACCAGCTTGGCACCACGGCGCTCAAGCTCACGCGCGATAACGCCTATCTGCCCGACGCTCTGGCCGAGATGATGGACGATGCGGGCGTCACCACGATCACGATGGGCCGCTATGACGACGACCTGCCGCGCACCCGCGTCAAGGTCGCCAACGAGACCATTCGCGGCGTGCTGGGCGCCGAAGGCACGGTGCTGGGCGGGCTCAAGTGGAACGCCTATGCCGAAGCCGCGCGCAACACGCGCAATCTGGCACTGCACCACGATCTCATCCAGGCCAATTACGTCAATGCCGCCGATGCCGTGGTCGATCCTTCCAGCGGCGCCATCGTCTGCCGGTCCTCGCTGGCCAATCCGGGCAACGGCTGCGTTCCGGTGAATGTCTTCGGCACCAATACCGTTTCCAAGGATGCCCTGAACTACGTGACCGGCACCAATACCGCCGATCAGAAGTTCCACGAATTCGTTGCCGCCGCCTCGATCGCCGGCGCGCCGGTCACGCTCTGGGCGGGTGACCTCGGCTTTGCCGCCGGTGTCGAGTACCGCCGCCAGAGCTTCAACCAGGTCGTCGATCCCTTGTCGGAGGCCTACAACCCGATCACCAATGCCGAGGGCGCCTACCGCGTCGGCAATGCCAAGGCGCAGAGCGGGCGCTACAACGTCAAGGAAGCCTTCCTCGAACTCGATGTGCCGCTGCTCAAGGACCTGCCGCTGATCCGCGCGCTGGACTTCAACGGCGCGGTCCGCCGTACCGACTACAGCACCAGCGGCGCGGTGACGACGTGGAAGGCCGGGCTTACCTGGCAGCTCTACGACGACCTGCGCCTGCGCGTCACCCGTTCGCGCGACATCCGCGCGCCCAGCCTCTACGAACTGTTCCAGCGCGGCACCACCAGCTATCAGCCGCAGGTCTACGATCCCTTCACCAACACGACTGCGACCAACGTCCGCTCGGTGGTGCGCGGCAATCCCGACCTGCGTCCGGAAGTGGCCAATACGCTGACCTTCGGCGCGGTCTATTCGCCCTCGTTCCTGCCGGGCTTCAACGTCTCGGCGGACTATTACGATATCAAGATCCGCGATGCGATCGCCTCGCTTTCGTACCAGCAGGAAATGGATGACTGCTACAACGGCAGCGCCTCGGCCTGCGCGCTCATCAGCCGCGATGCCAACGGGGTGCTGACGCAGATCGACATCGTCACCCAGAACCTGGCCTCGTTCAACACCCGCGGCATCGACTTCGAGGCGGGCTACCGTTCGAACCTGCCCTGGCTGGCCAAGGACGCGGCGATCTCCACGCGCCTGCTCGGCAACTATATCGACAAGTACGAGCAAAGCTCGCCGGGCGTTGCCGCGATCGACCGGGCCGGCCAGATCGGCACCGCGCCGCACTGGCGCCTGACCGGGCAGGCGGACTTGCGCATCGGTGCGGTCTCGCTGTTCAACCAGGCCCGCTTCATCGGCGGCGGCGCCTACGACAAGAGCACGCTCGCCAGCGATCTGCCGCAGCGCCATTTTGCCGGACAGGTGCTGTTCGATACCCGGATTTCGGCAAAGCTGCCGGTCGATCACGACTGGGAGGCCTATCTGAGCGTCACCAACGTCTTCAACCAGCTGATCAATCCCTATGTGGCCAACGGTCCTTCGGGCATCTCGGACTTCGACGCGATCGGCCGCACGTTCCGTGTCGGCGTACGCTTCACGATGTGACGGCGGGATAAGGGCGGTCTGGATGGAGGGTGCCATCCAGGCCGTCTGGCTTCCGGCTCCCTTCCCGGCCCGAAATATGATCGCTCGTCCCGAAATGTGGTTGACGGGTGCGAAATGAGGCATCATCTCTAGCCCGGCAACTGGAGCGTTTTCCAATCCGGTGGAATCACCTGATGACCCGGAAAACGCGTAAAACCATAATTGTAGAGCAGTGGAGCCTGAGCGTTCCAAGCTGCTGATGCGTCAGCATCGCCGCAGCCTGGTATAAAAGGAGGGGAGATGTCACGATCACGCCGGAGCCTGGCCTGCGGGCTTGCGCTGCTGCTGGCGGCGAGCGGCATGTCGTCTCTCGCCAGTACCACTGCCAGTACCACTGCCAGTACCGGAGGCGAGGTCGGGGCAAGGTCCGCTCCGGGCGCGCGCGCCATGCTCCAGTCGCGCGCGCGCGTATCCGTGGAGGCCGGTGGCCCCACCATCGATCCGAACATCTACGGCCAGTTCGTCGAGCATCTCGGGCGCGGCGTCTACGAGGGCATCTGGGTCGGGCCGGATTCGCCGATCCCCAACGTGCGGGGCATCCGCTCCGACGTCGTCGCCGCGCTGCGGCGGGTCAGGGTGCCGGTCATCCGCTGGCCGGGCGGCTGTTTTGCCGATGGCTACCATTGGCGCGACGGCATCGGGGCGGCGGGCAAGCGGCCGCGCGGGATCAATTCCGCATGGGGCAGGACGCCCGAGACCAATGCCTTCGGCACCCACGAATTCATGGATTTCCTGGGCCAGATCGGGGCGAGCGCGTTTGTCTCGGTCAACCTCGGCAGCGGCAGCGTGCGGGAGGCGGACGACTGGCTGCGCTACATGACCGCGCCGCAGGACAGCGCGCCGGGGCAGGAGCGGGCGGCCAACGGCCATCCCGCGCCCTGGCAGGTGCCCTACATCGGCGTGGGCAACGAAAGCTGGGGCTGCGGCGGTAACATGAGCGCTGACACCTACGCAGCGGCATTCCGCCACTACGCGGCCTTTCTGCGCACCTATTCGGGCCCGCGCGCAAGGCTGATTGCCGTCGGCGCCGATACCGACGACTATGCCTGGACCGAGCGGGTGATGGCGCAGGCCATGCTGTGGCGGCCGGAACCGACGCCGCTTGGTCTCACCAGCGACACGCCCTTGATGTGGGGGCTGTCGCTGCATTTCTACACGTTTGCGGGCAACGACTGGCACGCCAAGGGCCGCAACGTCGGGTTCGACGAGAACGGCTGGGCGGCGGCGCTGGCCCGGGTCGCGCTTACCGACGAACTGATCCGCCGTCATGCCGCGATCATGGACCGCTACGATCCCGGCAAGCGGGTCGCGCTTGCGGTGGATGAGTGGGGCGGCTGGTTCGAGAGCGAGAAGGACGCGCCGTCCCAGCTCTATCTCGAAAGTACCCTGCGCGATGCACTGATCGCGGCAAAGAGCCTCAACATCTTCAACCGTCACGCCGACCGGGTCAGGATGGCCAATCTCGCGCAGATGGTGAACGTGATCCAGTCGCTGGTCCTGACGCGCGGGAGCGCGATGGTCGTCACCCCGACCTACCATGTCTTCGACATGTACAAGGTGCATCAGGGCGCCGAGGCGCTGCCCGTGCAGGTCGAGACGCCCGACTACGTCCATGGCGATGTGCGGCTGGCCGGCATCGACCTGTCCGCCTCGCGCGATAGCGCCGGCAAGCTGCACGTCACCATCGCCAATCTCGATCCGGCAAGGGCGAACCGCCTGCGGATCCATCTGGACGGTGGCCGCTGGCACCGCGCGGGCGCGCAAGTGCTGACGGCGGACGCCATCGACACCCGCATCACCTTCGACAAGGCCGATCCTTTCGTGCCGCGCCCCTTGGCCGTGCATCTGTCGGGCGGCGAGGTGGAACTGGTGCTGCCGTCGAAATCGGTCACCGTGCTGGAAGTCGAATGAAAGGCCCGGGACGACCGGGCAAGGGGAGAGTGCAAATGAAGGCAAGGGTTGTCGGTCTGATGGTGGCGGGATTGGCTGCGCTTTGTGGTTCGCCCACGGTCGGCGGCGCGCAGGCCGCAGGCCCCGCCGCTGCCCCTGCCCCTGCCTCTGCAGCTACCGGGACCGCACGGCAGCTCGAGATCGTGCCGAGCCTTGCCGGGCAGAAGGCGGCGCCGGTGCCCTCGGAGCGGGCGCTCACCGCCTATCTCTTGGTCTATTTCCGGGACGAGACCCATTCGCTGCACATCGCCGTCTCGCGCGATGGCTACAGCTTTACCGACGTCAACGGCGGCCAGCCGGTGCTCAGCGGCCGGGGCATCGCCGAACAGCAGGGCATTCGCGATCCGCACATCGTGCGCGGACCGGACGGCGCGTTCTATCTGAGCATGACCGACCTGCACATCTATGCCCAGCGCGAGGGCCTGCGCCATACCGAATGGGAACGCCCCAAGGCGACCCACGGCTGGGGCAACAATCGCTCGCTGATCTTCATGAAGTCGCGCGATCTGGTGCACTGGACCCATGCCATCGTCCATGTCGACCGGCTTTTCCCCGAAACCGCCAATCTGAGCGCGGCCTGGGCCCCGGAGACGATCTACGACCCCAAGGCGCGCAAGATGATGGTCTATTACACCACGCGGAACGGTGCCGGGACGGAACACATGGTCTATTCCTACGCCGACGATGCCTTCACCACGCTGACCCGGCCGCCGCAGGCCCTGTTTGCCTATCCCAGGCCCAACGTGGGGTCGATCGACGGCGACATCACCCGCATCGGCGGCAAGTTCCACTTGTTCTACGTCGCGCACGAGCGGCCCGGCCATCTGCGGCAAGCGGTTTCGGACAGGATCAACGGCGGCTATGCCTTCGATCCCACCCCCGTCGATCCCGAGACGGTGGGCACCGAGGCGCCCAACCTGTGGCGCCGCGCGGGAACGAACAAGTATGTGCTGATGTATGACGTGTTCGGCGCGAAGCCCAACAACATGGGCTTTTCCGAAACCAGCGATTTCAAGCATTTCCGCAATCTCGGCCGGTTCAACGAACCGGGTTCGCCGATGAAGGCGACCAATTTCGCCGGGCCCAAGCACGGTGCGGTCATGCCGATCACCCCGGCGGAAGCCGAGCGGCTGGAGCGGCATTTCGCCGCGCCCTGAGCCGGGCGACCGCCGCCTTACCCGCCGGCTTACCCGCCGCCCTCAAGCCCCGCATCCACGCCATTACCGGGAGAGTGCCCATGCCGAGTGACCGCCGCCTGTTCCTGACCTCGCTGGGCGCGCTGGCCGCCGCGCCGCTGCTTCCGGCCCGCGCGCTGGCGCAGGCGCAGGCGGGCGAAGGCCCTGCGTTCGAGCGTTTCCCGATCTGGCCGGGTTCGCCGCCGGGGCTGCCGAAGGGCGGTGTCCGGGAAGAGCGGGTGCTGCGCTCCAACAAGAACAATCCCGACGATTTCGCCTGGCCGCATGTGGCAACGCCGATGCTGACGGTCTGCCCGGCGACCAAGCCGACCGGGGCGGCCGTGCTGATGTTTCCCGGCGGCGGCTATGCCCGCGTGGCGATGGGCACGCGGCCGTCCGCGATCTCGCGCTGGTTTGCCGGGCAAGGGGTGACGGCATTCGAACTGCTCTACCGGTTGCCGCATGATGGCTGGGCGGCCGGGCCGGACACGCCTTTGCAGGATGCCCAGCGCGCGATGCGGGTGATCCGCGCCAACGCCGCGAAGTGGCGCGTCGATCCGGCCAATGTGGCGACCATCGGCTTTTCGGCGGGCGGACACCTCTGCGGCAGCATTGCCACGCGCTTTGCGGCCAAAGTCTACGATCCGCTCGACGCCGCCGATGCGCAGGATGCGCGGCCTTTGGTGGCGGGCATGTTCTTCCCGGTCGTGAGCATGATGCCGCCGCTCGCCCATGGCCAGTCGCGCAGCGAACTGCTGGGGCCGAACCCTGGCGAGGACCTGTCGCGGCGCTATTCGCTGCAACGCGATGTGCCCGCCGCGACCCCGCCCATCCTGCTTGGCCATGCGGCGGACGATACCGTGGTCGATTGCGGTAACAGCCTTGCCATGTTCGAGGGATGCCGGGCAGCAAAAATTCCGTCTGAGCTTTATGTGATCGAGAAGGGCGGCCATGGCGCCCCGCTGTTCGAGCCGGACGGCCGGGCGGGCCTGTGGCTGACGCGCTTTGCCCGCTTCGCCGCGCGGCACGGCCTGCGGATTGCGTCCGACGGGGCGTGAGGCAGGAGCCCGCTTTTCTCACAAGGTGGCGAGAGGGAAGCGGGCCCCACCTGCGCAGGGGCGAGGAGGGAGTAGAGCGCCGGGCGTGTCGAGAGGAGCCATCGTGCGGCTCCTCATGCGGCGTGGACACATTCAGCGGGGAGCGGAGCGACCGAGTTGGGTGGGAAGCGGAAGCAGACGCGGACGCTGCCCCAACTACCCCGCTCATGCTGAGCTTGTCGAAGCATGGGGGCTCAGCGCCCCGCTTCGGGGCCTTCGACAAGCTCAGGCTGAGCGGGTTTGGTCTGTTTTGGGTGGTGAGCGGACCTACAGCTTACCGGAAGAACTCGAAAAATTCGCCGTCGATGAGTATCTTGCGAGGAAAGCCGCGTTCAGAAATTCTGATCTCCGTAAAGCCTTGGTGTGCAGCAGCTTCATTGAGCGAACTGAGGAAGAGGCGATTATCTTTTATCATTAAATTCACGCCGTCTGGCTTATACTGACCAATGTAATGGCCGCGAAAAAATATCAAAACTCTCTGGCCGCCGTGAATTGCGCAATCTTTGCAGGTGTCGGCTAATCTATATTTATAGTCATAAATAAAATACTCATGACGTTGAGTGCGAAGTGAACCGATTTTGCGAATGGATAGTTTGTCGCTTTGACAGTCTACCGAACCGGAAAACCCGCCTGAGACCAGCGCTTCTTTAAGTCCGTGAAGGCAATCATGCGCAGGAAGCTGCCCACCGCTCAACGTGAAGCTAAGAAGGCCGCATAGAGCGAAAAGCAAGGCTTTATGGCATCGCATAGTTGCATGATGAATTATGGGGAGGATGTCCGCAACGGGGCGTAAACGGCCGCTCGAATTTGTCCACGCGCCTTAGTGCCCGGCTCCAAGCGGAACGATCCGGAAATTGCGGATGCGCAAGTGGCTCCTGGTGGTGCGCAGGGCGAACCAGCCTCGGGCGTAGGGCGCGGCATCGGTCATCGTGAAAAGCCGCTTGCCGCCGAAGTCCACGGTCACTTTCGTGCCATCGGCGGCAAGCCGCACCGGCACCCAGCGATTGGCTACCAATAGCGCTGCGGGATCCGTCCGGTCGTGCTCGGGCAGCAGCGGGCGATTGCCCGGTTCACCGACGTAGCGGCGCATTCGGGTCGTGGTGTTGCGATTGCCGCCGATGCCCAGGTAATAGGTCTTTAGCGTGTCGTAGGCCTGGAATGCCCCGCCGCGGGGGCGGGCCAGGGGCGATCCCTCCGCCGCCGCCGGGTCGGTGGCCATCCAGAAGGCGTTGACGTCGCTCACCGCATCGTTCGGCCCGCCCGCCGACACGGCCATGACCTCGTATTCGATGGCGACGGGCGCGCGCAGTTCCTCGCCCCACCAGACCGAGATGCCTTCGGGCGCATCGATGTCCATCACGCCGCCCTTGGCGGTGACGCGCGAGGGCGCTTCCGCCTCGACGCGCCAGTGCGACAGGCCGTGGCGCAAGTCGTCCGTTTGCGGAGACGCCGCCGCCGACAGAAGCACAGGCATCAAGGCGGCGGCGAGGCGTTTCACTCCAGCGCATCCCCGATCAGCGTCAGGTTCACGGTGGCGGCGATGCCCCACTGCGCGGCGTCGTTGGTGGAGACTTCGGCGATCTCGTCCACCGGCTTGAGCACCGCGGCCCCGGTGACCTTGTGCGCCCCGCGCGACTGGTCGCGGCCTTCGCGGTCGCCCGCGCCGAAGAATTCGCCCCAGGCACGCCTGACCAGTTCCGGCTTGCCGAGTTGCACCCCGGCATAGGCGGTGTAGCGCGAATGCGCCTGCGTCAGTGCGCGGCCCTTGCCCGATGCGCCGGTGCGGGCGCGGAACTCCGCCTCGGGGGCGTTGTAGAGCTCGCAGTATTCCAGCCAGGTCTTGCGGAAGGCCGGTTCGTCCACGAGTTCCAGCAGTTCGGCGGTGATCTCGAACACGCCGAACACGCCGTTGAGGTGGCTCATGTTGACGTCCTTGCCGCCCCCCACGAAGCGGCCGGAGGCGAGATCGAACGCGCCGCCGCCGGCCAGCCAGCCTTTGGGCAACGCGGCAATGGAGCGCATTCCGGCCACGATGCGGTCGCGCCAGCGGGTGTCGCGCGTGCGCTCCCACTCGGTCAGCCAGGCGCCCAGCAGCGAGCCCCAGACGGTGCCGAACTGCATGAAGATCTGGCCCTCGGGCAGCGGCTGGTCGGCCACCACCGCGCCGGTGCCGGCGAGCGGTTCGGCCCGGTGCAGCACCTTGCGGCCGATGTCGACCGTCTTGAGTGCATGATCGCTGTCCACCAGGGCGCGCATCAGGTCGCCGCAGCGCTCGTCGGTGGTGAGGTAATAGTAGAAACGGCGATAGGCGGCGTTGGAGATGCGCGGCTGCTTCGAACTGTCCGCCCAGTGCTGCACGCCGTGGCGGGTGCCCAGGCCCTTGAAGCGGCCGGCATGGTAGACGTCGACCTCGCCGGTGTGGCGGGTCATCGCTTCGGCAAGCCGGAACACGTCGGCGCGGCCGCTGCGCAGGAAGCCGTACCACAGCCACATGTCGGTCGACAGTTCGCTGTTGTCCCAGGCGAATCCGCCGATGTCGTAGCGCCACACGTGCCGCTCGTTGTCATAGCTGTGCATGACGTCGCCGTAGTTCCAGAAGCCGTACCAGCGCCGCTGTTCGACTTGCCCGATGTAGAAATCGAGTTCCTGTTTCGCGCGCGTTTCGATCTTGCCGCGCAGCGCCCTGCCCGCGGCGATCGGGCTCCATGGGCCGAACAGCCCGGCCGCGTGGACCCGCGCGACATTGGGAACGAGGCGCGGCGGGGTGGCAAGGCCCTTGCCCATCTGCGCCAGCCGTTCGCGCGGCGGCGTGGCGGGCAGTGCCCAGATGCGGAATTCGGTGGTCCGCGCGATCCCGGAGGCGTCGCCCCAGCCGGGTTCGTAATCCTCGTAAGTCACGTCGAGGCCGCGGTTCTGCGCCTCGTAACTCTCCATGCCCATGACCTCGTGGTAGAAGCGCAGGTCCATCGCCGGGGCATCGGGGGCGTGGTACCAGATCGTGAAGCGCGCGGTGTCGGTGGCGGCATCGGCGATGTCGAGGCCGACCGGGCAGCGCTGCCAGAAGTCGTGCATGCCGAAGGCGACCCCGCCCGAGGGGCTGCCGACATAGCCCAACCCCGGTGCGCGCCCGGCGGTGTCGACGTCGATCCAGCCGCAGCCCGGCCGGGTGCGCTTGACGATGGAAAAACCGTCCGAATTGGGCTGGCGCAGGCGGAAATCGCCCCAAGCGGGGATATATTCGATGTTCTGGCGCACCGCGGTGCCCATCTGGTCGAGCGGAGGGACGGCCTCGCCCGCCACTTGTGCGTCGCGGAACGCCTTGCCGGGATCGCGGCGCAGCCCGGTCAGCGGACGCACCGCCTCGCCCCAAAGCCCGCCATTCTCGCCCGCGAAACGGACGTGGCGGTCATGCAGGGCGCCGCGCATCGGTACGCCGCCCTCCAGGCCCAGTCCGCGAATGAAGCGTTTGGCCGGGTCGCCGTCGAAGATCATCGAGTGGACCAGCCGCACGCTGTCCGATCCGGCGTGGAAGTAGAGGCGGACGCAGAAGGGCATCCAGTCGCCCGCACTTTCGCTCGCCTCACCGCGATGGCGGCCCTCGAGCTTGATGACGGCGCGGATCGGGCCGCTCTGTTCGACCGTCGCGCTGTCGATGCTGCTGGTCCAGCGGGTCAGCTCGGGGGCGCCGTCCTCGTCGTCGGCACGGTCCTGCGCGCGGGCGAGCAGGCGCACCGAGTGCAGCACTTGCGCCGAACCGACATTCGCGGAGCGGATCAGCGCCTCGCCCGAACGGCCGACGGTCCAGACGGTCTGGCCCACGGTGACGGTGATGGCATCGCCTGCCTCGCGCAGGGAAAGCGTCTGCGCGGGCCGGGCGCTGCCGGGCGCGACGCGCAGGGAACCGGCGCGGGCGCCGTTGGCGGCGGCGGCGTGCCCGGTCCACTTGATCGAGCCGTCCGGCCACCAGGCCATCGGCCATGTCTGCAGTGCCTCGCGTGTGCCGCCTGCGCCTTCCAGAACGTAACCGCGCTTCTCGAACCGGGTGCCGCGCGGCCAGGGCTGGCCCCATGACTGGCCTTCGTGGGCGGAGGGCGCGCTGCCATCGAGCCATACCACGTCGTCGCCCGGCGCGATGCCGGAATCCAGCGGCTCCTGTGCGCCTGCGGGAGCGGCCTTGGCCTGCCCGGCGGTGAGCGCCATCGACGAGACGGCGGCCGAGGTCGCCAGACTTTGCGCCAACATCTCGCGGCGGCTCCAGACCAGCTTGCTCATGCACTCTCCCATTTTGAGCGACGTCTTATGTGGGATGGTATTTCATCATGTGGTCTTTATCGTCAACCGCTGCGGAAAGAAAAAAGTGGCCCCATGCGGCGGGGCCGGACCCCGTGCGCGCTTGTCCCGGCAGATCTTGCCGCGATTGCCTTCGGGAGGCGGTGCGCGATGCAAATCGATTTGCATTGATGCACTCAATTTTGCCGCGCGAAGCGCTGGGGCGGGGCGCTTTAGCGTAATCCGAACAGCTTGGCGCGCAGTGCCCGCAAGTGTTCGCGCATGGCGGCTTCGGCCGCTTGGGGGTCGTGCCTGCGGATCGCATCGACGACCTTGTGGTGCTCGTCGTCGGTGTTTTCCTTCGGGCCGGGTTCCGCCCCGAAGACCTGGTCGATCCGCCGGTCGAGCGTGAACTTCATCTGGGAGCGGAGCGTATCGTAAAGCGTCACCAGCAGGACGTTGTGGGTGGCCTGCGCGATCGTGCGGTGCAGCTTTTCGTCCAGCCGCTTCCACTGCAGCATCGAGTGCGACAGTGCCATTTCGGCCAGGCATGCGTCCATCGCGGCGAGATCTTCGGGCACGGCGTGGATGGCCGCTTCGGCCGCCAGCTGCGGTTCGAGCACGCCGCGTGCATGCAGGATATCGTCGACGCTGAAGTTCGCCGCTGCGGCAAGGGGTTCGATGACCTGCCGCTGGCCGATGAACGTGCCCTTGCCGACATGGCGCCAGATCGCGCCCTCGTTCTCGAGGTGCCTGAGCAGGGTTCGCAGGCGGCCGCGGGTTACGCCGAGTTCCTCGCTCAGACGCGGTTCGGGCGGCAGGCGCTCCTCGCCGCGCTCGATGGTTTCATCGAGCAGGGCGCGCAGCCGGACTAGGTCTTGATCGGACACGGAAAGCTCCTTTGCGGCCGAGGTACCACAATGCCGGATGACTGAGGATAGCAAATCAATAATCACATTGACACGCATCAATAGTGAAATTATTCGACTCGAAAGTGACGCGGGCCATGGCCATGCGGCGCACGGCCGGGAGAGGGCATTATGCAGCGTGAAGTGTACGAGACCCTGGTCCTGTCGGATGACGAGGTAAGGGCGGTCTTCGATTGGGCCGGGGCGGTGGCGGCGCTTGGCGCGGCCTATGCAGCGCCCCTGGCGGAGGCCGGGTTTCCGCCGAGGACAATGGCGCGCGGAGAAGGGGTGTGGCTGCGTTCGCTGACCGGGGTCATGCCGGGGCAGGCGGTCATGGGGGCTAAGCTGATCGCCGCTTCGCCCGTGGCCGGGGCGGCGTCCTACCTCATTTCGCTGTTCGACGGGCAGACGATGGCGCTCGATGCCTTGCTCGACGGCAATGCCATCACCGGCTTTCGCACGGCGGCAACATCGGCCCTGGCCGCGCGGCGGCTGCTTGCCGAGGCGCAGCCGCGCGTGGCGGTGATCGGCTCCGGCTTCGAGGCGCGGACCCATCTCGAGGCGTTGGCACAGTCAGGACCGCTTGCGCAGGTTCTGGTCTTCAGCCCGCGCGAAGCCAGCCGCGCCGCGTTCTGTGCGGCCATGGCGGACAAGGGCATCGCGGTGACGGCGGCCGCCAGCGCCGAAGCGGCAGTGGCGGCCAGCGATCTCGTGATCTGCGCGGCGCGTTCGCGTGACGAGACGCCGACGCTGCTCGGCCGCTGGCTGCGCCCGGGCATGACCGTTGTCTCGATCGGTTCGACGCTGCCCGAGCAGCGCGAGATCGATTCCGAGGCGGTCGCGCGCGCCGACCTCATCGTGGCCGACATGGTCGAGGAAGTCGCCCATGACACCGGCGACATGATCGCCGCACGCAGCCAAGGCGTGGCCTTTGCCGAAAAGCTGGTGTCTCTCGCGGAGGTGGTCGGCGGCCGGCACCCCGGTCGCGGCGATGCCCGCCAGATCATGCTCTACAAGTCGGTGGGCGCGGCGATCCAGGACCTCGCCGTGGCCAGGATGTGCGCCGCGCGGGCCCGGCAGCTCGGGATCGGTTCGACCATTCCAGCACCGATCCGTCCCGTTTCGAAGGGCAAGTGATCGCCCTATTCTCTAATACCTTCGGAGAGTTCGCAGCATGCCCGTCTACACCAAGTCCGAAGCCCGTGCCTGGGCGCGCGAGAAGATGCTGGGGGTCGCCAATGTCGTGATCCCGACCGTGACCGGCGATTTCACCGCCCTCAACGAACAGGCTGCCCGCCACGATGTCGAGACGACGATCGCGCACGGCTTCGTGGGGGCGCTTGCCTGTTCCGAAGTGGTGATGTCGATGGCGGAGTACCGGCGTTTCGTCGAGGTGATGGTGGAGCAGGCGGCGGGACGGATCTTTGTGGTCCACCACGCGGTGTTCAATACGCTGGAGGAAAACATCGTCGCCGCGCGGCTTGCGGCGGAGGCGGGCGCGGAGCTCGTCCTGCTCGGCTATCCGCCGTGCTTCTATCCCCAGTCGCTGGAAGAGGTCTACGCCTATACCAAGGCGTTCTGCGATGCGACCGACCTTGCCGTGATGCTGTTCCCGATTCCGACCTGGGGTTTCGGCCGGTTCAGCCCGATCGACATGCCGGTCGATCTCCTGCGCCGCCTCGTCGACGATTGCCCCAATGTCGTGGCGATCAAGGCCGAGGGCGGCATGCCGCATATCATGGGACCGATCGAGGTGCACCGCGCCTTTCATGACGAGGTGGTGATCTCCTTCCCGATGGAGCACGAATTCATCCCGCTCGCCCAGCTGATCGACGTGCCCTTCTGCGGTACCAATTTCTCGGCCTTCTTCGGGCCGGTCCTGCCGCGCGTGTTCGCCATGATTCGCGAGCGCCGCTTCGACGAGGCGACGGCGGAATTTCACCGCATCGATCCTGCCCGCAAGGCGTTCGCCAGCGTGCCGCAGGCCGGAGGCGGCCTGATCAACCGCTTGTTGTGGAAGTACGAGGGCTGGCTGCAGGGCTACAACGGCGGCCCGCTGCGCCATCCCACCGGCCGGGTCTACCAGCGCGACATGGCGGCGCTGCGGCGCGGCCAGGAAGCGGCCGGGCTCGATCCCACCCCCGATGCCGACGCGCTGTTTTTCGTCGGTCGCAACCCCGCCTGAAAGGACGCGCCATGGAACACCCCGAAACCTTGCCCCTGGCTGATCCCGATCTGCTGCGCCAGGCGATGCTGATCGGCGGCGCCTGGCTGCCCGCCGACAGCGGCGAGACCATCGATGTCCGCAATCCCGCCAATGGCGCGCTTATCGCCCGTGTCCCGAAAGCCGGGGCGGCGGAAACCCGGCGCGCGGTGGCAGCGGCAGAGCAGGCCTTGCCCGCATGGCGGGCGATGCTGGCCAGGGAGCGCGGCGCCATCCTGCGCCGCTTCCATGACCTGATGCTGCGCCATATCGACGATCTCGCGCTGCTCATCACTTCGGAGCAGGGCAAGCCGCTGACTGAGGCGCGCGGCGAGGTGCTGTACGCCGCGAGCTTTGCCGAATGGTTCGCCGAGGAAGCCAAGCGCGTGGATGGCGAGATCATCCCGCAGAACCTCGAAGGGCGCCGGATCCTGGTGCAGAAGGCGCCGGTCGGGGTCTTTGCCGCGATCACGCCCTGGAATTTCCCGGCGGCCATGATCACCCGCAAGGCCGCGCCCGGCTGGGCGGCGGGCTGCACCGGGGTGATCAAGCCCGCGAGCCAGACGCCGCTGACCGCGCTGGCGCTCGGCGTGCTGGCCGAGCGCGCGGGGCTGCCGGCCGGGGTCTGCAATGTCGTCACCGGGGCGGCCGGGGCGATCGGCGGCGAACTGACGGCCAATCCGGCGGTGCGCAAGCTCTCGTTCACCGGGTCGACCGAGATCGGCGCGCTGCTGCTGGCGCAGTGCGCGCCGGGCATCAAGCGGACCAGCATGGAACTGGGCGGCAATGCGCCGTTCATCGTGTTCGACGATGCCGATCTCGAGGCGGCGGTGGCTGCGGCGATGATCGCGAAGTTCCGCAACAGCGGCCAGTCCTGCATCGGCGCCAACCGGTTTCTCGTGCAGGACGGCATCTACGACGCCTTTGCCGAGCGGCTGGCCGCCGAGACCGCCAGGCTCGTCGTTGCCCCCGGAACCGTGCCCGGCAGCGCGATCGGCCCGCTGATCGACGCGGCGGCGGTTGCCAAAGTGGAGGAACATGTCGGCGACGCTCTGGCACGCGGCGCGCAGCTTGCTTGCGGCGGGCATCGTCATGCGCTGGGCGGCACGTTCTTCGCGCCGACGGTGCTGAAAGACGTGCCGCGTGAGGCGGCGATATTTGCCGAGGAAACCTTCGGTCCGGTCGCCCCGCTCTTCCGGTTCACGTCGGAGGAGGAGGCGGTGGCGCTGGCCAACGACACGCCCTTCGGCCTTGCCGCCTATGTCTGCGCGCACGACATGGGGCGCATCTTCCGCGTGGTGGAAGGGCTGGAGTTCGGCATGGTCGGCGTCAACGAGGGGCTGATCTCCACCGAAGTCGCGCCGTTCGGCGGCGTCAAGGCCTCCGGCCTCGGGCGCGAGGGGGCGGCGGTCGGCATCGAGGAGTACCTCGAGATGAAATATGTGGCGCTCGGCGGCATCCGGGCAGACGCGCCCGCCGCGAGCGCTTGACCACCCGGCGACAGGTCAAGCGCAAGGCAGGTTGCTGTTACGGTCTTACGCTTCGGGCATCGAGGCGGGCGGTCGCGGTCAGCGCGGCATCGCCGGCGAAATGACCGATCCGCAGCGGATAGGCCCCGGCATCCACGCTCCAGCTTTCGGTGCCGTCGCCGGCGCGCTGGAAGCGGGCGATGACGCGCGGATCGACCGTCATCGTCACGTGGCGGGTTTCGCCCGGGGCCAGCCGGACTTTCTCGAAACCGGCAAGGCGGTAGGCGCGGGTGCCGGCGGCACTGGCCGCCTCGACATAGAGTTGCGGCACGTCGGCGCCTTCGCGCTGGCCGCTGTTGGTGACATCGAATTCGACCGTGAGCCCGGCGCCGTCGGTGACCTTGAGATTGGCATAGCCGAAACGGGTATAGGTGAGGCCGAAGCCGAACGGGAACAGCGGTTTCCGGTTCCGCGCCGCATACCAGCGATAGCCGACATCGGCGCCCTCGCCGTAGTCGACCGAGAAGGGCGCGACGCCGCCGCTCATGCCGTAGACGGTCTTGTCACCGGCATCCCGGCGTGCGTCGGCGGCGCGCAGTTCGGCAAGGCCGAGCGGCTCGGGGCGGGGCGCCTGCGCGGGACTGGCGGGGAAGGTGATCGGCAGGCGGCCGGAGGGATCGACTTTGCCGAACAGGATATTGGCGATCGCTTCGCCGCCGCGCTGGCCGGGATACCAGGCCAGCAGGACCGCAGGCACGCGGCTTAGCCAGGGCATCGGCACCGGGCCGCCGGTTTCCAGTACCACCAGCGTCTTGCGGTTGGCGGCGGCGACCGCCTCGATCAATCCATCCTGGTTGTCCGGCAGGGCCATGCTTTCGGGGTCCTGCGCTTCGGTGCGCCAGGCCCAGGCGAAGACCACGGCGATGTCCGCGCCGCGCGCCGCCTGCGCCGCGGCCTTGGGATCGCTGCCGTCGACATAGGTCACCGCGGCACCGGGGGCGAGCGCCTTGATGGCCTTGAGCGGCGAGGAGGCGTGCCAGGTGATCCGCGCGAAGGAGGCGGCGGCGCCTTTGGTGAGCGGGATCTCCACCGGTGCGCCGCCGACCGAGCGGACCTGCGACGAGCCGCCGCCGGACAGCACGCCGACGTCGGCATGGGCACCGATCAGCACGATCCGTTTCGCGGTGCGCGCCAGCGGCAGCAGGTCGCCTTGGTTGCGCAGCAGCACGATGCCTTCCTCGGCGGCGCGCTGGGCAACCTCGGCATGGGCGGCATAGTCGATCGGCTGCGCGGTTTCCGGCACGGGGTTGTCCATCAGGCCGCTGTCGATGACCCCGAACAGGATGCGCCGGACCATGTCGTCAAGCCGGGTCATCGGAATGCGGCCGGCCTTCACCGCTTCGGCGAAGCGGGCGTCGAAGAACATGCGGTCGTCCAGTTCCTGCCCGGAATCCTGGTCCAGCCCGTTGATCGCGGCCTTCTCGGTGGAATGGACCGCGCCCCAGTCGGACATGACCCAGCCCTTGTAGCCCCAGTCCCGCTTCAGCACGCGGTTCAGCAGCCAGTCGTTCTCGCAGGCGTAATCGCCGTTGACCTTGTTGTAGGCGCACATGACCGAGCCGGGCTGGCCGCACTCGATGCCGATCTCGAAGGCCAGCAGGTCGCTTTCGCGCAGCGCCGCCGGATCGATGCGGGCATCCAGTACGGTGCGGCCGGTCTCCTGCGAATTGAGCGCGAAATGCTTGATGGTGGAGACGATGTGGTTGCTCTGTACGCCCTTGATATGGGCGCCCACCATGATGCCCGCGAGCAGCGGGTCTTCGCCGAGATATTCGAAATTGCGCCCGTTCCAGGGATCGCGGGTGAGGTTGACGCCGCCTGCCAGCAGCACGTTGAAGGTCTTGGCGCGCGCTTCCGCCCCGATCATCGCGCCGCCTTCGTAGGCGAGGTGGGGGTTGAAGGTGGCGGCGGTGGCGATGCTGGCGGGCAGGGCGGTGGCGACGTCGCCCTTGCGCTGCTCGATCTGGTTGGCGACGCCGAGGCTGGCGTCACTCTCGCGCAGGGTCGGGATGCCGAGACGGGGGATGCCGGGAATGTGCCCGGCAGAAGGGATCATCGCGATCGGCGGCACGGGTTTGGCCAGAGGCGGGAAGAAGCCGTGGATCAGTTGCAGCTTCTCGTCCAGCGTCATGCCCCTGACCAGCGCATCGGCGCGGGCTTCCGCCGATTGGCTGGAGGCGGTCTGCGTCGGGACGGGGGCCTGCACGGGGGCCTGGGCCTGCACGGGGGCGCTGAGGCCGGTACCGAGGGTGAGGGCGGTCAGCAGGGCGGCAATCTTCACGGTCATCGGGAAACCTTGGCTGGAGCGGTGCCCATGCGGGCGTGATAGTGGTTCAGCAGGCTGCGGTGGTCGGGCAGGGCGCCCAGCGCGCCGGTCTGCGCGGCCCGGACCCGGGCGAACGCCTCATGGGCCTCGCGGGCACCGGGATAACGGCGCTCGCCCGCCGCAAGCCGGGTCTCGAAACCCATGCCGTAGAGGATGTAGTGGTAGCTTGGCGGCAGGAAGGTCTCGAGGTCGACGACAAAATCGAACCGCGAGGGCGGGCGGCGGCGCCACTGCGCGAGCATGTCCTGCAGGTCCTGCGGGATCGAGGCGGGATCGGCATTGTCGCGCCAGTAGGCGGTGTCGGTGCGGCGGGTGATGCAGTAGTGAAGCTTGAGGAAGTGCACGATCCGCTCGAAACGGCCGGTCATGAGCCGGTTGAAGCTGCGGGCGGCGGCCTCCCGGGCGCTCCGGTCCGCGGGCACGAGGAAGTCGCCGATCATCTTCAGCGCGGCCTCGATCAGCATGATCCCGGTCGATTCCAGCGGCTCGAAGAACCCGGCGGACAGGCCCAGGGCCACGCAGTTGCCGATCCACTGGGTTTCGCGGTAGCCGGTCTCGAAACGAAGCGCGCGCGGAGCGAGGGCGGCGCCTTGGGGGCCGAGGTAGCGGCGCAAGGTCGCCTCGGCGTCCTCGTCCGAACAATGACGGCTGGAGTAGACATAGCCGATGCCGCGCCGCTCGCTGAGGCCGATGTCCCAGGTCCAGCCCGCGTCCTGCGCGGTGGCCAGCGTATAGGGGCGCACCGGGGCGTCGGGGCAATCGTAGGGCAGTTGCAGGGCCAGTGCCCGGTCGTTGAACAGGTAGTCCGCGCAGGAGGTGAGGCCGGCCCCCAGTGTCTTGCCGATGAGCAGGGCGGAAAAGCCGGAGCAATCGAGGAAGAATCCGCCCGCGACGCGGCGGCCGTCCGTCAGCATCAGCGCCGCGATGTCGCCATCGGGCGCGCGTTCGGTGGTTGCCACCGTGCCCTCGATCCGGGTGACGCCGGCGGCGATGGAAATGTCGCGCAGATAGTCGGCAAAGCGGGCCGCGTCGAAGTGGTACGCGTAGTTCATCGGCCCCGAGAAATCGGGATCGCCGGGCCGCTTGGGCCCGCGGCCCGCGCGGATCAGCCGTTCCTGCACGGTCACCGCGTCGGCCCATGAAGGGCGGGCGGGGTCGGCGGCGGCGATCCAGTGCGGCAGCAGCGCCTCGTCCTCGCCGCCCACCGGCATGTTGAAGGGGTGGAAGTAGCTGTCGGCACCCGTGGCCCAGCCTTCGAACAGCACGCCCTGCTTGAAGGTGGCATCGGCGCGGGTGAGGAATTCCGCCTCGCCGATGCCGAGGCCCGCCAGCGTGGTGCGGATGGTGGGAAACGTGCCCTCGCCCACGCCGATGATGCCGATTTGGCTGGATTCCACCAGCACGACGTCGCGCATGCCCAGCGTGCGGGAAAGGTAGGCGGCGGCAAGCCATCCGGCCGTGCCGCCGCCCAGGATGACGACGCGACCGGAAGAGGGATAGTCGCGCGTCATGGTCCTGTCCTTTCAGCGGCCGGTCAGAAGCTGGCGCGGGCGCGCAGGCCCCAGGTCCGCGGCGGCTGCAGGTTCGAGAGGAACACCGGATCGTAACGCGGCGCACCGAAGGCGCCGGCACCGGTACGGATGTGCCCGTTCTCGATGTTCTGCACGAAAGCCTCGACCGCATACTTCTCGTCCGCCGTGGTGAAGCGGATCGAGGCGTCGGAGCGGAAATAGGCCTTCTGCTTGTCCCACGAGGTGCCGTTGGTGCCGCGATCGGGCATGTTGTCGTCCGGATCGTTGGCATTCACGAAGGGATTGGCATCGCCGTTGAAGTAGCTCAGCCAGCTGCGGGTCTCGTAGTGGGTGGTGACGCGCGGGGTGATCCGGGCGCCGCTCGCCAGCACGAAGTCATGCTCGTAGCTTGCGGTTGCCGAGAAGCGCGGGGCATGGGCCAGTTCGTTGCCCTGGAGCTGCACGATCGAGGACTGCTTGCTGCCGTCGTAGAGGCGGCCGTCGACGCTTTCGAGATCCTCCAGCCTGGTCTTCTGCAGGGTGGCGGAGACGTTCAGGCGGTCGTTGTCGGACAACGCCGCGCTCATTTCCGCTTCCAGCCCGTAAGCCTTCGCGCCCTTGGCGTTCTGGGTGATCATCTGGCTGCGGATGACGTTGCCGTCATCGTCGCGGAAGGTGACCGCCTGGTTCACCTGGTATCCCTTGAAGTCGGAATAGTAGGCGGCCAGGTTCAGCGTCAGGCGGCGGTCGAACATGCGGGTCTTGAGGCCGACTTCGTAGTTGGTCAGCGTTTCGGGATCGGTGAGGCCCGCATTGTCCTGGATGTTGCCCGACTTGAAGCCGGTCGAGATGCTGGCGTAGCCCAGCGTGTCGGCGGCGATGTCGGCATCGACGCGGGCAAGGTAGGTCAGCTTGTTCCACTTGCCCTTCACGTCGTTGCTGGAGATCGCGTAGCCGGGCAGCAGGTCGACCAGCTCGGCCGCGGTCGCATCGGGATAGGCACCGAAGATGCCGCCCTGGCAGGCATCCGCCGGCAGGGTGTCAGGGCAATGGTCGAACATGACGTTGCGGCCGCCGACGTCCTTCTTCTTGTCCGAGGTGTAGCGCAGGCCGCCGGTCACGCGCAGCCAGTCGGCGGCGTGCCACACGGCCTGACCGAAGGCGGCGCGGCTGTCGATCTGGCGATTGGCCTGGATGAAGCTGCCCGCCCAGCTGAAGGTGCCGTCGCGGTAGCCGTTGCGCTGGTCGATGTCGAAGCGGATCTTGTTCTTTTCGTGGCTGTAGTAGGCGCCCAGGATCCAGTCGATGGCATTGTCGCCCGAGGACTTGAGCTGGAGCTCGTGGCTCTGGAAGTCGTAGCGCGACCAGACCGTGGCGTTCTCGTTGAAGGCGCCGAGCGGCAGGTCGTTGCCGCTGGCGTCCACGTCGCCGGTGGGCGGCAGGGCGCCGGCATCGGCATCGGTGCGGGTGCTGCCGCCGATGCGCGACCAGCCGGCGATGTAGCTGAGCTGGATGCCATCGGTGATGTCGTAATTCATGGTGCTGCGCGCCGCCACCGAATAGCGGTCGGTATCGGGCGCCGTATCGCTGAGCGTGGACCACCGCTTGGTGCCTGCGCGCGGCGTCTGGAGCAGGCCGATCACCGGGGCGCCATCGTCCCAGAAGGCTTCGCCCGAAAGGTTCCAGCTGAAGCGTTCGCTCGGCTGCCAGAGCATCGAGACGCGGCCCGAGCGCTGATCGGCGGCATAGTACTTCTTGCCGGAGGTGACGAAGGCCGACTTGTTGATGCCGGCCACATCGGGGGCGGGCTGATAGTCGGCATAACCGTCATGCCGGTCGCTGACGAAGGCGACGCGGAAGGCCAGCGTATCCGTCACGGGGATGTTGATCGCGCCGCGCACGCCGAACCGGTCGTAATTGCCGGCGGTGACTTCGACATTGCCTTCGAACACGCCCAGCTTGGGCTTGGCCGAGATCAGGCTGAGCGCGCCGACGATGGCGTTGCGGCCGAACAGCGTGCCTTGCGGACCGCGCAGGACTTCGACGCGCTCCATGTCGTACATCAGCACCGAGGCGCCCTGCGAACGCGGCGCATAGATGCCGTCGACATAGATGGCGACTTCGGGGTCGGCCACTTCGGTATAGGCGCTGTCATTGCCGATGCCGCGCAGCGTCAGCAGCACGGCCGACTGGTCGCCCTGCTGATTGAACTGGAGCGAGGGCACGAAACGCGCAAGATCGGTCACGTCCTTCACGCCGTTCTTGGTCAGGGTGTCCTGGCTGAAGGCGGAGATGGCGATCGGCGTCGACTGCAGGGTGGTTTCGCGGCGCGTGGCGGTGACGATGATGTCGCCGTCCGATACGGTCACCGGCGCAGCGGCCTGCGGTGCGGCTGCCTCCTGTGCCTGCGCTGCGGATGCGGAAAAAAGACAAGCCGCGAGCGCCGTGCCCGCGACGAGATCGTGCCTCGTCATGAAATCCTCCCAATGTGTTTCTACTTTGTGAGGCTGCAATGACCCGATCCTGACAACGATGTCAACCGTCATTCTGACATCGTTGTCAGTTTGGCGGTTCGCCGTGTCGATTTTATCGATCTTGCGATTTGCCATCTCTGGAGCGGTGCCATAGGTCTGCACGATGCCCTGTGCCGCCTCTTCCAGCACGATCCCGGCGATGGCCTCGGACCCCGGGGAAACCGTGGTCCGGCGGCTGCTGGCGCTGTCGGTCGGGGTGTTCTTCATCGGCGGTTTCCTGAGCGCCTCGGTCAGCCTGCTGGTGCCGCAGCTCAAGTCGGTTCTGGCGCTGGATTACGGCAAGGTGCTGCTGGTCCAGTTCGCGTTTCATGCCAGCTACCTGCTCTTTGCGCTGCCCGCCGCGCTCGCCGTCGTGCGAATCGGCTACATGCGGGCGATCGCCTCGGGGCTGGCGGTGATGGCGGCGGGGTGCCTGGCATTGGCGGCGGCGCAGGGCCTGCGGGACTTCGCGCTCATTCTTGGTGCCCTGTTGCTGCTGTCCTCGGGGCAGACGGTGTTGCAGATCGCGTCGAACACCGTCGTCACCGTGATCGGGCCGTCGCGCCGCTCTGCGTTCCGGCTCAATCTGCTGCAAGGCTTCAACGCGCTGGGAACGGTGCTCGGCCCGCTGGTGAGCGCGCCGTTTCTGCTCGCCGAGGCTCACCGGGGAGAGGGGCTGGACACGGCCGCGGCCTTGCCGTTCGTGGCGACCGGCGCGGTTCTGGCGGTTCTCGCGGCGGTCTACCTGCGTCATCGCCGCTTGCTGGCGCGAGAGGGCGGCGGGGCAGGGTCTGGGGCTGGGGCTGGGGCTGGGGCCAACAGCCGCTTCCCGCGCGGCGGCGGGCGGCGGATCCTTGCGGTGCTGCGGGACCGGCGGCTATGCTGGGGCATCTTTGCCATCTTCGTCTACGTTGGCGCGGAAGTGACGATCGGCACGCTGATGACCAACGTGCTGATGCTGCCCGAACGGCTGGGCCTGTCGCCGGTGAGCGCCGGGCGGCTGGTCAGCTTCTACTGGGCGGGCGCCATGGCCGGGCGTTTTGCCGGAGCCTGGCTGATGACGCGGATTGCCGAGGCGCGGCTGCTGCTCGTTGCGGCGGTGGCGGCGGGTGTTCTGGCGGCGGCGGCGGCAGGACTTCCCGGCGCGGCGGGGGCTGCGGCGCTCATCGCCATCGGCCTGTGCAACGCGATCATGTATCCCACGATCTATGCCCTGGCGATGCCCGCCGACGCGGCCGACGCGCCGCTCGCGTCGATGTGGCTGTGCATGGCCGTGGTGGGAGGCGCGGTCGTGCCGTTGTTGACCGGGGCGGCGGCGGATGCCATCGGCCTTCTTCCGGCCTTGCTGCTGCCCGCGCTCTGCTATGCCGGGGTCGCGCTGTTTGCGGTGATGTGCCTGCGGGCAGGGATGTGCCTGCGGCCAGGAAAGATGTCGGCATGAGTGTTGTCACGATCAAGGATGTCGCGGCCCGCGCCGGTGTCTCGGCCAAGACGGTGTCGCGTGTCATCAATGGCGAGGCCCACGTGCGCGCGGAACTGCGCGAGGCGGTGCAGCGGGTGGTCGCCGAACTGGACTATCGTCCCAACGCCTTTGCCCGCAGCCTGTCGAGTTCGCGGTCCTATCTGCTCGGGCTGTTCATCGACGATCCGGTGTCGGGGTATGCGGCCGACATCCAGCACGGGGCGCTGATCGGCTGCCGTTTGCGCAGCTATCACCTGGTGGTGGAGCCGGTCGAACTGTCCGCCCGGGGCTGGGCGGACGACGTGCGCTCCGCCATCGCGGCGCTGCGGCTGGACGGCGCGATCGTGGCGCCGCCGATCTGCGACGATCCGGAATTGATGGCGATCTTTGCCGAGGCGGCCGTGCCGACCGTGCTGGTGGCGCCGAGCGCGGCGCCGCCCGGGGTGGGGACGGTGCGCATGGACGACCGCCTCGCGGCGCGGGAGATGACGGAGCACCTGCTGGGCCTGGGGCACCGTGCCATCGCGTTCATCCAGGGGCCGGTGACGCACAGTGCCTCGGCGCGGCGCGAGGAGGGGTTTCGGGCGGCGATGGCCGGGGCGGGGGTCGCGGTCGACGAGCGGCTGGTCGTGCGCGGCGATTTCACCTCGCGCGCGGGGATGGAGCTTGGCGAAAGCCTGGTGACGCTGCCCGAGCCGCCGAGCGCGATCTTTGCCGCGAACGACGACATGGCGCTGGGAGTCCTGATCGCGGCGATGAAATGCGCAATCCCGGTGCCCGAGCGCCTCTCGGTCTGCGGATTCGACGATGCCCCCTCGTCGCGCACCGCCTGGCCGCAGATCACGACCGTGCGGCAACCCAAGGCGGAGATGGCCAAGGCGGCGGTGGACATCCTGGCCGACCCGCGTTTTCGCCGCGAGGGAAGTGCGGCCGGGACGGACTACCAGATCAGGCTCGCGCATGAACTGGTGCTGCGGGGAAGCACCGGCCCGTTTTTTCCCCGCTGAGGGTCTGTCCGAAAAATGCCCGGAAGGGCATTTTGATGGCGGCACCAGCCCGATGATCCGGGCGCGGCCCGTGCCGCGGCGGTCAGCTTCACTGGCCGCCGGATGGCGGCGCGCCGAGGTAGAAGCCGGTGTGCGGCGGCTGGTTGTAGGCGGTGTTCTGCCAGGCCACGCCCGCGCGGTAGACCGGGTCCTGCATCAGCGTGATGAAACGATGCGCGGTCGGGTAGGGCGTGGTGTAGATGCGCAGTTCCCGGTTGTCGGCGCGGCGCCAGATCACTTCCTCGCGCCAGTCGCCGACAAGGTCGACCTGGAGCGTGGGCGTCGCCTTGGTGCCGTTGTTCGCGGAGAGGCCTTCCGGGGCCAGCAGCGGCGTCGCGACGCCGCGCTGCCAGTCCCACTTGGAGATCGTCGTTCCGTCCAGCAATTCGCGCAGCAGATCGCCGTCCCACCAGATCGCGAAATTGGTTTGGCGCGGGCGCGGGCCGATCGGCTGGCCCTTGACGTCGAACAGGCGATCCGAATTGGCGGCCCAGAATTCCTCGCCGTAATGGCGCGGGTCGATATCGGCGGAGAGGCCGCGCCCGGTGTCCTCCTGTGCGGATTTCGACCATAGGACTTCGCCGCTGCGCGCGTCGAGCAGGGCAGAGCCCAGGCCTCCGTTCTGGCGAATATCCTCGAAGACGCCGAACTTTTCGAGGCCCGGGCGCGCGGGATCGAGGTCGCCCACATGTATCGTGTCGCCGTGGAACAGCGGCCGGGTCCACAGGCCCTTGCCGTCGTCATCGAGCGCCATCGAGCCGTAGATCACCTCGTCACGGCCATCGCCGTCGACATCGGCGACCGATAGCTGGTGGTTGCCGCGACCGGCATAGTCGCCGTTGCCGGGGCTGGAACTGTCGAACAGCCACCGCTCGGTCAGCTTGCCGCCGCGCCAGTCCCACGCCGCGACGGCGGTGCGGGCGTAGTAGCCGCGTCCGAAGACCATGCTGGGCAAGCGCCCGTCGAGGTAGGCGACCCCGGCGAGATAGCGGTCGGAGCGATTGGCATAGCCGTCGCCCCATGCGGCGGCGAGTTGCTCGGGCGTGGGATTGCCGCCGGGATAGCGCGGCGGATCGTACGGCGCGGTGGCGAGCGCCTTGCCGGTCAGGCCCTCGAAGACGGTGAGGTACTCCGGCCCCGCGACGATGCGTCCCTGCATCGGGGCGACCTTGGTGCCGTCGGCGAGGACCTTGGCGCCGGTGCGGTCCTGCTGCGGCACTTCGCCGCCGCGGCTGCGCCAGTCCGCGGCGGGATCGCCGATCACCTTGCCGGTGCCGTCGACCGTGCCATCGGCGGTCTTCATCGCGACTTCGGCGCGGCCGTCGCCGTCGAAATCGAAGACGAGGAACTGCGTATAGTGGGCGCCCGCGCGGATGTTGCGCCCAAGGTCGATGCGCCAGAGCCTAGTGCCGTCAAGCTTGTATGCATCGAGGAAGACCTGGCCGGTATAGCCGGTGTGGGCATTGTCGTGGCTGTTGGTGGGGTCCCACTTGAGCACGATCTCGTACTGCCCGTCGCCGTCGAGATCGCCCGCGCCGGCATCGTTGGCGGTGTAGGAATAGGCTTCGCCCGCCGGTGTCACGCCGTCGGCGGGCGGGACCAGCGGGATCGAGAGGTAACCCCCGGGCCACGACATCGCAGGCTGCGGACCGGCACGATCGCCGATGCGCTCCACCGCATAAGCACTTTGCGGTGTGCCTTTCCCATCCACGAACGCCGTCGCGGCGCCGGGGCGGGTGACATGGACCGGCTTGCCGTCGCGCAGCACGCGGAAACGCGCATCTTTCGGATCGCTGGCAAGCAGGCGCCAGTCCACGAGGATGCCGGAGGTCTGGGCCGGAACGGCGACCGCGCCGCGATCCAGGCGCTCCGCCGGGCTGCGCTCACCGGCCTCACGCGCGAGGGCGGGCTGTGCACTTGCGGCTTGCGGGAGGATGGGCAGGATGGCCACAAGGCCGAGCAGGGGCGCAAACGTGCGGATCGGTGCCGCCATCTCGTACATCCTCCGGGAGCTGGATTGTTTCGATCCAAATTATAATATTGCATCCCACATATAGGTTTAATCGACGAGCGTCTAGGCTAGGCATTGGACATCGCCGGGCGGCCGGATGCGGCACCGGCATGACAATTTGTCCACACCGTGGAATGGCGGGGCAGACCTGCTATCGCTATGGACAAGAGCGTTTTTCGAACGGAGTGGAACACGCAGTGACTCGGAAAAACGCGGCAAACAAAGAATCTGGAGAGCCCGATCTGATTCAATCAGATCGGAAAACGCTCAAGGGGAGCGGCTGCGTGTCTTTGCCCGTGAAAGAAACCGGGCCTCCGGCTTGAACTTAATGCGTTTGGCGGAATTATAGCTTCATGAATTTCGAGACGCTCCTGTCCGGTTCACCGAATCCCTACATCGTGGTGGACCGCGATCTGACGATCGCCTGGATGAACGATGCCTACTTGCGCGCGACGATGCGGGAGCGGACCGATCTGGTCGGCCGCTATCTGTTCGACGCCTTCCCGAGCGAGGAATCCTCCGACAGCTACAAGTTGCTGCGCTCGTCGCTGGACCGGGTGCTGACAACCGGCAACCTCGATGAAATTGCCCATATCCGCTACGACATCGCGCGGCCGGACGGCGTGATGGAACCGCGCTACTGGAGCGCCACGCATACCCCGCAGCTCGGCAGCGACGGCGAGGTGAAATTCATCCTCCAGCACACCGTCGACGTGACCGAACTGCATGGCCTGCGCAAGCTGCGTGACGAGGCCGGTCTGGTCGGCCGCGCCAAGGCGGTGCAGGCGAGGTACTTCGATCTTGCCCGCGAGGCGGAGTGGCTCAAGGAAGTCTTCGACCAGGCGCCCGGTTTCATTGCCATCCTCGACGGGCGGGACCATCGTTTCATCGTCGCGAACCAGGCCTTTCGCGAAATGTTCGGCATCGCCATCCGGTCGGCCACCGATTGTCGGAGGTCCTGCCCGCTGACGCGGCGATGCCGTTCGCGGGGCAGATCGACGACGTCCTGCGCACCCGGCTTCCCTACATCGGCGAGAACATTCCCTTCGATCTTCACGTCGATCCGCACGCCGCGGACGCGCAGCGCCGCGTGGACGTCATCTGTCAGCCCATTCTGGCCCCAGACGGCACGTCGTCGGGCGTCTTCGTGCAGGGGCATGACGTTTCCCTGCAGGCAAGGGCGCGCGAACGTCAGCGGGAACTGATCGAAGAGCTGAACCACCGGGTCAAGAACAACCTGGCCGTGATCCAGGGCATTGCCCGGCAGACATTCCGGTCGCTGCCGGGGGCCGACAAGGCGAGCGCGGCCTTTGTCGGGCGCTTGCACGCAATGGCGGCCGCGCACGAAATCCTCGCGAGCCAGGACTGGGAGCCGGTGGCGCTGGGGCAACTGGCGGTGAAGGTCATCGGCCGCTCTTCGGCGCGAGACGAGATTTCCCGCATCACGCTTGACGGGCCGGATGTCTTCATTCCCGCCCAGATGACCGGCTCGCTGGCCCTGATCCTCAACGAACTGGCGACCAATGCCGTGCTTCACGGTGCCCTCGGCCGCGAGGGGCGGGTGGCGCTGACATGGTCGTCGGACAGTGCAGGCGGCGCGTCGAGGCTGCTGTTCGAATGGGTGGAGACCGGTTGCCGCCATGCCGCCACGCCCGTGGGCCCCGCCGGCGTCGGTACGATGCTGCTGCGCAACCTCCTGCCGTCCGGCGCCGAACCGCCGGAACTCGAGTTTCGCGCCGACGGGTTCCGCTACCGTGCGGCGTTCCTGATCGGCTAGGAAGCAGTCTGGGAATTTGTCCACGCCGCCTAGGCCGTAAACTCATAAACGGCACCATCGAGGCGTCCAAATGGCGAACAACGCGGGCCGAAGCGGCTGCCGGTCGGGCGGGAACTTTTTGCCTTCTCGCGCACTTGGCTCACGCACTTGGCGTGGTGGACATCGTGTAATGCGCATCTGTCCATGCCGCGTGATATTCTGCCAGTTTCCCAGGGACGCTTTCATGCGAGGTTTGGTTTCAAGGACGGTCATTCCGGGCGAAGTCGTAGCGCCGGGTGAGCATGTCCTGCCGATTTCGATCCATTCGCTGTCCTTGCAGGAATGCCGGATCGGCAAGGCGGATCTGCCGGAGGGCGAACTCACGATCTGGATCGGCGCGATCGGTCCAATCCGCGGCGCGCGCCAGACCGGCGAGGATCGCCTGGTGTTCGAGCGTCCGCTGGCCCCGGCGATCGTTGCGCATTACGCGGGAACCTTGCCGGACCTGCCTGCGGTGGATGTGCCGCCATCGCTTGCCGACGCGGGAATCGAAACCTCGGGCGGGATGCGTGAAGGAGGACGAGGCACCCACGCCCTCCAGGCCGCCTGACAGTTTCAGCGACAATTCCGGCTACAATTCCCGGGCAAAGTGCCGATCGCCATTACCATAGCGGCAGGCCGGATCGAACCCCTCCGCGTCCCCAAGCTCGGCGAAATGCAGGCGCTGCCGGATGCGGACACGGCCCAGGATGCCGCCCCTTCTGCAAGCGGTGAGATCCGCGCGGCCACGACGTCCGAAAACCGTCACGAACCGCCGCTAGTGGTTCAGTTCTGACATTTGCTACCCTATCGGAATGGGCGCGCTCGAATGTCGGAATCACTCTACTAGGCCCATCCGAACTTTCTGGCGGTGCGATCTTCCATGTCCATGACCGGGCCGGGCCCGAACCTCCTGATCCGAGAGGCGAAGCTGTTCGCCTATTCGTCGGGCAATTTCGGCAAGGCGCTGGTCTTTGCCGGGGTGGACATGACGATCCTGTTCCTGATGACCGATCTGCTGGGCCTCGGCGCCATGGCCGCAGGGTCGCTGATGCTGGTGGCGCTGGCCGGGGACCTCGTCTTCGATGTCATTGCCGCCGCGCTGGTGATCCGGTTGCGCCGAAGGGGGCGCGGCTATCGCTGGCTGGTGGCGGCAGGGTCGGTGCCCTGCGGCATGGCCTTTGCGCTGCTTTACGCGATGCCCGCCTATGGCCTGCGCGAGGGATGGCTGCTGGCGCTGGCGATGCTGGTCTTTCGCGGGGCCTATGCAGTGATCGACGTGCCGCACAATGCGCTGATGGCGCAGATTACCGGCGACAGCCGTGCGCGGGGCCGCGTTTCCGGCTATCGGCTGCTGTTCAGCACCGCGAGTTCGCTCTGCGTTGCGCTCGTGCTCACCCCGCTGGTCCAGCATGCCGCCCGCAGCGAGGATTTCGCGGCCCTGGCACTGTCCGGTCTTGCGGCGGGCCTGCTCTTTGTCCTGACCATGGTCCTGTGCGTGCAGACCTGCGGCGGCGAAACCGGCCAAGGCCCGCCTGCCGACGCCGCGGCACGGGACGGCATCGGCGTGCCGCTGCGCGATCCTCTGGTCATCGGCATGGGCCTGCTGGCCATCGCGACCGGCTTTGCCATGCCCACGTTCGGACGGATGGTGCTTTATATCGGCACGTACGTGGTCAAGCGGCCGGACATGGTGACAACGCTTATGCTGGCGATGACCGGCGGGCAGTTCGCGGGCGCTCTGTTCTGGACCGCGCTGACGGCGCGGCTGGACAAGGCACGGGTGCTGGCGCTGGGGCACGGTGTCAGCGCCGCCGGTTTCGCGGTCTTCGCGCTCTGCCTTGGCCTTCCGATCGCCTTGCCGGCCTGCGCGGTGCTGATCGGTTTCGGGCTTGCATCCGTCTTCATGCTGCCCTGGGGTTTGCTGGCCAATGCGGTGGACTTTGTGGCGCTGCGCCATGGGCGGCGGCTGGAAACCGGTCTCTTCGCCTTCTACCTGGTGGCGGTGAAGGCCAGCGGCGCTGCGGCGACGGCGCTGATCGGGTGGCTATTGGGATGGCTGGGCTACGTGCCCGGCGCCGAACAGGGGCCGGTAGTGGAAGCGGGGATGGTGGGGCTCGGCCTTGGCCTGCCGCTGGCCGGCGCGCTCGCCGCGATCGTGCTGTTGCGGCGTTTCGATCTTGGCCATGCGCGGCACGCCAGGGTGCGCGCCGCGCTCGACCGGCTCGCTCAATCGGGCGCCGAGCCGGTTTCCGGGTTGAACCGGGGATTGGCGAAATCGATGGGGGAGGGCTCGACCTTCGCCGGCGGAGAGGCGCTCTCCGCCCAGGCGCGGCACAGCATGTCGCGCAGCATCGTCGCGCCTGCCGCCGTGCGTTCGTAGACCATCTCGCGCACGTCCCTGTCGGCGAAATTGGCAAAGCCGTCGCGTTTTTCCAGCGCGAAGACCGCGCCCACCTTGTCGCCCGATGTGTCGAGATAGGCGAGCACGGCGTCGAACATGTCGCCCGAGGTCCGGCCCGGCTTGCCGATGCGCGGGGCGATGTCGGCTACCGTCAGCTTCATGCCGTCCACGAAGCGGCTTTCGAAGCGGCCATGGACGCTGCGGTCGGTGGTGTAGCCGTGCGGATTGGGGCCGCGCCAGCCATCGCTGCTGACCGAATCGTGCATCGGATTGGCCCCGTCGCCGATGTAGTGACCCAGCCGGATGACATCGAAGGCGCAGTTCTGCTCGGCCACCGCCGCGTCCGCGTCCGCGCCTGCGAGGTTTGCCGCCCGCACGCGGCGCATGCACACGACGATGCGGTCGTAGGCCTCGATCGCGGCATAGGGCAGGGTGCCGGTCCAGCGCACATTGGTACGCGCCGCGGTTTCGGGGTCGCTGTCCTTGATCTTCTCGTACTGCTTGTAGAGCGCGATGACGAATTCGTAGCGTGAGCGGGGAATGGGCCTCAGGAAGGCGAACTGCTCGCGGAACCAGCCGTGGTTGGGATCTTCCTCGATCTTCGAGAAGTTCTCCGCATCGCCGCGCCAGCTGTCGGGCAGCAGCGAGGATGCGCCGATATAGTCCTCGTACTTGCGCAGGAACACCGGGCCGTCATCGGGAATGGCCTCGATCGCGGCGCGGTCGATGACGGTATGGGCGGTGCCGCCCCAGGCCAGTGCGGCCTTGGGGCAAAGGGTCAGCGCGGCGAGGGCGGCGGCAAGCAGGATGGGGCGCATGGCGGGGCTCCGGTTCGGGGGCAGGTTCAGGGATCCAGCGGATCGCGGGGGTCGACGCGAAGCGAGAGGGCCGAGGGGCGGAACTCCAGTTCGGTAGGCGAGACGCGCGGACCGATCGCGCCGGGCTGGTAGCCCAGTTCGCGGTTGTTGCGCTTCACGAAGTCGGGGCTTTCGATCATCGCGCTCTGGTCCGGGTTGCACAGGATCAGCGTGGCCTTGTCCAGCGGCGCGCCCAGGGCCACCAGCAGCCGCGCGGCGTTGCGCAGATTGGTGGTGGTGTGCCGCGCGTGCGGTTCGATGACCAGGGTCTCTGCGGGCACGCCGTAGCGTTCGATGAGCGCGCGGCGCATCTCCTCGGCCTCGGCGAAGGGGGTGGCGCGCGGATGGGCATGGCCGCCGGTGAGGATGAGGAACGGCGCATCGCCTGCCGCATAGCGCTGGGCGGCAAGGCGCAGGTGGTACTTGCTGTAGGGGCTGAGCGGCATGCCCTCCACTTCCGGGCCGACCCCGGTGACAACAAGCGCGCTGTAGCGGTAGCGCGACCAGTCCATGCCCCGCGCGCGCCGGAAGGCAGGCGCGTTGAGCCCGCCCGACAGCGGCACGTCGCCGATCGCATCGCGGCGATCGGCGGCATCGAGCAGCGCCAGCGCGAAGTCGAGGCTGGGATCGAGCGCCTGCACCGAGTTCGCGCGCGGCGTCTGCGCGAGCCATGCCGCCGCCTGCAGCCGCGCGCGCGCCTCCTGCGGGTCGATCGTGCCGGCGCCGTCGATGCCGGGATAGGCCGGAACCTGCCCCACCCCATACGTGCGCACGATCGTGTTGATGCCCGCGATCTCGCGCCCGGCCTGTGCGGCCGGGCCGTCATCCATGCCCTTGCCGGGAACGGCGGCGGCGAGGATGCCGGCCTCGCCGTCGCTCCAGATCATCGCCTGGGCAAGGCAGCCGAGGTCGGCTGCGCAGGCCGCGCGCCGGTCCGACCGGGCGCGCAGCATGGCGGCTACCTCGGGGCGATCCCGCAGCGCCCGCAGCGCCGCAGGATCATGGCCCAGCGCATCGAGCGCGGGAAACAGCCGCTGAGACAGGCTCTCCGCCACCGTGTCCCTGACGGCCTGCGCCTGCGCGCAGACCGTCAGGAGCGAGAGAGCCGCCGCAGCGGCGAGGGCCGCCCTGCGCGCCGGGCCGTTACGCATCCGCTCTCCTCCCTTACCAGGACTTGCCGACGACGAGGCGGAAGTTGCGGCCGAAGATCGGGCGGCCGTAGATCGCCTCGGCGCTGCCCTGGCCGGCCAGCGAGTCGGTACGGGTATTGCCTTCGGTCAGGCCGTGCGCGTTGAACAGGTTGTCGCCCACGACCTGCAGCTGCCAGGTCCCGTGCTTGAGCGTCACGCCCGCCCCCACGGTGCCGTAGGCGGGCAGCGCGGTGTTGTTGTAGAGGTCGACGAAGCGCTTGCCCATGTAGGTGTAGCGCCCGTAGACCGACACGTCGGTGTCGCCGGTGGTGAAGTCGAAGCTCGGGCGGATGTTGCCGTAGATCTTCGGCTGGCGGACGATCTGGTTGCCCTCGGCCTGCTCCGGATCGGCGCCGGTGCTGCTCTCGAAGTTCTTGTACTTGGGATCGCTGACCGTCAGCGCCCCGTTGAGGGTGAACCACGGGGTCACGCTCCAGGCACCGTCGAACTCGATGCCCTTGACCTGCGCCTCACCGATGAAGGGCACGTTGACGTCGTTGCGGCCGGTGGTCGGGTCATAGGCCAGGAACGAGGCGTTGAGCGGATCGAAGTTGGTGTAGAAGCCGGTCACGTAGAGGTACGAGCGGCCCATCGAGAGCTTCAGCCCGGCTTCGAACTGGTCGGCGACGGTGGTGATGATCGTCGGGTTGATGCTCATCACGGTCTGGACGTTGGGCGGCGTCTCGAGATGCGAGGCGCGGCCGTAGACGCCGATGTGGCGCGAGAAGTCGTAGTTGGCGCCGACCGTCCAGTTGGTGACGCTGGGCTTGAGCTTCTGGTTGAGGATCACGCCGGTGAAGGCGCGCGTGCTGTCGTCGGCAAGCGTCGTGCCGTCGCCCAGGTTCGCCGCCTCGGTCAGCGCGGCCCAGCCCTTGTAGCTGTAGCGCTCGTGGCGGATGCCGCCGTCGATGCGCAGGCCGGGCACGATCTCCCAGGTGTCGTTGGCGTAGAGCGCGAACATCTTGGCGTCGGAATCGCCCTGGTTGAGCGTCGCCGCATAGTTGAGCACGCCGTTGTCGGTGACGCGGCCGATCTCGGTACCGGCTGCGTTGTAGGCGACGAGGTCGAGCGTGCGCGGCTTGCCGGCGACCTCGATCAGGTAGTTCTGGTAAAGCGTGCGGCTGCTCTCGCCATAGAGGCTGCCATAGAGGCCCAGCTTGATGTCGTGCGTGCCAAGGCCGGTGTCGAACTTCCTGGCGACCGAGAGGTTGGCCTGTCCCGAGTAGAACTTCGAGTGGATGTCGCGGTACTGGCCCTGCATGACGAGGCCCGAGGCGGCATAGGGATCGTAGACGGTGTTGGTGCCGGCCAGCGTGTAGCCGAAGTGGTCGACCGCGCCGAAGGCCGCCGTCGCGCGGGCGAGGTAGCCGGCGGCAAAGGCCTTGCCATCGGCCGGGTTGGTGGTCGAGTAGAACGCGGTGAAGTCGTTGCGGCCTTGCGTGTAGCCCGCAGCGGCGGTGACCAGCCAGCCGTCGAAGTCGCCTTCGTAGTGCGCGCCGAAGTTCACCATCTGCATGTGGCGGCCGTCCGAGAGGTCGGAATTGCGGCTCTGCACGATGCCATTGCCGTCACGGTACTTGAGATTGACGTTGCGCAGCGACGGCGAGTTCATCGTGCCGTCGAAGTAGTCGATGTAGCGGTCCAGCGAGGCGCCGGTGAGCGGATTGTTGGTCGGGATCGGCAGGTAGAACACATTGTGATCGTTGACGTAATTGAGGTTCAGCTTGATGAAGCCGTTCTGCGTCACGTGCTTGATGTTGGCGCGGATCTGGCCGCCCTTGTCGTTCGGGAAGCCGTTGTCGCGATAGCCGTCGTGGTAGCGCATGAAGCCGCCGACCGCGTAGTAGGTGTCCTTGGCCAGTTTGCCCGCCTGGTAGGCGTCGAGCCGGTAGAGACCGGTATCGCCGAGCGTGACCTGCACCTTGCCGCGCGGGGTCTCGTCGCCGGTCACGGTGATCGCGTTGATGATCGCGCCCGAGTAGCTCGCATAGACCGGGGCAGGGCCGCCGCGCACGACTTCGACGTGGTCGGTCATCAGATCCTGCTTGAGGATCGCGTCGCCGCGGAAGAACACGCCGTCGTTCTCGTGGAACAGCGGCAGGCCGTCCTGCTGGAAGCTCACGAAGCCGCCGTCGTTGGGCAGCCCGCGGATGCGGTAGATGTTCTGCACTTCACCGCCGGTGATCTCGGTCTGGAAGCCGGGAAGCTGGCCGATCAGGTCCGCGAAGTTGACCGGCGCGATCTTCTCGACGTCTTCCTGGGAGATCGTGTTGACCGCGTAGGACACGTCGAAGCGGCGTTCCGCACGGGTCGACCCGGTGACGATGATGTCATCGCCGGAAGCCTCGCCCGCGGCAGGAGGTGCGGCGGGTGCTTCTTCGGCGACAGCCGGCGTAATGGCGGCGGCAAGCGCGGCTAAGGCCGCGCCGGTGGCGAGAACAGACTTGAGCATGATGGCCCCTCATGAATTTCGGTGCCGCCGGGAGAGTGGGCGACGCGGGGCCAGTGCACGCCGTCTGTTACGTTTTTAATTATTGTTGTGAAAATAAATAAATGATCGTAGCGCAAGGGCCATGGCCATTCCCGCGCTCGACAAGGACCAGCGCCGCATCATCCACGAACTGCGCAAGGCGGGCGCGCTGTCGCGTTCGGGGCTGGCGGAGCGGCTGGAGATCAGCAACACCGCGCTGACCCGCATCTCGCGCGATCTGCTGACGCTGGGTGTGATCGAGGAAGTGACCGATGGTAGCGCCCAGGGCCGCGGTCGTCCGGCGATCCCGCTGCGGCTTGCCTCCGCGGGCGGCTATGCGGTGGGCGCCACGGCGCACAAGGGACTGCTCGACATCGTGCTGGTCGACTTTGCGGGCAACACCATCGCTGCCCACCGCGAAGACAGCGCCGCCATCGATCCCCGGCAGTTCGCACGGCGCGTCCGGCGGCTGACGCACGACCTTGTCGACGGGCACGGCCTGCTCGGGCAGCGCATGCTGGGCATCGGCGTGGCGGTGCCCGGTCCCGCGCTGTCGACCGAAGGCGAGCGGTGGAGCGTGGTGGAGGACATGCCCGGCTGGCGCGGTGCGCGCCTGCGCGAAATCCTGAGCGCCGAACTCGGCTGGCCGCTCTGGCTGGAAAACGACGCCAACGTCGCCGCCATCGCCGAGTTCTACATGGGCGGCTTGCTGCGCGAGTATGCGACCGTGGTCGTGCTGCTGCTCGGCTACGGGATCGGCGCGGGCGTCGTCGCGGACGGAAGGCTGGTGCGCGGCCAGTTCGGGGTTGCCGGGGAAATCGGCTGCCTGTTCCCGGGCGACCGGCCCCGGCCGAGCCCGCTCGACTTGCTTTCCGCGCTGCGCACCGCCGGGTGTGCGATTACCTCGGTCAGCGAGATCGACGTGGCGTCGGATGCCCAGCGCCCGGTGATCGAGGCCTGGATGGACCGCGCCGCCCACCAGTTGGAGATCGTGGTCAATACTGCCTTTGCCTGGCTCGATCCCGGCGCGATCGTGCTCGCCGGTGCGGTGCCGCCGGACGTGCTGGCCGGGCTGGCGACGCGTCTGCGCGGCGCATCGCTGGTGACGACCGTGGACGGACGCGAACCGCCGGTACGTGTCTCGAGCCTGCGCGGTTCTCCGGTCACCTTGGGGGCGGCGCTGCTGCCGATCCACGCCATCTCGGCACTGCGCTAGGCCGTAAACTCATAAACGGCACCCTCGAGGGTTGAGGCAAATCCGCGGCCTTTTGGGCGCCATGTGGAACATGCTCCCGAATTTTAACAGCTTTGGTCCAAATAATAGCATTGCATCCCACATATCGGTTTAATAAGTCTCCGTGTAGAAACTGATTCGGTCAGTCACCGGAAAACCGGACAAACCAGGATCGTCAGGGGAAAGAGGGGAAAGGTGATGCTTTCGCATAGCACTGAAATTGCGCCTGATTTTCAAGTAAAGCGGTTATCGTCGCATGTCCGGCGCAGTGCCTCGGGCCTGGCACTTGCCGCTGCGATGATCGTCTCGATGCCCGCCATTGCTCAGACTAATGAGGCAGATCCGGCCGCCGGAAGCCAGGCTGCGGACGACACCGCCGGTGCGCCCGACCGCAGGACCGTCGAACGCGCCATCACCACGGCCAACGACATCGTCGTGGTCGGTACCCGCGCCTCGTTGCAATCGGCGATCAACCGCAAGAAGGACGCCTCGACGATCGTCGACTCCATCGTCGCCGACGACATCGCCAGCTTCCCCGACAAGAACATCGGCGATTCACTGGCACGCATCACCGGCGTACAGCTCAGCCGCGACTTCGGTGAAGGCGTCAAGGTCTCCATCCGCGGCGTCGAACCCGACCTCAATCGCGTGGAAATCAACGGCGTCAGCCAGGTCAGCGCGCTGGGCGAGCGTGCCGGCGACTTCCGCGAACTGGCGAGCGAACTGGTCAAGTCCATCGACGTCTACAAGGGCTATGCGGTCGATCTGACCGAGGGCGGCATCGGCGGCACCGTGCGAGTCCAGACCCGCAAGCCGCTGGACCTGATGAAGCCGCTGCTGTCGGCGACCCTGTCCGGCCAGCATCTCGACACCACCGAGACCTGGCGCCCGCGCGTCTCGTTCTTTGCGGGCACGCCGAAGTTCCTGATCGACGGCCTCGGCGTCATGTTCACCGGCACTTACAGCGACGTGAACACCCGTCAGGACTACATCAGCAATACCAACTGGGCGCGCCTGGCCGATTTCGACCATTCGACCGAAAAGACCGTCGCCGACCCGCTCTATGCGAACTACAACACGTACGAAAGCTGTGCGGGCGTCAGCGGGGCGAGCGTGGCGAAGGCCACCGCCAATCGCCTGGCCTGCGAGACCCAGTTCTTCGACTGGGCGCCGCGCGTGCCGCGCTATCGCAGCCTCGTGCGCGACGACAAGCGTTTCTCGGGCGATCTCACCTTGCAATACCAGGTGGCGCCGAACTTGCGCGCTTATGCCAGCGCGCAGGTGAACAAGCGCAACCAGCGGCTTCAGGACGTCAACTATTCGGTCGATCTCACCGCGATCCAGCGCTTCAACCTCGATCCGGCGCTGGCGGCCGGAGCGGGCGGCGGCACCTCGCGTCCGCGCGTCACGCTGGGCACGTCGACGGTCAACGAGAACCATGTCGTCACCAGCCTGACCACGGCGCTCAACGCCGTCAACATCGGTTCGGCCACCACGCCCAACTGGAACGGCGCCGCCAACATCGTCGGCGTGCAGCGGCGCGACTTCAGCTACGATCAGGAATCCAAGTACTTCTCCGGCGGATTACGCTGGGAGCTGGACCGCCTGCAGATCGACTTCATGGGATCGCATGCCAAGGCGCATACGGATTCGCAGACCAACCTGATCTCGCTGGGCACCAGCGTCTCGGGTATCGTGATCGACCGCAACAATTCGCAGGGCATCCCGGTCTTCCAGTTCCCGTCGAACTTCGATCCGGCCGATCCCAACGTCTATGCCGATGCCACCCGCACCGGTGCGAATGGCCAGGTCCTGCCGATCTATGGTCCGACCGTGCAATACCGTCCTGCCGAGTATAACAATACCGAAGATCAGTTGAAGTTCGACGCGGACTGGGAAATCGACCACCCGATCGTCAGCAAGATCGAGTTCGGTGCCCAGGCGCGCCGTCAGAAGTTCCTGAACTACGCGGGCGGCGGTTCGATCCTGCTCGATCCCACGACGATGAAGTACCAGTCCAGCGCGAACGTCTCCTACACGACGCAGATCCAGGCCAATCCCACCGTTCCGCGCAATGGCAACACTTATTACATCACGCCCGCGCAGTATGCCTCGCTGATCTCGTCGCTGGGCGGGGTTACCGGCGGCGCGCCGCTTTACACCGGGCTCAAGGGGGCGCCTTCGGGCATTCCGAGCCGTCTGGCCTACCCCAACTTCGATTCCGAAGTTCTCTCGCAGATCTATGACCTGTCCGGCTTCGATCACGATCTGGTGCGTTTTGCCGACGGCTATCCGCAGGTCCCCAGCGCCAAGATCAACGAGACGGTGCTGGCGGGCTACGCGATGCTCGACATCGACACCGAGTTCCTGGGCATGCACCTGACCGGCAACGGCGGCATCCGCTGGACCCATACCAAGGATACCGGGGTCGGCACCAACGTCAGCCGCGTCACCCGCACGACCGCCACCGGCGGCACCGAAACCGTGGTGCTTGCCGCGCAGGTGGCGCAGCTTTCGAACAGCTACACCGACATCCTTCCCGCGTTCAACGCCAACCTCGAACTCCAGCGCAACCTGTTCCTGCGCGCCAACTATGCGAAGAATCTCGCGCGGCCGCTGCCGGTCGATCTGGTTCCCAACATCAACTGCCTCGATGACCAGACCATCGCCACTGCCGACGACACCTGCACCGCAGGCAACCCCGATCTCAAGCCCTACCGTGCCGACCAGTGGGAAGTGAATCTGGCCTGGTATCCCAACCCGGATACGATGCTGAGCCTGGGCTACTACAAGAAGTACGAATCGAGCTACGTCATCCGCAACGTGACGCGCAGCGGCGTGGACCTTTTCCACGACGGCATCACCTATACCGTCCGTCAGCCGGTCAACGGTTACGGTGCACTGCTGGACGGTATCGAGGGGAGCGCGCAGACGGTCTTCACCTTCCTTCCCAAGCCGTTCGACGGTTTTGGTGCAAGCGGCAACTTCACCTATGCCCGCGCCATCCGCACCAACCTGACCAACGCCGCGACCGGTGCGGAACTGAAGCAGTATCCCGGCCTTTCGAAGTACACCTACAACGCCAGCTTCTTCTACGACAAGGACTGGCTGAACTTCCGCCTCAGCTACAACTACCGCTCGAAGTGGCTGGATAACGCATCGGATTCCAACAACGGCAACAACCCGATCTATCGCAAGGGCGAAGGTTACCTCGACGGCAAGATTACCCTACGCTTCCCGAAGTACCACTTCGACGTGTTCTTCGAGATGCAGAACATCACCAAGGAATATTCGAAGACCTTCATCAACAAGGACATGCCGGTGGAGCTGTACTACCCCGGCCAGCGCATGTTCGTGGGTGTTCAGGCCAAGCTCTGATCTTCCTACGTCCGGCATAGGCCCGCCTCCAAGCAGGAGGCGGGCCTATGTCGTTCTCGGCAGGCGCTCTGCCGTGCGCGGCGCCGGTTCGCGACGGCCTGCCGGATGAGGGCCGTCCTTCGGCATCGACAGGGGGCGAAGGCGGCCAAAAGCGCAGCATTTCCCGCGCCGCCGCCGCTAGCGTGCGGGCATGCGCAATGCCTGCCTTCCTGCCCTTTTGCCGCTGCTGCTCGGGTGGCCTGCACCGGCGCAGGCGCAAAGTCAGGTGACCGGACAAGTCGATCTGTTCGAGGCCCGGGTCGGGCGAGGCGATGACGAGATCGTCTTCGACACCACCACCAATTTCGGCGATGCCAGGCAGCGCGCGGTGTTCAAGCTGGAAGGCGGTGCGGTGGCCGACGTCGATCTCGACGAAGTGGGCGGACAACTGCTCTATTCGAACAGCGTGACCTCGGCGACGAACCTGCTGGTCGGCGTGCGGCATGAATTTCGCGCCGGCAGCGATCTCAGCCATATGAGCTTCGGGGTCGAGCATACGTTCGCAAGCTGGCTGAGCGCGGAACACTATGCCTGGGTCTCGCAGCGCGGCGACGTCACCGGCGCGGCGCAAGTGGTTGCCACGGCGAACCTCTCGTCCCGCCTCTATCTCGAGCCGCGGGCGGCGCTGGCGTGGTCGGCGCAGGACATCGCCCGGGAGGATACCGCGGCAGGCGTCACCCAGATCGAGGTGGCAGCGCGCCTGAGAAGGCAGTTGGGCCGGGCAGCGACGCTCTATCTCGGCGCGATCCACCAGCGCCTGGTCGGCGGCACGCGCCGGATTGCGCGGGCGGGCGGCGATTCCGGCCGGCAGACGCGGCTGGTCTTCGGGTTCGGTTTCAACTTCTGATACCAACCTGCGTTGAGCTTGACTCATCGCAGGCTCGTCAAGCCCGCGCGGCACCGACGCAAGTGCCGGTTCGGGGATCTTTCAACCCGTCTCCGAACGCGGCGGGCGCTTCGGCAGCGCCCGCCGCGCAGGATCATTCCCCGAACAGGTTCTGGATCGGGAAGTGGTGCTTGATGAAGGGGGACTTGATGACGATGTAGCTGAAGTACTTCTCGATCCCGTAGTCGTTTTCGAGCATTTCCTCGATCAGCGACTGGTAATGGGTCACGCCGCGGGCGACGAACTTCAGCAGATAATCGTAGCCGCCGCTGACGAGGTGGCATTCGACGATCTCGTCGATCTTGGCGATGCGCGTCTCGAAGCGGGAGAAGTCTCCCCGGCGGTGCTCGCCAAGGGTCACTTCGGTGAACACCGTCAGGAATTCGCCCAGCTTGTTGAGATTGATGTGGGCGCCGTAGCCGGTGATGTAGCCCGCCGTCTCCAGCCGCTTGACCCGGGTGAGGCAAGGGCTGGGGGACAGGCCGACCGCGTCCGACAGCTCGACGTTGGTGATGCGCCCCGCTTCCTGCAGTTTGGCTAGGATCTTGAGGTCGATCCGGTCAAGTTTGGGGCCTATCGCCATGTGTTTTTCCTTATCGCAACCCGGTCTCAGCTTCTCAGCGCGCTGCGGATGTCCGGCATCTCTAGCAGCGCGTCCAGAGCACCTTCCACGCGTTCGAAGATCATGTCCATCTCGCTGTCGTTGCAGCACAGGGCCGGCGCGAAACCTATCACCGCATTTCCGAAGCAGCGCACGATCACGCCCTTCTCCCAGGTGAGCGCGGAAAGCCGGCCGCCCACGTCGAGGTCGGCCGAAAAGCCCGCTTTCGTGCCCTTGTTGCTGACCAGTTCGATCGCGCCGAGCAGGCCGCGCCCGCGCGTGTCTCCAACCAAGGGATGAGCCCGCAGCCGTTCGAGGTGCTGCGCGAAACGAATGCCCACCCGCTCGCCGTTCGAGAGCAGGCCGCCTTCCTGATAGAGCCTGAGCACTTCCAGGGCGATGGCGGCGCTGACCGGGTGGCCGGAGTAGGTGAAACCGTGCCCGATCGGCAGCGCCTCGGGGGCGGCATCGGCAATCGCGTCGTAGACGTGGTTCGCCATCATCACCGCGCCCATCGGCGCGTAGCCGGAGGTGAGGCCCTTGGCGAGCGTCATGAAATCGGGGGTCACGCCTTCGGCCTCGCAGGCGAACATCGGCCCGGTGCGGCCGAAGCCGGTGATGACCTCGTCCACCAGCATCAGGATGCCGAGTTCGTCGCAGGCCGTGCGCAGCGCCTTCAGCCAGCCCTTGGGCGGCACGATCACGCCGCCGGAACCCTGGATCGGTTCGCAGCAGAAGGCGGCGACCTTGTCGGCGCCGATCTCTTCCACCTTGGCTTTCAGCGCCGCGACGCTGGAGGCGATCACGGCGGCATCGTCATGGCCTTCGGGGTGGCGGTAGGGATAGGGCGAGGCGATGTGGTGCTGCCAGGGGCGCGGCAGGTCGAAGCCGCGATGGAAGTTGGCGAGCGCGGTCAGGCCCGCGCCGGTCGAGCTGGAGCCGTGATAGCCCCAGTCGAGCGCGATGAACTGCTTCTTTTCCGGTTTGCCGATGGCGTTGAAGTAATGGACGATATAGCGGACCGCGCTGTCGACGGCGTCCGATCCGCCCAGCGTGAAGAAGACATGGCCAAGGCCCTCGGGGGCAAGCTGGGTCAGTTCGTGCGCCAGGCGGATCGCCGGCTCGCTTCCGAAGTGGAAGTAGCCGGTGGCATAGGGCAGGCGGCGCATCTGCTCGGCGGCGACTTCGACGATGCTTTCCTGCCCGTAGCCGACGTTCACGCACCACAGCCCCGCGAAGGCATCGATCACGCGGCGGCCGTCGATGTCGGTGAGCCACATGCCCTCGCCGGATTCGAGGATGCGGGCGCCGTGGCGCTCGTGCCCTCGGAATGAGGTGACCGGGTGGATCAGGTGCCGGCGGTCTAGCTCCAGCAGGGCCTGGTTGTGGGATCGGGCGAACCGGGGATCGTGCGCTTCAGTCATGGGCACAGATTATGCCGCAGGATCGGTCTGTTGCGCTGAAACCGGGGTCTTGCGGCGTTCTGCGCACCATTTGGAGGGGGCAGTGCGGCATTTAATGCCGCACTGCAAAAGTCAGATGGATTCGGCGATTGCCTTGCCGCAATCGCGCGTATTGGCGCTGCCGCCGAGGTCTCCCGTGCGGCCTGCCGGGGTGGACAGCACGGCCTCGATGGCGGCCATGATCGCGGCGGCAGCTTCTGCTTCGCCAAGGTGCTCCAGCATCATCGCCGCCGACCAGATCTGGCCGACCGGATTGGCGATGCCCTTGCCCGCGATGTCGGGCGCGGAGCCGTGGACCGGCTCGAACAGCGAGGGGTGGGTGCCATCGGGATTTATGTTGCCCGACGGGGCGACGCCGATGGTGCCGGTGCAGGCCGGGCCAAGGTCGCTGAGAATGTCGCCGAAGAGGTTGGAGGCGACCACCACGTCGAAACGCTGCGGGTTCAGCACGAACTGCGCGGTCAGGATGTCGATATGGTACTTGTCGTGGGTGACGCCGGGAAATTCGGCGGCGATGGCTTCCACGCGCTGGTCCCAGAACGGCATGGTGATGGCGATGCCGTTGGACTTGGTGGCGCTGGTCAGGTGGCCGCGTTCGCGCTTGCTGGCAAGATCGAAGGCATAGCGCAGCACGCGGTCGACGCCGAAGCGGGTCATGACCGTCTCCTGCATCACGATCTCGCGCTCGGTGCCGGGGAACATGTGGCCGCCGACCGCGCTGTATTCGCCCTCGGTGTTCTCGCGCACGACCCAGAAGTCGATGTCACCGGGCTTGCGGCCCGCCAGCGGGCAGGGCACGCCGGGCATCAGGCGCACCGGGCGCAAGTTGACGTACTGGTCGTACTCGCGGCGGAATTGCAGCAGCGATCCCCAGAGCGAGACATGGTCCGGCACCGTATCGGGCCAGCCCACCGCGCCGAAGAACAGCGCATCGACCTTGCCGATCCGCGCCTTCCAGTCCTGCGGCATCATCTCGCCGTGCTTGAGGTAATAGTCGCAGGAGGCAAAGTCGTGCCACTGCAGGTCGAGCGCAAAGCCGAAACGGCGCGCGGCCGCTTCCAGCACGCGCACGCCTTCGGGCATGACTTCCTTGCCGATGCCGTCTCCGGGGATGACGGCAATCGAATAGCGGCGGCTGGCGTTCACGGGAGAACCTTTCGTATCAGGAATTGCTTTCGGTCAGCCTTCGAGGCCGCCGATGTGGAAGGCCTTGGTCTCGAGATATTCCTCGATGCCCACCTGACCGCCTTCGCGGCCGAGGCCCGACTGCTTGATGCCGCCGAACGGGGCCATTTCCATGGCGATCGAGCCGGTGTTGAGCGCGATCATCCCCGCCTCCAGCCCCTCGGCCACGCGGAAGGCACGGGCGAGGTCGCGGGTGAAGAAGTAGCTGGCAAGGCCGTAGGGCGTGTCGTTGGCCATGCGCAGCGCCTCGTCCTCGGCGGCGAAGCGGAACAGCGGGGCGATCGGCCCGAAGGTTTCCTCGGTGGCGAGCGCCATGCCGGTCTCGGCCTCGGTCAAGACCACCGGGCGCACGAAATTGCCGTCCTCGCGGCCCGAACCCCGCGCGATCACCTTGCCGCCGCGCGACAGGGCATCGTCGAGATGGCGCTCGACCTTGGTCACGGCAGCGGCGTTGATCAGCGGGCCGACGGTCGATGCGGGGTCGAAGCCGGGTGCGACATGGAGTGCGGAGACCGCCTCGCTCAGTCTCCGGGCGAATTCGTCATAGACGGCGTCGTGGACCAGCACGCGGTTGGCGCAGACGCAGGTCTGCCCGGCATTGCGGAACTTGCTGGCCATCGTCGCCCGCACGGCAAGGTCGAGATCGGCGTCCTCGAACACGATCAGCGGCGCGTTGCCGCCCAGTTCGAAGCTGAGGCGCTTCACCGTGCCCGCGCACTGGCTCATCAGCAGCGAGCCCACGCGGGTGGAGCCGGTGAAGGAGAGCTTGCGCACCGCGGGGCTGGCGCAGATGGCCTTGCCGATCGCCTCGGGGCGGCCGGTGACGACATTGACGACGCCCGCGGGAATGCCTGCGCGCAGGGCGAGGTCCGCCAGCGCCAGTGCGGTGAAGGGGGTGAGGTCGGACGGCTTGATGACCACCGGGCAGCCCGCCGCAAGGGCCGGCGCGCACTTGCGGGTGATCATCGCGGCGGGGAAGTTCCACGGCGTGATCGCGGCGCTGACGCCGACGGGTTCCACGAAGACCAGCACGCGGCGGCTGGTTTCCGGGCTGGCGACATTGCGTGCGCCGACGCGGCGGCCTTCCTCGGCGAACCACTTGATGAAGCTGGCGGCATAGGCAATCTCGCCGCGCGCTTCGGCCAGCGGCTTGCCCTGTTCGGCGGTCATGATCCGCGCCAGATCCTCGGCATGGGCAAGGACCAGGGCGTGCCAGGCTTCGAGCAGCTTCGCGCGGTCATGCGCGGTGCGGGCGCGCCAGGCGGGCCATGCGGCCTCGGCGGCGGCGATGGCGGCCTGGGTCTCGGCGGCCGTGCAATCGGGCACGGCGCCGATGGTCTCGCCGCTGGCGGGATCGATCACGGCCATCGCATCACCGGCGAGCCATTCGCCGCCGACGAGGGCGGCTTCGCGCAGCAGCGAGGGATCATCGAGGCGGAGCAGGGGAGTGAGCGTCGCCATCAGCCGAGCGCCTGTGAGACGAGGCCGAACAGGCGGCAATGATCGTCCACCACCGGGGCGGTGCCGCGCACCATCGTGTGGACCTCGCCGACCTTGGGCAGTCCCAGTTCGGTCAGCCATTCGGAGAACCCGCCCAGGGCGGGTACGTCGAGGCGGCAGAACGAGCCTGCGTAAGCGCCGATCCAGTGGCTGGCGAGCGCCTTGGCGCCGATCAGGTCGGGGGCGACAACCGGGCCGACCGACCAGCCGCGTCCGAAGCGGCGCATGTTGGCAAAGCCCACGGGTACATGGTCCTGCGCCAGCACCACGGCGCTGCCGGTGCGGCCAAGGCTTTCGAACAGCTTGCCCCGGCCCATGCCGCAGGCGCGGTCGTAAAGGTCGGCGAGTTCGCTGTCCGCACTGCCGAGCGGGCGAACACGCTCGCCGGGGCGAAGCTGGGCCAGCGGCACCATCGGCGCGGTGCCCTGATGCTGGTGGATCGTGCCGATCTTCTCGAAGCCGAGCTTGGCATAGAGCGGCATGCCCGCTTCGGTGGCGTTGAGCAGGACCGAGCAGCCTTCGAGCCGTCCCAGCATGGCCTCCATCAGCTGGCGGCCAAGCCCCTTGCCCTGAAAGGCGTTGGCGACGATCACCATGCCCAGCGTCGCGTAAGTCGGCGCATAGCGCCAGGCCATCGTCGTGCCGACGATGCGGCCCTCGCATTCGGCCACCACGCCTTCGCCGAGCGAAAGGTAGGCTTCCCAGTCCTCCTGCCGGTGCGGCCATTCCTGCTCATAGGAAAGTTCGACGGCCCCGTTGATGTCGTCAGGGGTCATTTCACGGATCAGAATCGTATCTTGCACAGTCGCCATTGCTGTTCCCTTTGAGTTTAGGGGCCGTGGCCGGCCTTCTGATCTTGCCTCAAACTTTGCAAAAATGCCCATATGGGCATTTTTGTTAGCGGCACCGGCCCTCTCCCCCACCCGACCTCCCAACAGGGTACACTTCGTGGGAGGTCGGGTGGGGGAGAGGGCCGGTGCCGCCAAATCCGCCTTCGGCGGATTTCCAAACGGGTTTTTAGGCCCCAGTGTTTGGCATCGGGTGCCGCTCTCGCAGCCCAGACGGTATTTTATTCCGCGCCGAGCGCTTCCACCGGGTGGTGGCAGAGCCAGGTATGGTTCTGGCCGTGGCCCTGACTCTGCCGGAGCGGCGGAGCCTCGCAATTGCAGCGCCCGCGAATGGCCGAGACGCAGCGCGGTTCGAACCGGCAGATCTCGCGGTTAAGCGGAAGGCCGGTCCCGGCGGCGCGGGCGGCGCTCGATGCCAGCCAGGCGGGGTCCATCTGCGGCACCGATTCCAGCAGCAGCCGGGTATAGGGATGGTGCGGCCCGCGTGCGAAAGCGGCACAGGTCGCGCTTTCCACCGCGCGGCCGCCGTAGAGTACCATGATCCGGTCGCAGAACGTGCGCACGGTGGAGATGTCGTGGCTGATGAACATGACCGCGATGCCAAGATCCCGGCGCAGGCTGTCGATCAGTTCGAGGATCGCCTGCCCGACGATGGTGTCGAGCGCGGAAGTCACTTCGTCGCAGATCAGCAGCTCCGGCTCGGCCGCAAGCGCGCGGGCAAGGTTGACGCGCTGCTTCTGCCCGCCCGAAAGCGCGCGGATGTTGCGCGCGGCGGTGGCGGCGGGAAGCTGGATCAGGTCGAGCAGCTCGGCCACGCGTTTTTGCGCGGCGGCGCCGCGAATGCCGTGATGGAGCGCCAGTGGACGGGCCAGCAGTTCGCCCACGGTCTTGACCGGATTGAGCGCGGTCTCGGCATGCTGGAACACCAGTTGCACCTTGCGGAACTGCTCGCGGCTGCGCCCGCCAAGGTCTGCGGGAAGCGGAGTGCCGTCCAGCAGCACTTCGCCGTCCGCAAGGGGCACGAGCCCGGCGACGACTTTGGCAAGCGTGGACTTGCCCGAACCGGATTCGCCGATCACGCCCACCGCCTCGCCGCGGCCGCAGAGCAGCGAGACGTCTTCGAGGATCGGCACTTCGGGACGGCCATCGCGGATCTTGCCGTAGCCGGCGGAAAGACCGTCGATCCTGAGCAGAGGCACGCATTCCTGCTCGGGCCGGGGCAGGCGGGTGAGGCCGCCATGGTCGGCGGCGGCGAGCAGGGCGCGGGTATAGGGATCGGCGGGGGTGCCGAACACCGTGCCGAGCGATCCGGCCTCTTTGGTGCGCCCGTTCTGGAGCACCAGCACTTCGTCGGCCATCTGCGCGACGACCGGCAGGTCGTGGCAGACATAGACGGCGGTGGCGCCGCTCTCCGCAATGGCGGCCTTGAAGGCTTTGAGCACTTCGACCTGGGTGGTCACGTCGAGCGCGGTGGTCGGCTCGTCGAAGATCAGCAGTTCGGGCCCGGTGATGAGCGCCATCGCCGCCATCAGCCGCTGGAGCTGGCCGCCGGAAAGCTGGTGGGGATAGCGCTCGCCGATGTTCTCGGGATCGGGCAGGGACAGCGAGGCGAAGATGCGCCGCGCCCGTGCCATGGCCTCCTTGCGGCTGGCGAGGCGGTGGACGAGCAGCGGCTCGATCACTTGCGCCATGATCGTGCGCGAGGGGTTGAACGCCGCCGCCGCGCTCTGCGCCACATAGGCGACGCGGCGTCCGCGAAGGCCCCGCAGCGCCTTGCCGTCCATCAGGTCGACACGCTCGCCGCCGACCTCGATGGTGCCGCCGGCGATGCGGGCGCCGGGGCGGGCGTATCCGGCGAGCGAAAGCGCGATGGTCGATTTGCCCGAACCGGATTCGCCGATCAGCGCCAGCGTCCGGCCGGGTTCGATCGCGAAACTGACATCCTCGACGATGGCGCGCTCGGCATCCGGCGGGCCGACGACGATGCGCAGGCCCGAGACGGTGATCTGCCCCCGCCTGGTGACGTTCTGGTGGGTTTCTGGTGCGGCCAGGGTCACGCCGTCTTCCCCTTCTTGAGCGCGTGGATCAGCAGGTTGGCGCCGACGGTGAGCGTGGCGATGGCAAGCGCAGGCGCGATGATCGCCGGGGCGCCCTCGGTGATGCCAGAGATGTTCTCGCGCACCAGCGAGCCGAGATCGGCATGGGGCGGCTGCACGCCAAGGCCGAGGAAACTCAGCCCCGAAAGCAGCAGCACGATGAACACGAAGCGCAGGCCAAGGTCGGCCAGCAGCGGGTGCAGCATGTTGGGCAGGATCTCGCCCAGCGCGATGCGGATAGGGGTTTCGCCCTGGGCGCGGGCGAACGTAACGTAGTCCATCGCCGCAAGGTCGAGGGCGATGGCCCGCGCGATGCGGAAGTTGCCGGGCACATACGTCACCGCCGCGATGAGCAGCAGCAGCCAGAGCGAGGAGCCGAATGCCGCCACCATGACCAGCGCGAAGACCTTGGAGGGGATCGAGATCAGCGTGTCCATCGTGCGCGAGACGACTTCGTCCACCCAGCCCTTGTGGACGGCGGCGACAAGGGCCAGCGAGGTTCCGGTCACGCTCGCCAGCAGCGCCGCGCCGAGGCCGAGGAACACGGTGTATCGCGCGCCCCAGAGCAGGCGGCTGAGCACGTCGCGGCCAAGGTAGTCGCTGCCGAGCCAGAACTTGCCAGACATCGGCGAGAACACGTCGTAGTCCACGAAGGCGCCCACGGCATAGGGGGCGAGCAGCGGTCCGGCCAGCGCGGCGAGGAGCCAGAAGCAGACCAGGAACAGTCCGATGCGCCCGGGAAGCGGCAGTGACCTTGCGAAGGAGAGGAAAAGTGTCATCAGGCGCGCTGCCTCGGATTGCTGAGAATGGCGACGACGTCGGCGATGAGCACCAGCAGCAGGTAGGCGGCGCAGAAGATCATCGCGCAGCTTTGCAGCAGCGGCATGTCGCGGCTGGTCACGGCATTGACCATGAGGCTGGCAAGGCCGGGAAAATTGAAGATGGTCTCGACGATGATCGCTCCGCCCAGGAGGTAGGACAGCGAAAGCGCGGCGGCATTGACGATCGGGCCGATGGCGTTGGGCATCACGTGCCAGAGCACGATGCGCCCGAACGGCACGCCTTTCAGTTCCGCCATCTCGACATAACCGGCGTCGAGCTGGGCGATCATCGCCGCGCGGGTCATGCGCGCCATTTGGGCGACGACCACGAACGTCAGCGTCATCACCGGCAAGGCGCAGGAGCGAATGGTGTCGCCAAGGCTCGCCTCCGAGGAGACGAGCGCGATCGACGGCAGCCAGAGCAGCTTCACCGAAAACACCAGCACGCCGAGCGTGGCGACGAGGAATTCCGGCACCGCCACCATCGACAGGGTGGCAAGCGAAAGCACGCGGTCCACCTTGCCGCCGCGATGGACGGCGGCGGCGATGCCCATGGCCAGCGCCAGAGGCACCGCGATCACGGCGGTGAAGCCTGCCAGCATCAACGAATTGGGCAGTCGTTCGGCGATGATGTCGCGCACCGGCATGTTGGCGACCAGCGACTGGCCGGGATCGGCGCGCAGTATGCCGCCGAGCCACTGGACGTAGCGGACCGGGCCCGGACGATCGAGGCCCATCTCGTGGCGGAGCGCGGCGACCTGGGCGGGCGTCGCGCTCTGCCCCAGGGTCTCCTGCGCGGCGTCGCCGGGGAGCAGACCGCTGATGGTGAAGACCACGATGGAGACCAGCAGCAGGGTCAGCAGCGCCGAAGCGGCGCGGCGGCCGACGAGGTGCAGGATCACACTGGCGCCGCGCGGCGCCTTTCGGGCGAATTGGGGGAAAGCGCCGGCCATCAGGCGTCCAGCCACACGTGCTGCGAGAAGCGGTAACCCATGAAGGCGCCCAGCGGGATCGGGTGCAAGCCTTTGATACGCTTGTCGTAGCCGTCGATCAGGCTGATGAACACGGGAATCGCGGTCCCCGCCTTGTCGTGGACGATCCTTTGCATCTCGCCGTAGATTTCCTTGCGCAAGGCCTCATCCGGCTGCGAGCGGGCGTCGGCCAGCAGCCGGTCGAAGCGTTCGTTCTTCCAGCCGGTTTCGTTCCAGTCGCCGTTGGACTTGTAGAACTGGCTGAACAGCAGGTCGGCGGTGGGGCGCGGGTTGACGTTGCCGAAAGTCATCGGGTGGCGCATCCAGTGGGTGGACCAGTAGCCGTCTGCCGGCACCCGGTTGACCGCCAGTTCCAGCCCCGCCTGCGCACCGAATTCCTGGATGATCGAGGCCATGTCGACCGACCCCTCGGCCGCGGGCGAGCAGTAGAGCGGCACACGCACGCCCTTGAGCCCGGCCTTGGCGATGTGCCAGCGGGCCCGGTCGAGATCGAGCGTGGTTTGCGGGATGTTCGGGTTGTAATAGGGGTGGAAAGGGGGGATCGGCTGATCGTTGCCGATGGTCGCATGGCCCCGGAACAGCGCGCGCTTGACGAGCGGGCGGTCGATCAGGTGCTTGATCGCTTCCACGAAGTGCGGATTGCCGGTGGGCGCGGCATCGGCGCGCATGATGAGGTCGGTATAGAGGCCGGAGGGCGTCGCCATCACCCGGTGGCTGCCGCTCGCCTCGATGCGGCGGATCGAGCGGGGATTGACCGCGTTGATCATCTGGCAGTCCCCGGCGAGCAGCGCGTTGACGCGGCTGACTTCGTCGGGGATTGCGATCAGCTCGATCCGGTCGAGATAGGGGCGGCCGGGCATCCAGTAGTCGGCAAAGCGCTCGCCCACGGTGCGCACGCCGGGCTGGAAGTGGCGGACGCGGAATGGACCGGTGCCGTTGCCGCGCGGATGGATGTCGCCCTTGCGGACGATGGCGAATTGCGGCTGCGAGAGGATCGCCGGCAAGTCGGCATTGGGTGCGGCGAGGCGGATCGTCACTTCGTGGCGGCCGCTGGCGCGGACCGAGGCGAATTCCGCCGCGATGCCTGCCAGCTTGGAGGCGGTGGCCGGGTCCTTGTGGCGCAGCAGCGAGAAGACCACGTCGTCGGCGGTGAAATCCCCGCCGTCATGGAACGTCACGCCGCGTCGCAGCTTGACGATCCAGGTCTGCCGGTCGCGGCTTTCGAGGCTTTCGGCAAGCGCCGGAACGGGCCGCAAATTGGCGTCGGGCGTGGTCAGCCCTTCGTAGACCATGCCGATCCGCACATAGTCGGTCGAGACCGAGGCCTTGGCCGGGTCGAGCGTGTCCGCCGTCGAACTGGACTGGGTGGCGACGCGGATCGAGCCGCCGCGCCGGGGCACCGCCAGCACATCCTGCGCCCGGCCGAACGCGAGGAGACCGGCTCCGGCAAGGCCGCCGGCCAGTGCCGTCCGGCGGGAGAATCCACCGCCGCTCATCGGCGCGCTTCCGGCATGCCCGTCCGGCGGCCGCAGGGGCTGTATCGGGCGGAACTGGAGCGGGAAATGGCCATGGGCGTGATCGTCTCTCTCGTGCCGTTTTGCAGAAGCAGGCAGGACGCCGGCTTGATGGTCTACAGCATCATGCTTCGATCGAAAGGTGCCTTCGATTGTGGGGTGCCAAATGCGCAGATCGGGAAATTTGGCATGCGTTTGCGGCACAGTCTGCCGCGCCGGTTCCGGCCCTTGCGCGCGGCGCGCGCGCATGTTCCTCGAACGATCTGGGAACGATCCGGGAAAGCGGCCCGAGGCAGTGCGGGAGGCGGAACTGCCCCATTGGCACCCGCGGCACTTTGTTCCATTAGGCTCCCGCAAATTGTCAGAAAATCCTCCGCGCGAGGTAAAAACGGGTGCGGAACGGACCGAGTCTCCTGTCCAATGCCTGAAAAGGAGGTTCGCGATCATGGCCACCATTGCCCGCTCTGAGCCGTTCGGCTCTGCCGCTACACCCGTGAAGGCCGCCGCCCGGCGCCTGACCAGCATCGATGCCCTGCGCGGCTTCGTGATGGTCATCATGCTGCTCGACCACGTGCGCGAGACCTGGTTCCTGCACTTGCAGGTTTCCGATCCCGTCGATGCCCGCACGGTCATGCCGGCCTTGTTCTTCACCCGCTATCTCAGCACGATCTGTGCGCCGGTCTTTGTCGGGCTCACCGGATTGTCGGCTTTCCTTTACGGACGTACGCACACGAAGGGCGAAGTCTCGCGCTTCCTGGTCGAGCGCGGGCTGTTCCTGATGTTCCTCGAACTCACGTTCGTGAACTTCGCCTGGACCGCCAAATACCCGCCCGAGACGATCTGGTTCCAGGTGATCTGGACCATCGGCGTCGCGATGATCGCGCTCGCCGGGCTGCTGCACCTGCCGAGGAAGGCGATCTTCGCGATCGGCCTTGCCATCGTGTGCGGGCACAACCTGCTCGACGGCGTGCATGTTGCCCCGGACAGCCCGCTGTTCGCGCCCTGGGCGATGCTGCACGAGCGCCAGGCCTGGGACTTCGCCGGGATCACGTTCAAGACGACGTATCCGGTGCTGCCATGGATCGGCCTGATCTCGCTCGGCTATTGCATGGGCCCATGGTTTGCCGGCGATCTTGCGGCCGAAGTGCGCCAGAAGCGCATGACGATGACCGGCCTTGCCATGCTGGCGGCCTTCGTCGCCCTGCGCACGCTCAATGTCTACGGCGATGCACCGCGCTTCGTGGTGGAAGGCGATGGCCTGCGCACGTTCATGAGCTTCATGGCGCTCACCAAGTATCCGCCTTCGCTGCTCTACCTGCTGTTAAACTGCGGGCTCGGGATGATCCTGCTCTCGGCCTTCGAGAAGATCGACGGCGGGCGCGTGTCGCAGTGGCTCTCGGTGCTGGGCGGGGCGCCGATGTTCTTCTACATGCTGCACCTCTACGTGCTGAAAGCGCTCTACCTGATCGCCTTCGCCATCTGGGGGGCGAACAAGGGCAAGTTCTTCGGCGTCGACAATCTGGCGTGGGTCTGGGTCTGGTATGTCGGCCTGATCGTGCCGCTCTACTTCCCGACGCGCTGGTTCTCGAACCTCAAGAAGCGCCGCCGCGACATCTGGTGGCTCAAGTACCTTTAAAAGTACTGAACCCAACACGGGGCGCACAGAGCGGGCCGGATCGCACCAGCGATCCGGCCCGTTTCCTTTGGGCCGAGGCAAAGGCTGTAAAAAAATGGGCCGGGCCGCTCTGGGATGCGACCCGGCCCATCGATCTGGCCCGCAGTGCGGGCGTTTCAGAAGCGGAGGATCACGAAGAGCTTGCGGGTAGGACCGATGCCCCGCCAGGAGCAGGCGCTGCCGGCGGGAATGACCACCAGATCGCCCGGGCGGGCCATGGTCTCGTTACCCTCGGCATCACCGAAGGCAACCTCGCCTTCCAGCAGCAGCATGACCTCCCAATGCGCGTAAGTCATCGGCAGGCGGTGATAGGGTGTGGAACTCCAGGTGCCGGCGTAGAACAGCGTGTCGGCGCTGCGGAAGTCCACGTGCTGGGCGCATGCCGGTTCCTTGTCGCCGACCAGCAGGTCGGGATTGGGACGCGCCGAGGGGGCGTGCGGTGCGCCGAAGTCGATGCGGGTGAGCCGCGCACCGTCCGCTCCGGGCTTCGCGGCACCGACGACGATCGCGCGCACGGCCGAGGTGGCGCGCCAGTGGAAGGTCGTGCCCGCCGGTACGAGGGCAGCCTCGCCCGCGTCGAGGCGCAGCGTCACGCCATCGGCCGTGAGCGAGAGCGTTCCCTCGCGCACCAGCACGATCTCGCTGAGGTCGCTGGTGGCGATGCCGTGGCTTTCGGCAAGCAGCAGGGCATCGATCCGCATACCGTCTTGCGGGACGGGCACGCTGACGCGCCCCGCGCGCCAGTCCTCCCCGAAGGAAGAACCGGCGGCGACTGCGAAGGCGCCAAGATCGATGTACGGTGCTTTGGCGGCGATACCCGCGCTCACAGACCCAGCAGACCCGGCAGGCCGGAGATGTCGGGGATCTCGTTGACCTCGTAGTAGCTGTTCAGCGGCTCATGCCCGCGATTGACGAAGGCCTTCATCGTCACGCCCATGTCGTAGGCGGTCATCAGGTCGTAGCGGAAGCTGGACGAGCAGTGCAGCACGTCCTCGGGATTGCAGTTCAGGCTGTCGAACATGAATTCGAAGCCCTCCATGCGCGGCTTGTAGGACTGGGCCTCCTCGGCGGTGTAGACGGCGTGGAAGGGGGCTTCCAGGGTCTTCACGGCATGGGGGATGAGGTCGATCATCGAATTGGAGAGGATCACCAGCGGGAATTCCTCGGCCACGCGCTTGAGCGGCTCGATCACGTCCGGGTGGGCGCCCCAGTGCGGAATCTCGGCATAGATCGCGGCGGTGTCGGCATCGCGGTATTCGACGCCGAGCTTCTTGCAGGTCCGGCGCAGCGCGCCTTCCACCACGTCGCGATAGGGCTTCCACGCGCCGAGCACTTCGTCGAGGCGGTAGGACGAGAATTCGCGCACGAAGGCATCCATGCGCTCGGGTTCGGGCAGGCGGTCGGCATAGGCGCGGCGCGCGGCCGGGCCCATCTCGAAGTAGATCAGCGTGCCGTAGCAATCGAACGTAATGTATTTCGGGCGCAGGGCCATCTTCGCGTTCCTTGTTGCGGATCAGGTGAGATAAGGATTGCGTCAGCAGGGGCGGGGGGTGACACCGGCTTTCCGGCTATCGAACGGCCATCCCGCCGTATCTTCACGGGTGCGCGGCAGATCATGCCGTGACCGAATCCCGTCTTTTGCGGTCAGCTTTTCCAGTCCAGGAACCGATACCAGGCGCCGACGAACGGCAGGAACCACGGCGGGCCGAGATGCCCCGGAATGGCATCGAAGGCCTTGCCCGCCAGCGGGTTCGCATCGGCCTCTCCGGCAATCACGCGCGCCATGCGCTCGCCGATGAAGCCGGCGAACTGGGCGCCGTGGCCGCTGAGGCCGACGGCATAGTGCAGCCCCTGATGTTCGCCCGCGCGGGGCAGACGGTCCGGCGTCATGTCGAGCACGCCGCCCCAGGTGTAGTCGATCGGCACTTCGGCCAGCGCCGGGAACACGTCGTCCAGCGTCTGGCGCAGGATCGCGCCGCTCTTCGCGTCGCTGGCCGGGTCGGAGAGGGCAAAGCGCGCCCGGCCACCGAAGATCAGGCGGTTGTCGGCGGTGAGGCGGAAGTAGTTGCCGATGTTCTTGGTGGTCACGCAGTTGCGCCTGCCGGTCATGGTTGCGGCGACCTGCTCGTCGGTCAGCGGCGCGGTGGCGACAATGAAGCTGCCCATCGGGATCGTGCGGCGCCGGATCCAGCGGAACGGGCCTTGCAGCGAAGGGCCGGTGGCGAGAAACACGGCATCGGCCACGACATTGCCCTTGGGCGTCGTCACCCGGTGGCGGCCGCCCGGCAGGCGCTCGATGCCGGTGACAGGGGCGTGTTCGAAAATCGCGGCGCCGCGGCGGGCCGCCGCTTCCGCAAGCCCGACACCGTAGCGCCCCATGTGCATCTGCGCGCCGCGCGGCATGACGATGCCCGCATGGAAAGCCTCGGACTTCACCTCGTCCTGAAGGGCTGCCTTGTCGAGAAAGACGAGATCGGGTTCGACCTCACGGGCCAGGAACTCGCCCGAACGCTTGAGGCCGTCGACGTGGCTGGCCTTGGCGGCCAGCTTGATCTTGCCGTTGCGCACGAAATCGCAGTCGATCGCTTCCTCGCGCACGGTCTCCTCGACGAAATCGACGGCGGAATCGTAGAGGCCGTAGAGCCGCTTCGCTTCGGCGAGCCCTACCTTGGCGGCCAGTCCGCCAAGGTCGCTGGCGGTGCCGTTGTTGCAATGCCCGCCATTGCGTCCCGAAGCCGCAGCGGCCACTTCTCCCGCTTCAAGCAAGACGGTGTCGATGCCGCGCATGGCCAGCGTGCGCGCGGCGGACAGGCCGGTGAAGCCGCCGCCGACCACGACGACCGAGGCGCGTTCGGGCACCCGGCCCTCTCGCGCCGACGAGAAGGGCTTGCGGGTATCGGTCCAGTAAGGCTTGAGCTGCATGTCGCGTTCGTACTCCGGAAAGGCCCGGATGGGATGTGCAGCCTGAACGGTCTGCTTGCCAAGGCCTCTTGCGGGAAATGCTACGGGCGCGGCTTGGCAGGATGTTCCGAATTTACCGGAGGGCCGGTCGATGCTGCCGCAATGGAGGGCATGCTCGAAAGCCTGCTGTCGCGGCGCGGATCTAGGATGAGGCAAGAGAGCCATGGCTGCAAAGGAGTCGCCCCCAACGATGCTCACCACCGAAGATCTTGGCGCAATCGCGCTGCTTTTGCCGGAAGTGACGGCGATCCGCCGCGATATCCATGCCCATCCCGAACTGGCCTACGAGGAGCATCGGACCGCAGGCATCGTTGCGGACTATCTGCGCGGTCTCGGCCTTGAAGTGGCCACGGGGATCGGCCGCACCGGGGTCGTCGGCACGCTGCGGCGAGGAACGTCGCTCCGCGCGATCGGGCTGCGCGCGGACATGGATGCGCTGGGTTTTCAGGAAGAGACGGGCCTGCCGCACCAGAGCGTGACGGCCGGCAAGTTCCACGGCTGCGGCCATGACGGCCACACCGCGATGCTGCTCGGCGCGGCGCGGCATATTGCGGCGTCGGTGGACTTCGACGGCGTCGTCCATTTCATCTTCCAGCCTGCCGAGGAAGGGCTCGGCGGCGCGAAGGCGATGATCGAGGACGGTCTGTTCGATCGTTTCGACTGCGAGGAAGTCTATGCCGTCCACAACTGGCCGGATCTTGCCGCCGGACATTTCCAGACGCGCACGGGCCCGATCATGGCGGCGGCGGACCGGTTCGAACTGACCGTGGCGGGCAAGGGCGGCCATGCCGCCTTGCCGCACCAGACGCCCGACGCGGTTCTGGCCGCCGCCGATCTCGTCATGCAGCTCAACACCATCGTCGCGCGCCGGGTACCGCCGCAGGAAACGGCAGTGCTGTCGGTGACGATGATCCAGGGCGGCGCGACGCACAACGTGATCCCCGCCGAAGTGCGGGTCACGGGCACCGTGCGCACGTTCGTACCGGCCGTGCAGGACCGCATCGAGGCCTCCCTGCGCGAGATGGCGGCAGGCGTGGCGCGCAGCCACGAGGTGGAGATCGCCGTCGATTACGACCGCTATTATCCCGCCACCGTCAATGCCGAGGCCTGCGCCGCCCGCGCGCTGGCGGCGGCCGCGGCGATCCCCGGCGTGGAGGCGTCGCGCGCGCCGGAGGCCGCGTTCACTTCGGAAGACTTTTCCTTCATGCTTCAGGCCCGGCCCGGCGCCTATTGCTGGCTGGGGCAGGGCGGCGAGGATCACGGGGCGGCGCTGCATAACCCGCACTACGATTTCAACGACGAGGTGAGCGGCATCGGCATCGCCTGGTTCGCCAATGTCGTGCGCGAGGCGCTTGGGCGATAAGGGAAAAAGGCGGATGGCGGTGGCACCATCCGCCGGAACCGTCAGCCCGGAATGGCCACCACGGCTTCCAGTTCGACCAGGAAGCCATAGTGCAGTTCGGGCACCGGAACGACCGAGCGGGCAGGGCGGACATCGCCCATCGTGGCCGCATAGATCGTGTCGAACTCGGGCCAGTGCTCGATCCCGGCGATGAACACGGTGACCTTGACGATATCCTCGCGGGTGGCGCCGGCGCCTTCGATCACTGTCATCAGATTGGCCAGCACGGCTTCGGTCTGCTCGGCGAAACCCGGGCCAACCGGCTTGCCCTCGCGGTCGAAGGGCAACTGGCCCGATACGAACATCAGGCCGCCCGCGATGCTGGCATGGGAATAGTGCCCGCGCGGATAAGGCAGGCTGTCGCTGTAGAAACGCTGCACTTTGCTCATCTTCGTTTTCACTTTCAAAAAAGACAGGGGCTATCGGGAATGAACCTTGAAACGACCACGACCACGACCACGACCATGACCACGGCCAACGGGGCGCTGGCGGTCTGCCCCGACGATGTGCGCGATGCCGCAGCCACCATCGCCGGCGTTGCCGTCCGCACCCCGCTGCTCGAATACCGATTTTTGAACGAGAAGGCAGGGCGCCGGGTGCTGATCAAGTTCGAAGGCGCGCAGATCGGCGGCGCCTTCAAGTTTCGCGGTGCCTACAACCGCCTCGCCCGCATTCCCGAGGCCGAGCGGCCGAGCGGGGTTGTCGCCTGGTCCTCGGGAAATCACGCGCAGGGCGTGGCGGCGGCGGCCCGTATCCTCGGCATTCCCGCCGCCATCGTGATGCCGGCCGATGCGCCCGCGATCAAGATCGCCAATACCCGCGCGCTGGGAGCCGAAGTCGTGCCTTACGACCGTGCCACCCAGTCGCGCGAAGAGATCGCCACCCGTCTTGCCGAAGAACGCGGGGCCGTGCTGGTGCCGAGTTTCGACGATCCGTACATCATCGCCGGGCAGGGTACGGCGGGTCTCGAAATCGTCGAACAGGCTGCCGAACTGGGTGCCGTGATCGGTCAGGTTCTGGTCTGTTGCGGCGGCGGCGGGCTGGTCGCGGGAATCGCCACGGCCCTGAACGATGTGCTTCCGGACGCAGCCGTCTGGTCGGTGGAACCCGAGGCTTTCGACGATACCGCCCGTTCGCTTATTTCGGGCCGCCGCGAAGCCGTGGCGGTAGGGGCAGCCTCGATCTGCGACGCCTTGCTGGCACCGACGCCGGGCGAACTGACGTTCCCCATCAACAAGGCGCTGCTCGCCGGCGGCCTTACGGTGAGCGACACGCAAGTGCGCGCCGCGATGCGTTATGCCTTCGAAGTGCTCAAGCTGGTGATCGAGCCGGGCGGCGCGGTCGCGCTGGCGGCGCTGCTGGCGGGCAAGGCGCCCGAAACCAAGGGGGCGACCGTAGTGGTCGTGTCCGGCGCCAATGTCGATCCGGCCTTTTTCGGGGACCTTCTGCACGGCGGTGCCGGGGCTCAATAGCCCCGTTTTCGGTCGACCTCGCCGGGCAGCGCTTCTCCGGCGAGGTCGCCGCGCACGTTCTCGATCAGCGCATGTACCGCCGTCTCGATCCGGGTGACCCCGGCGATGTGGGGGGTGACGAGGACGCGCGGATCGCTGCGCAAGGGATGGTCACCGGGCAGCGGCTCGATTTGAGCGACGTCGAGAACGGCCTCGGAAATCTGCCCGGTGTCCAACGCCGAAAGCAGATCGGCCTCGATCAGGTGGCCGCCGCGCGCCGCGTTGACGAGGCGGGCGCCTTTGGGGAGTTTGGCGAAGAGTTCGGCTGAAAGGATGCCGCGCGTCTCGTCGGTCAGCGGCAGCAGGCAGACCAGGATGTCGGTGCCGGCCAGGAAGGCGTCCAGTTCACCGGCTCCGGCAAAGCACTCGACCCCGTCGATGGTCCGTGCGCTGCGATTCCAGCCGCGCAGGCGAAAGCCGAGCGGCGCCAGCATGGCGAGTGACGCCTTGCCCAGTTCGCCCAGCCCCATCACCCCGACGCTGCGCTCCTCGCACAGTAGCGTCGGGCGCGGGCTCCAGTCGCCGCGCACTTGCGCCTGGCGGTAGAAGGCGAATTCGCGGTGCAGCGCCAGAGCGGCGGCGGCGACATATTGCGCCATGGTCGTGGTGATGCCCGGCTCGATCATGCGCACGATGCGGACATGATCGGGCAGGCGCGAAAGGTCGAGCTGGTCCACCCCCGCGCCGATGCTGAACAGCACTTCGAGCGCCGGGAGCGAGGCGATCAGCTCATCGGTCAGCTTCCAGGCGACGAGATAGCGGATATCCGCCGGATCGCCCAGATCCGGCCAGTTGCGGAACTCGACTTCCGGCAGGGCACGGCGGAACTCGGCCTGCCACAGCTCTGCGCGCTCTGCGGGGCCCACATGGAGGATCGCGGTCATCTTGGGGGAAATCCTTGGTTGCGGCTGCTGTCGCCCGGTTGCTCGCGATGGAGCAAGGCGTGCGTTGCCACAAGCGCAGGAACAGCCGGTGAGCCGAAAAAGGGTCCGCGACCGACGCCCAGGGACAGGACGCCGGTCGCGGCAGGATGGGTGAAATCAGAACGAGAAGTCGGCGCGCAGGGTGATTGTGCGCGGGGTGCCGGGCGTCACCCAGTAGCGGTGATAGGAGGCCGCGTACCAGGTCTTGTCGAAGAGGTTGGTGACGTCGAGGCTGAACTTCATCTGTTCGGTCGGCTTGTAGCTGGCCATGGCGCGGACCAGGGTGTAGCCGGGCAGCCAGAAGTCGTAGCCGGTCTCGCCAAGCCGCTTGCTGGCCGCGTTGACGCCGCCGCCGACGGTGAAGACGCCCACGTTGCCTGCGTCGAATTCCTTGGTGACCAGCAGGTTGCCCGCATGCTTGGGAATGTTGATCAGCGGATCGCCGGGGTTGATCGTCAGCCCGAAGGCCGGATCGAGCGCGGACTTGGTCCATTGGGCATCGGTATAGGCGTACGTCGCATAGAGCGTGAAGCCCAGCGGCAGCTTGGCGTTGAGATCCGCCTCGATGCCCCGGCTACGCGCCTTGCCGCCGGCGAGGCTGAAGCCCGCGTTGAGCGGATCGGCGGTCAGCACGCCGTTCTTGGTCATGTGATAGACCGCGACCGAACTGGTGATCGCATTGTCCGGCGAGACGAAGCGCAGACCCGCCTCATAGGACTTGCTGGTTTCCGGACCGAAGGCGTTGCCGTTGGCGTCGATACCGCTGTTCGGGCGGAAGCCGGTGCCGTAGCTCGAATAGATGCTCAGCGTGTCGGTGATCTCGTAGAGCGCACCGACCGAGGGGCTGAAGCGGGTCTTGGTGGTGTCGACGCCGTTGTCGATGGTCTGGTGGAAGTGATCGAAACGGCCGCCGCCACGGATCTTGAAGTGGTCGGTCACGTCGATCTGGTCCTGGAAGTAGACGCCCCAGGCCTTCTGCGTTTCGTAGGTGTCCTGCACGATGGACGCGGTGGTCGGCTGCTGGCCGTAGACCGGGTCGTAGATGTTGATCGCGTTGTTGGCCGCCGTGATCGGGCTGCCGGCGGTATAGGCGGCCGGGCGGAAGCGCATCGACAGGGTGTCGATGTCGAACTTGTCCCAGTCGGCGCCGATCAGCACGTGGTGGGTGAAGGGGCCGGTATAGATCTTGCCGGAGATTTCGGCGCGGGCGGCCATGTAGTCGGTGTCGTAGTCGCGATAGCGGCGCTGGCGCGAGAGGTAGTTGCCGGTTTCTTCCAGCGTCTGACGGCTGCCGGAGAGCTCGGCGTCGCTCGAATAGCCATTGAAGGTCGTCTTGCGGTAGTTGAAGCCGGCCAGGACGACCCAGTCGCCGCCGAGGTCCTGCTCGAGTTGCGCCTGGTGGCCGAACACGGTGATGTGGTTGGGACCGTCACCCGGCTCGCCGAAGAAGCGCGAGCGCGGCACCACGCCCAGCTTGCCATCCACCGCGATGGTGCCGCGGTCGAAGAACACGTATTGGTCGACCACTTCCATTTCATAGGTCAGCGTGGTCGTGTCGGTCGGCTTGAACAGGACCGAGGGCGTCAGCACCTTCTTGCGCGAATAGAGATAGTCGCGGAAGCTGTCGGCCTCCTGCGCGGCGCCGTTGAGGCGCACGGCGAGGTTGTCGGCCAGCTTGAGGTTGAAGTCGCCCTCGATGCGGTAGGTATCGTAGCTGCCACCGGAGATCGCGAAGCTGCCGAAGGTGTCGTCGGTCTTGGCCTTCTTGGTGATGATGTTCACCGTGCCGCCGGGCTCACCGCGTCCGAAAACCGCGCCGTTCGGGCCCTTCAGGATGTCGATGCGTTCGATGTTGGAGGCGTCGCGGGGGCCGCCGTAGCCGCGCCCGCCGTTGAAGCCGTTGACGAGGAAGCCGCTGGGGAAGTTCTCGTCGCCAGCGAAGCCGCGGATGGCGAAGGCATCCCACAGGCCGCCGAAGTTGTTCTGGCGGGCGATGCCGCTGGCAAGGTCGAGCGCGGTATCGAGCCGGGTGATGTTGAGATCGGCGAGCATCTTGCCGTCGATCTGCTGGACACTCTGCGGTACTTCCTTCAGCGGAACGTCGCCGCGATACTGTTCACGCTTGCCAGAAACGACGATGTCACCTGCAGGATCTGCAGTGGCCGCTTCTGCGACGGCGGCTTCTTCTTCGGCGAAGGCAGGAAAAGCGATCATCGCGCAGCCCGTGGCGAGGGCGATGTTCAATGCGGACTTCCATCGTGTCATGTCGTGACCCCTCATAAGGTGCGTTGTTCTGTCCTGCCTGCGTTTATTGACCGCCTTGTTCTTGTTTACGGATCATGGGGTTGTCCGTTGTATTTTGGTTGGCGGCTTTTGTTCTGTTGATGGAAGCTTATGGGTCACGGGTACGAATCTTTGATCGAAACATGCCGATCCGGCGGCGGAAAATGACGAAAAATGACACTGCGCCGCGCTTTATGCCGCCGTTTGCGGGGGCTGGGAATCCGGCATTTCCTGCGGCTGTGGAAGGCGCTCCCCATGGCCAAAAAGAACCCGTGGAAGCGGGCGCTTCCACGGGTTTGCGAAGGGTGAGCCGGATCCGGTGAGGGCTGGTTCCGGCTCGTTTTCCGCGCGGCGCCCAGGTGCGGGAAGGGCGCGGCGCAGGAGAATGGAAACGGGGCTAGAGCGTTTTCCGATCTGAGTGAATCAGATCGGGCTCTCCAGATTCTTTGTTTTTCGCGTTTTTCCCAGTCACTGCGTGTTCCACTCCGTTCGAAAAACGCTCTATTCGCCCGGCCGGAACAGGTCCTTGTAGAAGCCGGTGGTCTTCACGGTGACGGTGACAGGGGTGTCGCCCTTGTTGCGCCAGTACCAGCCGTGGGTGCCTTCGAACGGCGCGGTGAAATCACCCTTGGCGGCGGCGAGTTCGCGTTCCTTCCAGTAGCTGGTGAACTCACCTTCTGCGGCATCGGGATGTTCGCCGTGCATGTCGACCTTGAGCGGGCCGCTTGCCTTCCATTCGAAGACGAAGCTGTCGCCCGACTTCATGTGCGCCTTCACTTCCTTGCCGCTGTGCGGGGGAAGCGTGATGGTCATCGTGTCGCTGCGCATGGCGGAGGCGCGCTCGATGCTGGTGCGGCTGGGCAGAACGGCGCGGGCGGCGCCTGCCGCCGGGCTTGCCGGGGTGGTTTCGGTCTCGGCCTGGGCCTCGCCGGTGGCCATGCCGGCAATGCCCAGCATGCCGCCGATACCGGTGGGGTCGATGCCAGCCTCGGCCGGAAGCACGCAAGTCACCAGCAGCACGGCGGCAACGGCAGCCGCGCCGAGGCTTGCCTTGGCAAGCGTTTTTGCCGGTACCTGGATCGAGGACGGCGGCAGCAGGCTGGGATCGAAAGTCTGGGCCGTCATGTCAGGCTCCCTTGGTGAAATAGCCGGTGAGCTGGAAGCCCACGAGCACGAAACCCGCGCACATCAGCGCGGCGTTGGCGGTGATGGCGCTGCGGCGGAAGCTGGGGGTCAGCCGCCAGAGGTTCATCGCGATCAGGATCAGCGAAAGCGCCATGAGCTGTCCCATCTCGACCCCCACGTTGAACGCCACCAGGTTGGGCACCAGGCCGTCGCGCGAAAGCGTCAGGTCCTGCAGCTTGGTCGCCAGGCCGAAGCCGTGGAAGAAGCCGAAGATCAGCACCGCCGCCTTGGGATTGGGCGAAAAGCCGAAGACCGTCTTGAAACCGCCGAGATTGTCGAAGGCCTTGTAGGCCACCGACAGACCGATGATGGCATCGACGATGTAGGGATTGGCGCGGATGTCGAAGATCACGCCCAGCAGCAGCGTGGTGCTGTGGCCGATGGCGAACAGCGTCACGTAAGCGCCCACGTCCTTCATCCGGTAGAGGAAGAAGATCACGCCGCACAGGAACAGCAGGTGGTCGTAGCCCGTCACCATGTGCTTGGCGCCGAGATACATGTAGGGGATGATGTTCACCCCGGAGGTGCCCTGGATGAAGGCAGCGTCGTTTTCGGCGACGCCGTGAGCCTTGGCGACCGAGGCGATGAGGGCGAGGACAAGCGCGGCGATCAGCGCCGCGCCCGTTTTTGCCTGAAGCGTCAGCCTGTCAGGCAGGAAGGATAGCGCGCGGCCCACCGTCAGATCGCGGTGAACGAGGCGAAAGTCTTGGCCTGATCGCGCTTGCCGACCAGGGCGACCACCACCTTGGCGCCCTTGGGGGCGACAAGGCCCGGCGCGGAGAAGCGGTTGCCGCCGGCGGGGACGAGCGTGACCTGGGTTTTCTTGCCGGCCACCGTCACGGTGGCCTTGGCGTCGAAATCGCTGGCGGACACGGGCTCGTCCTCTTCGGTGACGAAGAAGCTCACGCCCTTGGGGCCCTTGACCAGTTCGACCAGGATTTCGCCCGACATGGCGACGATGCCGCCGTGCTGGGGCTTCATGCTGCCGTGCGCGAAGCTGGCGACCGGGGCGGAAAGAACGAGGGAGGCCGCGAGCAGGGCGGCGATACGCTTGGTGTTCATGGCAGAGGTTCCTGTGCGATCGAAGGGGGCGTTATTCGGGCAGGTGCGGCAGCACGAAGGACAGCGAGGCGCGGTGTTCGAGCTGCTGGTACTTCACGGGATTGTCGGTGGGGCTGACGAAGATCGCCATCAGCACGTTGATGCCCTGGTTGCGCACCTTGACAGTGGCATAGCCGTCCTTGTCGGTCTTCACGGCCACTTCGTCGGGATCGTTGACGTAGTCGGTCATGACCTGCGCGCCGGCTGCGGGCTTGCCCGCGTAATAGACGCGGACCTTCATCGGCGATCCCGCCTTTTGCGGAATATCAGTGCCCACCGGCACCAGCTGCAGCGTCTGGCCGGGAAGCAGGGGCACTTGGCTGGTCGGCATGCGGGTCAGATGGACGGCGTACTTGAAATTGTGCTCGCTGAGGCCCGCACCCGGCACTTCGTCGCGGCCCTTGTTGTGGAACTCGCCGGAGGCGTCCTTGGTCCAGATGCCGTAGTCCATAACCGCGGCCACGGCGGAAACCGGCTCGTCGCTGTCGACCACGGGGATGGCGCCGGCATCGCGCAGCTTGACGTCGACATCGTTCCAGTCCTCGTCATACCCCTTGACCAGCGTCAGCTTGCTTTCGCGGGCGACGGCATCGAGGTCGTCGGCGCCAACGCCGTAGATGAGCGCCAGCTGGCGCGCACGCTGGGCAAACCAGATGCCATGGGCCTGGGCGGGCAGGACGGCCGCCACGCTCGCTGCGGCGGCAAGCGCCAGGCTTGAGACTTTCACTAGGCGCATACACGTAGCCATCTTGGGATCTCCTTGAACCTGTCGAGGGTCAGACTGCGGGCTTTGGCCGGTGGATTTTGCTTTTGTGATGCATCGCGGCGGCACAAACTTGCGATTCTTGCGCCGGGATGGCGCCCTGCGACATTTTTGCAGAAAGACGGAGCGGAGGAGGTAGGACGCGGCATTTCGTCGGGCCGGGCGATTTTGGCAGTTTGTGCGGTCCACCGCGCCATTCCGGCAGAGCCCGCGCGCCGACGCGACTAGATTGGCCGGGTTCGCCCCGCCGTGCAGGCGCCTCGCAAGCTGTCTGCCCGCCGGAGCCCGCTTCCACTGCAAGGACCATCGCCAGTGACCGATCCGATCGCCCACCTTTCCGCTTCCGGCCACCTCGACCAGATCTTCGTTGACGGTTGCTGGCGTGCTCCGCACGGAGGCGGGCGGGCATCGGTGATCGATCCGGCGAGCGAAGCCGAAGTCGCGCAGATCGCGCTGGGTGACGGCGAGGATGTCGACAGCGCCGTCGCGGCGGCACGCAGGGCGTTTGACGGCTGGTCGAACACGCCGGTTGACGGGCGGGTGGCACTGCTGCGGCGCATTCACGCACTGCTGCTCGATCGCGCGGACCTGTTCGCGCGGGCCATTTCGCTGGAAATGGGCTCTGCCATCACCGCCGCGCGTGCGGCGCAGGTGCCGTTCGCGGCCGAACATGTCCGGGTGGCGGCCGAAAACCTGGCCGAATTTGCCTTCACGAGCCTGCGCGGCACCACTGCCATCGCCCGCGAGCCGGTGGGCGTCTGCGCGCTCATCACGCCGTGGAACTGGCCGCTCTACCAGATCACCGCCAAGGTCGCGCCGGCGCTGGCGGCAGGATGCACCGTGGTGCTCAAGCCCAGCGAGTTGTCGCCCCTCAGCGCGGTGCTGTTTGCCGAGGTCATGGCGGAGGCGGGGACGCCGGAGGGCGTGTTCAACCTTGTCCAGGGAACGGGCCCGGTCGTGGGGGAAGCGCTTGCGCGTCATCCCGGCGTGGACATGATCTCGATCACCGGCTCGACGCGCGCAGGCGTGCTGGTTTCGCAGGCAGCCGCTGAAACGATCAAGCGGGTAGCGCTGGAACTGGGCGGCAAGTCGCCCAACGTGGTCCTGCCCGATGCCGACCTGGAACGGGCCATTCCGCTTGGCGTGGCGGCCTGCATGCGCAATGTCGGACAATCGTGCAGCGCGCCGACCCGCATGATCGTTCCCCGCGCCCGCCTTGCCGAAGTGGAACGCCTGGCGGCCGCGACGGTGAGCGCATTCGTGCTCGGCGATCCGCTCGACGAGGCGACGACGCATGGTCCCATCGCCAACCGTGCCCAATACGAGCGTGTCCAGCGCATGATCGAGGTCGGCATCGCCGAGGGGGCAAAAGTGCTGAGCGGCGGTTCCGGCCGGCCTGCGGGATGCGCGCAGGGCTGGTACGCGCGGCCAACGGTGTTCTCCGAGGTTCGCACCGACATGGCCATCGCACAGGACGAGATCTTCGGCCCGGTCCTTTGCATTATCCCTTACGACACCGTCGATGAGGCCGTGGCGATCGCCAATGACACGGTCTACGGTCTGGGCGGGCACGTGCAGGGCACCGACCTTGAGGCGGCACGAGCCGTGGCCCGGCGCATACGCAGCGGGCAGGTCCATCTCAACCATCCTGCCTGGGATCCGCAGGCGCCGTTTGGCGGCTACAAGCAGTCGGGCAACGGCCGCGAATACGGCATCGAGGGCATGGAGGAGTTTCTCGAGACAAAGGCCATCGTCGGCTTTGCATGAGCGGGAGGGCACGGCGGGATTATGCCTGACCGCCCGGGCGGTGCATCGTGCCGGATGCGGCTCCGGGCTTGAACGCGTCGCAAGATCGGGACGAAAACCGGAAGGACGATTGCCGGCTGGGCGCTTTTTAGGGTGATTTGTTAACAAACTCCTGCAATGCAGCCCCGCAAATTCGCGGAGCCCCCCCCACTTGTCCGATATTCTCGTCTGTATTCGCGACGACCACGACCTGCGCTTTGTCGCACTTGCAGCGGCCATCTGCTGGCTCTCGGCCACGACGGCCGTGCTTTTTCTGCGTCAGGCGTCACGGAACGGCGCGCGGCAACGCGCCGGCTGGACGGCCCTGGGCGGCGTGCTTTCGGGTATCGGCATCTGGGCGACGCACTTCATCGCGATGCTGGGATATGAGCGCGGCCTGATTGTCGGCTACCGCGCCGGGGCAACCGCCGCCTCGCTGGTGCTTGTGGCCGCCATGATGGCGGGGGCATTCGTGCTGGTGACGCGGTTCCGCGGCAGGCAGGGCGTGGTGCTCGGCGCCCTGCTGGCGGGCGGCGGCATCGCGGCGATGCACTATCTCGGCATGACCGCGCTGGAAATGCCCGCCATGATCGCCTGGCGCTGGCCCTATGTCCTGCTTTCGCTGACTTTGGGACTGTTGCCGTTCTATCCGGCCTTGCGCCTTGCGATCGATCATCGCGGTGTTGGCAGCGCGCTTGGGGCCGTGCTGCTGATGACGGGTGCCATTGTCGGTTTGCACTTCAGCGGCATGGCTGCCATTCATCTTGTTCCATCTCGATTCGAGTTGCAGGCGGCGACCATTTCACCCGAGACGATTACGGTCGCGATCGCGACCATCGCGATTACTTTATTGGCCCTTTGCCTCTACGGCTCGGTGGTATCGCGCCGCGCCAGTGCCGCGGCCAAGATCAGCGAGCGGCAGTTCAGCATCCTCGCCAAGGGATTGTCAGATAGCGCGCTCTACCTGCTGGATGGCGACGGCCGTGTCACGAACTGGAATGCCGGGGCGCAGCGCCTCAAGGGATACCACGCCGACGAGGTGGTCGGCAGTCCGCTCGCGCGTTTCTATACCGCCGAGGATCAGGAGCGTGACATGCCCACCCGGGCGCTGGCAGCCGCCGCCCAGCATGGCAAGTTCACCGGCGAGGGCTGGCGCGTGCGCAAGGATGGCACGCGGTTCTGGGCCCACGTGACGATCGAGCGCATCCACGACGAGGCCGGTCGGCAACTGGGTTTTGCCAAGCTGACGCGGGATATGACGCGCCTGAAGGAAGACCAGGACCGCATCGCGACAGCCAACCGGCACCTCGATGCGGCGCTCGAACATATGCATCAGGGCCTTTGCCTGTTCGATGGGACCGGGCATCTGGTCTTGCGCAACCGCCGCTTTGCCGAGCTCTGGCAATTGTCCGAGGCGGACTGTCTGCCCGGCGCCACTTTCGAGCAGGTGGCCCGTGCGGCGATGGAATCGCGCAGCGGCACGAACATTCCGCCGGAACGCATCGAGGTCATGCGCGCCACGCTCGAACAGGTGCTTTCGGTACAGAATTCGCCCCCGGTGATCCGCGAGTTCGGCGAGGACTTCGCCGTGTCGATCTCCAGTCGGCGCCTGCCCGACGGCGGCTGGGTGACGACCTTCGAGGACATCACCGAGCGGCGCCGTTCCGAAGCGCAGATCGCGCACATGGCGCTGCATGACGGGTTGACCGGACTGCCCAATCGCACCAGCTTCAACCGCTGGCTCGATCTCGAGATCGACAATGCGGTCGCGCGCGAGAGGCAGGTGGCACTGGTTGCCATCGATCTCGATCGGTTCAAGGAAATCAACGATACGCAGGGCCACGCCGCTGGCGACGAAGTGCTTCAGAAAGTCGCGGCAGCGCTGTCCGGTGCCCTGCGCGAGGGTGAGATCGCCGCGCGCCTGGGCGGCGACGAATTTGCCGTCGCGCGCCCGCTGGCGCAGAAGCGTTCGGCCGGTGAGAGCGAGCTGGCCGAGTTCGTCGCGCGCATCGACCACTGCCTGACGTCGCTCGGCAGCGATGACCATGCCGGCGATGGCGCGGACGGCAGCGGCGGCATGGTCATCGGCGCCAGCCTCGGCATTGCCCTGTCGCCCGACGATGCGCCCGATCGCGAGACCCTGCTCAACAACGCCGACCTTGCGATGTACCGCGCCAAGAGCAGCTTCAGCGAGCATATCTGCTATTACGAAGCAGGCATGGACGAAAGTGCGCGCCACCGCCGCCAGCTTGCCAACGACTTGCGGCAGGCGATTGCGCGGGACGAGTTCGAGGTGCTCTACCAGCCCCAGCGCTCGCTGCGGACCAACGAGGTCAGCGGGTATGAAGCGCTGCTGCGCTGGCACCATCCGCGTCTCGGCACGATCTCACCGTCCGAATTCATTCCGATCGCGGAGGAAACCGGCGAGATCATCCGCATCGGCGAATGGGTGCTGCGCGCGGCCTGCGCCGAAGTCGTGACCTGGCCGGGCAAGGACAAGATCGCGGTCAATCTTTCGCCGGTGCAGTTGCTTCAGGCCGATCTGCCGGAAGTGGTCACCGCGATCCTGCACGAGGTCGGCATGTCGCCGCAGCGGCTCGAGCTGGAGATCACCGAAACCGCAATCATTGCCGACAAGACGCGCGCCCTGCACTCGCTGCGGCGGATCAAGGCGCTGGGCGTCAGCGTGGCGATGGACGATTTCGGCACCGGCTATTCCTCGCTCGACACGCTCCATTCCTTCCCCTTCGACAAGATCAAGATCGACAAGTCGTTCCTGCTGGAATCGCGTGAGAGCGATCAGGCCCGTGCGATTATCCGTGCGGTACTGGCCCTCGGCCATAGCCTTGGCATTCCGGTCCTTGCCGAGGGTGTGGAGACGCATGAGCAGTTGCAACTGCTGCTGGGAGAAGGCTGCGACGAGGCGCAGGGCTATTATTTCGGCCGCCCGGGGCCGCCGCCGCCAGGTGTCGGCCGCGCTTTGGCGGTCAACGCCTGACGAGAAGGAAAGACGGGCGCAAGCGGAGGCTTGCGCCCGTTTGCCGATCAGGCGATGGTCGGCACGATACCACCCTCGACGCGGATCGCGGCGCCGTTGGTGATGGCGCCAAGCGGGCTGGCCAGGAGGGCGACCTGCGCGGCGATCTCGTCCGCCTCGATCAGGCGGCGGATGAGCGAAAGCGGGCGCATCCTGGCGAAGAATTCCGCTTCGCGATCGGCTTCCGGGGCATCCTTGTTGTCGACCACCGAGCGGATGAATTCGACAATGCCCTCCGAACGCGTGGGGCCAGGCAGGACAGAATTGACGGTAACCCCGGTGCCGCGGGTCTGCTCGGCAAGGCCGCGTGCGATCGCCAGCTGGGCGGTCTTGGTCATGCCGTAGTGGATCATCTCGCCGGGGATCACCAGTGCGCTTTCGCTGGCGATGAAGATCACGCGGCCCCAGCCGCTCGCCAGCATCTGCGGGAAATAGTGACGGGCAAGGCGGGCGCCGCTCACCACGTTGACCTCGAAGAAGTGGTGCCAGTCGGCATCGGTGATCTCGGTGAAGGGCTTGGCCTCGTAGATGCCGAGGTTGTTGACGAGGATGTCGGCGGCGGGGACGGCGGCGATCAGGGCTTCGGCGCCTTGTGCGGTAGCCGGATCAGCCAGTACGGGGCGTACCTTGCCGCCGTTTGCGGCCGCTTCGGCGACGATGGCGGCTGCGGCGTCGAGCTTGTCCTGGCTACGGCCACTGATGGCGACGTCGACGCCCTCGGCAGCGAGGCGCTGGGCGATGGCAAGGCCGATACCGGCCGTCGATCCGGTGACGAGGGCGGTCTTTCCGGTGAGTTTGAGGTCCATCTGGGGCATTCCTTTACATTCGGGGGGAGAGGGATGACCGGAAGATAGGCGAAGTCGCTATTGATGATTAGATCGACGCAATGCATCTTAGAAGTGCATCGAAATCACGAGTACGGCCATGGACAACCGCTTGGGCGACATGCAGATTTTCCTCGCCGTAGCGCAGTCGGGCAGTTTTGCCGGTGCCGCTCGGGCCCTTCGGCTGACGCCGTCGGCGGTCAGCCGGGCAATCTCCCGACTGGAGACCCGCATCGGCGTGCAGATGGTGAGCCGCACGACGCGGGCCTTGTCGCTGACCGCCGAAGGCGAAGTCTATCGTGAGCGCGTGTCCGGGCTCATCGCCGAAGTGGACGAAGTGGAGCGCGGCTTCATGGCACATGAGGAAGCCCCAAGGGGGCCGCTGCGCGTCAACGCCTCGGTGCCGTTCGGAACCCAGTGCCTCCTGCCGATCCTGCCGCGCTTTCTGGTCCGCTATCCGGCGGTGCGGGTGGAACTGGCGCTGGCCGATGAACTGGTCGACCTGGTCGAGGCGCGCGCGGATGTCGCGATCCGCATCGGCCCGCTGCGGGATACCGGGCTCAAGGCGAAGAAGCTTGGCCGCAGCGCCATGGCCTTGGTGGCGAGCCCGGCCTACCTCGCGGCGCGCGGCGTGCCGGAGCATCCGCGCGATCTTGCCCGGCACGCCTGTCTCCAGTTCAGCTTCCGCCGCTCGCTCGACAGCTGGCCCTTCCGGATCGACGGTGCGCTTGTCCAGCGGCCGGTCGAGGCCGCGTTTCTCGGCAATTCGGGCGAGGTGGTGCGGCTCATGGCGGTGGCCGGCGGCGGGATCGCCCGGCTCGGGCAATTCCACGTCGCGGCCGATCTGGCTGCCGGGCGACTGGTGGAAGTTCTCGGCGACTTCAATCCCGGCGATCACGAGGAGATCCACGCGCTCTACGTTGGCCACCAGCGCATGGCTTCGCGCATCCGCGCCTTCCTCGATTTCCTCGAGGAAGACCTCGAACTACCGCAGCGCATTTCAAGATAATCGAACATTTGCATTGAGATTATCGCGATTTCGCGAAAACCGGAAAAGGCGCATCTGCAGCTGCGAGCCGGACGTCCGATAAGACGCAGCCCCCGGCACCCCATGCAGGAGCAGCGCCATGACCCGGATGATTGAAAGCCTCAATGAACGTGCCCGGCCTTACGCCAACATGGCACAGCCGGTGATCGTCGCGCTGAGCACGGCGGGCCTGACCGGCGGGACGATGGCCGCGCTGGGGCTTATCGCCGACCATGCCTGGCGCCGCCGCAAGGCTGGAAGCACTCTCGCCAACTGATCTAGGCGGTCGCTCCTGGGGCGGCGGCAAGCGGGAGCGGCGCATGGCGCCTTGTCGGAAAACCGTGAAGCAACGTTGCCCCGCCGGCCCTTTCGCCGGCGGGGTTTTTATGTCGGCATGAGCGGGGCGCAGGGGTCGGGGGGGGGACGCCGGCAAGGCGCCCCCAGCCCGTCAGGCCTGGTGCGGCAGTGCCGAGACCGGGTCGCGTGCGAACAGCAGGGTTGCCCCGATCACCACGATGCTGGCTACTGCCAGCGGCACCGCCAGGCTGAACCGAAGCAGGGCCGCACCAATCGCCGCGCCGAGGAAGATCGAGAGCACGGCGGCAAATCGCCGCGCGAAGTTGGGTGAGGCGGCGCGGCCGGTCTGGTCGGCTGCGATGCCGGTGATCGTCAGCGTGAGCACGGTGGTGGTGAGGTCGGGTACTTTGAGCGAGCGGATCGTTGCGTTGCGCAGGCCCATGGCAAAGCCGGTCAGCACGATCACCGCCAGCACGGCGGGTTCCGGCGCCTGTGCCGCGACGTCGATGTTCAGCGCGACCAATGCTGCGGCAAGCAGCAGGCTGCCTTCGACAACGGCGGCGCGCAGCAGCCAGCGCCGCAACGGCAAGGCGGAATGGGCGCGGGCGAGCTTGCCGGCCCCCCATGCGCCCACCATGAAGGCAAGCAGCGCCATGACCGCCGGCAAGACCTTGAAGCCCGGCGTGCCCACGGCCGCGAAGCCGAGAAACACCACGTTGCCGGTCATGTTGGCGGTGAAGACCTTGCCCAGCCCCAGCACCGAAGCCGCGTCGACAAGGCCGGTGGTGGCGGACAGCAGCAACAGCAGCCGTGGGAGCGAGGAAGATGAGCTTGGTCGGGGCGGTGTTGCTGTCATTGCGATCTCCGGGGGGAAAGAGAGGTTGTGCCGCAGGTCTAGGTCCATGCCGCAATGGCCGGTATCCGCATAAGATCGTTCGTTTCGTTCGAAACGATGGAACGACGATCAGAACCGGAAATTGCTTTCGAGGCCGAGCATGTGGATCGTTTTGGCGGAGCCGGTCTCGCGGATGAAGGCACCCGGCGCAAAAGCGGAAAGCGATGCGGAAAGTTCGAGTTCGGCGCTCGCCTGCCAGGCAAGCGTCGCTTCCACTTCCTTGCCGACGAACCTGGCGCGGCTGTCTCCGGCGTCTCGGATCAGGTTGCCGGGGATATCGTAGATGCCGTCCGCCCGCGAGTAGCGCCAGTAGGCCATGGCGGCGAGGCTGGCCGAGACATCCGGCGCCAGTTGCAGGCCGAGCGAGGAATAGGCATTGACGATGTTGTAGGGACCGACCGGCGAGAGTTCGCCGAAGTATTTGCCCTTGGGGAATAGCGCGTTGAATGTGCCGAGCCGGTTGTCATTGCGCTTGGCGTCACCGCTGACGACATTGACGCGCACGGTGAGATCGGGCGCCAGCGGGGCATCCGGGAAGGCGTGGCCGAGTTCGGTGCCAAGGGTCCAGGCCGAGATCGGCCCGCCTGCAAAGCGGCCGGACTGGTAGACGCCCTCGACGTTCCAGTGCCAGTCATCCTGCTTGCCGTGCCAACGCGCGCCAAGGCTGTGGCGGGTTTCGGTGCCGCTGCGTGTGCCCCAGTGGGCGGCATCGTTGCGGTAGCCGAGATAGTAGAGGTCGAGCGTCGGCAGCGCGGCATAGGCGCCCCAGAGCGACTTGTCGGGCGAAGTGCGGTCGTTGAAATCGCCCTTGCGGGCCTGAACCGGCTTTACCGCGAGCAGGCTGACGGTGGCTGCGCCCAGCTTTACGTTGGCGCGCAGGCCGTCGAAGGCGAGCGGCACGTTGGGGCCGTAGCGGGTGCCGATCAGCCGCTCGGTGCCGAGCGAGAGCATTTGCCGCCCGCCGCGCAGGGTGACCGGGCCAAGGTCGGCCTCGACGAAACCTTGCAGCAGGTCGGCGCCGGTGCCGTCCACTGCGCCGGGAGCAGGCGCGACGCTGGCGGAGGTCGAGGCGATCGGCTGCACGAAGGCGCGAAGCTTGCCGGCATGGAGATCGGCATAAGGCAGCGCGCGAAACCAGACGTAGCTGTCGTTCAGCGCCTGCGCGCTGCCCCAGAGGTTGTTCTCCAGATTCTCGCTACGCACGCGCAGTTCGATGCCGGTGGAGAGCCAGACATCGTCGCTAATGGGAATGTACTTGAATTGGCCGGTCCAGTGGTGCGCGCGCTTTTCGGTGTCGGCGAGGTCCGACCAGTCTTCGTCGTAGCGGGTGATCGAAAGGGTGGGGGCCTGCCAGGCCTCGGTGGGTTCGGCGTGAGCAGGCGTTGGCACAATGCCCGGCAGGACTGTGGCCGCAAGCATTGCAAGCGGAAGAAACCTAGGCACTTCGCTGCGTCCGGTAGGCGAGAATCGCAACGAGAACGAACCCGCCGACAAGGCCCATGTGCTCGAAAAAGGCATTGGTGGCGCCGAAGCGCGCGGGCCCCTCGGGCATGGCCCAGAAGGCATTGGCGACGAGCGCGGCGAAGAACGTGAACACGCCGAGCATGCCGGCGCCCAGCCAGACGAGGCGCCCGGTCAGGATCAGCAGCGGGCCGATCAGTTCCACCGCGATGGTGAGAGCGGCCCAGAGTGCGGGCGGGGTCAGTCCGAAGTGGACCTGTTCCGCCACGGCGCCCTGCCAGTCGGTCAACTTGGTAAGACCGCCCACGAGGTAGGCGCTCACCAGCAGCAGGCGGGCGAGCAGCCCTGTCGGCGCGAAGTCCAGCACCGATGCGACCAATTTGGGCATAGCGGTGCCGGACATGGCTCAGTTAGCCTCGCCCGAATGGATCTCGGCGATGTAGCCGCCGGGGAAGCGAACGATGGCAGCTTGACGCTTGCCGGTCGTGTAAGGTGCAACCAGCGTTTCCACGCCTGCCGACGAAGCCTTGGCGAGCGTCGCGTTGAGGTCGCTGACGGCATAGCCGGTCATGTCGCGGCCATAGGGCCAGGGGAGCGGGCCGTCCGAGACGTAGACCACCATCTTGCCGTAGCCGCTGGTGAGCGCGACGCGGCGGATGGTCTTGCCGGGTTCGCCGATCTCGGCGCCATTGGCCGCCTTGTCGTCGGCGGTGATCCTTGCGTGGGCGAAGCCGGTCCAGCTCTTGATGAAGGTGTCGGCGGCATCGACGGTCAGGTAGATGCGGTTTTCGGGCACGGTTTCGAGCGGGGTGTAGCTGGGCTTGGCGGTGTGCCAGTAGAGCTGCATGTTCACGCCGCCCGGCCACTGGACCACCGAATCCCGCCCGATCGGATCGGGGAAGGTCTCCAGACGGCGCACGGCGCCATGCCTCTGCGCCGACTTCACCGCGGCGTCGAGGTCGGTGACCAGATAGCCGGTGCGCTCATCGCCGAAGGGATAGGGGATCGGTGTCTTGAAGCCGAACACCGAGACGGTGCCGGCAGGCGTCAGCACCAGCTGCGACTTGGTGAGGCTCTTGGTCGGCGTCACCTGGAATTCGCCCTGCTTGCTGGTGGTGCCGCCGAACGTGGCGACGAAGCTGGACACGAAGGTGTCGAACTGGCCTTCCGGTACGTAGACATGGGTGGTGTCGTACTGGGCGCCGACCGCGTAGTCGGCCGAGGCCTTTTCTGCGGCGAAAGCAGGCGTAAAGGCAGGGCTCGCGACCAGTGTGGCGGCCGCGATGATCAGGGTGAAGCGTGTCATGTCTGTGGCTCCGATGGGGGGAGGGCAGTGCCGCTCGGTCGTTGGCGCAGGACCTGTCTAGGGGGTGACCGAGGATCTATCGATCCGAATAATATCGACCATTATGTTCGGAATTATGGAATAGTGTGCGACACGGCCCCTCCTCGCCCGGAGGGGCCGTGTCGGATCAGACGGCCCAGCAGCCGCAGCCGAGCGAGCCCCAGAAGGTCTGGACATCGGCGGCGGGAACGTTGGCGCCGAGTGCGGCGGCATGGTCGTGGCCGTGGACGCCGCAGGAACTGGCGCAGCCGCAGGCCGAGGCCAGCTTCTGCTTGGCTTCCGGCGTCTGGTAATAGCCACCGAACGTCGCGACCGGCGACCAGTCCGGCATCGCGCGCGGCAGTTCCGGCGCGAGCGGGCGATAGTCGCCCTCGCCATGCACCACCTTGCCGCCCAGCAGCGTCAGGATCGAACGGATGTGGACGATCTCGTTGTCGGGTACGCTGAAGTAGTCGTCGGAAAGCAGCGCAAGGTCGGCCAGCTGGCCCGCCTTGATCTGCCCCTTCTTGCCCACTTCGTTCGAGAACCAGGTGTTCTCGTGCGTCCACATGCGCAGCGCCTTTTCCCGGCTGACGCGGTTGTCGCCGCGATATAGTGAGAGGCCGCCCACGGTGCGCCCGGTGACGAGCCACGAGAGCGAGACCCAGGGGTTGTAGCTGGCGACGCGGGTCGCGTCGGTGCCGCCGCCCACGGGGATGCCGGCGGCGAGCATCCGGGCGATCGGCGGCGTGCGTTCGGCGGCCTTGGCGCCGTAGCGTTCGACGAAGTATTCGCCCTGATAGGCCATGCGGTGCTGCACCGCGATGCCGCCGCCGAGCGCGGCGATGCGGTCGATATTGCGGTCCGAAATCGTCTCGGCGTGGTCGAAGAACCAGTTGATGCCCTGAAGCGGAATGTCGCGGTTGACCTTCTCGTAGACGTCGAGCGCGCGGCCGATCGTCTCGTCATAGGTGGCGTGCAGGCGCCAGGGCCAGCGATGCTCGGCGAGCAGGCGGATGACCGGTTCCAGATCGCCTTCCATGCTGGGCGGCATGTCGGGGCGCTCGACGCGGAAATCCTCGAAGTCGGCAGCGGAATAGACCAGCATCTCGCCCGCGCCGTTGTGGCGATAGGTGTCGTCGCCCTGTCCGGGGCTGACCTGCGAGACCCAGCCCGAGAAGTCCGCCAGTTCCTCTTTCGGCTTCTGCGTGAAGAGGTTGTAGCTGATGCGCACGGTCAGCTGGTCTTCGGCGTGGAGCTTCTCGATGATGTCGTAATCGTCGGGATAGTTCTGGAAGCCGCCGCCCGCGTCGATCACGCCGGTCACGCCCAGCGCGTTGACTTCGCGCATGAAGTGACGGGTGGAGTTGAGCTGGTACTCGGGCGGAAGCTTGGGGCCCTTGGCGAGCGTGGAATAGAGGATCGTCGCGTTCGGCTGGGCGAGGAGCAGGCCGGTCGGGTTGCCGGCAGCATCGCGCACGATCTCGCCGCCCGGCGGGTTCGGCGTGTCCTTGGTATAGCCGACGACGCGCAGGGCAGCGGCGTTCAGCAGCGCGCGGTCGTAGAGGTGGAGGATGAAGACCGGCGTATCGGGCGCGACGGCGTTCAGTTCCTCGATCGTCGGCAGGCGCTTCTCGGCGAACTGGTGCTCGGTAAAGCCGCCGACGACGCGGACCCACTGCGGGGCGGGGGTGTTGTCGACCTGCCTCTTCAGCATCGCCATCGCTTCGGCCAACGAGGTCACGCCGTCCCAGCGCAGCTCCATGTTGAAGTTCAGGCCGCCGCGGATGATGTGCATGTGGCTGTCGATGAGGCCGGGGATCAGGCGGCGGCCCTTGGCGTCGATCACGACGGCGTCAGGAGCGGCGGCTTCGCGGGCTTCCTGTTCGCTGCCTACGGTCAGGAACTTGCCGTCGCGGATGACCACGGCTTCGGCCTGCGGGTTCTCGCGGTCGAGCGTGGTCACTTTGGCGTTGACGATGATCGTATCGGTCATGGGGGCTTCCTTGGATCGGGCAGTCTGGCTGGTGAGCAGGGAGGGCATGAGCGACGTGGCGGCCGCTCCGAGCAATGTATGGCGGCGGGTGATCACGCCTCGCCCTTGTGGTCGGCGGTGCGGCAGGGGAACTTGTCGCCCGGCAGACGGCCGAGAACGTGCTTTCGGCAGTCGGTCTGGACGAACCGGGCGACTTCCTCGTGCGCCCAGATCTTCTTCGCCAGCGGGACGATCTGTTCGCCGAGCAGGATGCCGAGAAGCCCGATCAGGGCAATCATCGGCGGGGCCGGCGAACGGACGCCGAGGAGACTGTAGACCACGCCCACCAGCAGCCCGGCAGCAATCGAGAGAAGGTAGGGTTTCATGGTTCAGTCTCCCCGGAGTCTTGAGCTTAGTCTTTGGGCTTAGGCCTGCACGAAGGCGAGCAGGTCGGGGTTGATGGTGTCGGCGTTGACGGTGAGCATGCCGTGCGAGAAGCCCTCGTAGATCTTGAGCGTCGCATTCGGCAGGATCTCGGCCTGGAGCACGCCGGCGTTCTTGTAGGGGACGACCTGGTCGTCATCGCCGTGGAGGACGAGGGTGGGCACGGTGATCGCCGTCAGATCGTCGGTCTGGTCGGTTTCCGAGAAGGCCTTGATGCCTTCGTAGTGGGCCTTGGCGCTGCCCATCATGCCCTGGCGCCACCAGTTGTCGATCACGGCGGGCAGCACGTTCGCGCCTTCGCGGTTGAAGCCGTAGAACGGGCCGGCGGCAACGGCGCGGAAGAATTCGGCACGATTGGCGGCAAGCGCGGACCGGAAGCCATCGAACACCTCGATCGGCAGGCCGCCGGGGTAACGCTCGGTCTTGAGCATGATCGGCGGCACCGCGCTCACGAGAACGGCCTTGGCGACGCGGCCCTGCGGGATGCCGTAGCGGGCGACATAGGCTGCCACTTCACCGCCGCCGGTCGAGTGGCCGATGTGGACCGCGTTCTTGAGGTCGAGGTGTTCCATCACGGCCGCGGCATCGGCGGCGTAGTGGTCCATGTCGTGACCGTCGCTCACCTGCTCCGAGCGGCCATGGCCACGGCGGTCATGGGCGACGACGCGGTAGCCCTTGGAGAGGAAGAACAGCATCTGCGCATCCCAGTCGTCCGACGAGAGCGGCCAGCCGTGGTGGAAGACGATCGGCTGGGCATCCTTCGGGCCCCAGTCCTTGTAGAAGATGTCGACGCCGTCCTTGGTGGTTACATATGCCATGATGCTGATCCTTCGGTGGGTTGGGAGAGGGATTTGGGGAGGGCTTCGACAAGTTCAGCCTGAGCGGGTCTGGATTTGCGGGGGGCTACTTCCGCTCATCCTGAGCCTGTCGAAGGATCACGAACTGAACTTAGTGAGCGCCTTCGGACGCGCCGAACATGGTCTTGGCATAATTAATGCCGATACCATATGCGCCGCCCCACTTCTTGGCGATGCCGGTGGTGCTGTCGTAGGTTTCGGTGCGGGCCCAGTCGCGCTGCAGTTCGAGCAGGTACTGGAGCGAGGTCATCGGCACGGCGCCGAGCTGGATCATGCGCTCCACCGCACGCTCATGCGCTTCTGTGGAGATATCGCCGCAAGCGTCGGTGATGACGTAGGCTTCGAAGCCCTGGTCGATGGCCGAGGCGACCGGGCCGACGATGCAGACCGAGGTCCAGAGGCCGGCGAAGACGATGCGCGGCTTGGCGATGCGGTTGATCTCGGCGATCACGGCTTCGTCTTCCCAGGTGTTCATGCTGGTGCGGTCGAGCATGGCCTGGCCTTCGAAGGCTTCGGTGATCTCGTCGAACATCGGGCCGGAGAAGCTCTTCTCGGCAACCGTGGTGAGAATGGTGGGGACGCCAAACGACTTGGCACCGCGCGAGATCAGGGCGGCATTATTACGCAGCAGTTCGGCCGAGATCGACTTGGTGGCAAAAGCCATCTGCGACTGGAAGTCGATCAGGACAAGCGCGTGATTGTCAGGCGAGATCAGCGACTTGCCGGGGGTTGCGGTGGCGGTGGGGGTTGCGGTGACGGTCATGGGTAAGCTCCTGTCCTCAAAGTGTCCGTGCCGGGGCGGCGTCTGGTGAAGCCTTTGTTGCCCGGTTTCGTCGAATGGAAAATCCGGATAAAATCACTTGAAACATTCGATGAAATTGAAATGTTTTCGAACGTGCGCGATTTTGCCGCCTGAGGGGCCCGCTGGGTATCAACCGTTGGTATAGGCAACCTTGGCATAGGGGCGCTCATCCGCCGGGACGGGGGCAGCGCAGGTCTGCGTAATCGGGATGATGGTTGCACACATCGCGCGAGGCGTCGACGGGGGTTAGTGCTAGAGGACAGCGAGAGACCGGCGCCCGTACCGTTCGCCGCGTGCTTGTCGAGGAGAGATTACGTGATCGCCATCGGATGCCTTGCCCTTGTCGTGCTGCCGCTGATCGGGCTGGCGCTGGGCGGGTTTCTCGGCGGGCCGACCGGGGCCAAGTGGGGCGCTGCAACCGGTTTCGTGCTCGCGCTCGGGCTGTGCGGGATAAGCAGTTACGCCCTGCTCAAGGCCGCGCGTCGGAAATAGCGCGCAGACACGCTCCGCAGTCAGTTGGAACGACAAGGGCGCCGACCCCGGCCGCGCCCCGCGATTGCGGGATATGCGGTTCGGGGGGCCGGCGCCTATGGTCACGGCGGCGGGGCGGCTTGCGGAAGGACCGCTCCGCCGCCGCTAGGGGGGATTACGCGGTGGGCGGGTAGGGATGCAGCCCGAAGATCCATTTCGTGCGCGGGTCCTGCGCCGTATCGGCGATCAGGACTTGCGCGTCATGCCCGGCCATGCCGGCCTGGTGGGCGGCATCGATCGCGCGGTTGAGGGCGGCTTTCATGTCCGCGAACACGGCCAGGGCAACGCCGTGGAGAGTGACCGTCCAGCGGTCGCCCTGCGGGATCACATGATACTCATTCTGAGCCATTTGCGTCTCTCCTCTTGCGATACTTCCTCGTTCTGCCCGCACCCGAAGAGCGCGAGGCAGTGGAAAGCGTGGAACGCCGGCGGGCGGTGATGCCTCTGCTGGCGCTGCGTCGCTTCAATCTCAACTGTAATGGTAGAGAATATGGAGTCAACGGGAATTCGCAAGGCTGCGGCAGTCTCGTCGCGCCGTAGCCTCCGCTCGTCGCCGGGCTCGTCCTGTGCCTTGGAACCCCATGTTTCAGTGCGACAAAATTTACACAATCCTTACATTTCCGCGCAAACTCTTAACCCACAAGACAGGGTTATGCCGCCATACCGGCGGGCATGTCGACCAAGCGCCGTCTCGTAATCGGTGGCATCGTTGTTGCCGCCGCCCTTGCCCTGTTCCTTGCGTGGAAGCTGTTTTCCGGCCCCGCCGAACCCGTCGTCGCCACGGCCAAGGTCACGCGCGGCGAACTGGAGCAGACCGTCGAAGCCACCGGCACGCTGGAGCCGAAGGAACTGGTCAGCGTCGGCGCGCAGGTTTCCGGGCGGCTCGAGCAATTGCATGTGGCGGTCGGCGATGTCGTCCATCAGGGCGACCTCATCGGCATGATCGACCAGCGCACCCAGACCAACAGCCTGGAAACCGCCAAGGCCGATCTGGCCAACATGCAGGCGCAACTGGCCGGCGCCAAGGCCACTTTGGCCAAGGCGCAGCTTGCCTATCGCCGCCAGCAGGCGCTGGGTTCGGGCGAGGCGACCTCGCAGGCCGATTTCGAGGCGGCACGCGCCGAACTGCAGTCCGCGCAGGCCAGCTACGATGCGTTGCAGGCGCAGATCCGTGCGGCGACCGTCAGCGTCGATACTGCCGAGGTCCAGCTGGGCTATACCAAGATCACCGCACCGATGGACGGCGTGGTCGTTTCGGTCGTCACCAAGCAGGGACAGACCGTCAACGCCAACCAGTCGGCGCCGACCATCGTCATCCTCGCCAAGCTCGACGTGATGACCGTCAAGGCCGAAGTGTCCGAGGCCGACGTCATCAACGTGAAGCCGGACCTGCCGGTCTATTTCACGATCCTCGGCGATCCCGACAAGCGGTATCAGGCAAAGCTGCGGCTGATCGAACCTGCGCCGGAATCGATCGTCAACGAGGTCGATTCCAGCAGCTCGACATCGTCCAGCACCAGCACATCGGATTCGGCGATCTACTACAACGCGCTGTTCGAGGTTCCCAACGAGGACGGCCGCCTGCGCGCGCTGATGACCGCCAAGGTCAGCATTGTCCTGGCCAAACGCGCCAATGCGCTGACGATCCCATCGACCGCGCTGGGCACCAAGGGCAAGGACGGCACGTATACGGTGCGCGTGAAGGGTGACGACGGCAAGATCGCCGCGCGCAAGGTGCGTATCGGCATCGACAACAACATCAGCGCCGAAGTTCTTTCGGGCCTGAAGGAAGGCGAATCCGTGGTTGTCGGCGAGGCAAGCACGGCAACCAAGAGCAACCAGGGGCCGATGGGCCCGCCCCCGGTCTGAGCCGCCGGTCCGACGCGTGATGACCCGCACTCCGCTCATTTCTCTCTCGCACGTCCGGCGCGAGTATCCCTCGGGCGACGGCGTCTTCGCCGCCCTCAAGGACATCGACCTGTCGATCGAGGCGGGTGAGATGGTAGCCATTGTCGGCCAGTCCGGTTCGGGCAAGTCGACGCTGATGAACATCCTGGGCTGTCTCGACCGGCCGACTTCCGGTTCCTACAGGATCAACGGCCGCGACACCGGCGATCTCGAGCCGGACGAATTGGCGGCGCTGCGGCGAGAGCATTTCGGCTTCATCTTCCAGCGCTACCACCTCCTCACCGACCTTTCCGCCCTCGGGAACGTCGAAGTGCCTGCGGTCTATGCCGGCCGCGCGCGCGGCGAGCGGGCAGGGCGTGCACGCGAAATCCTCGCCCGGCTTGGCCTGGGCGAGCGTACCGGGCACCGGCCGGGACAGCTTTCCGGCGGCCAGCAGCAGCGCGTCTCGATCGCGCGCGCGCTGATGAACGGCGGCGAGGTGATCTTCGCCGACGAACCGACCGGCGCGCTGGATTCCGCGAGCGGCGTCGAAGTGATGCGCATTCTCGGCGAACTTCACGCCGAGGGGCATACGGTCATCCTCGTCACCCACGACATGAAAGTGGCCGAGCATGCCGACCGCATCATCGAAATCCGCGACGGCGAGATCATCGACGATCGCCGTACCCGCGACAGCGCGGCGCGCCCGGCGGTGCAGAAAGCCGCGCCGGTCGCCAGCGGCCTGCAGCAGGTGGTCGACCGGTTCCGCGAGGCATTCCGGATGGCGGTGCTGGCGATGTCGGCGCACAAGCTGCGCACATTCCTGACGATGCTGGGCATCATCATCGGCATCGCCTCGGTTGTTTCGGTGGTGGCGCTTGGCGGCGGTGCGCAGGAAAAGATCCTCTCCGACATCAGCAGCCTGGGCACCAATACGCTGACGATCTACCCCGGCAAGAGCTTCGGCGACATGCGCTCGGCCAAGATCGAGACGCTGAAGGACGCCGATGCCGATGCCCTGGCCCAGCTTCCCTATGTCGACAGCGTAACGCCCAGTGTCTCGACCAGCGTGACCGCGCGCTACCGCAACGTGGCGGCCACCGCGAACGTCAACGGGGTAGGCGCGGACTACTTCCGTGTACGAGGCCTCGAACTGGTGTCCGGCGGCCTGTTCGATGCCCAGAGCGTTCATGAACTGTCGCAGGACGTCGTGATCGACGAGAACTCGCGCGACACCCTGTTCCCCAGTGGCGAGGATCCGCTCGGCAAAGTCGTGCTGCTCGGCAAGGTGCCCGCGCGCATCGTCGGCGTGGTCGGCACGCAGCAACAGGGGTTCGGCGGCAGCGACAGCCTGACCGCCTATGTGCCCTACACCACGGCGATGAGCCGCATGCTGGGGCAGACCTATCTCTCCAGCATCACCGTGCGCGTCAGCGACGATACCTCGACGGCAGCGGCCGAAACAGCGGTCACGCAGTTGCTTGCCAAGCGCCACGGCACCACCGACTTCTTCATCAGCAACTCCGACGACATTCGCCAGACCATCACCAATGCCACCAACACGATGACGCTGCTGATCGCCGCCATCGCGGTGATCGCGCTGATCGTCGGCGGAATCGGCGTGATGAACATCATGCTGGTGTCCGTCACCGAGCGCACCGCGGAGATCGGCGTCCGCATGGCCGTTGGTGCGCGCCAGTCGGACATTCTCCAGCAGTTCCTGATCGAAGCGGTGCTGGTCTGCCTCATAGGCGGGGTGATCGGCGTCGGCCTGTCGCTGGCGGTGGGCGTGGCCGTCTCGTTCACGCCGATCGACTTCCGAATGGCCTATTCGGTGACCTCGATCGTGGCCGCGTTTGCCTGTTCCACCCTCATCGGCGTCGTCTTCGGCTTCCTGCCTGCCCGCCGCGCGGCCCGGCTCGACCCGGTCGATGCCCTTTCGAGAGACTGATCCCGTGTCCGAGCCGAAGACCCTGCTCCTTCGCCCCGCGCTGCTGACCGCGCTGGCCCTCGTACTAGGCACTGGGGGTTGTGCGGGCGTGACGCGCTCGCAATATGCCGCGCCGGAACTGCCCGTGGCGGCGACCTGGGACCAGGCCGCGCCGGGCGCGCCAGGGACAGCGGGCGCGCCGTGGTGGAATGCGTTTGGCGATCCCCGGCTGACGACGCTGGTCGCTCAGGTGCTGGCTGCCAATGCCGATCTTGCGGCAGCGGGGCTCAGGCTGAAGCAGGCGCATCTTTCGGCCGAACAGGCACGCCAGGGCCTGTTCCCGAGCGGCACGGCAAGCCTTTCCACGGATGGCTCCAAGGCGTTGCAGGGCGGTTCGGCGTGGAGCAAGAGCAGTGCTGCTTCGCTTGGCGTATCCTGGGAACTGGACTTGTTCGGTCGCCTCGGCGCAGCGGCGGATGCCGCGCAATGGGAAGCCCGGGCCAGCGCGCAGGATCTGGCGGAAACCCGCCTGTCGCTGATCGCGACGACCGCAGAGGCATGGTGGCAGCTCGGCTATGCCAACGAGCAGGTCGCCATCGGCGAACAAAGCCTGGCCTACGTGCGCCGCGCGCTGGAACTGGTGCAGCGACAGTATGATGCAGGCGCGGTCTCGCGGCTCGAACTGCGCGATGCCCAGCAATCGGTCGCGGCGCAGGAATCCGCGCAGACGCAGTTGGTGCAGGCGCGGGTCTCGGCGCTCAAGACAATCGCCGCACTGCTGGACCAGCAGTCCTATGACGGCACCGAACTGACCGTGCTGCCCGCGCAGCCATTGCCCGAAATCGCTGTCGGGGTTCCCGCTTCGCTGCTGTCGCGGCGCCCGGACCTTGCCGCCGCCGAACTGCGCCTGCGCAAGACACTGGCGACCAGCGATGCGACGGCGGCGAGCTATTATCCCAGCTTCAGCCTCACCGGAGCGCTGGGCACCGCGAGTTCCTCGCTGCTCACGTTCTTTTCCAATCCGGCCGCAAGCCTTGGAGCGGCACTATCGCTGGCAGAACTCAATCCGGAGAAAGTGCGCCTCGGTACCGGCATTGCCCGGGCCGATTACGATATTGCCGTTCAGGATTTCCGTCAGACATTCTACGACGCGCTGCGCGACACGCAGGTTTCCCTCTCTGCACGCGAGCAATACGTGAAGCAGGGGCGCTTCGCGCAGGCCAACTACGAGGCGGCGCGTGATGCCGAGGCGCTTTATGCGCGGCAGTACCGCGCCGGGGCGATTCCCCTGCGCGACTGGCTCGATGCCCAGGAACGCCTGCGAACCGCGCGAACCGGCCTGATCCAGAACCGTTACAATCAGCTGGTGGCGCAAGTTGCGGTCTATCAGGCACTTGGCGGAGATCCCGCCGAGGCTACGGCGCCGTAACCGGAGCGGGCAGTTCGCCTGCCGGGAGTTCGATCGTCACGACAAGACCGCCGGTGTCGCGGTTGGTGGCAAAGATCCGGCCGCGATGGGCCGCCACCGCACGCGAGGCGATGGCCAGTCCGAGCCCGAGATTGCTGCCACCGGGCATGCCGCGCACGAAAGGCTCGAACATCGCACCGGCCAGTTCCGCACTGACGCCGGGGCCTTCGTCGATCACCGAGATCCGAAACAGACGGGCTTCCGGCAGGTACTCGGCGCGGACCGCGATGTGGCCGTCGCGCGGGGTGAAGCGCAGGGCATTGCGCACGACGTTGTCGACGGCGCGGTGGATCAGTTCGGCGTTCCCGCGCACGCACGGCGGATCCTCGGCCAGTTCCGGAGGGAGCGCCAGCGCGCCGAAAGAGATTTCGATACCGCGCGGCTCTGCTTCGTAGCGGGCGTCGGCGACGATGCTCTCGGCGATGCCGCTGATGTCGAAATACTCGTCGCCCGGGTGCTGATCGTTCTCGGCGCGGGCCAGAGTGAGCAGTTCGCCGACAAGCCCCTCGAGCCGGTCCACTTCGTGCTCGATCCGGTCCATGGAACTGTCGAAGCGTGATGGCGACTGCCGCGTAAGGGCGATGGCCAGTTGCAGCCGCGCCAGCGGCGAGCGCAGTTCATGCGACACGTCGTGGAGCAACCGGTCGCGGCTTTCCACGAGTTGCTGGAGACGGGCGGCCATGCTGTCGAATTCGTGGGCAAGGTCGGCCACTTCGTCGCGGCGACTGCCGATCTGGGGGGAGACCCGGGTCGTCAGTTCACCCCGGGCCAGGCGCTGGAAACCGCGCCGCAAGTGGTTGATCGGCCGTACCAGATACCAGGCCAGGAAGGCGCTGAAGATGATCCCGGCGAGCAAGCCGATGACCAGGAGTTCCGGCGGGACGTTGAAACGCCAGGGCGGTTGGTTCGCATGATAGCGGAAGCGCAGGACGTAGGCGCGGCCGGCGGGATCGCTGACCTGCCGGTCGATCACGGCATTCTCGTGGTCGTCCGCCGATGGTCTGGCCGTGCCGGGATCCAGCAGCAGGATATGGTCACGCTGGTCCGGCGGCAAATCGGCGACCATGCTGTCGAACCGGGAACGCCCGCCCGCGCGCACCGCCTGGGTCCCCGCCTCCAGTACGGCGGGACCGATCTGGCTGGACATCAGGAACGGGGGAAGCTCGCGCTCGCGGTCGTCATGGAGCGCAAAAAGCAGCCACACCGCCTGCGTCATCAGCAGGAAGGTGAAAATGAAACCCAGCAGGATCTTCCAGAACAGCCGCCGACGGGTCATTTCACCTGCAATCTGTAGCCGACACCCCGGATCGTTTCGACCCGCGCGCCGCCCTGCGAAACGGCTTCCAGCTTGATCCTGAGGTTGCTGACATGAACGTCGACGCTGCGATCGTAACTTTGACGAGGTCGGCCAAGGCCGCGCAGCGACAGATCGTCCTTGGTCGCCACCGCCTCGCCGGCGCGCAGCAGCACCAGCAGGATGTTGAATTCGGATGCCGTCAGTTCGACCAGCTTGCCCTGCCACAATGCCTTGCGTGCGGCGACCTGGACTTCCAACCGCCCGGCGGTGAGCATGGCAGGGGCCGGTGCGCCCCGTTCCGAGGGCTGATGGCGACGCAAGTTCGCACGGATGCGGGCAACCAGTTCACGCGGATAACAGGGCTTGGCCACGTAATCGTCGGCGTCCAGTTCCAGGCCGATCACCTTGTCGACCTCGTCGCCGCGTGCGGAAAGCATGATGACCGGAACCTCATTGGTCTCGCGAAGCTGGCGCAGCAGTTCGATGCCGTTGAGGCGTGGCAGCATGATATCCAGGACAATAGCGTCGTGTTCGCCGGACACGGCCCGCTGCATCCCGGCCAGTCCGTCGGCCACGATCTCGACGCGAAACCCTTCACTTTCCAGATACTCGCCGAGCATCGCGCCCAGTTCGAGATCGTCGTCGATCAGCAATATGCGTTTGGCGTCCTCTTCCACGCGATCCTGATGGCGCAATCGGGCGCGGTTGTCAGCCTGTGTCTGGGGGCATTACGAAAACTTTACGCAGGGCTTGCGAAGTCTTTACCCACAAATCGCGCATTGCCGGCCATATCGAATTAGTCAGACTAATTAAGCGGTCTGCTTCGTCGATATGGGGCATGGTAATCGGCCAGCCCCTCAGGGAGGGTTGATCCATGGCGCTCAAGCCATTTGCGTTTTGCACCGTATCCATTCTGGCGCTCGGCCTTGCCGGTGTTGCCCATGCGCAGGACTCTGTCCCTGCAAACAGCGGCGATGGCACGGAACGTGCAGAGCCCAGCGCCGAGGACATCATCGTCACGGGCGTGCGAGCGTCGATCGTCGGCGCGCTCAACGTGCGCAAGGATTCGGTGCAGATCGTCGATTCGATCGTCGCCGAGGACGTCGGTAAATTGCCGGACAATAACGTCGTCGAAGCGCTCCAGCGCGTGACCGGCATCCAGATCACCGACCGGGCCGGCGGCGAGGCCGCCACCATCACCATTCGCGGCCTTCCCGACGCGGCCACGACGATGAACGGCCGCAACATCTTCACCTCCACCGGGCAGTCGTTCTCGCTGCAGGACATCTCGGCGAACCTCGTCAAGCAGGTGGACGTCTTCAAGACGCGCTCGGCAGACCAGCTCGAAACCGGGCTTGCCGGGCAGATCGACGTCAAGACCCGCCGTCCGTTCGATTTCGACGGTTTTGCCGTCTCGGGCCTGGTGCGCGGCACTTACAACGAGATTGCCGACAGCTACAATCCCAACGTGGCGCTGCTGGTCTCTGACCGCTGGGAAACCGGGATCGGCGACATCGGCATCCTCGTCAACGGCAGCTACAGCAAGACCAAGTACCGCAACGAAACGGTGACGGCCGGCGCGCTGGTGCCTTTCGCGACGGAAAATCCAACGGATGGATCGGGGCTGTCCCCGCTCGAGCGAATCTTCTCGGGCTGGACGCCCGGGCTTAACGAAGGCCTGCCGACGACGCCGGGTTCGACGATCAACTACAACGGCGTCGAGGTGCCCTATTACCTCTCGCGCGATGCGGTATTCTCGACCGACCAGTACGGCACCCGCAAGCGGCCATCCTTCAATGTCGCCTTGCAGTGGGCCCCGAACAGCTCTTCGGTCTACACCGCCGAGATGTATTACACGGGCTTCCGCGGCTCGCTCTACAGCGACATGATGTTCAGCTATGTCGACTATTGGAGCAATCCCGGTGCATTCGAGACTTATGATGGCACCAACATCATCAAGTCGCGCACGGTGGACGATGTCTACGGGTTCAATAGCGGCGACTATACGAAAAACAGTACCGACAGCTACGTCTATGCCCTGAACGGCCAGTGGGACGTCGGTGACGGTCACGGCAAGATCACCGCGGATCTCGCTTATCAGGACAGCGTCTACAAGACCTCGTTCATTGCCATGCGCACCGATCGCACGGCGAACCAGATCACCGCGGACTTCAATTCCGGCGGCGGCGTCCCCTCCTATCACTTCGATGACGATTCCCTGCTGACCCAGGCCTCCAGCTGGAACGTCGCACAGCTTTACGACAACGCCGAGCGCGACAAGGGCAGCGCCGTGACGGCACAGTTGGACGGTTACTACAGCTGGGACGAAGGCTTCCTGCGCCGCATCAAGGCGGGTCTGCGCTACGACGACCGCAAGGCGTCGAGCTACAGCCGTACCGCCGACGCGAACAGCCTCGGAGTCAGCCTGACGACGCTGCCCGAGGCGGCCTATTTCACCAATTCCGGTTTCATGAGCGGCGAGGCCGATGTGCCCCGCAGCTGGATGACGGTGGACGGATCTTGGCTTTACAATAACGCCGACTATGTCCGTGGTCTCTACGGACTGGCAACGTCCGATCAGTTGACGCTCAACAAGACTTTTGACATCGACGAGATCACCATGACCGCCTACGTCATGGCCGATGCTCAGGCGACGATCTTCGGACGTCCGCTCGATCTCGAAGCCGGCGTGCGCTACGTCAACGTGGCGAGCGATTACAACTTCTTCGACCGTTACAACGACTATGCCTTGACCCGCGCGGGATCAGGTTCGGCGAAGTTCCTGCCCAGCTTCACGGCGCGTTATGCGATCACCGACAAGCTGCGCCTGCGCTTCAACTATGGTGAGACGCTGCGCCGGCCGAGCTTCACCGACGTCAATCCGACCTATTCGCTGACGGGAGACCTCACCAGCGTGGGCTATGGCAGCGGATCGGCAGGCAACGCGAACCTCAAGCCGACCCATTCGAAGAACTTCGACCTTGCGCTCGAATGGTATTTCGACCGCGACAGCGCGATCACCGTCACTGCCTTCCGCCGCGAGATCGACGGCCTCGTGGTTAGTCTGCCGGTCATGACCTACATTCCCAACAACGGCATCGTGGCCGGGGCGACCGACTATTTCGTGGTGACCAAGCCGGTCAATGCCTCGGACGGCGTGCTGAAGGGCGTGGAACTGGGCCTCACCTACTTCCCGCACTATCTGCCCAGCGTGCTCGACGGCCTGGGCTTCCAGGGCAGCCTGACGGTGCTGGATTCGAGCCAGACCATTCCCACCTCGGATTCGGCTGGCACCATCACCGGCTATACCAAGTCGGCTTTCTTCGACGTGTCGAAACTGTCGTACAACGCGACGCTGGCCTATGACCGGGGGCCGTTCAATGCCCGCCTGTCCTATGTCTGGCGCAAGGGCTTCCTGCACAACAACGAATCCAGCCTGTTCGCGAACCCGATCGGCATCTGGTACAAGTCCGAGGAAAGCCTCGACTTCCAGCTGACCTGGAACGTGACGCACGACATCGGGGTGACGTTTGACGCGACCAATCTCACCAAGTCGAAGCAGCAGAGCTACTACAAGTTCGGGGATGCCGGGGGGGCGACCACCGACAATCTTGCCACCACGCTGCTGGCTCGTACCTTCTCGATCGGCGCGCGCTTCACGTTCAAGTGAGGGTGCGCAACGCCGGACGCCGCGCGATGACCGCGCGCGGCGTCCGGTCGGCGGTGCGCCGCGGCAGGACCTTCAGGCTTCCAGTCGGTACGTCATCGGCACCAGAAAGCTGAGCGCGTCTTCCGCAGCGCTGGAAGGTGGCTTGGGGAAGGGGGCAGCCTGACGCAGTTGCTCGAGCGCGAGGCGATCGAGTTCGCCGAAGCCGCTGCTTCGGGCCAGCGTCAAGCGGTCTATCCGTCCTTCACGGGTGAGCGAGAAGCGCGCGAGCACGGTGCCTTCACAGCCTTTGCCGGCGAGTGCGGCGGGGAACGCCTTGTAGCGGCGGATGTGCCGAAACACCCGCAGGGCATAGCCATCGGATGCGGCTGTGCGGCGCGTTGAAGGCACTTCGGCGGCGGAGGCTGCGGATCCGTTTTGCGCCGTAGCGGCAGCGTCGGACGGCATCGATCTATCCAGCGATGGCGGCAGGTTGGTCGTTCCCGGCATGGCGGCCGTTCCCGGCGTGGCCAGAGCTGCCGGTGTCGCGGTTCCGGGCAGCACCAGCAGCGGAGGCGGGACGTCCTGTCGCCGTACAAGTGAAGCGGTTTCAGCATGCGTTGACGTGTGCCGCGATGCCGGAGCCTGGGTGGGCTCGGTCTCTTGCGCTGGCGGCTGCGGCGCGGCCAGCGACATCACTGTCAGGCCGTGCCGTGCGTCCGGGCCGTTGGTCGGCGCCGCATGCCACGAGAGCAGCAGCGCCGTCAGGAGTGCTGCATGTACTCCACCGGCCAGCCCTGCGGAAACTGTTCGCGAACCCAACATGCCGTGATCGCTAATAGATATGCGAGTGACTCGCAATAGCATATGCACCGAAGAATACCGCAGATCGCGTTCAGAGTGTTTCCAGGAATGCAACGAGCGCGGCGCGTTCGTCCGCCGTCAGGTCCAGTTTCCTCACCAACGGGTCGGCGCTCGGCACGGGGACGTTGCCGCTGGGTTGCTGCCGGTCCTTGCCGCCGCCACCGTTGTAGAGGGCGACGACGTTGTCCAGCGTCTGGAACAGCCCGTTATGCATGTAGGGGGCGGTCTTGCGCACCCCGAGCAGGGACGCCGTGCGAAACCTGCCGACATCCTCGGGCTTGCCGGTCACCTCGTAGCGGCCAAGGTCTTCAAGACGGCGCCCGTAAAAGCTTATGCCGAGGTTGTGGAAACGCTGATCGGACAGCAACGGGCCGTTGTGACAGGCCGCGCAGCCAGCCTTGGTGCGGAACAGGTGCAGGCCGAGGAGTTCGCGGTCGGTGAGCACGCCCGTACCGTTCTCGAAGACCTTCATCCAGCGCGAACGCGGCGGGCGCAGGGTTCGCTCGTGTGCTGCGAGCGCGGCCGTCACGTCCTTCATGGTGATCGGGCGCTCTTGTCCCAGTGCGGCATAGGCGGCGCGATAGCCGGTATCGGCGTTCAGACGCGGGAGCACCGTTTCGGCCGTTGCCGCCATTTCGGCGCCGTCGGTGATCGGGTGAAGGGCCTGTTCGGCAAGATCCGGGCTGCGCCCGTCCCAGAACAGGGGTGTCATCCAGGCAGCGGTATAAAGCGACTGGGCGTTGCGCCGTCCGCGTTGCCGGTCGTGGCCGAAGGCGGTGCGCAAGCCGTCGCCCAGCCCCAGTTCCGGACTGTGGCAAGAGGCACAGGCGATCTGGCCGGAACCGGAAAGCCGGGGATCGTCGAACAGGCGTTTGCCGATCGCCGCGAGCGCCTTCTCGCGCGCGCCCGGGGCGGGCAGCGAGGGCGGCGGTGCAAACTCGCGAAATTGGGCGCCCGGACCGAGCAAGGGGCGAGGCCAGCTTTGCGGCGGTCCGGCATAGAGACGCCGGAGATCCATCACCGACACGTCGCCGGGCATGGCTTGTGCGGTTTGCGGTCCAGCCGGTTCCGGCCGCAGCGCCGCCCTTGGCGCCTGCCCCTCGCCCGATGCCTGCACGGCCACGAAAACCGCGGACGCCAGCAACAGCGCCCGCGGGACAAGTCGTTGCAGATTCATGCGCGCGCTCAGAACCGGTAGTTCAGGCCCACCCAGAACGAGCGGCCAAACTGATAGGGCTGGGTGGTGGCGACGCTGTTCGGCGAGGGGATGCGGTCGAGCAGGTTGGCGATGCGCGTTTCCGCCGTCAGCACGCCCATGGCCGAACGGATCACTTCGAACTGCGCGTTGAGGTTGACGTCGATCGCCTTGGGATAATGGATGTAGTCGTAGACATCGTAGGCGGTGCCATCCACCGTCTGGCTTTCACCGGTATCCTCGATCTGATCGAAGCCGCTGCGATAGCGCAGGTTGACGTTCGTGGTCAGCCGCTCGTCGCGCCACCGGGCGGTCCAGGTGGCATTGATGATGAGCGGCGCGGCCATGTCGTCGCGCTGGTTGAGGGCGGAAAGCTCGGCCAGCGTGGTGACATTGCCCTGGAACAGGACCGGCGTATCGTCGAACAGTTCGCTGTCGATGGCGTCGAGGTAGTTGTCGTTGCTGGACTTCGTTTTGGAGAAGTTGGTGTTGATCGCGAAGTCGTGCTTGCCGAAGCGGCGCGTCCATTCCACCGATGCGCCGCGGTAGCTGCTGAATCCGGTGTTGGTGACGACAAAGCGGGTGACGGTGGAGGTCTTGCCGTTGGGCAGAGTGATCGTCTCGCGCTCGCCGGCAGCCCGGACGAATTCGTCCTTGCCCTCCCGGTAGATGCCCTTGACCCGCAGATTGCCGCCAAGAATGCGAGCGGACAGGGTTGCCGACAGTTCGTCGGAGTAAGGGGTCTTGGTCTTGCTTCCCGAGTAGCTCGTGGAATAGCTCATCGACGAAAGATACCAGTCCGTATCGGCGTAGGTCGTAAGCCCGCCGCTGCTGGTACCCGTACGCAGATAGGTGGCGGAGGCCGGGTATTGTTCACGCAGCGCGTAGGCCAGCATCGAGCGGCCATAATAGCGATTGGCGCCCAGGGTCACGCTCCAGCCGTCCCAGGGCAGCGCATAGCTGGCCGAAAGGCGCGGCGCAAAATTGTGGTCGCCGAGAAAACTCTCATAGTCGTAGCGCAGCCCGCCGCGCAGGGAGAACGCGCCGAGCCGCGCCGAGTATTCCGCCCAGCCTGCCACACTGTCGAGCGCGACTTCAGCGCGATAGGCAGAATAGAGCGCAAATTGGGTAAGGGCGTATTCTCCGGTTACGCACGTCAGGCTGTTGCCGTCGGCGCAGACGATGGCGGCGGTCGCCGATTGCGATGTGCCCCGCGAGTAGGCGCCGCCGTCGACCGGGCGGCTGCGCATGGCTTCGATATGCTGGTAATCGAAGCCCATGGCCAAAGTGCCGGGACCGATGGGCCGCGACCAGCGACCGTTGAGGTTGTAGACGTCCTGTGTCTGGTCGATGTCGCCAAAGCCACCGATGGTGCAGTTGGTGTTGCTGCAGACGCTGCCGTTGGTGCTCCACGAGGGCACCGAATAGTTGAAGGGCGAGGCATCGCGGCCGGTGTCGCTGTGCGTCAGGTTGGCCGAAAGCGACCAATCGCTGGCGCCGGAGTGCGCCAGTCGTAGCTGGCTGGTGATGCCGCCGCCCCTGGAAACGACCTCATTGGCGACGCCGTTGGCCGATGCCGCTTCGCTACGGTAGGGCGAATAGACGAATTGACCCGAGAGGGTGAGGTCGCCGGTGAGGTCGGCTTCCATCTTGGCCATGAAGTTGTCGCTGGTGCTGGACTGACCGAACGTGGTCGCGCCATAGGCTGCTCCGCGGGTGTAGACGACGTTGGCGGTCGAGCGATTGTAGGCCAGCAGCAGGCCGATGTTCGGGTTGACAGGCACGTCGAGGCTGACCCCATAGCGCCACTTTTCGAAACTCGGCCGCGCGGGCATTTCGTCGTCGGCCAGCGCAGCGCGCGAGGCTGGTGACACCCGGTAATGGGTGAGCGCGTCCGAGGTATAGGAAACGTTCGCGCTGGCGCCCCATTCGCGTTTCGGCGCACGGGTCTTGATGTCGAGCGCGCCGCCGGTGAAGCGTCCGTATTCGGCCGAGACGTTGGAATCGCGCAGCGTCACTTCGCCCACCAGATTGGTATCGACCCAGATCGACTGGGCGGTGGCGCCTGCCAGTTCGTATGCGGCAAGCGCGTTGCTGGTCCGGCTGGTGCCGGTGATGTCGACGCGGGCGTTGGCGTCGATGCCGTCGATGGTGATCAGGTTCTCGTAATAGCGCCCGCCCGAGATCGAAAGGTCGGCGGGGCGAATGTCCTGAATGTTCTCGCGGGTGGCAAGGCCCTCGTCCCGGCTGAACTGGACGGTGGGGAGCGCCTTGAGCAACTGGTTGGCATCGCCCGATCCGGCGGCGCGCGCACGGATTTCCCCGGCGGTGATGCGGGTCGTCCCGGCATCGGCACCAGTGCCCATGAGGTAGGCGCCGCCGTCCTGCCCGCCTTCGGCGACGACTTCCGGCAGCACTTGCTCAGTGCCGCCGGCGGTGCCGGTATCCTGTGCAAATGCATTGGCGGGTGCCGCTAGCGCCGACCCCAGCAACAAAACCCTCATTTTCAAGCGCATGACGACCCCTGTTTGTCTCTGACGGGGCGCCGCTAACGCGCTTGTTTATTTATTGCAAGCGATTCGCATTAGCATATTTGGGCTAAGCGGCCTGATTGGTCGAGAACACGCCGGAATTCGTACTGTTCGCTGTCGCCCACCGTTTGGGAAGTGCGATTGCGACACTCGGCAGCGCTCGATGTGTGCCGCAGGCGAGACAGCGCAACGGCGGGGACGCGCCCGCCTGAACGACAGGCGCGGAACATTCGCGACAATCCGGTTTCGGGTAATGGTCTGAGGAAAGACGACATTCATGGTGGAAGCGGGAATGGTGCAGGCCCAAGCACAGCCCGTCCAAACGCCGCCAGTGGCGAAGGTCCACCGGGGTGTGGCCGCCGGATCGCTTGAGATCTGCACCGTTGTCCGGATTGCAGGAGTAGATACCACCCGAACACGCCATCGCGAGCGTCAGCGCCGATGGCGCCTTTGACACCAGGGGCTTTCACGAGACCATTGCCGCGCGCGATGCCTGTGCCATCATCCCGGCCCGCAACGAGATCGTTTGCTCAAGTCGGCGGTTCGGCAGGACGATCTGGAAGCGATGGAGCGGCTATCACCAGCGCAGTCTGGTCGAAACGAAAATCCGCGCCGCCATCCTCAACCGCGTGCCGTCAAAGCCCACGCTGGCTTGCGACCGATTTGTGCAACATGGCCGCCGCGCGTAGGCGTGAAGTGGGCCGTCATTCGGCCGCGACCAGATTGGCGGAGCCGGCCCTCAGTCCTTCGGCCGTGGCGGTGACGGTGAAACGGCCGTGGCCCGTGCCCCGGACCAGCGCGACGGCAAGACCGTTCTGCGCCGCACGGTCAGGCGATGAGAAGGGGGTGTGATCGACCGAGGAGCCATTGTCGGTCGCGATCAGCTGCCCTTTGCCCTTTACCGCGAAATGCAGGCGCTGGCTGGCGGAAGGCACGGTGACGCCGTTCGCATCGACCACCCGCGCACGCACGTAGACCATGTCGTCGAAGGTGGAGCCAACGGTTGCCGTGTCCGGCTTCAATTCGATGCGGACCGGCTTCCCCGCCGTTCGCAGGCTGGAGGAAACGGCCTCGCCACCGGGATCGCGGCAGGTGGCACGCACCTCTCCCGGCGCATAGCGTACTGCCCAGCGCCGGGGGGAGGCGTCCGCATTGATCGGCAGCGTGCCCAGCGAGCGACCGTTGAGGAATGCCTCGACCTGACGGCAATTGCTGTAGACCTCGATCGTCTCGTCGTGGGGGCTGCGATCCTGCGGCGTCCAGTCGTCGAACAGGGAGACCTTGGGCTTGGGCGTGGCCACGGCGATCATGGTGGGCAGCACGGGCTGGTTCGGGCCCCCGGCACCATCGGTCGCCGGTCCGGCCGCCGCCGGATCGGCATTGCGCACGACATGCACCACCGGCCGGTCCGACCACCAGCTTTCGCGCTCCATCCCGCTGATCTTCTGGCGGCCGGTGCGATCGAGCAGCCCGGCCGGATTCTGGATATTGGGCCAGCCGGACCGGTTCGCCTCGCCCAGATAATCGACGCCGGTCCACAGGAACATGCCTGAAAAGGGCGCATAGTCGCGTACCGGCAACCAGTTGCTGCGGTTGTGCGCGTTTTCCGTGCCGATGATGCTGCGTTTCGGGTTCTGTTTGCTTGCCGCGATCAGTTCGTTTTCGCGATAATTCTGCCCGACCACGTCCAACATGTCGGCCAGGCCGTTGTCGTAATCCTTGGTCACGTTCGGCCGGAAAAGCGCCATCGTTACCGGCCGTGACGGATCGGCGGCATGAACGATGTCGAGGATGCTGCGCAGCGCCGCCTTGGCCTGGACCGGATAGGCGGAGTCATGGATTTCGTTGCCGGCGCTCCACAGCACGATGCTGGGATGGTTGCGATCGCGGCGCACCATGTCCAGCGTGTCGCGCTTGTGCCAGTCGCCGAAGAAGAGATGGTAGTCCTCTGGCGTCTTGGCGACATTCCACTGGTCGAACAACTCGTCCATCACGATCAGCCCCAGCTCATCGGCAAGGTCGAGAAATTCGGGGCTGGGAACGTTGTGTGCGGTGCGGATCGCGTTGACGCCCTGCGCCTTGAGCGCGGTCAGCCGCTGGCGCCAGACGGCCAGCGGGACGGCGGCCCCCACCGCACCGCCATCCTGATGCAGTGCCACGCCTTTCAGCTTGAAGTTGCGGCCGTTCAGCCAGAAGCCGGTTGCCGGATCGAACCGGGCTTCGCGCAGGCCGAAGCGGACGTCCTCATTGTCCAGCAGCGTGCCGTCGGCCGCCAGCACGCGGATGGAGGCGCGATACAGGGCGGGATCGTTTATGTCCCAGCGATGCGGGCGGGGCAGCGCGATCTCGGCCGGCAGGTTGATGGTGCGCCCGGCTGCCACACTGGTGGCCGGCGTCACCGTGCGGGCGACTTCGCGTCCATCGGGATCGGTCAGCAGCAGTTCGACCTTGATGTCAGTCGCGGCACCGGCGTCATTCTGCACATCGGTGGTGACCGCGATCGTCGCCTGCGCATCGCTGATGGCGGTCGCCCGCACATAGGCGCCGCCCTGCGGGATATGAACATCGTCCGTCTCGATCAGGCGGACGCGCCGATAGATGCCCGATCCGGTATACCAGCGTGACGAGGGCGCGGCGGAAGTATCGGCGCGGACGGCGATCACGTTGTGGCCATCCGCGCGCAGATGGCGCGTCATGTCGTAGCGCTGGCTGACATAGCCCATCGGGCGATAGCCGATGTGATGGCCGTTCACCCAGACTCCGCTGCGCTCCATGATGCCGTCAAATTCGATGAAATAGCGCCGTCCCGGCTGGGGCGTCAGGTCCAGCGTCTTGCGATACCAGGCGACTCCGCTGGGCAGGAAGCCGTTCTCGCCTGCGGCCTTGGCATTGGGGTCGAACGGGCCGGCGATGGCCCAGTCATGCGGAACGGTGACGACTTGCCACGATGCATCGTCCAGCGTGGGCGTTTCCGCGCCTTCCGGATCCGCCTGGATAAAGCGCCAGCCGGCCGGCAGCGGGGTGACCATGCGGGGGGCAGCCTGAGCCGCGCCGATCGAGGCGAGAGCTGTCGCCAGGGTACAAAGTAGCGTCCTGCTGCCGGTCTTGCCCACCCGAGTTTCCTGTCCTGCTCCTAACCCTGTCCTTCAGTGACTCAATATCCCGCTATTTGCAATATTATTTCACAATGCGGCATTGGCTGCATATGCCAGATTTGTAGCGCATCGTAGATCTAGATCAGGTGGTTCAGCAGCTTGGAGCGTTTTCCGATCTGATTGAATCAGATCGGGCTCTCCAGGTTCTTTGTGTTCCGCGTTTTTCGGAGTCACTGCGTGTTCCACTCCGTTCGAAAAACGCTCTGGTGTTCTCCTTGCAGCAGAAGGGTAAACTTCATCACGTCGCAATCAGGCGTCGCTGAACTACCGCAATGCCTGCCAGACCCACCTTGGCCCATCAAGGCCATCGGCGGGCGGTCACATCATCAAAGCCGGTCGACGTAGCTTTGCAAAATTATGGGAAAGTGCTGCGATCTCAACAGCACATCGACATTTTGCACACGCAGCTCCCGCCAGGGCCGCGTCACCTCTCCCCCAAAGCGCCGACTTCCAGGTCATAACAGTCGTTGGCACAGTTCTTGATTGGGCGACCTCCGAGTAACCATAGGGGGTATAATGTCTAGAATGCTGCGTGCCGCCGCCACCGTAAGCTTCGGTGGCATTTTGATAGCATCCCACGCCCAATCCGCGTTAGCGGCGGATTTCGGGGCGGAACCAGAAGTTGCAGCAGGCGAAGCGGCTGATATTGTTGTCACCGCGCTCAAGCGAACGGTGAAATTGCAAGACGCACCGGCAAGCATTACCGCGATTTCGGGTGATGCGCTTCGAACTGGAAGTATCGATTCCGCCAACGACCTCGTCCGCGCGGTTCCCAGTCTGACCATCACCGACGCCGGACCGGGGCAGCGTCGCATCACCTTGCGCGGCATTCGTAGCGCAGGCGATGCGCAAGTCGGCATCTATTATGACGAAACCCCGGTGGCGGGCCCGCCGGGTACGACTAGCGATCCGGGCGGCAGCCAGTCGGACTTCAAACTGTTCGACCTTGAACGGGTGGAGGTTCTGCGCGGCCCCCAGGGCACGCTCTATGGCGCCGGATCGGTGGGCGGGACCATCCGACTGGTGACGCACAAACCCGATTTCGAATATGGCGCGCTGGTCGATGTCTCGGGCACGACGACCGAAGGCGGAGGGCAGGGGTATCAACTGAATGCCGCAGTGAATGTGCCGATCGTCAAGGACGTGCTGGCCGTTCGCGGTGTCTATTTCCGTCGGCACAGCGACGGTTGGGTGGACAATCCGGGGCTGGGGCTCACCGGCATCAATTCCGAAAACAGCGATGGCGGCCGCATTCTCGTGCGCTTCGTTCCGGCATCGTGGCTGACGATCGATGGCGCCGCGCACTTCCTCTATACCGAAGGCGGTGCCAGTACATGGTCGCCCAGCGCGGGCAAGTACAACGCCGTCAATGCGTCGCAGGTGCCTTACAGCGACAAGCAGCGACTTTACAGCCTTTCCGCCAAGGCCGATCTGGGCTTTGCCGATCTTGTCGCGACCACCGGCTATCAGGATCGCGACACGCTGGTTACCCGTGACCCGACCGCGCTGTTCCGCAGTTTCAAGACCCGGGCGACTTGCGCCACGCACTTCACTGCCGCGACTTGCGCGACTGCTACGGGTTTCGCCGCCTACAATTCCTATGTCGATGGGCTGCTGCCGGTTATCTACTACCAGCCGCAATCGGTTACCGACTGGACGAGCGAACTTCGCCTTCAGTCGAGCGGAACGTCGTGGGTACAATGGTCGGTGGGCGGCTTCTATGAAGACCGCGACGCCAAGGTTCTTTCGGAAGCCCGCCGCACCAATGCCGCCGACGGCTCGCAGATAGCCGGGGCCACGCCGCTGCTTCAGCGCCATGTCGTCGATCATCTCAAGCAGACGGCAGCGTTTGGCGAATTGGCGATCACGCCGCTGCGCGGGCTCACGCTGACGGGGGGGCTGCGTTACTACAGCTATGACAAGACCGTGGGCGGCGACACCACGATCGGGCTGGACATCCTGCGCACTTCGGTCACGCCCTGGGCGACCTACAAGACCAACAACAATGGCTGGCTCTACAAGGGCAATCTCAGCTGGAAGGTGAGCGATGACCTGCTTGTCTACGGGCAGGTGGCAACGGGCTACCGGCCGGGCGGCGTGAACCAGGTGCTTGGTCTCGCGCAGGCGCTGTCCTACAGCCCGGACAAGCTGACCACTTATGAAGGCGGCATCAAGAGTTCGTTCGGCGGCGGCGCCCTTGTCCTCAATCTTGGTGCCTACCTCACCGACTGGTCGGACATGCAGGTGAGCATCAACAGCGGCAGCTTCCTCTATCTCGGAAATGCCGGCGCGGCGCGGATCAAGGGTGTGGAGGCGGAAGCGACCCTCAACCCGACGCAGGGCCTCACGTTCAACATCAATGCGGCGTTCACCGATGCGAAGCTGACCGAGGATCAAGTGCCGGACGGCGTCACGCCGCTCGCCTCTACGGCGCGCCGTGGCGACAAGATTCCGTTCATCGCGCCGCAGACGATTTACTTTGCCGGGCAATATGAATGGGCGCTGGGATCGGCCGGATGGTCGGCGCTGGTGCGCGGGGATCTTGGCTATACGGGCGCCTCGCGGGCCGATTTCCGGCCGACCTCCACCAGCTACCGCAAAGTTGGCGACTATACCTTGTCGAACGCCAGGATCGGCGTGCGCAATGAGCGCTACGGCGTGTTCTTCTACGTCAACAACCTGTTCAACACGGTAGCCCGCACCTCTGCCGGGAACACGCTGGGCGGCACGGTCGAGACTGTCACCACCGTTCCGCCCCGCACTTACGGCATAAACCTGACCGGTTCGTTCTGATCGGCACGAAAGGGTAATTCCATGAAACATTCCTACCTTGTGCGCGCCGGGATCGGCGCGCTCGCCCTCGGCTTTGCCGCAGTTTCCGCGCAGGCACAGGCAGAGAGCCTGTCCGACAAGGACACAGCCGCCATCATCGCGGGCATCGATGCCCGCAAACCGCAGCTCGCGTCCAATGCCCGCAAGATCTGGGAATGGGCAGAAGTCGGCTTTCATGAAGACCAGAGTTCTGCCTTGCTCCAGCAGCAGCTGAAGGCCGCCGGCTTCCGTGTGGAAGCCGGGACCGACGGCATTCCAACCGCCTTCACCGCCACTTATGGAAACTCCGGGCCGGTGATCGCATTGCTGTCCGAATACGATGCCTTGCCGGGCCTGTCGCAAACCGACCAGCCGGCGGAACAATCGCGGGGCGGTGTCGCCGGCCATGCCTGCGGGCATAACCTGCTGGGCACGGCATCGGTGGAGGCGGCGATTGCCTTGGCGAAGTGGCTGAAGGCCAGCGGAACGCCGGGCACGGTACGCCTCTACGGCACGCCGGCAGAGGAGGGTGGCTTCGCCAAGGTCTACCTCGTCCGCGATGGCTTCTTCAAGGACGTCGATGCCGTGTTGAGCTGGCATCCCAGCAGTTCCAACGGCGCCTCGCAGGGGCAGCTTCTGTCGATGGTGACCGCGAAGTTCCGCTTCACTGGTGTCGCATCCCACGCCGCTGCCGCGCCGGAGCGCGGCCGGTCCGCTCTGGACGGGGTGGAGATCCAGAACGTAGCGGTGAACTACTTGCGCGAACATGTGCCGTCCGATGCGCGCATCCACTACACCATCACCGATGGCGGCGATCAGCCGAACATCGTGCCTGCCCATGCCGAGAGCTTCTACTACGTGCGCCATTATGACCCGGAAGTGGTGCGCGACGTGTTCGATCGCGTAGTGAAGGCAGGCGAGGGCGCGGCGCTCGCCACCGGTACGAAGTTCGAATACGAGATTATCGGCGGCAGCTTCGGAACCTTGCCCAACGATACGCTGGGCCGCGTGGTGGACGCCAGCCTGCGCCGCGTGGGTGGCTACAGCTACACGCCGGATCAGCAGCGCTATGCCGATGCGATTGCCAGGACACTGCCGAAGGGGGCCGCGAAGGATGGGCCATCGGCGATCGGCACATATGATTTCGGGCGCAAGAGCCCGGCATCGTCTGACGTGGGCGATATCAGCTGGGTCGTGCCGACGGCCAGCCTGGGCACCGCCACCTGGGTTTCGGGAACCGCGCCGCACAGCTGGCAGGCGGCTTCGGCCAGCGGCACGTCGATCGGTGTGGAGGGCGCCGAGGTGGCGGCCAAGACGCTGGCGATTTCCGGCGCCCAGCTATTCCTCAACCCCGAGAAGCTGCGCGAGGCGAAGGCGGAACTCCAGCGCAGCCAAGGGGCGGATTTCAAATACACGCCCCTGATCGGCGATCGCAAACCGCCGCTGGACTATGCCCGCAGCGCGCTGCCCGCGGGCCGATCTGGGCAGTAGAACTTAGGCGGCGTGGACAAATCCACGCCGCCCTGATCGTCTGACTTTGGGGAAAGCACAGTTATCCTTGCAGGGTTTTGACCCCACCTCCGCTCCGGCTGAGCCTGTCGAAGCCCGCTCGCAACGCCTCGCCGCCGGAGGCTTCGACAGGCTCAGCCTGAGCGGGAGGGAGAGGGAGAGGTCTGGTTAAGGGGCGAAACCGGCCGCTCGAATTTGTCCACGCCGCCTAGGTCGTAAACTCATAAACGGCACCATCGAGGTTTGAGGCAAAATGGCTCAGCGACAGGAGGGAAGGGGCTGGAATATGTCGATATTTCAAGACTTCCCGACGCAGCGCTGGGCCATTTTGGTCAAACGAAGCTCACCGCAAGGTAAACCCCGAAGGGGCGCCCAAATGGCTTCCATCTCGAACCGAAGCTGCCTTGGACGGGCAACCAGCCCGCCCGGCGGCAACTTCGGCCCGATCTGTTCGCCATTTGGGCGCCTCGATGGTGCCGTTTATGAGTTTACGACCTAGTCTTCGGAAATGCAGAAAGGCCGTCGTTTCCCAACGGCGGCCTTTCTTTTAGCCTGTAATGGTTCAGCGGCTGCGTTCGAGGCGTTCGTAAGCGGCCTCCAGCGGGCGGGGATCGACCCAGTCGGACAGGGCGAAGTCACGTTCCAGAAAGCCGAACAGCCCCAGCGCCTTCTTCTGCTGATCGAAGAGGGCGAGGCGCTCCGCGTCCAGCGTCGGATGCAGCGTCTTGTGGAAGTCCGCGCCGTAGGCCTGCGTCACCGCCTCCACGCTGCCGCGCGTTTCGAACTGCAGGATCTCATGCACTTTCGCGACGTTCAGCGCCGCCCAGTCTGCCGCGCGCAGCGTCGTTTCCAGGAACCGCACCAGATAGTCGAAATGATTGTCGATCAGGCTCTGATGCACCGTAATCGGCCGGGGCGTGCCATTGTTCACGCGGGCGCTCTTGTCCGGCAGTGCGTCGAGATCGATGCCGACGATCACGCCTGCCTCACGCGCACCGTCAAGCGCAGATGCGCCCTTGACGTAGACCGCGTCCACCGTTCCGGCAGCAAGTGCGTCGATGGCCCAGAGCCGGTTGAGGCCGCCGCGTCCGCGGCTGGCAGGGTCTGCCGGATTGTCGCGCCCGGCGCCGCCGATATTGCGGATGGTTCCGTCCACTTCGACCAGATCGACGTCGTCGAAGGTGAGGCCGGCGCTATGGAGCGCGCCATTGTAGCCAAGCAGCGACATGCCGCGCGCAATGCTGGTGCCGCGAATGTGGCTGGGGATCTCGTGATCCGTCCAGCCGGGCAGGGCGAGGCGCTTGCCCTTGAGGTGCGCAGGCTGGGTAATGCCCGAATCCGGACGCACCAGGATGACCTGGCTTTCCTCGATCCAGGTCAGTCCCACCAGCTTGGTCGGCTCGCCCTGCGCCCGGGCGGCGAAGGCCAGGATATTGCCGCCTTCGCGGATCAGGGTGGGCAGCCGGTGATCGTAGTGGCGCAGCGCGATCTCCGGCGTCGATTCCTGCAAGGTACGCACGGGAATGCTCTCTGCCGCGAATTCGTCGCCCAGCCAGCCCAGCTTGTAGGCAAGGCCGGTTGCAGTCGGCACCGGACAGCGGGTGAACCAGATTTCTTCGGGCGCGGAGGACCGGTTGGCGGCATGGGTGGCCATTGGGAAGCTTCCTTTCGTTCAGGACAGGACGTCTGCCGTTATGCGCAGATGCCGGTTGGCGGGGCGATGCAGGCCGAGGTGATCGCGCAGCGTCCGCCCTCCGTATTCGCTGCGGAAAATCCTCCGTTTCTGAAGCTCGGGGAGGACGAAACCGGCGAAGAACACGCCCAGGGCAAGCTGGCGCTTGCGCTTGGAAGCGTGGCTCCGCCCGGCCATCAGAAGCTCACCGAAACGGCGCCGCCCCACACGCGCGGCTCGATGATGTACTTGATATAGCCGAAGTTTGCCGAGGGGATGAGCGTCGATGCCGCGTGGCTGTTGGTCACGTTGCGGGCAAAGACCGAGAGCTTGATGTCATTGGGCAGCTGCCAGGCGAGCGAGGCATTGCCCAGCCATTTCGGCCCCTGTTCCAGCGGCGCGGCCTGGGTGCCGGCGTTGAAATAGAGGTGCGAGCGGTAGGACCAGTTGGTTTCGGCAACGATGCGATGGCCGTGGCCCAGATCGAACGTGTAGTCCCCCGCGATGCTGGCAGTGACGTGCGGCGCGCGCACGAACTGGTTACCGGAGCAGTCCACGCCGGACTTGCAATTGGGGAATTCGGTATACTTAGTGTCCAGCAGACCCAGCGTGCCCGACAAGTGCAGGGCGTCCACCGGGCGGGCGCTGAGCACCGCTTCGATCCCCTTCGACCAGCCCTTGCCCGCGTTGGAAAGCTGGCTGAGCGGCAGCTGGATCACCGTGACCTGAATATCGGTATAGTCGTTGTAGAACGCTGCAAGATTGGCGGACAGGCGGCCGTTCAGCCATTCCGACTTGAGGCCGATCTCATAGCTTTTCACATATTCGGGATCGACGGTGGCAACCTGCGTCTGCAAGGTTGCACCGGTGTTGAATCCGCCCGATCGGAAGCCCTTGGCGTAGCGGGCATAGACGTTGAGATCGCGCGTGAAGTTGTACTTCGCGGTGGCGTCATAGGTGAAGGCGCCCCAGTTGCGCTTTTCGTTCTGCGCCGCGCGCGTCGCGATCCCGGTGCCGGTCACCGAATTGCGGGACCAGAACGCCACTGTGTCGAGATAGGTCAGTGTGCCGGTGCCGCCGCTCGCCGTGCCGATCGTATTGAGGTCGATGGCCTTGTTTTCCCAGGTGTAGCGGCCGCCCAGGATCAGTTCCAGATTGTCGATGGGCTCATAAGTCACATTGCCGAAGAGGCCGTAACTGTTGTTGCTCTGCGTGAACTGGGTATTGGTCCAGCTGGCTTTCAGCCCGACGGTATTGGGCAGTACGGCAGTGGCGGCTTCGGAAGCCAGCTTCTCGTAGTAGTAATTGGCACCGGCGATCCACTTCAGGCGTCCCTCGTCCGGGGAGGCGAGGCGCAATTCCTGGCTGAATGCCTTCGCGTTCAGGCTGCTGTAGGTATGCGTGCCTTCGTGATTGACCTGCGTGCCCAGCTCGGACCGGTGCTTGAATTCGTTGTAGGCGGTGATCGAAGTGAGATGAAGGTCGCCCACATCCCAGTCGAGATTGAGTTGTACGCCGCGCTGGCGCAGGTCTTGCCCGCTATTGCCGAGCGAATAATTGTCCTTGTAGCTTTGCGGGATCGGAAAGCCGGCGGAATCGGTGGTTCCAAGCCCCCGATAGATGATGTCACCCACGTTCTTGTAATCGCGGTACTGGACGCGCAGCAGCGCCTCGAACGTGTCGGTGGGCTTGGCAAGGATGGAGAAGCGCGCGGCGGCTTCGCGGTTCTTGCCCATCGGCGTACCGTCATGCTGGTTGGTGGCGAAGCCATCGTCATCGCGGAAGTGACCGGCGAAGCGGACGGCCACCTTGTCGCTCAGCGGCCCGCCCCATGCGCCTTCGAGCAGGGTAGAGCCATAGCTGCCGTATTCGGCGCGCGCATAGCCGCTGGCATCGAAGGACGGCTTGCGGGAGATGAAGTTGATCGCGCCCGCCGTGGTGTTCTTGCCCCACAGCGTACCCTGCGGACCGCTGAGCACTTCCACCCGTTCAAGATCGAAGACCGGGAACGCCTGCGCCACCGGGATGCCGACATAGACTTCGTCCTGATAGACGCCGAGCGGACTGGTCTGGCCGTTGCCGGGGACCGAGTTGCCGATACCGCGCAAGTACCAGCGCGGCGTCAGGTTCCCCACCGAAGTATCGGCACTGAAACTGGGCACGAAGCGCGAGATGTCGCTGGCGCGGGTGATGAGCCGGTCGCGCAGCGCATCGCCGCTCAGTGCGACGATGGAAGCGGGCACATCCTGCACGCTTTGGGTGCGTTTTTGGGCGGTGACGAGGATCGTATCGCCGCCACCGTTCGCGCCCTCGGTAACGGGCGTTTCGGCAGTATCGGCCGCTTCGGCATGGGCTGCTTGCCCGGAGAGCGCTGTGGCAAGGCCCAGCGCCAGCACCAAAGCGCTGACGTCGGAAGCGCGACGGGCAGAAGAATGTTGGAGCGGCGCCCTGAATGCCATGACTATGTTTTCCTCGATTGCGGACCTGTGGTGCGCGGGTGCCGGACGATGTCCGCTCCGCTGTTTCGCAATCGAAGGAGCAAGGGGCGTGCCACTTGCGGAAACTCAGGGAAATGGGGCGATGGAGGCGAAAGACCGCGCCTGCGCTGTTCAGAATGGTGCAGCCGGTGCGCGGATCTGCGCGCCCCGGCACTGGGTGCGACGCAAGTCAGGCGGCGCGGTCTTTGGTGCGCAAGGCCAGTGCCGCGGTGAGCGGGCGCGCGTCGATCCAGCCATCGATGTCGACGGCGTTTTCCAGAAACCCGTGTATCCGTAGGAACAGTTCCTGAATGCGAAGCATGTCGATCCGCTCCGGCGAGAGGTCGGGGTGGAGCGATCGGTGGAAACCGTCACGATAGGCGGCATCCACACCCGCCGGGCCGGAGAACGTCTCCCGCGCCAGGATATGGCGTAGTTCCACCGGGTTGCTTGCAGCCCAGTCGGCCGCCCGCAAGCTGCTCAGCAGGAAACGCACGACGATGTCGAAATGTTCCTCGATCATGCGGCGATGCGTCAGGATCGGGCGCGGGGTTCCGTTGTTCACCCGGGCCATCCGGCTGGGATAGGCGTCGAGATCGATCCCGACCTCCAGCCCCAGTTGCTGGGCCGCTTCGGCGGCGGCGGCGCCTTTGACGTAGACCGCGTCGACCCGGTCATCGGCCAGGGCCTGGAGGCCCGACCACATGCGCTGCATCATCTGCGGTTCCGAGAAATCGACTTTCGGCGTCGGCACATCCACGAAGCGCACGTCTTCCAGCGAGAGCCCGGCTAGCCGCAGCGCGCTCTTGATTCCGTGGAGCGACATCCCGCGCACCACCGAGGCCCCGCGGGTGGAAACATAACCGGGCAGGGCGAAGCGCATCCCTTTCAATTGCACGGGATCGAGCACATTGGCGCCGGGGCGGACCATGATCGCCTGCCGCTCGTCGATCCAGGTCAGGCCGATAACCCGCGTATCGGCGCCGAGCGCGCGGGCGGCAAGCGCCGGGATATTGCCCCCTTCGCGAAAGAGGCTGCGGGTCATGACATCGTGGTCCCGCTCGGCGATGCGCAGGCGGTCTGCGCGCAGCCAGTCTACGGTTATACCGTCGGGCGCGAACTCCGCGTCCAGCCAGCCGAGCGACCAGGCGATCGACGATGCGGCCGGAACCGGAGAGCGCACAAGCCATATCCGATCCAGCTTTTCGTTTGCCGTCACACCCTTTCGCCCCATCTGTGTCGCAACTCCGCTTGTCTGTTCGTCCGTCCGTTTATGAGCTTACGGCCTAGCAAGCCCCATGCCAGCCGTCTGTGGGGCCTGCCATCGGACATCCGAAAGCGTGAATGGACCCTCGAGTGTGCAGATCGGCGCGATCACTGCGCAGAATTGCGCAGCGGCCCCGATCTTTCGCCTGTCGCGACACGATTTCTAGCAGGTTTGCCGCAGGTGGCATGAACCGTGCTTCGGAAGCCTTCGAGATTTCGCATTATCGATCCGAAGGAGATTTCCGAATGGCGCTGAGCTTCTACTGGCATCTGTCGACCACCGCGCCTGCGGATCGCGGGCGCGGCGAATGGTCGGATGGCGAACGACCCTGGGCCCCGGTCCGCGACGCCGGTAGCCGCCGCTTGCAGATCAACCACTACGACTATCTGGCGCAAATCGCCCGTGCCGCCGAACTGACCGGCTTCGATGGCGTCGTCGTGCCCGATGAGCCGGAAGGCGAGGAGCCATGGATCGTCACCGCGGCATTGCTGCGGGAGACCCGGCGGATAGGGATCGTCACCGCCGTCGCGCCCGGCTCTGCCTCGGGCGTCTATCATGCCAAGATGGCGTCTAGCGTCCAGCGCTTTTCGGGTGACCGGCAGGCCTGGCTGATCGAGGCCGGGCAGGGCTTGCGGGCCGGCGACACGGTTGCGGCGCAGGACCGGCATGCCCGCACCGAAGAGCTGCTGTCGCTGCTGGACGGCGTCTGGAGCGATGGGCCATTCGATCTGGAAGGCGCTCACTTCGTTGTCGAGAAGGGCGGACTGGGCAGTCTGGTGCAGGGCAGGCGCAAGCCGCCGGTCTGGCTGCACGGGGCGGATGCGCCGGGCGCGGGGCTGCTGGCCCATACCGCAGTGCTCTTGATCGATGCGGCGCCGTCGCTGGAGGCTCTGGCAGACCGGATCGCCGACGCGCGCCGGGCCAATCCGTCGCTGCGCATCGCCGCGCAGCTTCCCCTGCTCACGCGGGCAGAGGAGCGGGATGTGGCGATCGAACGCGAACACCGCTCTTTGCCGCCTTTCGCCCTGGTAGGCACGTTCGAGGACGTCACCGCGAAGCTGGGCGAGCTGGTCCATGCCGGTCTCGACATCGCCGTCCTGTCGGCGCCGGACCAGATTCAGGAGGTCCATATCGCCGGCGAACAGATCATCGGTCGCTACCGCGCGCAAGCGGCCATCGCGGCCTGAAGGAGAGCCTGACATGAGCATCGATTTCTACTGGCGCATCCCCACGCACGGTTGCAGCAGTTCCATCCGAGAGCGCAATTCGAACCGAGGCGATTGGTCGGCGCTGGTGCCGGGCAATCAGGCGCCGGGCCTGCTGAACGGTGAGCCGGACGGCACCAGCTACCTCGACCATATGGCCGAGATCGCCAGGGCCGCCGAAATTTCCGGCTTCGTGGGCGGATTGCTGCCGTCCTTCCCGATGACCGACGATCCCTGGGTCATCTCGGCGGCGCTGGCACGGGCGACCAAGGCCTTCCGCTTCATGATCGCGTTCCAGCCGGGTTTCCTCAATCCGGTACGCGCAGCGCGCATGTCGGCCAGCCTCCAGCGTGCGAGCAATGGACGCGTGGTCTACAACATCATCACCGGCGGCGGCGGCCCGGCCCAGCGCTGGTGGGGCGATCCGTTCGATCATGACGACCGCTATGGCCGCACCACCGAGTTTCTCGACGTGATGAAGGGCGTGTGGAAGGAAGGACCGTTCACCCACAAGGGCCGCTTCTACGAGGTGGAGGATGCCGCGCTTCCGCCTGCCCTGGCACGCGAGGATTTGCCGACGATCTACTTCTCGGGCTCGTCGGAGGCCGCCCTGCAATCGGCGGCGCGCCATGCCGACTATTACCTTTCGTGGCTGGAGCCCTTCGCGCAGCTTGCCCAGAAGTTCGATGCCGTAAAGGCGCGCACGGCGGAACTGGGGCGCGGGATCAAATGCGCGATCCGTGTCGAAGTGGTCGCGCGGCGTACCGAGGAGGAAGCCTGGCGAGAGATCGAGATCGGCTTCGCCAACGTCAAGGCGGCCAATCGCGCCGCATTCGGTGGGCAGAGCAGCGATTCCGTGGGCGTGCGGCGGCTGGCCGGCCTGGGCGTGGCCGATGCGCAGGACTATCGCGACCTCATCGTCTCGCCCAATGTCTGGGGCGGCTTCAGCCTGTTGCGCCCCGGCCCGGCACTGGGGATCGTCGGCAGTTACGAGAACGTCGCGGCGCGGCTGGACGAACTGATCGGGCTGGGCGCGGACTCGTTCATTCTGGCCGCCACGCCGCATCTGGAGGAAGCCTACCGGGTGGGCGAGGAAGTGCTGCCGTTGCTGGGCCATCAGGCGGTTCAGCGGCTGGAGGCGGCGGAATAGTCCCACCGCCGAGATGGAAACAGCAAGGCCCGGCGCGATATGGATCGCGCCGGGCCTTGCTTTTTGGCGATTGTGGGGACGGTCAGTTCTTGGGATCGGTCCACCAGCCTTCCAGCTTCAGGTCCTTGGTCGCCTGATCGACGTATCGCCGGTCGATCAGCTTGGAAACGTCCACCTTCTTGCGCGTCAGGCCGGTGCGGAAGGCATAGTCGGAGACGAAATCGAAATGCTCCTGAATGGCGGGGCTGGGCAGGGGGGAGAAGCGCTGGCGCCAGGGCAGCGGGTTGTTGTCGGTATCCTTCACGACGGCAGCCAGCGGGGTGCCGCCCAGCGTACCCCACGACAGCACCGTGTCGCGGTTCTTCTCCTGGCTGGACCAGTAGGCCTGTCGCACGAATGCCGTCACCACGGTCTGCACGATGTCGGGATGGGCATCGAGGAACTCCTTCCGCGCAAAGGAGCCCGCCACCATCTTCCAGCTTTCGGGGGCATTGGCGGTGGACCACAGGATGCGCGCCAGTCCCTTGTCCTGCAGCACGTAGGCTTCGGCCTGGATCAGCACGATGGCGTCCACCTTGCCGCTGGTGAGGGCCGCCTGTCCGGCCACGGCGTTGACGTTGATGATCTTGAAATCGTCGAGCTTCAGCCCTTGCGACTGGACGTAGCGGGCAAACCCGGCTTCCCACGGGCGCCCGCGATGGAGCGCGATCCGCTTGCCCTTCAGGTCGCGAAGGGTGCGCGCCGTGGAATCCTTGCCCACGGCAAGATAGATGTTGGTGCTGCTGCGGCTGGGCACGACGAGGCGTAAATCCACGCCGCCAGCCATCGCGATGACCGAGGGCAGGTCGCCATAGTTCGCCATGTCGATGGTCCTGGCCGCGAACCCTTCGTTCACCACCGGGCCGCCGACCGAGGCGGGAACCGGCACCCAGCGCGCATTCCAGCCCTTCTTCGCCAGTTCGGCGTCCAGCCATCCGTCTTCCTGAATGCGGGCGATGCCGCCGACGAACTCGTTCTTGCCGTCCTTGGGAGAGACGATGCCGGCGATGTCGACGATCTTTTCATCCGCTTGCTTGCCCGATGGGGAGCAGGCCGTCGCCAGGGCGAACAGCGGCAGCAGCAGGGCCAGTAACGTGCGGCCTTTTGTCATGGTGGGAAAGCTCCGGTGCAGGGCGTTCAGGTTCAATTGCGGATACGGGGCGGGAACGAGACAAGCGTGCCATCATCCTCGCGCGGTTCGCGGGTGAGTTCGGCCAGGATCTCGTCCTTCAGGCGGTGCAGCAGGGGCGAAGCGCGGTCGCGCGGGTGGGGCAGGTCCACATCGACGATCCGCGCGATACGTCCGGGTCGGGAGGACATCACCACCACCCGGTCGCCCAGGAACAGCGCTTCGTCCACGTCATGGGTGACCATGATCATGGTGGTGCCGGCCTCCATCCAGATGCGCTGCAATTCGGCCTGCACTTTGACGCGGGTCAGCGCGTCGAGCGCGCCCAGCGGTTCGTCCAGCGCCAGAACCTTGGGCTCGTTGACCAGCGCGCGGGCGATTGCGGCGCGCTGGGCCATGCCGCCGGAAAGCTGGTACGGATAGGCATCGCCGAAATCGGCAAGACCGACGAGGGCAAGATGCTCGGCAATCAGCCGGTCCCGCCGCTCGCGCGGCAGCTTCTGGTTGAGCAGGGCGACTTCCACGTTCTTGGCCACCGTCATCCACGGAAACAGCCGGTGGTCCTGGAACACCAGCCCGCGTTCCAGTCCGGTTCCCGCCACCCGCGCATCGTCGAGCCGGATTTCGCCATCGTAATCGGTGTCGAGCCCGACGATCAGGCGCAACAGCGTGGACTTGCCGCAGCCGGAGGGGCCGACGATGCTGACGAATTCACCGGGCCGGATGGCGAGATCGATGCCGTCCAGCACGGTCATGGCCTTGCCGCCGATGGCGTAGTGCTTGGACAGGCCGGAAATGCGCACGGCACCCGTTCCGGTGCTGGTGGGGCGCAAGGCGGGGTCGCGCAGGATTCGGGGATCGGACATCGTAATTCCTAATTCCGGATGGGGGGCTGCCAGCGCAGCAGGCGCGCGCGAAGCAATCCGAAGAGCTGGTTGAGAGCGAAGCCCATCACGCCCACGCAGGCGACGCAGACCAGCACGACATCGGTGCGGGCGGCGACCTGCGCGGCCATCATCTCGGTGCCAAGGCCGGCGGTGGCGCTGAACAGCAGTTCCACGCCGATGGTGGCGATCCACGAGAAGGCAAGGGCCTGCGAAATGCCGGTGAAAATCAGCGGCAGCGCACTGGGCCAGGCGATCAGGCGCAGCGCCTGCCAGCGGGTGAAGCCGTAGAGCCGGCCCACTTCGGCATAGCGCGTCTCGATCGCCTGCATGCCCTTTTGGGTGTTGAGCACCGTCGGGTAGAAAGCGGAAAGCGAGACGAGCAGCAGCTTGGCGCCGTCGCCATTGCCGAACCACAGCGCCACCAGCGGCAACCAGCCGAGGATGGGAACCTGCCGCAAGGTGGTGATGAGCGGGGTGGCAGTACGGTCAAGCAGGCGGGAAAGCCCGGTGGCCACGCCGATCGCGATGCCGATCGAGCCGCCGATCAGCAAAGCCGTTAGCGCGCGTTGCAGGCTTGCGCCAGCCTGGAACAGCAGGGTCCCATCGGAGAGCATGTCCACGAAGCTGCGCCCGATCTGTTCGAGCGGGGCGAAGGCATAGGCATGGCCGGCGCTCTGGCGCGATTCCCACTCCCACCAACCCAGTACCAGGGCGGGGAACAGCAGCGCCAGCGCTGCGGGTTTCAGACGCGGCGTCATGCGGTCCTCCAGCGGCTGAGACGGCGTTCGAGGCGGACCACCGAACCGTCGAGCAGGAAGCCGATCAGTCCGGTCACGATCACACCGCACAGCACGACGTCGATCTGGAACAGCTGCCGCCCCATCTCCATCATCTGGCCAAGCCCGCTGTCGGCAGCGAGCAGTTCGGCGGCGACCAACGAAAGCCAGCCGCGCGTCAGGCCAAGGCGCAGGCCGGTCAGCACTTGCGGCACCGTGGCAGGCAGGATCACCCGGCGCAGGAACGAGGCCAACGGCAGGCGATAGAGCCGCGCCACTTCCCGGTGGCTGGCCGGAATGTCGCGCACGGCGTCGTGCGTGGCGAGCGCGGAGGGAAAGAAGCTGGCGATCGCGACGATCACGATCTTGAAGCTGTCCTCCACGTCGAAGAACAGGATCAGCAAGGGAATGAAGGCGATCACCGGAACCTGGCGGACGCAGGTGAAGCTGGGCCAGAGCAAGCGATGGACGTTGCGCGACAGCGCCATGGCGACCCCGGTGGCGACGCCGATCGTGCTGCCGGTCAGGAATCCGCAGGTGAGGCGATAAAGGCTGGCGGAGACATGGCGCTCCAGCTCACCGCTGGATGCAAGGGCCAGCAGGGTCGCCCCCACTTGTTCGAGCGGAACCAGCACTTGCCGGGGCCATAGCCCGCTGAGCGCGGCCAATTCCCAGGCGATCAGGATCGTAACAATGGGCGCGATCCGAAGGAGTGTGGTTCGATAGGCAGATAGCGGCGAGGAGCGCGATCTTCCGGGATTGTCTGCTGGCACTGCGCTGCATCTCCTGCGGCCTTTGCGACCGGTTTGGATTTCAGCAAGGTCCGTGCCAGTCCCGCGAATGGGGCGATCGGCGTCCGGCGTGGCTGGCTGGAACTGCGCAACTGTCGAAAATTGCGCAGCGGGCTGCGCGGATCCGACCATTCCGGCACCGGCGCGCAGATTTGCGCAGCACGGCGCACGTCTGTGTAGTTCGGGCCAGCCAAAACCCTTGCGCGTCCGCCCAAAATTCAGGAATTTCGGCCGTTCCCGGGCCGGAAATCGGATCGGCACGCTTGTTGCTTTTGCAGGGGCTTGCGCAAGACGATGCGAAAGGTTCCGTCATGAAGCCGACCTCCGATACACCGCAGCCAAGAGGCCACCGCAGACTGGGGCAGCACCTTGTTGCGCTGGCCAGTGCCTTCGCCTTGGCTTCCTCTCCGCTGCTATCATCCGCCGCGATGGCCCAATATGCCCCGCAACCGAACCCGGAGCAGGGCGACGGGCGAGTATCGGCCTTCTACGAATGGAAGCAGGCGATCCCGGAGGCGCCGGGCAAGCTGCTGCGCAGCGAACCGCTGCCGGAAACGATCGGCCTGTCCAGCGCCGGTCGGCAGCTTCGCATACTCTACAGCTCGACCAGCGGGTTCGACAGCAAGACGCCCATCGTCGTCTCCGGCGCGCTGTTCCTGCCCAAGGGAACGCCGCCGAAAGGGGGCTGGCCGGTGATCGCCTGGGCCCATGGCACGGTGGGACTTGCCGATATTTGCGCACCGTCCTGGGCCGGGCGGTCGTACCGCGATACCATCTATCTCAACCGCTGGCTGGAGGAAGGCTACGCCGTCGTCGCCACGGACTATGAAGGGCTGGGCGTTCCGGGGCCGCATCCGCTCATCAACATTCCGGCAATCTCCTACGGCGTGCTCGACAGCATTCGCGCGGTGGTGAACGGAGTGCCGGACATTGCCAACAATGCCGTGATCGTTGGCCAGTCGCAGGGCGGGGCCGCCGCTTTCGGCGCGGCTTCCTACGCGCCGACGTATGCGCCCGACATTCACCTGAAAGGCGCAGTCGGTACCGGCGTGATCTACAACCGCCCGCCGGAACTGGGCCCACTGCCGCCGCCGCCGGTCAAGGCGAACCCCAATGTCTTCGATGAGGCGATCGTCTACAGCCTGTTCGGTTTCGTGGTGGCGCAGCAGTTCGATCCCGCGCTGCAATTCTCCGACCTGTTCACCGCCAAGGGCATCCCGCTTGCCGAAAAGGCACGAACCGCTTGCCTTGCGGCGGTGGAGGGCGATGCCGCATTCGGCGCCTTCACCCGTGCCGAGACGTTTCTGGACACGCCGGGCGAACGCTATCGGCGGTTTCTAGCCTCGGCCGACGACAGGACCGCGCGTTACAGCCGCTATCCCACCCTCAAGCTGCAAGTGCCGATCTTCATCGGCACGGGTGCGTCTGACCTGACGCCATCCGCGCTCAATCAGTTGACGCTGATGAAGGACGCCTGCGCGGCGGGATCGGTGGTGGAGGGCCACGTCTATGCAGGGCTTGGCCATAGCGCCACGGTCAACGCCTCGCTGCGGGACTCGGTGCCGTTCGTGAAGAAGGTCTTCGCGGGCGAGAAGATCACGCCGGTCTGCGAACCGCGGCTGCAATGATGACCGGGCTGGCCAGTCCCCATGCTGCGCGAAAGTGGCCTTTTGTCCGCCCGGATGCTGCGAAAGCACCATCCGGGCCGGGCCGTCTCATCGGCGCATTCCGGCGGAAAACGGCGGCGGATTGCGGGTGACGGGGACTGGCATCGTTGTTGCTTCAGGCAGCGCGTGGCCGGTCGGGCCCAGATGCAAGGAGTGATCGATGCCAGTCGAATTCGTCGGAGGCCTGTTTCCGCGCAACCAGCTCAATCCATTTGGCGCTTATGGTCAGGCGCCGGACCTCACCTATTTGCGCGATCTGGCGCGGGCGCACGAACATGCCGGCTTCGATCGGGTGCTGATCGCCAATGGCGGGGCCGATCCGATCTTCCTGGCCGCCTATGCCGCCGCGCACACTGACAAGCTGGGCTTCATGATCGCCCATCGCCCCGGCCTGACGCCGCCCACGGTGGCCGCCCGCGCCTTCGCGACGCTGGATCACACGACCGGCGGGCGCGTGCGCCTTCACGCCATCACCGGCTTCGCGGCCGAGCCCGAGCATGGCGAGACGCTGGTGGACAAGACCGAACGCTATGCCCGCGCGGACGAGTATCTCGAAATTATCCGTCGATCCTGGACGTCCAGCGACCCCTTCGACTTTGCAGGCAAATACTATCAGGTGAAAGGGGCGTTCCTGCCGGTCAAACCCCTGAGCAAACCCTATGTGCCGATATCGGTGGGGGGATCTTCGGATGCGGCCTATCACGTGGCGGTCAAGCATGCGGATCTTTACGCGCTCTGGGCCGAACCCTTGGCGGACACTGCCGCGCGGATTGCGAAGCTCCACGTCATCGCCGCCGAACACGGCGTTTGCGCGCCGCGCGACAGTCTCTCGGTACGGCTGATCATTGGCGAGACCGAGGAACTCGCCTGGGCCAAGGCGCGCCGGATCGAGGCGGCGCTTCGCGCCAGCCATGCGGCAGGCTCTCGTGGCGGCGATCGCGGGCAGAGCGGTGGCGGCCAGCGCCAGCTTGCTTTCGCCCGGCAGGCTGAACGGTTCGACCGTGCGTTGTTCCTCGGCACGTCAACCGCGATTGGCGGGGGCACCGATTCCACCTCGCTGGTCGGCACACCCGATACCATCGTGGCGGCCCTGCTCGATTACTATGACCTTGGTGTCACCACGTTCCTGAACCGGGGCTACGATCCCTATCCCGACGCGGTCGATTATGGCCGTTACGTGATTTCTGCCGTTCGCGATGCTGTGCGGCAGCGGGATGATGAGGCTGCAATCAGGCTCAGGGCCTGAGCGCCAAGGCACAAGGCGGCGTTCGCAGCGCTGGGCGCGAACTACCGCCTCCTTCCTATGCGATGAGGGACAACCCGATCGCACTCCGGAAGGGCACTGGGTGGCGCAGTGCGGGCTTCGGCGGTCTTTCCCTGTGCGCCGAAGACGTGCTGCGCCACTTGCGGCGGCCGGATCAATCGCTAGCTTCTTCCATCATTACGATGGTGAGCAGACCCGGAAAACGCGCTTCCAGATCGCGCCGGCGCAACGTTGCCGCACGGCTATTTCCGCGATCGACCTGCTGGATAAGCCCCGCGTGGCGCAAGACCTTGAAGTGATGGGTGAGCGAGGCCTTGCTGACGGGAAAGCCGAAGGAGGCGCAAGTCCGCTCGGCCTCTTCCGGCAGGCGCGCAAGCGTGGCGACGACATGACGGCGCAAGGGATCGGCAATGGCGGCGAGCACCGCACCCAATTCGATCTCGTGAAGCTCAGGATGGCCATGTTCGTCGGGCATGCAAGGTAAGCCTTTCATATTACCTTCGGCAAAGGTATGGCTATCTTTATACCAATGGAGATGAACGATGTCCAAGAATGCGCTCGACTTGCCGCAGCTCCAAACCGGAGAGACCGGCCCTTATGCATTGGCGGGCACTGCGCGGGCCAAACCCGGATGTGCCGATGCGCTGGAGGCGCGCCTGGTCTCGATGGTGGCGCCGACCCGGCAGGAAGAGGGCGCGCTGGCCTATCACGTGCACCGAGATCGTTCGGACCCGTCGCAGTTCTTCTTCTACGAAGTGTGGCGCACGCGGCAGGATCTCGAAGAGCATTTGGCCATGCCCTATGTCCTCTCGTTCCTGGAGGACCGAAGCGATTATCTGGACGGCGATCTTTCGATCACCTGGCTCAGGATGGCGAGCCCGTTCACAAGCTGACGAATGGCGCGAGGCAGCGTGATGGACCGCGATCCATCGCGCTGCCTTGGCATTAGATCCTGAAACTGGGCTCAGTCGTTCAGCTTGGAGTGGGAATCCGCTTCGCCCTTGCGCCAGTAGCCGCCTGCCTTGATCCATTCGCGCGGGTGCTGGCGTTCGTCCAGAATGTACGCGCGGACGGCCCGGGCAACGGCGGTTTCCGCCGCGATCCAGACGAAACCGTCACCCTGAGGCAGTTCGACATCGCGCAGCGTAGCAAGCAGCGCTTCGGGATCATCCGCGCGTTCTGCCGGGCGATGGGCCCAATGTGCGGTATGGCGCGCGGCGGTGTCGAACGTCTGTTCCTCAGCGGCAGAAGTCACGGCAACCACGCTGATCGCTTCCACGCCTGCGGGGAATTCCTCGATCCGGCGCCCGATCGCGGGCAGGGCGGTCTCGTCGCCTAACAGCAGCCACCAGTCGAACGTGGGCGAGACCACGGCAGAACCGCGCGGCCCGCCGATCTCGATTTCGTCGCCGGGCTTGGCGCCGAGCGCCCAGTGAGTTGCCGGCCCTGCCTCATGGACCGCGAAATCCAGCGCAAGACGGCGCGTTTCGGTGTCGTAGCTGCGCGGTGTATAGTCGCGCTTTTCCTGCCGGCCCGCCTCGTCGGCGGGGAGGAACAGCTTCACATGATCGTCAGCGCCAAGGCTGATGAAGTCGGCAAGTTCTTCGCCTTCCAGCACGACGCGGATCATGGCGGGCGTGACGTGGAACTTCTCGGCCACGGTCAGGCGGCGTCGGCGGGTTTCGTGGCGGTGTCGGATGATTTCATGCTTCATGTGAGGGGAAGTCTCCGTGGGGGGATCAGAGCGGGTCGTAGCGGCTGACCTCGATCCCCGTGCCTACGGGGAGGAGGACGCTGGTCATGCCGGGCAGCGCGCGCACGGCTTCGCTGTAAAGGCGGGCGTTTTCTCCGCCGGGGCGGATCATATTGTCGGCAACCACGATCGCGCCGGGATTGAGGCGGGGATAGAAGGCACGCAGAGCGGGGACGTAGAGGTCTTTCCAGAGATCGAGCAGCACGAAATCTATCTTTTCGTCCAGCCCCTCGATCAGTTGTAGTGCATTGCCGACGCGGAAGTCGATGTGGCCCTCCAGCCCTGCCTCGCGCGCTTTCTCGCGGGCATGGGCGGACTTGTAGTCCTGAAGTTCCAGCGTGATGACTTTGCCGCCGGAGGCGCGGGCCGCTTCCGCCAGCCAGATCCCGGAATAGCCGTAAGAGGTGCCGATCTCCAGTATTGTCGGCGTTTGAAGACTGCGGGCGAGGATATTGATCAGGCGGCCGGTTTCGGGGCCGACTGCCAACAGGCGTTCGTCGATATCATCGCGGGAGGCGGGGCGGGGCAGGTTGCGCTCCCGCTCGATCCGCGCGTGATAGTCTTCCAGAACTGACGAGACGATTTCATCCATTCCTGTTCTCCGGCTGAGACCTTGCGGGTCGTCGCCGGAGAAAGGTAACCGTTCTCAAGATGGATTCAAGATATATCTGGATAGGACTTGTAACAGTTCGTATCGGTTTTCAATCGCCCTAGAAATTGACCCCGAACTGCGCGACGATGGAGCGGCCACGGGTGGGTTGCAGGAAGGTATTCGTGGATCCGGCCAACCCGCTCACGAAGTTGAGCTGGTTGGTCAGGTTCTGCACCTGGATCGCGGCATTCCAGCGCGGTTGGCGATAGAACAGGCCCAGATCGAGGTTGTAGCTGGTGGGGATCCGCACGGTCTTGCTCAGGTTCAGCCACCAGGGGCTGGTCAGCCAGCCGGAAAGCTCCGCGCCGAAGCCGGAAGGGTGCCGCCAGTCGACATAGCCGCTAAGGCTGTACTTGGGGATCTGTACCGCGTCGTAGCGGCCGGCGGGAAGCTGGTTCAGCACATTGTTGTCGCTGAACACGGTGCCATTGTCCGGCACGAAGCCGCGCGGCGCGAAGCCGGTCTGCGAGGTATATTCGTTGTAGGCCGACAGGTAGTTGAAGTTGATCCCCGTGCGCCACGCTTCGCTGGGCTGATAGCGCAGCGTCGTCTCGATCCCTTTCACGATCAGGCGGGCGATGTTGTTGAACTGATCGGGGCTTTGATCGCGCGCCTGCCGGAACCCGGCAAGCGTGACAAAGAGTTGCCCGGCAATCGGTTCTGCCTTGATACCGGCTTCATAGAGTTCGCTCAGGCTCTTGAACTGAAGCGGATTGAGCAGGTTGGCATAAGTGCCGCTACCCCAACTGAGGCCATTGGCAAAGCCGCCGGTATTGATCGCGATCGACCGGTCGTACGTGAAGTAGATCGTCGAGTTCGCGGTCGGCTTCACATAGGGGCTGACCTGCACCGAATAGAGTTTGTAGATGCCGCTGTCGGCCCGGTCGCTGCCGCCGGGCAGGACGAACGGGTTCTTGATCGAGGCATCGACCCAGCTGTGGCTGCCGCCCACGTTGAGACCGGCGAATTCGCCGAACTTCAGGTTGTGCTGGGTGAAGATCGTGGTGGTGCTCCATTTCGATTGCGAGGTGTAGGAAGCCACCGATTCCGCGTAGAACCCGTTGCCAGCGTAATACATCGGCGGCAGGTTCAGCCAGCCGAGCGAGCTGGAATACTGCGGCACGCCGGCCGTGCCGATCCAGGCGGCATTGCCGCCATTGGGGTTCGACGCGGTCAGCCCCAGCAGGTCCCCGGGGTTCTTGGTGGCAGGATCGAGCGTCAGGTCATAAGCATAGATGCTGGTGCCGAAGCTGTTGTTGGCCGCGATCGATCGGTTGGTCTCGCGGCGGTAGATCACGCCGGTATTGCTGTCGTCCTCGATCCCCAGGCCCAGCAGGTTCGCGAAGCGGTGACGCAGTTCCAGGCGGTTGTCGAAGATGCGATCGCGCGACTGCACCTGGAAGGCGCCGGTGGCATCGGTGGTATCGTTCGAGCGCTCGTAGAACGTGCTGTTCACCAGGCTGGTGTTCTCGTCGAAGTCATAGTTCAGCTTGAGCTGTGCAGTGATGCGCTTTGCCGTATTCTGGTCTTCCGCGCGCTGGGCGGCCTGGCGGGATAGCTTGACCAGTTCGTTGCCTTCCAGCGTGGGATCGTAGACCCAGCCGCGCAGGGTGCCGGGGCTGGTCTGGGTATTGGGCGATGCGGTCTGGAACGATCCGGGGACGACCACGTACTGGCCATCCGCATTGCGCGTGCGCTTGACCCAGCCGAGCGTGGCGGAATCCGCTGCGCCGGAGGCGAAGACCGGAGACCAGTACGTGGAGCCGTTCTGAAGGATCGGCGTCGCGCGGCCGGCATAGTAGAGGCCGTCGTCCACCAGTTCCTGCGTGGCACGGTTCCAGCCGTGGGTCACGTTCCAGTCGTAATAGTTGTCGTAGGAGAAGTTCGCATCGGCATGAAACTGGCTGTCGGGTTTCCACGATAACGCGCCATAGAACGCATAATAGTTGTTCTTGACGTTGTCGTAGTAGTCGTCCTGCCTCTGCACGGTAATGCTGGTGCGGTAGGCCAGAGTGTCGCTGATCGGGCCGGTATCGTCCCCGCTGATGGTGAAGCCCAGCTTGCTGTCGCCATCCGGGATCAGCGTGCCGATGCGCGTGGTGACGCTGGAGTGGCGCTCATCGAAATCGGGCTTCTTGGTGATGTAGTTGATATAGCCGCCGCTGCCCGTCACCGATCCGAAGATCACGGAGGAAGGGCCTGCCACGATGTCCGCACCTTCATAGGCATTGAAGTTCGCGGGGTGGCGCACCGAATAGCCGCGCTGGCCATCCTGGAAGATTTCCGTTGCCTGTCCGCGCAACTGCGGCGCTATGCCTGCATTCTGACCGCCGCCGCGGGTGATGCCGGGCGTATACTTGGCCAGATCGTCCGAACTGAGGATGATGTCCTTGGTCAGCTGGTCGGTATTGATCTGCGTGACCGAGCGCGGCGTGTCGAGGATGCTTTCGCTGGTGCCGTAGATCGATGTCGGCGCGCGCGCCGGCAGGATCGAGGTTTCCTTGTTCAGACGATCGGCATTGACCGTAATCGTGCTGCCGCTCCCCTCGGCATGGTTTTCGCTACCATCTCCAGCGGCATCGTCGGTTGCGGCGGCCGCAGCAGTGCCTGAAGTGGCCGCCGCGCGGGCGGCGCCCGGCACGACAAGGCCAAGGATACTGATGCCGAGAAGGTATTTGGTCACACGCATGAACTGTTCCTGCCTTGAGCCGGTGAATCCGGTGCTTCTCCGGGTGAAGCCGAACGCCCCTGTTGCGCGCCCCGATGGATCGCCACACCCTTGCGTGCTGTTCAAAGCAAAGCGCGTGCCAATGGAGATAATGGCGACATTCCAGTGAAATCGATTGAGAGCGCTGTTGAATTGCGTGCAGTTCTGCTGCGCATTGTTCAGTTCCCGGTTCGGTTATGAGCTTAACTCCGGCGCTTCGATTGGCTGATCCCCACGCGAAACAGGTCATGGCCCAAGTCTTGCTTTGACGGCTTCGACGGCGGGCCCGCGTGCGAAATGCCGCAGCCCGTCCGCGAATGCGGCGGCGCATCGCCGCGCACGTTCGAAAGGTTGAGCGAACATGGCAGTCAAGATTCTGTGGTATCTCACCGCGCCCGATGGCGTGGTCCCGTGGGAGGAGAAGGGGCGGTGGGATACCGGCTTCGACCATCTTCAGCAGCTTGCCGCGACGATCGACAAGCTGGGCTATTACGGGGCGCTGCTCGCCACCGGCTATGGCGGGAACGACGTGCTGACGGTGGCGGCGGCCACGCTGTCCGCCACCCGCCGCATGACGTTCCTGGGCGCGGTGCATCCGGGCCTGCTTTCGCCCGCGAAACTCGCGCAGATCGCGCTCACCATCAACACGTTCTCGGGCGGGCGGCTGGCGCTCAACGCGGTGAACGGCAATGATGCGACCCAGCAGGCCTATGGCATGCACCTGGCGCACGACGAGCGCTATGACTTCAGCCTGGAATACTGGCGGGCGTTCAAGCATGCCTATTCCGGCGCGCCCGAAGGCTTCCACGGCAAATACATCCAGCTCGCACCGCCGCCGCCGGGCGGCTATCGCCCTGCCCATGCGGGGGCGGAGCGCGAACCGGTGTCGCTGTGGGGCGCAGGCACGTCGGCGCCGGGCGTGGCCCATTCGGTGCAGCTTCTCGACACGTATCTCAGCTTTGCGGATACGCCCCAGCGCCTGGGCGACAAGTTCCGCCGGGTGGGCGCAGAGGCGGCGAAGCTCGGCCGCTCGCTGGAATATGGCACCCGTCTCCAGATCATCGTGCGCGAGACGGAGGAGGAAGCCTGGGACTATGCACAGTGGCTGGTCGACCAGACCTCGCTCGACTACGCGCACCAGTCGCTGCGGCGGCAGCTCCCGCCGGGCGAAACGCTGGAAACCTATCGCAGCCCGGACGAACGGATAAACCGCAATCTCGATGCGATCCGCGCCGGACGCCTGCCGAAGGCGCGCGATTACGAGATCTATCCGAACATCTGGACCGGTCCCGCGCTGCACGGCTTCGGACTGCTCGGCCCCGGCGCCGGCACCACGCTGGTCGGCAGCGCGGAGAACGTTGCGGCGCGCATACGCGAGTTCGAGGCGCAGGGGGCGAAGTCGTTCATCCTGTCCGGCTGGCCGCTGATCGAGGAAGCGCACCGCGTGGCGCATCTGCTGTTCCCGCTGCTCGATCTCGATCACGGCTTCGATGTGCCGCTGCTCAATGCGCGCCGCGCGCGTTCGTTCGTTCCCGCCAGCCTGAAGGAGCCGCAGCCATGACCACGACTGTTCCCGCCGAAGCCCTGGACCAGATATTCGGCGCTGCGCGCAGCAACCACCGCTTCGTCGATCGCGCCGTCGATGATGCAACCCTGCGCGAGCTCTACGAACTGACCAAGCTGGCGCCGACCGGGTTCAATGCCCAGCCCGCGCGCTATGTCTTCGTGCGCAGCGAAGAGGCCAAGGCCCGGCTTGCTCCGGCATTATCCAGCAGCAACCGCGAAAAGACGCTGGCGGCGCCGCTCAACGTGATCGTCGCCTGGGACAGCCGCTTCTTCGAACATCTGCCGGCGCTGCTGCCCGGCCGCGATGTCAGCGCGTTCTTCGTGGAGGAGGAGCGCATCCGGTCCGCAGGCGTGTTCAATGCCACCCTGCAGGCTGCATTCCTGATCGTGGCAGCGCGCGCTTTGGGACTGGACGCCGGCCCGATGACTGGCTTCGACGGGGCTGCGCTGGACCGGGCGTTCTTCCCGGATGGGCGGCTCCGCTCTCTACTCGTCCTCAATCTGGGTTACGGGGATCGCAGCGAAATGCGCGAACGCGGCCCCCGGCTTGCTTTCGAGGAGGCGGTTCAGGTTCTGTGACTTTGCGGGAAGGGCCGCCTGCGTTCATCGCGGCGGCCCTTCCTGCGGGCCGGGCCTGCTGCCCCCGGACAGGCCGGCCAGTTGGGTCAAATTTTTTAGACGGGCGCGAATTCGCGGGTGTAGGAGCGGCCTTGCTCCAGCAGTCCGGTCCGCTTCCATTGCAGGTCCAGCGCGCCTTCGGTGTACGTCTGCGCGCCGCCGATCTGCGCGGCGATCGCCTGCAAACGTGCGGATTCCTCGATCAGCAGGATCAACTGCGCCGTTTCGACAATGCCCTTGCCCCAGAAGTTCGCCCCGCCATTGCTTTCCAGCAGGCCGGGTGGCGGCGCCAGATCGGGATAGGCGTCCAGCCGCTGGCGGATCGTGTCGAGCACGCTGACGCGGCGTTCGAGATGGTTGGGTATCTCCCGCGCAAGCAGGTGGCGCTGCGCGGCGACGTAGAGGATCGGGAAGGGTTTGTGCGCCAGCGACCATGCCGCAAGGTGCGGCGTATGCGCATGGATCAGCGTGTCCGCCCCCAGTCGTTCTTCATTGAGGACGGAATCCGGGTGCTCCGAAAACGGCGTGGTCGTGACTTTGATCTGCGCATCGCGCGACCATGGCGCGGGAAAGCGGATGGCGAGCAGCAGATCGCGCCCCGGTACGCGGTGGGCGATGTTGAAGATCAGGCTGGCGGTCAGCGTGCCGCTGTCCTTCAGGAATTGGAAGGCATGGGCGGCATCGTCACGCGCCTTGGCGATATAGTCGGCCAGTTCGGCGTCGGCGGTCTTGGGCATGGCTGTGCCTCCTTACTCGGCCGCAACGCGCGTTTCGGCGGCGACCAGCGCAGCGGCTTCTTCCAGCGGGCCGCGATCGATCCACTCGGCCACGTCGAAATCCGCTTCCAGAAAGCCCCAGTCGCGCAGGAAATCCTTCTGCGCGGACAGCCCGGCGATATAGTCCTCGGTCAGTTTCGGATGCAGGCTGGTGGCGTAGTTCGGGAAAGTCGCCGCAATCGTCCGCCGGTCGGAACGGCCATCCTCGCGGGTGAGGGCATCGAGCGCGGCGCCCGGATTGGCCTCTGCCCAGTCCGCCGCGCGGATCAGTGCGGCGATGTAGCGCACCACCAGATCGCGGTGTTCGGCAAGGAAGCTGCGATGCACGGTCAGCGGGCGCGGTGTGCCGTTGTTGATGCGGTGGAGCGGATCGGGCTGATCGGTCAGCCGCACGAGTTCACGCAGGCGTTCGGCATGTTCGTTGAACAGCCGCAGGCCGGAGGACTGGCGCAGGAACACGGCATCGACGCGCCCGTCGAACAGCGCCTCAAGCTCGGCGGCGCCGGACTCCCTGCCGCCGTTGCCGCCGCTGGTGCTGGTATTGCCGCGTTCCACCGGCACGTCCACGAAGGTCACGTCCCCGGCGCTCAGACCGGCGAGGGAAAGGCCGCTGGCGAACCCGTGGAAATTCGCGCCGCGCTGGAAATCGATGGAAATGCCTGCGTAGAGAGGCACCGCCAGCCGCTTGCCGCGCAGTTCGGCCAGTGAGCGGATGCCGCTGTCCCCACGCACGACGATGGACTGGAACTCATCGACCCAGCTGATCGCCAGCACCACGGTATCGGCGCCTTTGGCCCGTGCCCAGATCGGGGGAATGTTGCCGCCTTCGCGGAACATTGCGGGGATCGAATGGTCGAAATGGCTTTCGCGCACTGCGCTGTCGTTCGATTCCTGGAGCGATCGCAGGATCACGCCATTATCGGCGAATGCGTCATGCAGGAAGTTCTCCTGGATCGCGATAGTGGATGCCGTCGCGCCGCCGCAGCGGGTAAACCAGATTTCGGTATCGCTCATCTGAAGGCTCCTTGGTTGAATGGGCCAGGGGGGGGAATGGGCCAGGGGGGGATGGCTCAGGTCCGGCGCCACAGCGCATCGGTGCGCCAGGCGGAAAAGGCGGTCCGGTCCGGGGTGACGCCGCCGATCAGGCTGGATGAGGCATCCTCGTTGTTCGCGAAGCCCCAGATCAGCAGCCCGCCGCGTTCATGCTGGATGCGCTGCGCTTCACCGACGAGGGCCTTGCGCTTTTCGACGTCGGGCTGTGCTGCGGCCGCGGTGACCAGCCGGGTGAATTCGGCATCGTTGAAATGCGTGCGGTTGCCGGCTGAGCGCGGCCCGTCATGCTGCTGCAATGTCAGCAGGAACGGGCGCGACACGCCGACCAGGGTGCTGAAGGTCCAGTTGTTCTTGTCAGGTCCGTTGAAAATGGAATCGTCGACCAGCCTGATCTTTACGTCGACCCCTGCCTCGCGCGCCTGTTCGGCAAAGACGATGGCGGCATTGCCCCCCGCGCCCGCCGTGGTGACGAGTTCGACGGTCAATCCGCCGGCATGTCCGGCGGAACGGAGCAGGCTGCGGGCTTCGGCCAGATCGCGCCGGCGCTGGGGAATGGCATGGTTGAAGGTAGGGTCGCTGGGCGAGTAGAGGTCGTTCGCCACGCGGCCCTGCCCATGCAGCACGCGCTTCACCAGTTCCGGCCGGTCGGCGATCAGGCGGAAAGCCGCCGCAACGCGGGGATCGTCGAACGGGGCTTTCGACAGGTTCATCGCGAAGCCGTGCCAGGCATCGGTTTCGGAAGAGACGACGCGAAAGTGATCGGAAGAGCGGAAGAATGCCAGCTGTTCGAAGCCGATCGTCGGCGCAATGTCCACTTGCCCGGTCTGCATCGCCTGAAGCCGGGCGATGGGGTCCTTGAAGTCGATGATCTCCACTTCGTCGAGGTAGGGCTGGCCGGGCTTGTAGTAGTTTTCGAACCGGCTGAAGACGGATCGCTGGCCGGGGGTGAAACTCTTCAGCCGATAGGGGCCGGCGCCCACCGGATTGTTCACCGGATCGTAGTCGGTCGGCACGATGCCGCCCCAGCTCATCCAGAGTTCGGGCAGGGCGGCAAGTCCTTGGCCCTGATCGAAGGGAATCCGGACCGTCAATGGATCGAGCGCGCGGACATCGCCGCGCCGCAGCGAAGGCAGATAGGAACCGTAGGGCGAGGCGAGCCGGGGATCGGTCAGCCGCCGGATCGAGAACACGACGTCCTCGGCCGTGATCGACTTGCCGTGATGGAATTCCAGCCCTTTCTTCAGGCGGATCGTCCATTCGGTGGCATCGCCGTTCACTTCGGCGAAATCGGCAAGGGCAAGGCCGGGATTGGCCTGCCGGTTCCATTCCCACAACTTGCTGTAGAGCGCCCAGCCCCGGAAAGACCCGGTGCCGAGCGGCTTGTGCGCATCGAGATTGCCGGTCTGCGCACCCGCGATGATCGCGATCCGGGCCTTGCCGCCCCGACTGGGCGCGCCGCCGGAAGCGCTGGTTCCGGGCTTGTCGGCGCCGCAGCTCGAAAGCAGTCCCGTGGACAGCAGGCCGCCAGACAGTGCCGCCCCGCGCGTCAGGAACGAGCGCCGTGACTGGTCGGTCACAGCGCTGCCTCTGCGCACACGCCATCTCGCGGCCGGGACACGGATCTGGCGATAGCGGGCGATGATGCGGCGGACGACATGGGAAGGCTCTCCTTGCAGGATGGTGCGAAGGGGAGGGAGCAAGGGGCGTGCCAAGCGCGGAATTTGCGGATTTTTGGGTGTGGCGGGAACGGCAGCGCTGCGCGGTTCTCAGCGGCGATGTTCGGTTTGGTGCAGCACCGGCTTGACAAATATAACCAAATAGGTTAGTTTATGTGTATCCGTTTTCCCAATTGCGCTCTGGCCAGGCACTTGGAAAAGCGGTCCATCGGGTCGGCGCCGAGGGCGGGGACGCGGGCAAAGCCGCGATCGCGCAATCGATGCGTCCAATATACCCGGACCTGTTCATCGTGGCTCCGGCCCGGTCCGCCTTTCAGCCGGTTGGACTTTCCCGGATGTCCCCTGGCCGATGCCCGACGCGAGCCCGCTTGCTTCGGCCAAGCAACAGGTCCTGACCCTAAGGCCGCGCCGGACTGCCCGTCGCTATCCGGCCATTCGCAAGTGACGACGGACGACCCTCCCGCGCTCCGCAAGGACGCTTCCGACGCCGGCCCGATTTTCTCCCTCGGCTGCGTATTTCCTCCGGCGTTATCCCGCGCTCGCCAGCGGGTGATGTGCCGTGTCCGGCGATTTTTTCGCGCCGTTCGCCGCCACTGCGCGGGGTTGCGCAGATGCTGGTGATTTCCGCGCAATTCGGGCCGGTTTTCATGCGGGAATCCCCGAGTTTTGGGATGATTTTCAGGATTGGCACGGTTACTGCTTTGGAAGGTGGCACATCTTGGAGTGCCGCCATGACCATCGAGTTCTTCGCACGCCTGCCGCTTCACGGCGAAACGCAATATATTCCCGGTGACAACCGCAATCGCGGCGACTGGAACCGGCAGCCGCACGCCAGCACCGGGGCGGTTTCCTCGTCCGAGGTGGGCGATGATTTCGCCTATGTGGACTACCTCTCCCAAGTCGCCCGCGCGGCAGAGATCAACGGATTTTCCGGCGCGCTGCTGGTCAATGCGCCGTTCGGGGATGAGCCGTGGATCGTATCGGCCGCACTGGCGCGCGAAACGAAGCGGCTGCGCTTTGTCGATGCATTTCACCCCGGCCATTTCAGCCCCTGGCAGGCGACGCAGATGGCCGCGAGTTTCCAGCGGATCAGCGGCGGCCGGCTTGTCTGGAACGTGATCCAGGGCGGTTCGGATGGATTGCTGCGCGCCAATGGCGAACCGTTGCCGCATGACGAGCGCTATGTCCGCGCCATCGAGTTCCTCGATCTGGTGAAGGGGTTCTGGGCGAACGAGAGCTTCCACTACAAGGGCCGCTACTACGAGGCGAACGGCGGCGGCCTGCGCGGTCCGCTGGCGCGGGCACCGATCCCGACGATATGCTCGGCCGGCACCAGCGATGGCGCCAAGGAACTGGCGGCCAAGCATGCCGATTACTATCTGGTCCTTGCGGAATCGCCTGATCACGTCGCGCGCAACATCGCCGATGTGAAGGCGCGCGCGGCGAAGTACGGCCGCGCCGATCATATCCGCTTCGGCGTCTCCGTGGACGCCATTGCCCGCGAGACCGACGAAGCCGCTTATGCCGAAGCCAAGCGCTTCTTCGACGAGGGCGTGCGTGCAGGCACCGTGAAGGCGGCGGCGGTTCGCTCCACCCAGATGTCCGATACCAACCGCGCCCGCTTCGAGCGCTACAACGGCCGGGAGGTGGCCGACTTCGACGATCTGTTCGTGGAGCCGCATCTGTGGGGCGGGTTCGGTTACATCGGCATCCCGCCGGGCTTCGCATTCGTTGGCAGCTACGAGAACGTCGCCGCCAAGATTCGCCAGTTCGCCGATCTCGGGCTCTCGTGGTTCTTCATCAACGGCTATCCGCATCTGGAGGAAATCTATCGCCTGGGAGAGCACGTCCTGCCGCGCTTCCGCGCGCCGAAGCTGGTGTCGGCAATCGGCAATGCGGGAGAGGGGGATGGCGAGCAGGCGGTTCCGCTGGTTTCGGGCGGCGGCCTTGCCGCGCGCGGCAACGGGTGAGGGGCGGCGTGATGGACGGTCTTACCAGGCGCGGCCTGATCGGCGGCGCGGCGGGCGCGGCGCTGCTGCTGTCCGGCTGTGGGCGGCGGAGTGAAAGCGCGAGCGAGGCGCCGGCACAGCCCAGGCGCGGCGGCAAGCTGCGGCTGGGCATTCTGGACGGCGAACGCTCCGGCAACCTTGACGCGCACAAGCCGCTCGGACTGGGCAGCACGATCCGCGGCTTTGCGATGTATGCCAAGCTGTGGGAGTGGGATGACGACATGATGCCCCAACTGGCGCTGGCGGAATCGGTGGAGCCGAACCGCAATGCCAGTGCCTGGGACATCCGCCTGAAACCGGGGCTGGAGTTCCATAACGGCAAGTCGATCACGGCGGACGACGTGCTGTTCTCGATCCGGCGCATCACCGATCCGCAACTGGCATCGCCCTACGGTGCGCTGGTTTCCCCGGTCGATCGCGATGGGGTGACCAAGCTGGACGCGCGTACCGTGCGTATCCCGATCCGGGAGGGGCATGGCTTCGTCGCCCTGCCGGAAACCTGGACGAACTTCGGCGGCATCGTGCCGACGGACTATCATCCGGTGACCAACCCGATCGGCGCTGGCCCCTATCGGATCGATCGGTTCGAGCCCGGCCAGCGCGCCACGTTCAAGCGCTTCGATAGCTATTTCAAGTCGGGCCGCCCCTATCCCGACGAACTGGAAATCATCGAGTTCAAGGATCAGACCGCCCGCATCGCCGCGCTGCTGGCGGGGCAGATCGATCTGGCCAACGCCATCCTGCCCGAACAGGCCGGGCTGGTACGGCGGGACAGCCGGGCGCGCATTCTCGTGTCCCAGACCAACGGCTGGCAGTCGTTCGACATGAACACGAAGGCCGGTCCCTTTGCCGATGTGCGGGTGCGGCAGGCCTTCCGCCTGCTGGCCGATCGCGACGAACTGGTGCGCCGCGCGCTTCAGGGGGAAGGGCGCGTGGCGAACGATCTCTATGCCCCGCAGGATCCGACTTTCGATCACGCGATTGCCCAGCGCAAGCAGGATCTGGATCAGGCGCGCAGCCTGCTGAAACAGGCCGGGCAGGAGGGGCTGCGCAGCGAACTGGTTGTCGGCCCTCTCAATGTCGCGCCCGCGCTGGTCTTGGCCGAACAGGCCAAGCGGGTCGGCATCGAACTGAAGCTCAGGCAGGTCGATGCGGCAACTTTCGCGGGCCCGGCGAAAACGAGCTGGGCGATCAGCAGCGGCGGCACGCTGGGGGTGCCATGGCTGTCGACCGCGCTGCACATCGACGCGCCCAGCGCGGCCGCGAACAAGACCAATTTCCACGACCCGGCCTTCACCAAACTGTTCGGGCAGGCCCTGGCCGAGCCGGACTTGGCCTCGCGCGCACAACTGGTCCACCAGATGCAGCGCATCCAGCACGACAGCGGCGGCCTGCTGATCTGGGGCTTCGCCAATACGCTGGACGGGGTGGGGCCCCGCGTAGGCGGGATCAAGGCGGAACGCTCGCACTTCCCGACCTGGCGTTTCGACCGGATGTGGGTGTGAGCATAACCGGACAGTCGCCGCGCCGCGAGCTGCGCAAATTTGCGCAGTCCGACGCCCGCTGCTGGCCAGAGTGGCGGATTTCCGCCTTTGGCACGGCGCTTGCTGTGTCAGGGGAATAGTGGAGTTCCAATGACCGACAATGTTCGCACCCTTGGCGAGACCGCACCGGCGGGACGGCTCGACCGCATTCTCTTCACCCGCTGCCCGGTGCCGACCGCATCGGGGATCGCCCATTCGCTTGGCTGGCTGGGGGAGGAATTCGCCCGCGATGGCCTGCGCGTCGAAGCGTTGCAGGACAAGCCGCGCGCCATGCGGGCGCATCACAACGAGCACGATCTGGCCGGCCTGTTTCGCGAGGGCGGCAACATCCCGGCACTCGCCACCAAGGCCCGGGGCACGCCTACGCAAGTGATCGGCCTGACCTGGATCGACGAGTTGCAGGCGATCCTGGTTCGCCCGGAGACAGGGCCGATCGAACCTGCCCAGCTCAAGGGCCTGCGCGTGGCGCTGCCGGCCTGGAGCGTGACGCGCGGCGGCAGCATCGCGCGCGGCATGTCGCTGGCCGGCATCAAGGGCGCACTGGGGATCGCGGGACTGACGCTGGAGGACGTCACTTTCGTGGATGTGCCGCTGGCGCCCCCGTCCGAGGATTCCGCCGTCAATCTTGCCCGCATGTGGTCGGGCATAGAGGCATTGGCCGCGCATCTTCCGTATGGTCGAGGAACGCCATGATCAGCTCGGGATCGAAATCCTCGATCGTTAGGCTCGCTTGCCCAGTTTGAGCGCGATCTGATCCGGGAGCGCACCCATGCAGGCCTCAAGGCCGCTCGCGAGCGAGGTCGCCCCGGTGGGCGGCGGCCAGTGGTCACACCTGACAAGCTCCGCAAGGCGCGCGAACATATCGCTTCCGGCCTCACAGTTCGCGAGGCCGCCGCGCGCCTCAAGATCGGCAAAACCGCCCTCTACAAAGCCCTCGAAGCCACGGAGAAGAACACAAAGTCCCAGCGTTCCCGGTCCGTTCGCTCTTAGCGTGCAGATAAGTCACTTTCGTGCAGTCACCCCATGCTGGCCGTGCGTACCGCCGGCCTGTTCAAGCTGGATGGTGCGGTCGGCATCGCCGCGCTCGCCGGTCGCCTGAAGATGGACGAGATCGCGCTGACCCGCGCCTTCACCCATCTGGGCGAGGCTGTCGGCATCGACTGGGTCCAGTCGGCCGCCGCCCGCATGGAACCGACCGATCCGTGGGAACGCCTGCTCATCTCCGGCGTCGCGCGCGACATGCAGCAGGTGCGGCTCGACTTCCTGGCCCAGGGCAAGGGCAAGGACGTGTCGGACCATGTCGAGAAATGGCTGATCGAGCGCGGTGCGCGCATCCAGCAGTTCCGCGCCCTGGTGCAGCGCGCCAAGGCAGCGGCGTCGCCCAATGTCGCGATGCTCGCGGAAATCGCCGGTCAGGCCCGCGGCCTGCTCGGCCGCTGAGGCCATCGCCCCTTCCCGTCAGCGGGAAGGGGTTTCAACCGCCCCCCCCCAAAAAAAAAAGAAAAAGGCACCCGATCCAGTGATCGGGCGCCTTTTTCTTTTCCGTGCCTTTGATGCGATCAGCGCGGGTCGGCGGGCAGCGGCTGAACCATCAGCGGCTTGGGCGCCGGTGCGGGGGCTGGCGCAGCAGCGGGCGCAGGCACCGGCTCCGCAGCAACCGGGGCCGCAGCCTCCGGCGCATCGGCTGCCGGCTTGTCCTTGCCCGGCACGCGCAGCCCCGGACCATAGACCGGCGTCACGCCCGGCGTGTAGCGACCGTGCAGCGCCTCGATCTCCGCCTTGCGCTGGTTGAGATAGAGGTCGCGATAGCTGCCATAGGGATTGTCGTCGGAACGGATCGCCTGGATGCGCTCGTCGAACGCCGCGCGCTCGCCCAGCTGGTCCAGCACCGCCATCGGAATGACGACCGTGGGCTGGGTGAAGGGCTTGCCCACCGCGAAGGGCAGGATCATCTTGTCGACCGTGTCGCCGATGATGTCGCGCAGCGTCGTCGGGCCGACCAGTGGCAGATACATGTACGGCCCCGGCCCCACGCCATAGAAGCCCAGCGTGTTGGCTAGGCCATTGGGACGATAGGGCAGGTTGAACGGCTTGCGCTTGGCGACGTCGAACAGGCCAAGAAAACCCAGCGTGCTGTTGATGCCGAACCGCCCCGCCGTCTCGAACGCCTTGCCCGGCTTGAACTGCAGCATATAGGCCGCGAACACGACCGGCTCGCCCAGGTTCGAGAAGAAGTTGCGCAGCCCCTTGCGCACCGGGCGCGGCAGGCCCTTGTTATAGGCCTTGGCCACCGGCTCGATCAGCGCCTTGTCGACGGCCTGGACCGCCTCGAAAGACTGTTCGTTGATCGCGGCGAAGGGATCGCGCTTGCGCAGGCCGGTGTCGCCGGTCACGACGATCGCATTGGGATCGACCGGCACCTCTTCCTTGGGCTGCTCCGCGATCGGGCTCAGCGTCGGCAGCACGACCGGCGGCGGATAGGGACTGTCGGGTGACGGCGCCTGTGCCGGCGCCTGTGCCGGCATCTGCGCGGGCTGGACCGGATCGGCAGGGACCGTCTGGGGCGTTTCCGCCGGCGCAGGCGCCACGGCCGCAGCCGGCACCAACGGAGCGCCGCTGTCCACGGCCTCCCCCTGTCCCGCCATCAGCATCATTCCAGTGGCGGCAACCGAAAGCAGCATAAACCTGCATTCCCCAAGTGGCGTGTCGTTTGAGGTGAAGATCGCCTGTATCCGAGCGCTAGACAAGGATTTTCTGCCGCAAGCGGCACCTGCGGTCGCGCAGACTGCTGGATCTGGACGGATCAGACCGCGAAGCCGCTGTTTCCTTGCCCAGGGGCGGCGTTTTTCAGCGCAGCGGACAGATCTGTCCAGCCGCTTTCGTTCAGTTTGAGCGTGGATCGCGATCATGCGCATAGCGGTGGCGCTCGCAATCGGCGGATAGCGGCGAGGATGGCGCGTACCATCGTGCCGGTGACAGCGACCTCGGCCAGCTGGAAGGTGATGGTGCGGGCGTGACGGACCACACGTGCCCCGATCTTGATCAGCTTCAGTTGCAGGCTGGTCAACGACCAGTCGGCCATGGCCTCGGGCAGCTCGATGCAGCGCAAGAAGGTGGCCAGGTTGTACGCCAGGGCGTGCAGTTGCAGCCGCACCTCATTGTCGCGGAACTTCCGGCACGACAGCCGCGTCCAGCGAAAGGCGTATTTGCCCTCTTTGATGTGCTGCTCGGCGGTGCCGCGCTGGTTGTAGAACCGCACCACCCAGTCCGGCTCCATCGGCAGGTTGGTGACGATGAAGCCGACACGCGGGAACAGTTCGCCCGGATGCCATTCGATCTTGGCGATCACCCGGCGTTCCTTGTCCCAGGACGCCGCCTGATACTCGAATTCCTCGAAGAACCGCTTGACCTTGGTCAGTGACGGCCGCCCGACAGGGCGCGTTAGCCGATGCGCGATCTTGTCCTTGAGGACCGCGTTTGCGGGCAGCCGGATGGCGTAGAAGAACCGCGCTTCTTCCAATCGCTCATAGATCGCCGGGATCGCGTAGGCAGCATCGGCCCGGAAGAACCTGCCACCAAGGTCGCGCTCCGCGTAGCGCGCAATTACGGGGTCGAGAACATCACGCCAGCCATCGGCGCTGTGGACGTTGCCATGGCGCAGGGCGCAGCGTTCCAGCATCCCGAACTGGTTGAACAGAAAGTTGGGGTGATAGCAGCTACAGTCGAAATGGCCATTCCAGGCGGACCCTTCCTGGTCGCCATGGGTCGGGCTGACCGAGCTGTCCATGTCCAGAACGATGTACTTCAGCCCGTTACGGTCATGGAACCGGTCGATCCATTGCCCGTTCAGGTCGGCCAGCGCGGCACGGTTCCCGGCCAGAGCCAGCGTCTCGGTCTCGAACCGTCCCATCTGCGATGCCGAGGCCGCTTGTGCATCGACCGCTCTGCCGCCGACAACTTGGCGCATGACCGGATCGCAGGCGAGACGGTTGGCGTCGTTGACATCCTCGTATCCGGCCAGCCGCCCAAAGACTGATTGCCGGAACAGGCCGTCGAGCCGATGGACCGTGTTCTTGCCAGAGCGAGTATCGCGCAGCGCCGCTGACGCCAAATCGGACAACCCGAGCGCGTCATCAAGCTCGCGCATCACCAGAAGGCCGCCGTCGGAACTGAGCTGCGTGCCGCGAAATTCCAGCCGCACGCGAGGGTCGAAATCCACCCGATCTGCCCGTTGCAAGCCCGCACCCTCTGGGTGATCCATGAAACGCGCCCCTCGCAGCCTTCAACACCATGTTTTATATAGGAAATATAATGGTCAGGACAGCGAAATCAGCGCCTTACTTGGGAAATGTGGGTTGGCGGCGGGCAAGGTGGATGCGGTCTACGTCAAGGGCGCATCGGCAGTGGATGCGGCGCGGCGGGCCGGCGTGATCGTGGGCATCGACCTTGATGGCTATCCCAGCAGGCATACGCGCGTGAACAACGGCACACCGCGACCGATCACCGTAAGCCGCGACCTTCTCGACAATCATTTCGATCTGGTCGTGCGCTTTCTGGAACAGACGCTGCGCGCGGCCGACTGGGCGGAGCACAACCTGCCGGCCCTGCGAGGCATTCTCCAGAAGGAGACTTATGCAGGCGCTGCCGGCGTCGAGACCGCATACCGCAATAATTTCCATCGTTCATTGCACCCGGATCTTTCCGAGGAGCGGGTCGCGCTGCTGAAGCAGCAGGCCAATTTCCTGTGGCTCCACGGCTTCCTCGAACACGATGTCGATGTCGACGCGTGGATCGATCGCAGGCCGCTGGAAGTCGCCCTTGAACGACGTGCCGCCTTCACCACCGGCGATCGCGCCGCCTGACAATCCCTGAGGAGAAACAGCATGGCCACTACCATCCCAAATCCCTCCGTCTCTCCGGCCGCCCCCTCTGGCGCCGCCGAGGAGAGCCTGAATTCCGCCGTCCTCGATTTCGCCCGCGACGTCGTCGCCCAGTCCGCGGAGATCTTCCGGGCCTACCGCGAAACCGGCACGATCACCGCCAATGGCACCGTGGGCTTCATCGAGCGCATTCCCGGCGAGGACAAGATCGTCACCGTCAACCTGCCGCATCCCTTCGATCGCAGCATCCATTCCAATGCGCCGTTGAACTTCTCGGTCACCGGGCTGGACGGCACGGCGTTCAAGGGCCGCGCGAACGCGCGCTATCTCAAGGTGTTCAACCAGAACCCCACGATCACCTCGCTCAGCCACGTCCATTCGCCCAATCTCGGCGCCTGGGCGCAGACGCACCGCACGCTGCCGATCAGCTATGTGCCGGTGCAGCGTTTCCATCTCGCCCGTGAACTGCCGGTCTACATCGACCGCCGCCAGGACGAGCAGGACTTCATCAACGAGAAGCTGGCCGAGAACCCGTTCACCCCGGCGATCATCGAGGCAAATGGCGGCGCCACCGTGTGGGGCTGGAAGGGTCTGCGTGACCTGGCCGAGTTCATCCTACTGCTGGAAGAGGGCGCCGATATCCAGATCCGCGCCCAGGCACTGGGCGGCGCGCGCACTTACGGCCCCGGCGTGCTGCGCCAGCAGTGGAAGATGAGCAAGCGCTATGACGAAGCACGCGGCCTTGGCCTGCTGCCCGTCACCGATCTCGACTGAATGCATCCCAGAAGGCGCACCCCATGACCCGTCCCGTGAAGCTGCTATGGTATCTGACCGCGCCCGATGGCCCTTATCCCTGGGCCGAGGAAGGGCGCTGGCAGACCGGCTTCGACCATCTCGAACAGCTTGCCGTGACGATCGACAAGCTGGGCTTCTACGGGGCACTGCTGGGTTCCAGCACGTTCGAGAGCCTTGCCGTGGCCGCCGCGATGATCCCGGCGACGGAGCGGATGAAGTTCCTTGTCGCGCAGCATCCCGGCGAACTTTCGCCGGCGGTGCTGGCGAAATACGCGCAGACGTTCGACCACTTCTCGAACGGGCGGCTGCTGTTCAACGTGGTCAATGGCAACGATGCCGGCCTGGCGGCGCTTGGCGTGCATTATCCGCATGACGAGCGCTACGATTTCAGCTTCGAATACTGGGATGCCTTCCGCAAGGTCTACGCGGGCGATCGCTCAGGCTACGAAGGGCAGTTCGTCAAGCTGTCGCCGCGCGGCGAGGGCGGGGCGCCGATGGGTGTCTGGGCCGGGCCCTACCAGCCACACGGCGTGCCGCTTTGGGGCGCGGGCACGTCGGCGCCGGGCGTGGCCCATTCGGTGAGGCTGCTGGATGTCTATCTCAGCTTCGCCAACACGCCGCCGCTGCTGGGCGACAAGTTCCGCCGCGTCGGCGCGGAGGCGGCGAAGATCGGCCGCACGCTGGAATACGGCACGCGGCTGCAGGTGATCGTGCGCGAGACGGAGGAGGAGGCCTGGGCCCATGCCGAATGGCTGCTCCAGCGCTCTTCGGTGGAGCACGCCTTGCGCTCGATCCGCATGCGCCTGCCGCCCGGTGAAACGCTGGAGACGTTCCGCAGCCCCGATCCGCAGGTCCAGCGCAATATCGAGACGGTGAAATCGGGCCGCCTGCCCAGCGCGCGGGACCTTGAAGTCTATCCCAACGTCTGGGTTGGGCCGGCATGGTTCGGTTTCGACATCATGGGGCCGGCTGCGGGCACGACGCTGGTCGGCAGCGCCGAGAATGTCGCTGCGCGCATTCGCGAATATGTGGAGCAGGGGACGGGGGCCTTCATCCTTTCCGGCTTCCCGCTGATTTCCGAAGCGCACCGCGTGGCGGAACTGTTGTTCCCGCTGCTGGATCTCGACCACGGCTTCGATGTGCCGGCGCTGCGCGTCGGGCCGCCGCGGGCCAGCGCCGATCCGGTGCCAGCGCCGCCGCCGGAGAAAGTGCCGGCCTGAACGGGCGCGGCAAAACGGAACCACTGGACCGCAGATTGGGCACGAGATGGCAACGATCTATTCCCCCCAGCCCCAACCCACGGCCGATCGCCCGGAGGCGGAACAAGGCGGCAGCACTGAAGCCGGCGGAGACGCCCGCGTCAAAGCCAAACGGGCGGTGCGTGAGAGACTGGCACTCCCCGCCTGGCTACCATGGCTGGGCGGCAGGGTGCTCTCGGGCATTGCGACCGCCGTCGTAATTTCCGTGCTGGTGTTCGCCGCCACGCAGGCGCTGCCCTCCGATCCGGCGCGGGTGATCCTGGGGCCGGATGCAAGCGAAGACAGCATCCACACGCTCCAGCGCCAGCTCGGCCTCGACCAGCCCATACCGCTTCAATACGTCCGCCGGGCAGGCCGGGCGGCATTGGGTGAATTCGGGGATTCGCTCGATTCCAGCGTGCCGGCCGGAAAGATCGTGGCCGATCGCTTCGGCAATTCGGCCGCGCTGATGGCGGTGGTCCTGGTGCTGGCCGTGCCGCTGGCTTTTCTGGGCGGGGTGGCGCTGGCGATCCGGCGCGATAGCCGCTTCGATCGCTGGACGATGAATGCGATTATCCTGTTCAAGGCGCTGCCGGCGTTCGTTCTGGCGATCGGGCTGATCCTGCTGTTCTCGACCACGGTGTTTCCGATCCTGCCAGCGGTCTCGCTGCTGGATCCGGAAATCTCTCCCTTGCTGCAGCCGATCTATCTGGTGCTGCCGGCGCTGACGCTGATCCTGATCGTGGCGCCGTTCCTCCTGCGGCTGGTGCGCTCTGCCATGATCGAGACGCTGGAGGCGGAATATGTCGCCGCCGCCCGGCTGCGCGGCATTCCCGAATGGCGGATCATCTGGACCCATGCCGTGCCCAACGCGCTGGTTCCGGTGATCCAGGGCATCGCGCTTACCAGTCGCCTGCTGCTGGGCGGGGGGCTGATCGTGGAAGTGGTGTTCAGTTATCCCGGCATCGGCAATGCGCTGAATTCCGCCATCGAGATGCGCGACGTGCCGGTGATCCAGGCGATCACGCTGACGATGGCGGTGGGCGTGGTGGGCATCAACCTCCTGGCCGATGTCGCGACCGTGCTGGTGACGCCGAAACTGCGCACGTCCGCGCGGCCCCGGCTGCGTGCGGGCACGCGCGCCAAACTCAAACTGAAGGCAGGCGGAGTATGAGTTCCGGTCTTTCCAACTTGCGCCGCGATCCGCAGGCCCGTCTCGGCCTCGTGCTGGCGGGAATAGTGGTGCTGATCGCGCTGCTTGGTCCCCGACTGGCGCCGCAATCCCCGCTGGCGCTGGTCGGCGCGACATATGGGTTGCCGGGCGACGGAGCGCTGCTGGGCTACGACTACCTTGGCCGCGATGTCTGGTCCCGTCTGCTTGCCGGGGGGCGATCGGTACTGTGGATGAGCTTTGCCGCATCGGCCATCGCGCTGGCGGCAGGCGCGATCATCGGCATTTCGGCCGGTCTATCCCGCCGCCGGGTCGATCACGTCGTCGTCTGGCTGACCGACGTATTGCTGGCTTTTCCGGACCTGATCCTTGTGCTGCTGGTCGTATCCATGCTGGGACGCGCGCCTTGGCTGATCGTGCTGACGGTGTCCGTCTCCTTCGTGCCGGGCGTCATCCGGCTCGCGCGCGGCGTCACGCTGGGCGTCGCATCCCAGGAATACATCGAAGCGGCCAGACTGATGGGCTACCCCTGGTGGCGCGTGGTCTTGCTGGAAATCCTGCCGAACATCGCGACCCCGCTGCTGGTCCACCTCGGCATCATGCTGACCTGGGCGATTGGCATGCTCTCGGGATTGAGCTTCCTGGGCTACGGTGTAGCGCCTCCGGCGGCCGACTGGGGACTGATGATCAATGAGAACCGTGCGGGGTTGATGATCCAGCCCTGGGCAGTGCTGGCCCCGGTGGCAATGATCGCCTGTTTCGCGCTGGGCAGCAATCTCATTGCCGAAAGCGTTGCGCGGGCAGGTGCGCGCATTCCTTCCCGCCGCGGAGCGAAATCACGTGCTCGCACCCAGATGCGCGGCATCAAACGCCGCGAGCAGGAGGGCCGGTCATGAGCGTCGTTCCCTTTGTGAAGGCCCTTCTCCACGTGCGCGACCTTGCGGTCTCGCTGGAAGATGGCACGCCGATTGTGGAAGGTATCAATTTCACCGTGGCACCCGGTGAGATCGTGGGCGTGGTGGGCGAAAGCGGCTCGGGCAAGAGCAGTATCGCAACCGCGCTGCTGGGCGATGCGCGCGCCGGCGCGATCGTCTCGGGCGGCTCCGTCCTCGTCGATGGGCGCGACATCCTGTCGCTGGAAGATGCGGGACGGCGGCGGCTGCGCGGCTCGGTGATTGCGCATGTCGCGCAGGACCCCGCGCTGGCGCTCAATCCCATGCGCCGCATCGGCTCCCTGCTCGACGAAGAACTGCGGGTCCATCAGCCAGAACTCGGCAAAGCGGAACGGCAGGCGCGCATAGCGGAAGCTGCTGCCGACGTCGGCCTGCCGACCGCCGCGGAGTTCCTGCGCCGCTTTCCGCATCAGCTCTCCGGCGGGCAACAGCAGAGGGTCTTGCTGGCGCTGGCGGTGCTGTTGAAGCCCGGCCTGATCGTGCTCGACGAACCGACCACCGCACTCGATGTCAGTACGCAGGCGCGGGTGCTGGCGACCATCCGCAATCTGTGTCGCACCCGGGAAATCGGGGCGGTCTATGTCTCGCATGACCTTGCGGTGGTGCGAGAACTGGTCGACCGCGTGGTGGTACTCTACACGGGGCATATCGTGGAAAGCGGTTCGCGCGATCAGATATTCGGCGCCCCCACGCATCCCTATACCCGCGGTTTGCTGGACGCCGTGCCGGACATATCGGGCCGGCACGGCGTTCGCGCCATTGCCGGCCATGCCCCGGCGCTCGATGAGCGCGGCACGGGCTGCGCTTTCGCGCCGCGCTGCGATTTGCGCAGTGCCAGTTGCAACGGGCAGCCCGCGCTGCGCGATTTCGGTGATCGGCATGCGGTGGCCTGCCATCATCCCGTGCGCGGCAAACGGGAAGAGAGCCCGATCGCGGTTCGCGCCGATAGTTCGGCAATCGACTTGCCGGCACTGGCCGTGATCGAACACATTTCTGCAAGCTACGGCGCAAGTCCGGTACTGGTCGACGTCGATCTCACGCTGCCCAGGGGCTATTGCACGGCATTGGTGGGAGAGAGCGGCTCGGGCAAGACCACTTTTGCGCGGGCGCTGGTGGGGGCCGTGGACGATGTCGATGGCGCTTTCTTCTACGACGGCCGGGCTATCCCGTTGTCGGGAGGCCGCGACAGGGATCTGCGGCGCCGGATCCAGTACATCTTCCAGAATCCGTTTCGTGCCCTCAACCCGCGCCAGACCGTGGGGCAGATACTGCGCACGGCGGCACTGCATTTCTTCCCGCTGCGGTCTGCCGATGCGGACAAGGAAGTGGCCGCGGTCCTCGAACGCGTGGCGCTGCCACCCGAACTGGCACAACGCTACCCGCGTGACCTGTCGGGCGGCGAACGCCAGCGCGTGGCCATCGCCCGCGCCCTGATCTGCAAGCCGGAATTGCTTATCTGCGATGAGATTACCTCGGCGCTCGACGTATCGGTGCAGGCCGCGATCATCGATCTGTTGCGCCAGCTTCAGAAGGAGGTGGGGCTGACGATCCTGTTCGTCACCCATGACCTTGGAGTGGTGCGCGCGGTTTCCGATTTCGTGGCGGTGTTGCGACATGGCAGCATTGTCGAGCAAGGGAGTGTGGCGCGCGTGTTGGACCATCCCGAACATGATTACACGCGCGCGCTGGTGGCGGATTCGCCCCGTTTACGGAACACTGCGGCGTAAAGCAGGCACGGTTCGATAGCCCAGCTATTGACGACCCAAGAAATCTCAACTGTTTTGGTAGACAATTGATGTTAGCGTCGTTCTCGACAAGTGGAAGCGGATCACCGCACTGGCTTGAAAGCTAGGAGCGACATCAGTGGGGCTTCAACATGCGCGACACGATCTTGAAATTCGAAGTTTCGGCCCTGGCGATCCGGGCGCGGACGTTCATCTTCTCCGACCCCCGGTCGAAGGCGCTCCTGCCCTTGATCGAGCGGACCGCGCCCAGCAACGCCACAATCATGATCACCGGCGAGACGGGCACCGGCAAGGAACTCGTCGCGCGCTACGTCCACCAGCAAAGCGGGCGGGCCGACCGGCCGTTCGTGGCGGTGAACTGCGGCGCCTTTTCCGAAACCCTGATCGAAAGCGAACTGTTCGGACATGAACGCGGCGCCTTCACCGGCGCGCACAATGCACGGGAAGGTTGGTTCGAAGCGGCCAACGGCGGCACGCTATTTCTGGACGAAGTGGGCGATCTTCCGCAGTCGCTTCAGGTGAAGCTGCTGCGTGTTCTTCAGGAGCGCGAAGTCGTTCGCCTTGGCGCGCGGCGCCCGGTCAGCCTGGACGTGCGCCTGATCGCCGCGACCAACGTCGACTTGCGCGCAGCGGTGGAGGAGGGCAAGTTCCGCGAGGATCTTTTCTACCGCCTTGGCGTCGTCACCCTGCCCTTGCTTCCACTACGTGAAAGGCCGGCGGACATCCTGCCTCTGGCCCGCCATTTCCTGGGCGTCTACGGTGAGAGATCCGGTTCTCCCGCGATCGAACTGAGCCCGGATGCAGAGGATCTGGTGTTCCACTATCCTTGGCCGGGCAATATCCGCGAGCTGGAAAATGTGATACAGCGCGCGACGCTGATCGCGCCGGGTAAGCAGATCGAGCCCGAACACCTTGGCCTGCCCAGCCGGGCCTCGCGTGAACCTCAGATTTCCGCGCGTGAGACCGAAGGACTGGACGGTGTTCGCGCGATGATCTCCAAGCTGATCGCCTGCGGCGAGCCGGAGCTGCTTGATCGGTTGATCGACCTTGCCGTTCGCGAGGCCTTTGCGGCGACGGGCGAGAATCAGGTGCGCACCGCTCAGGCCCTTGGCGTGACCCGCAACGTCATCCGCACTTATCTGAAGAATGCGGGGCTGATCGGCGAGTAAGGCGATTGCGGCGGATCGCAGCGATCCGCCGCAATCCAGTTTCATGCGACCGGATCGGCACGCTCGCGCAGGCGGGCTTGGGCCGCTTCCAGCGGACGGCGGTCCACCCATTCGTCCAACGCGAAATCGCGATCGAGCAGGTTGTGGAGGAACATGAAGGTCTTCTGCTGCTCGAACAGCGCGAGCCGCTCGTCCGAGAGGTCGGGGTGCAGATCGGCTAACGTCGCATCACTATAGGCACGCGCGACCCCTTCGGGACCGGCGCGCGTTTCGCCCTGAAGCAAGGTGCGGACCTCGGCCTGGTTGGTCTGTGACCAGTCGGCGGCGGCCAGGGTACGCTCCAGGAACCGGACGACAAGATCGAAATGATTGTCGAGCAGGTCCTGGTGGACAGTGATCGGACGCGGCGTGCCGTTGTTCACACGCCAACGCCGCTCGGGGAGAGCATCGAGGTCTATGCCCAGTTCCAGCCCAAGCCGCTGGGCCGCGTCGATCGCCGATGCGCCCTTCACGTAGACGGCGTCGACCCGGTCCTCGACGAGGTCGGTCAGCCCGGCCCAGAGCGATTGCAACTGTGTCCGCTCGTCTCCGCCGGACACCGCGCGGGCGCCCACTTCGACGAAGCGCACATCGTCGAAAGTCAGCCCGGCATAGGCAAGGGCGCCCTTGATGCCGTGCAGGCTCATCCCGCGCGCAATGCTGGAGCCGCGGACGTGCGCTGCGTCCGGCCGCTCAACCCAACCGGGCAGAGCGACGCGTCGGCCCTTGAGATCTGCAGGCGTGCGAATGCCCGATCCAGGGCGGACGAGGATCGCCTGAGCCTCGTCGATCCAGGTCAGCCCGATCAACCGGCTCGGTGCGCCTTGGGCGCGCGCAGCAATGGCCAAGAGGTTGCCGCCTTCCCGGATGAGCGTCGGCAATTCATGATCGTAATGGTGACGGCTGAGTGCCGATCCGCGATTGTCCTGCAGGGTGGCCACCTTGATGCCGTCGGGCGCGAATTCCTGATCGAGCCAGCCCAGTTTGTAGGCAAGGCCGGTAGCGGTGGGAACCGGGCATCGGGTAAACCAGAGGGTGTCGATGGCGTCAGTCAAGTTGGCCTCCTTCGGGCTGGTGGTTGATGGGCACGGTTATGATCACGAGGCAGCGGACAATGCGGGATCGCTATTGCCTGCCGGGTCGCCCATCTGTTCGCCCGCAGGTTCGGGCGCGCTGTCGATCAGATCGCCGCTCTGGCGCTGATAGGCTTCGTAGAGCCGCGCATAGGCGCCGCCGATTTCGGTGAGTTCGCCATGGCTGCCAATTTCCACGACCTCGCCATCACGGATCACGGCAATGCGGTCGGCATCGCGGATCGTGGCGAGCCGGTGGGCGATGATGATCGCGGTGCGCCCTTCGCAAAGGCGCCGCAGCGCGCGTTGGATCATGCGTTCGGTATGAACGTCGACAGCGGATGTTGCCTCGTCCAGCACCAGTACGGCGGGGTCGGTGAGATAGGCGCGCACGAGGCATACGAGCTGGCGCTGGCCGTGGCTGAGATTGGCGCCCAATGCGCCCACTTGCGTGTGATAGCCATAGGCGAGCCGGCCAAGCACCTCGTCCGCGTCCAGCGCGCGGGCGGCCTCGATCAGTTCCGCGTCCTGCGCGTCCGGACGGGCCTGGCGCAGATTGTCGAGCACGGTGCCGCTGAACAGCACATTGTCCTGAAGCACGACGCCCACATGCCGGCGCAGCTCCGACTGGCGCATCTGCTTCACGTCGATCCCGTCGATCAGGACCTGCCCGCTCTGAGCCTCGTAGAAGCGTGTGAGGAGCTGGACGAGCGTGCTCTTGCCATGGCCGGTCGCGCCGACCACTGCCACGACTTCGCCGGCATGGATATGCAGGGAAAGATCGTGAAGCACTTGCGGCAAGGTGCCCGGGGCGTAGGAAAAGCTGACCGAGCGAAACTCCACATCGCCGCGCAGCGCCGGGACGGCGACCGGCATTTCCACATCGAGAATTTCCGGCCGGGTATCGAGCAGCAGGAACACGCGCTGGGCCGAAGCCGAGCCCGAGGCATAGCGTTCGAAAAGGTCATTGAGGTCCTGCAGTGGCCCCAGGAACAGCATGACGTAGAACAGGCTCTGCGCCAGCTGCCCCAGCGTGATCTGGCCTTCGAGCAGCCCATAGCTGCCGACGAGCAGGATCATCGCCATTCCCGCCGCGTTCAGTAGCCCGCTGAGCGGCGCGAACCAGCCCGATCGCATATTGCCGCGCACCAGCGCACCGTCGAAATCCGACAGCAGTTCGCGGTAGCGCTTGCGGTTCGGCTCCTCGCGCACGAGCTGCTGGATCATGCGTACGCCGGAGACCGTCTCGACAAGGTGGGAGGTGAAGCGGCTGCGGTTTTCCGCCACCACGGCCCAGCTTTTCTGTGATACGCGCTTGAACAGCCAGGTACCCACGACAAGGAAAGGCACCACGCTGGCCAGTCCCAGCAACAGCAAGGGCGACATGATCCACAGCATCAGCGCCGCGCCGACGAAGCGCAGGATCGCCGAGAGCATGTCGGGCGGCCCCTGCACCAGCAGCGCCTCCAGCGCATCTACGTCCCGATCCGCGCGGGAGAGAATGCGGCCCGCCTTGGTCCGGTCGAAATACCCGACGCTGAGGGCCTGGATATGCTCGAAGATGCGCACCCGCAGCGTGTTGAGCACAGTGAGGGCGGCAGCGCCTGCAAGATAGCTTGAAAGGCCGGCGAACAGAAAGCGGGCGAGCCATGTCACTGCAAGGCCGATACTCAGCCAGGTGAGCAGCCGCTCGTCCAACGTCCAGCCCTGCGCTCCCTTTACCAGTCCGTGGTCGAGGAGTTGGCCGATGAACCAGGGACGCGCAAAGACGATGCCGACCAGCAGCGTCTCCAGGGCGAAGACGGCGGCGACTTGTCCGCGCACCGGGCCGAGCAGGGGGACCAGACGGTGGAACATGCTGCGATCGAGCGCCTTGCGCGCCAGCATTTCCTCGATTTCGATGTCGCTGAGGACGCGCTTGTTGTCAGGCGGCGGCACGGTCAATTCCCAGAAGATCGCGGTAGAGCGGGTCGAGCAGCAGGTCCTCGTGCTTGCCGCTGGCGCGGATGCGCCCGCCAGCCAGAAGCAGCGCGCGTTCAGCCTGCAGAACGGAGGAGAGCTTGCTGGTGACCAGCAGCACGGTCATGCGGCCGCCATGGGCGGCGCGCAGGTTACGGATGCCGGTGAGCACGGCCCGCTCGGTCACGGCATCGAGCGCGCTGGTGGCATCGTCCAGCACCAGGATGTCTGGCCGACCGAGCAGCGCGCGGGCCAGGCAGAGGCGCTGGCGCTGCCCGCCTGAAAGCGTGACGCCGCGATCGCCTATGCGGGTTTCGAGGCCCTCGGGAAGCCGCGCCAGCAGTTCGCCGGCGCCGGCAAGGCTGAGGGCTTCTTCCAATGCGGCATCGTCGGCATCCGGCGCAGCGGCGCGCAAGTTTGCAGCGAGCGTGTCCGAGAACAGGAAGATGTCCTGCGGCACGACATGGACCCGGCGCCTGAGGGCAGCGAGATCGAGCCTGCGGACGTCATGCCAGCCGTTCGCATCGGAACCGATAGCCACCGCGCCGCCGCTTGCATCGGCAAGGCGCGGAAGCAGCGAGGCCAGCGAACTCTTGCCCGAGCCGGTCGCGCCAACGAGCGCGACGATCTGCCCTGGCTCGACGGTCAGGCTGCAATCGTCCAGAACCGCCGTCTCTCCGCCGGGAGAGAGCAGCCGCACGGCATTCAGGCGAAAGCCCAGGGTCCCGTCAGGCAGCACTACATCTCCGCCCACGATCGAGGGGCGTTCGTCCAGCAGGTCCCAGATCCGGGCGGCCGAGGCGCGGGCATCGGCAAAGATGCGCATGACGCGGCCGATCGTCTCGACCCGGAAAACCAGTGTCGTCGCGATGAGTAGGGCGGAGACCAGTTCACCAATGCCCAACCGGCCCGCGACGACCAGATGGGCGCCGTAGGCCATGATCCAAACGTGCCCCAAGGCTACGACTGCCTGCGGGATCGGGATGCGCGAACTGCACCAGGCCAGCGCGTGGCGCGACTGGTCCAGGAAGAAGCCGACATGGCCCTGGAACTTGCGGATGCGGCTCTGTTCCAGCCGGAACGACTTGATGACGCGGACGCCGCCGATCCCTTCGGAAAGGTCCTGGTTTACTTGATCGTAGGCATCGCTGACATTCCGATCGAGCACGACCAGCGTGTCGGTCTGGCGGACGAAGATCAGAAAGCCGATGACGGTCAGCAGGAAGGGAACAAGGCCCAGCACCCGGTCGTACCAGAACAGCAGCCCCATTGCGGCGCCGACCACCAGCGCGGTTTCCACTGTCTGGCGCCAGAACGCGACCAGTGCATCGCGCAGCTTGTCGGCATCACGCGTGGTGCGGGTGATCATCTCGCCCATGCCGTGCTGCCAGTGATAGCCGAGCTGAAGCGACTGCACCTGCACCAGTATTTTCTCGCGCAAGGTGGAGAGCAGCGATTGGCTGGCGCGGATGCTGCACATTCCGGAGATGTATTGCAGAACCCCGCGCGCGGTCGCCAATGCGACAAGCAATGCGGCCCAGTGGAGCGCCACGCTGAAATCGATGCTGCCATCGGGAAGCCGGGTCGCGGCCTTGCCGCTGTTCACCGCGTCGAGCGCGCGGCCGACCAGCCATTGCTGTAGGGACAGGCTGAGGTTGATCACCGCAAACAGCGCGAAAGTGGCCGTGAACAGCACCGGGATCTTGCGATACAGCGCCAGGCTGCGCAGCAGCGGATACCGTGCGAGGGGTGAGCGGGCAAGGGGGGAGCGGACGCTGGGTGAGGGCGATGTCCCGCTCGGCGCCGCGTGGTGCGCGGTGGCAATGGTGGCTTGGGTCATGCGGCTCGGATCAGTCGCTGGAGGGCAGGGCGGGGCGACGGATGGCGACCGCGGAGTATTCGTGCGGCGGTGTACCGTTCAGGTAGTAGTCGCCCACGTGGTGCAGCCTCCAACGGATCGGATCGTGCGTGGTGTGGACGCGGACATCGGCCCAGAAGCGGTCAAGGTTGAACCTGCGGTAGGAGGAACTGGCGCCCAGCAGCGAGAACATGTCGCTGGAGATCAGTAGCGCCGCCTCGTCCGTCTTCACCCTTGCCGCCGCCACCGACAGGATCAGTTCGTCGTCCAGCGTTTCCGGGCGCCCGGCGGCGAGATAATCGTCGTAGAGATTGGCGGCATCGCGCAGCAACGATTCCGCCACGCGCAGGGCCACGGCATAGTCGCCGATGCGCTTTATGATGAGCGGTTCCTGCACCGCGCGCTCAACATCGGCATCGATCCAGACGTTTGCATGCGAGTTGAGATAGGCGATCGCCGCCTCGAACGCGCCGCGTGCGATGCCAGCGTCGATGGCGGCGTGCAGAATCTGTGCCCAGGTGAGCCCGGTCCGCTCGGGCTTGGCCGGTGCGCCTGCGGTGGGAAGCGTTACCTGATCCTCGTCCAGCACAAGGTCGACGAAGCGCACGCCGCCGCTCATCGAATGACGCTGGCCGAAGGCGTTCCAGTCGTTGTCCAGGAACAGGCCCGGCGTATCGCGATGAACGATGAACCCGATCTGTCCCTCGTCGCCCTTCGCGCCCGAGAAGATCCATTCGGCGAGATAGCTGCCGGTGGCGTAGAACTTTGCGCCGTTGACCACCCATTTGCCATCGGTCCGGCGTTCGGCACGGGCACGGGTATCGAACTTGTGCTTGCCGCCCACTTCGGCGGCAGCATGGGCAAGACGCTTTCCGGCGCGCACGTCGGCAATGATCCGCTGTCGCAAAGCGTCGGCCGGGCGGCGCAGGAGCCCGCGCAGCATCATGAAATGGATCTGCACGAGTTGGCCGACACCACCGTTCGCTGCCGAGATGATCCGCGTGATTTCGACGATGGTGGCCACCGACGCGCCAAGCCCGCCATGTTCGGGCGGCAGGCCCACGGTGGTGATGCCGGAACGCTCCAGGATAGCGCTCTGCTCATGGGGAACCCGGTTCCGTTCGGCCGGATCGGCGGAAATGATGGCGATCAGGGCTGCTGCTTCATGGGCGGCGGCAATGGCCTCCGCCTCGTTGGTGAAGCGGGGGGCGAGCGGGGGCAACCGGTCGATCACTGCGGTTTGGGTCTGCGTGCTCATGGCCGCGAAGTCTCCCGTGCGGCATTCGCCGCGCTGTTGGCGTTTGTGGCGATGGCGATCTCCTGCTGGCGCAACCTTGCCGCGCGCCCGTACTCGTCGGGCGGGACGCCGTTCAGGTAGAAATTGCCGATGTGGTGAATGCGCCAGCGGATCGGGTCGTGCGTGGTATGGACGCGCGCGTCGGCCCAGTAGCGTTGGAGGTTCCAGCGATCGAGCGTCGAATTGGCACCGGTCAGGGAGAACAGGTCGCTGCCGATATGGATCGATGCGGCGTCGGACTGGGCGCGTGCCGTTGCCACCGCAAGGATGAGTTCATCCTCCAGAGCGCGATCCCCCGGACTGTTTTTGAAGAGGTCGAACGTGCGCGCGGCATAACGCAGCGCTGACTCTGCAGCGCGCACCGCCACGGCATATTCGCCGATGCGCTTGATCGTGTGCTGTTCGTCGGCGGCGCGGGCAACGCCGGCTTCCGGCCAGGCCCGCATGTTGTCGCGGATATAGGCCGTCGTCGCTTCCAGCGCGCCGCGCGCAATGCCGGTATCGATGGCGGCGTGAAGGATCTGCGGCCAGGTCAGCCCGGTGCGCGGCATGAAGTCGCCACCGCTAGGCCCTGCTTTTACGCCGGGCGCGAAACGTGGATCGACCTCGACATTGTCGAAGCTGATGCTGCCGCTGACCGAATGCTGCTGCCCATAGGCATCCCAGTCATCCGCGAGCGACAGCCCCGGAGCGTCGCGGTGGAGCAGGACGCCGACCGGCCCCGCGTCGCTGGTGGCGGAAATCGAAATCCATTCCGCCAGGTAGCAGCCGGTGGCGAACGTCTTGCGGCCATTGAGCCGCCAGATCCCGCGATCGTCCTGCGTCAACCTGGTTCCGCCGCCCTTGCCTTTCCCCTTGCCCTCGGCCAGCGCGTTGCCGAAGCGTTTGCCCGCGAAAATGTCCGCGATGAGCCGGGCGCGGAATTCGTCGTCGGGCCGGGAGAAGACGCCCCGGATCATCACGTTGTGAATCTGGAGCAATTGCCCGACGCCCCCGTCGGCGGCAGAGATGATCCGCACGGTTTCGACCACGGTTTCGATCGATGCGCCAAGACCGCCCAGTTCGCGGGGTACGTAAATTGCGGTCACGCCGGAGGCGGATAGGATTTCGGCCGCTTGGTGGGGGATCCGATCGTTCAGCGCGGCGTCGCGAGCCAGCACCGCGATTTCAGCGGCAGCGGCATGGGCTGCGGCGATGGCCTCCGCTTCGCTGGCGAGACGGGGCGGGATGATGGTGTCGGTCATGACAGTTGCCTCCCGCTCAAGCCGACTGCAGTTCGGGCGCCTTGGCGGCGGCCAGCTCACGGCGGCGAACTTCCTCTCGCACGGCGGGAATGATCCAGCGGCCGTAATCGACGGCGTCATAGAGCGGCTCGTATCCCCGGTTGAGGAACGTGGTCACCCCGATGTCGTAATAGTCCAGGAGCGCCGCGACGATCTGGTCCGGCGTGCCCACCAGCGAGGTGGAATCATGGGTGGCGCCAACGGCGGTCGCGGTGCCCATCCACAGGCAGCGATCATGCCGTTCACCCCGCTCGGCCGCTGCCAGCAGGCGCTTGGTGCCGGTGCCCTGAACGCCGTGGAACAGCGGGTTGGACGGCGCATTGCGGCGATTGCTGGCAAGCTGCTCGGCAATCCAGTGCGCGCGCTGCCAGGCCTGCTCCTCGGTCTTGCCGATGATGAGGCGCACGGAGAGGCTGACACGCGGCGCAGGCTTGCCGATAGCTGCCGCTGCGGCATGAAGCTTGCCGATCTGCTGCTTCACGTCCTCAAGCGGTTCGGCCCAGAGCGCATAGAGATCGCAGTGCCGCGCGGCGACGTGGTAGGCGGCGTCCGATGATCCGCCGAACGAAACCGGGATGTGCGGCTGTTGCAGCGGCTTGATCGGCGTGAAGACGTTCTTGAGCTGATAGTACTTGCCGTCGTGGTCGAATGGCTCGTCCGACGTCCACGCGCGGCGCAGAACGTCCAGGTATTCGCTGCTACGCGCGTAGCGCTCGTCCTTGTCGGTCAAGAAGTCGCCCAGGCCGGGTTCGGCGGTGATGCCGGTGATCGCGTGGACGCGGATGCGCCCGCCCGTCACATGATCGAGCGCGGCCAGCGATTTCGCGGCTTGCAGCGGGGTGGTCGGGCCAGGACGAAAGGGGATCATGAAGCCCAGCTTTTCGGTATGCGACGCGGCAAATCCGGTGGCGACGATCGCCTCTCCGCCAGCCAGCATCAGCACGCGGTCGAAGCCGGCGTTTTCGTGCGCGCGGGCCAGATCCCGCAGGAAGTCGAGATCGAGGTTCTGACCGCCCCCGGCAGGTCCCAGCAACTGGTTGCGTGCGGCAAGCGCTCCGACGAATTCCACTGGCATTGGTGTACCCCTGACTTGGCGCTTGAAGCGCAATTGCGGGTCCACCAATCAAGAGGCGTGCCAAACAGCGGATATGGCTCTAGCCTTCGGACAATGCGCGCTTCCATCTGGCAGTTCAGGGGCGAAGCGGATCAGAATTGAGCAGGCATGTGCGCGTCGCTGTTGAAAACGGGGCACACGCCAAATCCGTGCTCGGAGCCGGAAGCGCATGCATCGCACATGCGCGGAAGCCATGCCCGCTGCATCACAGAGCTCAAATTACAATATTGAACTAATGAGATTTTATGTCGTTACGCCCGTTGGAATTTGGCCTGGGAAGGACTTCACCATCCGCTGACTGGACCTCGGTGATCCTCCGACATTAACAGGTTCTTTCCTTGAGGCGCTTGAGGTGTTTCAGACGCCTTCTGCAGAAGTTGAAGGTTTTGAAACGCGGGGCGGCGATTACCGGAGCGAAGGGCTGCTTTCCTGCGTGAGCTGCGAAGCCCGGGTTCCTGCAGGCTCTCTATGCAATCCGCTCAGAGCGCCAACTCATGGAGCAGATGGACTACAACCTGCTCTTCCGCTGGTTCGTTGGCTTGGCGATGGATGCGCCGATCTGGGATGTCGCGGTCTTCACCAAGAACCGTCAGAGGCTGCTGTCCAGGGACGTTGCCGCCAAGCTCCTGTCCGACGATCATTTCTCGGTGGACGGCACGTTGATCGAAGCGTGGGCCAGCGTGAAGCGCTTCAGGCCCGAGGATGACGGCGGCCCCGGGGATGACGGCGGTTCAGTCTCTGGCCATGGCGAGCAAAAAACAGCGAAAGCGGGCCCAAATGGTCACCTCGCCAAGCCTTTCCCCGCAGCCTGTTCTGCGTCTACGGCCTTAGCCATGCCCGATCTCGAAGCCGGCATCGCCAATCGCGGCTTCGATGGCTGCCCGGTCGGTGGTGGCGCCGTCGTAGTCGACCGCGACGAGCTTGAGATCACGCCTCACATCGGCCTGCTGGATGCCGTCGCGGGCTTCCAGCACCCGCTTGAGACGGCTGGCGCATCCATCGCAGGTCATGCCCAGGACGGTCAGTTGCACGGCGCTCATCATGAATTGTCCGGTTGGGGCTTGGGTCGCCACTGGCTCAGCAGCAAGGAATTGCTCACCACCGAGATCGAGCTCAGCGCCATCGCGGCGCCGGCGATGACCGGGTTGAGCAGCCCGAAGGCGGCGAGTGGGATACCCAGGACGTTGTAGATGAAGGCGAAGAACAGGTTCTGCCGGATCTTGCCGAGCGTCGCGCGAGAGAGTTCCACTGCCGTGAGCACGCCGCGCAGATCGTTGCGGACCAGCACGACGTCGGCCGCCTCCACCGCCACGTCGGAGCCTGCGCCGATGGCGAAGGAGACATCGGCCTGTGCCAGTGCCGGGGCGTCGTTGATGCCGTCCCCGGCCATGCCGATGATTTCTCCGGAGTCCTGCAGGCGGCGCACTTCCTCGGCCTTGTTTTGCGGCAAGACTTCCGCGGCGAAACGGGTGATCCCGGCTTGCGAGGCGATGGCGGTGGCGGTGTGGCGGTTGTCGCCGGTCAGCATGACAACGGCGATGCCTGCAGCACGCAGTTCGCGGACCGCCTGAACGGAACTGTCGCGCAGCCGGTCGGCAATGGCGATGAACCCGATCACGCTGCCCTCTTCGGCAAGGCCGACCACCGTCCGGCCCTGGGCTTGCGCCGCTTCCACCCGTTCAGCGAGGGCGGGCGGCAGCGGTGCGGCGACTTCGCCGAGCCACAGCGGAGAACCCAGTTGGAGCAGCCGCCCCTCGATCCGGCCCGAGACCCCTTTGCCGGGCAGCGTGTCGAAGTGGTCGACATCGGGGAGGGTGATCCGTTGTTCCTGCGCCCTGTTCGTGATGGCGCGGGCCAGCGGATGCTCGGACCCGCGTTCCAGCGCAGCGGCGAGGGCCACGAGGCGGGCGCCGTCCTGACCCTCGGCAGGAAGGAGGTCGGTTACTTCGGGTGCGCCGCGGGTCAGCGTTCCGGTCTTGTCGACCGCCAGGGTCTGCATCGCCCGTGCGCGTTCGAGCACTTCGGCATTGCGGATCAGCACTCCGTTCCTTGCGCCCATGCCGGTGCCGACCATGATCGCGGTCGGCGTCGCGAGCCCCAGCGAACATGGGCAGGCAATCACCAGGACGGCGACCGCATTGACCATGGCAGTCTGGAAATCGCCGCTCCATAGCCAGTTGCCTCCCAGGGTCACCACCGCGATCGCGATCACCACCGGCACGAAGATGGCGGTCACCTTGTCGACGAAATACTGGATGGGAGGCTTGGAGCCTTGCGCCTCGTCCACCATGCGGATGATCTGCGCCAGCACGGTATCGGCGCCGACGCCGGTTGCGTGGGCGCGCAGCATCCCGTTCTGGTTGATGGTCGCGGCATAGATCCTGGCACCCGGCTCCTTCATCACCGGCATGCTCTCGCCCGAGAGCATCGCTTCATCGACGCTGGAGCGGCCGGAAATCACTTCGCCGTCGACCGGCACGCTTTCGCCTGCCGCCACAACGAAGACATCGCCCACCAGCAGGGTTGCGGCATCGACTTCGACAATCCGGCCCTCGCGCTCGATCCGTGCCGTCGTCGGGCGTAGCTTGAGCAGGGCGCGGATGGCCGAGGACGTCTTGCGCTTGGCATTGGCCTCCAGCAGGCGTCCCAGCAGGACCAGCGTGATGATCGCGGCAGATGCCTCGAAATAGACGTGCAGGTCCATCCGCCCGGCGATGGTGACGACGGTGCTGTAGGCGTAGGCAATCGTGGTGCCCAGCGCGACCAGCACATCCATGTTGGCAGTGCCCGCCCGCAAGGACTTGAACGCGGCCTTGTAGAAGCGCGCGCCGATCCAGAACTGCACCGGAGAGGCAAGCGCGAACTGCCAGTACCGCGGCAGCAGTTCGCCATGGTGTCCGCCCACGACGTGGCTCCACTGCCGCAAGTCGAGCATCACCACCATCTGCGCGAAGAGCGGGAGGGTGAGAAGCAGCGCGACCGCGAACATGGCCCGTTCGCGGCGCCATTCCTGGCGGGAGGCGGCCTCGCGGTTTGCAACTTCATCGGCGGTCAGGTCACGTGCCTCGGTTGCCTGGTAGCCGGCCCTGGCGATCGCTGCGGCGAGTGCTGCTGGATCGGTCACGCCGGGGACATAGTCGGCGCGGGCCTTGCCCGAAGCGAAGTTCACGGTGCTGCCAAGAACACCGGGCACACGGCTGAGCACGGTTTCGATACCCGCGGCGCAAGCGGCGCAGCTCATGCCGCCAATGTCGAAGACCACGGTTTCCGGCGGAACGTCATAGCCCGCCGTCTCGACCGCCGCGATCATCTCTTGCGGGGATACTTGTGCGGGATCGTAGGCCACGGCGGCGCGTTCGGCCGCGAAGTTGACTTGCGCATCGACCGAGGGAAGGCGGCGCAGGACTTTCTCCACCGTTGCCGCGCATCCTGCGCAGGTCATCCCCCCGATGGGCAGGGTCAGCGTCACCTCTTGCGTCTGTGTCATTACGACGCGGCCTTGCCCGAGCCGCCTTCGCGGCATTCCGGCGTTTCCTCGCCATGCAGCGCGGAGAGGATCGGGCAGGCTTCCGGTTCGCCGCTGCCCGGGCAGGCATCGGCGAGGGCCTTGAGTGCATCGCGCATGCCCGTCATCTCGGTGATCCGCCGATCAAGATCGGCGATGCGTTCCTGGGCGCGCTGCCGGACACCTTCGACGCCGTTCTCGCGGTCGGTTTCGAGAGCGAGCAGCCCCTTGATCTCGCCCAGCGTGAAGCCGAGGCTTTTGGCGCGAAGGATGTATTGCAGGCGGGCTACCGCGTCTGCGTCGTAATGCCGATAGCCGGATGCGAGCCGGTCGGGACTGCCAAGCAGCCCCTCTCGCTCGTAAAAGCGGATGGTATCGGCGCTGACTTCGGCCTGTTTTGCCAATGCGCCGATGGTCAGGAAACGCTTCACCGGATCGACCCCGTCGTTGTCTTTGCCGTCTGTCTAGCCCTTGGACCATGGTCCAGAGTCAACGGCTTTTTGCGGAACGAACGGAATATCGGGGCCAATCGCCCGGTATCAAGTCAGCGCGGGACTCGCGGACGGGCTCAGGCGCTCGCGCTTCGAGACGATCAGGGTGACAAGAAGCTGCCCTGCAACGTTTACCGCCGTGCGCCCCATGTCGAGAATGGGATCGATGGCGAGCAGCAGTCCGGCTCCCGCCAGCGGAAGTCCCAGCGTGGAGAGCGTCAGCGTCAGCATGACGACGGCCCCGGTCATGCCCGCCGTGGCGGCGGAACCGAGGACCGAGACCACGACGATCAGCAGGTAATCCAGTCCGTGCAGCGGCATGTCGTAGAAATTCGCCACGAAGATTGCCGCAAGTGCCGGATAGATCGAGGCGCAGCCGTCCATCTTGGTGGTCGCGGCCAGCGGCACTGCAAAGGCGGCATAGGCATTGGGCACGCCGAGCCGTTCCGCTGCCAGTTCGGTGACCGGCATCGTGCCGACCGACGAGCGCGAGACAAACGCCAACTGGATTGCCGGCCAGGCCTCGCGGAAGAATGCGCCGGGGCTAATGCCGTTGAGCGTCAGCAGCAGGGGGTAGACGACGCCGATGACCAGGAACAGGCCAAGATAGACGGCAAAGGCGAAGCCGCCGAGCTGCAGCAGCGTGCCCCAGCCATACGTTGCGATGGCAGCGCCGATCAGCGCTGCCGAGCCGATCGGGGTCAGCTTGATGATCCAGCCAAGAATGGTGCGCACGACAGCGAGAAGCGCGCGCACGAAGGCGACAAAGGGTTCCGCCCGCGCACCGGCCTTGAGCGAGGCAAATCCGACTGCAAGCGAGATGACGAGGATCTGCAGGGTGTTGAACGAGAGGCCGGTGGTGACCTGGCCGGTATCCGCGACCTTGGAGGATGCCGCAAGCCCGAGGAAATTGGCGGGGATCAGGCCCTTCAGGAAATCGAGCCAGGTACCCACGGTCGCCGGGGCGGCCGCGGCCGCAAGACCCGGATGACTGCCGGCGCCGGGCTGGACGATGAGGCCGACGCCAATGCCGATCACGACGGCAATGAACGCCGTGATCGCGAACCAGATGAGCGTCTGTCCCGCCAGTCTTGCGGCATTGTCGAGGTCCCTGAGATTGGTGATCGAACTGACGATGGCCGCAAAGATCAGCGGCGGGACGGTTGCACTCAGCAGGCCGATGAAGATGCTGCCCAGGGTCTTGAGCGCAACTGCCAGCTGGTTGGGGCCGCCCGCCGCGTCCGGGCCGATCCACCGCGCTGCAAAGCCCAGCGCGATGCCGATGGCCATGCCGACGAGGACTTGCCCGCCGAAGCTGAACGTCCGGACTTTGCCGGTGGGAAGCGATTTTGCGGTTTGAGCGGCGGTCGTCATGGGGGGCACTCTTGAACGGGAACGATGCGTACGCTCCCGGCTAGCGGGCGCGCGTACTGGCAGAGATGGTGGCTGGAGAGGCGCTGCATAGGCTTGCGGAGCGTCAGGCAGGCACGAGAATTCCTTCGTCTACGCCAAGTTCGGCTAGCAACGGGGCGCGGCGCCGCATTTCAGTTGGTGAGCCATGCTGTCGAGGTCGACCGGCACAGGTGCCATAACGATGACGCCATATTGTCTACTATATCGGTGGACAATATGGCGTCAATGGGAAAGGCATGGGGGCGGGACCGCCCTGGCAAAAGCAGGGATTGCCCAATAAGGGCTAGCAGCGACGACAAGGCACCAAACTTGGCTCTTCAGCGGTGAATCAAGAATTACATTCAAAATACTGATTTTAGGCGATTTCATGAGAATTTCATATTCTCTACTAAATGAGTTGATAATTGGTCGGTAATGCGGTTAGGCTGGCGCTGACATGACACGGATGGCCCCCCAATTCGAAGCCGAGGACCTTCCCGTCGCCGTTGTCGGCGCAGGGTTCAGCGGCACTCTCCTGACCATCAACCTGATCCGCCAGGGCGTGCGGGTGGTGCTGATCGAGCGCAGCCAGGCGCAGCTTGCCAAAGGTCTCGCCTTCGGCACCAAGGGCCCCGAACACCTGCTGAACGTTCGCGCCGCAAACATGAGCGCCTTTCCCGACGATCAGGCCAATTTCCTGCGCTGGATCGGGCAGGCCGGGGAGGAGCAGGCCAATCGCTTCGTGCCGCGCCTCACTTACGGGCTCTACTTGCGCGAACTGCTGATCAAAGCACTGTCCGACGCCGGGCCAAAGGCGCAGATCGTCCATGCCGAAGCGCTTTCGGCGCGTTTCGGGGACCGCACAGTCACTGTCGTGCTTGATGACGGCAGCGAGATCGTTGCCCGTTCACTGGTGCTGGCGCTCGGAAACTTTCCACCGACGCCGCATCCCGCGCTCGCGGCGCTGCCGCCCGAACTGTGCTTTTCCGATCCGTGGAACCCCGCTGCAGTCGCCGATGCCGCTGCGCTCGATCATGTCCTGCTGATCGGCACCGGGCTGACCGCGGCGGACATGATCCTCTCGCTCGACAAGGCGGGGTTCAAGGGCCGCATCACCGCGCTGTCGCGGCGCGGTCTGAAGCCCCATGCCCACGCCGAGACCGGTCCCGCCGTGGAACATGTCCCCGCGCCCGACGCGCGTGGCTCGGCGCTGGTCCGCCAGATTCGCGATCGGGCCAAGGCGATCGGCTGGCGCGCGGCGGTGGACGAGCAGCGCCCGCATACGCAGAACCTCTGGCGCCGTCACGATCTTGCCGGGCAGCGCCGTCTCCTGCGGCATGTGCGCCCCTATTGGGACGTGCATCGCCACCGCCTCGCTCCCGATGTGGCCCGCCGTCTTGCCGAGCTGGAGGCAGAGTGCCGGCTGGAGTTCGTGGCCGGCAAGCTGGTCGGATCCGATGTGACCGAGGGCGGGGCAGCGGTGGACTATCGCCCGCGCGGAGAGGAGGAATTCCGGCGTATCGAAGTGTGCCGGGTGATCAATTGCACCGGGCCGGAAGGCGATCTTCTGCGCAGCGGCTTTCCGCTGGTGAAAGACCTTGTCGCGCAGGGCAGGGTTCGGCCCGACGCGCATCGCTTGGGGCTGGATGTCGAGCATCTCGGCCGCGTACGCGATGCCGGCGGCAAGCCGCAGGACACGCTTTTCGCGGTGGGGCCGGTTACCAAGGGCGAGGCGTGGGAGATCGTTGCTGTGCCCGATATTCGGCGGCAGGTCTGGAACCTCGCGCGCTATCTGGCTGATGCGCATTGGGTCGGGGGTGAGGGGCTTTAAGAAGGAAGCAAGACGCACGGGTTCCGGTGTTCTTCATCGCTTCCCTCCAATCCGGTCCCCTCCCGCCGTCAACCCGCTGACGTCAACCCGCTGACGTCGCAAGGCGATGGCGTCCTTACGGCAGGCGTTCCCCGCGCGCGGTTTCCAGCACCTTGTACCATTCCGAAGCGGTCCACTGGACCTTCAGGGCATCGCGGGAGGAGAGAATGCGTTCGGGCGTTTGCGTGCCGACGATGGGAATCGGCCGCGAGGGGTGCGCCATGAGCCACGAGAGTGCGGCGGCGGCGGTGTCGGTGCCATAACGCTCGCCCTGGGCAACCAGCAGCTTGGCGACGGGATCTCGCCAGGCCGAAACCAGACGTCCCCCGCCCAGCGGGGACCACGCCAGCACGGCGGCATCGTGGGCCATCGCCTGGTCGAGGGTGCCGTCGTAAAGCGGGGCATAATGCATCGCCGAGAATTCGGGCTGGGTAGAAACGATCGGGAAGGGCAGGAAGGCCTGCAGCGCCGCGAATTCGGCGGGGCTGTAGTTGGAAACGCCGATGGCCCTGACCTTGCCGCTTTCGACCATGGCGGCGAGGGTATCGGCCACATCGCGCGGATGGGCCAGGCAGTCGCGGCGGTGAATCTGGTAGAGTTCGACCGCAGGCAGGCCCAGGCGTTCGAGCGAGGCGTCGAGCGCCTTGTGCAGATAGTCCGGGCTGGAATCGTAAGGCACGCCCGGCACGATGCCGCCCTTGGTGGCGATCACCATCCGTTGGCGCAGGTCAGGCCGACCGGCAAGCGCCTTGCCCAGCAGCCGTTCCGCGCCGCCGAAGCCCAGTGCCGCGTCGCAGCCGTAGATGTCCGCTGTGTCGAACAGGGTGATCCCCGCCTCAAGCGCCGCCTCGATACGCGCGACGATGGCACCGATATCGTCCTCGCCGTCAGCTCGGGCGAGCCGCCACATGCCCCAGGCTATCGGAAAAACGGAAATTCCACTCTTGCCGAGCGGAACGGAATGGGTGGGCAGGGGGAGGGTCATGTTCTCAACCAGTGCAATAGGGATCGCTGAAATAAAAGCCGCTTTGCGCTACGGGATCGTGGGTACGGGAACGATGGGTGCACGACACATCCACAACATCAAAATCCTCGAAGGCGCGCAAGTTGCAACTGCGGGTTGTCCGGAACCGACTTCGCGCCGCGATGGTGCCGTTTATGAGTTTACGACGTAGCCTGCCGCCTTGCTACGGCGCAACGGAGCGCGGCTGAGCTCGTTACCGCTTGCGGTGACCCGCGACAGCAGTGCGACGAAGGTCGCCTGCTCTGGCGCGGACAGCGCGCCGAGGATGTCTTCCTGGACCCGCTCCACCAGGGGGGCGGCTTCACCCAGCAGGTCTTGTCCCTGGTCGGTCAGCGCCAGCACGCGGGCACGCCGGTCTGCCGGGCTAGTTTCACGCAGGACCAGCCCTTTGAGCACGAGCCGGTCGACCACGCCGCCGATAGTCACCCGGTCATAGGCGATCATGCCCGCCAGGGTCTGCTGGTCGATGCCAGGGTGCTGGCGGAGCGTGACGAGGGCGGCAAATTGCACCGGAGTGAGGTCGATCTCCGCTTCGCCCATCCGGTGGGTAAATAGCGCGACGCTAATCTGCTGCAGGCGGCGGATCAGGTGTCCGGGCATGGTTTCGAGATCGCTCATTGCGCTACCTAGCGTGATGTTTGACCGCCGCTCAAGCCCGGCAGATAGAAATGTTCAGGCAAGGCCGGCCTGCATGCGATTGTGATCGAAATCCGCAAAATGCAAAAAATCTCGGACTTCGGCGGTTACCTTCTACGCCGTCGGCGGTTATGCCATGCCTATGGAGACGCAAGCCCTTGTCTTTGCATTGATCGGAATTCTCGGGATCGGTGCACAATGGATCGCCTGGCGCACCGGATGGCCCGCGATTGCCCTCATGCTGGCGGCAGGGGTGCTTGCCGGCCCTGTGACCGGCCTGATCGTGCCCGAACATACATTTGGCGAACTGCTGGAACCGATGGTTTCGGTGGCGGTGGCGCTGATTCTCTTCGAAGGCGGCCTCAGCCTCAATTTCCGGGAGCTGCGCAAGACCGAAGGCGCGGTGACGCGGCTGATGTTCCTGGGCATTCCACTGGGGTGGGTGCTGGGATCGCTTGCCTGTTATTACGTCGCCGGGCTGGTCTGGCCGGTGGCGATCCTGTTTGCGGGTATCCTGGTCGTGACCGGACCGACCGTCGTCATCCCGCTCCTGCGCCAGAGCAACGTGGCCCAGCGTCCGCGTGCGATCCTGAAGTGGGAAGCCATCGTCAACGACCCGTTCGGCGCTCTCTGTGCCGTCATCACGTATGAGTATCTGCGCAGGGTGGACGAGGGCGGCACCCTGCTTTCGGTGGTGGCGGCGCTGCTGGGCGCGGCGGTGGTGGCCGGGCTGATCGGCTATGCGGTGGCACGGGCGGTCGCCTGGGCATTCCCGCGCGGCCATGTGCCGGAGTACCTCAAGGCTCCGGTCCTGCTGGTGGCGGTAATCGGCACGTTCGTGCTGTCCAACCTGATCCAGCAGGAGACCGGCCTGCTGGCGGTGACGGTCATGGGCGTGGCGCTGGCCAACATGCGGCTGGATTCGTTGCGCGACATCCATCCGTTCAAGGAAAACATCACCGTTCTGCTGATTTCCGGCGTGTTCGTGCTGCTTTCCGCCTCGCTCGATCTTGCGGTCCTGCGCCAGTTCGAATGGCGGTTCCTGGCGTTCCTGCTGGCGCTGCTGTTCCTGGTGCGCCCGGCCACGGTGCTGGTGAGCCTCGCTTTCAGCAAGATCCCGTGGAACGAACGCCTGCTGGTGGCGTGGATCGCGCCGCGCGGCGTGGTGGCGGTCGCGGTGTCGGGCCTGTTCGCATTGCGGCTCGACCAGCTTGGTTATGGCGACGGCAGCATCCTGGTGACGCTGTCGTTCTCGGTCGTCATCGCGACGATCATCGCCCACGGTTTCAGCATCCGGTACGTCGCGCGCTGGCTCAAGGTCACGGGCGCGCGGAAGAAGGGCCTGCTGATCGTCGGCAGTACGCCGTGGAGCCTGTCGCTGGCCGAGCAGATGCGCCAGCTCGAAGTGCCGGTGATGATCTCCGACACCAGCTGGCAGCGGCTGTCGTCGCCGCGCCAGTCTGGCGTTGCCACCTACCACGGTGAGATCCTCGCCGAATCCACCGAGGAGCGGCTCGACCTGACGCAGTTTCAGGTGCTGGTGGCGACGACCGACAACGAGGCCTATAACGCGCTCGTGTGCAGTGAGTTTGCGCCCGACATTGGCCGTGATTCCGTCTACCAACTGGGCGGCATGGGCGATGACGAGGATCACCGCAGCCTGCCGGAAGCGTTACGCGGGCGAGCGATGTTCGCCTCCGGTGTGGGCGTCTCGGAAATCGCCGAGCGCGAACGGGCCGGTTGGAGCTTCCGCAAGACCCGCATTTCCGAACAGTTCGACTTTGCCGATGCCCAGGCCTCGCTGCCGGACGAGGCGGACATGCTGTTCCTGCTGCGCAAGGATGGCAAGATCCGCTTCTTCACCCATGCCTCGCGGCCTACGCCGCAACCCGGTGACACCATCGTTTCCTACGGCCCCTCGCGCCATGGCGAGGCTCCGGAAGGCCCCGAGAGTTCCAACAAGAAGGAGGCCGCGACATGAAGAACGCGCCCATCATCGCCGGATCGCTGTTGGTTGCGGTGCTAGCCGGATGCCAGCAGGGCCCGGGGAAGGGAGAGGCCGGCGGATCGCCTGCCGCACAGGACAGCATCATGGACGATGGCGATGCCAGCGAGGCGGCAGTCGACGAACCCAAGAAGTCGATCATCCGCCCGGAAATCGACACCGCGCCGCCGCCCGCGCCAATGATCGAGGCGGTCGACCTGACGGTGCCTTATCCTGCGCGGGGCAGCAGCCCCGACGCGGCGGGGCGGGCTCTGCTCGACGGCTTGCTTGATGAGCCGGTGGTCAAGGCGGGCGGCAAGGTGACGATCTGGGGCCACAGCGACTCCCGCGGGTCCGATGCCGAAAACCTGGCGGCGTCGCGCCGCCGGGCGGAGGCGGCGCGCAGCTACCTCGAAAGCAAGGGCATCGCCAGGTCGCGGATCACCGTAGTGGCACTGGGCGAGGCGCGGCCGATTGCACCCAACCGCAAGCTGGACGGAAGCGACGATCCCGACGGACGGGCGCGGAACCGCCGTGTCGAGATCCGGGTCGATATTCCGGTGGCTGGGCCGGATCCTGCGGGCGGCCCGGCTCCTGCCGCATCATCGAGGGCGCCGGGCGGAACCTGACCGCGTCAGGCATAAAAATACCGGGTCGGGCAGTGATGCCCAACCCGGTCCCACCGCATCATCCAGCCTCTCGGTGGCATATCGGATGCGCTGATGGGGTTTTCGGAGGATCGGGGGGATGATCGTTCCGAATTCTCGAAAAGCTTACTTGAGACCACCGCCAATCGCGCGGTAGATCTCCACCATGTTGCTGGCGCGGGTCAGGCGCGTGGCAACAAGCGTCTGCTCCGCGTTGTAGAGCGTACGCTGCGAGTCAAGCGCGGTCAGGAAATCGTCCACACCGGCCTTGAAGCGCGCATCGGAAAGCTGGTAGCTCTTGCGCGCGGCATTGCGCAGCGAGGTCTGTGCTTCCAGCTGTGCCGACATCGTCGCGCGTCGGGCCAGCGCGTCGGCCACTTCGCGAAAACCGGTCTGCACGCTTTTCTCGTAAGTCGCGACCATGGCGTCGTAGGTAGCCCGCGCATAGCGCAGGTTGCCCTGGTTCTTGCCGAAATCGAAGATCGGCAGGCTGGCCGATGGGGCTAGCGACCAGTAATCGCTGCCCGACTTGAACAGGTTCGACAGCCCCAGGCTCATCGTCCCGAACGCGGCGGTCAGCGAGATGGTCGGGAAGAAGGCCGCGCGTGCCGCGCCGATATTGGCATTGGCGCCGATCAGCTGATGCTCGGCGGCGGCAATGTCGGGCCGGCGCAGCAGCAGCGACGAGGGCAGTTCGGCGGGCAGGTTGGCCAGCGTCACGTCGGTTTCGGGCAGGTTGCTCGGCAGGTCCTCGGCCCCGAGGCTGGTGCCTGCCAGGAGGTCGAGCGCGTTCTTGTCCTGCGCGACCTGGGTGGTCGCGGCGGCGATGTCCGAACGGGCCTGATCGTAGCTGGTCTGTGCCTGGCGCACTTCCAGTTCCGAAGCGATGCCCTTCGAGAACCGCGCCTTGGTCAGATCGAGAGTCTGGCCGAACGCCTTTTCCAGATTGCGTGCGATCTGGAGACGTTCCTGATCGGCGGCCATCGTCAGCCATGCGGTCGCCGTTTCCGCGATCAGCGCGGTCTGCGCGGCGTTACGGTTCTCGACCGAGGCGAAGTAGCTTTCCTGTGCTGCCTTGGTGAGATTGCGGACGCGGCCGAACAGGTCCACCTCCCAGGCCGAGACGCCGACCGAGGCGGTGTAGATGTCGGTCCGGCCCGATACGCCGCCGGTTCCGCCCGACGACTGCTGGGCAAAAGGCTGGTCCTGATAGGTGGCGCTGCCGTTGACGCCTACCGCCGGCAGCAGGTCCGCACGCTGCACCCGGTACTGCGCGCGGGCCTGCTCGACATTGGCGAGAGCGATGCGCAAGTCGCGGTTGTTGTCGAGCGCGGTCTGGATGACCCGCGCCAGGCGCGGGTCGGTGAAGAAGTCCTTCCAGGCGGTATCGGCCGAAACGGCAGTGGCATCGGCCGCGCCTCCGACCGGCCCCGCAGGGCTGGTCTCGGGAACCGGAAGATCGGGGCGGACATACTTGGGCGCCATGTTGCAGGCCGCCAGCGCGAGCGCCAGCGACGTGGCGGTAAGCGCTTTCACATTACGCATTTTCATGCCTCCTGCGGCTCGGTCGAAGCCTTGCCATCGAGATCGTTGCCATCGTCTTTCCCGTGATGTTCACGGAACAGGCGCTTAACCACGGTGAAGAACACCGGCACGAAGAAGATGGCGAGCACGGTGGCGGACAGCATGCCGCCGACCACCGCCCAGCCGATCGCATTCTGGCCGCCGGCACCGGCGCCGGTCGACAGGGCGAGCGGCAGCACGCCGAAGATGAAGGCAAAGCTGGTCATCAGGATCGGCCTGAGGCGCAGCTTGCCGGCTTCGAGCGCGGCCTGGACCGGCGAGAGGCCGTCCCGCATCTTCTCTTCCGCGAACTCGACGATGAGGATCGCGTTCTTGGCCGAGACGCCGATGGTGGTGATGAGACCGACCTGCAGGTAGATGTCGTTGCTGAGGCCCACGAGCCGCGCCGCGATCACCGCGCCGAGCACGCCCAGCGGCACCACCAGCATGACCGCGATCGGCACCGACCAGCTCTCGTAAAGCGCTGCAAGGCACAGGAACACGATCAGCATGGACAGCGCATAGAGCGCCGGGGCCTGACCGCCCGAGGTCTTTTCCTCGTAGGAAATACCGCTCCATTCAAGGCCGACACCGGCGGGCAGCTTGGTTGCCATCTCCTCGATCACGTTCATCGCCTCACCCGTCGAGACGCCGGGCGCGGGGGCACCCATGATCTGCAGCGAGGACACGCCGTTGAAGCGTTCGAGCTTGGCCGGGCCATAGGTCCACTCGGTCGTCGCGAACGAGGAGATCGGAGCCATGACGCCGCTGCTGCCGCGAACGTAGAACTGACCGATCGATTCCGGCTTGGTGCGGAACTGGCCGTCGGCCTGCACGAAGACCTTCTTCACGCGGTCGCGATCGATGAAGTCGTTGACGTAAGTGCTGCCCATCGCGGTGCTGATGGTCGAGTTGATGTCCGCCTGGGCGATGCCGAGGGCACCGGCGGCGGCCTGGTCGACGTCCAGCTTGAGCTGGGGGGTATCTTCAAGCCCGTTGGGACGGACCTGCGCCAGGCGCTTGTCGGCCATGGCCATGCCCAGCAGCTGGTTGCGGGCTTCCAGCATCTTGTCGTGGCCGAGGCCGCCGTTGTCGACGAGCTGGAACTCGAAGCCAGTGGCATTGCCCAGTTCCTGCACGGCGGGCGGGGCGAAGGCGATCGCCATGCCGGACGTGATCTTCTGGAATGCCATGTTGGCACGAAGCGCGATGGCACTGACGGTGTTGTCCTTGCCCTTGCGCTCGGACCAGTCCTTCATGCGCACGAAGGCAAGGCCCACGTTCTCGCCCTGGCCGACAAAGCCGAAGCCGGAGATCGTGAAGACGTCGGCCACGTTGGCCTTCTCGTCCTTGAGGTAGTGATCGCGCACCCGGGCGAGCGTGCGTTCGGTTTCCTCCATCGTCGTGCCGGCGGGCAGCGAGACCTGGTTGATCAGCATGCCCTGGTCCTCGTCCGGCAGGAAGCCGCCGGGCAGGCGCAGGAAGATGAAGGCCATGCCGGCCACGATGAGGGCGTAGACGAGCATCGTCCGGCCCCAGTTGCGCTCCACCTTGTCGACGGCCTTGCCATAGCGTTCCACACCGCGGTCGAACGTGGTGTTGAACCAGTGGAAGAAGCGGTTGAACACACCGGCAATGCCAGTTTGCTTGCCGCCTGCGAGGCCGGAGCCATGGCCGTGGCCGTCGGAAGCGCCCTTGAGGATGGTCGAGCACAGCGCCGGGGTCAGCACCAGTGCCACGATCACCGAAAGCACCATCGAGGAGACGATCGTGATCGAGAACTGGCGGAAGATCACGCCGGTGGAACCGCCGAAGAACGCCATCGGCAAGAATACCGCCGAAAGCACCAGGCCGATGCCGATCAGCGCGCCGCTGATCTCGTCCATCGAGCGGCGGGCCGCTTCCTTGGGGCTGAGCCCTTCGGTCTGGATGAGGCGCTCGACGTTTTCGACCACGACGATGGCGTCGTCGACCAGCAGGCCGATCGCCAGCACCATGCCGAACAGGGTCAGGGTGTTGATGGTGAACCCGGCCAGGTCGAGGACTGCGAGAGAGCCGAGCAGGACGACGGGAACCGCGATCGTCGGGATCAGCGTCGCCCGCCAGTTCTGGAGGAACAGGAACATGACGAAGAACACGAGCACGACGGCTTCGACGAGGGTGTGGATCACCTGCTCGACCGAGAGCTTGACGTACGTCGAGTTGTCGACCGGGAACTTGTACTTCACCCAGCTCGGGAAGTTCTTCGAGAGCTGGTCGATCTTGGTCTTCACCGCGTCCACGGTGTCGAGCGCGTTGGCGCCCGGCGCCAGCTTGATGCCGAAACCGGCGGCCGGATGGCCGTTCAGCTTGGCGCCGAAGCTGTAGTTTTCCGCGCCCATGTCGACACGGGCGACGTCGGCGAGGCGCACCACCGAACCGTCGGTGTTGTTCCGCAGCATGATCTGGCGGAACTGGTCCGCCGTGCGCAGACGCGACTGCGCCGTGATCGTGGCGTTGAGGGCCTGCCCCTTGGGCGAGGGCGAGCCGCCGATCTGGCCTGCGGACACCTGCGCGTTCTGCGCCTGGATCGCCGCGGTCACGTCGCTGGTGGTGACGCCGAGATTGGCCATCTTGAAGGGATCGAGCCAGACGCGCATCGAATACTGGGCGCCCAGCAGCTGGGTGTCGCCCACGCCGTTCACACGGCTGATCGGATCCTGCAGCGACGACGCGATGAAGTCACCGGCGTCCTGCTGGTCGTGAATGCCGTCATCGGCGTAGACGGCCATGACCATGAGGAAGGTCGAGGTCGACTTGGTCACGCGCAGGCCCTGCTGCTGCACTTCCTGCGGAAGCAGCGGGGTCGCCTGCGACAGCTTGTTCTGCACCTGGACCTGGGCGATGTCGGGGTCGGTGCCCTGCTCGAAGGTCAGGGTGATGGAAAGGTTGCCCGCGCCGTCGCTCGACGAGGCGAAGTAGCGCAAGTGGTCGATGCCCTTGAGCTGCTGCTCGATCACCTGGGTGGTGGTCGATTCCAGCGTCTGGGCGTTGGCGCCCGGATAGCTGGTGGCGATCTGCACGGCAGGCGCGGCGATTTCGGGGAACTGGGCCACGGCCAGCGAACGGATCGCCAGGGCGCCCGCGAGCATCATGACGATGGCGATGACCCATGCGAAGATGGGTCTGTCGATGAAATAGCGGGACATGGGTTACTGGGCCCCGCCGTTTGCCGGCGTGCCTGCCGCCACGGTGACCTGCTGCGGCATGCCGGGCTTGACCACGGTGCCGGGGCGCAGGTTCACCAGACCCTCGACGATAAGGCGGTCGCCGATGTTGAGGCCCTTGGTGACAATCCACTTGTCGCCGACCATGCGGTCAACCTCGATCTGGCGGACTTCGACCTTGTTGTCCTTGCCCACGACCATCGCGGTGGCCCGGCCGCGCGGATCGCGGGTCACGCCCTGCTGCGGGACGAGCACGACGTTCTGGCGCAGGCCTTCGACCAGCCTGGCGCGCACGTACATGCCGGGCAGCAGCAGGCCGTTGGGGTTGGGGAAGGTGGCGCGCAGGATCACCGAGCCGGAACTGGGGTCGACGGTGACGTCGGCGAACTGGAGGCGGCCCTCGATCGGGTAGATCGAGCCATTGGGCAGGATCAGCTGGATGCGCGCACCTTCGGCCTCGCTGACGCCGCCGGAGGCCATCGCCTGCTTGAGGTCGACGATCTGCGCGGCCGACTGGGTGACGTCGACATAGACCGTGTCGGTACGCGAGATGACGGCCAGCGCGTCTGCCTGCGCTGCCGATACAAGCGCGCCCGGCGTGAACAGCGAACGGCCGATGCGGCCGGAGATCGGCGCGCGGATGCGGGTGAAGTTCTGGTTTACCTGAGCGGCCTGGACAGCGCCTTGCTGCGCTGCGACATTGGCACGGGCCTGCTGCGCGGCGGCGGCGGCATCGTCATACTGCTGACGGCTGACGGCGTTGATCGCGATCAGGTCCTTGTACCGCTTGGCCTGGAGCGCGGTGGAATTGATCGTGGCGTTGGCGACCGCGAGCGAGCCCTTGGCCTGCGCGAGCGCGGCGCGATAGGGCGAATCCTCGATCTCGTAGAGCAGCTGGCCGGCCTGGACGTTGCTGCCCTCGGTGAACAGCCGGCGGCGGATCACGCCGGTGATCTGCGGGCGGACATCCGCGGTTTCCAGCGCCGCGATGCGACCGGGAAGCTCGTTGGTGAGCTCGGCTGATTCCTTGGTGAGAGTGACCACGCCGACCGTCGGGGCCGGGGGTGCCGCCGGTTGCTCCTTGCCGCATGCACTAAGTGCCAGAGCCAGAGCAAGAGCCAGTGTCGGGGCCGAGGTACAAGCGCGAATGCCTGCGGTTACCGCCTTTTGCATGATGGGTCTTTCGTCGCGATCGTTGGGGGGATTTTGAGAGTGAACGATCATTCACATTGCATCGCCACTAGAAATCGGCCATGGAGAATTCAAGCGAAAAATACATATCGAGACAGAAAATGGGTGCAGTGCAGCAAAAACTGCCCAGCGCAGATCGCATTCGCATCGCGGCCAGAGAGCTGTTTGCGACCAACGGCTTCCATCAGACCTCCATGGCTGAGCTGGCAGCGGCTGCCGATATGTCGGTCGGCCTGATCTACCGCTCGTTCAAGAGCAAGGCGGACATCATCGAGGCTATCGTTCGCGCCGATTTCGACGAAAAACTGCTCGAAATCGGCGCATTGCGACAGCAACTCGCAGACGGCGAACTTACTGTTCTGGAGACCTTCCGGCAACTGTTCCTTCAGGTGATGGACGAAGGGGACGAGGCGCTGTCGTTCGACATCCTCGCCGAAGGGTTCCGCAACGAGCGCGTGGGCCAGACCATCGGCGAGATGTGCGAGCGGTTTCGCGGTTATCTGCGGGAATTTGCAAGGGCGGCCAACGCGCGGCTCGACGGCGAGGACCTGGAAGGGGCGACCGAATTGCTGCTGGGCTGCCTTTTCGGCCTGGGGCACCGAAGCATTTCGCGGCCGAATCTGGACAGCGCGCATATTGCCGAACAGAGCGCGCGGATGATCGTAGCCGCCTTCAGGGACATGTGAAAGCCGCGGCGGCGGGACCGGTGCCGGACTTGCTCATGCCGCGCGGACCTTGCGGCCCTGCGCGGGAGCGTGATTCAGGGCCGTTTCCAGCTGATTGGGAAACGCCTTAATGGCTCTTGCGATGCTTTCCGCCGTAGCGCTTGCCGCAGAACTGTTCGAGGCTGGCCATTTCGCGCGCGGCGGCGGCAGCGGTGGCGACATCGCAAGGCATGGCTTTTTCCGCCGCGGAAATGCGTGCGTCGACACGGTCCTTGAGTTGCTCGATATCGGCCCTGCTCAGCACGTTCTTTTCGCGCAGGTAGCAGATCAGGCTCTGCAGGATGATGATGGCCTTTTCACCGGAATCGACTTCCATGATATCCATGCCTTCCATTGACGTCCCTATCCTTCTCCGGCTTCGGATTATGTTCCGAATGCCGCTTCCCGAGGGCGATGATTCTGCCCTTCTGGAGTAACAGCGTTGCGTGAAGCCGGGGTAAACGCAAGGGAAAGTTGCGGGGCGGCCGCGATGACCATGTCGGCGGGGGCCGATCAGCCCTGCAGCAGGATCGCCCGCAGGCCGCATCGATAGCCACCAATATCTTGAGCCGATGGGTGAAATTGGCGCTCAACGGGCCAAGGGTGCCAGGCCGCAATCCTGACCCGATTGATGGTCACGGGCCGCGCGGCCATGTGGCTCACCGGATCGCCGAGGTTACGGATTCTTCAGGTTCCGGCGAACTCGGCGCAATGTTCGATGGCGCAGCAGGCGACTAGCGGCCCTCGCTCGGCCGCCGTTGCCAAGGCAACGGAACGTGATGAGACCTCCCATGCGCCAAGCCCGCTTGCTGATAGCCGCCCTGTTGCTCGTGCCGCTGCTTCCCGTCGGAGCATGTGCCGCCGAATCCGCCCCGGACAAGGCTGGCGGTTCGGCCGGAGCCGACCCGACGATCGACCAGATCCATGCGCTGGCGACCAGTGGACATGTCGATCAGGCGCTGATCCGCATGGACCGGGTGCTCAAGGATCACCCCTCCAGCGCCAAGGCCCACTATGTCGAGGCGGAACTCTATGCGCGGGAAGACCATGCGGCACAGGGCCGCCGGGAACTGGCCAGGGCCGAGCAACTTTCTCCCGGTCTGCCGTTTGCGGATGTCTATTCGGTCGCGCAGCTGAACCGTCAACTCGCGCTGGGCACGGCATCGGCGGAGGGCATCGCCGTCGCGGCGAAGCCGGCGCCACCGGCCGCACCGCACGTTCCCTGGGCAATGATCGCCGGGATCGGTGCCGCTCTGTTCGGCCTGTTCCTGCTACTGCGCCGCCCCCTCAATGCGCGGCAAACGCCGTCCGCATGGCAGCCATCGGCCTATGGCGGCGCGAGTTTCGGTGCTCCCGGCGGCGTGTCCGGAGGCATGGGGTCGGGCCTGCTCGGTAACCTGGTCTCGGGCGCGGCGATGGGGGCGGGTTTTGCGGCGGGCGAGGAAGCGATCGACCACCTGTTTGCAGGAGAACGGAGCGAAGGCCGAACCGAACCCGGGATGCATGGCAGTGATGTCGGGGGCTCCAATGCCGACTTGGGCGGCAGCGATTTCGGCATCGCCGATGACGGTTGCTGGGACGACAGTGCGGCGAACAACGACGCCTGGTAGGCGCGGGGCGCGATAGGCGGCTTTCATGCGGGCGCCTGGCGGGGCGAACAAAGGATCTGGTAGTGCAAGGAATGACATCCATCCGGGCGACCCGGTGCGGGGCCGCGAAATGGGGCGCCATCGGCCGCGCCCGCAATACGGCAATTCTGCCCGTCCTTGTGGCCACGTTGGTCGCTGCACCGGCCATGGCGCAGGACGTGTCCGGGCGACCGGATGACCTCAAGATCGGGGGCGACCGCATTTCGGTGGGCATCGGCATGGCATCGACGCCGGACTACATCGGCGGTGCCAGTTCGAGCATCACCCCGACCGCCGCCATCCAGGGGCAGGTCTCCGGCATCAGCTTCAACACCCAGGGCACTGCCATTTACATCGATGCGGTTCCTTCCAGCGGCCGGCCGGGATGGAAGCTGGAGCTTGGGCCGCTGGCCGCGCTCCGTCTCGACCGGACCGGCAAGCTGGACAACCCTGCCGTGCGGGCGTTGGGCCGTCTCGACAAGGCCGTGGAACTGGGCGGCTCGATCGGGGTGCAGCGCACCGGCGTCGTCACCAGCCCTTACGATACGCTCTCGTTCAGCCTTTCCTACCAGCATGACGTCACCGGTGCGCATGGCAGCTACGTGGCCAGTCCCGAGATCGACTATGACACCCCGCTGTCGGAACATGCCTTCGTGTCGCTTTCGGCCTCGGCCGACTATGTGGGGGCCGGGTTCGGGCGCTATTATTACGGCGTCGACCGGGCGGGCAGCATCGCCAGCGGCCTGCCGATCTATCCCGGCGCCGACAAGGCCGGATGGAAAGACTGCAATCTCAGCACGATGGCCGTCCATTCGCTGACCGGAAACCTGCTGCACGGGCTGGGGGTCTTTGCCACCGGCGGCTACCAGCGGCTGCTGGGCGCCTATCGCCGCTCGCCGGTGGTTGCCGATGTCGGCAGCGCCAACCAGTGGAGCGGCGCGCTCGGCCTGGAATACAGCTTCCGATGAAACGCCGCAGCCTTGTCCTGTCGCTGGCGGCTCTCTCGGTGCTGGCAGCGTCCTTCCCGCTGACCGGCTGCCTCGATCGCAACCGCACGCCGCTTTCGCGCATCTATTATCATGGCCCCCGGTCCGATCATTTCGACGGGGAGCACTTCTTTAATCCGGAAGGCGAGGAAGGCACCGGCGGTGCCCAGCGTGACGGCATCGGTACGTTCCTGCGCATCGCCGAGGGGCGCGCCGGGCATCATGGCTGGCCAGCCTCGGTGCCGGTCGTCCAGAGCGTGCCGCCGCGCCGGGTGGATGGACAGCGTATGCTGGTCACCTGGATCGGCCATGCCACCACGCTGGTTCAGACGCAGGGCATCAACATCCTCATCGATCCGGTCTGGGCCAAGCGGGATTCCCCCGTGCAACTGGTCGGACCGGAGCGGGTCCGCAAGCCCGGCGTGAAGCTGCGCGACCTCCCGCCGATCGATCTCGTGCTGATCAGCCACAACCACTACGATCACCTCGACATGCACGCGCTCGAGAAGATCGCGGCGCGGGACCATCCCACGATCATCACCGGGCTCGGCAACGATACCCTGCTCGCACAGTACGGCATCCCGGCCAAGGCGGGTGACTGGGGCCAGACCATCGCCTTGCGCCCCGGCATCGACGTGGAGATCACCCGCGCCCATCACTGGAGCGAGCGCTGGTATGACGACCGTGACCGATCCTTGTGGTGTGGGTTCCGGGTCAGGTTGCCCTCGGGCGGGGATCTCTACTATTCCGGCGACACGGGTGACGGGCAGATGATCTGGGCACACCAGGCGGTCGAGCCGGGACGGCCGATCCGTCTCGCGATCCTGCCGATCGCACCCTACAAGCTGACCCAGGCGAAGACCGGCAATCACATCGATCCGGGCGGCGCGGTGACGGCTTTCGGGATCCTGCATCCCGCATGGGCGCTCGGCGTCCACTGGGGTACGTTCGAACTGGGCGAGGAAGGGGTGAACGACGCGCCCAAGCGACTGGCGGCCTCGCTGGCCGGCCATGCCATCGCGCCTGACCGGTTCCGCACGCTGGAGGCGGGGCAGAGCTGGGATGTGCCGGTCTCCCGCTGAAGCGGCGGGCACGCTGCTATAAGGAACCTTGAGCTGCCGCGCGGATTTCCCGGTGGTCAGCGATGGGGTCCCGAACATGAAAATTGCGGCAATCGTTCTTTCGGCAACGGCGCTGCTGCCCGCCGCGGCGGCAGCGCAGGAGCGCAGCTATTGTCCCGACCGTCCCGGTATCGGCACGCCCGCCTGCACGATGGCACCGGGGCAGTTTTCGCTGGAACTCGGCCTCGGCGACTGGACGCTGGAGCGCGGCGAGGGGCAGCGGCAGGACAGCTTCACGCTGGGCGATGCGCTGCTGCGCTATGGCATTGCCGATCACGCAGAAGTGCAGGTGGGCTGGACGATGCTCGGCCTCGCCCGCACCCGCGACAGCGTCAGCCACACCGTCGATCATCGCAGCGGCAGCGGCGATATGACGCTGGCGCTGCGCCGCAACCTGATCAATCCCGACGGGTCGGGGTTCTCGCTGGCGGTGATGCCTTATGTCTCGCTGCCGGTGGGGCGAACCCCGTTCGGCAGCGGTGACTGGGGAGCAGGCATGCTGGTGCCGGTGTCCTATCAGCTCAGCGACACCTGGAGCCTGTCCAGCACGAGCGAATTCGACGCGGCCGTGGACGAGGACGGCCATGGCCGCCACTTCGCGGTGGCCGAGACGGTCGGGGCGACGGCGGCCGTCAGCGGTTCCATCTCGGTGACGGCAGAATATCAGATCCTCGGCGACCGGGACCCTGCAGGCCATAGCGTCCAGCATCTCGCCGGGTTGTCGCTGGGCTGGCAGCCGCAGGATGATCTGCAGCTGGATCTCGGCGCCAATGCCGGGCTCGATCGCGACGCGGCGGATGTCGAAGTCTATTTCGGCATCGCGCGGCGGTTCTGAGGCAGTGCTCGGGGAGCGGACTAGCCGCTCCCCGAAACGTTCATTCTGCGATCAGAAGCGGACCGTCGCCGAAGCGCGGATACCGTGGTCTTCGCCGCGGCTACCGATCGAGCCGGTATAGCCCGCACCCAGCGAGAAGGCCGAAGTCGCGCGCCATTCGATGGCGGCGTCGAGGTTCACGCTATCGCGCGAGAGCGGCGCGCCCTCGACGATGAAGCTCGAACCGCCCTGCTGGAAGGCCACGCGCGAGCCGACGTCGACATCGCTGGTGGCATGTTCCCAGGCGACCTTCGTGCGCACGGCGACCGGCGCGGTGGCCGAGCCGAGGGTCATGCGCAGACCCGCCGAAGTCCAGCCGTAGCCCTGCGTGCGCTGGCTGCCCTTGAGCGCGGCGGTGCCGCCGGTCTCGCGGAAACGGTCACCCGTGAGCCACAGGGCGTTGAAGCCCGCGAAGGGTTCGATCGAACCGGCGCCGAGCGGCAGCACGTAGCCCGCCTCGCCAAACACCTGCTTGACCGAGCCGCCGCCCTTGCCATCGAGCGATTCCTCGAGCGAACGGTAGTCGATGGCCCGCTTGGTCTTGGTGTCGAGGTCGGTGTAGCTGGCACCTGCACGCAGGGTCAGCGGGCCGAAACCGGCCGCCGCATAGATCGCGCCGTAGACCTCGTCGAGATCCGCCGTCGAGGCGCGGCGAGCGACCGTCACGTCCTGATGCGCGGTGCCACCGGCAAGGCCCAGCTTCACGCTGTCGCTGGGGCTCAGCTCCACGCCGCCGACGAAGCGGTAACCCGAGGCGCTGACCTTGGCGGCATTGGCGTTGCCGTCCTTGTCGTTCCAGTTGCCGCCGACATCGGCCCAGAGCGCAATCTTGCCGCCGGTCGCCGACGAAGGTGCGGCGCTGCGCGCACGCTCCAGCAGGGTGCGGCGCAGGTTCGCGGCATCGTCCGCCGCCACCGACAGCGTCGAGGCGTGGATTTCGCCCGAAAGCGCGTCGAGGCCCGAGCCGATCTCGCTCGTCGAGGAGCCCACCAGTGCGTCGTAGATCGGGGTGCCGATCACGAACGTGCCGTCGATGGCCGTGCCCACGGCGATCTGGTTGGCGGTGGTGCCGGCCCCGGCGAACGTCACGTCGTTGCGCGTCAGCGTCAGCAGCACGCCATTGGCGGAGTAGCTGAGCGTCGGCACGAGGAACGCGAAGTTGCTGGTCACGTCGTCGAAAGTGCCGCTCACGCCGCCATCGGCGGTGAGGATCACGTAGCGGCCCTGGGGCTTGTAGTCGCCGGCTTCTGCCAGGACTTCGACCGTGCCGCCCTCGATGGTGGCGACGCCCGTGGTCGAGATGCGGTCACCGGCGCCGGCGGCGTTGACTTCGACGGCATAGGTCGAACCGACCTCGAACGTCAGGTCGCTGGCGACGTGAAGGTGGCCGATCGAGTTGCCCGGAGCCGCCGTGGCGCCGGTGCGAACGATGAGGCCGCCGACCGTGCCGTTACCGCCCATGGTGCCGCCGCTGTTCACGGTGACGACCGAACCGGCGATCGAGCCGTTCACCGCAAGGCGGCCCTCGTCGACGGTGGTGGCGCCGGTATAGTCGCTGGTACCGGTCAGGTTGAGCGAACCCGCGCCGGTCTTGGTGAGGGTGCCGGTGCCGCTGATGCTACCGGAATAGGCGCCCGCGGTAGCCTGGTCGAATTCGACGTTGGCGGTATTGAGGATCGGGCCTTGCAGGCTCGACGTGTCGCCCGCCAGCGTGCCGCCAGTCACCACGGTGCCGCCGGTGTAGGTATTGGCGCCGGTCAACGTCAGGGTGCCGAAACCGGTCTTGGCGAACATGCCGCTGCCCGAAACCGCGCCGCTGTAGGTGCCGTCGGTGGTCTGGTCGAACACAACGGTGCCGCTGTTGGCAACGTCGCCCTGAAGGCTGGCGGTCGTGCCGACCAGCGATCCGTCCAGCACGGTGGTGCCACCGGTGTAGCTGTTGGTGCCGGTCAGCACGACGGTGCCGCTGCCATCCTTGGTGAACGAGCCGGTGCCCGACATGGTACTGCCCAGGGTACCGTCGCTGTCCTGATCGATGATCAGCGCGGCATCGTTGGTCACGGCGCCCTGGATGCTGGTGGTGGTGCCGACCAGCGTGCCGTCGGCGATGGTGGTGCCGCCGGTGTAGCTGTTGGCACCGGTCAGCACCAGCGTGCCCGCGCCGGTCTTGGTGATGCCGCCGTCGCCGCTGATCACGCCGGTCAGCGCCGCGTCGAAGCCGTTGGTGTCGATTGTGCCGTTGTTCGAGGTGACGGCGATGTCGCTCGAATAGCTGTCGGCGGCGTCAACCGTCAGGGTGCCGCCATCGATGACCGGTAGCACCGCGCCGTTCAGCAGGTCGCTGGTGGTGTTGTCGCCGGTGATATTGCCCACGCCGCCGACGGCTGCGGCGATGTCGGTGCCGAAGATGTAGGAATAGTCGAAGCTCAGCGACGACCCGCTCAGCAGGTCGCCGAGCGAAAAGCCGAGGCCGATGGTGTTGTCGCCGTTGCCGACATTGGTGCCGGCGAGATAGGATGCGGTGTCGCGCGACCATCCGGTGACGGCGGCATTATGTTCATAGGTGGTGTCGGTATAGAGGCCGATCACGTACTTGGAGACGAGCGCCTCGGCATAGACCAGGTCGGTCGCCGGAATCGCGCCGTTGCCCAGGTAGTTGTTGGTGGCGCTGGAATCGCCGGCAGCCGCAACCGCGTCGGGATCCAGCTCGCGCGAGAAGGACAGCCCGGTAAGGTCGCTCAGCGCGGTGATGCTGGTGGTGATGTTGACCTGCTGGTCGGTCACATTGAAGTAGTAGTCGTTGGTGATCGTGAACAGGTCCGCCACGGTAGCGGTCCACACGGCGCGCCGGTCATAGGTGGTGCCGTTGTATTCGGCGCCATTGTAGTTGGTCAGCGTACCGCCGGTGATGGTGGCGGTGAAGGCATTGTTGTTGCCGATGCTGAATGCCGAACCGCCGCCAGTGCCTGCAACGACGAAACCTTCGAACGGTGAGCCCGGGGTCAGGTAGTCGTAGCTGGTGTTGAAGGTCCCGGTCCCGGTGCCGTCGTAGAGAATGCCGGGCGACACGCCGCCATTGTAGCCCAGCGTGCCCTTTTCGTTGAGGCCGATGGTGATGTAGTCGCCTGCGAGCACTTGCGAATCCGCAAAGGCGGGCGCGGCAGCCAGCAGCCCGATGGCCGCGCTGGAACAGAGCGCAGCCTTAAATGCGGCGGCGCGGTTTGCTAACTTCATGAATTTCCCCCTGATGTCGGTGTGCACTTCACCGCGGAATTCGTATTATAGGACCGCCCCCGCATGATCCGGCCCCGAGGCAGGGATAAAAGCAGGCGGCTAACGGCATATTCACCATGGCCCCTGTCAAATGTCCGTAAGGGGTGTTTCCGGGGGTCGGGGCGGATGCGCGCCAGGCGTGGCAGCGATTGACAACCCCGCGGCCGGGCTTATACACGCGGTCAATGCGAATAATTCGCAATAGCGTTCTCTAAGCCCGATCGGGAGTGTCTCCAAATGCCGCCATGCGTTCCGACCGCTTCGGCTCGCGCCCACCGGCACCTCCTGCCGATCCCGACGGTAGCCAGGGCGCGCGCTTCGCGATGACCCCCGCCGAGATGGCCCATCCCGACAGGACCAGTCCCTTGCCAAGGCAGAAGGCTGCAAAAGGTATCAGCCGCGGCAATCTTGCCGCACGGCTCATCGCGGCGATCCCCGCCAATTACCTGCTGACATCGCTTGCGACGGCAGCACTCGCGCGCCTTCTGGCGCAAGGGCTGGGCGTGCCGCCGGTCGAGGCCAGCGAATCCGCCACGCTGCTGTCCTTCGCGGTGTTTGCAGTGCTGGCGATCGTGGTGTTCTCGGTCCGCTCCATCGCCCGGCTCTGGATCGGGTTCGTGCTGACGGCTGCCGTCATGGGGGGCTGGCTATGGCTCTCGCTGGAGGCGGGAGGCCGGCTGTGAGGGAAAGCCTGCGACAATCGATGGCCTTGGTCCATACCTGGACCGGACTGGTGCTGGGCTGGCTGCTTTTCGCCATGTTCGCGACCGGGACCTCCGCCTATTTCCAGGACGAGATCACCCGCTGGATGCAGCCCGAGATCACCGGATCGGCCGATCCGGTTGCGTCGGCGCAAGGCGCGGCGCGGTATCTTGAAAGGAACGCCGCCGGGGCGGGCTACTGGTACATGACGCTGCCCAACGGGCGCAGTGCCACCACCCAGTTGTTCTGGCAGCCTGCCGACGGCAGCGGTTACCGCGAGGCGGTGGTCGACGAGCAGGGCAGGGAAGTGACCGTGCGCGAGACGCGCGGCGGCTATTTCCTCTACCGCTTCCACTTCGACCTCCATTACCTGCCGGTGATCTGGGCACGCTATCTTGTCGGCATCGCGGCCATGCTGATGCTGGTGGCGATCATTTCGGGCGTCATCACCCACAAGAAGATCCTCGCGGACTTCTTCATGCTGCGCTTCGGCAAGGGCCAGCGTTCATGGCTCGATGCGCACAACGTCAGCGCCGTACTGGCGCTGCCGTTCCATGCGATGATCACCTTCACCGGCCTCGTCACGCTGGCCTCGATGTACATGCCCTGGGGCGTGCTGGCGAACTATGCCGCGCCAACGACGTTCCAGGAAGCGGTCTTCGGCACCTCGCACGACGGTGTCGCCGCCGGAAAGCCCGCGTCCCTGCCCGAACTGGCGCCGCTGATGCACCGCGCCTCGGCGGCATGGGGCGGACGCGAGGTGGGGATCGTGCGCGTCACCAATCCCGGCGACGCGGCCGCAACCATCGAACTCACACGCGCCTCGAAGGATGCACTCGGCTCGCGCGGGGAAGTGCTGGTGTTCGACGTGCAAGGGCGGCAGATCGGCGGCAGCCCGGCTCCGGGCCCATCGGTACGGACCGAAAGCGTGATGATCGGTCTGCACGCGGGGCGTTTTGCGCAGCTGGGCCTGCGCTGGCTCTATTTCCTGAGCGGCATTGCCGGCACGATCATGGTGGGCAGCGGCCTTGTGCTGTGGACGGTGAAGCGCCGCCAGCGGCTGCCCGATCCCGAGCATCCGCATTTCGGCTTCCGCCTCGTCGAGCGCCTGAATGTCGCGGCCATAGCGGGGCTTGGGGCCGGTATCGCCGCCTATTTCCTCGCCAACCGGCTGCTTCCGACCGGACTCGCCGCGCGGGCGGACTGGGAAGTGCACACGATGTTCCTCGTGTGGCTCGGCGTGCTGCTCTGGGCCGTGGTTCGCCCGCCCCGCCGGGCCTGGATCGAGGGACTGTGGCTGGCGGCCGCGTTCTTTGGAGCGGTGCCGGTGGTGAACGCGCTGACGACGTCGCGTGGTTTCCCCGTCGACGTCCTGCACGGTGACTGGCTGTTCGTCGGTTTCGATCTGGTCATGGCCGCGCTGGCATTTGCCTTTGGCACTGCCGCCCTGAAGCTCACCCGGCGCTGGAGCGCAAGCGCGCAGGCAGAAGCGGCCCCGCGCCGCAAGACAGCACGTGGCAAGGCTGTAGAGGCATGATCCACTTCACGGCAATCCTGCTGGCGCTTGGCGGCTTTTGCGCGCTTGCCCTGTCGATGACGCGGCATCAGCGCGATCTGGTCGGGCGGACGCTGGCGGCACGGCAGGCGACTGCGGCGCGGATTTCGGGGTGGGTGCTACTTGTTTCAGCGGGCGCGGTCGATGTCGCGGTGCTGGGGGGAGGATACGGCCTGGTCGCCTGTTTCGCGCATCTCTCCGCAGGGGCGTGGCTGACCATTGCGGTGCTGCACTGGCGCCGCCGGTAAGGACGCAAGCGGGCTGCCCGGTGCACCGAAATCCCCCTCTGGGGGCGCCCTATGACACCCATGTCACTTTACCCTCATGTCACTTTGCCGGTGGCCGCTGGTAAAGTGACATAGATGGAAAAATTCACCCGGAATTCGCGCAGGACGCCGATTGTGGATTCACAGCGATTCGCATCTGTGCTTGATTCGTTCCATGTTGGAATTGCCGCTCACGCAGCCATTGCCGGTCGACCGCGGACTGGACCTGCCCGGGATCATGCGCACGATCGCCGATCACTCCGCCCGCCCGCGCTACACCTTCATGGTGCTTGACCTGATCGCGCGGGTCGCGGGCAGGGGCGGGGCTGCGGGCCCGCTGGTCCGCGACGGGGAACAACTGGTGCCTATCCGGGAGTGGCTTTCCGCTGCCATCGCGCCCAGTGCGGCCCGTCACCATTACCGCAAGGCGACCATCGAAGCTGTCCGGCGCGACCTTGCATCGCGAGGCATGCTGCCTGCCGACAGGCAGGAAGCCGAGCGCATGGTGGCGTGCGAGGTGGCGGACAGAGTACGCATCTCGGGCATGACGGCGGTCAGCCGTGCGGTGTCGGAACTGGTCAAGGCGGGTCTGGTGAAGCGCCATTACCAGGGATACCGGGTGGACCATTGCAACCGCGGCGCGCAGCGCCAGGCGGTCTATACCGTGCCGGGCCACGTGCTGGCCGCATTGACGCGCGGAGCCGTTGCCTGAAGCAGCGACGGCTCCGCGAACCGTTCCGGCTCAGGCGGCGCGCCGGCCTGCAAGTGCGCTGGCGGCACGAATGTCGGCGGCAAGGTCGTTCACCACTTCCGGCATCGCATCCCATGCGAACATGAAGCGCGCGCCGCCGCCGATGAAGGTGTAGAAACGCCAGCCACGCGCGCGCAGTTCGGCCAGGACTGCCTCGGGCGCGCTGAGGAAGACGGCGTTGGCCTCGGCCGGGAAGATCAGTTCGATGTCGGGCAGATCGGCCACTTGCGCGGCAAGCGAGGCGGCGCAGGCATTGCCGTGCGCGGCATTGCGCAGCCAGGCGCCGCTTTCCAGCATGCCGACCCAGGGCGCCGAAAGGTAGCGCATCTTCGAAGCGAGCTGGCCGGCCTGCTTGCAGCGATAGGAAAAGTCCTCGGCCAGCGCGCGGTCGAAGAAGATCACGGCATCGCCTACCGCCATGCCGTTCTTGGTTCCGCCAAAGCACAGCACGTCGACGCCTGCCTGCCAGGTGATCTCGGCGGGCGAGCAGCCGAGGCTCGCGCAGGCATGGGCAAATCGCGCTCCGTCCATGTGCAGCTTGAGGCCCAGTTCGCGGCAGACCGCCGAAATCGCTCGCACTTCCTCGATCGAATAGACAAGGCCGGTTTCGGTGGGCTGCGTGATCGTCACCACGCGGGCCTTGGGGAAATGGATGTCCGAGCGGCCGGTCGCCAGCGCGCGGATCGCATCGGGCGTGATCTTGCCGTTGTCCGAAGGCGCCAGCAGCAGCTTGGAGCCGTTCGAGAAGAACTCAGGCGCGCCGCATTCATCGGTCTCGACGTGGGCCGAGGAGGAGCAGATCACGCCGTGGTAGGACTGGCAGAGCGAGGCGAGCGCGAGCGAGTTAGCGGCGGTGCCGTTGAACACGAAATAGACGTCGCAATCGCTGGCGAACAGCGCGCGGAAGGCGTCGGCAGCCTTTTGGGTCCACTCGTCCTCGCCATAGGCCGTCGCCGAACCGGCATTGGCGAGCGTCATGGCTTCCAGCGCCTCGGGGCAGATCCCGGCGTAATTGTCACTGGCGAATTGCTGTACTCGGTTCACGTGCGTCTTCCCATGCTCAGGCGGAGCAGGGCGCAAGAACGAACGAAATGTGGCGCAGGAAACCCGTTTTGTTGCCGGTTCGGCCACATCCCTCCTTGCTGGAGGCACCACCTTGCCCGGTAGGCAGGTTGGTGTCGGACGTCGGCCCGACTCTTGATGCTGAAAGCGCCCATAGAAGCCGGCGGCGGGCCGGTCAAGAACCGATCCCGCCGCGGCGAAAGGTCATACTTCGGGGGTGCGGGCGTTCATGCCTTCCTGGCCGAAGATGCGCAGGTAACGAGCGACTTCCGCCGTCGTGCCGGTGGCCTTGGCGGGGTTGTCCGACAGCTTCACCGCGGGCTGGCCATCTGCCTGCATCACCTTGGCCACCAGCGAGATCGGTTCGAGACCGGCGCCGCCGGCCGGATCGCAGCCGCGGAAATCGTTGGTGAGATTGGTCCCCCAGCCAAAACTCATGCGCACCCGGCCATGGAAGTGGTGATAGGTCCGCTCGATGGTTTCGATGTCCATGCCGTCGGAAAAGACCAGCAGCTTCTCGCGCGGATCGCGGCCGTGCTCCTGCCACCAGGCGATGATCTGCTCGCCCGCCTCGATCGGCGGCATGCTGTCGGGCCGGAAGCCGGTCCAGTCGGCGACCCAGTCGGGGGCGTTGCGCAGGAACGCGGCGGTGCCGAAGGCATCGGGCAGGGCGACCAGCAAGTTGCCGTCGTAATGGGCGCGCCACTCTTCGAGAACCTGGTAGGGCGCCGCAGCTATGGCTGCGTCGTTGCCGCCGCGCCCTGCGAGCGCGGCCAGGACCATCGGCAGTTCATGGGCATTGGTGCCGGTCGCCTCGAGGTCGTTGTCCATCGCCAGCAGCACGTTGGAGGTGCCGATGAGCCGGTCGCCAAGCCCTTCCTTCAAAGCCTCCACGCACCAGCGTTGCCACAGGAAGCCATGACGCCGCCGGGTGCCGAAATCACTGACGGCGAGGTCGGGCAGGGCGCGCAGGCGTTCCACCTTGTCCCAGAGCCGGGCCTTGGCGCGGGCGTAAAGCACATCGAGCTCGAAGCGTCCGCGCCCCTTCAGGACCGCGCGCGAGCGCAGTTCGTTGACGATCGCGAGTGCAGGGATCTCCCACATCGTGGTGTGGGTCCAGGGGCCGGGAAAGCGCAGTTCGAACTGGCCGTCGACCTTGCGCAGTTCGTATTCAGGCAACTGGAAATCGGCAAGCCAGGCGATGAAGTCCGGCGCGAACATGCGCGCCTTGCCGTAGAAGCTGTTGCCCGCCAGCCAGATCAGCTCCTTCTTGGAAAAGCGCAGCGTCCGCGCGTGATCGAGCTGGTCGCGCAGTTCCTGCTCGTCGATCACATCGGCAAGACGCACGGTGCGCGTGCGGTTCACCAGCGAGAAGGTGGCCTGTACGTCATCATGGAGATGACGGATCATCTGCAACATCAGCAGCTTGTAGAAGTCTGTGTCCAGCAGGCTGCGGACGATCGGATCGAGGCGCCATCCGTGATCGTAGGTGCGCTTGGCGATATCGGTGACGTTCATGCAGGCTCCTGAAAGCGGATATGCGCGTCTGCCGTCATGAACCCTGCAGCGCAAGGAGAGAGTTCGCCCGCATCGAACGCCATCCCGGCGGTCTCGTGCCGGCCATCTTCGCGCCCCCGGATCAGGCGATCAGCCAGTCTGCGACGTGCCGTCGCGGTGAGCAGCCCCTGAACAAGGCGAACTGATAATATATCTTATGTTAAATTATACCGACCTTGCGGTGACCCCGCGTTCGTACCAAGGACGCGTGCGCTTCACCAAGGCGACGATCGACAGCATCACCGGCACTTCCACCAGCACGCCGACCACGGTGGCCAGCGCCGCGCCGGAGCCGAGCCCGAACAGGCTGATCGCTGCCGCGACGGCCAGTTCGAAGAAGTTAGATGCGCCGATCAGGGCCGATGGCCCGGCGACGCACCAGTCCACGCCCAGACGCCGGCTGAGCCCGTAGGCAATTCCGGCATTGAGATAGACCTGAAAAAGGATCGGAACCGCGATGAGCACGATGACCAGCGGCTGCCGCACGATCTGCTCTCCCTGGAAACCGAACAGCAGGACCAGGGTCAGCAGGAGGCTGGCCAGGCTGAACGGTCCGACCGCCGAGAGAAAACGATCCAGGCGGGCGCCCCCGCCACGCAGCAGGGCGCGGCGCAGCACCTGCGAAACGAGCACCGGAACCACGATGTAGAGGCCCACGGACAGCATCAGCGTATTCCAGGGCACCGTGATCGAGGCAACTCCTAGCAGCAGGCCGACAAGCGGCGCGAAAGCGATGACCATGATGAGGTCATTCAGCGCGACCTGGCTCAAGGTGTAGTTCGGCTCTCCGTCGACAAGGTTGGACCAGACAAATACCATCGCCGTGCATGGTGCCGCGGCCAGCAGGATCAGCCCGGCGATGTAGGACGAGGAGGCTCCGGCCGGCAGCATCGGCGCGAAGAGATAGCCTAGGAAAGCCGTCCCCAGCAGCGCCATCGAGAACGGCTTGATGGCCCAGTTGACCAGCAGTGTCACGCCGATGCCGCGCCAGTGCCGGCGCACGCTGTGCAGCGCGCCGAAGTCGACCCGCAAGAGCATCGGCACGATCATCAGCCAGATCAGCACCGCAACGACGAGATTGACCCTGGCCACTTCCATCGCGGCAATGGCCGCGAATGCCCCTGGCGCCAGATGACCGAGCGTGATCCCGGCAACAATGCACAGTGCCACCCACAGCGAAAGATAGCGTTCGAACAGCGACATGCGATCATTCCATCGTTGAATTGTCGGGGGCCGAGCCAGTGCCCTCCCCTAGCGCGATTTGCATATAGACCGTGTCGAGCCAGCGCCCGGCCTTCCAGCCCATGCCGGTCAGCCGCCCGGCATGCGCGAAACCGCATGCCGCGTGCAGCGCGACCGAAGCAGGCTCGCCGCCGCCGATGACCGCGACCATGCAGCGAAAGCCGTGGGCCTCGGCCGCCGCCAGCAACCCTTTCAGCAAGGCCTTGCCGATACCGCCGCCACGCCGGTCATGGGCCACGTAGATGCTGTCCTCGCAGGCATAGGCATAAGCGGGCCGGTCACGGAACTGCGTGGCATAGGCATAGCCGACCAGTTCGGACCCGTAGCTGGCGACGAGAAAGGGCCAGCCGCGCGCGGTGATGGCCAGGATCTTCGCCTCGGTTTCGGCGACGCCCGGAGGCACCACGTCATACGTCGCAGTGCCATGACGGACGTGATGGGCGTAGATCTCGGCGATCGCCGCGGCGTCGGTGCGCCGTGCCGGGCGAAGCGACGGCGTCATTGCCCCGGGGTTCCCACGATCTCGCCGTCTTCCTTTACGAAAGCGGGTAGCGCCCCGGCGGGGAGCAGATCGAGCACCATTTCGGAAGGCCGGCACAGTTTCACCCCGAGCGGAGCGACAACCAGCGGGCGGTTGATCAGGATCGGATGCTCCATCATCGCATCGATGAGCGCGTCATCCGCAAGGCTCTCGTCGCCCAGCCCCAACTGCGCGAATGGCGTGCCCTTCTCGCGCAGCAGCGTGCGCGGGGTGATGCCGGCCCGCGCGATGAGCTGGACCAGCAGTTCGCGGCTCGGCGGTGTCTTCAGGTACTCGACGACATGCGGTTCGATACCGGCGCTGCGGATCATGGCGACGGTGTTTCGCGAGGTGCCGCAGTCGGGATTATGATAGATCACGATATCGGTCATGGTCGCCTCTTCAACAGCAGGTGAGTTCGGCCAGCAGCGGTGCGCAAAGCTCGGTGCGGCCCTCGCAGCAATCCCGGGCCAGGTAGACCAGCAAGGCCCGTAGCGCATCGATGTCGGCGCGCTGGATCTGTTGGCGCCCCTGCTTGCGTGATTGCACCAGACCGGCTTTCGCGAGGATCGCGAGATGGCTGGAAAAGGTGCTCTGGCTCAGCTGCGAAGCGTCAACCAGGGCGCCGGTCGCGAGGCCGTCCGGCTCATTGCGGACCAGCAGGCGAAAGGCCTCGAGCCGGGTCGGGTGAGCCAGCGCGGCCAGCATGGAGAGCGCGGATTCGGTATCCATGCATCGTGATTATTCGATGCATGGTGCAAGGTCAATAAACCATCGACTAATCTCGATGCCTTGTCTGCCCTCCGCCCGTCACCGTCACCGTCACCGTCGCGGTGCAGGGCCGGTGCTTTCGCGCCGCACGAGTTCGAAGCGGAACTCGGGGGCCTCGTCGACGTCACCCACCAGCGCATCGACCAGTGCCCTGCCCATCTCTTCCAGCGGCTGGCGCACCGTGGTGAGCGGCGGCCAGGTGGTGGCGCTGGCAGAGGTATCGTCAAAGCCGACGATCGAGAGATCCGCGGGTACTTTAAGTCCGCGCCGATGGGCGCAGGTCATCACCCCGAGCGCCATCGCATCGTTGGTGGCAAAGATCGCCGTGGGGGGCGGATCCTGGGCGAGCAGTTGTCCCGCCGCCTGCTCACCCGAGGCAAAGTCGAAATCGCCGGCGACAAACATCGGGTCGATCGCAAGCCCACTCGCGGCGCTCAACCCGTCGCGAAAACCCTCGACGCGGGCCTGTGCCGCCCGGTGACCGGCAGGCGGCGTGATCACGCCGATGCGGCGGTGCCCGAGTTCGATCAGATGGTCGGCGATCATGCGCCCGGCCGCCCGTTCCGGCGTCGGGATGTTGAAGCTTTGCGCCATGATCGAGCCGGCAAGCCGCGCACAGGACAGATTGAGTTCGGACAGATGCTGGAGCAGCGCCTTGTCGTCTGACAGCGGCGGGGCCAGGAACACGCCGTCGGGCCGCAACGCGGCGACGAGGCGGTCGAGAATCTCGAAGCGTTCCGGCCCGTCCAGCGGCATCGGCTCGACGACGAGGTGATAGCCAAGTTCGCGGCAGCGGTTGGCCGCACCGACCTGGAGGGCCGACGTATAGCCTGGGGTCGGATTGTTGTAGAGAAACGCCAGCATGAAGGAGCGCCCCCCCGCCAGCCGCCGCGCCGACTGATTGGGTCGATAGCCAAGACGTTCGATCGCCCCGGTCACCCGGCTGCGCAGGTCCTCGCTGACGTTCGGAGCCTTGTTGACAACGCGGGACACGGTCTTGATGGAAACGCCGGCTGCGGCGGCAACGTCACGAATACTGGCCATCCGCTACCTGTGGCACATTCGCGTCGTCCTGAGAATGGGCTCCGGTGATCGAGACGGGCTTGATCACCGTGCCGATGCAGGCTAGAAGCGCGGTACAACGTTGTCATCTCCTCCAAAACCGACAGCGTTGGCACCCGGGTGCAGGTCTCGCGCAAGCGATGCCTGCACCCGGATGACAACAACAAGAACGATATGGGAGAACGAAGCCGGACGCCGGCAAGGCAGCGCCTGGAGGGGCGATCCACGCGGCGGCTCATCCGGGGGCATCCGGCAGCGACGCAGGCTATCGGCCAATCCCATAAGTTCCTGAAACGTAGTCCTGAAACGCGCGTCCCACGCGCCCGGCAGCAACAGGTCGAGCCCTCATGGCCCTTACATCCGCTATCCCGCAGAGCGAATCGAACGACGAAGTGCCAGGTGGCTACGTCGATGCGCCTGAACTGCGCTATTTCGTCATGGCGCTGTTCTTCATTTTCGGCGGCATCACCAGCCTGAACGATGTCATCATCCCCAAGCTCAAGGAGCTGTTCACGCTGAGCTACACGCAGGCGATGCTGGTGCAGTTCTGCTTCTTCACCGCCTATGCGGTGATCGGCATTCCCGGCGCTATGCTGGTGCGCAAGGTCGGCTACATGCGCGGCGCGGTCGCCGGGCTGGCGATCATGATCCTGGGCTGCCTCGCCTTCATTCCGGCGTCGCAGACGGCAACCTACTGGCTGTTCCTGGCCGCCTATTTCGTGCTGGCGGCGGGCGTGGTCATCGTCCAAGTCGTCGCCAACCCGCTGATCAGCCTGCTGGGCAAGCCGGAAACGACCAGTTCGCGGCTGACCTTCGCGCAGGCCTTCAACTCGCTCGGCACGACGCTCTTCCCCATCGCCGGTTCGGTGCTGATCCTGGGCAGCCTTGCCAAGGTCTCCGCCCATGACCTCACCGGCGAAGCGCTGGATGCCTATCGCCGCGCGGAAAGCCAGGCGATCGTCCATGGTTACCTCGGCATTGCCCTTGCCCTCGCGCTGGTCGCCCTCGCGGTCTGGACCTTCCGCAATCGCCTGCCCCCCGAACAGCACGGCGATCACAACGGCTTTGCCGGTTTCGACCTGTTGAAGCGCCCGCGCTTTTCCTATGGCGCGCTTTGCATCTTCCTCTACGTCGGCGCCGAAGTCTCGATCGGTTCGCTGATCGTCAGCTATCTCATGCAGCCCCACGTCATGGCACTGCCCGAACAGTCCGCCGGCAAGCTGATCGGCCTCTACTGGGGCGGTGCGATGGTCGGGCGCTTTGTCGGCTCGGCGGTGCTGCGGGTGCTCAACCCGGCGCTGGTCCTAACCTTCAACGCGGCCATGGCGATCGTCCTGCTGGCGCTTTCGGTAACTACGGCGGGCCATGTCTCGGGCTACGCGCTGCTGGCGGTCGGCCTGATGAATTCGATCATGTTCCCGACGATCTTCAGCCTCGCCTGCGAAAAGCTGGGCGCCCGCGCGGCAGATGGCTCGGGCATCATCAATGTCGCGATCTGCGGCGGCGCGCTGGTGCCGCTGGCGACCGGCGCCATTGCCGACCTGACCGGCGGCAATCTCGGCATCGCGCTGCTGCTGCCCGCACTCTGCTACGGCGTGATTGCCGGTTTCGGTATCGTTGCCCGGCGTCCTGCCTCCGCCTGATCCGATAGCCTGTCCATCGATCCCCGGTCGCCGTGCGGCAACCGGGGATCCTGCGATCAGATCTGCGGCTGTCCGGCGGACTTGACGATCGCGCCGCCCTTCATGACGAAGCCGACGTGCTCCAGCACCTTCACATCGCTGAGCGGATCGCCGTCCACCGCGATGACGTCGGCATAGCGCCCCGCCTGAAGGGTGCCGACATCCGCGCTGCCCAGAAGGTCCGCGGCATTGCCGGTCGCGGTCTTGATCGCATCCATCGGCGTCATCCCGGCCGCGACCAGCAGCGCGAATTCCTGGGCATTCTCGCCGTGGCTCGAAAGACCGAAGGTATCCGTCCCGAACGCGATCCTGACACCGGCCGCGTAGGCATCGTGAAGGTTGCGGCGCAGCAGGGGCGCGATCGTCAGCGCCTTTTCGGCGGTCGAGGGGTTGAGCTGCTCGGGGTGCTCCCTGGCCCGCTGGTAGACCCGCTCGCCGACCAGCATCGTGGGCACCAGATAGGCCCCGTGCTGCTTGAACAGCTTGTAGCTGGCAGCATCGGCATAGGAACCGTGCTCGATGGAATCGACGCCCAGCGCGATGGTGTGATCGATGGCGTCCTTGCCGTGGGCATGGGCCGCGACCTTCATGCCCAGCGCATGGGCAGTATCGATCACCGCCTTGATCTCGTCGTCGGTCATCAGCTGGTGACGCGGGTCGTCGCCGATCGACATGACCCCGCCCGAGGGCATGATCTTGATGAAGTCCGCCCCTTCCCGCTTCAGCCGGCGCACGGCCAGGCGCGCGGCATCGGGACTGTCGATCACGTTGTCGCTGACATGCGGGATGTCGGCGAACTCGGGACGCAGGCCGTTGACCGCGTCGCCGTGGCCGCCGGTCGGGCCGAGCGGGGTTCCGGCCACCCACATGCGCGGGCCCGGCACCACTCCGTCCTCGATCGACTTCTTGAGCGCGACGACAACTTGCGTGTCGGCCCCGCAATCGCGAACCGAAGTGAACCCGGCCAGCAACGTGTTGCGGGTGAAGACGGTGGCCTCGATGGCGTCCTCGTAATTGGTCCGGGTGACGCTGTTGCGGATCGGGTCTCCGGCGTGCCAGCCAGCGGTGATGTGATCGTGCGTGTCGATCAGGCCGGGCAGGACGGTCTTGTCCGAGAGGTCAACCACGTCGGCGCCTGCGGGCGTGACAAAACCGGGCTGGATCGCGGTGATGCGCTGGTCGGTGATGAGGATCGACACGTTCTGGCGCGGCGCCGCGCCGGTGCCGTCGATCAGCCGCCCGGCGTGGATCACCACTTCGCGGGCATCGGCAGTGCCGATCGCGCAGGTTACGCAGGCCAGCGCCAGCAGACTGCACGAGAGTTTCGTCGCGCGGCTTGAGAGTGTTTTCCGATTCATCGTGCAGCCCCCTGAAATAGTGCGAAAACACGGTCGCCCGGCGCTTCGCTGCAGTCAATTCGTTTTCGGGCAACTGCCGTCGATCGTCCCCACTTTGTGTTCGTCAGGCGATCCGTGCGTCGATCTCGGCCAGTGCGGCGGGACGTGCCAGGCAATAGCCCTGCCCGTAGCGGAACCCCAGTTCGCGCGCCGCTTCCAGCTGGCCCTCGGTTTCCACCCCCTCGATCACGCATTCCAGCGACATCGAGTGCGCCAGCGACAGGATCCCCCGGACGACCCGCCGCCCCGCCGGATCCTCGATCCGTCCGGTGAAGGTCTTGTCGATCTTCAGGATGTCGAGCGGCAGTTCCTGCAGCGAATTGAAACTGGAAAAACCGGTGCCGAAATCATCCAGCGCGATCTTGGCGCCGGACGCGCGCAGGCGGTCGATCTCGCGCACTGCCGTTGCGAAGCTCGAGATCAGGGCTGTTTCGGTGATTTCGAAGATGAACCGCCTGCCCGGTTGCCCGCTGCTGGTCATGGCATCGAGGATGGCGTCGACCGTCTCCGGATTGGCAAGGTCTCCCGCGGAAAGGTTGAACGAAACCCTGAGGTGCGCGGGCAACTGCGCACAAGCGGCAATCGCGCGGTCGAACAGCGCGAGCGTGACGACGCGCAGGATGCCGAGCTTCTCGGCCGCCGCGACCAGGGTTTCCGGCGGAACCGGCCCTGCGACCGGAGAGGTCCAGCGGGCCAGCGCTTCGACGCAGACGGCGGCCTTGCTCTGGATGTCGTAGATCGGCTGGAATACCAGCGCGATCTCCTGAGCGAGATCGGCCGTTTGCAACGCGGATTCGACCAGCTGATCGGCGCGGATGAGCTGCTCGAACAGGTGGGAGAATTTCACGCAGTGGCCGCGTTGGTGCCGTTTGGCGTGATAGAGCGCAAAGTCGGCGCGGTCGAACAGCTTGTTGGCATCGCTCCCCGAGAGCGGATAGGCGGCGACGCCGCCGGAGGCGCCGACTGCGATCTGCATGCCGTCCAGCGGAACCGGCTCCTGCACCACGCGGCAGACCCCTTGCATGAAGTCGCAGGCCTCGTCGATTTCGGCCTGGATGATGAAGCCGAATTCATCGCCCCCCAGTCTTGCGACACTGACGCCCGGTTCGTGCGCCTTGCACAGGGCGACCAGACGATCCCCGATCATCGCCAGCAGCCTGTCCCCCTGGGCATGGCCGTGGGTGTCGTTGACGGGCTTGAAGCCATCCAGATCCAGCAATCCGATCGAAAAGCGGGTCTGCGATGTCGCCTCGCGCAGCAGGGCCTCGAGCTCCTCGAAGAACCGGCGCCGGTTCGGCAATTGGGTCAGTGCGTCGATACGTGCCAGGCGCGCACTTTCGGCTTCCAGGCGCTCCGCCCGGCGCTGGCCGATGATCAGGGCGCTGCGCGATTCCTCCAGACTGACGAACGAGGCGAAGCAATCGCGCACGACAAACAGGATAAGGATGGTGATCAGGCCGGTCGAACAGGCGATGGACAACCGCTCCTCGCTGCCCTGCTTCACGCAATAGAGCGTGAACATGCCGATCGCGAGCACCGAGATCGCCACCGCAGCCTGGGGCAGATAGGTGAGGCAGAAGATGCATCCCAGCAAAGTGGCGGCAATGAACAGCATCACGTGGCCCTGCTGGGCCGCCGTGCCGTACTGATCGAGTGCCAGTGCCCAGACCAGGAAGACCAGCGTCATGGTGATGCCGAGCACGGTCGTGCGGCGCATGATGGCGCGCGCCTGATCGCCGGTGATGGCGGCGGGGTCGATCGGACGGGTCCAGGCGTAGATCCGCTGAAGACAGGCGAGCACCAGCACGGATGCGACCACCACTGTCAGGTAGAGCGGTGCAACGTGACGGTGCGTATAGGCGAGCGCTGCCGCGTTTACCGCCAGCACGCCGTACAGCGGCGGGATATGTCGCCGAAGGCGCAGGAATTGCGCCACCGGCAGGTCGGGCAGGCCTTCCTTGTCCACGTCTTGATCCTCTGACGTCAAATCTTCGTTATAGGCAGATTGTTCCCGAATGCGGACGCGCTGCTGAATTTGATGCGTCCTTTCATAAAAATAAGACAACATCCCTAATCGCCGGACAAGCAAAGTGAACGAACACAGCAAATCTTCAAAAATAGCGGTGTATTTACTTGGAAATACAGGAATAAATCGCCGGAACTCACTCGAATTGGAGTGCTTGATTGACCGCCCCCGCGCACAATGCGATCGGCGGTGGAATGCCGCAATGCACCACGAAATGCGCGGATTTTGTCGAAAACGCTTTGCAGCGTGATTTTACAGTATATTAACCACTTTTAATCAGTATGGCGGAAGAGACTGGGGACCTGGCACCATGCGGATTGATGCAAGAAACCTTCTGGACCGGTTGGGCCGAAGCGATTTCAGTTACAAGGAATTCGAGGATCGGTTTACCGATCTGGAGCTCTGGCCGATCCTGGAGGCCTTGCTGCGCGATCCGCGCCTGCAGGCGCTGGATCAGCCCGCTCTGCAGGTTGCCAAGTCTGCCACGCGCGGCAACGGCGAAGCTCCTGCCCCGGACGAGCGGGTGCCGGAAGCGCCCAAGGAACAGATCCAGGTCCTCTTCAGCCGCTACGAACACGGCTCCGAACCGGCAGCGAAAGCCTCCGCCCCCGCGCCTCACCCCGCCGATTCGTCGGGCGACGTCCGGGCGCTGCTGCGCCGCCTCTCGGCCGCCGTCGAGACGGAAGGCGCCGCCACCGGCACTGCTCCGCGCGAAGGAGACGCCTGATGCCCGTCATTCTCTGCCACGGACCCAAGGGCGGCACCGGCACGACCTTTGTCGCCGCGCACCTCGCGATGGGGCTGTCCGCCGAAGGTGCCGACGTCACCGTGCTGACGTTTGCAGCGCGCGATACGATGCCGCTTCATTTCGGCCTGTCGCAGGCGATCAGCCTTCCTTCGCTGACCGCGCCTGCCGACGAGGCGGTGCTGGTCGGCGGCATCAACTTGCGCCACTGGACCCGTTCTGCCGACGATGCCGACCTGCTGCCGATGCTGAACGATCTCGGCTATCTCTCGCCCGGCAAGGACCGGGTCATGGTGCTGGACGTTCCGTCAGGCGACTGGCGCGCCGCACGGCGCATCGCCCAGGCTGCCTGCGCCCACGTCTGCCCCCTGACCGTGCAGCCCGACAGCCTGGCCCTGCTCCCGCAGATGTTCGACGAAGCCGGGACCGACGGCCTGTCGCGCACGGCCTTTGTCATCAACGCGCTTGACGAGACCCGCCGCCTGTCCCGCCACGGCGCCGCTTTCGTGCGCGAGCTGGCCGGCCAGCGGCTGGTGGGCCGCATCCGCTCCGACGAAGCGGTGCCCGAGGCGATGGCGATGCTGCAACCGCTGTCCCGCTACGCCCCGGCCAGTGCCGCGCTCAGCGATGTGCGCGCGATTTCGGGCAAGCTGGTCGACGCGCTTCATTCCACCGATCCGGTCTGGATCGCCCCCTCCGCGGCGAGCCGCGCTGCATGACGGGTAGGGTTCTGCAGCGGGGAGTACTGCGGTATCTCGTGATCGCACTGGTCGTGATGATCGCGGCGCTGGTCGTGAGCGTACCGCTCGACAACAACGCGCAGTGGATCTTCGCGGCCGTCGCGGTCGGCGGAACCTTGCTCATGCGGCGCTGGCCGGGCCGGAAGGGCGCGCTGGCGCTGGGTCTTCTGGCACTGCTGATGTCGACCCGCTACATGTTCTGGCGCACGACCCAGACCTTGGCCTTCGGCACCTTGCCCGAATTTCTGCTGGGCGGCGGGCTCTATCTCGCCGAACTCTACGCCTGGGTGATCCTGGCGCTTGGCTTCCTCCAGACCAGCTGGCCGCTCGACCGTCCGGTGATCGAGCCCAACGGCCCTTCCGAGGAATGGCCCACGGTCGATATCTACATCCCGACCTACAACGAAAGCCTCGACATCGTGCGCAACACGGTGTTCGCGGCGATGGATCTGGACTATCCGGCCGACCGCTACCGCGTCTTTATCCTCGATGACGGCAAGCGCGCGGAATTCCGCGCCTTTGCGCGTGAAGCAGGCTGCGGCTACATCACCCGCGACAACAACCTGCACGCCAAGGCGGGCAATCTCAACGCGGCGATGACGAAGACCGACGGCGAGCTCATCGCCATCTTCGACTGCGACCACGTGCCGACCCGCGCCTTCCTCCAGCTCACCGTCGGCTGGTTCCAGAAGGACCCGCGCCTGGCCCTGCTGCAGACGCCGCACCACATGTATTCGCCCGATCCGGTCCAGCGCAACCTCGCCGGGGTGATCGACGACATGGCAGGCGAAGGCGACTTGTTCTACGGCCCGGTGCAGGGCGGCAACGACTTGTGGAACGCGGCCTTCTTCTGCGGCTCCTGCGCGATCATCCGCCGCGAAGCGCTGATGGAAACCAATGGCTTCGCCGGCGAGACGGTGACCGAGGACGCCCACACCGCGCTCAAGCTGCAACGCACCGGCTGGAACACCGCCTACATCAGCGCGCGGCTTTCCGCCGGGCTCGCCACCGAGCGCCTCGTCCTGCACGTCGGCCAGCGCATCCGCTGGGCGCGCGGAATGACGCAGATCCTGCGCATCGACAATCCGCTGTTCGGCCCCGGCCTCACCTGGCAGCAGCGCCTCTGCTACCTCAACGCGATGCTGCACTTCCAGTATCCGCTGCCGCGCATCGCCTTCCTGACCAGTCCGCTTGCCTACCTGATCTTCGGCCTCAACATCATCCAGGCCTCGGCCTCGCTGATCTTCGCCTATGCCCTGCCGCACCTGTTCTGCGCCTCGGCCTCGAACTTGCGCACGCAAGGGGCGGACCGGCGACCGTTCTGGGGCGAGGTCTACGAGACCATTCTGGCCTTCCACCTCGTCAAGCCGACCTTGATGACATGGTTCCAGCCCCGCAAGGGCAAGTTCAACGTCACCGACAAGGGCAGCCTGCTCGATCGCACCTATTTCGACTGGGCGATCGTCAAGCCTCACCTCATCACCATCGGCCTGCTGCTCGCCGGGATCGCGCTGGCCGTGATCAAATGGGCGTTTTTCCCCTACATGTTCAACGTCCAGACCGACACGCTGGTGCTGAACATCTCGTGGGCCGTGTTCAGTCTCGTGATCCTGATCGCCGCCGTTTCGGTGGCGCGCGAAACCCGCCAGGCGCGCAAGGACATCCGCATTCCCGTGGAGCTGCCGGTAACGGCCTACCTCGCATCGGGGCACGTGCTGGAAACGCGCACCCTCGACATCTCGATGGGCGGCGCCGCCCTTGCCCTGCCGCAAGGACGACCGGCGGGAGACAATGCCGTGCGCCACATCACCATGGCGATGGGCGACGAAGTCCTGTCGATCCCGGTGGAAACCCTGCGCACGACCGGCGACCGCGCCTTCGTGCGCTTCCAGCAGCTTGACGTCCTGGCCGGACGCCACCTCGTGCGCGCCGTGATGGGCCGTGCCGATGCCTGGCAACCGGCCTCGCCGCACGTCCAGGTGACCGGCCTGCGTTCGCTGGCCGACATCATCATCGTCGACATGGTGACCATTAAACGTATGCTTCGCCTCAATTTTGCCGAACGCCGCGCCATGCGCCGGGAAGCCGAGCTTGCCGCCCTCATCGCGCCTTCGGCCTCCGTCGCGGCCACGCCCGCCGCCCCTGCCCCGGTTTCGCCGTCGCCAACCCGCAAGGCGCGGGTCATCAGCCTCGGCAAGGCAGCCGCGCTGGCCTGCGCACTCGCGCTCGGTCTGGCGACGATCGTGCTCGGCTCGCGCGAGGTGCATGCCGCGCCCGTTCCCGCAAAGCCAGCTGCCGCTGCGGCAGGCGATGAAGCCGGGGCCGCACCCGCGGCCGGCACCATCGCGGAGCGGCTGACGCTCAAGGACATGCGCATCACCAGCCCGATCCGCCTCCAGGGAACCCAGGGGGAAATCGGCATACCGTTCGGCATGCGTCAGGACCGTGTGGTGACTTCGGCGGCCATGACCCTGCAGATGGCCTGGTCGCCGATGATGCTCGACAACATGAGCCATCTTGTGGTGATCCTCAACGGCGAGGCGGTGCAGACAATTCCGCTCTCCCGTGCCGATGCGGGCGGCCGCGCGCTGCGCATCGCAATCAACCCCGCGCTGTTCCTGCCGGGCGACAACCAGCTCAACTTGCGCCTGGTCGGCCACTACGCGAGCGACTGCGAGGATCCGTTCAACTCGGTACTCTGGGCGAATATCAGCAACGTGCGCTCGTGGATCGATTTCCAGTATCAGCCGCTGCCCTTTGCGCCTGACCTTGCGCGCATGCCCCTGCCCTTCTTCGACAAGGGGCAGAACCTGCCGCTGACGGTGCCCTTCGTGTTTGCCGGCCAGCCCCGCAAGGGCGAACTGGAAGCGGCCGCGGCCACCGCCTCCTGGCTGGGCTCGCTCGCCAGCTACCGGGGCTTCTCGTTCAAGCCGGTCTTCGGCGCCTTGCCCAAGGGCAACGCCGTGGTCTTCCTCAAGCAGGGCCAGTCAATCCCCGGCCTCGCCATCGCACCGCCCAGCGGCGCTTCGGCCGCCGTCGTGCGCAACCCGGCCGATCCTTCGGGCACCCTGCTGGTCCTGATGGGCCGCAGCGACGGCGAATTGCGCCTCGCCGCCGGTGCCGTCGCGCTGGGGCGCGGCGTGTTCGGCGGCCAGCGCATGACCTTCGACGACGTGCGCATCCCGGCCTGGAAGCGCTACGGCGCGCTGCGCTGGATCACGACAGACCGGCCGGTGAAGCTGGGCGAGATCATGCCCGCCTACGCGCTTCAGGGCATGGGCTTCCGTCCCGGGCCGCTGAGCACCAGCTTCCGCGTCGCGCCCGACCTGTTCTTCTGGCCGCGCGAAGGCGGGAAGCTGAGCCTGGGCTATCGCTATCCGGTTGCCCAATGGCTCGACAAGCGCGCCTCGCGTCTCGACGTCTCGCTCAACGGCCAGTACCTCAAGTCGCTGCCGATGGGCTCCACCTGGTGGAGCGCGCTGCTCGGCGCCAACGGCGTGCGCAGCCAGGATTCCACGGCGACGCTGCCGCTGCCGCGCTACAACCTGTTCGGCCAGAACGAACTGACGTTCGACTACAACATGGTCATTGCCGACAAGAAGAAGTGCACCGGCACCCTGCCCGAAAACGTGCGCACTTCGCTTGATCCGGACAGCACGATCGACTTCTCCAGCGCCTACCACGCGATCATGATGCCCGATCTCGCCACGTTCGCGGGGGCCGGTTTCCCCTTTACGGTGGCGCCGGACCTTGCCGAGACGACCGTCGTGATGGCCGATGCCCCCTCGGCGGCAACGGTCGAGGCGTTCCTCGGGCTGATGGGCCGCTTCGGCGATTCCACCGGCGTGCCGGTAACGGCGATCACCATCACCTCCAGCGTCGATCCCTCGCGGCTCGACAGCCAGGACCTGCTGGTGATCGGCGGCTCGCAGCTCGCCGGCGGCAGCCTGTTCGACAGCGCCCCGGTGCGTTTCGTGAACGGTCATCTCCAGGTCTCGGAACGCTCGCCGCTGCAATACGTCACCTCGCTCTTCGGGGGCATGCGCAGTGACGATCCCGCCGACGCGGCACCGATGGTCTACAACGCCCGGGGCTTTTCCGGCATCGTCAGCTTCCGCTCGCCTTACGCCTCGGACCGCACGGTCGTTGCCGTGCTGGCCGATGATCCCTCGGCCCTTCCCGGCCTCGTCGACGGCATGGCCGACGTGAAGTTCAACGCCTCGATCCAGGGTGATCTCGCGGTCACCAAGGGCGACGGCATGGCCAGCTTCGCGATCGGCGACCGTTACTGGACCGGCTCGCTGCCGGTCTGGATGAAGCTGGCCTACTGGTTCAGCCAGCGCCCGATGCTGATGGCGATCTTCGCGCTTGCCCTTGCCGTGCTGCTGGCAGGGCCTGCCTATCTCTACTTCCGCGGCCAGGCTGCCCGCCGCCTCGGCAATACGGACGACACCGCATGACCGTAGCCCGCAAACCCCTGCGCCTGGCCTGCCTGGCGCTGCTCCTCGCCTCGACCGGGGCGGAAGTGGTGAGCGTGGGGGTCGCCTCGGCGCAGGATAGCGGCGTCGCCGCGCTGCTGCAGCAGGCCCGCTACTGGCGCTCCAAGGGGCGCGAGGATCTGGCCCAGCAGGCCTTGCGCCGTGCCCGCGCGCTCGATCCCAACAATCCGGCAGTGGTCCAGGCGATGAACGGCGGCGGCAAGGCGGCTCCCCGGCCCGCCGCTCCGGTTGCGGCAAAGCCCGCCGCCGCGGCCTCTGCCAAACCCGCTGAGCCGCGTCAGACCGGCAATGCGGCCTCGGCATCGCGGTCCGGCCCAAGACCAGCCAATCCCGCACCGGCCAAACCCGCGCCCTCCTCCGCCAGCAACCGCGCCGGACAGGCCCGCGTGGCCGGTTTCGCAGCCATTGAGAAGGGCGACCTCGACGGCGCGGCAAGCCAGTTCCAGCGCGCACTCGCGGTCAATCCGCGCGATGCCGATGCCCTTGGCGGCCTTGGCATCGTGCGCCTGCGCCAGAGCCGCTTTGCGGAATCGGCCGATCTGCTGGGGCAGGCCTCGCGCCTCGGCCGCGCCGAACAATGGAGCAGCGGCCTTGCGGCAGCGCGCTTCTTCGCCGGCCTTGGCGAGGCCCGCGACGCCCTGGCGCGCGGCGATCTGACGGCGGCACAGACCACTGCCGAAGCCCTGGTCCACTCCGGTTATCCGCAGTCCGGCCCGGCGGTCGAACTGCTCGCCAACATCTACGAGCAGCAGGGCCGCCATGCCGATGCCGCCGAACTCTATCGGCAGGCCGGGCAAACCGGAAACGCGAGCAGTGCCGACGACAAGCGCCTGCAGGTCAGCGCGGCGCGCAGCCGCGCGCTTGCCGCCGCCGCTGCCGGTGACGATCTGGGCGCCACGCGCGAGTTCCAGAACGGCCTTGTCGCCGATCCCGAGGATCCGTGGATCCGCTACGAATTCGCCGAGTTCAACATCAAGCGCGGCCGGGTCCCGGAAGCCGAGGCCTTGCTGCGCTCATTGGTGTCCAAGGGCAAGCCCGACGCGCTTTATGCCGCCGCGCTGCTCAACGCCGACCTCGACCGCCCGGCCGAGGCCAGCCGTCTCATCGACATGATCCCGGAAACCCAGCGCACGGCCCAGATGCGCAGTTTCGCGGTGGGCGTGAAGACCGACGAGGCCATCGCCCGTGCCAAGGCCATGGGCGCTTCCGGCCAGAGCGCGCAGGCTCTCGCCTCCTTGCGCCAGCTCGGCTCGATGAGCGGCATCCCGGTGGGCAAGCAGGCGGCGATCGCCAATGCGCTCTACGACCTCGGCGATACCGCCGGTGCCGCTGCCGTCGCGGAAAATGCGACGCGCGGCAATGCCACCAGCATCGAAGACTATGAAGGGCTGATCGGCACGCTGGCCCGCGTCGGCCGCGACGATCTTGCCCGCGACATGCTGCAACGCGCCGGATCGCTGGCCGGCGGCTCGGCGGACAGCCAGCGCGCCTATGCCCGGATGAACGGGGCGCTGATGGTCTCGCAGGCCGACCGCGCCCGGCTCGAGGGGCGTTTTGCCGAATCCTTCGATATCCTGCAATCTGCCTGGAGCGCCGCGCCCGACAACATGGACGTGCTGGCCGGGCTGGCCCGCCTCTACCAGAGCGGCCGGATGCCGGCACGCGCGGCGCAGGCCTGGCAGCTGGTGCTCGCGCGCAAGCCGGGGGACCGCGACGCCCTGCTCGGACTGGCCGACACCGCGCAGGCGGCAGGCGACGACGACCTTTCACGCAAGGCGCAGAACGACGTGCTGCGGGGCTTCCCCCAGGACTACGAAGTGCGCATGACCATCGCGCGCATCGAACAATCGCGCGGGAACAACCGTGCCGCGGCGCGCTACCTCAAGGAAGCGCGTGCGCTCTACACCGCGCGCCAGGGCGGCACCTCGATCGACGGTCTGGCAGGCGGCAATCCCTTTGCCGCGATGAGCCCAGCCGGCGGCGCCAATCCGTTCCGCAACCAGGCCGTAGCGGCGCCGCAGGCGGTCAATCCGTTTGCCCTGGGCTCCGGCACCCGCCTGCCTTCGGCCGCGTCGCCGGCCTATGCGCCTGCCCAGACTTATGCCGCCGCGCCCTATCAGGCCCCGCCCTATCAGGCCCCTGCGGCAAGCGGCGCAGGAGCCATCCCGGCAGGCGGAACGATCGCCTATTCCGCGCCTTACATGTCCGAGCCGGCCGCGGCTGACGCGTCGAGCGCCTATCCCGCCGATCCCGTCATGGCCCAGATCCAGTCCCAGCTCGCCACCCTGACGCAGGAAACCGGCCCCCGTGTCGATGTCGATACCGGCTACCGGCAGCGTTCGGGCGAAAAGGGGCTGAGCCGCCTCGACGAGATCAAGGGTTCCGTCCGCTTCTCCACCGACGTTCCGACCGGCCGCGTCTATGCCAAGGCCGAGGCAACCGTGCTCGACGCCGGCTCGCCCAGCAAGTCCGGGCAGGCGCGGTTCGGCCAGAATGCCACGATCGAGGCCGACAACATCGTCGCCCAGACGGAGGCGCAGTTCGATGGCCCCGGCAGCGTCAATGCCTCGGGCGTGGCCTTCTCGGCTGGCTATGAAAGCGATTTTGCCCAGGCCGAAGTCGGCACCACGCCGATCGGCATGGGCAAGACCAAGGTCACCTTCCGCGGCGCCGTCACTCCTGAAGTGAGCCCCGGCTTCCGGGTGAGCGCGGTCGCCGAACGCAAGCCGGTGACCGACAGCGTGCTCTCTTATGCCGGCGTCGTCGATCCGGTCAGCAAGGAGCGCTGGGGTCAGGTCCTGCGCACTGGCTTCGGCGGCGGCCTGTCCTACGACCGCGATGGCAGCGGCGTCTATGGCGAGGGGCGCTACTACCGGTTCACCGGGACCAGGGTCGTGCGCAATGACGGCTTCGAGGCCAATGTCGGCGGTTACCTGCGGGCTTATGCCAGCCCGCATTCTTCGCTCACCGTCGGGCTCAACGTCAATTACCAGGACTACGACAAGAGCCAGAACTACTTCACCTGGGGCAACGGCGGCTATTTCAGCCCGCAAAGCTTCATCTCCGTGGGCTTCCCGGTCAACTACACCCTGAATAACGACCGGTTCGACATGCGCGCCTCGTTCACCCCCGGCTTCCAGAGCTACAGCCAGGATGCCAGCCCGCTCTATCCCACGGATGCGGAGCTGCAGGGGCACCTCGACGATGCCAAGGCGGACGATAACGATGTCCGCTCCTACTACGACGAGAGCAGCAAGACCGGCTTCGCGCTCTCCGCGCTGCTGTCGCTTTATTACAAGATATCGCCAACAACACGGATCGGGGGCGAAACAAGCTATAATACCTTCGGAACCTATAACGAGTTCCGTAGCTTGTTCAGCGTCAGGCAGAACTTCGGGAACACGGGCAGATGAAGTTCCAGTCATTTCCACCACCCAGACACGATACCGACGTTTCCGGCATCGGCGGCGTCGCCTTGCTGGCCACGCTTACCGCCGCGGAGATCGGCGAAAGCGCTCCGCCGGCGCAGGCGCGGGCGTTCTTTTCCTCGGTGGGCAGGCGCGTCGCCGCGCTCGTCCCGCTGGATGACGTCAGCGACGTCGGCGTGCTGGAAACCCGCATCAATGCCTATTGGCGCGATCTGGACTGGGGCCAGATCGAACTCGTCGTGGGTGAGGATGCGATCGTCGTGCGCCATGCCCGCTTGCCGGAACCGGTGGTGCCGGACATGCGTCATGCCTGGCAGGCGATGCTTCTGGGCATTCTCGAAGGCGCCTACGACGCCTGGTTCCGTGCGCTGGGCAGCGGCGCGGCGCTGACGACCCGGGCGCTTTGGAAGGATGACATCATGGAAGTGCGTCACGGTCGGTAAATCTTTTGGCGTTTATGGGTTTCCGGCCCAGGCAAACGACGCCGAAGTCGTGACAGTCGCAAGGATGTGAAGACCAGAATGACACGCCATACCCGGACCGAACCGTTTGCGGCCTTGCCCGCCCTCGATCGCCGGAAGTTCACGCTCGGCGCGATGCTGGCGCTGACCGCTGCCTGCAACGGCGGCGCGCAAAGCCGCGATCCGGCGCGGGGGACCTCGCGTATGCTGACCTGGACCGCCTATCGCGACACGTACCTGATGGCCGATGGCCGCATCATCGACACCGGCAACAAGGGTGTCAGCCATAGCGAAGGCCAGAGCTATGGCCTGATCTTTGCCTACAACGCCAATGATCGCGACAGTTTCGAGCGGATCGCCCGCTGGACGCAGGAGCAGTTGTCGCGCAAGGACATCGCCCTCCACTGCTGGCGCTACGATCCCGCCGCCGCCGACCCGGTGGCGGACAAGAACAACGCCACCGACGGCGACCTTGTCATCGCCTGGGCGCTGCACCTGGCGGGAAAACGGTGGAACCGGCCGGACTACATCGCGCGCGCCGCAGAGATCCGCGCCGCCATTCGCAGCCACTGCGTGATCGAACGCTACGGGCGCCATCTGCTGCTGCCTGGCCTGGAGGGTTTTGTCACCGGCGGCGGCGTCACGCTTAACCCGTCCTACTTCGTGTGGCCCGCGCTTGACGCTTTCGCGCGCATCGACGGCGCCGGAGTATGGGGACCGGTGATCGATGACTGTGCCCAGTTGCTGGGCCTTGCCCGCTTCGGAGCGCGCCATCTTCCCTGTGACTGGATGACCATCAGCGGCCCTGCCCAGCTTGCCCCGGCCAGCGACAAGCCGCCCCGCTTCGGATACGATGCGATCCGTGTGCCGCTTTACGCCGCATTGGGCAATCGCAAGGTCCTGGCAGCCGACATCGCGGCCTATTGGCGCGCCTGCCTTGCCGGTGGCAGGCCGATCCCGGCATGGGTCGACGTCGTCACCGGCGAGGAAGCGAACTACGCCCTCTCGAACGGCGGTGCGGCAGTGGCCGGTCTGCTTCTCGGCACCGCGCAGCCCGCCGCGCTCGACAACGACTACTATGCCGCATCCCTGCAACTGCTGGCGAAACTGCCGACCGGCCTGTAGCCACCCCGGCGGCCTGTTACGGAGTTCGGGCCGTTGTAGGGGGCCGCTGCCGAAGTTGGAGCCGCCACGGCGGGCGGCTCCCGTGATCGCGCTTACTTGGATGCGGGGATCTTCGCCAGATCGGCATCGATCTTGGCCAGGACATCGTCGGTGACGGTGTCAGCCGAATAGGACTGGATCTGCTTCAGGGTCATGCCCCGCGCCATTTCGATCTGCGGGTTGCTGACGAGATCGGGAAGATACTTCTGGAGGATCGCCTTGGTGGCCGGGTTGTCGAGCAGGGTGCCGATCGAACTGTCCGACGTCGAAAAGGCGGGGGCCGTTGCGGCCGCTGCAGTCCCTGCGGAAACCACCGAAAGCGGTGCGGCGACGAGGGCCATGGTTCCGGCGATCAGAATTTGACGAAGCATACTTGCAATCCTCTCTTCAATGGTATCGGCCTGATCGCCTGCGATCAGCCCGCCTGTTCTTGTGCGGCCCTGAACGTCAATCGCCCAGTTTGCTGGCCAATATTCCGGCTCAGCCCAGCCGGTCAGGGCGACCGGCCAGGCTGGACAGGCTAGCGCTTGCGCAAACCGTCCTTTTTGCGTCACACACGATCCGATGGCCGAAACCAAAAAACCGAATCGCGCTTCAGGCGATACTGTATCGCATAAATCCGAGCCGCTGGCATCATCAAGATCGACCCACGCCCGTGCCTTGCGGTCGGGCAAGGCGCTGCAGGAAGCCATGCTGCAACTCCTCCAGCGCAAGCCCTTCGACCAGATCACCGTGCGCGATATCTGCGCCGAGGCAAAGGTCCATTACGCCACCTTCTTCCGGCATCACGAAACGAAGGAATCGCTGCTCGACGCCATTGCCAAGGACGAGATCGCCCGGCTCAATCAGTTGGCGATCTCGATCCGCAATGCCGAAAGCTACGAAGCCGGTTTCGAGGGCCTGTGCGCCTATGTGGCAGAACACCGCGAACTCTGGGCGATCCTGCTCAACGGCGGCGCCGGCGGCGCCATGCGGGAGGAATGGCTGCGGGTCTCGATGGAAGTGGCCAAGGGCGAACAGCCGATCAACGCCTGGCTGCCCACCGAACTGGGAACGATCTGCGCCGCCTCGCTGATTGCCGAGACTCTGGCCTGGTGGGTGGGCCAGCCCGAAGACGCCTACAGCGTCTCGCACATCGCCCGCATTCTTTACCGGCTGCTGTCCACCTCGATCATGGCGCCGGATTGAAGGGACTGCGCCCGGTCGAAAGATCGCAGGTGCGATTCCGCGCGAGATCGAGCGTCAGCAGGCGCTCGATCGGCCTCAGGACCCGGGCCAGCGGGTCATGCTGCGGCGCGCCGGCTGCCAGATCGATCACCGGCGCCATGTACTGCGCCGCAAGGATCATGCTGAGGATCGAAAAGGCCGCAAATTTCGGGACGCCAAGATCGGAATTGCCGAAACGCTCGGCGTCATGGATGATCGGCAGCAGCGAGGCGAGAAACGGGCTCCAGACCTTGTCGAGCAGGTAGTCCTGCCGTTCTCCCGGTTCGGACATTTCACCGATGAACAGCGGCGCCAGTTCCGGAATCTCGAGGGTGAGCTCAACGAAGTGGCGAAGCGCGGCGCTGGCCCTGTCGGGAAACGGCTGCGCCGTGGCGAACGCGCTGTCCATCGCCGCGCAGGCTTGATCGACACGCAGGCCCAGCTCATCCACGAGCGCCTTCCACAGGCCGAGTTTCGAGCCGTAGCGATAGAGGATCAGGGTCGGGGCGATACCGATCGAGGCTGCCAGTTCACGCAGCCCCACGGCCTCGAACCCCCGCCGTGAAAAGGCCGCGAGTGCGCTGCGTTCCAGACGGTGCAGGTCAGGCCCCTGCCCTTTCTTCGGGCGGGCCCGTTCCCGCCTGGTGGCCGTGCCATCTTCCTGCTTCGTCATCATCAGGAGCGCCCCTGTACTCGCCCGGCCAGGGGCCGCACGAAAAATCGGTGCATGCAGGCCGGAAGGGCCGGGGCGGAACACCCCCCGGCCCTCCCTTTCACAGCAACCTCAGCGCGGTTTCCGCTCCGACCGCATCGCATCCGCCAGGGGCTGCGAATCTCAGGATCCATCCCTAGCGCGAGCCGAACGCAACGCGGAACGTCACGCCGAATTCACGCGGTGCGGTCACCGCGACACCGGCATAGCGGCTGCTGTAGACCGTCGATCCGATGCCCGCGACGCTGTAGGTCGGCGGGCTGAGATAGACGTCGGTTACCGAGGTGAACTGCGCAAGATCGTCCTGGCTCAGCAGCTTGGTCGTGTCGAAGATGTTCTTCGCGTAGACCGAGACTTCCCATCCGCCATCCTGGGCGCGCAGGCCGCCGAACAGGTTGAGCAATCCATAGGCCTTGACGTTGTCATAGGGATTGTTCGGGTCGGTCCTGGACTTGCCCTTCCAGCTGAACAGTCCGCGCAGGTAACCATCGACATCGTTGTTCAGGGGCAGCGTGTATTCGGCCCTGAACACGCCCGACCATTCCGGCTGGAAGGTCGCCGACTGTCCGCCGCCCGCGCATTCCGCCACCCGCTCGCCGCCATAGGCCTGCTGCATCTGCGCCAGCGTCGGCGTGACCGTATCGGGAATACCGTCGGAGCCGACCGCGCCGCTCTGGTTGTTCAGCGCGTCGGTGCAAGCCAGCAGCGCGTTGCCGATGCGGCTGCGTGCGAAGTTGACCGTTGCCCCGAGATTCCAGCGCGGCGTCGGCGTGAAGGCGAGTTCTGCCTCGACGCCATTGACCTTGATCGGCACCGCGCTGACGAAGTTGAAGTTGCCGATCGTCGGCGCACCGGCCGAGTTGATGTTGATGTAGGCGATCCCTGCCCCGCCCGCGCGGTAGGGGTAGTTCTTGTAGTCCTGATGGTACGCGGTCAGGTTGAACTGCAACTTGCGGTCGAACCAATCCGACTTGAAGCCGATCTCGTAGGACTTCGAACTTTCCGAAGGCAGCGCGATATGGGCGATCTCGTTCGCGGTGTAGTCCGCATGGGTGAAATTGCCGATCGCCACGACCGGCGGACGCCAGGAACTGCCCGTGGAGGCGTAGACCATGAGGTCCGGCGTGAAGCGATGCTTGATGCTGGCGCTGTAGATCGTGGCGTTCTCGTTGACGTCCGACTGGGTGCCGTTCTGGCGCGTGCAGTTGCCCGCCGCGTACATTTCGGGCGTACAGCTGATGAACAGGCCATCGCGGTTGTCGGTAAAGTGGATGCGCCGCAATCCGCCCGACAGTTCCGTCGCTTCGGTGAGGTGGAAGGTCACGTTGCCGAAGAAGGAATCTTCCGTCGGCGTCCCCTTGGCAACGTAGATCGGGGTGTCCGTCACGCTCGGCGCGGCGATCGGGAAGCCGAGTCCGGCAAGGCGCAACTGGGTTATGCTGAGATCGTCGAGGTTGGTCTGCGAGGGCACCGCATAGTGGAAGTACCCGGCGACGTAGTCGAACAGCCCGGCAACGCGGTCAAGGTTCTGCAGACGCACTTCATGGCTGCTGGTCGTGCCCTTGGTGTCCGCGATCTGCGCGATGGCGAGATCCGGGAAGAAGTTCGCTAGGTCGCGCACGCCGTAGCTATGGTACTTCTGCGAGGTCGCCGAACCCACGTAGATCAGGCGCTGGCCGAGGACATCGACTTCGGCATTCCAGTTGTAGAACTGGAACTTCTGCGAGGTCGTGCTCGGCCGTGATTGCACCGAGAGGCGATCGCTCAGGCCGATCTCGCCGTAATCCGGCGCGCCTGCGGGGGGCACATACTCGGGATCGTACTGGCTGACGGAACGCACCTGGTCGAACCGCGTGCCATTGTTCTGCATGCCTTCGTAGAGGAAGCCGAGACGCAGCCACTGCGTCGGTTCGAACCGCACCGCGGCACGGATGGCGTTGGTCTCGCTGCTCGGCTTCACGTCGCTGTTGATGCTGGTGACGCGGTTGCCGCGATCGAAGCTGTGGAGGCCGGCCACGCGGATGCCAAGCACATCGGAAATGATCGGAATGTTGAGCGCGCCGTTGATGTTGATGGCCGAAGCCGAGGCCAGCGTGCCGGCCATGTAGCCGCCCGCTTCCACCAGATCCGGCTGGCGCGTGGTCGCGGTGATCGAACCCGACGGCGTCGACCGCCCGCGCAGGGTGCCCTGCGGACCGCGCAGCACTTCGATCTGGCCAACGTCGTACATCGTCTGCATGACGAAGTTCGAGGGAACCGGCGCGTCGTTGCGATAGTACTGGATCGTGCCGTTCTCGGCGCTGACGTTGACGTCGTGGTTGACGCCGCGGATCGAGGACGAGGTGCCGATGCCGTTCGCGTTGGGCGTGAGCTGGAGACCCGGCACCACCGCATTGATGTCGGTGAAGTTGCGGATGTTCAGCTTGGCGATCGAATCCGCCGTCACCGCGTTCACAACCAGCGGCACATCCTGAAGGCTCTCGTCGCGGCGGCGCGCCTGGACGATGATTTCGGTCACGACCGAAGCATCGCCGGGGCCGCCGGCATTGGCAGTGGCATTGGCATTCGCGGTGGCGGCGCCGTTGGTGCTTTCCGCCTCCTGGGCCAGCGCGGGACTGGCCATGGCCAGCGCACTCACGCCAGCAAGTATGAACGCGTTTTGTCTACGCATCGAATCCTCTCCCGATATGATTTTTCTTGTCGGAATTTGTGCGCCACTGTGTCGCATCGGTCAATCCACCAGGCTGGATTGGCTTGCCCGTTTCGCCGGGGCGAAGTTTTCGTGTCGCCTTCGGCATGGGGCCGGTGGAAGCCATGCAGGATTCCTCCGGCCCGGAACGGTGGGCGGCCGGTTCAGGCCGCCGGCAGAACGGCGAGGTCGCGGTCGACGGCTTCGAGCGTCTCGTTGGTGAACTGGCCCGGCGCGAACTTCTGGATCGCCCGCAGCGTCATCGACTTGGCCATGCCGATTCGCTTGTCGGTGGTGATGCCGGGGAAGTGCTGTTCAAGCACGGCCTTCGCACCGGGATCGGCAAGGAGCACGGCAAGCTTGGTCCCGCCGGTCGAGTAACCGGACGAAGCGACCGGCGCGGGTGCCTCAGGCGCGACCGGCGCGGCGGCTGCTTCGGTCTTCTGGATCACCGAGGGGCGCGTCGACGAGAGGTCAACGCCTTCGGCCGGCGTAAGCTTGAGGTGCAGTTCCGACAGGCCGCGGATGATGAAGCTCGGCTCGAAGTTGAGCTTGCGGGCACCGCGTGGGCCATGCACCGCGGGATCGAGATCGATGTCGGACGTGTACTGCAGCAGCTTTTCGAGAATGATGCGCACTTCCACGCGGGCGAGCGGCGCGCCCGCGCAGGTGTGCGCGCTGCGTCCGAACGCGACATGTTCGCGAATCTTCGGACGGTCGAGCTTGAACGCCTGCGGGTCTTCCCAGCGCGCCGGATCGCGGTTGGCAGCGGCGATCGAGAGCATGATCTTCGTACCGGCCGGAACGGCCAGATCGCCGATCCGGGTATCGCGCCGCGCAAGGCGAGCAGTCTGCTTGGTCGAACCTTCGAGGCGCAGGACTTCCTCGATCAGTGCCGGAATGAGCTTGGGATCGGCGCGCAGCCGGTCCTGCAGCCCCGGCTGATCGACGATGTAGCGCACCGCGTTGCCCAGCAGCTTGGCACTGGTGTCCTGCCCCGCCCCGAACATGAACATGCCCAGCTTGATGATGGCCATCTCGTCTGGAAGCGTACCGTCGGGATAGAGCGCGTTGGACAGTTCGGAGAGGATGTCCTCGCGCGGATTGGCGCGGCGATCGGCCACATATTGCGCGAAGTAGCCGCCCATGATCATGAACGGGTGGTCTTCGGCATTGAGGTCGAGTTCGCCGTCGAGATTGCCGGGCGGCGGCGCGTTCTCGATGATGTCCATGAACTTCTGGCGATCCTCGGCGGGAATGCCCAGGAGATCGGCGATAACCAGCGTGACGAAGGGCGTCGCGATTGTCCTGACCAATTCCACGCCGCCATTGGCCACCGCGTCGCGCACCAGTTCGTCCGAGAAGGCCTGGATGAACGCCTCGTTGGCCTTGAGGCGCGAGGGCGTGAACAGGCGGTTGACGAGCGATCGCAGTTGCAGGTGCGGATTGTCATCGAGATTGACCAGCAGGTCACCGCCGTGAAACGCGTCGCGGTGCGCCTCGATCTGGTCGGTGATGTCGGATCCGTGCGGCGTGAACGGCAGCGGGGCAGAGGCGCCCTGCAGGCCGATAATTGCCGAGAAGTCATCCGAATTGCGCATGATCTCAAGGGTTTCCTCGAAACCCATGACCATCAGATAGTCCTTGCCCTGAGGCTGGTAGACCTGGCCCTTGCTCCGTACCGCCTCGAAATAGGCATAAGGATCGACAAGGATCTCATGGTCGGTGAAATAGTCCCGATCGGCCAGTTCCGTCATTTTTCCCACTCCTGCTGCCTGGCCGCTCTGTCGGCGGGCAAGCGATATGTCTGATTCAGTCTTCGGGCGCGATCCGCACGCGCAGTCCGTCAAGCGCGTCGGTGATTGGCAGCTGGCATGAAAGGCGCGATTGGCCGCCGCGATGGCTCGACGAATCGAGAAGGTCGTTCTCGTCCTCGCTCATCGCCGCCAATGCCTCGGCCGGACCGCCTTCGACGTGGACGTGGCAGGTCGCGCACGAGCAGCAGCCGCCGCACAGCGCCAGCAACTCGTCAAAGCCCGCGTCACGGATCACTTCCATGACCGTCTGTCCGGTCCTGGCCTCGAGCAGCCTTTCTTCGCCGGACACGCCTATTACGGTAATCGATGCCATTTCTCGCCCTCTTCCAGGTTCCGGCCTCTTGCGGGCCTGCTGCGCCGCGCAAGGCCGCAGCGAATTTTATGCGATACAGTGTCGCATACCGCGACAGGGCGGATACCGTCAACCGTGAAGAGGTCGATGCCAGCGCTCCCCGGCCGACGCGAATGCGCGGATGGGACGCGCCAACGGCTCGATTCTGCGCGTCCGGGCGAGCCACACGGAGCCGCCCTGCCGCCTCGACGCCGCCACGGCACCTCGCGATGATCGCTTGATCGCTGCGGCGTTATCCGTAGCCACGCCTCCCCGTTCGGAGACGTTGCAGGCGCAATGCGGCATGACTTGGCTTATTGCATTGACCACGATGGTCGGGATTGGCCTGACCGACTTGACAGCGCTTACCGGCAACAATAGGCGACATTGTGTCGCACAAAGAGGCGATTTCGGGAGAATGGCCAGGCGCGACTCGAGCAGGCGCGGCTGCGGATGCGATTGGCGGACAGATGACATCCATGGCGAAGAACGGGCAATTTCGGACAAAGTCGGTGCTGGCCAGGCTGGCGCTGTCGTTATCGGTTGCCGCTGTTTCGGGACAGGTCTGCGCCCAGGCCGGATCCCCGGCCACCCCCGATCAGGCCGGATCCCCGGCCACGCCCGATCAGGCTGACTCGCTTGCAGGACAGTTCCGCGACCCGCCGATGGAAGCACGTCCGCGGGTCTGGTGGCACTGGATCAACGGCAACATCACCGAGGACGGGCTGCTCAAGGACCTCGCCTGGATGAAGCGGATCGGCATCGGCGGCGCGCAGGCATTCGACGTCAATCTCCAGAGCCCCCAGATCGTCGACCAGCGACTGGTCTACATGACGCCCGCCTGGAAGTCCGCCTTCAAGGCCGCAGCGCGCGAGGCGGACCGCCTTGGCATCGAATTGGCGATTGCCTCATCGCCGGGCTGGTCCGAGACCGGCGGCCCCTGGGTAACGCCCGCCGACGGCATGAAGAAGCTGGTGTGGAGCGAAACGACGGTAAACGGCGGCCGGCGCCTCGCCCGTCCGCTGCCCATGCCGCCCTCGGTGACCGGTCCGTACCAGTCGATCGCGGCGACTTCGGGCACCAACTCGACGATCAACGAAAAGGCGCCCGACGTTCCCGCGCCGTTCTACCGCGATGCGGTGGTCGTCGCGGTGCCCGCACAAGCGGCCCTTGGGGACGGCGCCGCAGCAACATTTTCGACCGGCGAAGGACAGCCGATCGCTGCCGCAGCGCTGACGGACGGCGACCTCGAAACCGGTGCCGACCTGCCGAAAGTCGCCAAAAAACCGACACTTCTCATCGCCCGCTATCCGGCGGCCCGGACGATCCGGGCGCTGACCCTGTTCGTGCCCGGCGGCGCGGGCAAGTTCATCGGCGCCAATCTCAAGGCCAGCCTGGAAGCGCAAACCGCAGCCGGGCAGTGGACAACCGTCACCGACATTCCGCTCGGACGCGTGCCGACGACCCGCAGTTTCGCGCCGGTGACGGCACAGGCCTTCCGCATCGTCTTCCAGGACGCCAGCAGCCTGCCGAACTTCGCCCCGCCGCCTGCGGGCGTCGACCTTTCGGCGCTTGCGGCGGGCTTTTCCGGCGGCAAGCCGGCGACCTCGATCCGGGTCGCCGAATTCGCGCTGTCCGCCGAGGAGCGCGTCAACCGCGCCGAGGCCAAGGCCGGTTTCGACATCGTGCCGGACTATTACGCGCTCGACGCCGGTCTTGCCAATTCCGCCGGCGTGGCGCCGGACCGGATCATCGACCTGACCGCACGCCTCAACGCCGACGGCACGGTCGACTGGACGCCGCCGCCGGGGCGCTGGCGCATCATCCGCTTTGGCTATTCGCTTGTCGGCACGATGAACCATCCCGCTCCGCTGGAGGCGACCGGGCTCGAAGTGGACAAGTACGACGGCGAAGCCGTGCGCCGCTACATGGACCACTATCTGGCGACCTATCGCGAGACGGTGGGCGCGAACCTCCTCGGCGCCAGGGGCGTGCGCGCCATCCTCACCGACAGCATCGAGGTCGGCGCGGCGAACTGGACGCCGCGGATGGTGGCCCAGTTCAAGCGCCTGCGCGGCTATGATCCGGTCCCCTGGATGGCCGCGCTGACCGGGACGATCGTCGGTTCGCGGCAGGACAGCGAGCGTTTCCTGCATGATTTCCGGCAGACTCTGGCCGATCTGCTGGCCAGCGAGCACTACGGCACGGTTGCCCGCGCAGCGCACGACAACGGGCTACTCGTCTACGGCGAAGCGCTGGAGGATCACCGCCCGCAGCTTGGCGACGACATCGCCATGCGCCGCTGGACGGACGTGCCGATGGCGGCGATGTGGGCGTTCCAGCGTGACCGGGGCCCCAAGCCGACCTACCTTGCCGACATGAAGGGCGCGGCATCGGTCGCCCACCTTTACGGGCAGCGAACCGTCGCGGCGGAATCGCTGACCTCGATGCTGTCGCCCTGGGCCTTTGGGCCGGGCGATCTCAAGCGGATGATCGATCTCGCCTTCGCCACGGGCATCAACCGCCCGGTCATCCATACCTCCGTGCATGTGCCGGTGGACGACCGGAAACCGGGCCTGCGGCTGTCGATCTTCGGTCAGGATTTCAACCGCAACGAAGCCTGGGGCGAACTGGCGCGGCCTTGGATGGACTACGTCGCGCGCAATTCGCTGATGCTCCAGCAGGGCGTCAACCGGGCCGACCTTGCCTATTTCTACGGCGAGGAAGCCCCGCTGACCGGGCTGTTCGGCGACAAGCCGGTCAGCGGGGTTCCGGCCGGGACCGCGTTCGACTTCGTGAACGCCGATGCCCTGATCGATGCGCTGGCCAATGACGGCGGCGATCTGGTGACGGCGGGCGGGGCACGATACCGCGCATTGTACCTCGGCGGCACCGCCGGGAGGATGAGCCTTCGCGTCCTGGCGCGCATCGCCGAGCTTGTGGAGGCGGGAGCGACCGTCATCGGCATGCCGCCGCAAAGCGATCCCGGCCTTGGCGCCGACCCGGCCCGCTACCGCTCGCTGGTGCAGAAACTGTGGCCGGGAGCGGCGGTCAATCCGGTCGGCCGGGGCCGGGTGATCGCGACCGGCGATCTGGCCGCAGGTCTGGCGCAGGCTGGTATTCCGGCCGATTTCACCTTCTCGGGCGGGGAGCCGGGGGCCGTGCTGCCCTTCGTCCACCGCAAGCTGGCGGACGGGGACAGCTACTTCATCTCCAATCAGTCGAACCGGGCCGAGACGATCACCGCGCATTTCCGTGTCGCGGGCAAGGAAGCCGAACTCTGGCATGCCGACACCGGCCGCTCGGAACCGGTGAGCTTCACGGTCGCCCAAGGGGTGACCTCGGTTCCTCTCACGCTCGGCCCGGACGAGGCGGTGCACGTGGTGTTCCGCAAGGACAGTGCGGCCAGTTCCCGCACCGTCGCGCCGGTCGGGCTGCGCGAAGCGGCGGTCCTTGGCGGGGCCTGGGACGTCGCTTTCGAGCCGGGACGCGGCGCGCCGCCGCAAGTCCGGCTTGGCGAACTGGCGCCGCTCAACGCGAACGCCGATCCCGCGATCCGCTATTTCTCCGGGATCGCCACCTATACCAGGCAATTCACGGCGCCGCGCGGGTGGAAGAAAGGCATGCCGCTGCTGCTCGATCTCGGCGAGGCGCGCGAAGTCGCCGAAGTCCGCGTCAACGGACAGCTGGCCGGATACGGCTGGCACCAGCCTTACCGCATCGACATCGGCGCGCAGACGCGCCCCGGCCGCAACCGCCTGACGATCCGCGTGGCGAACCTGTGGATCAACCGGCTGATCGGCGACGCCCAGCCCAGCAACGCACAGGCCGGCGATGCACAGGGCGGCGCCGCAAAAGTGACCTGGACCGCCACGGCGACCTACCGGAAGGACGCGCCGCTGCGCCCGTCCGGCCTGCTGGGCCCCGTGCGCCTGCTGGAACAACGCCGGGACTGAACCGGGAAGCGATCGATCGGCGGGCATGGGCCCTGCAAAAACGACAAAAAGGGAGAGTGGCACGTGGGCGATTTCAAGCGGGTACTGACAGGCCTGATGCTGGGGTCGGCAATCGCCGCCACCGCCCTTTCCCCCGCCGCCGTGGCGCAGGCAGGCGCCCAGGCAGCCCCCCCGGCAGGCACCCAGCCAGCCAACCAGCCGGGAACCGGGCGAGCGGCCATCGACCTGTCGCAGGGCTGGCGCTTCCACTTCGGCGATGCTCCGGCGGCGGTCACCGACACCGGCTTCGACGATCGGGACTGGGAGCCGGTCTCGGTCCCGCACAGCTGGAACCGGATCGGCGCCTATAGCCTGAAGCGCGGCAGCGAGACCGACAACCGGCAGGGCCTGGGCTGGTACCGCCTGCAGGTCGATGCCCCCAAGGCCAGGCCGGGCGAGCGCCAGTACCTCGATTTCGCCGCCGTCAGCAAACTTGCCGAAGTCTGGGTCAACGGCCGTCATGTCGGCACCCACAAGGGCGCGTTTGCCCGCTTCCGGCTCGACGTCACCGATGCCTGGAAACCGGGCCAGCGCAACCTCGTGGTGGTGAGCGCGGACAACAGCAAGGTCGAGCCGGGCAGTTCCACGTCCGAAGTGCTGCCCCTTTCGGGCGACTTCTTCGTCCATGGCGGGATCTACCGCGAGGTGGCGCTGCTCCAGCTTCCCGCCGCGTCCATCGATCCGCTCGATTACGGCGGCCCGGGCGTCTACGCGCGTGCGACGCGGATTTCGGCTGAAAGCGCGACCGTCGAGGTGCGCACCCGGCTGCGCAATGCGGGCCCGGCGCCGCGCAGCCTCACCCTCGCGACCGAGATCCGCGACGCGCGCGGCAAGGTCGTCGCCCGCACCGTCCAGCCCGTTACCCTCGCGAGCGGAACCGGCGAGCAGCGCGCGGCGCTCGACCTGCCCCGTCCCCATCGCTGGGACGGACGGGCCGATCCCTACCTCTATTCGGTCACCGCCACCCTTGCGGACGGCAAGGCGGTGCTGGACCGTGTATCGCAGCCGCTGGGCCTTCGCACCTTCCGGTTTGACGCCGACAAGGGGTTTTTCCTGAACGAGCGGCATGTGAAGCTGCGCGGTGTCTCGCGCCATCAGACGCGCTCGGCTCGGGCTGGGCCCTGACGCCCGCGCAGCACATGGCGCTGGTCAAGGAACTCGGTGCCAACACCATCCGGCAGGCCCATTACCAGCACGCCGATGCCTGGTCCGATCTGGCCGACAAGGCTGGCATGGTGGTCTGGGCCGAGCTGCCTTACGTGACCACCCCCAGCATCACCGGCGGCAAGGGCTCGGATGCGCTCTGGGCCAATGCCGAGCAGCAACTGCGCGAGCAGATCCGGCAGAACTACAACCACCCCGCGATCCTGATGTGGTCGGTCGGCAACGAAGTGGATTCGGCCAAGGGCTTCGGCCAGAAAGGCGCGCCGCCGGAGCCGCAGGCCCTGCTTGCGCACCTCAATGCCATCGCCCGGCAGGAGGACCCTGATCGCCCGACCACTTTCGCCGATTGCTGCGAAGGGCTGACGCTGATCCAGACCGCCGGAGAGAAGCTGGCCGGAAGCACCGACCTGATCGGCTACAACCGCTACTACGGCTGGTATTATCCAAACCCCCTGCAGGTCCGCCAGGACCTGGGCAACACGCTCGACAAGCTCCACCGCGAGCATCCCGGGCTGCCGCTCTCGCTCACCGAATACGGCGCGGGCGGCGCGATCAGCCAGCACAGCGACGACGTGCGCAGCGGTTATGTCAATTTTGTCGGCCGTCCTCATCCCGAAGAGTACCAGGCATGGGTCCACGAGCAGTCCTGGCCGAGCCTCGCCGCCCGCGATTTCGTGTTTGCCAGCTGGGTCTGGGCGATGTTCGACTTTGGCAGCGACCTGCGTGACGAAGGCGACGCGGTCGACCTCAACGACAAGGGGCTGATCACGGCCGACCGCAAGACCCGCAAGGATGCCTTCTGGTTCTACAAGGTGGCCTGGAGCGACAGCCCTGCCCTGCACTTTGCCGGAACGCGGTATCTGGACCGCGCCTATCCGGTGATGGACGTCAAGGCCTATGCCACCGCCCCGTCCGCGCGCCTGACGATCAACGGAAAGCCGGTCGGCGAAGCGCCCTGCCGGGACTTTGTCTGCGAATGGAAAGACGTGGCGCTGCGGCCCGGCGCCAATGCCGCGGTGGTCACGGCCACCCAGGGCGGCAAGACCCTGACCGACCGCGCCACCTGGAACGGGCCCGACGTGGAGCGCAGCGGACTGCGCATCAATGCGGGTAGCCTGGCCGGTCTTGAACTGCCGGGTCTTGAACTAGCTGGCGGGCAGCACGGCAGCCGCCACTTCGGTTCGGACACGTTCGTGACGGGCGGCAAGCCGGTCGTGCTCAATCTCGTCGGTTTCGGCGGGCGCTCGATGGCGCCGATCCGCACGGTGGATGCAGCCGACCCGGCGCTGTTCGACTACTGGCGCGACGGGGATGCCTATAGCTACGACATTCCCCTGCCGAACGGCAGCTGGACAGTGACGCTGCACCTCTTCGAACCGCGCAAGACCGCCTCGTCCGATCAGGCCCTCACCGTCACCGCGAACGGCCAGACGGTGATCCAGGGCCTCAACATCGCCAGGGCCGCCGGGGCGCCGCTCAAGGAACTGCTCCGCAGCTTCCCGGTCACCGTCCGCGACGGTCGCCTCAAGCTCGACTTCTCCAGCGTGTCGGGCAACGCCGCGCTGGCCGGAATCGAGATCGCCCATTGAATCCCGCCCATCACGAAATACCGGAGAGACTGCCCATGTTGGATCGACGCATGTTTCTGGCATCAGGCGCCGCCGCCGCGGCATTGTCGGCCAGCGGGGCACGGGCCGCCGCCCTCGCCGGCGAAACGGTGCGGGTCGATACCCGCACGGTTGCGGGCGCCCTGCCCCACGTCTGGGAGGAATGCGTCGGATCGGACCGCGCGGCGATCACCATGCGCGAGGAGTGGCGGCAGGATATGCGGCTCGCCGTGGCGGAGGCGGGCATCAAGCGCGCACGCTTCCACGGCATCTTCAACGACGAACTGGGCGTGTTCGGCAAGAGCGTCCTCGAGATGCGCCGCGGCGGCGGCCCGAACTGGCTGAACGTCTACCGCGTCTACGACGGCCTGCTCGAGCTTGGCGTATCGCCCTATGTGGAACTGAGCTTCATGCCCGGCAAGCTCGCCTCCGGCAAAACCCAGTTCGGCTTTTACGGCGGCAACATCACGCCGCCCAGCTCCGACGCCGAATTTGCGGGCTTCATCAGGTCCTTCACCGCCGCGATGGTCGATCGCTACGGGCTGGAGGCCGTGCGCAGCTGGCCCTTCGAGGTGTGGAACGAACCCAACCTCTCGTTCTTCTGGACCGCCGACAAGCAGCGCTATTTCGACATGTACAAGGCAGTCGCGGTCGCGATCAAGTCGGTCGACCCGCAGATCAAGGTCGGCGGCCCCGCCACCTCCAAGACCGCGTGGATCGGCGATTTCGCCGAGTGGTGCGCGGCCAACAACGCGCCGGTCGACTTCTTCGCCACCCATGTCTACGCCGGTGACAACCAGGACGAGGTCTTCGGCAAGGGCAGCCCGCGCCGCAGCGTCAATGCCGTCATTCCCGACGCGCTTGCCGCGGCCCGGCGCACGATCGATGCCGGGCCGTTCGCCGGCAAGCCGATGTGGCTGTCCGAATGGTCGTCCGACAGCCCGGCGATGATCGCCCACGTCATCGCGGGCGGCATGGCGCACTGCGCGGGCATGTCGCAATGGACGCTGAGCGGCATGTACGAGGAACTGGGCGTCGACGACTACATGCTGAAGGAAGGCTCGATGGGCTGGAGCATGATGATCGACGGCATCGCCAAGCCTTCCTTCAACACCTACCGGCTGCTGCACCGGCTCGGCACCGAGCGCCTCGCCGCGCAGGGCCCGGCGCTGGCCGCGAAGGACAGGCGAGGACGGATCAGTGCGCTCGTGTGGAATCTCGCCGAAGTCGATCAGCCCGGCGGCATTCCCGGCATGACCTCCGAACGCAAGATCGTCGGCGGTGCCAGGCGCGTGACCGTGCAGTTCGACGGGGTAAAGGGCGGCCGGACCGCGCAGGTGCACTATGTCGACTGGGAGCGCGGCTCGCCGATGCCGGCTTGGCGGGCGATGGGCTCCCCCCAGTACCCCTCGAGCGCGCAGATCGGGCAGTTGCGGCAGGTCTCGCGGCCGCTGGTGGAAACACGCCGCCTCGGCGCCGACGCCTCGCTCACGCTCGACCTGCCCGCCGAAGGGATCGCCCTGGTCGAGATCGCCTGATCGCATGGCAGGGCGTCCAGGCAATATTGGTCCGACCATAACGGCAAGGCAGGAAGCTATGGCAGGTATCGCGGGTGCAAAGCCGCTCATCGGGCTGGATGCGGCAGGCGACGAGGAGGGCAGGCTCTACCGCCGGGTGGTGAAGGCGCTGATCGCCGAACTCCAGTCCGGCACCTATGCGGTGGGCGATCGCATGCCCGCGGAACGCGACATCGCGGCCGGCATGGGCGTGAGCAGGCCGGTCGTGCGCGAGGCGATGCTGGCGATGGAAGTGCTGGGCCTGGTCGAGGCGCGCCTGGGGGCGGGCACGTTCGTGATCCGGCTGCCCGGCGACGTCGACCGCGAGCCCGAGTTCACCGTCAGCCCCTTCGAACTCATCGAGGCGCGGCTGCTGATCGAAGGCGAGGCCGCGGCTCTGGCCGCCCGCCACATCACCGACGAGGAACTCCGGCGACTGGAGCAGCTCGTCGCCGCGATCGCGCTGGAGAACGCCGATGCGCGCGGCGGCGAGAATGCGGACCAGGCCTTCCACATGACGATCGCCCGCGCCGGCAGGAACAGTGCCATCGTCCGGACCGTCGAACAGCTCTGGACCTTGCGCTCCACTTCGCCGGAATGCCGCCTGCTGCTCGAACAGGCGCGCACCGCCAACGTCAAACCGGTGGTGGCGGAGCACCGCGCCATCCTCGCCGCGCTGCAGCAGCGCGATCCGGCCGCCGCCCGCGCGGCCATGCACGCGCACCTCGATGCGGTGCTCCAGCACCTGCTCTTCGCGGTAGAGGAGCAGGCCGTCGCCGCCGCGCGCCAGTCGGTCGCCGCCACGCGGGCCCGTTTCCTGCGCCCGGGTACAGGCGTCTAGAGGCCGCCCGGGAGCATTGTCCCAGGCGCGCCCTCAGGCGCCCCCCCAGGCGCGCCCCCGCCAACCGTCAGGCCGCCATTCCGCCTTCGAGCAGCAAAGTGCTGCCGGTCATGAACATCGCCATGTCCGAGGCGCAGAACAGGATTGCCCGGGCAATGTCGTCGGCCACCCCGACCCGTCCGACGCGGCTGCCGCCGATGCCGGGGATCGGGCAGTTCCGGATGGTTTCCTCGTCCCATTCGGCGATGAACATGGTCTTCTCGGTGAGCGAGAAACCCGGAGCGACCCCCAGCACGCGGATGCCGTGCCCGCCCAGTTCGATCGCCAGCTGCTTGGTCAGGCCGACAACGCCGTGCTTCGAACTGCAATAGGCAGCCTGCCCTTCGGAAATGCCGCGCACGCCGGCCAGCGAGGCGACATTGACGATCACCCCGCCCTGCCCCCGCGCGATCATCCGCCCCGCCGCTTCCCTGGCGCCGACAAAGGTGCCGCGCAGATTGATCGCCAGGACGGTATCGAACTCCTCGACGTCGAGGTCGAGCAGCGGCTGAAACGACGGGATCCCGGCATTGTTGACCCAGATGTCGAGCGTGCCGAAGCGGCTCTCGGCAAGGTCGGCGGCTGCCACGATCGACGCCGGATCACCGGCGTCGAGGCGGATCGAGACGACATCGACGCCGAAACGCTCGGCCAGTTCGCGGGCCGTGGCGGCGGCGGCCTCTTCATCGATATCGGCGATCAGCACCGACGCGCCGGCTTCGGCAAGCCGCCGCGCCGCGGCCTTGCCCAGCCCCCACGCCGCCCCGGTGACAACCGCGCCCCGGCCCTTCAGCGAGATCAGCTGATCGAGCGAGCGATCCGAAACGTCTGGCACTGGCATCCCCATTTCTCCTGTTGTTCTCGGGCCCCGGCCATCGCCGCAATGTCGAATCGCGGCGCGCGGATCCCCTCGCTGGCTTGCCTATATCCAGGCTGGACAGCTGGCAAGTTGTGCGCCACATTATCGCACAAACTGGCGTGACCGAACAGGATCCGCCGCACATGAAAAGGCGCCGGCCCCATTTTGCCGAGCGCCCAACGGGAGAGAAGATATGGGTTCCAATCGTGTCGTCGTCGTCACCGGCGGGGCATCGGGCATCGGTCTCGGCGTGTCGCGACTGTTTGCCGCCAAGGGCCATCCGGTCGCCATGCTCGACGTTCAGGACGAAGCGCTGGAACGCGAAAGCGCGGCGCTGCGGGCGCAAGGTGCACGCATCCTTGCCCGCAAGGTCGACGTGGCCGACCGCGCCAGCGTGGAGGCGGCCTATGCCGCCATCCGCGAAGAGCTCGGCCCGATCGCGATCGTGGTCGCCAATGCCGGGATTTCCGAGGGCATCGGCTTCCTCGACGTCACCGCGCAGACCTGGCAGCGCATGATCGACATCAACCTGACCGGCGTGTTCAACACCGTGCAGGCCGCCCTGCCGGACATGGTCGCGGCAAGCTGGGGACGCATCATCACCATCTCGTCGCAGGCAGGCCAATCCGGCGCCGCGGACCGCGCCCACTATGCCGCCGCCAAGGCCGGGGTGATCGGCCTGACCCGCTCGCTGGCCCGCGAATTTGCCGCCAGCGGCATCACTGTGAACACCATCCCCCCCTCGGTGGTGGCAACGCCCATGGCCGAAGCCGGGATCGCGGCCGGAACCTTCCCGCCGCTGGAAATCATCTCCCAGCACATCCCGATCCCGCGTCCCGGCACCCCGGACGACATCGCGGCGGCCTGCGAATATCTCGCCTCGGACGGCGCCAGCTACGTCACCGGCCAGGTCCTTGCCGTCAATGGCGGCATGTTCATCGGATAAGGGCCCCGCAGGCAGCCCCGGGCGCGTTCTCGCGCCCTGCATCCATCCTTGGAGAGATGTCATGAACCAGCCGTCATCGGCGCAGAAACTGCGCGTCGTGCAATGGGCCACCGGAACCGTCGGCGCCGCGGCCATGCGCGCGGTCCTCACCCACCCCGGCCTGGAACTGGTCGGGGTCAAGGTCTACTCGCCTGCCAAGGAAGGCCAGGATGCCGGTACGCTGTGCGGACTGCCCGAAACCGGGGTCACCGCGGTGCGCGACCTTGCCGCGGTCCTGGCGCTGAAGCCGGACTGCGTGCTCTACATGCCCGAGCAGACCGACTTCAACGATGTCTGCGCCTTGCTGGAAAACGGCATCAACATCGCGACGACGCGGGCCGAGTTCTTCCATCCCGCCAGCATGGACCCGGCGATCCGCGCCCGCATCGAGTCCGCCTGCGCGGCGGGCGGTGCCACCCTGCACAGTTCCGGCAGCAGCCCCGGCTTCATCACCGAGGCCTTGCCCCTGGTGCTGCTGTCACTGGCGCGGCGGCTGGACCTTCTCACCATCGACGAATTCGCCAACTGCATCGACGGCTGTTCGGAGGAAATGCTACTGGGCATCATGGGCTTCGGCGATAGTCCCGAGGCTTTTGCCGAGCGCCCCTTCCAAGAACGCGATTCGGTGTTCAACCATGCGCTGAGCGCGCTTGCAGAGGCGGTGGGCATCGACATCGACCGTTTCGAGGTCTCCGGCGAAGTCGCCCTCGCGGCGGAACCGGTGCTGCTCCACAAGACCACCATTCCGGCAGGCTCGGTGGCCGGCCAGAGGATGGTGACGACCGGCCTGCGCGAAGGCAGACCGGTCCTGCGGTTCCGCTGCAACTGGTTCGTGACCGAGCGGCTCGAACCGGCCTGGGATCTGCGCAGCGACGGCTGGCGGGTGACGGTGGAAGGTGACACGCCGCTCGACATCAGCATCGGTTTTCCGATCCCGCCCGCCGAACGGCAGGCCACGCTGCCCAACCTGACAGCCCACCGCCCGGTCAATGCGATTGCCGCGATCTGCGCCGCGCGGCCGGGCATCCTCACGGTTGCCGAACTGCCGCAAGTGCTTGCCCGCTTGGGCTGACCGCTTCGCGCCCAGATCGCTTCCCGCGAGCCCCCCAGCACCCAGCCCGCCAGCCCGCACCCGTCCGTCGCTGCGCCGCCGGATGGACCAATTTCGAGAAGAACCGTCATGTCCCGATCCGCACGCATCCCCCTCGTTCTGGCCAGTCTTGGCACCGCGCTCGCGCCGCTTGGCGCATTTTCCGCACCGGCAGCGGGCACAGCGGTGCCCGCGCCCCCCAAACCCGAACGGGTGACCGTCTCCGCGCTCCCCCTCCCCCCCACCGCGCCGTCCGAAGCCGCGGGGGCCTGCACGAAGCTGGTCAACCCGCGCGGGACCGGCTGCATGACCGCCGCCGACGACGGGATTGTCGAAGGCCCGGCCTACATGGGCGATGGGCGGCACGTGCTGCTCACCGTCCAGTTTGCGGGCGCTGCCGCCGGGGATCCGACCCACGACGGGCCGCAGGTGATCGCGGTCCGCACCGACGGCACCGTCTTTTCGAACGGCGATGGCTGGAAATGCATCACCTGCGGGGTTCCGGCAGAGGCGCGCCGCGATGCCAACCCGGCCAGCACCAACGAGCATGGACGCACCGTGCCGGCCGGAGCACCGTGGCTGAGTCTGGATCATCCCCAGGCTTTCCCCGGCGGCACCAGAATGATCGCGGGAACCAACGTCGTCGATTGCGGACGATACCGGCTTGCCGACGAGCGCTGCACGCCCGATCGCATCCGCATCTATCCGATCCGCTGGAACACCAGCGCGGACGGCTCCGGCCCCGGGGGCTCGATGCGCGAGCTGCGGCTCAATCCCGATGGCCGCCATCTGATGTGGAGCCACATGATCGCGACGGGGCCCGACATCGACCAGCACGGGTTGGTCGGCACGCTGCGCTTCAACCCCGCGCCGCGCAGCGGGCTGCCGCTGGTCCCGCGCTACGAACTCGGCGACGTCCAGGTGCTGACCAATGGCCGCTCCCCCGAATTTGCCGCCTTTCGCGAAGATCCCAAAAGGCCGGGCGTGCTGATCCACAACCCGGTCAAGGGCGCGATCGGCGAAGCCCGGGGCTGGACCCGCGACGGCCGCAACGCGGTCGGCATGGGCATTCCCGAATCCGGCAACGTCGACATGTTCATCACCGACCTGCAATCCGGCCATTCGCACCGGCTGACATCGGCCCCCGGCTATGCCGATCCGATCCTGATGTCACCCGACGACAAGTGGCTCGTGGTCTTCGACAACCGCACCGTCGAGCGCCACATGTACTACGGCGCCATGCAGGGCATCCCGCCACTGACCGACGAACTGACGCGCATGGTCATGCTCAGCGCGCGGTATGGCTATCGCAACGGCATGCGCCGCTTCTTCCAGCCGATCCTGATCGACCGCTGGGGCGACCGGGGCACGTATCGCGGGCAGCAGCTCAATGCCGGAAACGGCGCGCCGGGCAGCGCTAGCGATCCCGACTGGAACGCCCGCGCCGATCCGGCCTGGTCGCCCGACGGGACGGACGTCGTCTACTGGCAGGCGCAAGTGATCTCGCCCGATTGCGGCGGCGCCAATCCGCTCCCCTGCCCGGCCTCCAGCGAACCGGGCGGACGGCGGACCCGGCTCATGATTGCGCGCCTGCCCGATCGGACCGCGCTGCCGCTTGGCCGCAAGGCGGCGCCGGGGGCCATTGCCGTGCCCTGGGGAACCCCCTACCGGGCCGGCGATCCGATGCCGAGGCGCTACCCGTCCGCCCCGGCCGGCCGCTTCACGATGGACGGGTGGAAGGGCGGCAAGGCCGAAGTGGAGATCCGCAAGACTGCGAGCGGGCGCATTTCCTTCGTGTCGGCCCGCTACGCGGGCTTCACCGACGACGGCGCCCATGTGATCGACGGCACCGAAAGCGCACAGCTCGTCATGAAGGACGGGCGCGCCCGGATCGTCTGGCACTCGGACCTGCGGGCGAGCGGGGCCCAGACCGGCACCAAGAAGACCACCGAACCCGGCGGTTTTGTCATCAGCCCGCTGGGCGAACCGCTGGACGGCGATCTTGTCACCACCATCGACGGCAAGACATACCGCAAGCCCGCGCCCGGCACCTGAGCTCGCAGCCGAACGGGACCGGCGCAGGCGGGCGCCGCGCCGGTTCCATTTCGTACCCTCAGTTGAAAGTCATGAAACATAAAGACGGATTATCCGGGCAATCGGGCGCGCCTATAGACGGCGGCAACCCCATCTCAGGAGCATCCCCTTGAAAGCCCTTCCCTTTGCCGCTTCGCTCGCCCTGCTCGTTCCCGTACTGGCCGCGCCCGCATTCCTGTCCGCCGCAGCCCCCGTCGCCCCCGAAACCATCGAGGCCGGCAGCTACAAGGTCGAAAGCAACCACACGCTGACCCAGTTTGCGGTGAACCACTTCGGCTTCAACGACTTCTTCGGCACGATCCCCGGCGCCACCGGCTCGCTCTCGCTCGATCCCAAGGCGCTGGGCAATGCCAAGCTGGACGTCTCGCTGCCGGTCGCGCGCATCTCCACCACCAATGCGACGCTCGATTCCGAGCTGGTGAGCGCCGACTGGTTCGACGCCGCCACCTACCCCACCATCCGCTTCGTCTCGCAGAAGGTGGAGCGCACCGGCGCCCGCACCGCCCGCATCACCGGCACGGTGACGATGCACGGCGTCAGCAAGCCGCTGGTGCTCGATGCCACCTTCGGCGGCGCCGGCGTCAACCCGATGGACAAGGCCTACACGATCGGCTTCGCCGCCACCGGCACGCTCAAGCGCTCGGACTTCGGCGTGAGCAAGTACGTGCCTGCCGTCAGCGACGAAGTGCAGATCCGCATCACCGCCGCCTTCGAAAAGGTCGGCTGATCGCCTGAACCGGGAGGGACCGCCAAGGCCCCTCCCGCCTCCCGCCTCCCGCCTCCCATCTCCCACCTCCCATCGCAAGGATCCTCCATGCTGGTCGACGGCAAGTGGACGGCGGACTGGCAGCCGGTCCAGTCCACCGACGAAAAGGGCGGTTTTGTCCGCCAGGTCTCCGGCTTCCGCAACTGGGTCACGACCGACGGCGCGGCGGGCCCCACCGGCACCGGCGGCTTCCGTGCCGAGGCAGGGCGCTATCACCTCTATGTCGCGCTGATCTGCCCCTGGGCCTCGCGCACCCTGATCGCCCGCACGCTCAAGGGCCTGGAAGAGGTGGTCAGCGTCAGCGTGGTCGAACCGATGCTGACCGAGGAAGGCTGGCGTTTCGGCGACTATCCCGGCAGCGACCGCGACCCGGTCCACGGCGCGCTCTACATGCACGAGATCTACACCCGCGCCGATCCCCGCTATACCGGCCGCGCGACGGTTCCGGTGCTGTGGGACCGCGAGACCGATACCATCGTCAACAACGAATCCGCCGACATCCTGCGCATGTTCAATTCCGGCTTCGGCGCCCTCGCCAGCGACCGGTTCGACCTCTGCCCGGCGGACCTGCGCGAGGCGATCGACGCCCTCAACGACGAGATCTATCCCCGCCTCAACAACGGCGTCTATCGCTGCGGGTTCGCGACGACGCAGCTGGCCTACGAGGAAGCCTTCGGCGACGTGTTCGGCGCGCTCGAGGATCTCGAACAGCGGCTGGCCGAGGGCGGTCCCTACCTGTTCGGCAGCCGGGTGACCGAAACCGACCTGCGCCTGTTCGTGACGCTGGTGCGCTTCGATGCGGCCTATCACGGCCTGTTCAAGTGCAACTTGCGCCGTATCGCCGACTATCCCGCGCTTTCGGCATACCAGACGCGCATGCTGGAGCTTCCCGGCCTGCGCGAAACCGTCAGCATCGATCACATCAAGCGCGGCTACTATTCGATCAAGGCGCTCAATCCCAACGGGATCGTGCCCCTCGGCCCGCAGCTTGCCGACTTCCCCCCACCGAACACCGCGCCGAAAACCGCCCCGGAGCAGACCTCATCGTGAGCACGTCCCTTGTCATCCTGCTCCACGGCGTCGGCAGCAACGGCGCCGACCTGGCCGGGCTCGGCCAGCTCTGGCGGCAGCAATTGCCCGAAGCGCGGTTCGTGTCCCCCGACGCGCCCTTCGCGTTCGACGGCGGCGGGGCGGGACGGCAGTGGTTCAGCCTTGCCGGCGTCACCGCCGACAACCGCCCGGCCCGTGTCGAGGCGGCCCGCGCCGCCTTCGACGGCGTGATCGCCCCGATCGTTGCCGCGCAGGGCTTCGAGGACCGGCTGGACCGCGTCGCGCTGGTCGGCTTTTCGCAAGGCACCATCATGGCGCTCGACGCGGTCGTCTCTGGTCGCTGGCCGGTGGCCGCACTGCTGGGCTATTCGGGCCGACTGGCGTCGCCCGGGCCGCTCGAGCCATCACCGCAAACGCGTGTTGCCCTGATCCACGGCGGCAGCGATCCGGTGATCCCGCCTGCCGAAACCACCGATGCCGCCGCGCGGCTTTCGGCCCTCGGCATCGCGGCCGACAGCACGATCCTGCCGGGCCTGGGCCACACCATCAGCCGTGAAGGCGCGGAAATCGGCGCCGCCTTCCTCGCCGCAGCGCTCGCCCCGACCGGCTGACGCCGTCAGCGCAGGACATCGCCTTCGGGTGCGAGCGGGGGCGGCAGGTCCGCCTCGCCCAGGATCGCCAGCATCTCGCGCTCGATGGTCCGCGCCATGGCATCGAGCGGCAGGTCGTTGGGTTCGAGGCCGAACGGATCTTCCAGCTGGTCGCCCAGCGCATCGAGCCCGAAGAACGTGTAGCTGACCAGCAGCACCGGCAGTAGGGTCCACCAGCCCAGCGTGCCCGCCAGCGCAAACGGCAGGGCCAGGCAGAAGATATAGGCCGTGCGGTGCAGCAGCAGCGAGTAGCTGAACGGCACCGGGGTCAGCGCGATGCGCTCGCAGCCCGCCTGCACCTGGGCCATGAGGTGCAGTTGTTCCTCGATCAGCGAATGGTGGATCGGCGCGATACGGCCCTCGCGCATCAGCGTGAGGCAGTGCTGGCCGATCCCGTGGAGCAGGGCGTCGGTCGGGTTCACCGCCGTCACCGGGGCGCCCTCGCAGTGGCGGGCAATGGCGGCCGGTTCATCGCCTCCGCGCAGCCGCGCGGCGAGCCCTGCGGCAAAACCGGCGGCGCCCGTCAGCACCAGGCGGCGCTCCGCCTCGTCGAGGATCGAGACGCGCCGGGCCAGCGAGCGGCAGGCAATCACCAGCGATCCCCAGAGCTTGCGCCCTTCCCACCAGCGGTCGTAGCAGGCGTTGTTGCGGAAGCTCATGAAGATCGACAGGGCAATGCCGATCAGCGTGAAGGGAATGGCGCTGATCTGCGCGAACAGGCCCGGACGCGCCTCGGCCGCAAGCACCGCGGCGATGGCAATCAGCGCGATGACCGCCAGCCGTCCCGCGATCCGGGGCAGGATCGACCCGCTGAGTGCGAAGGCGACTTCCCACAGGCCGGGCTTGGGCCGGACGATCACGGCGCCGCCCTATCCGCGCGCGCTGACGGGATCGCCATAGACGAACGCCACCCAGCCCGAGCGCAGGGTCACCGGATGGCGGATATAGTCCACCTCGTAGTCGTCGGCGCGGGCGAGTTCCTCGGCGGTGAGGCGGAAGACCACGCCTTCCACGGCATCCTCGGGATCGTCGCTGCGCTCGACCATCGGGTGCCAGCGCTTGCCGCTCTTGGCGATGACGTCGGGATCGGTGATCTCGATCAGCCGGCTGCGCCAGCCGGCCATGGCATCCGGCTCGCCTTCGAGCAGCCGCCCGAACAGCGCCTGCTGCACTTCGCTCTGGCGCAGGGTGCCATAGGAAAAGACGAGGATATCCTTCACGCGTTCCACTTTTTCACTCACGCCCGATTACTCACACCAGCGCCATGTTGACGATGCGGGGCTGGGTGAAATCCTCCATGCCCTCGACGCCCTGCTGGCGGCCGATGCCCGATTGTTTTGCCCCGCCGAAGGGTACGTCCCACGGCAGGTCGAGATGACGGTTGACCCAGACCGTGCCGCACTCGACCCGTGAGGCGACCGCAAGGCCGCGCTCGGCGTCGCCCGTCCAGATGCTGGCGGCAAGGCCGTATTCGCTGGCGTTGACTTGCGCAACCGCCGCGTCGAGATCGTCGTAGGCCTGCACCGGCAGGACCGGGCCGAACTGCTCCTCGCGCACCAGGCGGGCATCGTCGGGCAGGTCGCGCACGATGGTCGGCGCGATGAAAAAGCCCTCGCCCGGAACCGGGGCGCCGCCGGCAACGATGGTGCCCTGCTCGCGCGCCTCGGCAATGTAGGCCTGCACTTTCTCGAACTGGGTGCGGTTCTGGATCGGGCCGATGGTGGTGCCCTGCACCATGCCGTCGCCGATCACCGCCGCGCGGGCCAGTTCGGCAAGCGCGTCGCACAGCGCATCGACCTTGCCGCGCGGGACATAGACCCGCTTGATGGCAAGGCAGACCTGGCCGGAATTGGTCGTCGCGCCCGAGTAGATATGCGGGGCGATCGTGGCGATGTCGGCATCGTCGAGCACCAGCGCGGCGTCGTTGCCGCCGAGTTCGAGCGTGAAGCGCTTGAGGGTGTCGGCCGCGCTGGCCAGCACTTTCCTGCCGGTCGGGGTGGAGCCGGTGAAGCTGACATGGGCGACGCCGGGATGACGGCTGAGCAGCGCGCCCAGGTCGTTGGCGTCGGTGAGGGTCTGGAACACCCCGGCGGGCAGCACCGAGGCGGCGACTTCGCCCAGCAGCAGCGTTGCCAGCGGGGTCGACGGGGCGGGCTTGGCGATGAGGACATTGCCGGTGACCAGCGCCGGCGCCATCTTCACGGCGAGCAGCAGCAACGGGTAGTTCCACGGCGTGATCGCCGCGACCACGCCCAGCGGATAGCGCTGCTCGACGATGCGCTCCTGCGCGGTTTCCCGCAGGACACGCGGCTCCAGCTGCTGCTGCGCGTAGTAGGCGAAGGCGGAAACACTGGCGGCCACTTCGCCGCGCGCCTGATCGAGCGGCTTGCCCTGCTCCAGCGTCAGGATGCGCGCGAAATCCTCGGCCCGCACCTCGATCGCGGCGGCCAGACGCTCCAGAAATGCGCCGCGCTCGGCATAGCCCAGCGCCGCCCAGACCGGAAATGCCCGGCGGGCAGCGGCAATGGCCTGCTCGGCCTGCGCTTCGTCGGCACGCGGCGCCTGCGCGAAGACGCGCCCGGTCGCCGGGTTGACGACTTCAAGCGTCGAAGCGCCCGGCACAAGCGTGCCGCCGATGAGAAGTTGGTAGTCCATGCGCATAACCTCGGGGGGCCGACAGAGGGGCCCGCAGGCGCATGCGCCAAAAGCCGGGCGGCGGCAACCCCGCAGGCTCGGTTGTCCGCCCACAACCTGCAAAACTGCGCCGGATCCCATTGCCGCTTCGGCAAAAATCGCGCCAATGGGACGCTCAGGTCATGCTCAGCCCCGCTTCAGGGCTGTTCTACTTCCCGAAAAGGACGGACTTGGGCCACCATGTCAGCGTGTGCTGGTCGTGCGCCGTGGTCCAGAGCCCCTCAGCCGTATACCGCAGCGCCCCGCTGCCGGCGGCCTTGCCAGCGCGCCTTTCGACCGTCATCGTCGCCGGATCGATGGCGACAAAGACCTGATCGTCGGTCGTGCGCAGCCAGACCTTGCCGCCGCCGGTATCGATATCGCCCCACTTGAGGTTGGCGCCCACCTTGATGCGGCCGGTAACGGTGACGCTGGCGGGATCGATCCGAGCGACCGTGCCGTCACCCTGTTCCTGCACCCAGACGCCGCCTTCCCCGGCGGCCAGGAAGCCCGGTTCCTTGCCCAGCGGCACCTTGCCGACGACGCTGTTGGTGGCCGGATCGATGCGCTGCAAGGTCTGCTGCGTGGCGCTCACTGCCCAGAGCGAGCCGAGTCCGAACGAGAGATACCAGGTGCCCGGATCGACCGTTACCGAACTCGCCACGGCATTGGTGGCAGGATCGATCCGCGCGATCCTGCCGGCCGCGTCGCTGGCGACCCAGATCGAACCCGCCCCGGCCACGACGTTCAACTCGCCCGCCGGATTGGCAATGCCGGTGGGGATCGTCGCGAGCAGCTTGGCGGTCTTCACGTCGATGCGCTTGACCGCGCCTTCCTTGCAATCCGCCACCCACAGCGAGCCCTCGGCAATCGCCATGGCGCCGCAGGGGCGGGTCATCGGCACTTCGGCGAGCTTGCCGTCGCGCGACCATTGCTCGACCTTGCCGCGATTGGTGGCCCAGACGGTCTTGCCGTCCACCGCCAGGAAATCCGCGAAGCCCGGCACCTCGATGACCTGCTCTTGCTGAGCATGGGCGGTGGCCGAAATCGTCGCAAAAGCACCGGCTGCCGCCAGAGCCATCAATCCGAACTTGCGCATGTTTCCCCCTTCGGGCTTGGCGACAGGATCAGGCAGCGCGGGCGATGAAGGCGCGCCAGCCGCCGAGGCTGGTGATGTCTTCGGCCCCCGTGATCGCGCGCGGTTCGGCCACGAAGCCTTTCACGCTGGAGCCATCGGCCAGCGTCACCGTGCCGATGGCGAGCGGCGCGGGCACTTCGACGACGAAGCTGCCGAATTCGGCCACGCCCAGTTCGTAGACTTCGACGGCGATCGGCGCACCGTCCTCGCTATGGATCAGCGCGGGCTTGGGCGGCACGCTGTCGGCCATGGCGTAGAGGCGGTAGCTGGGCGCGGTCTCGAAAGCGCCGACGAACTTGGCATCGCGCGAGGTCAGCTGCCAGTGGAGCGGCATGTCCTTGAGATGGGCACCGACGACGGCGAGTTTCACAGTCTGCATCTTTCCCTCCAGATCGAGTGATGGCGGCGGCGGAAGATCCGCGACCGAAAGGTAGGCGTCGGCCACGTCCAGCAGGGCGCGGTCGGTGTCGGCAGGGCCGATCAGGGTGATCCCGAAGCCCGTGGCATTGGCGCGAATGCCTGCGGGCACGGCCAGCGCGGCCATGTCGAGCAGGTTCACGAAATTGGTGTAGAGCCCGAGATTGCTGTTGAGCGCGACCGGTGCCGCCAGCAGTTCGGACACCCGGTAGGTCGTCCCCGTGGTCGGGAAGGCCATCATGTCGATGTCCCCCCACAGCAGGTCCGCATGACGCTTGATCGCGGCAAGGCGGTACATGCCATTGAACAGCTCCACCGCGCTGACATCCGCGCCGGGCTCGACGATGGAGCGCACGGTCGGGTCGATGGCATCGGGGTTTGCCGCCAAGAGCGCCGCGACCGCGGCGGTACGCTCGGCCACCCAGGGACCGCCGTAAAGCAGCTGGGCGGCCTCCAGCAGCGGGGCGAGGTCGATCTCGACGAGTTCGCCAAGCTGCGCGAGGTTTTCCAGCGCGCGGTCGTAGAGGAATTCGGATTCGGCATCGCCGAACCACACGCGCTGCGCGCGGCGCGGCACGCCGATGCGCTTGCTGCCGAGCGGCTTATCGGCCAGCGGCTTCGAATAAGCATCGGCCTCGTCGAACGCCGCCACGACGCTGTCGACCAGCCGCGCGTCGGCTGTATCGTCGGTGAAGACAGTGATGCAGTCGAGCGTGCGGCAGGCCGGGACGAGGCCTTGCGTGCTCCAGCGGCCCTTGGTGGGCTTGAAGCCGATCAGGTGGTTGAACGCTGCGGGAACGCGGCCCGAACCGGCAGTATCGGTGCCCAGCGCAAAGGCCACCAGCCCCGCCGCGACGGTGACCGACGAGCCAGAACTTGACCCGCCGCTGACATAGGCAAGGTTGGAGGCATTGCGCGGAATGCCGTAAGGGCTGCGGGTGCCGACAAGGCCGGTGGCGAACTGATCGAGGTTGGTCTTGCCGATGCAGAGCGCGCCCGCTGCCAGCAGCCGCGCGACCACCGTTGCCGAGGCATCGGGGCGATAGGCGAAGTCCGGGCAGGCCGCCGTGGTATCGAGGCCCTCGACATCGATATTGTCCTTCACCGCGAAGGGCACGCCCGCCAGCGGCAGGCTTTCCCCGGCGGCCACGCGGGCATCGATGGCGCGGGCAGCGGCGAGAAGATCCTCGCGCGCCGCGCGGCTGATCCAGATCTGCGGCTGAACGGCATCGTATGCCTCGACCCTTGCAAGGGTATCCTCGGCCACGGCCAGCGCGCTGGTGCGGCCCGCGTTGACGGCAGCGGCGATTTCCGTCGCGCTCAAACGATCTGGCCCGCTCATGCGTGCTGCCTCAGCGCAAGCATCGGGGCGCCGGGTTGCAGCGACTGCCCTTCACGCATGTAGAGAACTTCGACCGTGCCCCGGCCGGGGCTTTCCACCGGACATTCCATTTTCATAGCCTCGATCACGGCGATCTTGTCGCCCGCTTCCACCACGTCGCCCGCGGAGACGAGCAGCATCGAGACGACACCGCCGTAGGGCGCCTCGACCAGATTGGAGCCGTCCGGCACCTCGATCACCGCTTCCGCCGCCACTTCGGCTTCGGCGGCATCGGCGGCGTGATCGAACTCGCCCCGGCGATGCCAGTCGGCGCGTTCCTCGTCGAAGGCGGCCTGTCGCTTTGCCTCGAATTCGGCGATGCCCTCGGCATTCTCGGCGAGATAGGCGCGGTAGTCGGCCAGGCGGAATTCGGACGGCTCGATGCGGATCGAGCGGCGCCCCGCTGGGAATTCGCGGCGCCAGTCGGCCAGTTCGTCGGCGCTGACGGGATAGAAGCGGATCTGGTCGAAGAAGCGCAGCAGCCAGGGTTTGCCTTCGGTAAAGGCGTCGGTCTGGCGGTACGTGTTCCAGACCTGCAGCGTGCGCCCGAAGAGCTGGTAGCCGCCCGGCCCTTCCATGCCGTAGATGCACATGTAGGCGCCGCCGATGCCCACCACGTTGGGCGGGGTCCAGGTGCGGGCGGGGTTGTACTTGGTGGTGACCAGCCGGTGACGCGGATCGACCGGGGTGGCCACCGGTGCGCCCAGATAGACGTCGCCAAGGCCCATCACGAGGTAGTTCGCCTCGAAGATCAGGTTCTCCACCGCATCGGCATCGGCAAGGCCGTTGATGCGGCGAATGAACTCGATGTTGTCCGGGCACCAGGGCGCATCGTCGCGCACAGTGGCCATGTACTTCTCGATCGTCTCGATCGTCGCCGGATCGCGCCAGCTCAGCGGCAGGTGGACGATGCGCGAAGGGATCGCGAAGTCCTCCAGATCGCCCAGCCGCTCTTCCGCCGCGATCAGCATGGCGAGCGCGGCCTTCTGGTCCATCGCCTGCCCGTCGAAGTGCAGCTGGAGCGAGCGGATACCGGGCACCACGTCGATGATGCCGGGCAGCGCGAGCCGCTCCAGCTCGGTCATCAGCGCATGGACGCGGATGCGCAGCTCGATGTCGAGCACGATCGGGCCGTATTCGACCAGGATGTTGCGGTCGCCCTGCTGGCGGTAGACCGTGCGCGGACGGCCCGGACCTTCGGGGATTTCGGCAAGGATGGGCGAAAGCGTCTCGACCGGCCGTGCCGGCGACGAGGCCGGAACTGCGCCGGTTTCGACAAGACCGCGCTGCATGGCATCGGCCTCGGTCGCATCCGCGATGTTCACCGGCACGAAGCGCAGCTTGTCGCCCGGCGTCAGCTGGCCGATCTTCCAGCGGTCAGCGGCGATCACCACGAACGGGCAGACGAAGCCGCCAAGCGAGGGACCGTCGGGCCCGAGGATGATCGGCATGTCGCCGGTGAAGTCCACCGCGCCGATGGCGTAGGGGTTGTCGTGGATGTTCGAGGGGTGAAGCCCCGCCTCGCCGCCATCGGTGCGGGCCCAGCGCGGCTTGGGACCGATCAGGCGCACGCCGGTGCGGTTGGAGTTGTAGTGGACCTTCCATTCCGCCGCGAGGAAGGTCTCGACGTCATCGCCGGTGAAGAAGTCCGGCGCACCGTGCGGGCCGTAGAGCACACGCAGGGTCCAATCGGTCGAGATTTCGGGCAGGACCACTTCGGGCAGCGGCGCAGCGGTGGCGTCACCCGCCAGATGCAGCGTATCACCCGCGAGCAGACGGCGCGCGGCGTGGCCGCCGAACTGGCCGAGTTCGAAGGTGCTGCGGCTGCCGAGGTAAGGCGCGATATCGAACCCGCCCGCGAACAGCACATAGCCGCGCATGCCGCCGCTCGATGCCCGGCCCATCGCCAGCGTCTGGCCCGCCTGCACATCGGTGGGAATGCCGAGCGGCACCGCAGCGCCATCGAGCGTCGCGCCGAAGTCCGCACCCATGAGGCAGATGCGCGCCGCCGCCACGAAGGACAGCGTCGGGCCGGTCACGGTCGCTTCCAGACCGGCCGTGCCTTCCGGATTGCCGAGCAGACGGTTGCCGAGGCGGAACGACTGATCGTCCATCGGCCCCGAAGGCGGTACGCCCACGGCCCAGAGGTGCTGGCGGCCCGGCCAGTCCTGCACGGTCGTCGCCGTGCCGCCGCTGACCACGCGGATCGAATTGGGGTGATAGGTCACACCGTCCAGCACGCGGGTCGAGACCTCGCCGCTGGTGAAGGCGGGGGTGCGCACCACGTCGCGCAGCCAGCGCAAATTGGTCTCGATCCCGTCGACACGGCTGGCGTCGAGCGCCTTCTGCGCCGCTTCGACCGCCTCTTCGCGGCTCGGTGCGTGGACGATCAGCTTAGCCAGCATCGGATCGTACCAGGCGCTGACCGTGCTGCCTGCCGAGCACCATGTCTCGACGCGGATATCGGCGGGGAATTCCAGCGCCGTCAGCGTGCCCGAGGTCGGACGGTAATCGAGCGAAGGGTCTTCCGCATAGAGGCGCATCTGCACCGAATGGCCCTGCGGCTTCGGCGTCTCGCGGTCGAGGAAGGCGTAATCGCCCGCCGCGCCGCGCACCATCCATTCGACGAGATCGATGCCCATCACCATTTCGGTGACGCCGTGCTCGACCTGAAGGCGGGTGTTCATCTCGAGGAAGAAGAACTCGGCGCGGTCGGCATCGTAGAGGAACTCCACCGTCCCGGCCGAGCGGTAATTCGCGGCTTCGCCCAGACGGACGGCGGCGGCAAACAATTCGCTGCGCACGGATTCCGGCAGCAGCGGTGCGGGCGCTTCCTCGACCACTTTCTGGTTGCGACGCTGGAGCGAGCAGTCGCGCTCTCCCAGAGCCATGACGCGGCCCTGCCCGTCGCCGAAAAGCTGGACTTCGATGTGGCGCGCACGGCCGATGTAGCGTTCAAGGAAGACCCCGGCGTCGCCGAAGTTGCTCTGCCCCTGCCGCTTCACGGCGGCGAAGCCTTCGCGCAGGGCCGCCTCGTCCTCGCAGACGCGCATGCCGATGCCGCCGCCGCCCGCGGTGGCCTTGAGCATGACCGGATAACCGATCTTCGCGGCGGCGCCGACGGCCTCTTCCTCGTCGGTGAGCAGGTCGGTGCCCGGCGCCAGCGGCACGTCATGAGCCGAGGCCAGCGCGCGGGCGCTATGCTTGAGGCCGAACGTGCGGATATTGTCGGTGGTCGGGCCGACGAAGACGATCCCCGCTGCGGCACAGGCCTCGGCAAATTCGACATTCTCGGCCAGGAAGCCGTAGCCGGGATGGATCGCCCCGGCCCCGGTCTTCTTCGCCGCTGCGAGAATGGCGGGGATGTTGAGGTAGCTGTCGGAAGCCTTGGCGCCGCCGATGCAGACCGCCTCGTCCGCCTCGGAAACGTGATTGGAGCCTTCGTCCGCCTCGGAATAGACCGCCACGGACTTCAGGCCCATGCGGCGCAGCGTGCGGATGATGCGGGTGGCGATCGCGCCTCGGTTGGCGATCAGGACCGTGTCGAAGCTCATGCGGTGACAATCATCCGGACGGGGGTGGGGTTGAAACCGTTGCAGGGGTTGTTGACCTGCGGGCAGTTGGAAACGACGACGACGACGTCCATTTCCGCCCGCAGGTCCACAGTCAGGCCCGGCGCCGATATTCCATCGACGATGCCCAGCGACCCGTCCGGTTCGACCGGTACGTTCATGAAGAAGTTGATGTTGGAGACGATGTCCCGCTTGCCGCGCCCTTCGGTGAGGTTGGCTTCAAGGAAGTTCTCGACGCAGGCGTGCTCGGCCTTGGTGTGGTGGCCATAGCGCAGCGTGTTGGACTCGCAGGAGCAGGCACCGCCGATAGTGTCGTGGTATTCGACCGAAGTGGCGGCAATGGTCATCATCGGCCGGCCTTCATTGGAGAGCAGCCTGGTGCCGGCCCGCAGGAACAGGTTGCCTTGCGCGGAGACGGTATCCTGCGCGCTGTAGCGCTCGGCATCGTCCTCAGCCGAATAGAGCAGGAAATCGACGGCCTGGTTGCCTTCGAGATCGACGATGCGCAGCGTCTGTCCCGCCGCGACATGGTGCAGCCAGGGCGCGCGGGCCGGTACGACGACATCGTGGATCACGCTGCCGTCAAGGCCGGACATGTGGGGATCGGTGCTCATAATCCGGTGTCCTTTCAGCGGCGGAAGTAATCTTCGACGTTCTTGAAGGCGCGCAGGCCTTCGGGCGTGGCGGTGCGGACGGGATCGTTCTCGCCCGTCACTGCGCCGCGCCAGGCCGAGACGCGCAGCGGCGTCACCGACCAGTCCTCGCGCGGGTCCAGCACGTGGGGCACGTTGGCGATCACCACGATCACGTCCATCTCGGCGCGCAGGATCACGCTGCGGCCAGCCTCGTAAGGGCCAACGAGCGGGGTGATGGTGCCGTCGGCCTCGATCCGCGTGCCCTTGAACAGCGTCACGCAAGGATGCACGTCGCGGCGGCCGAGGCCGTGCTTCGCACTGCCCAGCAGGAAACGGTCACGGCCGTTGGGGTAAAGGCCGCTGTTGCTGCCATCGCCGTACTTGGCGGCATTGGTGGCCGCGTTCGAGGTGCCGCAGAACGTGTCATGCGTGCCCGCATCGTCTGCGAGGATGCTGAACAGCACCCGGCCCATGTCCGACAGCAGCAGCTTGCCTTCGCCGAGATAGGCGTTCCACTGCACCTTTACGGTATCGGCCACGTTGAGCCGTTCGGTCGGCATCTCGGCGTTGAACACCAGCAGCGAGGCGCAGGCATCGCCGCGCAGGTCGATCAGCCGCAGCCGGGTGCCGCGCGAAAGCCGCCGCGTGGCATAGCCGCCCGCAGCAATGGTCTCTTCCCAGACATGATCGCCGGGGGTGACGCCCATCGGCAGGTCGTCCGCCACCGGGGGCAGCACCGGCATGCTTTCGGCCACGGTGCCTTCCATGCTGCGTGCATGATCGCGGGCGGCCAGCGGGTTCGCGAGGACTTCGGACATCAGTGCGCTCCGTTCGAATGGGGGTGGCCGTCCTGCTCGTGGAGCGGCGGCAGAAGAGCGGTGGTGGTGACGAGTTCCAGCTGCTGCACGCCGCGGACCCGCCGGATGGCATCGCACAGTTCCTTCAGCCGCACGGCCGGGCCCTGGACGAGAAGAACTTCAAGCGACTGGTCATCCTCCAGTACGACATGCTGCGAGGAGATCACTTCCTTCAGATAACTGGCCTGGGTCTGTGACAGCAGATGGCGCACGCGGCCTTTTTCGCTGCGGTAAACGAGGGTGATGGTGCCCGCGAGCGTCTCGTCCGGGTGAACCAGCGAACCGTGTTCGGCAAGCGCGTGGCGGATCAGTTCGGCGATCAGCTGCGAACGGGACGGCAGGCCCCGTTCCGCAACCATCGTGTCGAGCTGTCTGAAGAGGTCTGCCGGGAGGCTCATGCTGAGCCGCGCCAGGCTTGCGGATTCGGAGCTCATATGCACCTCCTTCCAGTTATTACCTATTCAGTCAATGGTAATACTGACGCGCTCATCGGGAATATGCACGATGCGGTCCTTCAGCGGCAGGTCGTAGACCGCCGTGGCACCGAAACGGTGCGGCGCGTGCGGATCGTGGCGACGCTTGTCGAGCGCCAGAACCCGGGTTCCGAGGCTGAAGGCCTCGCGGATGTCATGGGTGACCATGACGATGGTCAGCCCGTAATCGCTCCACAAACGGCGGATCAGCGTGTGCATGTCCGCACGGATGCCGGGATCGAGCGCGCCGAACGGCTCGTCGAGCAGGAGGATGCGCGGGCGCTTCACCAGCGCCTGCGCGATGGCCAGCCGTTGCTGCATGCCGCCCGACATCTGCGCGGGATAAAGGTCGAGACTATCGCCAAGGCCGACTGCCTTCAGCATCTCCACCGCTTCCTCGCGGGCAGCGCGGCGACGGGCACCGAACAGCCGCGTGGCAATGGGCGACTTCTCGCATTCCATGCCCAGCATCGTGTTGCGCAGCGCCGACAGGTGCGGAAACACCGAATAGCGCTGGAAGACGATGCCGCGATCCGGCCCGCACTCGGCACGGAGCGGGGTTCCGTCCATCAGGATCTCGCCCTGGGTCGGGGCTTCCTGTCCGAGGATCAGGCGCAGAAAACTGCTCTTGCCCGCACCTGAGGGGCCGACGATGGAAACGAAGGAGCCGGCCTCGATGTCGAGCGTGAGTTTCTCGATGACGATCCTGTCGCCGTACTCGACCCAGACGTCCTTGAAACTGAGTAGCGTGTTCAATGGTTTTCTCCGTGTGCCCACGGGAACAACCGCTTGCTGAGGACCGTCAGCACCACGTCCATCACGATGGCCAGCACCGCGATCCAGGCGACGTAGGGAATGATCACGTCCATCGAAAGATAGCGGCGAACCAGGAAGATGCGGTAGCCGAGGCCCACGTCCGACGCGATCGCCTCGGCCGAGATGAGGAACACCCACGCCGGCCCTAGCGCCAGTCGCAGGGCGTGGAGCAGCCGAGGCATCGCCTGCGGCAAGGCCACGCGGATCATCACCTGCCAGCTGCTGGCCCCCAGTGTCTGGGCCTTGATGATCTGCTCCCTTGGCAGCGAGGCGACATGGGCGGCGATGTCGCGGATCATGACCGGCGCGATGCCGATGACGATCAGCGCCACTTTTGCCGTTTCGCCCAGTCCCAGCGCGATGAACAGGATCGGCAGGAGCGCGATCGGCGGGATCACCGCGATGCCCGTCACCAGCGGCCCGAACGTGGCCCTGACCGGCGGAAGCACACCCAGCGCAAGGCCGACCATCAGCGCCATCAGCGTCGAGATGCCGAGCCCGATACCAAGCCGCTGAAGGCTGGCGAGCGTGTCGGCCCAGAACACCAGTTGCCCGGAAAGCTGATCCGGCACGAACATCAGCGCCGACATGCTCTCGGCCATGCTGGAGGGCAGCGGCAGGATCTTGTCCGCCGGGTTCACGGCATGGCGGTTCGCCGCGAGGACAAGGTAGGCCAGGACCAGCAGCAGGATCGGCAGCGATCCCAGAAGCACACGGTCCCCTCGCCGGACTTGACGATTTACCCAACGCATAGCGGTCTTTTCACCTCGAGGATGCGAAAGTGCGAGACTCTCAGAGCTTGCCTTCGGCGGCCATCTTCATGAAGCTGTCGTCGAAGCGCAGCGTCACGTGCTGCGGGTCGCCAAGGGTCTTGCCGCCGGGGAAGGACATGCCCACCGCATCGGCGGACGCGGCGCCCTTGAACAGCCCCTTGGAAAAGCTGAAATCGCGCACGCGGGTCATCGTGGTGACGAGCGCAGGCGATTCCGTTGCGGCGACGGCGGCCTTCGGATCGGCGTAGAGGTAGGTGGTGGCAAGCTGGCCATCGAAAGCTTCAGGCGTCGATCCGGCCAGCTTCGCCATGGCCGCGCGCGCCGCCTTGCCCTCGGCATCCTGGCGCTTCATCAGCGCCACGGTTTCGTACCAGATACCGGCGAGCGCCTTGCCGAGCTTCGGATTGGCCTTCAGCGTCGCGGTGTCCACCGCCAGCAGATCGAGGATTTCGCCCGGAATATTGGCCGAGCTGAACACTTCCTTCGCGCCCAGCTGCCCCTTCATCACCGAAAGCTGCGGGTTCCACGCGACGGCTGCGGTCACGTCGGGGCTGGCGAAGGCGCCGACGATATCGGCGTCGGCCGTGTTCACGGTCTTGACGTCGTTGAGCGCCATTCCGGCCGAAGCGAGACCGCGGGCGAGCAGGTAGTGCGACACCGACAGCTCGACCAGATTGATCTGCTTGCCCTTGAGCGACTTCAGATCGCCGCCGCCCTTGAGCATGATACCGTCGTTACCGTTGGAGTAATCGCCGACGATGATCGCGCTGGTATCCTTGCCGCCCGCTGCCGGAATGGTCAGGGCGTCCATGTTGGCGACGGTAACGCCGTCCAGCTTGCCGGCAGTGTATTGATTGACCGATTCAACGTAGTCGTTCACCTGGACCACGTTGATCTTGAGGCCGTACTTGTCCGCCCACTTCTTCACGATGCCCGCCTGCTGGGCATAGGGCCAGGGCATCCAGCCGGCGTAGATCGACCATCCGATGTTGAACTCCGTGCGCGCCTTGGGCGCTTCGCCGGATTGCGAGCAGGCTGCGGTAAGAAGCACGCCCGCCAGCAATGCGGCCTTGGATATTCTGCGGATCGATACGATCATGACTCGGGTCCCCTTTCGCAGTGCAGCATTGCCGCGATTCGAAAGGTTGTCCATCGAAAATTATTACGTGATAGCGATTCTGTAATAACCCTCGCGCATCCGACCAGATTGGACTGCCCGATCAGGCCGTCGCTTCGCTTTTCACCTTGTGCCCGCGTGCGGCAAGGACTGGCCCGTCATGCACCGCGTCCTGCTCATGCAGAGGCGGCAGGAGCGCGGTGGTCGTCACCAGTTGCAGTTGGTGAACACCGCGAATGCTGCGCAGCGCATCGCACAGTTCCTTGAGCCGGGTCGCCGGTCCCTGCACCAGCAGGACTTCGAGGGACTGGTCATCCTCGAGGAAGACGTGCTGCGAGGAAATCACTTCCTTGAGGTAATCGGCCTGGCTCTGTGCCAGTTGCTGGCGTACCCGCCCTTTGTCACCGCGATAGACGATCGTGATCGTACCGGCGAGCATCTCTTCGGGCCGGGTGAGAGCCTCATGCTCAGCCAGCGCATGGCGGATCAGTTCGGAAATCAATTGCGAGCGAGAGGGCAGGCCGCGCTCTTCCACCATTGCATCAAGCTGGCGGAAAAGATCGGCAGGCAAGCTCATGCTGAGCCGGGCAAGACTGGCGGGATCGGCGCTCAAACTGCATCCCTTTCAACGATCATCGGTAACCTCGATTTCGAAACGTCCGGGTTCCAGCCTGCACTACGCGAAGAAATCGGCCGTACAGGGCGAGTACCGGGGGGCGAACGTCAAGAAACCCGCCCTACTCCAAGGGCCCGCAACATGACAGTCAAATCCTTGCTCTGCCGATAAGCCTCCGCCCCGTCGAAAATTGCCCCGACGACATTTTTCGGGCCGGCCCTCAGGCAACCGCAACCGGATCAAGCGTCAGGGCGCTGCGATCGGCAAGCGCGTTGATCCGGTCCAGATAATTCTGGAAGTGCGCGCTCGCCCGATGGGCCTCCACCGCCGCGCGATCCACATAGAGTTCGTCCAGCACAAAGCGTTCAGGCGTGGTCTGGTCCACCCAAAGGTCATAACGCAGATTGCCCGGTTCGTCCCGGCTGGCCGCTACCATACCGTCGAGCAAGGCCCGCAGGTCCGCCTGCCTGCCCGGCCTGGCGGTGAGAATTGCCATGATCTTCACGGTATCGGTCATTGTTTCTGTCCTTGCTGCCGGCCAGTCCGGCTGGCCGGTCCGGATGACCGGCGAAGCGCTTCGCCGGTCATCCACTGGCTCATGCATTCGCGCGACCAAGAGCCTCGATCAAGGCCTTGGCGACACCGTGGTCTGATCCCGGGTTCTGACCGGTGATCAGTTCACGATCGGTGACGACATGGGGTGCGAAGTCGACCGGGGTGACGATCACGCTACCGCCCGCGATGCCCAGCGCCTGCGGCATCTCGAAATGCATCTTTGCCTTGAAGACATGCTCCTCGACAAAAGCCTCTTCCGACGCCGAGAATATCGTCATCCGGTAGCCCGTGTAAGGCCAGTCCCCCGCCAGCTTGCGGGCACCTGCCTCATCGCCGGCGATCAGCGCCGCACGGAATGCAGGGGCCTGCGCCATCGCCGCGATCAGTGCGATCGGACCGTGGCACAGCAGCGCGGTAGGCTTGGACGCACGATGGAAATGACGCAGGATCGCACCGGCATCGGCATCCTGCATGAGATCGACAACCGGAGCGTGCCCGCCCGGCACAAAAAGTCCCGCAAATTGGTCGAGCCCCTGTTCGATCACCGCGCCCAGGCTGAGAACCGCGTTCATCGAAGGATCGCTCTCATAGAAAGCCCTGGCCCGCTCATGGGCGGCCACGTCATCACCGAAATGCATTGGCGAATCCGAAACCGGGTCAATGGTCGGCTTGCCGCCGTCCGGCGTTGCCAGAACGATCTCGTAGCCGGCGGCGATCAGCGCCATGACCGGCACAACGGTTTCGTTGAGATACTGGCCGATGTCGGCGTAGCCACCTTGCACTTCGACCCGCGTGGCGTTGGAGCCGAGAACGAGAACCTTACCCTTGGTCATCTGAACCTCCGAAAATTCGAAATTGGCGGGCGATCCGCCGATGCCTGCAAGATGGCCTTCCCGAGATCATTTCAGAACTTTATTTCTTGGATTTTAGATATATTCATGAGCATATATCTAAATGCGCTACGATCTCAATCTGCTGCCGATCTTTGTCGCCTTGATGGAAGAGCGGAGCGTGACCCGTGCGGCCGAGCGGCTCGGAATGACCCAGCCCGCGCTGTCGAACGCGCTCGCGCGGCTGCGGACCATGCTGCAGGACCAGTTGTTCATCCGCGAACGCTACGGCATCCAACCGACGCCGGTGGCGCTGGAACTGGCCCCTGCAATAGCGGACGCCCTTGCCCGCCTGGACGACGCCGTGCTCGGCCAGCAGGACTTCGATCCGACGCATGCGGAACGGCTCTTCACGATCGCGCCCAACGGCTATGTCGAGTTCGTGCTGGTGCCGGCCATCGTCGCGCGTCTGGCACAAGTTGCCCCCGGCATAAGACTGCGCCTGACGCCCTACGGCAACGACCTGAGCGAGACCGGCGTCATTTCCGGGACGACCGCGATGGTACTTGGCCGCATCGTCGATCCGCCGGACAATCTCGTCGTCCAGCACCTGATGGACGAGAGCCTTGAATGCGTGGTGCGCGCCGGTCATCCCCAGGTCGGCGAGGCAATCACGCGCGAGCAGTTCGAACAACTCCGCCATGTCAACGTCATGCCGCCCGGAAGGATCCGCGCGGGGGTGTTCCAGGCGCTCGCACAGCAGCAACTCAAGCGCGACGTGGCGATCTCGGTGACCAATTTCTTCGCCGTGGCGGAAATGGTCGCGGTGACCGACTATTGCACCACGCTGCCGCGCCTGATCTGCAATCGGCTGCGCCACGATCCGCGGCTCAAGGTCCTTCCGGCCCCGGTAGATCTAGGGCAGTTCCCGGTCGAGATCGCCTGGCACGTGCGCTATCGCCACGATCCGGCCCATCGCTGGCTGCGATCCCTGATCGGCGATGTGGTGCGGCAACTTGCAGCCTGAAGGCCGGCTAGCGGCAAACCTCCTGCTCGATCGCGCCGAACGGGGCCGTCCCGTCGGGCAGACGCGCTTCCATGCGAACGGTATCGCCATATGTCATGAATGGCGTTGACGGCTTGCCGTCGCGGATGATCTCGATCGCGCGCACTTCGGAAATGCAGCTGGAGCCAACCTCGGCATAGTTGGCATTCGAAACCGTGCCCGAACCGATCACCGTGCCCGCCGCCAGATCGCGCGTCAGCGCGGCGTGGGCGACGAGTTCATGGAACCCGAAATCCATCGCCGCGCCGTTTGCGGCGCCGAACCGCTTGCCATCAAGATCGACGAGCAGATCCATGCAGACCCGCCCTTCACGCCATGCCGTGCCCAGAGCATCGGGCGTGACCGCGAAAGGCGCCATCGAACAAGGCGGCTTGGCCTGTATCCAGCCGAACCCGGTCTTCATCTCGATCGGCGCGATGGCGCGCAGGGACCAGTCGTTGATCTGTACCACCAGCCTGATGTGCCCCAGTGCCTCATCCGCGCTGGTCCCCATCGGCACATGGTCGACGATCACCCCGAACTCGCCCTCGAAATCGATGCCGTGGGCCGGATCGGCAAACGGCACCGGTTCGCTGGGGCCATAGAAGCGATCCGAAATGCCCTGATACATCAACGGCCTGTCGGTATCGATCGGCGGCAACCCGAACGCGATCTGCATGAGTTCGCCGTGGGTGCCGAAGGCCGATCCATCCAGCCATTGCCAGGACCGCGGCATCGGCGCGCGAAGACGCGCAGGATCGAGCCGCCCTCCGCCGCCTGCCTCCAGCAGCGCCGCCAGCCGCAGCAGGTCGGGTTCGGCTGCCTGCCAGTCCTCCATGGCCGAAAGCAGGCTCAATCCCGCCGTCGCCAGATAGCGGGCGCCATCGGCCGAGACGACGACGAGTTCACCATCGGGACGGCCGTTTTCCAGCGTTGCAAGGCGCATGTCAGTCCTCGAAGATCGCGACCGCGCGGGTCCAGCCCGCCGAGGCGCCCTTGATCTTGTGCGGGAAGCACGAGACAGTGAAGCCGTGGCCGGGCAGCACTTCGAGGTTGTGCAGCTTTTCAAGGTGGCAGTAGCCGATGTCGCGGCCTGCCTTGTGGCCTTCCCAGATCAGCGAAGTATCGCCGGTTTCCTTCACCTTTTCGGCGGTGTAGCTGAACGGCGCATCCCACGACCAGGCGTCGGTGCCGGTAACCCGCACCCCGCGCTCCGTCAGGTACATCGTTGCCTCGTAGCCCATGCCGCAGCCGCGATTGACGTAATTGGGCTCGCCCAGCGCCTTGCCCGCCGCCGTGTTGACCAGCACGATGTCGAGCGGCTTCAGCTCGTGGCCGATACGGGCGAGTTCGTCCTCAACGTCCTTGGCGGTCACGACGTAGCCATCGGGGAAATGCCGAAAATCCAGCTTCACGCCGGACTGGAAGCACCATTCCAGCGGCACTTCGTCGATGGTGATCGAGCGCTCCGGCTCCCCGTCCTTGCCGTTCATGGTAGGGTGGAAGTGGTAAGGCGCGTCCAGATGCGTGCCACTGTGCGTCGTCAACTTCACCCATTCCGACGCCGCGAAACCGGCGCCGTCCGGCGTATCTTCCGCCGTGACACCGGGGAAGAACATGTCCAGCTCGCCCGCCGTGTCCATGTGGGTCTGGTAGGTGATTTCGGGCTTCAGGAACGGCGGATCACTGACAACATCGTTGCAGAGCGAGATCGAGAGATCGACGAAACGACGCCTTGAAGAACTGGGTGTCATGCGGTTTCTCCTCCGAGCGTCTCGGCGAACCAGTCGGAAATCAGGTCGCGCCCGTAAGCCATGTTATCGGCGCCGACATGCTCCACGCCGCCCTCACGGTCGGTGAAGATCACCTTCTCGCGGCGCGGCGAGTTCACGAGCTGGTCGTAAAGATCGTCGGCATAGCCCGCACTGATCTGGCGGTCCTTGGCGCCATGGGTGACGAGGAACGGCACCCGGATGGAATCCATGTGGCCGTTGAGGTTCATTGCCTCGGACCTGGCGAGGAAATCCTCCTGATCCTTGGCGCCGAAGGCCCAGTGAACGTGCGCCCAATAGTGCGGCACCGGGTTCTCGCCCTCGCGCGCCATGCGCTTGTCCTGCACTTCGCGCCAGTTGTGGTTGGCACCCCAGACCGCACCCGAGGCAAAGCGCGGCTCATAGGCGACCGCGCGCGGCGCGAAGTGGCCGCCGAGCGAGATGCCGGTCATGCCGATGCGCGCGGGATCGACGTCCGGCTGCTGCTCGAGCCAGTCCACTGCCTTGCTCGCCCAGCTTTCCGAATGGGGATCGACCGGCAGGCCCTGCAGGCGCAGCGCCTCGCCCGACCCAGGCTGATCGACACAGAGCGTGGAGATCCCCCGGCGTGCCAGTTCCTGCGGCAGACGGGTCCAGTAGAGCAATTCCTTGCAGCTATCGAGGCCATTGCAGAACACCACCACCGGCCTGCGCCCCTCTCCGGGTGCGCGCGTGAACAGTGCCGGCATCGTGCCGGTTTCCAGCGGAATTTCCACGCGCTCGCGGTTGAGTTTGCCCAGCGCCGTCGAGCGATCGAAAGCCTCGCGCGCCTTCGCGTAAGTCTCCTTGCGGCCGGGGTGGCCGTGGCCCTGCATGCGCTCCGCCGTGATCAGATAGAGCGAAGCGCGCTCCAACTTGTTGGAAGCGGAAAACTTGCGCCCCTTCGCCTCATCCTCGGCGGCAAGCTCCAGCAGCTTGTCGCCCATTGCCGCCCAGGCCTTCATGAATTGCGGCGTGCCCGCATCGGCACCGTTCGCCGCCGCGTCGCGGATCGGCTGGCACATGTCGATGATCTCACCGAGCTGCGCGCCCGATTCCATCGCGATCGATACCGAGAGGTTCCAGATGTAGTTCGGAAAGTATTCGAAGAGGGCCAAGGGGGGCTCCTGTAATCAGAAATAGGGGTGCGGATTGACGGTCTTCGTCTGGATCGGCTGCAGCACATCCCAGTGCTCGACGATCCGGCCGTCCTTTAGGCGATATATATCGGCCACCGTGCCGCCGGGATTGTCCGGCGAAGGGCGGCCGTGGAGGTGGATCATCGCCATGTCGCCATCGACGAGGATGCGCTTCACATCGAACGAGGCGCTCGGCGCGGAGAACTTAGGCTCCAGCATGGCGATCGCCGCTTCCCGCCCGTCAAGGATGGCCGGGTTGTGCTGGATATAATCCGCCGCGACATAGCGCTCGAACGCCGCGCGCACGTTGCGTTCGGTGTAGAACAGGCGGGCAAAATCAGTGACCACCGCACGATTGCGCTCGGTCAGGCTGTCCGGCCCGCGCGCCGAAACCAGCGCAAGGGCACAGGCAGCAAGCGCCGCTATCCGAAGCCCGCGCCGCATCAGGCGTCTGCCGCCTGGAACAGCCGCGCATCGGGCGCGGGATGCGGCATGGTCTGCGGACCGCCGACGCCGATGCCCCACTGGTCCATCACTTGCGGGCCAGGGACATGGACCCTGTGCTGGTGCGTCTCGAAATCGACGTCCTCGAGTTCCGAGGTGTATTCCACCGCGAAACCGGCAGGCGTCGTGAAGTAACTGAAGGTGTTGTTGCCCGCCGTGTGGCGTCCCGGCCCCCAGCGCAGATCGGTGCCCCGCTGCTTGAGCCGGTGGATGCCGCGCATCATGTCGTCCACCGAAAGCATGTCATAGGCGACATGGTTGAGGCAGGGCGGCCCGGGCAGGATGGCGACGCGGTGGTGCGCCTCGTTGCAGCGCAGGAAGCACATGAAATCGCCCAGCCAGTCGCTCACCTTGAAGCCCAGCACATCGGTGAAGAAGGCCACCAGCGCCTGATGATCGGGCGAGTGCATGACGATGTGGCTGATCTTGACCGGCACGCCTTCCCAGCGCGCGACTTCGCGCTTGCCGAGCCGTTCGACACCCGTCGAAATCTCGAAAGGCAGCCCGTCGGGGCTGAAGAAGCGGAAGCCATGACCGCCGCCCGGCGCGTCGAGATCGCGCGGCGCGAAAATCACCTTGCAGCCCGCCGCAACGACCTTGCCGTGCAGCGCTTCCACGTCCTCGCGGCTGTCGGCGGCGAAGGCGATCACTTCGACATGGTTGGCGGCCGACTTGTGGAGGCGGACGACGTGATGTTCGTCATGCCCCTGCGTCTTGAACCAGACGTAGTCGTCTGAAGCGGCAACTTCCTCCAGTCCCCAATCCTGCGTGTAGAAGGCGCGTTCGGCGTCGAAATCCTCGACGCCATATCCGACATAGCGGATTTCGGTCACTCGGCTCATGGCTGCAAATCCCTGAATACTATCGAAATCAGATGGGTTGGCTGACCACCGCGAACATCTCTGCGGTGGCCTTGTGATTGTCGACCGGCGGGCCTTTACCGATCTGGCCGTGGCAGATCGCCAGCGAAGCCTCGACGATGTAGCGACAGCGTTCGTAGCGACGCGCGCGATAGGCTTCGAAGGCCCGTTCCGGCGTGTCACCGGCGCAGAGTTCCTCCGCCAGCACGAGGCCATCCTCGATCGCCATGCCCGCGCCCTGGCCCAGATGCGGCGTCGTCGCGTGGACGGCATCGCCGAGCAGTACCACGCGTCCGCTGTGCCATGGACCGTGCACCATCATGCCTTCGAGCGGACGATAGACGACGCCTTCATCCTCGGTGATCGCCTCGGCCAGTTCGCGGATTGCGGGTGCCGTGCCCTCCAGCTTTTCGCGCATCCGGGCGGCAAGGCCCTCCACCGGATAGCGCGGATTGCCCGGCTCCGGCGTGGTGGCGTACATGTACATCGTGTCTGCCGACATCGGCACCAGACCGACGCCGGTACGGCCATTGTAGACATGCAGGGCATCGAGCCCCTCGGCGCGCGGGAAGTTGTAGCGCCAGACCGATTGCCCTGTGAATTCCGGGCTCTCGGCTTCGGGCAGGACCATCCGGCGCGTCTGCGAATAGACCCCGTCCGCACCGACGACGATATCGTATCGCCCTTCGCTGCCGTCCGAAAAGCGGGCGGTAACGCCTCTTTCATCCTGCTCCAGCGCCTCCGCCGTGACCCCCAGGCGGATTTCGGCGCCAAGTTCCCGGGCACTGCCACCCAGCACCGACTGCAAGGCGCGGCGGCCGATGCCCACATTGGACGGCTTGCCCTCGACCAGCGTCGGCGTCGGGACCCGGGCGACGCGGGTGCCGTCGGGAATGTAGATCTCCACCGCATTGAACCCGCAGGCGGCATCCAGAAAGGCATCGAGAACGCCAAGCTGGTCCATCGCCCGCACCACGTTCGACTGCTGGATGATGCCCACCCCATAGACCGACCAGGTGGGATCGCGCTCGATCACCGTTACCCGGTGCCCTGCCCGCCGCAGCGCAATAGCGGCGGAAAGCCCGCCAATGCCGCCGCCGACGACCAGCACGTCGAGGTCCTTCATCTGCCTTCCTCTCGCCCTCGCGGCTTGGGCCGCACGCCCGGCGTCCCCGGACTTGTCATGGCTTCGAGATGGGCCAGCGCTTGCTACAGATCAAATTTTTTGTTTTTGTCGTTTATCACAAACAGAATCGATACCTCATGCGCCTCGACAAATTCGACCTCAACCTGCTGATCGCCCTCGAACTGCTGCTGGAGGAGCAGAACGTGACCCGGGCGGCGCAGCGGCTGAACCTCACGCAATCGGCCATGAGCGCAGCGCTCGGCCGCCTGCGGCTTGCCCTCAACGATGAGCTGCTGGTGCCGCACGGACGGCGCATGGTCGCAACGCCCCATGCGCTCGCGTTGCAGCCCATGGTTTCCGAAGCGGTGCGCAACTTGCGCGTACTGATCTCGGGCGCGACCGCGTTCGATCCGGCGACCTCAGACCGTCGTTTCGAGATCGCCGCATCGGACTATGTCGCCACCGTGCTGCTCGGCCCGCTGCTGCCCCGCCTCAAGGCCGAGGCGCCGGGAGTGGACATCAACATCGTGCTGCCCACCCGCGAAACCGGCGTACTGCTGGAAGACGGCAAGCTCGATTTTCAGCTGACGCCCGAACAATTCCTGATCCCCGAACATCCCAGCGAACTGCTGTTCGAGGAACGCCATGTCGCGGTCGGCTGGGCGGAGAACCCGGTCTTTCGCGGGGAACTTACGGAGGAGCGTTTCTATGCCTGCGGCCATGTCGCGGTGCGGATCACCGGCGTGCCCTCGTTTGCCGAGCGGCACATGCTCACCACGGACGACCCCCGCCGCATCGAGGTGACGGCACCCTCGTTCTCGCTGGTGCCCTGGCTGCTGCCGGGCACGGGATTGCTCGCCCTGATGCATGAGCGACTGGCGCGGGTCTTTGCGCCACTGCTGCCACTGGCGATCCGGCCCGCTCCGGCGTTTCTTCCGGCGATGCCGCCCATGCGCGAGATGATCCAGTACCACGCCGCCCGCGCCACCGACGCGGGCATGCTATGGTTCAAGGACCGGCTGATCGCTGCCGCTCGAAACGATCAGACCTTGCCGGCGTAACGATCGGTCGCGCGGATCAACTGGTCGAGAATGCCCGGTTCCGAATAGGCGTGGCCGGCCCCTTCGATCAGGTGGAAGTCCGCCTGCGGCCAGGCCTTGTGCAGCGCCCAGGCATAATGGGCCGGGCACGGCATATCGTAGCGGCCATGGACGATCGTCCCGGGAATGGCGCCCAGCTTTTGGGCATCGCGCAGCAACTGGTCCGGTTCGAGCCAGCAATCGTTGACGAAATAATGCGTCTCCAGCCGCGCGAAGGCGAGCGCGAAGCGGCCATCGTCATGCTGCGCCGAGTTGGCGGGATCGGGCAACAGGGTGATCGTCTCACCCTCGAACATGCTCCAGATGCGGGCCGCCTCGATCCGCTCGGCTTCGGGGCCGGTTGTCAGACGGCGGTGGTAAGCGCGAAGGATATCGCCGCGCTCTTCCTCGGGAATCGGCGCGACGAGGCGCTCATATTTCTCCGGGAACATCTGCGAGACGCCGAACTGGTAGAACCAGTCGAGCTCCGCTCTGGAGCACATGTAGATGCCGCGCAGCACCAGTTCGCTGACCCGCTCGGGGTGCTTCTGGGCATAGGCGAGCGAAAGCGTCGAGCCCCAGGAACCGCCGAACACCAGCCACTTTTCCGCACCCATGAGTTCGCGGAATCGCTCGATGTCATCCACAAGATGCCAGGTCGTGTTGGCATCGAGGGAGGCATGGGGGAGCGACCTGCCGCAGCCGCGCTGGTCGAACAGCAGGACGTCGTAGCGCGCCGGATCGAACAGCCCGCGATGCGCCGGGGAAATGCCGCCGCCCGGCCCGCCGTGTAGGAAAACCGCCGGTTTCGCGTCGGGCGTGCCGCAGCGCTCGTAATAGAGGGAGTGACCGTCGCCGGTATCGAACATGCCGGTCTCGTAAGGTTCGACCGGCGGATAGAGAGTACGAAGCATGGGCCCATCCTGTGCCATCGGGCAACAATTGAAAAGGGGGGAGGCCGCGCATTTCGAACCGCACAGAACCCTAGCAGAACGACACCTGGAAGTACCCGAGCAACCCCAAGCCGCCACTGGACATACCTTGCCCCGATCCGGCAAACCCCCGGCATGAACCTGCGCCACATCGAAGTCTTTCACGCCGTCTACACCACCGGCTCGGTCAGCGCCGCCGCGCGGTTGCTGCACGTATCGCAGCCCGCCGTGACCAGCCTGCTGCGCCATGCCGAAAGCGTGCTCGGCTTCCCGCTGTTCGAGCGCACCCGCGGCCGCCTGGTGCCGACCGCCGATGCCCATGCCCTCTACGAGCAGGCCGACGCCATCCAGGAGAAGGTCCGCCAGATGCGCGACACCGCGCGCAACATGCGCCATGGGCGGGGCACCACCTTGCGGCTGTCCACCCTGCCCGCGCTCGGCATGGAACTGCTGCCCGAAGCACTGGCGGGCTATCTCGCGCGCCATCCCGGCGTCTCGATCGAACTGCACACGATCCACCACGACGACATGGCCGCCAAGCTGCGCGCGCACGAGACCGACGTCGTCATCTGCTATACCCCGCCGCGCGATACCCTGCTGGCCAGTTCCCGTCTCGGCGAGGGGGAGATGGTCGCCTGCTTCCGCGAGGCCGACCTGCCGGATGCCCTCGATCCGTTGCCGCTGTCCGCGCTGGCCGGGCGCGCGCTGATCTCCACCGCCGACAGCGGCCCGCAAGGGCGCGCCATGGCCGACGAACTGGCGCGCCACGAGATCGAGACCGATCCGGTCGGCGCCTCGCGCACGTTTTTCGTGGCGGCCGCCATGGCGCGCGCGGGGCTCGGCATGACCATCGTCGACCTGCACACGGCGCTGGCGATGCAGGCGCCCGGCATGGCGATGCGCAGGCTCGACCCGCCCCAGCCCTATGCCATTCACGCGGCCTATCTGGAGGCGCGCCCACCCTCGCAGCTCGCACTCGACTTCCTCGATTATCTGCGCGAGCGCCTGCAAGTCCATAAGTAAAGATTATGGATGAGCGCCGGATTGCGATGCCCGCCCGGCGTTCACCCGTGCTACGGCCCCGTCACACCCAGACGGAAAGCACTATCCATGATCCCCGGCCCCTTCCTCCTCTACATCGGCGACAAGCGTAACCCGCTCGACATCAAGACCTCGCGCGGGCTGGCCACGTTCCGCCGGGCGGACTGCATCGGCGAACTGCGCGAGGCGGACAACACCCTGACCCTCGGCCTGCCGAGCATGACCGCGGAGGAGGCCGTCGCCGCCGGTGCCCGCTCGCTCGTCCTCGGCATCGCCACCAGCGGCGGCCGGCTCGAGGAAGCGATGATCCCCCATGTGCTCGCCGCGCTCGACGCCGGGCTCGACATCGTCTCGGGCCTCCACCAGCACCTCTCCACCGAACCGCGCATCCGCGAACGGGCCGAGGCGCTGGGCCGCCGGCTGATCGACGTGCGCGCCGCCCCCGAAGGCCTCAAGGTCGGCACCGGCGCCGCGCGTCCGGGCCGCCGCATCCTGACCGTGGGCACCGATTGCGCGGTCGGCAAGATGTACACCTCGATCCACCTCGCCGATGCCCTCAACGCCCGCGGCGTGCCCGCCCGCTTCCGCGCCACCGGCCAGACCGGCGTGCTGATCGCCGGCGACGGCGTCGTCATCGACAGCGTGATCGCCGACTTCATCGCGGGCGCCGCCGAAGCGCTGTCGCCCGCGCGTGAAGACGGTGTGTGGGACGTGATCGAGGGACAGGGCTCGCTGTTCAATCCCTCCTTCGCGGGCGTCTCGCTCGGCCTGCTCCACGGCGCCCAGCCGCAGGCCCTGGTGATGTGCCACGATCCCTCGCGCCCGCACATGCGCGGCCTTCCCCACATGCAGGTGCCGGGCATTGCCGCCTGCATCGAGGAGAACCTGCGCAGCGCCAGGCTGACCAGCCCCGATGCCGAGTTCATCGGCGTGTCGATCAACGGCTCACTGTTCGACGCGGCGGCCGCCCAGGATCTGCGCGCACGGATCACCGCCGAGACCGGCCTGCCCTGCGTCGATCCGCTCGTCACCGGCATGGACGCCGTGATCGACCGCCTGATCGCCCGCTTCCCGGCGTGATCCGCCGCCTTTCGGCCTCGATCGCGCACTACCCCCTCGCGCGGCCCTTCGCCATCGCGAGGGGCACGCGCGAGGCGATCGACCTGGTTCACGTGACCATCGAACAGGACGGGCACGTCGGCCGGGGCGAAGGTGCTCCCAATGCCCGCTACGGCGAATTCGCCCCCGCCATTGTCGCGCAGATCGCCGCCCTCGCCCCGCTGGTCGAAGCCGGTATCGAACGGACGGCCCTGCTCGGTGCCGTGCCCCCGGGTGCGGCCCGCAACGCCATCGACAGCGCGCTGTGGGATCTTGAGGCCAAGCGCTCCGGCGTGCCGGTCTCGGCGCATTTCGGCGCCTTCCCCCCGGCGCTGCGCACCGCTGTCACCGTCGGCATCGACCGTCCCGAGGCGATGGCCGCCCGCGCCGCCGCCATTGCCGCCGAGCATGGCGCCGGAGACGGGAACGGAGACGGGAGCAGCAGCGGAAACAGCAGAGAGGGGCCCCTGCTCAAGATCAAGCTCGACGCCCACGACGTGGCCGAGCGCGTCTCCGCAATTCGCGCCGCCGTGCCCCACGCCGTGCTGATCGCCGATGCCAATGAGAGCTGGAACATGGCCCTGCTTGAACGGGTCCTGCCGGCACTGGCACAGGCCCGGCTCGAACTGCTGGAGCAGCCGCTGCCCGCCGGGGCGGACGACGTGCTGGAAGGCTTCGATTCTCCGATCCCGCTCTCCGCCGACGAATCCGCCCACGTCGCTGCAGACGTTGCCCGCCTGCGCAGCCGCTACGCCTATGTGACGATCAAGCTCGACAAGTCCGGCGGCCTCACCGGCGCGCTTGCGCTGGCCGAAGCCGCGCGCAGCGCCGGCATGGGGGTGATGACCGGCTGCATGCTCTGCTCGTCCCTCTCGGTCGCCGCCGCCTGGCCGCTCGCCGCCATGAGCCGCTTTGTCGACCTGGACGGCCCGCTCTGGCTGGCGCGTGATCTGCCGGGTGGATTTACCGTGCAGGACGGCTTTCTGACCGCTTCGGGTACGTTCGGCTGGGGCCAGCCGTAAGCGCGTCAGCGGGGGACAGGCGCCGCGGTGCTCGGCCCATCGGCCAAGGCAGCCCCGGCGCACCTCACCCCAGATCGATGACATAAAAGCGCGTATCCACCGCCATGCGCGGAAAGCGCTTCGGCAGGTCTTCCACCGCGACCGGTCGGAAGCCGCTGCGCTCGTAGAAGCGATGCGCGGCGAGGAACCGGTCGGTCGTGCCGAGGTAGACCGTGCCGATCCCATTCCCCCGCGAGGCGTCCAGCAGGCTGCGCAGCAAGGCGGCGGCGACGCCCCGCTCCCGCCCGCGATAGTCCGCCGCCACGAACATCTTGCGCAAGGCACCGCCGCCCCTGCGGTCCGTGCCGGAGCCGAGATCGCCGATGTCCTTCATCGCGATGGTGCCGACGATCCGGCCCTCATGCTCGGCGACGAGAAAGCCGCCCCGTCCGGTCTGATACCAGCTGGGGATCGCGCGCAAGTCGGGCTGGTCCTCGGCGGTCACCGCCACGCCGAATTCCTGCTGCTGGATCGGCAGGATCAGGCCGAGGACTCCCTGTTCGTCGGCGGGCACGAAAGGACGGATCACGGGCTGGTTCATGGTTCCCTAATGACTAGGCGGCGTGGACACATTCCGCAACGCCACCGGACAGCCCGTTCGCGGTTTCCTGCAGGTGGTCGCGCAGCGTCGGTCCATCCTGCTGTGCGATTGAATTTGTTGTTGAAATCGGGCTTGCCGCCCATCCACGCGGCATCCCAAGATATAGATCTTCTGACAGCCTGCAGATGCGGGCAGGAACGCATCCATGTGGGATTTGCATGAGCCGCCGCAAGATTGCCGCCATTGCCTCTTTGCTCGCCGTGCTGGCGGCAGTCACGCCGCTGGCAGGCATCGCCATCTACGCGCGGCATAGCGCCGCCGAATCCGAAAAACGCCACCTTGAAGAATATGCCGGGTGGACTCTGAAGCGTGCCGATCGGAGTCTCGACTTCGCCCGCGGCGCCATCAGGCAGCTCGAACGGGAAGGATTGTCCGATTGCTCCCCGGCGCACATCGCCCGCATGCGCCAGCTTACCATTGCGACACGCTCCGTCGAGGAAATCGGCTTTTTCAGGAACGGGCGTCTCGCCTGCACGAGTTGGGGCCGCGTCGATCAACCGATCACGATGGGCAAGCCCGACGTACAGTTGGACGATGGCTTCGGCCTGTTTCTGAAAATGCCGGCAAGGCTCTCCGACGGCATGGCCATGAATGCGCTCAGTCATGGGAATTACGACGCGCTCATGCATCCCGCGCGCATGATCGATGTGTTGACCGACACCGCCATGACGCTGGGAATCGCCTCGATCAATGGCCGGGTGATTTCCGTCAGCGGGCCGGTGCCGGCAGACCTCCTCGAGCGCGTGGCCAGCCGCCAGGGGGCGGGGCGACAGGGCGAGTTCATGTTCGCCGCGATCGAGGAGGGAAAGCTGCGCGCGTTTGCGGTAAGCGATCATAGGCTTGCCGATACACGCGCCCAAAAGGACTTATGGTATCTCATCCCGCTCGGGCTCGTCACTTCGGCGCTGCTCGTCGCGCTTGTCCTCTGGGCGCTGCGTCAGCGCCTTTCACCGCACAAGGAACTGGCCATCGCGGTGAAAAACCGCGAGTTCGTCACCCTCTACCAACCCATCATCGAGCTATCGACCGGCCGATGCGTCGGCGCCGAAGCGCTAATGCGGTGGAACAGGCCGGACGGGACTTCGATATCTCCGGAAATATTCATCCCGCTGGCCGAGGAAACCGGCCTGATCGAGGCGCTCACCGACCATGCGATCGCGTGCGTCGCCGCCGATCTTGCGCGCTGGAAAGACGAAGCCGGGGGCGAATACGGGGGCATGCACATTGCCCTCAACATCTCGTCCGCCGACATGCAGAGCGGTCGTTTCCTGGCCGTGCTGGCCAAAACACTGGCTGACGCCAACGTGGCGAGCGAACAGATCTGGCTCGAGGCCACCGAACGCGGCTTCATGAACGCCGCCGCGGCCCGTGCCACCATCGAACGCGCACGCGCGGCAGGACATGTCATCGCGATCGACGACTTCGGCACCGGTTATTCCAGCCTGTCGTTACTGGAGACGCTGCCGCTCGACACTCTCAAGATCGATAAGTCGTTCATCCGTGCCATCGGCAAGCAAGCGGCAACCAGCCTGGTCATTCCGCACATCATCGAAATGGGTCACAGCCTCAATTTCAAGATCGTGGCGGAAGGCGTCGAGACCGAGGCACAGCAAGTGTACTTGCGCGATGCCGGCGTCGAGTTTGCCCAGGGATGGCTGTACTCGAAGGCGCTGCCAGCAGACGATTTCCTGGCGTTTCATAATCTTACAAACAGGCCATCGGCGTGAAGATACAGGCGGCAGGGCGGCACAGGATTGTCCGCGCCGCCCGGGCCGCCTGCGAAGCAGCGCTAGGGCTTATCCTAGATTTCCTATGTCGCGCAGGCGCTTCCCCGCCTTGACGGCATAATGTCAATCAAATAGGTCGACAAAGCGCGAGGGATACTGGCGCGACTTTCCCGTCATCGGGGAATTCGCGTGAGTGGACGATGCTGCGGATCCAGCATTTGCCAGTCAGCGTCAATGGTGCGGGACGCCGCCTTCCCCCCGTTATCGTCCGACGATTTCGTCCGACGTTTGCGTCCAACCGGGCATGCGACAACGCAGCCCACCGTACCCGGCCGGGAATCCCCCCTTCCGGCCCACAAACGTGACTACAGGGAGTTTCTCGTGAAAATCAGCCTGACCCGCCTCTCGCTGGGTGCAGCCCTCGTCTGGGCGCCATTCCCCGCGCTGGCCCAGACCGCGACCGAGAGCGGCGACGCCGCCGAGCCCGGCGCCGACATCATCGTCACCGGCACCCGCGCCGCAGGGCGCTCCCGTCTCGACAGCGCCTCGCCGGTCGACGTGCTGAGCGCGAACAGCCTGCGCCAGCAGGGCACCACCGAGCTTGGCACCGCGCTCGCCGCCGTCGCCCCCTCCATCGATTTCCCCCGCCCGTCCGCCGTCGACGGCACCGACGCGATCCGCCCCGCCACCCTGCGCGGCCTCTCGCCCGACGCCACGCTGGTGCTGATCAACGGCGTGCGCGGCCACTCCGCCGCGCTGCTCAACACCAATGGCGCCGTCGGGCGCGGCTCGGCCGCGGTCGACCTCAACACCGTGCCCACCGTGGCGCTGGAGACCATCGAGGTGCTGCGCGACGGTGCCTCGGCGCAATACGGTTCGGACGCCATCGCCGGTGTCGTCAACCTGCGCCTGCGCAAGGCGCGCAGCGGCGGCGGCGCCAGCGTGACCTACGGCCTCTACGACACCGACGTGGACACCGCGCGCGGCAGCCGCAGCGTGACCGGCGAGCGCGCGATCACCGCCTCGGCCTGGCAGGGCTTCGGCTTCGGCGAGGACGGCTACCTGACCGTTTCCGGCGAATACGTGAACCGCGACGCCACCAACCGCGCCGACTTCGACCCGCGCGTCACCCCTTCGCGGGTGACCGGCCGCTTCGGCGATCCCGCCGTGGAACAGTACAGCCTCTGGGCCAATGCCGGCACCTCGGTGGGCGACAACTGGCAGCTTTACGGCTGGCTCGGCTACCAGCACCGCGAAAGCGAAAGCGCCGCCTTCCCGCGCCTGCCCTCTGCCGCCGCCGCCGTGTCCGAACTCTACCCGGACGGCTTCCTGCCGCTCATCAACACCCGCTCGAAGGACCTCAATTCGGCGCTCGGCCTGAAGGGCGACCTCGGCGACTGGAACGTCGACGTGAACGTCAGCTACGGCCGCAACCGGATCGACTTCCGCACGCTCAACTCGGCCAACTACAGCTACGGCAACGAATCCCAGACCGACTTCTACGACGGCGCGCTGATCTATGACCAGCTGGTCGGCGGCGTGGACGTGTCGCGCAAGTTCGACGTGTTCCAGTCGCTCAACCTGGCCTTCGGCGTCGAGGCCCGGCGCGAGGGGTACGAGATCAAGGCGGGCGAGCCGGCCTCCTACGGCTATGCCGACAATCCGGTGGCGGGCGCCGCCCCCGGCGCGCAGGGCTTCCTCGGCTTCTCGCCGCTCAACGAAGTGAGCAGGCATCGCGGCAACCAGAGCGTCTATCTCGACCTCGAGGCGCAAGTGACCGACAAGCTGCTGGTCGGCCTGGCCGGTCGCGGCGAGCACTATTCGGACTTCGGCTCGACCGGAACCGGCAAGCTCTCGCTGCGCTACGATTTCAGCCCGGCCTTCGCGGTTCGCGGCACGGCTTCCACCGGCTTCCGCGCGCCTTCGCTCCAGCAGCAGTACTTCACCTCGGTCTCCTCGGTGGTGCAGAACGGCGTGCCGATCCTGACCGGCACTTATCCCTCGACCAGCGACGTCGCAGTGGCGCTTGGCGGCAAGAAGCTGCAACCGGAAAAGTCCACCAACCTCTCGGCGGGCTTCGTGGTGCGCAGCGGCGGCTTCGACCTCACCGTCGACGGCTACCGTATCCACCTGCGCGACCAGCTCGGCCTTTCGGAGAACATCCAGGCCAGCTTCAGTTCGCAAGTGGCCGACCTGCTGGCCCCCTTCAACGTCTCGGCGGCGCGCTTCTTCATCAACGGCCTCGCCTCGACCACCAAGGGCATCGACGCGGTGGCGCACTACCGCCTGCATGCGGGTGAGAACACCTTCGACCTGACGCTGGCGGGCAACGTCAACGACGTGAAGGTCACCAAGGTGCCGACCTCGACCTCGGTGCTCGATCCGGCGCCGACGCTGTTTGCCCGCAGCCGCATCCTGACCATCGAGCAGGGCACCCCCGGCGAGAAGGTGACGGGATCGGTGGACTGGTCGAACGGCCCGCTCGGCGCCACGCTGCGCGCGACCTACTACGGCGACGTGCTGCAGGCCGGAACCACGGCGGCGAACGACTACAACACCGGCGCCCACACGATCACCGACCTGGAACTGCGCTATCAGCCCGCCAAGGGCGCGCAAGTGGCGATCGGCGCGAGCAACCTGTTCGACGTCTACCCGCACAAGGTGCCCGCCGCACTGAACTCGACCGGCGTGCTGGGCTTCCCGTACTACTCGCCCTTCGGCTTCAACGGACGCTATCTCTACGTCCGCGCCGGCTTCAACTGGTAATGCAGGAAGGCCGCGGCGAGGTGCCCCCACCTCGCCGCGGCTTCTCCCCAATGACCTCCTGAAAGACCTCAGGCGTCCGGGTTCGGCACGTCGGCCATGGAAACCCAGCCGTCGCGATCGGTATCGTGGCGCTGGAACATGGCCCAGCCGGTGGCCGCGAATTCGGCGGTGGTGATGCCGCCGCTGTGATCGCTGTCCAGCACGCCGAAGCGGACATCGGCCTGGCGCAGCTGGCGGCTGCGCATTTCCGCGCGCTCGCCCTCGGGGCGTTCGCGCAGGTCGCGCTCCAGCCGCTCGCGATAGTCGCCGACATATTCATCGTGCGAGAGGACACCGTCCCGGTTGCGGTCCATCCGCGCGAATTCGGCGTCGCGGCCGCGCTGGAACTCTTCCTTGCTGACCTTGCCGTCCCCGTCGAGATCCTGCTCGCGGATGAAGGTGGCCAGGTCGTGCGAGGCGGCATGGGCCGCGCAGGGCAGCAGCAGCGCCGCCGACAGGCAAAGCACGCGGCGCAGGATGGTCTGGGTCATGGTCGTTCTCACTCGGTGACGGAATAGCTGAGCGCGTAAGTGTAGCTGCGCGCCGGATCGGCGCCGCTCGCGGCCACGCGGTGGCGGGTCATGGCGAAGTAGAGCCCGGCACGCGGCGCGGTGATGGCAAAGCGGCCCTGCGCATCGCTGACGATCAGCGGCAGGCGCACATTCTCGCCGTCTCCCGCCTGCGCCTCTTCCACTTCGACATCGGCACCGGCGAGCGGCTTGCCATCGAACAGCACCTGGAATTCGGCAGGCTTGCCCGCCTTTATGGTATCGGGATGGGTGATCGCGCGGTACTCGATGCCCTTGCCGGTCGGCGCCAGCGCGGCCTGCGTCGGCGCGCCGCGGGTGACGTAAGCCTCGGCCCTGGTCACGCTCTGCATGTCCACCGGCGCGACGCCTGCGGGGAGCGGCCGGCGCGGATCGATGAATTCCCACACCCCGTCGATCAGCGCCGCCTTGGCGACCCGGCCCTGCCGCGCGCCGCTGCTGATGCGATAGGTGCCCTGCGCCGGGGTCGGCACGTCCAGCACCGTGAGATCGCGCAGCACGACCGGTTTCAGCGGGGTGCTGGCGCCATCGGGACCGACGACGTGGAACAGGTCGGACTGCATGGCGATAGCGGGCACAAAGACATGCTCGCTGAACGCGGCCTCGACGCTGACATGGTCCTGCCCGGCGAGCGTGAAGCCGTTCGGCAGCAGATAGGGTGAATGCGCCAGGGCCGGCGGGGCGATGAAGGCGGCCACCAGCGCGGCGCACGCCAGAGCCGACCAGTAGCGGGTATCATGTTGCATGGATGGTCCTTCCTTGTGGACGCTGGCTGCGAAAGTTGGTGTCGCGCTGGTCTCACATATCCTATTGCGAATCAATAGCAGTGAGATAGAGGAGCGAATCAGGGGCACCGGACGGATGCCTCGCCCTCGCCAGCCATGAACCTCGCCTGGCGCGATGTTCGCCCAGCCTGCGCTTAGCCTGCGCCCCAGCGTGCGCTCGGCCTGCGCCCAGGCTGTGCTCGGCACTGTTGGCCATCGGGGCGTGCCCGTCGTCCGGCACGATCACGCCCATCTATTGCTATTGCGTCTCATTCGTGAACGGTACCAGAACATGATTACCGCGCTGCTGACAGGAACGAGCACGATCGGCATTGGCCGGGGTATGGCCTCCGCCGCCGCGTTGATGCTCGTGCTTCCCGGCGCTCCGGCGCTGGCGCAGGCCGCGGACAGCCCGGACGATACCGTCCGCCTCGGGTCGTTCCCGGTCAGGGCCAAGGCCGAAGACACCGCTGATTCCGAGCGCAGTGCCAGCGGCAAGCCCCGCGTGCTCACCACCACGACGACCGCCGAGACCCTGCGCGAACGCATGGTCGACAGCCTCTCGGACTATGCCCGCCGCGTCGATGCCGGGGTGAACTTCAACCCGCAGAACCAGTCGATCAACATTCGCGGCCTCGATGCGAACCGGGTGCTGACCACCATCGACGGCATCCGCACCCCCTGGCTCAACGACGGCGCGCGCGGCGTGCAGGGCGGCGTCGCCTTGTTCGACTTCAACGCGCTCTCTGCCATCGACGTGGTGAAGAGCGCCGATTCCAGCTTCTTCGGCACCGGCGCCCTGGCCGGCACGCTGGCGCTGCGCACGCTCGATCCCGAGGACCTGCTGGTGGACGGCAAGGTCCAGGCGGGGCTGGGCAAAGTCACGTATGACAGCGCCAGCGACAGTGCCTACATCAACCAGGCCGCCGCCGTGCGCAGCAAGGATACGCTGCTGCTGATCCAGGGCGGCTACCAGAACGGCAACGAGACGAAGAACCAGGGCAATAGCGGCGGCGCCGGATCGACCCGCACCGATGCCAACCCGGCCAGCTACGACCAGCTCAACCTGCTGGTGAAACTGCACCAGTACCTGCCCGGCGGGCACCGCCTCGGCCTCACCGGCGAGATCTTCTCGCGCGACTATGACGAGAACACGCTGACCTCGGTCGGCTCGACCTATTCCGCCTACAACACCCAGAACAAGACCAAGCGCAAGCGCATCTCGGGCAGCTACGACTATCAGGGCGACGGCGGCGCGATCCGCGAGGCGCACCTCGTCGGCTACTGGCAGCGCAGCAACCTCGAAACCTACACCGCCGGCGACCGCCTGACCGCGCCGATCGGCAAGTACATCCGCGACAGCGACCTTGAGGTCGAGATGTACGGTCTCAGCGGCGCGATCACCGCCGACTTCCAGACCGGCCCGGTCTCCCACGCGGTCACGCTCGCGGGCGAGGCCTATCGCACCAATACCAGCCAGTACGCCGCCGGGCAGGACAACTGCACCGCCGCGATCTATTCCTGTTCGTTCCTGCACGTGAACCAGTCGGACATGCCGACGGTGCACGGCACCGATCTCGGCCTCGTCCTGCAGGACCGCATCGGCTTCGGCGCGGCGCAATGGCTGCACGTGACGCCGGGCATCCGCTACGACTACTATCGCCGTTCACCGCAGGATACGCCCAGCTACACCGAAAACGCCGCCTATGAGGGCCTGCCCGCCAGTTCCTCGGACCACCACTGGTCGCCCAAGGTTCTGGTCGAGGCCGAAGTCATCTCGAAGCTGACTCTCTACGGCCAGTACGCGCAGGCCTTCCGCGCGCCTTCCGCGACCGAGCTGTACCTCGCCTATGGCGGCACCGGCAGCTACGTCACCGTCGGCACGCCCGCGCTCAAACCCGAAACCAGCAAGGGCTACGAATTCGGCGTCCACTACGGCGATGCCCGCCGGGGCCTGCGCCTGGCCTACTATCGCAACAAATACCGCAACTTCATCGACACGGTGACGACCACGGCGGCCGCCGCCGGCCTGTCGGGCAGCTATCCCTTCGGCGTGTTCAAGTACATGAACCTCGACCGTGTGCGCATCTACGGCATCGAGGCGAGCGGCAACTGGGAATTCTCGAAGCATTGGCGGACCTGGGCCTCGCTGGCCTATACGAACGGCAAGAACACCCAGGACGACTACCACCTGAACTCGATCCCGCCGCTGCGGGCAGTGCTGGGACTTGGCTATACGCACGACAACTTCGGCGTCGACCTTTCGGGAACGGTCGCCGGATCGCGCAACAAGGTCGAAAACCCCGCGTCGGACCTCAACAAGACGCCGAGCTACGGCATCATCGATGCCAGCGCCTGGATCCAGCCCGCCTTTGCCAGGGGCCTGCGGCTCCAGGTCGGCGTCTACAACCTGCTCGACAAGACCTACTTCAACGCGCTCGACCTGCCCGACAGCGGCAGCATCCCGCAGCTGTTCTACTCGCAGCCCGGCCGCACCGTGAAGGCGACCGCGCTGATCTCGTTCTGACCCCGCCCCGCCCCCGTTTCCCCCCGTATCCCGCTCAGAAAGGCCCGCACCCCGTCATGACCCGATCCGCCGACAACGCGCTGCTGCCCACGCTCGTTCACGCGCTCCGCACCGCGACCCACGACATGCACGATCGTCTCGACAAGGCGATCATGGCCGCCGATCCCTTCTCCAGCCTGCCGGGCTACGGCCGGTTCCTGGAAATGCAGTTCCTGTTCCACCGCGACATCGCCGCGCTCTACGCCAGCGAGGCGATGCGCTACATCCTGCCGGGCCTCGCCGGACGCCAGCGCCTCGATCTCATCGAGGCGGATCTCGCCGATCTCGGCCGGCAATTGCCGACGGGGCATGGCACCCCGGCCTTCACGCCCGGCACGCCGATCGACCTGCCCCAGGCCCTTGGCTGGCTCTACGTGGCGGAGGGGTCGAACATGGGGGCAGCGCTGCTGCGCAAGGAAGTGGCCAGGATCGGACTTTCCGACCATCACGGCGCCCGCCACCTCGCGCCCGCGCCGGAAGGGCCGGCCGCGCACTGGCGCGCCTTCGTTGCCGAACTCAACGCGGCCGAGCTCACGCCGGAGGAGGAACAGCGCGCCGTGGCCGGAGCCAGGGCCGCCTTTGAACGGGTCCGGTCGCTTGCCGATGCCTGTTTCGCCTGAGCGGCCAGGCAGCACCCAGGACCTGCTCCGAAGGGGGCGGGCATCCCGCTGGGCCTGGCTGGTGCTGGGCCTGGCGCTGGTCGGCATCGGCGTGGTCGGGATCTTCGTCCCGCTGCTGCCGACCACGGATTTCATGATCCTTGCCCTGCCTTGCTTCGCCCGCTCGTCGCCGAAGCTGGAAGCCTGGCTGCTCGATCATCCCCGCTTCGGCCCCGGGCTTCGCGCCTGGCGGGCGGAGCGGGCGATCCCGCGTCACGCCAAATATGCCTCGTGGATCGGCATGACGATCGGGTTCACCTCGTTCTGCCTCATCGCCCATCCGCGCCCGATCATCGCGCTCGGGGTGGCGCTGGTGCTGCTGGGATGCGCGGTCTGGGTCGGCAGACGGCGCGAGCCGGGCCAGACGCCGTGCGAAACCGAAGCGGAAAGCGCCGAGGCCGTGAACCCATGAACGGCGCCATCGAAGGCGGCCTGCCCACCTGACGCTTGCCTGCAGGGACCGTCCTGCGCTAATAGCCTGCTTCCCATCGGCCATGATGGCCACCCAGCGAACGGAACCGCAAGACGATGTGATCCCTGCCTGACCGCAATGCCCATTCCGCCTTGCTTTCAGGAAGTTCCATGTCCTTGCCCACCTCTTCGCCCGCCGCCGGGCGTTCGCAGCCCGCCATGCTTTCGCTGGCCAATGCCAGCTGGTCCGCGCCCGACGGCACGCCCGTCCTGTCCGGGATCTCCATCGACTTTGCCGCCGAACGCTGCGGCGTGGTCGGCCGCAACGGGGTGGGCAAGAGCACCGTGCTGCACCTCCTGACCGGCGCCCTCACTCCCGACCGCGGCCGGGTCACGCGCGCCGGATCGATCGGCACCATGCGTCAGATCGTGCAGGTGGACGCGCAGGAAACCGTCGCCGATCTGCTCGGCGTCGCCTCCGCCCTCGCCCTGCTGGACCGTGCCGAAGCCGGCACCGCCACTCTCGATGAACTGTCCGAGGCGGACTGGACGCTGGGCACCCGTGTCGACGAGACGCTGCGCCGGGTCGGACTGGAACTGCCGCCGCAGACCCGGCTGGCCGCGCTTTCGGGCGGCCAGCGCACCCGCGCCGCGCTGGCGGGCGCGGTCTTCGGCGAGCCCGATTTCCTTCTGCTCGACGAGCCGAGCAACAATCTCGACCATGACGGTCGCCGCGCCGTGCTCGAGCTCATGGCAGGCTGGCGCGCGGGTGCGGTGGTCGTCAGCCATGACCGCGAACTGCTCGAAGCCATGGATGCGATCGTCGAGCTGACCACGCTGGGCGCGGCGCGCTATGGCGGCAACTGGAGCGCCTACCGCGCGCGCAAGGCGGTGGAACTTGCGGCGGCCGAACAGGACCTGGCGGGGGCCGAGCGCCGCCTCGGCGACGTGCAGCGCAAGGCGCAAGTCGCCCGCGAACGCCAGCAGCGGCGCGATGCCGCCGGCAGCCGCAAGGGCGCGCGGGGCGACATGCCGCGCATCCTGGCGGGCATGCGGCGCGACCGGGCCGAGAAGAGCGGCGGTGAAAACGCCCGCCTCGCCGCGCGGCTCCACGAGGCTGCAGCGCAGGCCCATGCCGAGGCGGAAGCCCGCGTGGAACGGCTGGAAACGCTCGCCGTCACGCTCGCGCCCACCGGCCTCCTGCCCGGCCAGCGGGTGCTCGACATGCGCGGCGTCACGTTCGGCTACGCGCCGCAGCAGCCGCTGCTGGACAAGTTCGACTTTGCCGTGACCGGGCCGGAGCGCATCGCCCTCGGCGGCCCCAACGGCACCGGCAAGTCAACGCTGCTCGCGCTGCTCGCAGGGCGGATCGCGCCGTCACGCGGCACGGTCGAGGTCCATGTGCCGTTCGCGCTGTTCGACCAGGGCATGACCCTGCTCGATCCCGGCGCGACGATCGCGGACAATTTCGCGCGCCTCAATCCGGGCATGGACAACAACGCCTGCCGCGCCGCGCTGGCCCGGTTCCAGTTCCGCGCCGAGGCTGCCGACAAGGCGGTCGGGGCGCTCAGCGGCGGCCAGACCCTGCGTGCGGGGCTGGCCTGCGTGCTGGGCGGCGCGCATCCGCCGCCCTTGCTGATCCTCGACGAGCCGACCAACCACCTCGACCTCGCCGCCATCGCCGCGCTGGAAGCGGGCCTTGGCGGCTATGACGGCGCGCTGCTGGTGGTGAGCCACGACCCGGCGTTTCTCGCCGCCATCGGCGTGAGCCGCCGCGTGGAACTGCAGCCTGCCGCCGCGGCGCCGGACTTGTCGCCACGCCCGGATCAGACGGCCGCATCGGCATAGATGCCGTCCATGACAAAGCGGGTCATCGCCGCCCGGATCGCGGCGTCGTCCGCCATGCCATCGGGGTAGAGCCAGTCCTTGAACAGCACGCAGCCCAGCACCGCGGCGAAGCTGATCCGCACCATCAGTTCCGGCGGCAGCTTGTCCTCTCCGCCGGTGCGGCGGCGCACCACCTCGGCCCCGCGCGCGAAGTAGGCGTGCAGGGCGTCGACGCCGCCCATGCCGGGCACGTCGCCGTCCTTGCCGGTCTCGGCCACGATGAGCGACAGGAACATGCGCTGGTGCTGCTGGATGAAGTCCTGCAATTCGGCGATGTAGGAGCGCGCCTGTTGCTCCCTCGGCGCCGCGCCCGCAGCCGGACTGGCCGCCATGAAGGCCTGCAGATGCTGGTCCAGCGGCCGCTGGATGGCTTCGCGGAACAGGTCCGCCTTCGAAGCGAAATAGCGGAAGATCTGGGTTTCGGTGGTCTGCGCACGCGCCGCGATGGCGGCGGTCGTCGCCCCGGAAAATCCGAAAGCGCAGTATTCCGCCTCGGCGGCGCGCAGGATCGCCTCGCGCAGCTGCGCGGGGGATCTTCTCTGCCGGGGCCTGTCGCCCTTCGTGGCTTCGGTGTTGCGCGGCAAACTCTTGCTCCGTGCGGCTACCATCGCCGCCTGCGTTGGCATGCCCGGACGCGCCTGGCAATTTCCTCGCGCCGCTGGTCAGGCGTCACGACCGGCGTGTCGCTGGGCAGGTAGCCGCGAAGGTCCGTCAGCTTCACACGCGTGATCGTCGGCGTCGGCGCGCTGCTGCAATCGTACCAGCGCCCATAGATACCGCCCTCGGTATAGCCCGCCGGATCCAGCCAGTTGGGAACGCCGGGATCGCGCAGCGCGATGACGCCGCGAAACCGCCCGTCCGAGGAAAGCCGCGCCATCGCCCCGTTGGTGCTGGAAAGCCGATAGACATATTCGAGCGCGTTGAAGAGCGGATCGTTGAGCTGAATGTTCCAGTACGGCGCGCGTTCGGGAATTTCGGTCTCGATGATCAGCGCCTCGTCCTCGGCCAGCTGGAAACAGGCGGGCCAGTAGACCTGCTTGACCAGCGCCCCGGGCATGCGCACCGGCTCGAAGACGTTGAAGCCCACCCGCTCCTTCACGCCGTTCTGCATGGGATAGTAGAGGCGGGTCTTGCGTCCCGGAAAACGCGCCATCTCGCGCATGCGCCCGGCAATCTCGGCGGGCGACAGGCGCGGCTTGGGCGGGACCGGATCGAGGCATTCGATCGTCAGCTGCGGGTCGGTCTCGGTTTCCCAATCGTACATGCGATAGCGCACGTACATGCCGCCAGCCTGCGGATCGATCGGCGCCCAGAGCCCGGTGTGGTCGGCAGGGCGCCGGGCGCTGAACAGGATCTCGAAGTCCTCGCCGGGCGCGATGCCGAGATCGTCGCAATCCACCTCGTTGTGGCCGCCGGGCTGCGGCATGTGATCGACGGTGCCGGACAGCGCCTTCTGCGTGGTGAACGACAGTATCCGGCAGGTGCCCCGGTTGCCCGCGACCCGGTAGCGCAGATCGCCCCGGATCGGGCTCTGCACGTAGATGTCGTCGGGATTGGGTTGCAGCGTATAGACCGGGTTCCACAGCGGCGCCCAATCGGGATGCTCGGCATCGGCGTGGAAGTACATGAAATAGGCATAGGACAGGCTGGTCATCGTCTGTCGGTAGAGATCGGCGCGATAGGCCGGATCGTCCGGCCGCCAGGTCTGCCCGAGACTGGCCACCGCGCTTTCGAGATCGCTCAGGCATTCAAGGATCGATGCCGGAGCCGCTTGTACGTCCGTTTCCTGCGCCACGGGTCCACTCCCTTTGCCCATTTCAGCGAGGCCGTTCATGAGCGTCCGCCATAGATAGTGTGCGCTGCCTAAACGCTCCCGGGCAAGGACCGCGCCTGCATGATCGCCCCCGGGATATGGCGCCGGCACCCATCAAGACAGCATTGACCATCTTATCGCCCGACCGAACCATCCCGGCCGCAAACAGGAGCAGGCGGCGGCATCGGCAGCGCCCCGCCGCCATTGGTGAGAAGGCATGCCGTCATGGACCTGAGCTACGATCCCCCCAGCGCCTTCCGCCACGCCGGCGACAGGCTGCACGCTTTGGTCGCCGCCGAAGTCGACAGCGATGATTTTGGCCCTGGCGACTATCTCCCCGGCCTTGACGCCTACCTCCATGCAATGGACTACGACCCGCGCTTCCATGCCGAAGGCCGGCGCGCGGCATGGGGCAGGATCGTGTGCGCCCTGCGCGGCCGCGCCCATGCCTACCGGGCCATGCGCGAAAATCCGGGCTTCGCGGACCACGATGTCGTCAGCCCGGTGGTCATCACCGGGGTTCCGCGCACCGGCACCACGGCGCTTCACCGCCTGATGGCGCTCGACCCGCGATTTCAGGGCCTGCAGACCTGGCTTGCCGATGCCCCCATGCCGCGTCCGCCCATCGAGGACTGGAGCGACTATCCGCAGTTCCGCCGCACGGCCGCCGGGATCGACGCCCAGCACGCAGCCGCCCCGCAGCGCCGCGCCGCCCACTTCCGTGCCGCCGAGGAAGTGCATGAATGCTGCATGCTGCTGTGGCATGGCTTCACCTCCAACGTGCTGGCCTGCAGCGCGCCTTCGGCACAGAGCTACGACGCCTGGTGGCGCAGCCAGTCCGAAGCGCCATCCTACGCCCATTACCGGCGCTGCCTGCAATTGATCGGCAGCAGTGCGCCCGACCGGCGCTGGCTGCTCAAGAACCCCGGTCATATCGAGAATCTCGACCTGCTCTTCGCGGTCTTTCCCGATGCACGCGTGATCCAGACCCATCGCGATCCGGGCAAGGCGCTCCCTTCCCTCGTCTCGCTGCTGATGAACCTGCATCCGATGTTCGAGGAAGGCCGCCTGCAGGAGCGCCGCGAGACGATGCTGATCCGCGAGGTCGCCAAGTGGGCGGAGGCGACCGAAAAGGCCGACCGGGTGCGGCGCGCGCATCCCGCGCAAGTGCTCGACGTGATCCATGCCGATTTCCATGCCGACCCGATGGCCGTGCTGGAGCGGATCTACGCGTTCATCGCCATGGACATTCCCGATGCCACCCGCACCGCCTTCGCGGCGCGGATTGCCGCCAGGCCCGAACTGGCGCGCGGCCGGCACCGCTATGACATCGCCGACTTCGGAATGACCGAAGACCAGGCGCGCGAGCCGTTCCGCGCCTATATCGAGCGGTACGACCTCGTGAAGCCAGGCCGATGAGAGCGGCCATCTATCCCGGCAACGGCGGGCCGGTGACCATCGAGACCCTCGCCGATCCGCGCCCGGGCCCGGGCGAAGTGCTGATCCGCGTCTCGCGCTGCGGTATCTGCGGAACCGATCTTGCCATGACCCGCGGCGGGGCATGGGATTACGGCAGCGGCGTGCAGTTCGGCCACGAATATGCAGGCGAGATCGTCGAACTCGGCCGCGAGGTTTCCGCCCTCCGGGTAGGGGACCGTATCGCCGTGATGCCCTCCCTCGCCTGCGGACGGTGCACCAGTTGCCGCGCCCATGGCAATGCCGTGCTGTGTGAGGACAAGCAGGGCTCGGCCATGCTCGGCTTTTCGGAACTGGCCGCGATCCCGCAAGGCGCCGCCACCAAGCTGCCCGCGGTGTTGTCGCTCGCCGACGGCGCCCTGATCGAGCCGCTGGCGATCAGCCTCTACGGCGTGCAGCTTGCCGCGATCCGTCCAGGCGACAGCGTGCTGGTGCTGGGCGCGGGCAGCGTCGCGCTTTACGCGGTCTACTGGGCGCGCCGGCTGGGCGCCGGGCGGATCGCGGTCATGTCCCGCTCACCGCGCCGTGCCGCGCTGGCGCGGGACATGGGGGCGGACCGTTTCATCGCCTTTGGCGAGAACGAAGCGGGCGACCTGCGCGAAGCGCTGGGCGGGGCCCCGGTCGTGGTGCTCGAATGTGTCGGCGCGCAAGGGATGCTGATGAAAGCCCTGAGCCATGTCGCCCCGTTCGGCCGGATCCTGAGCCTCGGCTTCTGTACGGCGCCCGACCCGGTGATCCCGGCCCTGGGCTCTTACAAGTGCGCGTCGATCCAATTCTCGGTCGGCTATTCGATGCGCGAATTCCTCTACATCGCGGACCAGATCGACAAGGGCCATGTCGATCCCAAAAGGACAATCTCCAGCACCGTCACGCTGGACGAATTGCCTGCGACGCTGGCCATGCTGCGCAAGCCGAATGCCGAGACAAAGGTGCATGTGACGTTCTAGGTCGGCAGACCTTCCTGCGGCCGAACCGCAACATTCGTGAAATATGGCGGCGCGAATTGCGAACTACAGCATCGGCGATCCGATCGGTCAGGCCCTGCTACAGGGGCCGTTTCCGCGGCCGACGGACCGGTTCTGACAAAGGAATAACCCTTTCTATGCGCAAGGTCCTGCTAGGCGCCGTACTGCTTCTCGCCGCCGCGCCCGTGTTCGCCCAAAGCGGCGGCATGGGAGACATGGGAGGCGGAATGGGTGGCGGAATGGGCGGCGGAATGGGTGGTGGCCCGGGCGGCGCCGGGGGCCCTCCCGGCGGTGGCGGCGGCGCCCCCGCGAGGCCCAAGCCGATGAAGCCGATCAAGCGCGAGGAAATCGCCAAGGTCGTCACCGCGATGTTCCAGGAAGCCGACAGCAATCGCGACGGCATCGTCACCGTCGCGGAAGTGACCGCGATCGTCGACCAGCGCCGCGAGGCAGCCGTGCGCGACCGTTTCGCGGCCATCGATACCGACCGCAATGGCAGCATCAGCCTCGCCGAATTCCAGACCTGGCAGCACGCCATGGGGTCGCTGGCCAGTTCCGACGCGGCCGCCGCCGACACGTCCAGCCTCGCGGTCGTGAACGGCATCATGCCCAAGCTCGGCAAGGATGCCGAGGACCGCGTGCTCTCGCGCCTGATCGAGCCGATCAACGGCATGACGATCGCCCAGGCCAACACCAATTATGACGCCGGCGCCTCGCTGGAGGAACTGCTCGCGCTCGAATACAAGCGCTTCGATGCCGCCGACCTCGATCACGACGGCTTCCTCAGCGAAGACGAGGCACGCCGACTGGACGGCGGCCCCCGTGGTCGCCCGGGCGGCCCCGGCGGTCCTCCGCCGGCTGGCGGCGGCAAGCCGCCCGCCTGCCCGCCCGGCGAAAGCTGCTGACCCCGAATCCGCGCCGCCGGACACGGCGGCGCGGCCGGAACGACGCGGTCAGCCCGGCAAGCGCTCCGGTCGCAGGTTGTTCTGGACGTGACGCACGCCGATGAACGCCTCCGCCAGATCCTCCGCCCACCGCTTGTCCGCCCTGTCGCCGACGGTTCCCTCCAGCGTCACTTCGCCGCCGGTAACGCTCACCCGGACATGGCTGGCGTCGAGGCGCCGGTCGGCCGTCAGCATGGCGTTGACGTCCTCGCGAATGCGCTCGTCCGGCCGGGTGTAGTCACTCGGACCGCGTCCCCGGTGATCGAGATCGCGGCGATGCGCGGCGGCATCATTGCCGAACCAGCTGGCGATCTCATCACCGGCCCGGCGCAGGAAACCGCGATGCTCGCCATAGGCGCGCCAGCTGCCGTAATCGTGGTCGAGCCCCATCCAGTGTCCCATGGCGTAAGTCGGCCGGTAGCTGTCGCTGGGGTGCATGCCGCCGGTGATCGCCCCGCCAAGCCCGCCCGGTGTCGCCGAAAAGTCGCGTCCGCCGTAATGCTCGCTGGTGAATTCCGAGAACGTGGCCCCGTTCGCCGCATCGAAATGGTGCAAGGGGTAGGTAGGCTCGGCACCGGCCTGCCCTTCCTGATAGCCGCCCGGCTTGCGACCGCCCGCGCCGCCCGCGCTGCTGCCGCCCTCGCTGCCCGAGTCTTGCCTGTTCATGGCTGTTCTCCCGATGTTTCCGCGGTCTACGCGACGCGTTCGCGCAATCGGTCTGTTCGGGCCGGCGTGGACGCCATTTCGCGCTCCTCAGGAGAAACGCGCAAGGCCCCGCGTTCTATCCCTGCCACGCACCTTTTTTTTTGCGCGGGACGGATCGCCGAGCCCAATGAAAAGGGCCGCCCCGGGGAACGGAGCAGCCCTTGGAAGGCCATGGCCGGTCCTGCAGGAAGACCGGCCATGAAGTGCGCAGCATCAAGATCGTCGAGCAGTCGATCCGATGCCGCCGGATCGCAAGCCGCTCAGAAGTCCATCCAGTCGTCGTCCTGGCCGGTGGCGAGCGCGACGGGGGCCGCCTTGCGGACCGGGGCGACCTGGCTGGTGGTGATCGCGGCCGGCACCGCGCGCGGCGCCGGGGCGGGCGCGGCGGCGCGCGGCTTGTAGCCGGCCACTTCGCCGCTCACCCGGAACATCGCCGCGCGGTCGGCCAGCGAGGTCACCTCGCTGTTGAGGTTGCGCGCGGCGGCCGAGGTCTCCTCGACCATCGCTGCGTTCTGCTGGGTCGCCTGGTCCATCGTGCCGATCGCGGCGCTGATCTGGGTGATCGTCGAGGACTGGGCCTGGTTGTCGGTGGCGATGTTGCTCAGCAGCGCGTGGACCTCGGAGACGTCGCCCGAGATGTTCTGCAGGGCGCCGTCGACCCGCTGCACCGCTTCCACGGCGGTGCCGATGTCGGTCTGGGTGGCGGTGAGCTGCTCGCGGGCACGCTTGGCTTCCTCTTCCGAGCGCATGGCGAGCGCCGAGACGAGGTCGGCCACGACCGCGAAACCGCGGCCTGCGTCCCCGGCGCGGCCCGCCTCGACGGCGGCGTTCATGGCGAGCACGCGGGTCTGGAAGGCGATCTTGTCGAGGCCCTCGATCACCGAGTCGATGCCCTTGGCGCTTTCGCTGACGCGGCCCATCGCCTGGACCGCCTCGTCGGCGATCGAGCGGCCGGATTCGACCACGCCCATGGCGCCGTCGGCCCGCTCCACGGTGCGGCCCGCCGCCGAGGCGGTGGCGCGCAGGCGGCCGTCCATCTGGGTGATCGCCGCCGAGGTTTCCTCAAGGCTCGCCGCATTGCTTTCGGTGCGGCGGGCAAGGTCCTCGGAGGCCTGGGCGATCTCGCTGGAGCCGGTGCGGATGGCGTGGGTGCTTTCGGTCACCGCGCCGATGAGCTCGCGCAGGGCGCCGACGGCCGAATTGAAGTTGGTCTTCAGTTCGGCATAGGCGGGCGGGAACTCGGCCTTGATCGACTGGGTGAGGTCGCCCTCGCTGATCGCCTGGAGGCTGGCGCGCAGCGTGGTGGTGACCACTTCCTGCTCCTGCGCATGACGCGCGTCGATCTCGGAGCGGGCCTGGGCGGCAACGCGGAACTGCTCGACCGCCTCGGCGATCTCGCCGATCTCGTCGCCGCGTTCACGGTAGGGCACCTCGACATGGCCGCCTTCGGCGAGCGAGGTGGTGACGCGCGAGATCCGGCCCATCGGCACGGCGACCGAGCGGTCGATCACCAGCCAGATCAGGACAATCACAGCCAGCCCCATGCCGGCCAGAAAGATGGCGAGGTAGGTTGCCGTCGTAGCCGTAGCTTCCCCGGCCTCGGCCTGGCGCTTCGAGGCCGCCCGCGATTCCTTGAGGAGCTTCTCGGTCTGGTCGATCATCGCGTGCGAGGCGGCCCGGGCATCGCCCTTGAGCAAGGCCATCGCGCCCGCCATGTCGCCGGCGGCACGGCGTTCGAACATGCGGTCGTTGGCATCGTTGAGCGCGGCGACCTTCTGGCTCAGGACTTCCGCATCGTCCTTGAAGTCTTCATCAGCAACCTGCTTGTATTCCTCGACCGACTTCGCCAGCGCGGCCCGCGTCTTGGCCAAGCGTTCACGAATATCGGCCTCTTCCTGCTTCGTGCCGACTGCCGCGTAGTAGGTATAGACGATGATCCGGGTCTCTTTGACCTCGTCGATCACGGCATCGCCGACATGCCGGCGATGCCGTGATCGACGTGGTTCTGGGCAATCGCATTGAGTTCGCGGGTCGAGAAATAGCCATTCAAGCCAACGGCGGCGAGCATGGCGGCGAGCAGCGAGAAAGCCGCGAAGAGCTTCCTGGGCAACCGCCAGTTGTCGAGAAATCCAAGCATGAGCAGTCCAATCGCACGGGAGGGGCGAGGCCGTATCCGGCCAGGCTTTTCCGGCATTATAGGCGCAGCGGACGGCTCTCGGACGGAGGCCCGGCAATCGAATGCAACAAACTGCCATAAATGGCGTCGGCCTTGCGGCTGTAAGTGCGGCTGTCACGGGGGGGCTGTCACCCCTCGCCGTCAGGCTGGCGCGAGGGGTGCGCAGCCTGCACGGCGGGAAGCGCGGCCATGCGCGCGCCGATCGCCCGAAGCCGGGGGTACGGCATCAGATCGACCCCGAAACGCTCGGCGGAATAGAGCTGCGGCACCAGATAGCAGTCGGCAAGGCTGGGCCGGTCGCCGTGGCAAAGCCCCTCGCCATAGCGCCCCACCAGCACTTCGAGGGCCGCAAAACCCTCGGACATCCAATGGGAAATCCAGCCATTTACCTGGCTTTCCGAGGCCGAGAAGTCGCTTCGCAGCTTTTTGAGGACGCGCAGGTTGTTGAGCGGATGGACGTCGCAGCCGATCAGTGCGGCCATCGCGCGAACGGCGGCGCGCCCGTCCCTATCGGGCGGCAGCAAGGGCGGCGCGGGCCAGCGCTCCTCGATCCATTCGAGGATCGCCGGGCTCTGCGTCAACGTCAGCCCGTCCGCTTCGAGCACCGGCACCAGCCCTTGCGGGGCAAGGCGGCGATAGGCCGGATCATCCTGCGCGCCCTTGCGCAGATCATGCGTCACCTGGCTATAGGTGATACCCTTAAGGCCCAGGGCGATACGAACGCGGTAGGCCGCGCTCGAGCGCCAGTAGCCGTGCAGGCGCGGATCGCTCACCGCGCCGGCTCGACGCGGGCCCGGCATTCGCCGAAGCCGATCGCGGCATAACCCTCGCGGCGGGCGCAGGCGCGCAGCACGATCTCGTCGCCATCTTCCAGGAAGGTGCGTTCCTCACCGCCGGGGAGGGCAACTTTCACCTTGCCGCCCTGAGACAGCTCCATCAGGCTGCCATAGCCATCCGGCACCGGCGCGGAAATCGTGCCGGTGCCGAGCAGGTCCCCCGGCGCCAGATTGCACCCATTCGAGGCGTGGTGGGTAACCATCTGCTGCACGGTCCAGTACATGTTGCTCGCCGGCCCGTGCGACAGCCGGTGCGGCGCCAGCCCCGCCGCGCGCATGGCCGCCGTGGTGATGAAGACCTCCAGCTCCACCCCCAGCCCGCCATGCGCCTGATCGGTCTCGTCCCAGAGGTAATCGAGCGGACGCGGATCGCCTTCGGGACGCGGCGGCTGTGCCTGCCGGAACGGCGCCAGAGCCTCGGCCGTGACCACCCAGGGCGAGATCGTCGACTGGAAGTTCTTGGCGAGGAACGGGCCCAGCGGAACGTATTCCCAGGCCTGGAAATCGCGCGCGGACCAGTCGTTGAGCAGGCAGAACCCGGCGATGTGATCGGCCGCTTCGCCGATCGGCACGGTTTCGCCCAGCGCGTTGCCCGGCCCGATCCAGACGCCCAGTTCGAGTTCGTAATCGAGCCTTGCGCTGGGGCCGAACGTCGGCGCCGCGGCCTCGGGCGCCTTGCGCTGCCCGCAGGGTCGGCGCACCGGCACGCCCGAAGGGCGGATCGAGGAGGCGCGTCCGTGATAACCGATGGGCACGTACTTGTAGTTGGGCAGCAGCGGATTGTCCGGGCGGAACAGCTTGCCGATGTCGGCGGCGTGGTGGATGCCGACGTAGAAATCGGTGTAGTCGCCGATCGCCGCCGGCAGGTGCAGCGTGCATTCGCCTGCCGGATGGAGGTGCTCTGCGACACGCGCGCGCTTGCTTTCGTCGCACAGCAGGGCGCTCAGCATGCGGCGCAGCGCGAGCCGGTCGGCTGCCGGCAGGGCAAACAGGCCGTTGAGCGTGGCCGCGCCGAGCAGATCGCGCCCGACCGGCAGGAGATCGGCGATTCCAGCCAGGTCGAGCACCCACTCGCCGATGGCCACGCCCAGCCGCCGCCGCGCGTCGCCGTGCGAAAACACTCCGTAAGGCAGGTTCTGCACCGGGAATTCGCCATGCCCCTGCGCCCCCTCGACCCAGCAGGTCAGGGCAGCGTCATGCGTCTCGTCGATCCGGGGGAAGGTCACGTATTGTCATCTCCAGTGGAGCCGCTCGCCTGCGGCACTTGCGCCTTGCGGAAGCCCGCCCAGCAGTCATCGTAATCGAGCTGGCACAGCGGGGTATCGAGCGCGAAACGGGTGGGCCGGAACATGTGCCGGCTCTCGAACATGAAGGCCATGGTATCCTCGATCCGGTGGGGGCGCAGGTCCGCGCCGATGGCGGCTTCATAACTCGCCCGGTCGGGACCGTGGCCGGACATGGGGTTGTGCAGAGAGGCTCCGCCAGGCGCAAAACCGCCCGCCTTGGCATCGTAGCTGCCGTGGACGAGACCCATGAACTCGCTCATCACGTTGCGGTGGAACCAGGGCGGGCGGAACGTGTGCTCCGCCACCATCCAGCGCGGCGGGAAGATCACGAAATCGCAGTTGGCGGTTCCCGGCGTGTCCGAGGGCGAGGTCAGGACCGTGAAGATCGACGGATCGGGGTGGTCGAAACTCACGGTGTTGATCGTGTTGAACGCGCCGAGGTCGTAGCGATAGGGCGCCAGATTGCCGTGCCATGCCACGACGTCGAACGGCGAATGCGACAGCGTGGTGGTCCAGAGCGTGCCGCCGAACTTCTGGACGATCTCGAAGGGCGCATCGTCGTCCTCGAAGGCGGCCCGCGGGGTCTCGAAATCGCGGGGATTGGCAAGGCCGTTCGCGCCGATCGGGCCGAGATCCGGCAGGCGGAAGATCGCGCCGTAATTCTCGCAAGCATAGCCCCGCGCGGCGCCATCGGGCAGCTCCACCCTGAACCGCACCCCGCGCGGGATGACCACGATCTGCCGCGGCACGGCCGCGATCACGCCCATTTCGGTGACGATGCGCAGGCGCCCCTGCTGCGGGACGATCAGCAGTTCGCCATCGGCGCTGTAGAATGCCCGCCGCTCCATCGAGCGGTTGGCCGCGTAGAGGTGCACGCCGATGCCGACACCGGTTGCCGCATCGCCATTGCCGCACAGCGTCACCAGCCCATCGACAAAATCGGTCGGCTGCGCCGGGATCGGCAGCGGGTCCCAGCGCAGCCGATTAGGCGTCGGGGGCACCTCGCCAAACGGACCGGTGCGCAGCAGCGTCTCGCGCGCATAGGGCCGATAGGCCGGGTGATGCGCCGCCGGGCGCAGGCGGTACAGCCAGCTGCGCTGGTTGTCCTTGCGCGGCGCGGTGAACGCGGTTCCGGACAATTGCTCGGCATAGAGGCCGTAGGGCACCTGCTGCGGCGAGTTCTGGCCTTGCGGCAAGGCACCCGCGACCGCCTCGGTCGCGAAGTGATTGGCAAAACCGGTCATCATGCCGCGATCGGGGTCGGCCAGGGGCCCATGCATCCGAGTCTCCCATCTGGTATCATTTGTTACCATCCTGCATGGTTGCGAGAATGGTGTCAAATGATACTATCTGCGGATGACGGACACGCCGCTCCAGCTCGACAGCTTCATTCCCTACCGCCTTTCCTATACCGCCGGGCTCGTCAGCGAATATGTCGCCGGGGCCTATCAGGCCTGGTTCCGGATCGGCATTCCGGAATGGCGGGTGCTGTCCTGGGTGGCCCAGTCGGGCGAGATCACCCAGCAGGACATCTGCGCGCGCACCCGCATGGACAAGGTGACGGTCAGCCGCGCCGCCATCGCCCTGACCGCGCGCGGGCTGATCGGGAAACGCCGCAACCCGGGCGACAAGCGCTCCCACTTGCTGGCGCTGACGGCCGACGGCAAGGATCTCCATGCCCGCATCGCGCCGCGTGCGCTCGAACTGGAGAGCCGCATTCTCGCGCGGTTCGACCGGGCGCAGCTTGACGGCCTTGTCGCCATGCTGCGCGAGATCGACGCCGCCGTGCTCAGCCTCGAGGAGACCGGCACGGCGGACTGAACGTCAGGGTGAGCGGGCTGGTGCCGCTCACCAACTGCCCCTCAATGCGCCGCCAGTTCCACCTGCTTGTCGTGCAGGGCGAAGCGATCGACAAGGTTGGCGCTGGCCTCGTTGTAACCGGCGACCTCAACCTGCGAGCCATCACGGCGCAGGCGGGCGATGACCTTGTCGAGTGCGCCGACGGCCGAGATGTCCCAGAAATGCGCGTCGCTCACGTCGATGCGCACATGGCGTCCCGGTTCCGCCGTGAAGGCCCGCGCGAAGCGGGCAACCGATGCAAAGAAGATTTCGCCGCTGACCCGGTAGGTCACCCGGTCTCCGGCTTCCTCGCGCTCAACCGCGAACATGCGCTGCACCTTGCCTGCGAAGAACAGGCCCGAAAGCAGGACCCCCACCAGCACGCCGCGCGCCAGATCGTGGGTCGCCACCACCACCGCGACCGTTGCCGCCATGACCACCGACGAGGTCGGCGGATGGCGCAGCAGATTGGGGATCGAGGCCCAGCTGAACGTGCCGATCGAGACCATGATCATCACCGCCACCAGCGCCGGCATCGGGATACGCCCGACGACCGGGCCAAGCACCGCCAGCAGGAACAGCAGGAACACGCCCGCGACCAGCGTCGACAGGCGGGTTCGCCCGCCTGAACCGACATTGATGACCGACTGCCCGATCATCGCGCAGCCGCCCATGCCGCCGACCAGGGCTGCGGCGATATTGGCACCGCCCTGCCCCATGCATTCGCGCCGCTTGTCACTTTCGCTGTCGGTCATGTCGTCGACGATCTGCGCGGTCATCATCGATTCCAGCAGGCCGACCGCCGCCATCGTCAACGAATAGGGCAGGATGATCCGCAGCGTCTCGAGCGTCAGGGGAACATGCGGCAGGGACAGGCCCGGCAGGCCTTCGGGCAGGCGCCCCATGTCGCCCACCGTGCGCACCGGCAGGCCGAGCGCGATGCTGATCGCCGCCAGCACGAGGATCGCCACCAAGGGCGAGGGCACCGCCCGGGTCACGCGCGGCAGCAGGTAGATGATCGCCAGGCCGCCCGCGACCATCGCGTAAGTATGCCAGGTCACGTCAACGAACTGCGGCAGCTGGGCGATGAAGATCAGGATCGCCAGGGCATTGACGAAGCCGGTGACGACCGAGCGCGAGACGAACTGCATCAGCAGGTCGAGCCGCAGGAGACCGGCGGCGATCTGGAACAGGCCCATCAGCACGGTCGCGGCAAAGAGGTAGCTGACGCCGTGATCGCGCACCAGCGGGGTGACGACGACCGCCACCGCCGCGGTCGCCGCCGAGATCATCGCCGGACGACCGCCGAGCAGCGAGATGACGATGGCGATCGCCACCGAGGCGTAAAGGCCGACGCGAGGATCGACCCCGGCAATGACGGAAAAGCCGATGGCTTCGGGGATCAGCGCAAGCGCGACGACGATGCCCGACAGCACGTCACGGCGTGCCTGTCCGGCGCTGGCGAACCATTCGGTCCGGAAACGGGAGGGTCTGGAGTTCATTTTGCCTGTCAAGAAACGCAACACATGGCGCAGCGCCCGCGAGCGGGAGCTGGGAAAGGCTGTCCATGTGGAGGTTGCCCGGCGGATCGGCGGCCGGGATAGCCACCCGGATTCTCACCGGGTCCTTGCGAATGCCGGCCCCCTTACCCGAAATCGCCTGAAAATGGCAAGGACCGGCGGGACATTCGCGTCGCCCCCGGCCCCTGTCGGGGTTTGGGCTGGCCCCTGTCGGGGTTAGGGCCGGCCCCTGTCGGGGTTAGGGCCGGCCCCTGTTCGCGGTTAGGGCCGGCCCCTTGCCCGGATGCAATGCTCGGGCCGTGTCAGGGCCTGGGCGAATCCATCAGCTTCTGCGTGAGATAGGTCATCCACAGCGCGGTGGTCTTGGCCGACTGGCGGATGTCGGCGCCCGAGCCGTGACCGCCCTCGGTGTTCTCGTAGAAGTAGAAGGGCAGCCCCAGCTCCTCCATGCGCGCGGCGAACTTGCGCGCATGCTGCGGACCGACGCGGTCGTCGCGGGTGGTGGTGAAGATGTAGGGCTCGGGGTATGCCACCCCCTTGCGCAAGGCGTGGTAGGGCGAGGTCTTCTCCCAGAACGCGCGCACTTCGGGATCGGCCTCGACATCGCCATACTCGCCCTGCCAGCTGGCGCCGGCGGCGATCTTGCCGATACGGATCATGTCGAGCAGCGGCACCTGGATGACGACGGCGCCGTAAAGCTCGGGGTGCTGCGTCATCTCCACGCCCATCAGCAGGCCGCCGTTGGAGCCGCCGATGATGCCGAGCCGCTGCGGCGAGGTGATCCGGCTGTCGATCAGGTTGCGCGCGACCGCGGCGAAATCGTCATAGGCGACCTGCCGTTTCGTCTTCAGCGCCGCCTCGTGCCACTGCGGGCCGAACTCGCCGCCGCCGCGGATATTGGCCAGCGCAAAGGCGCCGCCGCGCTCCAGCCACAGCTTGCCGTACGTAGTGAGGTAATGCGGCGTCGAACTCGCCTGGAACCCGCCATAGGCGTTGAGCAGGACCGGGGTGGAGCCGTCCGGCACGATGTCCTTGCGGTGCACGAGGAAATAGGGGATCGCGGTGCCGTCGCTCGACACCGCATCGCGCTGCTCGACGACAAGGCCGGCGGCGTCGAAGCGCGGCGGCAGGCTCTTGAGCGGCTCGGCCGGAGCACTGCCGGCGGCATCGACCAGATAGAGCGTGCTCGGCGTGGTGAAGCCTTCCGCCGACGCGAAGGTAAGATTGCTGCCGAAATCCGCCGAACCGAAGTTCAGCGCCATCTTGTCGGGCAGCGGCAGGGTCTGCTCGCTCCAGCCGCCACCGGCCACCGGCGCCAGCGACAGCAGGCGCCCGTTGACGTTGTCCAGCACCGAGAGCAGCAGCCGGTCGCGCGTGGCCGAGATGCCGTCCAGCGCCTCGCGCGCGGCCGGCTTCCAGGCCAGCCGGGGCTTCAGCGCCTCGGGACGGGCCAGCAGCTCATCCAGCGGAACCGTTGCCACCGAACCCGCCGGCAGATCGCCCCAGGCCTCGTCGAGGCGGAACACCACCTGTCCCGCCACCAGCCCCGCCACCGCGACCTTCTGCGGCACGGCGAGGGCATGCAGCTTGCCGTCCGCGGCCATGACCAGGGTCTGCTGGTGGAAGAAGTCGATCGCCCGCGAGACATAGGCCAGGCGGTGGCCCTGCGCATCGTGAAGGACCGCCGGGAACACGCCGAGGTCGCTCTTCTGCCCGCGATAGACCTCCACCGCCTCGGACAGCGGGCGGCCGCGCGTGACGCGCTTGACGATGTAGGGATAGAGCGAACCGGTCATGTCGCCCGGCGTCCATTCGGTGGCGACCAGCAGATGGTCGGCGTCTTCCCAGGCGATGCCCTGCTTGGCACGCGGAATGTGGAAACCGCCCGGCACGAAGGCGCGGGCCTGCAGGTCGAACTCGCGCACCTCGACCGCGTCCTCGCCGCCGTCGGACAAGGAAACGAGGCACAGGCGCTGCTCCGGCTCGAGACAGTCCGAGCCCTGATAGACCCAGCTCCTGCCTTCGGCCTTGCCCAGCGCGTCGACGTCGAGCACCGTCTCCCAGCGCGGAGCGGCCGAACGGTAGTCCGCCAGCGACGTGCGCCGCCAGATGCCGCGCAAGTGCTGCTCGTCCTGCCAGAAGTTGTAAATCTGCCCGCCAAGGAAATGCGGCGCGGGAATGCGATCCTTGGCGCCGGAGATGGCCAGCGCCTGATCGTAGAAGGTCTGGTAGCGCGGATCGCCCTCGAGACGCTTTTCGGTGACGGCATTATGCGCCTTCACCCAGTCCATCACCGGCTTGCCCTCAAGATCCTCCAGCCAGATCCAGCGGTCGCTGGCGGGCTGGGCGGCATCGGCTGGTGTTGCGGCATGGGACATGGTTGTGAGACTCATCATCAGGAAAGACGTGGCGAACACGCCGCGCAGCATGGATTTCAAGATCTTGCCCTCAATCGAATGGTGGCGCGGGAGCCTGGTGGTTCGATTCTGCCATTTGCAAACCCATCCGATCCGCCAGGGGATGCAAACGTCAAAATCAATTCACTAGCGCGCAAGCGCGAACTGGCAAGCCCGGACGCCGCACGATCGCGGCAAAAGCGCATCAAGCAAAATCAATGCGCTGTAGCCGGGAACGATCCGGCAACTTATACGTTAGAGCCCTGATCCGGACGCGCGCATGGGTTGGGGGCCGCGCCGTCCTGCCGCGTGCCGGTTTCCTCTCCCAGAGTATGACGATGACACCAGGCCCGGCATTCACGCCGCAGAACAAGATTGCAGCGGCGGTTACCGGCGCGCTCGTGCTGTGCCTTGCCCTGGACATTCTGGTGCCGCTCGGCACCGGCGTCAGCGTGCTCTATCTGCTTCCCACCGTGCTGGCCTATGCCGCGCAGCGCAAGGTCATCCCGCTGCTCGCCGCGATCGCCGGCATCGGCTGCGCATTCATCGCCTATTTCGTCGCCCCCGACGGCCTCGGTCCCGAAGTCGCGCTAATCAACCGCGCGTTGTCAGGCACCACCAACCTGCTGGTGGCAGGTATCGGCTACCTGCTGATCCGCTACCGTAATGAGACCCGGCACGCGCAGTGGCTCCGCGCCAGCGAGGCCGAACTCGCCCGCGCCACCGCCGGCAACCTGCCGCTCGCCGATGTCGGCAGCCGCACCCTCGCCTTCGTCGGCGAGCGTTTCGGCGCGATTGCCGGCGCCATCTTCGTGCAGGGCGACGGCAGCTATCGCCGCATCGCCACCTGGGGTGTCCCCGCCGACGCCGGGGTGCCCGAGGAGATCGCGCCCGGCACCGGCCTGCTCGGCGAAGTGATCGCCCATGGCCGCACGACACTGGTGGAACAGGTTCCCGACGGCTATCTCGCCTTCGGTTCCGCACTGGGCCGGGGCACCCCCGCCAGGCTGGTGATGGGGGCAACGCACGTCGACGCGCAAGTCAACGCAGTCCTCGAACTCGGTTTCCTCGATACCGACGAAGCCCGCCCGCAGGACTTTGCCGCGTTCCTGGACCTCGTCGCCGGGCCGGTGGGTCTGACCCTGCGCGCCGCCAAGTACCGCGCCCGGCTCGAGACGCTGCTCGCCGAAACCCAGCAGCAGGCCGAGGAACTCCAGAACCAGAGCGAGGAACTGCGCGCCACCAACGACGAACTGGAAGCGCAGAGCAAGTTGCTGCTCCAGTCGCAGGCCCAGCTCGAAGAGCAGCAGGCCGAACTCGAACGCAGCAATTCGCAGCTGGAGGAGCAGGCCCAATCGCTGGAGGCGCAGCGCGACGAGCTGACCCGCTCGCAGACACAGCTGCGAAACCAGACCGAGGAACTGGAGCAGGCCAGCCGCTACAAGAGCGAATTCCTGGCGAACATGAGCCACGAACTGCGCACGCCGCTGAACTCGCTGCTCATCATGGCCCGCCTGCTGGCCGACAACCGCGGCGCCAACCTGACCGACGAGCAGGTCCGCTACGCCGAGACCATCGAGTCCTCGGGCAACGACCTGCTGCTGCTCATCAACGACGTCCTCGACATTTCCAAGATCGAGGCCGGACGTCTCGAACTGCAACCGGCGCAGATGCCGGTCAGCACCCTCGTCCGCCGGCTGGAGGACACCTTTGCGGTCCCCGCCTCCGAAAAGGGCCTGCGCCTGTCGGTCGAGATCGCCCCCGGCGCACCCGCCGACATCGAGACCGACGGGCTCCGTCTCGAACAGGTGCTCAAGAACTTCCTCTCGAACGCGGTGAAGTTCACGGCCGCCGGCGAAGTGGCGCTGAGCGTCGGTACCGGCAAGCCCGGGCATGTGGTCTTTGCCGTCCGCGACACCGGGCCCGGCATCGCCAAGAACCAGCAGGACGCGATCTTCGAGGCCTTCCGCCAGGCCGATGGCGGCATTGCCCGCAAGTTCGGCGGCACCGGCCTTGGCCTGTCGATCTCGCGCGAACTGGCCCGTCTGCTGGGCGGGACGATCTCGCTCGTCAGCGCGCCGGGCCAGGGAAGCACGTTCGCGATCGAGGTGCCCGAACGCTTCGCCGCCGCCGACACCGCCGCCCTGCCCCGCTCGGCCAGCCGATCGGCTGCCCCGCCAGTCGCTGCGCCCGTCGCCGGGCCCGTCGCCGCACCGCGCGCGGTCGCCGTGCCCGACGACCGCGAGGCGCTCAGCGGCGATTCCCGCGTCATCCTCATCGTCGAGGACGATGTGGCCTTCGCCCGCATCCTCGGCGATCTCGCGCATGAACTGGGCTTCCAGTACCTGATCGCCACCACCGCCGACGAAGGGGCCCTGCTGGCCCGGCAATACCTGCCCCAGGCGGTCATCCTCGACATGCACCTGCCCGACCATACCGGCCTTTCGGTGCTCGACCGGATCAAGCGCGATACCCGCACGCGGCATATCCCGGTGCATATCGTCTCGGCCGACCATGACGATCATGGCGCGCTTGCCAGCGGCGCGGTGGGCTACCTGTTCAAGCCGGTCACCCGCGAAACGCTGGTCACCATGCTCGAAGGCCTCGAGGCCCGCATGGCGCAGCGCCTGCGCCGGGTGCTGGTGGTGGAGGACGATGCCCGCCAGGCCGATGCCGTGCACCACCTGCTCGCCTCGCGCGATGTCGAGACGGTCGAAGTGCAGAGCGCGGCGGAATGTCTCGAACGGCTGGCGGACGGCACGTTCGACTGCATGGTGCTGGACCTCAACCTGCCCGACATGTCGGGGCTGGACCTGCTCGACCGGCTTGCCCACGACGAAAGCGTCAGTTTCCCGCCGGTCATCGTCTATACCGGCCGCGAACTCTCCGAAGAGGAGGAGATGCGCCTGCGCCGCTACTCCAAGTCGATCATCGTCAAGGGCGCCAAGAGCCCGGAACGCCTGCTCGACGAGGTGACGCTGTTCCTCCACCAGGTCGTCTCGGAACTGCCGCAGGACAAGCAGCAACTCCTCGCCCGCTCGCTGGGCCGCGATGCGGCGCTGGAAGGGCGCCATATCCTGGTCGTCGAGGACGACATCCGCAACGTCTACGCGCTGACCTCGGTGCTGGAACCCCACGGCGTCTCGGTGCGCATCGCCCGCAACGGCATCGAGGCGCTGGCCGAACTTGCGCGCGCGGCGGACAGCGACGGACCGCCGGTCGATCTCGTGCTGATGGACGTGATGATGCCGGAAATGGACGGGCTGGCCTGCACCCGCGAGATCCGCCGCCACGAACAGTGGGGCCAGCTGCCGATCATCGCGCTCACTGCCAAGGCGATGGAGCGCGATCACCTCGAATGCATCGAGGCCGGGGCCAACGACTACCTGTCGAAGCCGCTCGACGTCGACAAGCTGCTCAGCCTGGTGCGCGTATGGATGCCGCGATGAGGGGCCGTGCCCTGCGCCCCAAGGAAACCCTCGAGAACATCGAGGCCGACCTCATCGTCGAGGCAATCTGGCGGCGCTACCAGTACGACTTTCGCGACTATTCGCGCGCCTCGCTGCTGCGCCGGCTGCAGCGGGCCCAGTCGCATTTCGGCTGCGCGCACTTGTCGGGCCTGCTCGACCGGATCCTCCACGATCCCGACAGCCTCAATGCGCTGATCGGTTTCCTGACCATCCAGGTCAGCGAGATGTTCCGTGATCCCGAGTATTTCCGTGCCATCCGCGAACAGGTGGTGCCGCACTTGCGGACCTGGCCGTCGATCAAGGTCTGGGTGGCGGGCTGCGCCAATGGCGAGGAGTTCTATTCGCTCGCCATCCTGTTCCGCGAGGAGGGGCTGGCCGACCGCACGATGTTCTACTGCACCGACATCAACCCCGCCGCGCTGGCCAAGGCGGAGGCAGGCGTCTTCGAGATCGAGCGGATCGCCGGCTTCTCGCGCAATTACCGGGAAGCGGGCGGGCGCGCCTCGCTTTCGGACTACTACACCGCCAATTTCGGCGTCGCCCGCTTCGATCCCTCGCTGCGCAAGCGTGCGGTCTTTGCCGACCACAACCTGGCCAGCGACGCGGTGTTCTCGGAAGTACAGTTCGTGTCGAGCCGCAACGTCCTGATCTATTTCGACCGCGTTCTGCAGGACCGCGCGTTCGGCCTGTTTGCCCAGTCATTGCCGCAAGGCGGATTCCTCGGTCTGGGATCCAAGGAGACGGTGCAGTTCTCCGGGGAAGCCGACAGCTTCTCCGACTTCGCGCCGCTGGAAAAGATCTGGCGGCGCAATGCCCGCCAGGCAGAGGAGAACGCCTTTGCTCACTGAGCCGCTCAAGATCCTCGCGGTCGACGACATTCCCGACAATCTGGCCGCGCTGGAAGCCGCGCTGGACCAGCCCGGCGTCGAACTGGTCACTGTCGCTTCCGGGTTCGAGGCGCTGGAGATGCTGCTGCGCGAGGACTTCGCGCTGGCCCTGCTCGACGTCCAGATGCCCGAGATGGACGGCTTCGAGCTGGCCGAACTGATGCGCGGGACCGAGCGCACCCGCGGCGTGCCGATCATTTTCCTCACCGCCGTCGCCACCGACGAGCGGCGCAAGTTCCGCGGCTATGAAACCGGCGCGGTGGACTACCTGCTCAAGCCCCTCGACATCACCGAACTCAATTCCAAGATCGCGGTCTTTGTCGAACTCGCGCGCCAGCGCCGCGAGATTGCCCGGCAGCGCGACGAACTGGGTCTCGCCCTCGGCCGGGTCCGCGCGCACGGCGACAATTCCCCGCTCGCGGTGCTGGAGATCGATGCCGGCCTGCGCATCGCCAGCTGGTATCGCAGCGCCGAGCGCGAGATCGGCTTCACGGCCGAGAACATGCTGGGCCTCGGCCTCAAGGACGCCCCGTTCCTGGCGGAAACCGGCCGGGCGGACTTCATCGCGGCGATGCGCGCGCTGCTGGAGGGCGGCGATCGCCGCGAACGCCAGGAGCATCGCTTCATCCGCGCCGACGGCGAGGTTCGCGAGGGCGAATGGTACTGCTCGTCCCTGGCCGGAACCGGTTTTCGCGGGGCAAGCGTCATGATCGAGCTGCTCGACGTGACCGCGCGCCACCGGGCCGAAGAAACCCAGCGGCTGCTGATCGGCGAGCTCAACCACCGGGTCAAGAACACCCTGGCGACGGTGCAGGCCATCGCCTCGCAGGGGCTGCGCCATGCCGCCTCGCCCGACGCGTTCCAGACCACCTTCTCCGGCCGCCTCCAGGCATTGTCGCGCGCCCATTCGCTGCTCAGCGCCGCGACCTGGGAAGCGGCCAGCCTCAGGGACCTGATCGCCGGGCAAGTGGCGATCGGGACGGTCAGCGAAGACCGCCTGCACCTCTCGGGTGCGGACATCGACCTGCCCCCCGAACTGGCGCTGCGCTTCGCGCTCATCCTCCACGAACTGACGACCAATGCCCACAAGTACGGCGCCTTGTCGAACGAGACCGGCACCGTCACGATACAGTGGCAGCGGGATGAACACAGGCTCGAATTCACCTGGCGCGAGCGCGGGGGACCGCCGGTCACGGCGCCCGAACGGCGCGGTTTCGGCAGCACGCTGATGGAAGAGGGCATGGCGGCCGATGGCGCCCGTGTCGTCGCGGACTACGCCGTCGATGGCCTTATCTGGAGCCTGTCCCTGCCGATGGGCGACAGCGCCCCGCCTGCCGAACACCGCAAGGAGCCGCGTGCCGCGATGACACCCCCAACCAGCCCCGAACCCGCCGCCGTGCCTGCCGCAACGACGGCGGGCGGCCTCAAGGTCCTGGTCGTCGAGGACGAACCGCTGGTGGCGATGGAACTGTTCATGGAAATCGAGGATTCCGGCGCGATCCCCGTCGGCCCGGCAACAACCTGCGAACAGGCCATCGCCCTGATCCGCGAGGCGGCGCCCGACCTCGCCCTGCTCGACGGCAATCTCAACGGCGAGCGCATCGATCCCGTCGCCGACGAACTGGCTGCGCGCGAGACGCCCTTCGCCTTCGTCAGCGGTTACGACCGCTCACACCTGCCAGCAGGGCACAACACCCGGCCGATGCTGGGCAAGCCCTTCCTCGGCACCGAGGTCAACGCCATGGTCCTGCAACTGGCGGCCGAAGCGGCGCAGTAGAGCGGGCCCGCCGCCCCGCGCCCCGAAACGAAATTGTTCTTTCAAGTCAGCGGTTTAGCAGGGCAATCTGGAAGCGATCGAGCGGCTATCACCAGCGCATCATGGCACGAGGCCGCGATCGCCAGGTCGCCGAAATGCAAGTCCGCGCCGCCATCCTCAACCGTTTCTCCGCCCTCGGAAGGCCTCAAACGCAGCGTGTCGCCTAACCCAATGCCATCAAAGGCCGAATGCTGATCGGCGACTGATTTGCGCAACAAAGCCACCTTCACGGGCACCATCGAGGTCCCGCCCCTGCGCGCCGTCTTCCAGCGCGAGGGCAACCGCACGACCGCGTTTGGCCGTATCCAGACTCTCGGCCGGATGCATATCGTGGTGCAGTAGCGTCGCTGGCCAGCGCCACTAGCCGGCGCCGGGCGTGAGGAAATTCGTTCGCTCGAGGCGGGCAACGGAATCGCGCGCCACCGGCGCCACCGCCCCGTTGACCAGGGTGAGGCTGCGATTGCGTCCGTCCGCCGCGATTCCGGCGATCGCGCTGCGGGTGATCCACCAGCTGCGATGAACCTGCTCCCCCGGCCAGTCGTCCATCTCCGCGATGGCATCGCGCAGCCGCATGAACACCAGTTCGGAACCGCGCGCGCCGTGGACCCGCACGTAGTGGTCCTCGCTTTGCAAGGCGATGATCGGGCCATGAAAGCCGGGAGAAAGGCGCGCGGCAAGACGCGGTGCGGGGCTGGATGCGGGGCTGGATGCAGGCCTGGCATCACCCGGCGGCGGCGCCGGTGCGCCGCCTGCCATCTCGACCGCCGGCACCTCGGCCGGATCCGGCTTGAGCATGGCCGCCAGCCGGTGATCGAGACGGCGCGCGCGATCCACGATCGCCAGAACCCCGATCGCGCTCAAAACCGCAAAGGGCAGGATACCCGCGAAGCCTTCAAGCTGGTGGAAGAACGCCGCCGCGCTCCAGCGCCACAGGAGCGCCAGGGGAAAGCTCGACAGAAACACCCCCCAATAGACCAGCATCTGCCGCGGCAAGGAGGTTGCCTCGGCCACCCGGGTCCACAGCAGGATCGATGGGCGCACCAGGACGTAGGCGCCCATCAGGTGCATCCACCAGCGCCAGACCCGGCCCGCGAAATCCCCCTCGAGATAAGTGCCGAACGGGCCCAGGAACCCGATGATCGCGGCGGCGATCGCCATGGCCCAGAATTCGATCAGGATCCGGCGCAGCCAGCTCACGCAGCATCTCCCCATTCACGATGCGCCAATTGGAAAATCGCCGCATTTCCGCCGGCTTCGCGGCGTCCTTGCCAACGTAACGTAAAACCGATTGCGCGCCAATCGCGGCCTGTCACCTGAAGCCCGACAGGCGGCACCTCCCGTTGGTGCCGCACGAGACTTCAGGAGATTGCCATGTCCGCCATCGCGTATCGCCCGGTCCTTGCTGCCGGTATACTTGCCGTGCTTGCCCATGCCATCGCCTTTGCCGTCGCGCTGGCCTGAGCGCGGCAATGATCGAAACGCTCTTCACCGGTGAACAGGCGCTCACCGTCTGGCTCTGGGCCTTTGTCGCCACCGGCGTGGTTACCGGCATCGTCAGCGGCTTCTTCAAGGCGCGCAAAATCCAGCCACGCGGGTTCAAGTGGAAGACACTGCGCAACGAAGCGATCGTCGCCGTGATCACCCTGCTGATCTCGGGCAAGATCCTTGGCGCCGCTTCAGGCTGGCTGAAGGCGCAGGGCTGGATCACCTTCCACAGCGGCCCTGCCCCCTGGTGGATGATCGCGCTGGAGTTCGGTGCCTACTTCTTCCTGTTCGACACCTATTTCTACTGGCTCCATCGCTGGATGCACAAGGAGCCGTTCTATGGCTGGGTCCACAAGCTTCACCACAAGTCGACCTCGCCCAACCTGCTGACGACACTCTCGGTCAATCCACTGGAATCGATCATCAACGGCGGCTTCGTGCCGCTGTTCCTGGCGATCTTCACCGTTCATCCCGCAACGATGGCGCTGATCCTGCCGACCAACATCGTAATGGGTCTCTACGTGCACTCCGGGTACGAGTTCCTGCCGCGCTGGTGGAACCGCAGCTGGGCCACCAAGTGGTTCATCACCGCGACATTCCACGACCAGCACCATCGCTACTTCACCGGCAATTACGGCGGCTACACGACGATCTGGGACCGTCTCTGCGGAACCATGCGCAAGCGATACGAAGCCGATTTCGACACGATCAAGGCGCGCACGGCGCCCGATCGCGGCCTCCCGGGACTGCGCGCGGAAGGCGGCGAAGCCCAGGCGGTGAACTCATGACCCGGCCGTGACCGCCAGCTGCGTCCATTTGCTGTCAGACCGGGCATTGGCGACCACGCTTTCGACAAATGCCATGGTCCGCAGTCCCGCCGCGACGGATGGGAATGCGTCGTCCGGGCCCGGCGCATCGCCCAGGATACGGGCGGCGAAGGCGCGGTAGAGGTTTGCGAAAGCCTCGATGTATCCCTCGGGATGGCCCGCCGGGGTGCGCAGCCGCTGCAAGGTCGACGGCGCCAGCCCCGGACCGCCGGACCGCACGGTTTCCATCGGCCGGTCCAGCCAGCGCAGCACCAGACTGTTGGGCTCCATCTGCGACCACTCGAGACCGCCCGCCTCGCCGTGGATACGCAGCTTCAGGCCGTTCTCGTCCCCGGCCGCGACCTGGGTGGCCTTGAGCACGCCGCGCGCGCCGTTGTCGAGCCGCAGCAGCACGCTGACATCGTCATCCAGCTGGCGGCCCGGAACGTGGGTCGCAAGGTCGGCGCAGAGCTGGTCCACCCGGAGCCCCGAGACGTGTTCGGCAAGGTGGAAGGCGTGGGTGCCGATATCGCCGAGACAGCCCCCCAGCCCGGCGCGCGCGGGATCGGTGCGCCATTCGGCCTGCTTGTTGCCGTCCCGGTCGATCGGCTGGCTGAGCCAGCCTTGCGAATACTCGACCTGGACCAGCCGCACCTTGCCGAAGTCGCCGCGCGCCACCCGCGCGCGCGCCTCCTCGATCAAGGGATAGCCGCTATACGTGAAGGCAAGCGCGAAGTGACGGCCGGAACGCGCCGCAGCTTGCGCGATTTCCTGCGCCTCCACAGTGCTCAGCGCCATGGGCTTTTCGCAGAAGACGTGAAAACCGGCGTCCAGCGCGGCAATCGCCATCGGCGCGTGGAGGTGGTTGGGCGTGACGATCGACACTGCATCCACCCGTTCCGCTTCGGGCAGAGCCGATTCCGCTGCCAGCAGGGCCTCCAGCGATGCGTAGGTGCGCGCGGGTGCAATGCCCAGCATGTCGCCCGAGCGCCGGTTGCGCGCGGGATCGCTGCTGAAGGCGCCCGCGACCAGTCGCCAGTCCCCGTCGAGCGCCGCCGCCGCGCGGTGGATCGCGCCGATGAAGGCGCCTTCGCCTCCGCCCACCATGGCCAGTTGCAGGGTCCGTTTCATCACCGCTCTCCCTTGTATTTTTCAGAATACCGTAAAGTCATGAATTTCAGCCTTGATCCGATATGATTTACCGGTAAACATAAGGCAACAAGAAATAAGACGGAGAGTCGAGGATGCGCATGACAGCACCCCTCAGCCTGCCCCCCATGTCCCCGCGCCCGATGGCCGTCGCCGCAGCGATGATGCTGGCCGCCCTGTTCACGGCCAACAGTGCCGCAGCGCAGACCGCACCCGCCGCCTTCAACGCCTGCCGCGCCTGTCACAGCGTGGACAAGGGCGGCAAGAACGGTGTCGGCCCCAACCTCAACGGCGTGGCCGGACGCCAGGCCGCCGCTGCCCCCGGCTTCAACTATTCGCCTGCGCTCAAGGGTTCGAAGCTGCGCTGGGACGACACGACGCTCGACGCCTTCCTGGCGGCTCCGGCAAAGAAGGTCCCCGGCACCCGGATGCCGATCGCCACCCCCGATCCGGCCAAGCGCGCCGCGATCGTCGCCTATCTCAAGAGCCTGAAGTAAGGGGCACAAGCACGATGCGCGGTCCGGCCATCTTTCTGGCGCAGTTCATGGGCGATGCCGCCCCGTTCGACACCCTCGACAATGCCGCACGCTGGATGGCCGCGGCCGGATACAAGGGCATCCAGGTGCCCAGCAATGATCCGCGCTGCATGGACCTGGCGCTTGCGGCCGAAAGCCAGGACTACTGCGACGAACTGGCGGGACGCTGCCGCGAGGCCGGGGTCGAGATCACCGAGCTGTCCACCCACCTGCAGGGCCAGCTGGTGGCGGTCCACCCCGCCTATGACGCCGCCTTCGATGCTTTCGCCCCTGCCGAGCTGCGCGGCAGGCCCGCCGCCCGGCAGGCATGGGCAGTGGAACAGCTGAAGCTCGGCGCCAAGGCCAGCCGCCGCCTGGGGCTGAGCGCCCACGCCACCTTTTCCGGCGCCCTCGCCTGGCCGTTCTTCTATCCCTGGCCGCAGCGTCCTGCCGGTCTGGTGGAGGAAGCCTTCGCGGAACTGGGGCGGCGCTGGCAGCCGATCCTCGACAGCTTCGAAGAGGAAGGGGTCGACCTCTGTTTCGAACTCCATCCCGGCGAGGACCTGCACGACGGCCTGACCTTCGAGCGTTTCCTCGATGCCGTGGGCGGCCACCGGCGCGCCAACATTCTCTACGATCCCAGCCACTTCGTGCTTCAGGCGATGGACTACCTCCAGTTCATCGACATCTATCACGAGCGCATCCGGATGTTCCACGTCAAGGACGCCGAACTCAATCCGACCGGGCGGGCGGGCGTCTATGGCGGCTATGCCGACTGGGTGGATCGTCCCGGCCGTTTCCGCTCGCTGGGCGATGGGCAGGTGGACTTCACCGGCATCTTCTCGCGCCTCACCCAATACGGCTACGAGGGCTGGGCGGTGCTCGAATGGGAGTGCTGCCTCAAGCACCCCGAGGACGGCGCGCGCGAGGGGGCACCCTTCATCGCGGCGCACATGATCCGCCGTCCGGAGCGGGCTTTCGACGATTTCGCAGGGGGCGGAGATCCCGCCAACAACCGGAGCTGGCTGGGCCTGACCTGACGGCACGGCAAACACGACCCCGATAACAGACAACACGGGGCCCATGGGTAGAGGATCGGGCATGACGGACATAAACCGGCAAAGGCTATTCTGGCTGAGCGTCCTGGCGCTGTTCACCGCGTCGATGAGCGCATCGCTGCGCGCGGCGATCGCCAGCAGCCTGAAGGCGCAGTGGATCGACCCCGTCGCGCCGATTTCGGCCGGCGAAATGATCGGCGCCGCGCTGGGCTCGGCGTTCCTCGGCTTTTCGATCACCGTCTTCGTGGTCAGCGCGGTGCTGGACCGGATCGGCATTCGCCGCGTGCTGATCGGCTGCGGGATCGCCTTCCTCGTCGGCACCACCCTCATCGTCGGGGCGGGCGTGTTTGCGGCCGGCATGGCGGTCTACCACCTCGTCTGGCTGGGGATGTTGCTGAGCGGCATCGGCTGGGGCTTTGCCGAGGCATCGATCAATCCGCTGACCGCGCGGCTCTATCCCGAGGACACCACCCACCGGCTCAACGTGCTCCACGCCTGGTATCCGGGCGGACTGATCGTCGGCGGGCTTGCCGGCGTGTTCCTGGCGCCGCTGCTGCCCTGGCAGGCGATCATGGCGCTGGTGTTCCTGCCCGCAGTGCTCGTCATCGTCATCGCCGCCACCACCCGCTTCCCCGAGCCGCCCGCAACCGCCGGCGGCCGGGCAATGAAGGACATGATGCTGGAAGTGGTGCGCCGTCCCAGCTTCTTCATCTGGTTCGGGGCGATGTTCCTGACCGCCTCGTCCGAACTCGCGCCGGGCCAGTGGATCGACGTGGCGCTCAGCAACCGCGTCGGCATGCGCGGCATCCTCCTGCTGGTCTACGTCAGCGCGCTGATGTTCGTGTTCCGCCACTTCGCCGGACGGATCGCCGGACGCCTGTCCAATCCGGGGCTGCTCTGGGTCTCCAGCCTGCTCGCCGCGATCGGCCTGTTCCTGCTCTCGCAGGCCCAGTCGCCGGTCTCCGCGATCCTGGCATCGACCGTCTGGGGCCTTGGCGTCTGCGCGATGTGGCCGACGATGCTGGCCTCGGTTGCCGAACGCTACCCGCGCGGCGATTCCTGGGCGCTCGGGCTGGTCGGTTCGGCCGGAGCGCTGGCCAGCTTCTTTGTGCTGCCGCGCCTTGGCGAGATGTTCGACCAGGCCAAGGTCGAACTGGCCGGCGGACCGGAGGCCTTCACGAAGCTCACCGGCCCGGCGCTCAAGGCCGTGGAAGATGCCGCCGCGTCCCAGTCGTTCGCCCGGCTGACCTTTGTCCCGCTGACGCTGCTGATCGTGTTCGGCGGGATCTGGCTGGCCGAGCGCCGCGCCGCCCGCAAGACCGGCGGCCTGGCGGAGGGCGCAGCATGAGCCTGACCCGGCGCACCGTGATCGCCACCGGACTGGCCGCTGCCGCCGCCCCCGCGCTTTCGGCAGCAAGGACCGGTGCCGCTGCGGGCGAAGGCTCGAACGCGGCGCATTTCTCGCTCGGCTATGCCCCGCACGAGGGCAGCTTTGCCAGCCGCGGCGGACTGCTGGAGCAGATCGCCTTTGCCGCCGACCAGGGCTTTCGCGCCTGGGAGGACAACGAGGCCGCCAAACGGCCCGTCGAACAGCAGGAAGCCATGGCCCGCGCCCTCGCGCAGCGCGGCATGACGATGGGCGTGTTCGTCGCCAGCATGCCGAAGTGGGCCGACTTCCGCCCGCTCCTGGGCAGCAACGACGATGGCGACCGGGAGGCCTTCCTGGCCGACATCCGCGCCTCGATCGCGGTCGCCAAACGCCTCGGCGCGCGGCACATGACGGTCGTCACCGGCTTCATGGACCGCAAGGTGCCCGAAGCGATCCAGACCGGCCGCATCATCGACTGCATGCGCCGCGCCGGCGACATCGTCGCGCCGCACGGGCTGACGCTGGTGATGGAACCGCTCAACACCCGCACCAACCATCCCGGCGTGTTCATGCAGTCGATCGCGCAGGGCTATGCCGTCGCGCGCGGCGCCAACGGGCCGGGCGTCAAGATCCTGGCGGATCTCTACCACGAGCAGATCCAGTCCGGGAACCTGATCCCGACGCTCGAGGCCTGCTGGGCCGAGATCGGCTATATCCAGTTCGGCGACAATCCCGGGCGCAAGGAACCGGGAACCGGCGAGATCAACTACGCCACCATCACCCGGTGGCTGCGCGCCCGAGGGTATGGCGGCGTGATCGGCATGGAGCACGGCAACTCCGTCCCCGGCCGCGAGGGCGAGGAGCGCCTGATCGCCGCCTACCGCGCCATCGACAAGACATGAAGGGGAACGACAGGATGCGACATCTCCCGTTCGGCCTGCTGGTGGCAGGCTCCATCCTGACGGCCACTTGCGTGGAGGCGCAGGACAAGCCGGGGTTCAGGGATACGCCGATGCTGCCCGGCGGCCAATGGCACGTCCACGATCCCGACCGGCCCGCCCCTGCAGAAGTCACGCCCGCCGCCGCCCCCGGCGGTCCGCCCTCCGATGCCATCGTGCTGTTCTCGGGCACCTCGCTCGATGCCTGGCACGGAGAGCGCGCCCCGTGGACGCTGGAAAACGGCGTCATGACGATCCCCTCGCGGGCCACGAGCGGCGGCGAGAACAACCTCGTCTCGAACCAGGAATTCGGCGACGTCCAGCTGCACCTGGAATTCCGCTCGCCCAATCCGCCCGAGAACAGCTCGCAGGACCGGGGCAACAGCGGCATCTGGTTCATGCAGCGCTACGAAGTGCAGATCCTCGACGGCTATCGCAACCCGACTTATGCCGACGGCACCGTAGGTGCGGTCTATGCCTGGAAACCGCCGCTGGTGAACCCCTCGCGCCCGCCCGGCGAATGGCAGAGCTACGACATCGTGTTCGAACGCCCGCGCTTCGACGCCGGGGGCGCGCTGCTGCGCCCGGCCTATGTCACGGTGCTGCTGAACGGCGTGCTGGTGCAGAACCACCAGGCGATGCTGGGCACCACCGTCTGGCGCAAGGTCGCGCAGTATCAGGCCCATGCCGACAAGGCGCCGATCCAGTTGCAGGATCACAATTCGCCGGTGTCCTTCCGCAACATCTGGGTCCGCCCGCTGCCGGAAGCGGCCATCGCGCAGGATCTCCACCAGGACCTCAAGGGGGCAGCACGATAATGGATCGCAGAAACGCGCTTGCAGGCATGGTCGCCATGTTCGGGGCCCAGCTCTTCGCCCCGCTCGCCCGCGCCGCCGGGGTCGCCGAGGTCGCCGGGGCCGCTGTCGGGGCGCCGGTCCCGGTCATCGACGAGGGCGCGCCCGGCATCCAGGTGTTCACGCCGGAACAGCGCGCGCTGATGACCGCGCTGTGCGAACGCATCGTGCCCACCACCGACACCCCCGGCGCGATTGCTGCAGGGGTTCCCGCCTATGTCGAGAAGCTGCTGGCGGATTGGGCGCTTCCGGAGGACCGGTTGCCGATCCTCTCCGGCCTTGCCGAAATCGACGCGCGCAGCCGGCAGGACTACAAGGTCTCCGCCGCCCAGGCCAGCCCCGAGCAGCAGGACGCGCTGCTGACCCTGGCGATGAACAACGCCGTTCCCGATGGCGAGGAGTTCTTCAAGGCGTTCCGGCAGATGGTGGTCGTCGGCTACTACACCTCCGAGATCGGCATCACCCAGGAACGCGAATACCTGCCCGTCCCCGGCGAATACAACGGCGCCTTCCCCTATTCTCAGGTCAACAAGGTCTATTCCGCATGATCATGAATCGTCGTTCCCTCATGCTGGGCGCCGGCGGCCTTGCCGCGCTTGCCAGCCAGCCCCTGCTTTCCAGCCTTGCCAGCGCCGCGCAGATCAAAAAGGTCGGCCTGCAGCTCTACACCGTGCGCGAGCTGTTTGCCGCCGATCCGGTCGCCACGCTCGAGAGCGTGGCGCGCATCGGCTACCGCGAGGTCGAGTATGGCGGCGGCGGCTACGATGCCATGGACCACACCCTGCTGCGCAAGACCATGGACCGGCTCGGCCTCACCAGCCCCTCCATCCACGTCGGCTACGATGCGCTGCTCAACACCTTCGATGAGAGCGTGGCGATGGCGCGCACGCTGGGCGCGGACACCATCGTCCTGCCCTACATGGTCGACAAGTACCGCAACGCCGAGGCCTGGGAAGCGGCGCTGGTCAACATCAACCGCTTCGGCGAGAAGCTGAAGGCCGCCGGTCTCGGCTTCGCCTACCACAACCACGACTTCGAATTCACCGTGAAGCCGGACGGCGTCAGCCTCTACGAGCGGATGCTAAAGGCGTGCAATCCCGCCTTCGTCCGCTTCGAGCTGGACATCTACTGGGCCGTCCACGCCGGGGAAGACCCGCTGGCACTGATCCGCCGTCTCGCTGGGCGTATCTACGCCTATCACGTCAAGGACATGCGGGCGGACCGCAGCATGACCGCAGTGGGCGCGGGAACGATCGACTTTGCCGGGATCTTCAAGCTCAACGGCCTTGCCGGCGCGCGGCACTTCTATGTCGAGAACGACCAAGCGCCCGCGCCGTTCCTGCCCGACATCACCAAGAGCTTCCAGACCCTCAGCGCCCTGCGCTTCTGACCTTCGATCCGGGAGAAGAACATCATGGCGGCAACCGACAGGTTCGATGCGATCGTCATCGGCTCCGGCATCAGCGGCGGCTGGGCGGCAAAGGAACTGACCGAAAAGGGCCTGCGCGTGCTGATGCTCGACCGCGGCCACATGGTCGAGCACGGCGAGGACTACACCTACGACGGCAAGCCCGCCTACGAAGTCCCGGCGCGCAACGTCATGCCCGAGGGCCTGCGCGAGAGCGACTACTTCATCGCCCAGCACGGCTACGTCGCTCCCAGCAACCGGGCCTTCTACAACAACGACCGGCTGAATCCCTACGATTTTGCCCAGGGCAGCAAGTTCTACTGGATCCGCCCCGGTGCGGTGGGCGGCAAGTCGCTGATCTGGGGGCGCTGGAGCTTTCGCTGGAGCGCCGCCGATTTCGAGGCCAACAAGCGCGAGGGCATCGGCGGAAACTGGCCGATCGGTTATGACGACCTCCTGCCCTGGTACAGCTACGTCGAGAAATACATCGGCGTCTCGGGATCGCGGGAAAATCTCGATTACCTGCCCGACAGCGAGTTCCAGCCGCCGATGCCGATGAACATCGCCGAGAAGTGGATGAAGCAGCGGCTGGAAACCGCCTTCCCGGGCCGCAAGTTGATCAATGCCCGCCTGTCCAACATGACCGAGGACAAGCCCGAGCAGAACCGCACCCGCTGCCAGCTGCGCAACCAGTGCAGCAACGGCTGCTCGTTCGGCGCCTATTTCTCGACCCAGGCCGTCACCCTGCCCGCCGCCCGGGCGACCGGACGGCTGACGCTGCGCTCCGACGCGGTGGTCACCAACCTCGAATACGATCCCGCCAGCCGCAAGGTCACCGGCGTGCGCTTCATCGATGCCAAGACCGGGCAGGCGGAAGTGGTGCGGGCAAGGGTCGTCTTCCTCAATGCCTCGACGATGGGCTCGCTGCAGGTCCTGATGAACTCGCGTGCCGAGGGCACCGGCAAAAGCCACTTCAACAGCAGCGGCACGCTGGGCCGCTACGTGATGGACCATATCTTCCGCGTCGGCGTGCAGGGCGACATTCCGGGCATGGAGGAGTTCATCGAATATGGCCGCCGCCCCGGCGCCATCTATGTCCCCCGTTTTCGCAACAACGGGCGGGACGAGGGCCTCGGCTTCCACCGCGGCTACGGCTACCAGGGGGCGGCCTACCGCGAACCGTCGCGGCCGGTCGGCTTCGGCGCCGCGATGAAGGAAGGCATGCGCCGCTACAGCGGCTGGAAGTTCCAGATGGGCGCCTTTGGTGAATGCCTGCCCTACGAAGACAACCACGTCGCCCTGAGCGCGAGCAAGGTGGACCGTTTCGGGGTGCCGCTGATGCAGTTCAACGTCACCTTCCGCGACAACGAACTGAAGATGATGGCCGATGCGCGCGAGCAGGGCGAGAAGATGCTGCGCGCCGCCGGGCTGACCAACGTGGTGAGCAAGGTGAGGGAGCATGTGCCCGGCGATGCCATTCACGAGATGGGCGGCGCGCGCATGGGCGACGATCCCCACAGCGCCGTGCTCAACAAGTGGAACCAGGCGCATGATGCGGCCAACCTGTTCGTCACCGACGGCGCGCAGATGGCCTCGGTCTCCTGCGTCAATCCCTCGCTGACCTTCATGGCGCTGACCGCGCGGGCGGTGGATCACGCTGTCGCCGCGATGAAGGCCGGAACGATCTGACGCCTATGTTTCCGGCGCTGCGCAGCCGCCGGAAACACGCTATCAGAGGCCATGGAGACAAGAACCTGATGGCGAGGCGTAACGAAAACGGCGTGACGATCCGCGCCGTGGCACAGCGGGCGGGCGTATCCGCGATGACCGTGTCCAACGTCCTCAACGGCGCCGGCAGGGCCAGCGCCGCCACGGTGGAGACGGTCCGCGCGGCGATCGCCGAACTGGGCTATGTCCCCAATCTGGCGGCGCGGCGGCTCGCCAAGTCGCGCGCGACCACCGTCGGCCTGCTCTACAGCGACCGGCGCACGCCGTTTCTGGATGCCGTGCTGGTGGGCGCCCTGCGCGCTACCAACGCCCAGGGCCTGCAACTGCTGCTGCGCGACGGCGAAGGCAGCAGCCGCGCCGAGGCCGAAGCCATGGCGCAGGACCTCGTGCGCTCGGGCGCCGATGCCCTGCTGCTGATCCCGCCCTTTGCCGAACAGCTCAGCGGATCGGCGGTTCTGGAAGAGCTCGGCGTCCCCCTCGCCGCCATCGCCACGGGGACGGCGCTGGCCGATGTCACCACCGTGCGGATCGACAACCGCGGCGCCATGGAGGCGCTCACCCGCGACGTCATCGCCGCCGGCCATCGCCGCATCGCCTATGTCGCCGGGCCGGACCATTACAGCGTTGTCGGCGCCCGCCTCGAAGGCTTTCTCGCAGCCCTGCGCGCGGCCGGACTGGCGGAGGAACCCGATCTCATCGTGCGGCACGGCGCGTTCGACTATGCCGCGGGCGAGACGGCGGCACGCCACCTCCTCGCCCTGCCCTCCCCGCCGAGCGCCATCATCTGCAGCAGCGACGACCTCGCCGCCGGGGTTGTCGCCGAAGCCAACCGGCAGGGCCTGCAATTGCCCGCCCGGCTCTCCGTCACCGGGTTCGACGACACCATCCTCGCCTCCCGGCTCTGGCCGCCGCTGACCGTCGTGCGCCAGCCGGTCGAGGACATGGCCTACCGCGCCGCCCAGTGCCTGATCGCCGCGCTCGGCAAGACCGGGAGCAAAACCGGGGGCAAGACCGGAAGCGAAGTCAGCGACGAGGTCTTCGACCATACGATCGTGACACGGGCCTCGATCGCCGCGCACAGCGCTTCGGAGGCTTTGTCATGACCTCCCACGCCGCCAACCTCGGAACAAGGACGACAAGACCATGGATGCAAGCAGACGCGAAGTCGCGGCCATGATCGCGCTGGGCGGCAGCGCCATGGCGCTCTCGGCGGCCCCGGCCGAAGCCGCGCCCACCCGGCCCGGACTGGTCCATCATGTGTTCTTCTGGCTCAAGCGCCCCGGATCGCAGGAGGACCGCGACCAGTTGATGGCGGGCCTGCGCACCTTGTCGGCCATTCCCGTGATCCGGAACCTGCAGATCGGCGTTCCCGCTGACACCGAGGCGCGCGACGTCGTCGACGGCAGCTACGACGTCTCCGAACTGATGTTCTTCGATAGCGTCGAAGACCAGAAGGTCTACCAGGACCACCCGGTCCATCAGGCCTTCGTCAAGGCTTGCAGCCATCTGTGGGCAAGGGTGGTTGTCTACGACATGGCCCTGACATCACCCTGAGATGGCCCGGGAGCGCGCGCGGTCAGAACCGCGCGCGCAGGCCCAGGGTGCCGGTACGCGGCGCGCCGGGCTGCACCCATAGCGGCGAATAGCTGTTGGCATACCAATGCGCATCGAACAGGTTGGCAACCGAGCCGAACAGTTCGAACCGGTCCATCACCTCCACGCTGCCGAACACCCGGAACAGGGTATGCGCGGGAAGCATGAAGTCGCTGCCGGTCTCGCCGAGGCGCTTGCCCAGGTGCTGCATGCCGGCGCCGATCTGCGCCTGACGGTTCCCGATGGTCAAGGCCTTGGCAAGTTGCATGGCAAGGTTGTGGCGGGGGATGTTGACCAGCGGATCGCCGGGGTTGATCTGGAACTGGAAATTGGGATCCTGCATGCGTGAGCGCGCCTCGGCATCGAGGTAGGCATAGCTCACCAGCACCTCGATACCGCCTGGCAGATGTCCGCCAAGATCGAATTCCACGCCCCGGCTGCGCGCCTTGCCGATCGCCAGCGAATAGGCCGGAGCATTGGGATCGGTGGCAAGCACGTTGGCCTTGGTCAGCTGGAACGCCGCGAGTGTCCCGCTCAGCGCCCCGCCCAGCACGGTGAACTTCAGTCCCGCCTCGATGGATTCGCTGGTTTCCGGATCGAAGATCGCTCCCGCCGCATCGGTGCCGACATTGGCGCGGAAGCCCTGTCCATAGGCGGCATAGGCCGTCAGCGGCGTGCTCAGCCGGTAGACGAGACCGGCCTGCGGACTGAACCGGCTGCGCCGGCGGCGACTGTCGACGCCGCTCAGGCGGTTGTCGGTCTCCAGCGTCAGGCGGTCGTAGCGGCCGCCGATGCGAACCTGGAGACGCGCGTCGATCGTGATCTGGTCCTGGAAATAGGCGCCGGTCGCGCGCTGCCGGTCGACGCGGTCGGTGATGACACTGGTCTGCGGCAGCGCGAAGCGGCCGTAGACCGGATCGAGGATGTCGATCACGTAGCCCTGCTCGTCGCTCGGGTCCGAGGCCAGGCTGGGCGGCCGAAAGCGGCGGAACACCTGATCGTAGGTGAACGCGTCATGATCCGCACCGATCAGCACGCGATGCCGCAGCGACGCCGTCTCGAACTCCCCGGCAAGCTCGGCGCGGACCACCTTGTGGCTCGCGTCGTAATAGCGCGACCGGCGCTGGCGCGAAAGCGAGCGGCCATCGCCGTAGAGCGCCTGGCGCGAGGGAACCGTTTCGGCATCGGACGAGGAACCGGTGAGCAAGGTGTCGCGAAGGCTCCCGCCCAGCAGCAGGCTCCAGCGATCGCTGAACTCGTGCTGGAGGCGCAACTGGTGTCCACTGGCGCGGGCGGTGGTATCGCCGTCCCCCGGCTCGCCCAGGAAGCGCGAACGCGGCACCGTGCGGAAATTTCCGTCAAGCACCACGATGCCGCGATCGAACGGCACGTCCACGCGGGTCTTCTCGAAATCATAGGTAAGCCGCGTATCGGGGCCAAGCGCGAGGCCGAGCGAGGGCAGGAACCCCCAGCGCGACTGATGGACATGGTCGCGGAAGGTGCCGCCCTGCTCGCCATAACCGATCAGGCGCGCGGTGAGGCCTGCGGTCAGCGCGACATTGACGTCCGCGTCGCCGCGCAGGCGCCCCCAGCTCCCGTATTGCACCGAAGCGCTGCCGAAACTGCGGCCGAGCTCGGCCTGCTTGGTCACGAGATTGACGGTGCCGCCCGGCTCGCCACGCCCGATCAGCGCCGCCGCCGGCCCCTTGAGCACTTCGACCCGCTCGATCCCGGCGGTATCGCGCTGCCCGCCAAAGCCGCGCCCGCCATTGAAGCCGTTCACCAGATAGCCGCTCGGCAGGTTCTCGTCGCCGGTGAAGCCACGGATCGCGAACGAGTCCCACAGCCCGCCCAGCGTGTTCTGCCGCACGACCGAGGCATTGAGGTCGAGCGCGTCGGTCAGGCGCTGGATTCCGCTGCGCTGAAGGGTCTCGGCCGAGATCTCTCCAATTGACTGGGGAATCTCCGAAACCGCGAAATTGCCGCGATAGGCCTGGCGCACGCCGGTGACGGTGATCGCTTCGCTGCGCTCGTCACTGTCCCGCTGCGCCTCCTCGGCGGCGGCCTGATCGAACGGTGCGAACGGCGCCAGCGCGATGACAAGAGGCACGGTTCGCGCGAGCCGCCTGCGGTTTCCGGTAAATCGATGCATGCAGCCCCCACGAGAATTTGCCTGACCAAAGCGGCGCACCGGCGCCGTGACCGGGCGGGCTTGTGTCAGGGCCGGGAGGCCTGGTCAATGTGATGTTGCATCATAACATCAAGATATTCACAAGAACCTGTCACCTGCGAAGGGGCGACATTTTTTCGAGATATGTGCGCACGCTGTCGGGGCCGGAAGTTTACGGTCATCGCGGTACGCGACTGGCCGGGGCTCTGGCCGGAGCGGCGCATGGCGCGTGAGTCAGGACACCAGCAGGCCACACCGCCCCGGTTCCCGCCGCACCATATCAAGCACTTACATTTCACTGCAGCGTTGCGAATGCGAACCATTCGCATTAATAGCCCCCCCCGCATAACAATGCCGGGAGGGCCGGCAGGGGAAACAGGGGCATCGAATGATCCGCACCACCAGGCACTATTTTCGCTATTGCGTCGCATCCGCATTGGCAGTTGCCGCGATGGACGCCGCCTCCGCCCGGGCTGAAACCTTGGCGGCCAAAGCATCCACGGGCGAAACCGCAGCAAGCGAAACCGTGCCGACCGAACCGGATGGCGATCCGATCGTGGTCAACGGCGAGACCGAAACCAACGGCCTCAGCCTCTCCTCGCGCGAAACGCCGCAATCGGTCACCGTGGTCGACAGCCTGCGCATGGAGGAGCAAGGTCTTTACGACATCGCGGCGGTGATGGAGCAGATCGTCGGCGTGCAGTCCAACCGCTCGAGCGCGCTCGGCACCGACGGCACCAACTATACCGCACGCGGTTTTGCCGTGCAGAACTACCTTGTCGACGGGGTCGCCCGCCCGACCAACCTCTATGGCTTCACCGAAGATACCGCCGACATGATCGCCTACGAGCGGATCGAGGTGATCCGCGGTTCGGCGGGCATGATGACCGGCACCGGCCAGCCTTCGGCGGCGATCAACATGGTCCGCAAGCGCCCCGCCGCCGACTTCAGGGCCAGCGCCGCGGCAACCGTGGGGTCCTGGGACATGGTCCGCATCGAAGGCGACGTGGGCGGCAAGGTGACCGCCGACGGACGCATACGTGCACGCGTTGCCGGGGCCTGGCAGGACAACAAGACCTTCATCGACCGTGAACATGCCAAGCGCCAGGCGCTTTACGGCGTCGTCGAGGCGGACCTCACGCCCACCACGCTGCTGACCGCCGGCATCGAGTACCAGAACTTCACCAACACCGGTGCCTCACGCGGCGGCGTGCCGCTGTTCTACACCGACGGCACGACGACCGACTTCGCCCGTTCGACCAACAGCGGCGCCGAATGGTCCGACTTCAACCGCAAGAGCGTCAACTTGTTCGCCTCGCTCACCCACGACTTCGACAAAAACTGGCAGTTGCGGATCGACGCCGAACACAAGGCCGGCTCCTATGACGAGACCATCGGCTATTTCTTCGGCCGGGCCATCGACAAGGACACCGGACTTGGCGGCACGCTCTATTCCACCCGCTGGGCGTCCGACCTCACCCTGAACGCCGTCTACGCGAACCTGCGCGGCAGCTTCGAGGCGCTCGGCCAGGAACAGCACATCGCGCTGACGCTGAGCCATGCGCAGTTCGACGACGACCAGACGCCCTATCCCGGCTGGTGGTCGGGCGGCGACTACGCGAAATCGGTCAATGCCTTCGAATTCTTCGCGACCGGCGAGACCGCCAGGCCCGACCTTTCGCCCAGCGGCGGTTACGCGGGCAACCGCGTGCGGACCACCGCCGCCTCAGCCGTCGCGCGGCTGAAGCCGATCTCGCCGCTCTCGGTCATCGTCGGCGGGCGCCTCACCTGGTGGCGGCAGGACAGCTACACGCAGGATACCTCCGGTCCCCGCAGCTGGACGCCGGGATCAAACGAAAAGGCGGTGGTGACGCCTTACGGCGGGCTTGTCCTGGACCTCACCCGGACCGTGTCGGCCTATGTCAGCTATGCCAGCGTGTTCGAACCGCAGACCCAGCGCACCGTCGATGGCGACATGATCGCGCCGCTGGAAGGCAATACCTACGAGGCCGGCCTCAAGGCCGACCTGCTGGACGGCTGGCTGAGCGCCAGCGCCGCCGTATTCCGCATGAAGCAGGACAACTACGCGCTGGCGGACGGCCCGGGCATCTTCGCGCCCGACGGCAGTTCGGCCTATCACGCGGTATCCGGCATGACATCGTCCGGCTTCGAAATCGAGGTCAACGGCGAGATCCTGCCCGGCTGGCGCGTCGCCGGCGGCTTCGCCAATGCCCGCGCCGAGGACCGCGACGGGGTTCGCCAGCTCCCGCAGATCCCCAAGAACACCTTCAAGATGTTCACCACCTACCGACTGCCCGGCGCGCTCGAGGCGCTGATGGTGGGCGGCAACCTCAATTGGCAGGGCAAGACGACGGCGGACGGCACCGGCCCCAACGGCGAAATCTACACGCAGGGCAGCCTCGCCACACTGGACCTGCTGGCGAACTACCGCATCTCGGAGCGCTTCTCGGTGACCGCCCACGTGGATAACGTCTTCGACAAGAAGTACTATTCGGGCCTCTACATCGGCAGTTCCCGCTATGCGACACCGCGCGCGGCCACGCTGACGCTGCGCGGCACGCTGTGACGCGCGGCGGGTAGCCCGGCACACCGCGCGATGCCCGCGCCCCGCCTCCTGCACCGGCTGTGCCATCCCCCCCGAAAAGGCGGGAACGGCGCGCCGGTGCGCGCCTTGGCGCTTGCCGTCACCGCCGGGGTCCACGTGGCGGCGGTCGCGGTGGCCGCGCTCGCCTTCGGCTGGCTGCAGGCAGGCGGGACCAATCACCCCGCGCCGCCCACCCTGGTGACCTTTGATGTGCACGCCCCCGATCCCGCCCGCCGCGAGCCCAGGGCACCGGCGGCGCGCCCGCGGCCAGTCCCGGGCTCGCCGCCAGCCGCTCTTGCCCTTCCCCTTCCCGCTCACCCCGCGGCACTGATCCAGCCGCCGGTCTCCGAGCAGGCGGCACCGGCCACGAGCGGGGGCGTGGCGGACGGTCTGCCCGACCTTGCCCTGTCCTATCGCCGCGCCCTGATCGCGCAGCTGGAAGGCCAGCGGCGCTATCCGGCGGCGGCGCTGCGCCAGCAGGCACAGGGGACCGGCTCGCTGCTGTTCCGTATCGACCGCGAAGGGCGCCTGCTGGGCGCGGCCATGGTCTCCGGCACCGGACATGCCGCGCTTGACCAGGCCGCGCTGGACATCGTCTCGCGCGCCGCGCCGTTCCCGCCGATCCCGGCCGGGTTGCCGGACGAACTGGCGATCACCCTGCCCCTCACCTTCCTGATCGGCGACGGGCAGGTCGTGCCATGAGCGGGGGCGACACGACCATCGTCGGCTGCCATCAGGCGGCGCTGAGCGCCTACGTGCGCTCGCTAGTGGATTCGGCTCCGCTCGCCGCCGACATCGTGCAGGAGACCTGGGCCCGGGCGATCCCCGCGCTGCGTTCGGGCCGGGTCGAGAACCCGCGCGCCTTCCTTTGCCGGGTCGCCCGCAATCTGGTCAACGACCGGGCGCGGGAGAGCGGCAAGTGGCGCCCCTGGCTGGCCGAGGAAGCGGCAGGCAGCGCCGTGGCCGATGACAGCCCCGACGCCGAACGCCGCGTCCTTGCCGCGGACCGGCTGCGCATGGTGCGCGGCCTCGTGGCGGACCTTCCACCGCGATGCCGGGAAGTCTTCACCTTGCGCAAGTTCGACGGGCTCGACCAGGCCGACATCGCCGATCGCCTCGGCATCACCCGGGGCGCGGTCGAAAAGCAGCTCCGCATCGCTCTGCTGACGCTGGCCAGCCGCCTCGGCGAAATCGAGGAGGACGCATGATGTTCGAGACAGGCCGCGCGCAGGGCAAGGCCGGTTCCGTCGGGGGCATTCTCCCGTCCCGGTCGGCGACTTCCACCGAAGGGACGCAGCCGTGACCGAAAACGCACCGCGCCCTCCGCTTCCCGCCGCCATCGCCGAAACCGCCGCCGACTGGATCGTGCGCCGGGACGCGGGACCATTGCCCGCCGGCGATGAACGGGCCTTCCGGGACTGGCTGGCCGAGCCTGCCCATCGCCGCGCCTTCGAACAGCTGGCCGCGCTGTGGGGGCTGATGGATGCCGAACCGGCCCCGGCCCCGTCCCCATCGCCGGTGCTGCCATCGCTGCCCGCCGCGCGCCGGATCGTGCCCCCTCGCACCCGCCTCCCGACCGCCGCGCGTATTGCGAAAACAAGGCGCTGGACCGGTGCGGCCGTCGCCGCATCCATCGCGCTGGCGGCCTTCGGCTCTCTCGGTGACTGGCCGGCTCGCCTGCGCGCGGACTACACCACCGGCATCGGCGAACGCCGCACGCTGACGCTGGAAGACGGTTCGCGCGTGACGCTGGGCAGCAGCTCGGCCATCGCGCACGACTTTTCCGGCAACGCACGCACGATCACCCTGCTTGAAGGCAGCGCCTTCTTCGAGGTCGCGCCGGACCGCCGTCACCCCTTCACGGTCGAGGCGGCGGGCGGCAGCGCCACCGCCCTGGGAACCGCCTTCGCCGTGCGCGAACGGGACGGGAGCGCCGAACTCGTGGTGACCCAGCACCGGGTCCGGGTCCGCGCGGGAGAACGCTCCGGGGTCGTCGACGAAGGCCAGCGGGTCGATTTCGGCGCGCAGGAACTGGGGCCCATCGAGGCCGCCGGCAACGGCGCCACGGCCTGGGCCCAGGGCCGCCTTGTCGCGGTGAACCGGCCCCTCGGCGAGGTCGTTGCCGAGATTGCCCGCCATCGCCATGGCTATCTGTCGGTCGTGGGCGCAGCGGCCGACCTGAAGGTCAGCGGGGTCTACGACCTCGACCACCCGCTCGCCGCCGTGGACAGCATCGAACGCAGCCTGAAGCTCAGGTCGTTCCGGCTGTCGGATCGACTGATCGTGCTGCACCGCTAAATTGAGAAATTTATTTTCCGCCCATGGTCGTCTTTTCCCGACTGGCCCCGTCTTCATTATTGAGAATGCGTCGCAACATCGTGTTTGCGCCGCCTCGTGAACATCCGGGGGTCAATCCAATGTACAAGAAAATCGGCCATGACGGCGCGCGCCTGCTCGCCGCCGCGCTGCTGGCAGGCACCACCCTGGCAGGCGGCATGACCACGTTTGCCGCCCGCGCCGCCGCACAGGACGTGAATGCCTATGCCATTCCCGCCGGATCGCTGAGCGATGCCCTGAACAGCTTTGCGCAGCAGAGCGGACTGCAACTGAACTACGATGCCGCCTTGACGCAGGGGCGCCGCTCGCCCGGCCTCAACGCCCGGCTACCCTGGCGCGACGCGCTGGCCCGGCTGCTGTCGGGCACCGGCCTTGTCGCCCGCCCGAACGGCCCCGCCGCCGTGACCATCGCCCGCGCCACCACCGGGGCGATGACGCTCGACACGCTGCTGGTCCCGGCCAGCGCGGAGAGTGCCGTCGCCGTCCGGTCCGGCCCGGACGAGAGCTTCGCGGTCGCAGACGAGGCGCGGCCGGACGGCTCGATCGTCGTGCTGGGCCAGAACGACACGATCGACGCGCGCTCGGCCTCCGGCCCATGGGGCGAAAAGCTGGTCATCGACACGCCCTATGCGATCAGCGTGCTCTCGCAGGACCTTATCGAAAGTGTCGTGGCAGGCGACATGGACCAGCTGTTCAAGATGAACCCGGTCGTCCAGAACTCCGCGCCATCGACCGTCTACGGCACGCCTTACGTCACCATCCGCGGCTTCGATTCCCAGAAGGGCGTGGTGGACGGCGTGCGCCTGTCCTCCACCCTCACCGGCATCTCGATGGAGGAGCTCGCCAATGTCGAGATCATGAACGGCCTGTCCGGCTTCCTGTACGGCGTCGGCAATCCGGGCGGGGTGACCAACTATGTGCTCAAGCGGCCGACCTACAGCCCCACGCGCGACATCACCGTGGGCGACTATGGCAACCGGCAGTTCTTCGTCCATGCCGACCTCGGCGGCAGGATCGACCGCGACGGGGTGTTCGCCTACCGCCTGAACCTGTCCTATCAGGACGGTGAGACGGCCAAGCAGAACCAGAACGTCGCCCGCAGCCTGTTCAGCGGCGCGGTGGACTGGAACGTGACGCCGGACCTGCTGCTGCAAGTGGAAGCGGCGCATACCTACTACCGAATCGACGGCATCGATTCCCGCTTCTACGCCTATGCCGATACCAGTTATGCCGCGATCGACCACTGGATCGAACCGCTTGATGCCAGCAAGACCTGGACGCCGGACTGGACCTATCTCCAGGTCAAGACCGACCGCATCGGCACCAATGCCCGGTGGAAGCTCAACGATACCTTCAGCCTGCGCGCCGCCTATCTCTACAAGCGGGACGCACAGGAATCGATCAACGTCTATCCCGCCTATTTCGAGGACGTGGGCTGGAAAGTGGGCTGGGCCTCGCGCAGCGCCCCGTCCTACAACACCGCGCAGGGCGCCTATGCCTACCTCGACAGCGAATTCGAGACGCTGGGCATCCACCACCGCCTGACGCTGGGCGCCTCGGGCGACGTGCTGCGGGTGCAGCGGCATGTCACCAACTCGGTCAGCGCCGGATTCTCGCCGGCCTTCACCGACCCCGACGGCCTCAACACCTGGGCCATGCCCGATACGCTGAACACCTATTCCTGGGGCGCGCTCTACAGGTCCAGCCAGTCGCGGAACACCAACGTGATCCTGGGTGACGACATCCGCTTCACCGAGCAGCTGAGCGCCATGGTGGGCGTGAACCGCAGCACCGTGAAGGCCCGCAACTTCGGCGCGACCGGTGCGCGCACGTCCAGCTACAACGAAAGCGCCTATACGCCCACGATCTCGCTGGTGTTCAAGCCGGCGCCGCGCGTGACCACTTACGCGACCTACATGGAAGGGCTGGAACAGGGCTCTACGGTCCCCGACGATGCCACGCTCTACAACAATCCGGGCGAGATCATGAAGCCCTACGTCTCCAAGCAGTATGAAGTCGGCGCCAAGTTCGCCCCGATCGATGCACTGCTGATCACCGGCGCGCTTTACCGGATCGAGAAGGCCAATTCCTTCGACGAGACAGTGAACGGCAAGATCACCCGCACGCAGGACGGTGTGGAAGTCCATCAGGGCGTGGAACTGACGGTCACCGGCCATGTCACCCCGCGCCTCAACGTGATGCTGGGCGGCACCGTGATGGACCTGAAAGTCACCAGGACCAGCACCGCCGCGCTACTGGGCAAGAAGCCGACCGGCGTCAGCGACATGCTGGCGAAGATCTTCGCGGATTACGAGATTCCGGGCCTCGACGGCTTCTCCATCAGCGGCGGCGTCTATCACGCCGGCAAGATGTTCAAGGACAGCGCCAATCTCCAGAAGATCGACGGCTACACGATCGTCGACCTCGGCATGCACTACAAGACCGAGATCGACGGCCATCCGATCCGCTTCGACCTCAACATCGCGAACCTCGGCGGGCTCGATTACTGGGCGACCTCGTCTCAGCTCGGCAGCCCGCGCAACGTGGCCTTCGCGGTCAAGTACGGGTTCTGAGCGATGCGGTTCCCGAAGCAGCGCGCAAGGAGCGCCTCATGAAGCAGAGCCTGCGCCAGTCGATGGCATGGCTGCACACCTGGGCCGGGCTGGTGCCGGGCTGGGTGCTCTACGTCATCTTCGTGTTCGGCACCGCCGCGTTTTTCCAGCACGAGATTGATGCCTGGATGCGCCCCGAGCTGCCGGCCGAAACCCGGGTGACCCCGCGCGCCCTCGCCGCTGCCGACGCCCTGCTGCGTACCCGCGCGGCCGGGGCGGAAAGCTGGTCCGTCTCGCTGCCCACCGCACGCGGCGGCAGTGGGCTGGAACTATCCTGGGAGATGCCCGGGCATGACCGGCGCCACGGCCGCCACGAAGGCCCGCGCGTCACGCTCGATCCGGCGACCGGCGCCGAGATCCCGGTGCGCGAGACCCGGGGCGGTTTCTTCCTCTACCGCTTCCACTTCGACCTGCATTTCATGTCGGTCATGTGGGCGCGCTACCTGGTCTGCGTGGCGGCGTTGGCAATGCTCGTGGCGATCCTTTCGGGCGTGGTGACGCACAAGAAGATCTTCACCGACTTCTTCATGCTGCGCCTGCGCAAGGGCCAGCGCAGCTGGCTCGACGCGCACAACGCCGTCGCCGTGCTGGCCCTGCCGTTCCACCTGATGATCACCTACACGGGGCTGGCGACCCTGCTGTTCACGCTGATGCCCTGGGCGATCTCCGCCAACTTCCCGGACCGGCAGGCCTTCTACGCCGCGACCTTCCCGCAGGGCCCCGAGCGCGCGGCCAGCGGCGTGCCTGCGCCGGTTGCCCCGATCGGCCGGATGATCGCCGCGGCCCGCCCCCGATGGGGCGGTGCCTTGCCGAACTATATCTCGGTCGCAAACCCCGGCGACAGGGCCGGCGTGGCGACGCTCTACACCGCAAGGTCGCAATGGGGCGGCGGCCGGCCCGATTCCGTCTATCTCGACGCGGCGACGGCAACGCGGCTGTCGTCCACCCCGTCCCGCCCCGGCGGTGCGACCGCGACACACCGGGTGATGGTGGACCTGCACACCGGCTGGTTCGCGGGCTACGGCCTGCGCTGGCTCTACTTCCTCTCCGGGCTCGGCGGCGTCGCGATGGCCGCGACCGGGCTGTGCCTGTGGTGCGTGAAACGACGCGCCAGGTTGCCCGATCCGGCGCGTCCGCACTTCGGCTTCCGCCTCGTCGAGCGGCTCAACATCGGCTTCATCAGCGGCGCACCGATCGGCATCGCCGGCTATTTCCTGGCCAACCGGCTGCTGCCCGCCACCCTGCCCGGCCATGCCGACTGGGAGATCAACACCCTGTTCATCCTCTGGGGCGGCACGCTGGTCTGGGCCTTCCTGCGCCCGGCACGGCGCGCATGGTTGGAGACACTGGCCGCAGCGGCGGCACTCTATGCGGCGATCCCGCTCGTCAATGCCGCGACCACGACACGGGGCCTCATCCCCAGCCTGCTGGCGGGCGACCGGACATTCGCCGTGTTCGACCTGGTGATGCTGGCGCTGGCCGCCGGTTTTGCCTTTACCGGATGGACGCTGGCCCGCCACAAGCCCCGCGCGCTGCCCGCCCGCAAGCGGCGGAGCGAGGAGGCAATGGCATGACCCACATCGTCATCGCCGGTCTCGCGCTGGCCGGTTTTGCGCTGCTGCTCCTGGCCATGCCCCGACACCAGCAGGACTGGCTGCGCCGCAAGCTGCCCGCCCGCACCAGCGGGCGGCTGCGGCTCGGCGGCTTCGCCCTGCTCGCCGCTGCCTTCCTTGCCGCAGGTACCGGCCTTGGCTGGGCCTACGGCACGGTTGCATGGTTCGGCTGGCTCTCGTTCGGCGCCGCCGTCACGCTCGCCGCCCAGACCAATCGCGAGGCCATTCTCGCCCGTCTCCGCCCCACGCCGCCGCCGACAACCCCGGAGAACCGCGCATGACCGAACCCCTCCACGCCCCTTCGCTAGCGCGCCGCCGCTGGTCGGTCGCCTCGCGCACTTTGGCCGGCACGCTCGGCGCCTATGGCGTGACCGCAATGGGCACCGCAGCGCTCTCGCTTGTCCTCGCCGCGCTCGGCATGGACCGGGCCGAAGCGGTCACCGCCGCGACGCTGGCGAGCTACGCGGTGTTCGCGGCGATCGCCATCGCGGTGTTCCATGCCGCCAGCCCCGCCCGGGCCTGGGGCGGGCTGATCGCTGCCGCCGTGCCGCTCAGCCTGATCTGCTGGCTGCTGGCGACGGCGCGATGAACCCGCTTTCCCTGCTTTTCGCCGGTGCCGCGGCCATGGCATCCGGCACCTCCGGCGACGAACCGCAGAGCGGCGATCCGGTGCCCGCAAACGCGGCCCATGCCGCCCATGCCGCCCATGCCGCCAGTGGGCCCGACCCGGTCTACCCGGCCGAGTTCTACAAACCCTTCCAGCCCCAGACCGCGCTGGACATGCTGGAGCGCACGCCGGGCTTCATCCTTACCGAGGGCTCCTCGGTGCGCGGTTTCGGCGGCGCTGCGGGCAATGTCCTGATCGACGGCCAGCGCCCGACCGTGAAAGGCGGTGGCATCACCGAAGTCCTGCGGCGGATCGGCGCCTCGCGGGTCGAGCGGGTGGTCCTGCTGCGCGGCAGTGACGCCGCCGAGGCGCAGGGCCAGACGCTGGTCGCCAACCTGATCCTGCGCGCGGATGCGGGCGGTTCGGGCAATGCCTCGCTGGCTCTGGCGCATACCGCCGACGGCCATGTCTCCCCCGATGCCCGCGTCAGCTACGCGCGGCGGCTCGCGGGCTGGCAGACCAACCTCGAGCTTTCCGCCCAGACGGTGCGCTACCCCACCCACGCCGTCTATCTGGAGCGCGATGCCGCCGGCACCCTCACCCGCACGCGCCGCGAGCGGATCTCGGCCAAGGCGCCGCAATATGGCCTTGCCCTCTCGACCTCGGGCGCCCTCGCCGGGGGTACGCTGACGGTGAACCTGCGGCTCGGCAAGGACAGCTACGCCTCGCACACCGGCTACGACATCTTCGACGGCGCCGAGCACGCGGCACCCGATTCCGTCCGCACCATCGCCTACCGCGAAAGCAGCCGCAGCGGCGAACTCGGCACCGACTGGACCCGCCGCCTCGGCAACGACTGGAGCACCAAACTGGTCGCGCTGGGGACGCTCGAACGCTACGTCACTTCGGACGATCTGGTCGAACCGGGCTATCGCGGCGTGTCCAGCCAGCGCGAGAAACCGGTCGAGCTGGTCGGGCGCCTGACCCTGACGCGGGAGGGTGACCATCGGCTTCGGCCCGAATTCGGCGCGGAAGTGGCCTACAACCGCCTGACCAGCGCGCTCGACTATGCCCAGGACAGCGGTGCCGGGCTTGTGCCCATTGCGCTCAGCAATGCCGACACCCGCGTTTCCGAACGGCGCGCGGAGGCCTTTGCCAACCTCACCGTAAGGCTGGCCCGCCGCGTCTCGCTGGAAGCGGGCATGGCGGCCGAACTCTCGAAGATCACGGTAAGCGGCGAGGCCGCCAGCGCGCAAAGCCTGTCGTACCTCAAGCCTTCGGCGGCCCTCGTCTGGTCGCCATCGGCCGAAACGCAGCTGCGCCTCGCCATGCGCCGGACGGTCGACCAACTCGACTTCAGCGACTTCGCCGCCTCGGTCAACCAGACCGACGGGCGCCCGCTCGGCGGCAATTCACGGTTGCGTCCTGCCCGCCTGACCCGCGCGCTGGCCCGGCTCGACCATCGCTGGGGCAAGGGCGGGGCCCTCGCCCTCGAAGCCTGGCACCAGTGGCACACCGGCCTGCTCGGCTATGTCCTGCTGCCCAGCGGCGAGGAGGCGCTGGGCACGATCGGCAACGCCCGCCAATGGGGCGTAACGGCGCAGGGCACGCTGCCCCTGGAGGCGGTGCTGCGCGGCGCCCGGCTGACCGTGGACGCCGCCTTGCGCCGTTCGCGCATGCGCGATCCGGTGACCGGCGAGGATCGCCGCATGGACGACGTGCTGCCGCGCAGCATCACCGCGGAGCTGCGCCATGACCTCCCCGCGCTCAGGTCGTCCTGGGGGGTGACCTACACCGCCGCCGAATATGCCGATGTGTTCTACACCGGCGAACGGCTGCACTGGCGCGATGGCCAAAGCTGGGGAGGCTATGTCGAGACGACCGCGCTCCCCGGCTTCAAGACCACGCTCGCCGTCTCCGCGCTTGGCGGGCAGGACTTCTACCGGATGCGCCGTTTCTATGCGCCCAGCCGCGCGGGCGCGCCGACCGGCAGCGAGGAACGGCGGCGGCGGCAAGGTGCCTCGGTGACGCTGACGCTGGCAAGGGCGCTGTGACAACGGCCGGACAAGGCCTCTGCCTGCGCCCGTTGCCAGCGACTTTGCGATCCCGTTTGCCATTCCCTGTGCGATGCGCGCCATCAAGGCGTTGACAACTGCCCCGAGCGGACCATAAAACAGAATTGTAATTCTAATAATGGTGCGCCGTCACGGCCTGCCCGGGAGAAGCCATTTCCATGTCCAAGATCCAGCGGGGCGTCAGCCTCTACAGCTTCCAGGAAGAGATGTTCCTGGGCCAGATGAGCGTGGAGGACTGCGTCGCCTTTGCCGCCTCCATCGGCGCAAACGGCATCGAGATCCTGCCCGAACAGAACATGCCGCGCTTCCCGAACATCGACGACGCCGAAGTCGCCCGCTGGCAGGACATGCTGGAGCGCCACGGCGCCCACTTCACCTGCTACGACATGTTCCTCGACACCAAGCTGCGCAAGGGCGAGACGATGTCGGACGAGGAACAGGTCGAGAGCATCCGCCGCGACCTCTTGCTGTGCAACCGCCTCGGCATCCGCAACATGCGCGTGCTGGTCTTCGTGCGGCCCGACATCCTCGAGAAGTGCGTGCCTTACGCCGAACAGCTCGACGTCCACATGGGCGTGGAAGTCCATGCCCCCTGGCATCTCGAACATGCCTGGATCCTGCGCACGATCGAGGTTGCCGACCGGCTGGGCACGCAGCATCTCGGCATCCTGCCCGACATGGGCATCTTCATGAAGCACTATCCGCCCGAATTCCGCGCCCGCTTCCAGCGGCAGGGCGCACGGCCCGAAGTGGCGCAGTTCATCGTCGACCAGCACGAAGCGAAGATCATGTGCGAATACACGATCTACGAAGTCGCGGTGAAGATGGGCGGCAACAAGGCCGAGATCGCCATGGCCGAAACCCTGCGCCACGCGCCTTTCGCCAACCCCCGGCGGATCAAGGACTATGCCCCCTACTTCAGCCACATCCAGGCCAAGTTCTACGGTATGGCGCAAGACTGCACCGACCCCACGATCGCGTATGACGAAGTGATCCCCGAACTGGTGAAGTGCGGCTGGGAAGGCACGCTTTCGAGCGAATACGAAGGCAACCGCTGGGTCCAGGACGTCATGCCGGTCGACAGCCGCGAGCAGGTCCGCCGCCAGCACGTCATGTTCGAGAACCTCATCGCCCGCGCCGAAGCGACGGCGCAGGCAGGCGCGGCGGTAGCATGATGCGCCGCTCCGCAAGCGCGCTGGCGCTGGCGGCGCTGGCACTCTGCGGCACCCCCGCCCGGGCCCAGCCCGCCGTCAGCCGCGAGACCATCGCCGCGCCGCTCCAGCCCGGCGCCATCGACCTGCCCGTCGCCAAAGGCACGCCGCAGCGCGAGGTCTGGCACCTCGACGGCACCCAGGTCGCCGTCCGCAACGTCACCCGGCCGACGCTGACGCCGGTCCTGCCGGTCGGCCGGGGCACGGGCGCGGCCATGATCGTCGCGCCGGGCGGCGGGTTCCTCGGCCTTGCCATCGAGAAGGAGGGCTGGGACGTCGCCCGCTGGCTGGCCGGGCACGGCATCGCCGCCTTCGTGCTGAAGTACCGCGTGCTGCCGACGCCTGCCGACCAGGCGGTGTTCGCGGGCGAGATGGCCAGCGTCGTGAGGGGCGGCAAGGCCAGCTTCGCACCGCCGGCCGACACCCCCGACCCGGCGCTGGAAGACGCCCGCGCCGCGCTCGCCCTGCTGCACCAGCGCGCGGCGCAGTTCGCCATCGATCCCGACCGCATCGGCATGATGGGCTTTTCGGCGGGCGGCATGCTCACGCGCAGCCTGGCGACTCGCCCAGCCGGCTACATGCCTGCCTTCATCGCCCCGATCTACCCGATGATGAACGCGGTGCCGGTGCCGGCCAACGCGCCCCCGATGTTTGTCGCGCTGGCCAGCGACGACCCGCTGTTCGGCAAGAGCCCGTTCGGGCTTGTCGACAGTTGGCGCGCCGCCGGAAAGCCGGTGGAGTTTCACTATTACACCACTGGCGGCCACGGCTTCGGCCTCGGCAAGCCGGGCACCCCCAGCGAGGGCTGGATGGACCAATTGTACAGGTGGCTGTCCTCGAGCGGCTTCCTGACGGGAGAGAAATGATGTTCGACAAGTACCTGATCGACCCCGCCACGCTGCGCAACACCGGCCCGGAAGGTGCCCCCACCGGCTTCGCCTTCGAGGCCAAGCTCGGCTATTATCGCGGCCTCGGCCTGTCGATGATCGAGAAGCTGGACGTCTCCATCGACGGCGAGGCACTGCCGCGCGACGCGGTGCGGTTCGACGAGGGCGAAGGCCCGCTCTCGCTCGACGAGATGGAAACCGCCTATGACCGCCGCTGGCCGTTCGGCACGCCCGCCACGATCCTGGTCGAGCGCCCCGGCGGCTTCCCCGCAGGCGAGCACGAACTGGGCCTGCTCCAGCAGCTGCGCGTCTCCTACCTGCCCTTCCCTTCGGTCAACACCGATACCAAGACCGTGACGCTCGCCCACTGAGCGAAAGGCTCCGACATGGGAGCGCGCCCTGTGCGTCAGGGCCTCCCATGTCGGAAGCGAACCACCAGGCCCGGGCTAAAAGCGCCCCCGGCGCCCTTTGCGCGATGCCGATCGAGATGCGCCCCGCCCGCACTCCGGTTGCACGCGGCCGCATCGGCGTTGCGCTATATGCAATACTTTGAAATACAAGCTTTCCTTGTTGCACGGGGTGAAACACTGTAGCGCCTGCGCCGGTCATGCCTGTGTTCATCAGTTAACTTTTCTCCATGCGGCTCCCCCCTCCGCCCCCCTTCACCGCCTGGTTCCGCGAGGTACTTGGCACGCTGCAGCGGTGCGGCAGGCGATGGCAGCGCGACACCCGGGGCGGCGTCTCCACCCTGGTGGCCCTGTCGCTGCCGCTGGTGATCGGCGCGGTCGGCCTCGGCTATGATCTCAACGCGGGCTACAACCAGCGCCTGTTCAACCAGCGCGTGGCGGACATGGCCGCGCTCGGTGCCGCGCTCGAATACCGCGCCAGCGAGAGCGCCGACATCGACGCGGCCGCGCGGTCGCTCTCGGTCGCCAACGGCCTGTCGGACGCCACCATCAGGACCGAACTGCTCACCGACTTTCCCAATGCCGGCGACACCTCGGTGCGTGTCACCGTCACCCGCGCAGTGCCCTTCACGCTGGCCGCGGTCCTGGGCTTTACCGGCAGCTACTCGGTCGCCGCCGATGCCGCCGCCATCGTTAGCAGCGAAACGCCCTATGCCGCCCCCTGCTTCCTGGCGCTGAGCAATGCCTCGGACGCGCTGCAGGTCCAGGGCGGCGCCTCGATCGTCGCCTCGGACTGTTCGGTCGCCGCCGTCGGCGACGTCACCAACAACGGCACGCTGATCAAGGCCAGCGACATCATCTCGGGCAACGGCAGCATCACCCTCGGCTCGGGCACGCTGAGCGCCAATTCCCTGCGCTACGCCAACGGCCTCAGCGTTCCGGCGTGGAACACCAACCTGCCGCCCGCAAAAGACCGCCACAACGTCTCCACCGCGCTCGCCGACCCCTGGGCGAACAGCGCCGAACTGCAGGCCGCGATCGCCCAGATCGGCAATCATGCGCCCTTGCCCGCACTGTCCGACCCGGTGACGCCCGCCGGCAGCGAGTGGAACCTGTCGTGGAGCCCGAGCGCGGCCGTCACCGCCTACCGCACCGGGCCCTATACCGGCGAATACGTGATCCCCAAGGGCAACTACACCATCGGCGCCTTCATCGTCGGCGGCGGCATAAAGGTAACCTTCGCCTCCGGCTCGAACATCACCATCGCCAATGGGGTGAACATCGGCGGCGGCTCCACGGTGGACTTCGGCGACAGCAACATCTGGGTGAACGGCGGCTTCAACAGCGGCTCGAACGGGGTCACGATCGGCAACGGCACGCTGTGGATCGGCAGCGGCACGGTGACCTTCAGCGGCACCAACCGGAAGGGCAGCGGCAATGTCACCATCAACGCGCCGGTATCGCTGGGCGGCGGCATCTATCTCGACATGGGCGCGGGCAACCATGCCTTCCGCGCGCTGACCCTCTCGGGCGGCGGCAGTTCGGCGCTGGGCAACGGCGACTTCACGGTGCTCTCGGGCGTCAGTGTCGGCGGCGGCAGCGAACTCGTCGTCGGCAATGGCAATATCGTCATCGGCGCGGCCAGCTCCGGCAATGCGATCACCCTGTCTGGATCGGCCAAGCTGCTGATGGGCGACGGGTCATTCTCGGCGAACGGCCACATCGTCACCGAGGGCGGCAGCCGCATCGTCTTCGGCCAGACCCCGAACCACTACATCGCCGGCAACATGACCATCGCCGGGGCGGCCTATTTCGGTGCCGGACGCTATACCGTGGCCGGCAGCTTCACCAATGGCACCGGCGGCACCACCTGGCCCTACACCTCGCCGCGCACGGGCCTCACCTACGGCGCCAACGGTTCGGGCTACGACATGGTGGGCTATGACGTGTCCTTCGTGCTGTCGGGCGCGCTCAATCTTGCCGGCGGCGCCAAGACCAGGCTTTCCGCCCCTGCCGCCTCGGTATCCGGCGGCGCCATCGGCGGCCTGCTCGTACACACCGGCACGTCCGGCGCAATCACCTGGGGCGGGGGGTCCAGCAACGTGTTCAACGGCGTGGTCCACGTGCCCAATGCCACGGTGACGATGACCGGCGGCAACTCGACCGGGGATTCCGGCAGTTCCGGCACCTGCTTCATGCTGATCGCCGGCAAGATCAAGGCCTCGGGCGGCACCACCGCCGGCTCGACCTGCAAGTCGAGCGCCGCCGGCGCCAGCGGCAGCGACACCACCGCACCGCAGATCAAGCTGGTGAAGTAGCCATGGCCAGGACCACCCTCCCCGCCGACGAGAGCGGCGTCGTCGCCGTCGAATTCGCGCTGTGGAGCACGCTGCTGTTCCTGGTGATCTCGATCGGGCTCGACTTCGCGCTCTACTACATCCAGCGCTCCAAGGTGGACGAAGCGCTTTCGGCCACCGCGATCAGCGCCTTCAACGCGCGCCTCAGCGTGCCCTATGCCGACCTGCCCACCACCATGCGCGCCTTGTCCGAGAACCCGGCGCTGGACGTCGGCCTCAGCTGCAACGGGCAGGCCAATGCCTGCAGCAACACCGCGCGCGAATGTGCCTGCCTGCAGGCGGACGGCACCTATCATGCCCAGGCCTGCGCCTCTGCCTGCTCGGGCATGACCACCACCGCCGGCTACTACCTGACGATCCGCTCCCGCGCGGGCTACACTCCGTTCATGGTGCCGCGCTCGCTGACCGGCGACATCGTGCGGCAGACGACGGTGCGCCTGCAATGATCGCCCGCCGCCTCCGGCGCGACACGCGCGGCGCTACGCTGATCGAGTTCGCGATCGTCGGCCCGGTGCTGATCTTCATGCTGATCGGCCTGATCGAGACCGGACGGTTCCTGTGGAGCCAGCATGTGCTGAAGGACGTCGCCTACGCGACCGTGCGCTGCATGAGCGTCTCGGCCGATTGCGCCACCAGCCAGACCCGGCTTGCCTATGCCGCCAACCGGGCCGCGAACGAGGGGCTGAGGGTCGCCGCCAGCAACGTGACGATCACCGAGAACACCGCCTGCAAGGGGCTGACCGGCGCCAACCGCGTCGCCATCACGATCCCCTACAGTTCCGCGCTGACCGGCTTCATCCCCGCCGCCCCCACCACGCTTTCCGCCGAAGCCTGCTTCCCCGTCCTTCCGAGCGGGGACTAGAGCGTTTTTCGAACGGAGCGGAACACGCAGTGACTCGGAAAAACGCGGAAAACTTAGAGCGTTTTTCGAACGGAATGGAACACGCAGTGACTCGGAAAAACGCGGCGAACAAAGAATCTTTAGAGCCCGATGTGATACAATCAGATCGCAAAACGCTCTAGGCGGCCTCGCGGTAGTCCTCCTGGCCATGCCCGCAGCCGTCCTCGAAATCGAACGCGTACGCACTCGGGACATTCGCCGAAATTCCCGCAAACAGCACCGCCAGCGCATCGAACTGGCCGCGCGAGAAGCCTGCCGTGCGGAACCGCTGGAACGGCTCGGCGGCAATGCGGCCTTCGCGCAGCAGGATCGCCGTCACCCGCAGCACTTCCAGCCGGTCGTTCGCCAGGCAGAAGTTGAACGGCGCCCCGAACACCAGTGCCCGCCAGCCGCGCCGCCTGCGCTTGTCGAAGGCGATCGAAGCCAGCGGATCACGCGCGGCCAGTGCCAGGACGCTGCGCTCCTGCTCATCGAACAGGGCCAGCGGCGAAGCGGCAACGCCAGCCTCGGGCGCCGCGTTCCTGGCCGCGACCACTTTCATCCCCGCGTGTTTCTTGTCTTGCGTCATGGACACGGCCGTACCGGACGGCGCCAGGCGCGGTTAGTCCCGCGGCGGACGACAAGTTGTTGCCACAGCGGATACAATCGCCAGACATCGTCAAGCGGAAATGGCCATGAGTGTGAGCGGATTTGCCCGCAACCACCGGCACGCCAAGCTGCTAGAACGACGCCATGAGCACGATCGAAAACGCCCTCGCCCTGCCTTTGCAGCGCAATGTCAACCTGGTGCAGCTGGCCGCCGGCAGCACTGTCGCCGCCACCGGCGCACTTCTCGCGCTGGGTCAGCTATTCGCCCATTTCTGAGCCGCCGCGCACGCGCCGGAACTGCATCTCCCCTTCGGCACGATGCAAGGTGAGCACGTCGCCCGCCACTTCGGCGTAGCTGCCGGTCATGTCGACGACCCCGAAATCGCCCGGTGACAGCAGGAAGATCGCCACTGTCCCGTCCTTGGGATTGAGCGGAAGCGGCGGCGACTGCAGACGGACGGGCGCCATGCTGAACGTCACGGAACGGGCGATGTGCCCGTCGTCGCCAGGCACGACAAAGGGCCCGCCCGCCATATAGGAAACCAGCGGATCGCCCTTGTCGTAGTCGATCCGCAGATCGACTCCCGGCATGTCGCGGCCGTCAGGCGTCAGCAGGCGCAGGGCAAACGGCTCCCCCGGCGCGCTTTCCACCTTTCCTGCGGTGATCGTCGGCGCCACCGGCCGCGGGTCGCTTTCGAATTCGATCCGGTTGCCGACCCATCGCCAGCGCCCCTGCGCCGTCTCGTCCAGCGCGCCGACGGTGAGGCCGTAGAGAAACCTGCCGTCCGCCTGCAGGCGGATCCCGGCAACAAGCTCCATCTCCGAATGGGAATAGTCCCCCGCGGCAGAGGGCTGGTCCTGCGCCTGCCCCTGCGCCTGACCCAGCACCGGGGCGCACGCTGTCCAGAGCCCCAGGGCGCAAGCAAGCCCGCGCCCCCTGTCCGACCATACCATTGGCGCCGCCTCCCAAGTTCCAACCCCCGGCACTCTAGGCCGTAAACTCATAAACGGCACGATTCGAAGCTCCGAAATCCCATTTCGGTCGTCCACGCGCGGTACTCGGACGGCCCGCATACCAGGCACGTTCCGTACCGATCCGCCCCTCTTCCGCGCCCTTTCCCGCAGCTGGCAGCCCTGACGACAGAGGGTGCGCTTTGCCCAAACGATTGAAACCCAACTGCTACTTGACATTCACAAACCTGTAATATGGTATACGATTTACCGTAGACTCGAATGTCGGCGGTAAAAACAGGGAGCAGATTGTTATGAAGTCCAGGGGAACGTCCCGGGCAGTGTTTCGCAGCGCCTTGCTGCTGAGCTGCCTCAGCCTGTCTACCACCGCGCTTGCGCAGGACCTGTCTGATGACGCCTCTGCGAGCGGCGACGGCACCGCGCAGGCGAACGACATCGTCATCACCGGTTCGCGCATCCGCCGCGCCGCCACCGACAGCCCGTCACCCATCGCCGTCGTCGATGCCGACCAGATCAAGGCCGCCGGCACCCAGAACATCGTCGATGTCGTCAACCAGTTGCCCGCACTGGCGGTGACGCAGACCAACCAGACCAGCAACCTGGCCGGCAACGCCGGCATCAACGCGCTCGACCTTCGCGGCATGGGCACGCAGCGCACGCTCGTGCTGGTCGACGGCCGCCGTCAGGTCGCGGCGATCCCCGGCACCTCCGCGGTTGACCTCAGCAACATTCCCTCCAGCCTCGTCCAGCGCGTGGAAGTGATCACCGGCGGCGCCTCGGCGCTCTACGGCGCCGACGCGGTGGCGGGCGTCGCCAACTTCATCCTCAAGAAGGACTTCTCGGGGATCGAGGCCAATACCCGCTACAGCGCCTCGACCCGCGGCGACATGGACACCTACGGGTTCGACATGCTGGCCGGCGCCAACTTCGCCGATCATCGCGGCAACGTCACGCTATACGGTTTCTACGAGAACACCCCCGGCACCGTCAGCGGTTCCGACCGCCCGTGGACGGCGGACGGCTACCCGCTCTACTCGCGCGCCAATCGCAACAGCCCCTATGTGGTGCAGGACCATGTCCGCAACATCAACACCTCGGATTCGGCGCAGGTCGTGCTGGGCGGCAAGCTCTATGCGATCGACCGCACGACCGGCGCCCTGCGCGATCCGATCCTCGGCCCCGGCGGCCTCGTCAATGCCGTGCCGGTCGATCTCAATACCGCGACCGACCCGCTCGGCACCCTGCTGACCGACGGCGGCGAATACAACGGCCGCTACGACGGCTGGTATCTCTCGGTCCCCTCGCAGCGCATCAACACCCGCGCCTCGGTCAGCTTCGAGGCCAGCGACGCGCTCAAGCTCTTTGCCAACGCCACCTTCGCGCACAACAAGTCCGAGGCCGGCTACCTGCAGATGACGGCGTTCGGCACCGACGTGGTCCCCGCCGACAGCCCCTACATCACCGATGCGATCAAGGCGGCCAGCGGCGGCACCGTGCCGGCCGGCGGCGTCCAGTTCGCGCGGCGCTTCATGGAACTGCCCGCGCCGACGACCGAATACGACCGCACGCTGTTCCAGGCCGTGGCCGGCGCCGAGGGTGACTTCACCCTGTTCTCCAAGCCCTGGAACTATTCGACCTACTACTCCTACGGCAAGACCACCCAGAAGGTCCGCGACGTCAATTCGACCGCCTACGACCGCTGGTACAACGGCCTCGACAGCACCACCGACGCCAACGGCAACGCCATCTGCCGCAGCACCCTCACCGACCCCGGCAACGGCTGCGTGCCGATCAACCCGCTGGTCACCCTGACCCCGGAGATGATCGACTACATCACCTATACCTCGCACTGGTCGAAATCGACGCTGACCCAGCAGGTGCTTTCGGGCTACGTCACCGGCGGCCTGTTCGACCTGCCGGGCGGCGCGGTGCAGGTCGTGCTCGGCGGCGAATACCGCAAGGAGCGCAACGACATCGGCGCGATCCCCGAGTACAATCCGGACAGCCCGCTCTACGATCCCACGATCGGCACCACCGCCAGCACGCTGGTCGGCAAGTATTCGGTCAAGGAAGTCTACGGCGAACTCCACGTGCCGATCCTGAAGGGCACGCCGTTCTTCGACACGCTGTCGCTCGACGGCGCGCTGCGTCTCTCGGACTACAGCACCGCCGGTTCGACCACGACCTGGAAGGTCGGCGGCGAATGGGCGCCGATCCGCGACATCCGCTTCCGCGCGACTTACGGCCAGGCGGTGCGCGCGCCCAACATCGGCGAACTCTACACCGCCAACAGCGTCTCGGGGCTGTGGATCACCGATCCCTGCAACGCCTACAACCTGCAGTATCGCTCCACCCGTACCCAGTACACCGCAGCCAACTGCGCCGCGATCAACCCGGCCGACACTGCCAGCTACTGGCTCTACCGCGACATCATCGCCAGCGGCAATCTCGACCTCAAGCCCGAGACTGCCAAGACGCTGACGATCGGCGCCGTGCTCCAGCCGCGCTTCGTGCCCGGCCTGTCGTTCACGGTGGACTACTACAACATCGACCTTCGCAACGCGATCGACGCCTTCGGCGCGCAGACCCTGATCGAGAAGTGCGTGGACCAGCCCACGCTCGACAACATCTTCTGCCCGCTGATCCAGCGCGATGCCAACGGCAACCTGGAATCGGTCAAGACCCAGAAGCTCAACCTCGCGCAGTACCTGACGCGCGGCATCGACTTCGGCCTGGCCTATTCGCTGCCGCTGGAGCGGATCGGGCTGGGCGCCAATGCGGGCACGCTGTCGCTGGACGCCAACTACACGCGCCTGCTCAACCGCCGCTACACGCTCGACCCCGCCGATCCCAACTCGATCACCGAATATGCCGGGATCTTCGGCTCGCCCAAGTGGAAGGGCGTAGTGCGTACCAGCTACAACCGTGAAGGCTTCAACTTCACCTGGACGCTGCGCCACTTCTCGCCGATGAAGTCCAGCACTTCGATCACTTCTGCACAGTACAGCAAGGTGTGGACGCCGGACGTCTTCTACAACGACTTCTCGGCATCGGTTCCGCTGACGGACTTCATCGAACTGTCGGGCGGCCTCAACAATGCCTTCGACCGCAAGCCGCCGCGGATCCCCGGCGCCGAAGCGGGCGGTGCCAACTTCGAGCTGAGCTACCAGTCGGGCGTCTACGACGTCATCGGCCGGACATTCTTCCTCTCGCTGCGGTTCCACCGCTAGAGCGTTTTTCGATCAGGTGGAAACACCTGATGACTATGAAAACGCGTAAAACCATAATCTTGGAGCAGTTGATCCGATGCAGTCGGATTGGAAGCTGCTCTAAGGGAGGCCGGTACCGCTCCGGGAGCACCTACGCTTCCGGAGCGGCACCCCCTTTTCCCTTCTTCAAGACAAGAGCGATGCCCCACCCATTCCCGCGCGGCCTGCTGGCCCTTTCGCTTTGGACGGCGCTGGTCGCCGCCTCACCGGACACCCCCGTGACTGGCGCCGCAGTCGCCCCGCCGCCGGCCTCGCTCGGTCTCGATCCCTTCTACGCCAAGTATCTCGATGCCGCCGGGATCCCGGTCGTCTCGTCCGCGAAGGTTCCCGACGAGGCCCTCAGGGTGGCGCGCGACATCGTGCTGGCCGAAACCGCCAAGCGCCCCGACATCCAGGCGGAACTGGTGCGCAGCGGCGCGCGCGTCGGCGTCATGGCGATCGACGAGGGCACCATGGACCTGCCCGAACAGCGCGACTGGAAAAAGCCCGCCGCCGACGATCCGCGCCTGACCCCGTGCGAACGGGCCAACTACGCCGGGATCGCGGCAATGACCGATGCCCAGTACTGGAACGCCCGCGCGCGCGGCATGGGCGGCCTTTACACCACCGGCGCCGCCGAGAACCTGCTCGCGGTGCCGGGCACGCGCTATTACGGCGAGAACATCCTCGTCCACGAATTCTCGCACAACATCCTCTCGGCGGTGGAGCGCATCGACCCGGCGCTCTACCACCGCGTCGAACAGGCCTACCGCCACGCTCTCGACCAGGGCCTATGGAAAGGGGACTATGCCTCGGTGACGATCCAGGAATACTGGGCGGAAGGCACCCAGTTCTGGTTCAATTCCAACATGGCCTATCGCCACGACGGTAAAGTGCTGCTGTCCGACCGCGACCTGCGCGCCTACGACCCGATGCTCCACGCGGTTCTCGCCGAAGTCTACACCCCCAGCCACCGCATCGCCGCGGACGCGTTCCACGACCACCCCGCCCGCCTGACCCCGCCCAGACCGCGCAAGGCAAACGCCTGCTGACGCCGGTGCGTCTATTCGTCGCGGTCCATCGTCTGGCGGCAGGGGACTGGACGGCTCTAGGGCGCGTGGACAAATTCGGGCGGCCGTTTACGCCCCGTTGCTGACATTCACCGAAAGGCGCACGTTGTCACCGAGACGGTCATAGCGGGCGGTAGTGCACTATCGGTCGGAAGGATACCTTATGAATACTGCAATACGGCTGCTGGTTCTCATTCCCGCAGCGGCCATTTGCGCGGTCATCGCTTTTCTTGGCATGGGGTTCGCGGGTCTAAATGTAGCGTCGGTGACTTTGGCTATTGTCATCACTATCACACCGATCGCCTTGATCGTATGGACTGTAACGGACCATCGCAAGAGGACCCGAAACGGCAACTAACTACGCTCTTGGGCCAAAATCCTGTCGGATCGCAAGCGTCCCATTGCAGGCATCCTGCGTTTGAAGCATATCCGTGCGGATGGCTTCCGGATCATGAACGACAAGCACAAATGGAAATCCCGCGATGGTTTCTGTGGCAGTTCGCGGCGTGGCTCGTTACGGGACTTCCGTTCCAATGGTTTATTACGGCTTTCAACGGTCTGTCATTTTTCTCGTTGCCCGATGCGCCGGGGCATAACGGCCCATCGCTACCAGCTTGGGTTCTGGTGATAATTTTTCTTTATCACCCAATCCTGACCGCTCCGGTTGCGGTTTGGTCTGCCTTTTCTCATCGCGAGCGGCTTTAAACGGACTTTGTCTCGCCCTTAGGGCGGCTGCGGTGATGCCCGACAATAGAATGTCGGCTTCCCACCCAAAACAGACCAAACCCGCCCGGCCTGAGCTTGTCAAAGGCCCCGAAGCGGGGCGCTGAGCCCCCATGCTTCGACAAGCTCAGCATGAGCGGAGTGTTGGGGCAGCGTCCGCTTCCCACCCAACTTGGTCGCGCCGTTCTCCGCTGAATGTGTCCACGCCGCCTAGCGTTTACGAAGCGTCACGACATCCAGATCCTCACCCGTCGCGGTATAGGCATGATACGTCAGCGCGTCCGGGCTCACGTCGATCACCTGAAACGCCTGGGTGCGCGAGGCCGACTTGCGCGCCCAGGGCAGCGCGCCGACATCGTACATCTTGGGCCCCGCCACCGAGACGGCGTACGTCGCCCCTTCCCCATCGGCCACGGGACCGTCGATGCCGATCGCGCCGCGGGCATATCCATGATCATGCCCCTGCAGGACAAGGTCGACGCGGTACTTGTCGATCAGCGGTTTCAGTGCCGCCCGCACCCTGGGATTGTCCCTGTCGGGATCGCTGGAAAACAGCGGGAAGTGCAGGAACATGACCGTCCAGCGGTTCGGGTTGTCGGCCAGCAGCCCCTCGAGCCATTTCACGATCGCCTTGCGGGCGCTTTCGTCGCGGTCCACCTGCATGGAATCGATCGAGATCAGGCGCAGCCCCTGATAATCGGTGTACCAGTTGGTTTCCCGCCCGGCCGGCACGTCCGCCGGGCCATCGTCCGGCAGCGTGAACTGGCGGCGCCACTGCCCGGTGATCGAGGAGCCTGCCCGTGCGGTTTCATCCTTCACATATTCATGGTTTCCCGGCGTCGGCATCTGCGGCGTCTGGGCATAGAGGAACCCGCCCGAGGCGAACCATTCGCCCCACTCCGCGTCGCTATCGTGCCGATTGACCAGATCGCCGGCGTGGATCACGAAAGCCGCATCGCCCGCCCGCCGGAACGCCATGCGCAAGGTGCGCGAGGCTTCGGACAGGATGTTGTTCTGCATGTCCCCCATGTAAATGAAGCGGAACGGCGCCGCCTCCTTCTTCGCGGTGCGGAACTGGAACCATTCGGACCAGTGCGTGCCGTCTCCCACGCGGTAGGCATAGACGGTATCGGGATCGAGCCCCTTCAGGACCGCCGAATGATAGGCAGCGCGAAAGGCAGGATCCTCGCGCACCGGCAAAGTCGCCTCGTCCGTGCTTGCGGCCTGCGACATCGGCGTCTTCACATAGTCGGGGCCGCTGGTGGCGCGGGCATATTGCACTTGCCCCGTCGATCCCGGCGCGGAACGCCAGGTCACCGCCATCTCGGTCGCTGACCTCGCGGTGAGGTTGAGCACGATACGCTCGGGCGCGATGGTCGCCGCCGCGAGCGGCACGGGCGTGTCCTGCGCATGCAGTGCGGTGGGAATGGCCGCGCCCAGAAGCAGGGCGCCGGCCAGGATGCGGATGGTCATCGCGGACACCTTCAGAAGATCAGGTTGAAGCCGAGCGAGATCGTGCGCCCGTTCTTGATGTAGGCGCGGCTCGCCCCGGTTCCGGACGATACGGTTTCCCAATAGGTATGCGCATCGAAGAGGTTCTGGACCTGCAGCTGCACCGAGGACTTCTTCAGGAAGGTCTTGCGCAAGGTCAGGTCCACGAAGCTATAGGCCTGCTCATAAGGGTTGTTGCCGAAGTCCTGGATGCCGCCCATGAACTTCGACTGGTAGTTCCATGCCCCGTAGACTTCCCAGCCCTTGCGTTCCCAGAACAGCTGGAGGTTGGCGATGGTATCGGGCGTCTCCATCAGCGGCAGCGTATAGCCTTCCGGATGCCACGACAGGCCGGTCACCGCCTTCGAGCGTTGCAGCGTCAGGTTGCCGCCCACGCCCAGCGAACCGAGCACGCCCGGCAGCCAGTGCAGCAGCTGTTGAGCGCTGAATTCAACACCGTAGACTTCAGCCCATTTGCCATTGTTCGGCATGGAGATCGCCACGCCTTCGGGGTTCACGTTCTCGCCAAGGGTTCCGTCGCGGATGTTGCTGGAGAAGGAACGGAAGAGGAAGTTGGTGATGTGCTTGTAGTAGAGCGCAACCGAATAGGCCCCGGTCCTGCCCGCATAGTGCTCCAGCGACATGTCGAGGTTCAGCGAGCGCATCGGCTTCAGGTCCGGATTGCCCTGCGAAATCGACGTCAGGATCCATTGCGAGATCGGATTCTGCTCGCCGTCGCCATCGGGATCGGTGTCATAGCCATATTCACGCGCCGAACTCATGCGGGCGATGTCCGGGCGCGCGAAACTGGTCCAGACCGCACCGCGCAGCTTGGTCTTGCCGTCCAGGTCGTAGTTGACATGGACCGAGGGCAGCAGGTTGGCGAAGCTGGAACTGTCGGTGGTGTAGCGCTGGCCCTGCACCTGGTCGAGGTTGTAGGCCTCGATCCGGTTGCGCGTGCCTTCGAGGCGCAGACCGGCGATCACCTGTGCCCGCCCCAGGCGCGCGGTGGCCATGGCATAGCCGGCGATCACGCGTTCGTTGAAGCGGAAGCTGTCCTCGTCGGAAATCTCGGCATTGGCCGGGTCGACCGCGAAACCTTCGAAGATCGTGCTTTCGCCCTTTTCCGCGCGCTGGAGTTCGGCCAGCATGCTGGAATTGTCGATCGTCGTGCCCAGCCGATAGAGGCCGCTGTAGGCGCCGCCGAACAGGCTGGTGACGTTCTTGCCGAAGAAATCGGAAAAGTCCGCCATGGTGCCGTCGGCTTCCAGTTCGAGGAACGATCCGGAAAACGTGTGACGGCGCGAATCGTAGAACTTGCCGCCCGCCTTGATCGATTCCAGCCAGGAAATGTCGGGCTTCCACTCGACGTTGAACTGGGCCTGCCAAAGCTTCTCGCGGCTGCCCCCCACTTCGCCTTCAAGACTGCTGAAAGCATATTGCGACGGGTCCTGCACCGCCTCCATGCCGGCGGCATTCAGCAGCCACTTGGGGAAACGGGCATCGTCGGCGCTGCTGAACAGCACCCCGGTGTTGCCCAGCCAGCCGTATTTGTCGCTGCGGAATTCGAGCGTATAGCCGTCGTCCAGATTATCCTGCGACTGCGAATAGGACACGTCGTAGTCGAGCGTCACCGTGCCGAACCGGGAAATACCGCCGACGTTTGCAGTCGCAAGGTTGCCGCTCTCGTTGGTGGCTTCCCAAAACCGCCGCAGACGGAAACCCTGCGGGTCCCAGGTGCCCGATCCCCCGTAGAGGCTGTAGAACGACTTGCTCTTGCGGTCGGCATCGGTGATCAGGCCGTCGCCATCCTGATCGACGATCTGCGCGGTGGTATACCCGTAGATGCGGCCCAGCGTGTCGTCATAGCCGACGACGTTGTCGTCCGGCTGGGCAAGGCTGACATTGGCGGAAACGACCTGCACCAGCCGGGTCGAATTCCGGCTGGTATCATTGCGAAAGTTCAGCCGGTTGAGGAATTCCTTCTTCTGGTACTTATTGTACTGGCCGCGAACGTGGAAATCGTGGTGATCCGAGCGATAGTCGATGCTGGTGTTGAAGCCCCAGCGCCGCACGTCGGTTTCGCCGAAGCCCAGGTCCATGCCGCGCATCACGAAGCGGTTGGGATCCCAGCCCAGCGTCTCGCTGTCCGAATACCAGGTGTCCGGCTGGTTGTCGCCGTCGACGCCGTTCTGCTCGAACTGCGACTTGCGGTGGCTCCAGTTGCCCGAAACATAGACGCCGAAATTGTCGCTGAACTGGCGCGCCACGGCGCCGGAAACCTGCCCGTATTTGCGGTGATCGTACTTGTCGAGCATGCCTCCTTCGGCCGACAAACGCACGTACCTCGGATCCTGATCGAAGGCGGTGGGGGTGGAGATGTCCACCGATCCGCCCAGCGCATCCCCGTCGCGATCGGGCGTCAGCGTCTTGTAGACGGTGATCTGCTTGATCCCGTCCGGCGGCAGGACCGAGAGGCGCACGCCGCGGTAGAAGTTGTTGTCCCGCGAACCGGCGCCGCCAAGGCGCACGCCGTTGATCGAGTAGTTGTTCAGCTCGGTCGAAAGCCCGCGTACGGTGATGCGGTCGCCCTCACCGGTAGTGGCGTCGCGCACGGCGTTGACGCCGGGCATGCGCGCCAGCGCTTCGGAGACGTTGTTGGCGGGCAGCTTGCCCATGTCGTCCGCGGTGATAGTGTCGGACACGGTATCGTTGTTCCGCTTGGTCTCCAGCGAACGCTCGACGGCCTCGATGTAGCCGGTCACCACGATGTCCTCGCTGGCCGGCTCCACCGGTGCAAGCTGGGCCCCGGCAGGCTCGAACGTCGCCGCACGACGGGGCGGCGATGCCACTGCCGCAGGGGTCACGGCAACCGGCAGCGGCTTGACGATGATCGTGCCGCCGCGGCGCTGGGCGGCGACATGGGCGCCATCGATCAGGCGCGCCAGTGCCGATTCCGCCGACATGGTGCCCGAGATCGCCTGGCTGCGACGCCCCCGCAGCGCATCGGGCGAGGCGGCCACGGGGGTTCCGGTCACCCGCGAAAATTCCTGCAAGGCCCGCGCCAGGTCCTGCGAGGGAATCGCGAAAGCATAACGATGGGCATCCGCGGCCTGCACTTGCGGTGCAATGGCCAGACCGGCAGCCAGACCACCCATGGTCAAGGCGAGCGAAGACACCCCGGCAAAGCGCCCAGTAAAACGAAACATCGAAGAAAACCCCCTGTCAGTACAAACTGTTCAAGCGGCAGACGCACCAGCACGAACAATCCCGACAAAATAATTTTCTTACATTCCCGTGGCTTTACTATGAAAAAAAGATGACACAGCGACTTGTCACCGAACCACTAGGTAGCGATCCGCCATCCGCTGCCAGCGAAGATCGTGCAGCGCGCCGATCGCGTCCAGAACTTCTTCGGGCCGCGCGGTGCGGAAGCGGCCGGTCACCTGCAATTCGCCAAGTCCGGCATCGGCCAGCACGATCGGATGCGCGGCATTGCGGTTCACGTGCTGGATCAGTTGCCAGATCGGCGTGTCGTTGGCTTCGTACCAGCCATCGGTCCAGGCCGGGCGGGTGCCGGTGACGTCACGCAGGCTGCGCACGCGCTGCCCGATCAGCTCCAGTCCGGTGCCCGCCGGCAACCGCCATTCCCGTCCGGCGCCGGCTTCGACACTGACCAGGCCGCGATAGACCTGGATCACGTGCGTCGCCGCATCGACGCGGTCCACGTCGAAGGCAGTGCCCAGCACGGAAATCCGCGCCGTGCCCGTGTCCACCGTGAAGCTGCGCCAGCTTTCATGCGCCACGTCGAAAAAGGCCTCTCCCCGCGCAAGCTCGACCTGCCGCGACCATGGCGTGATGCGGAAACGGATCCGGGTATCGCCATCGAGGCGAACGCGCGATCCATCGGCCAGCACCACGTCCCGGGTCACGCCGCGCGGCGTGGAAAAGCGGGACTCGCGCACCAGCATCGCCGGCATGAGCATCGCCACCAGGACCGCGCAGCCCGCCATCGCCAGAAACGCGGCCATCCTCGTGTAGCGGGGCGTACTCCAGTGCGCCGATGGCACCTCGTCTTCCTCGGCAGCCGCTTCAACTTCGCCTGCCGCGCATGCCATGCCCTGAGCCAGCCCCTCGCAGTGCCACAAGGCACTCAGCCGGGCATAGCTGTCGCAATGCCGCGGATCGGCCAGGATCCACCGATCGAACGCAGCGGCATCGGCAGCGTCGAGCACCGGGCTGTTCATGCGGTCGACCCACCGTGCGGCCTGAAGTTCGATGCCTTCGCCCTCGCCCGGCATCACGCCTCTCCCCCCAGGTCGATCCCGGCTTTTTCCAGAGCCTTGCGCAGATCGACCATCCCGCGGGTAATATGCTTTTCAACGGCCTTGGCGCTCATCGAAAGGTCATCGCCGATGGCCCTGCAACTTTCCTGATTGACCCGGCGGCGGACCAGCACTTCTCGCCGCAAGGCGGGCATCCGCCGCAGGCAGCGATGGAACACCTCGATGGCGCGGCGGGAATCGAGCACACGTTCGAGCGAAGGCTCCTCGCTCTGCCAATCGTCGTCCACTTCTTCCGACAGCCGGCTATCGCGGCGATAGACATCGACCAGCAGATTGTCCGCGATCCGGAACGCCAGCGCGAAAATGCTGCCCACCTGCTCTGCCTGCAGGATGTCGATGAGCCGCGTCACGGTCTCCTGTGCGATGTCCTCGGCAACGTCGGGCCGCGCCCCCCGGCCGCGCACGAACCGCAGCACCGCGGCGCGGATGGTGTCCCAATCGCGCCCTTCGGCGTCACCCTCGCGCCCTTCGGCGTCGCCGCCGCGCCTCCTGTCGGCGGCAGGTTCGTGCGCGCCTGACGCCTCCTTGATCGAAACCAGCACGGCTGCCCCCCGTTCGGAAAGCGATGCGGTTAGTCAAAGAGCATGACAGTTTGACTATGCGCTGCGCGGCGCGGCGGGTTTCACGCGGCACTGGCCGTCGCGGCCGCCCCCGCATGGACCGCCGCGCCGCCCTCGCCCGGCAGCGCCCGGTCGACGGTTACCGGATCGTCACCCTGCACGAGGGCCACGGCTTCCGCCTTCGTTTCCACCGCCGGCGGCGATCCGCGCAGCGGCATCCCGGCGGTCTCCTTCACCGTCAGCATGGTGGCAAGACCGATCGCCGCGGCGCCCATCAGGTAATAGGCCGGCATCAGCGGATCGCCGGTCCGCTCGACCAGCCAGGCGGTGATCAGCGGCGTCGTACCGCCGAACAGCGACACCGATACGTTGAACGCGATCGACAGCGCGCTGTAGCGCACCGGCGTATAGAACAGCGCCGGCAGCGTCGCCGGCATGGAACTGGTGAAGCAGACCAGCGCCAGGCCCAGCAGCATCAGGCCCAGGAAGATCAGCCAGTCGTTGCCCGTGCCGATCAGCAGCATGCAGGGGATCGACAGGGCGATCAGCGCGGCGCAGGCGCCGATGATCATCGGACGGCGCCCGATCCGGTCGCTGAAGAGGCCGCCCACCACGTTGAGCGGCATCATCACCACCATCACCAGGATGATCAGCAACAAGCCCTTGCTCTGCGCATAGCCCATGGTGACGCTGAGATAGTTGGGCATGTAGGTGAGCAGCATGTAGTCGGTGACGTTGAAGACGAGAACCAGGCCCATGCACTTGAGCAGTTGCGTCCGGTGTACGCGGAACAGGTCGCCCAGCTTCGGACGCCCGGCCTCGCGCTTGTCCACTTCGTCGGCATAGGCCTGGAATGCCGGCGTTTCCTCCAGCTTCAGCCGCATGTAGAGGCCCAGCAGGCCAAGCGGCCCCGCGATCAGGAACGGAATGCGCCAGCCCCACGCCAGCATATCCGCAGGCGTGAGCAGCATCTGGAGAGCGGTGACCGTGCCGGCGCCGGCGATGTATCCGCCAAGCGTGCCGAATTCCAGCCAGCTGCCCATCTGCCCCCGGCGGCGGTCCGTCGAATACTCGGCGATGAACGTCGCCGCGCCGCCGTATTCGCCCCCGGTCGAGAAGCCTTGCAGCAAGCGTGCGGCCAGCAGCAGGATGGGCGCCGCCATGCCGATTTGCGCGTAGGACGGAATAAGGCCGATGGCAAAAGTGCCCGCCGCCATCAGGATCATCGTCAGCGCCAGGATCTTGTGCCGACCGTAACGGTCCCCAAGCGGTCCGAACACCAGCCCTCCCAGCGGGCGGACAAGGAAGGCGGCCGTGAAAGTCGCCAGCGTGGCGATCAACTGTGCAGTCGGGCTGCCGGAAGGGAAGAACACCTGCCCCAGCGTGATCGCAATGTAGCCGTAAACGCCGAAATCGAACCATTCCATTGCATTGCCAAGCGCAGCGGCGCCCACGGCACGGTTGAGAGTGGATCGGTCGACGACGGTAATATCGGCAATGTGCAATTCGCTGCTACGTTTGAACCAGCCGAATTTGGCGCTGTGCGCCGGTCTGTCGGACATGTTTTTCTCCGTTCCCGCCGAAAGCGGGCGCGAAATGGCGCACCCGGCACATGGCGGATGAGGCCGATGTTCGACCATGGATCTGAAGCGACGCCGAGAAGCGGCATCTAGCGGGTCCGGGCGCCTCTAGACGGATAATCGCATGGATGGGGACAGTGATGGACGAGCCGTGCAGCAGCCGGGGCAGGACGATCCCGCGCTGCACGACATGTTTAGAGCGTTTTCCAATCAGGTGGACTCACCTGATGACTCTGAAAATGCGTAAAACCAACATCTTAGAGCAGCTTATCCGACGCGATCGGATCGGAAACTGCGCTAAGGCGGCGCAAGTGCGTGCAGACGATGATCGAGGCGGGACCGCCCTGGCAGAGCGGCGTGAACACGGTGCCTGCGGGGTGACACACGCGGTCGCATCACTGTGCACGCACGGCTCGCCGCGAGGCCGTGCCCGAAGCCGCATGACGGAAAAAATTACGCAGCAGCAACAAGGCCCGGACCGGAACCGCGGCTCACCCCGGAAAAGTATACCAATACAGGGGGATAATGCACGAACACCGGCAACAACACCGCCCTTTCCGGGCCAGACCACCGTGTCCGGACCGCGCGCAAAGGTCGGAATTTGCTGTGTTTGCCGACCATACCACCCACCCGCCGCCTATAACGTTTGCATAGCCTCCCACGGCCCCACCATCAGCGGCCTCGTCCAGCCCGCTACCTCTGGATCTGCACAACCATGACCTCCTTGCGTGCCTTCCTTGCCCGACAGCACCTTTCCACCAAAGTCACGCTGATGACCGTCAGCGCGCTGGCCCTGCTGGCCGGCACCCTGTTCATCAGCACCCGCGTGATGCTGATGAGCTCGGCCCGTGAACAGGGTGCGACCCAACTCGACACCAACATGCGCGTCGCCTGGAGCGTGCTGGAGACGCAGGGCAAGGGCTATGGCCTGCGCGACGGCGTGCTCTACGTCGGCAATACCCGCCTCGACGGCGACGATGCCGCGGTAGACCGGATCAAGGCGCTGGTCGGCGGCAATGCCACGATCTTCAACGGCGACACCCGCGTTGCCACCAACATCAAGAAGGACGACGGCACCCGCGCCGTCGGCACCAGTCTCGATCCCGGCCCCGCGCGCGACGCCGTGCTGGGCAAGGGACAGCCCTACCGGGGCGAGACCCGCATCCTCAACAAGCCCTATTTTGCCGCCTATGACCCGATCCGCGATGCCAGCGGCCAGGTCATCGGCATCCTCTACGTCGGCGTGCCCAAGGACAGCTTCTATGCGCAAGTGACGCGGCTGGGCTGGCAGATCCTGATCATCGCGCTGGTGCTCACCGCGCTTTGCGCCGCGGTCTGCATGCGCGCGGCCAAGCGCCTGTTCCAGCCGCTGCAGTCGGCCACCGAGACGATGGCCAGCCTCTCGCGCGGGCAGAACCACATCGAGATCGCCGACACCGCGCGCCCCGACGAGATCGGCGACATCGCCCGCGCCCTGCTGGTGTTCCGAGATGCGGCGATCACCAAGGAAGAAGCCGACCACCAGCAGCGTGAAGTCGTCGAGACGCTCGCCGCGCGGCTCGAACAGCTCTCCTCGGGCGATCTCACCGCCGCGATCGAACGCGCCTTCCCCGGTTCCTACGAGGAACTGCGCCTCAACTACAATTCGGCGCTGTCGGGCCTGCGCGAACTGATCGGCGCAACCGCCGCCAGCACCCATGCGATCCGCGGCGGTTCGTCCGAAATCGCCCAGGCCTCCGAAGACCTGGCCCGCCGCACCGAAGCCAATGCGGCCAACCTCGAACAGAGCTCGGCCGCACTCGTCGAGATCGACCAGCGCCTGCGCACCGGCACCGCTTCGGCCACGGCGACCGTCGCCCGCGCCGACCAGGCCATGACCACCGTCGACGAAGGCCGCACGATTGCCGCCCGCGCCGTCGACGCCATGCGCCAGGTGGCCGACAGCACCCGCGACATCGACAACGTGATCGAAGGGCTCGACAAGATCGCCTTCCAGACCCGCGCGCTGGCGATGAACGCGGCGGTCGAGGCCGGGCAGGCCGGCGATGCCGGACGCGGCTTCGCGGTTGTCGCCGATCTCGTCTCGGCGCTGGCGATCCGTTCGGAGGAAGAAGCCCGCAGCGCCCGCGAGCAGCTCACCCTCACCCGCACCGGCATCCTGACGGCAGTGGGGGCGGTGGAGCAGGTGGACGAGGCCTTCACCGGCATCGCCCAGGACATGGGACAGGTCCATGCCCTGCTCGGCGGCGTCGCCGGCGACAATGCCGCCGCCTCGGAAACGGTCAGCGAGATCACCACCGCGATCGGCGCGATGAACCTCGCCACCCAGCAGAACGCCGCGATGGTGGAACAGACCTCGGCCGCCGCGCGCAGCCTGACCTCCGAAGTCGACCGCCTGGCCGCGCAGGCGAGCACTTTCAAGGTCGCGTAAAAGCGCCCGTTTCCATCATCTCGAAAAATATTTGCGCATTCCGGGAAGGAAATCCTCGCCCCCGGTCTCTTACGTGGCACAACGGGAATTGAACCCGGCATGTGAGGGAGGGCGATACGCCAGGGGAGGCACAACAGGAACTCGCGCGCAGGCGCCGGATCGCGATCTGGACCGCGCGCGAGATCGTGCCCCACGAGGCGCGGGTCCGGCGCTGGCTGGCCCGTTCGCGCCTCTCGCCGGAGGATATCGACGAGGTGATGCAGGAAGCCTATTGCCGCATAGCCATGCTGCCCTCGGTCGAGCACATCGACCGGCCGCTCTCCTACATCTTCGCGATCGCCCGCAACCTCCTGCTGCGGCGCATGAAGCGCCAGCAGGTCGTGGTGCTGGAAGCCTTCAGCGAGATCGAGAACTGGTATGACGAGGATGCCCCCACGCCGGAGGAGCAGGCCGCCAGCCGCATGAGCTACGAGCGTGTGCTCGGCATCATCGCCCGCCTGCCCGAACGCTGCCGCCGGGTGGTGGAACTGCGCAAGATCGAGGGCTGGTCGCAGAAGGAAATCGCCGCCCACCTCGGCATGACCGAGAAGGCGGTGGAAAAGCAGGTGTGGAACGGCGTGCGCGCGATCCGTGCCGCCTTCGCTGCCTGCGAGGCCGAGAACGAACAGCGCCTCACGGATGGCCCGCGCCGGGAGGCCCGACGATGACCGGCGCCGATGACCGCGCCGCTGCCTTTGTCGCGCGCATGGACGGCGAGGCATGGAGCGAGGCGGACGAAGCCGAACTGCAGGCCTGGCTGGCCGAGGATCCGCTGCGGCAGGGGCTGCTGCTGCAGGTGCAGGCACAGTGGTACGCGCTGTCTGCCGCACCCGCCGAAGCAGGCGTTCCGCTCATGCACGACAACGGCGAAGCGGCGCCCGCCAAGCCCGCCCGCTTCGCGCGGCGCGGGCTGCTGGGCGGGATCGCGGCTTCGGCGGCGCTCGTCATGACCGGCCTGCACTGGCGCGGCGGACCTTCCGTCTACGAAACGAAACTCGGCGAGATCCGCCGCCTGCCGCTGCCCGACGGTTCGGTGATGACGATGAATTCGGGCAGCGAGCTGGCGGTCACCATGGCCCCGCGCAGCCGCGAGATCGAACTTGCACAGGGCGAGGCCTGGTTCGAAGTGGCCAAGGACGCAAAGCGCCCCTTCGTGGTGGCGGCGGGCGACGTCCGGGTGCGCGCGGTCGGCACCGCCTTTTCGGTGCGCCGGCGCGAAACCGGCGTGGAAGTGCTGGTCACCGAAGGCGTTGTCGAGACCTGGAGCACCGCGCCCGCAGGCGGGCCGGACCTGCACTTGCGCCTCGAAGCCGGAGACCGCGCCACGCTGAGCGCCCATGCGGTGATCGATTACGAGGCAGGCATGCCCACTTCGGTGGACCGCTCGCTGGCCTGGCGCGGCGGCATGATCGATCTTGGTGGGCGCACGCTCTACGAAGCCGCCAACGAGTTCAACCGCTACAACCCCCGCCAGATCGTCATCGCCGACCCGCGCGTCGCGCGCGAGCAGTTCGATGGGCTGTTCCGCATCAACGACCCGGAAGGTTTTGCCGAGGCGGTGAAAGCCAGCCTTGGCGTGGCGCTGGACACCAGCAATCCCGAGGTCATCCGTATTTCTCTCGATACCGCCGAAGAAAATGCATTTTCCGGGAAGGATTTTTCGGCGGAGTGACTCTTGAATAGTACGGGCTCGAAGAAGTCCGCAAAATCAATTTTTGGGGCGGATAATAATGCATAACAACAAGGTGCGCCATGCACTGTTCTCGACTGCGGCCATCGTCTGCGCCGTGGCCTCTCCGGTACAGGCAGCAGCCCAGACCCGCGAATTCGCCATCGATGCCCAGAGCGCCGAGACGGCAATCACCCAACTGGGCCGCCAGGGGGACATCCAGATCATCGCCGCACGGCGGCTGACGCGCGACGTGCGCACCAATGCGGTGCGCGGCGAAATGAGCGTCGACCAGGCATTGGCGCGGCTGCTGGCCGGCACCGGACTGGCCGCGCGGCGCACCGGCCCGGCCTCTTACGCGGTTGTCGGCAGCGCCAATGGCAATGGGCGCGCGCCCGCCAGCCCGACCCGCGCGGCGGCTGTCACCGTTCCGGTGGCGCTGGCGGCCGCTCCCGCCCCTGCGCCCCAGCCGGTCGCGGCGGCGGAACCGGCATCTGCGGATCCCGAAGCGCCGATCACCAGCGAGGACATCATCGTCACCGGCTTTCGCGGCAGTCTGATCCGCGCGCAGGACGTCAAGCGCCAGTCGATCAACGTGGTCGAAAGCATCATGGCCGAGGACATGGCCAAGATGCCCGACCTCAACCTGTCGGAATCGATCCAGCGCCTGCCCGGCGTCACCATCTCGCGCGAGGGCGGCGAAGGGCGCAACATCACGCTGCGCGGCTTCTCGCCCGACTTCACCCGCACCACGCTCAACGGCATGGAAGTGCCCGCCAGCAGCGACGGCCTCGATTCCGGCGGCTTCACGCTCAACGCAGGGCGCGCCTTCGACTTCCACGTCTTCGCCTCCGAACTGTTCAACCGCATCGACGTGCAGAAGACCCAGCGCGCCTCGATCGAGGAAGGCGGCATCGCCGGCACCGTGGACCTCTATTCGGCCAAGCCCTTCGACCATCCCGGCTTCCACGTCGTCGCCTCGGGCCAGGGCGGCTACAACACCGTCTCGCGCAAGATCGATCCGCGCGCCACGGTCATGGTCTCCGACACTTTCGCGGACGACACCATCGGCGTGCTGTTTTCCGCCGCCTATTCCAAGCGCACCGTCTATCAGGAAGGCTTTTCCAGCGTCCGCTGGACCTCGCCCTTCGTCAACGGCGACAGCTGGGCCGATACCGACCCCGAGGTCACCGGCACCCCCGAGAACTGCGGCGCCGCCGACAGCCTCGACTGCCTCTGGGCCCCGCGCCTGCCGCGCGCGGACTTCTTCGGCAACGACCAGAAGCGCCTCGGTCTTTCTGGCTCGATCCAGGCGCGCCCGCTCGACGGGCTGAAGCTGACGTTCGACGCGCTCTATTCGCAGCTCGACAACGACCGTTACAGCTACAACTCGATGGAGTGGCTGCTCACGCATGGCCCGGCGGGCAACTATGTCGGCCAGACCCCGCTGTCCTTCACCGTCGCGCCGGACGGCAAGCAACTGGTCGCCGCCGCCTTCGACGACGTCACCTCGTGGTATGAAAGCCGCCACCAGACCTCGACCTCGAAGTTCAGCCAGTTCGTGCTCTCGGGCGAATACGAGGCCAGCACCAGCCTGACCTTCGACGGCATGATCGGCAAGGCGCGCGACAGCGCTGACCGCAGCGAACTGCGCTTCTACGCCCGCTCGGTGCCGCACTACTATGCCTACGACTATACCGGCAGCCGCGACGTCGCCGTGGTCGACTACGGAGACTACGATCCCAACGACCCCGACAACTACGTCAACGCGCTGACCGCCGCCAACCGGCTCAACAAGGTGGTGAAGGACAATTTCACCGCCAAGGGCAATGCCAGGTTCCAGCAGAGCCGCTTCACCGCGCTTGCCGGCCTTGCCTACAGCCGCCGCATGGTGCGCTATTCCGAGGCGCAGGGCGCGCTGCCCAGCTTCGCGCCGCAGGACTACATGACCGCCTTCCCGATCAGCCACTTCGGCGACGGCGTGGTTTCGGGCGGATTGCCGACTTTCGCGGTGGTGGACTTTGACGCCATCGCCGGCTCGGGCATGTTCGACGACGGCTACACCGCCAATGTCGCAGCAGGCTGGAAAGTCGTCGAGAAGACCACCGGCGGCTACGGCGAGGTCATGGGCGACATGGACATCGGCACGATGATCCTGCGCCTCGATGCGGGCCTTCGCTACGTGCGCACCGACGTGGAATCGAGCGCGGTCATCGCCGGATCGCCGGTGGAGGTGAAGCGCCACTACGACAATCTGCTGCCCTCGTTCAACGCCGCGCTCAACGTGACCCCGCAAGTGGTTGCCCGCTTCGCCTATGCCCGCTCGATGACGCGCCCCGGCCTCGCCTCGCTCAACATCGCCAGCCCGGTCTTCGAATATACCACCCGCACGGTCAGCAACCTCGGCAGTCCGGACCTCAAGCCCTACCTGTCGGACGATTTCGACCTCGGCCTCGAATGGTACTTCTCGAAGAGCGGCCTCTTTGCCGTGGGGCTGTTCCAGAAGAACATCATCCGCTCGCTCAAGACCTCGGTGGTCGAGCAGATGGTGCCGCAGGAATACTGGGCGGCGATCTACGCCGATCCGCGCTACGACGCCTCCTACAATGCCGATCCCGCCTCGGTGCCCTACACCTTCTACAAGGCGGTCAATTCGTCGGACGGCGACAAGGTGAAAGGCGTCGAGGTGACGCTCAACCTGCCCTTCACGTTCCTGCCGGGGGTCTTCTCCAACTTCGGCATCGCGTCGAACTACACCCACGTGAAGGCACACGATTCCACCGGGCTTTCGCCCAATTCGTACAACTTCACGGGCTATTTCGACACCGGCACGATGGGCCTGCGCGTCTCGGTCAACAAGCGCGACGACTACCTGCTCAGCGAGCCGGGCGGCAACGGACACGTGCAGGAACGCAAGTACGGCCCGACGCAAGTGGATCTCTCGGCCTACTACAACCTGACCGAGCGGCTCAGCTTCAACATCCAGGGCATCAACATCACCAACGAGCGCGAGCGGATCTACGGCACCGGCGACGGCACGCAGTACCTCGTGCGCGAGTTCTCCCGCACCGGCGCGCAGTGGTTCGTGGGCGCCCGCTACCAGTTCTGAGGCGGCAACCGTTGCTCCCTGGGCCGCCATCCTCCCCCGGATGGCGGCCTCCTTGTCGTATCGAAGGAGGCATGATGACCCGAACGCTGCGCACCGGTCTGGCGCCTGCCCTGAGCCTTGCCCTGAGCCTTGCCGCGCTCCCCGCCTCGGCCCGCCAGGTGGACGACAGCTACAGCGTGGACCAGCGCTTCGCCCAGTATCGCGACCAGTTTCCCGGCATCGCCTGGCCTGCCGTGACCTGGCGCGAGGGGCAATCGGTGCTGTTCGACCGCCCCTACAAGACCGTGGGCGCGCGAACGCTCCATCTCGACGTGTTCCGCCCGGCCGCGGCCAACGGGCAAGGGCTCATGCTGGTCCACGGCGGCGCCTGGCGCTCCGGCTCGAAAACGCATTTCTACGCGCTCGCCAACCTGCTGGCACAGCGCGGCTATACCGTGTTCCTGCCCGAGTTCCGCCTCTCCGGCGAAGCGCCCTACCCCGGCGGCATGGAAGACATTGCCGAGGCGCTGCGCTGGACCCAGACCCATGCCGCCGAATTCGGCCTCGACGACGACCACATCGCCATCGGCGGCGCCTCTTCGGGCGGTCAGATGGCCGCCCTGCTCGCGTATGCGGGGCCTTCCGGTCTTTTCGGCAAAGTGCATGCCAATGCCCTCGTCGACCTCGACGGCGTGCTCGACATGGCCGATCCCGAGGCGCTCCGTTTCGAGAACGCAGCAGGCGACGCTTCCCCCTTTGCCCGCTGGCTGGGCGGCCGCTTCGAAGCCATGCCGCAGCGCTGGCAGGAGGCCAGCGCCGCCAGCCATGTGGGACCGCAGTCCCCCCCCACGCTGATCGTCGGCAGCGGCATCGCCCGCTTCACGGTCGGCAAGGACAAGGTCCTGGCCGCGCTCGAGCGGCACCACATCGCCCACCACGCCTTCGCCTTCACCGGTGCGCCGCACGACTTCTGGCTGTTCGCCCCCTGGCTTCCCATCGTTGCCGATCAGATCGACGGCTTCCTGCGCCCCCTCACCCCTGCAAAGGCCCGGAAATGATTGCCACCCGCCTCATCGCCCTGTCGCTGGCGTGCATGCTCGCCCTGCCTGCCCAGCCTGCCATCGCGGCCCCGCCCAGCGCCGAACTCGCCGTGAAACCGGATTGCAAGGGCAGCAAGGCCCGCTGCTACACCTCGATCGGCAGCGCGCTCGAAGCCGCCGCGCGCGATGACAGCGGGCGCTGGATCACCATCCGCGTGGCCGCGGGCGACTATGCCGAAAAGCCCGTCATCACGCGGGACCGCATCCGCCTCGTCGGTGCCGGACGCGGGGTGACGCGGGTGCATTTCGGCGCCGTCGCGCAGACCGCCAAGGCCTATCACCGCAATGGCTGGGGCACGCCGGGATCGGCCACGCTCACCATCAACGCGCGCGAGATCGCGGTGCGCGACCTCACCATCGAGAACACCTACGACTACCTCGCCAACGACCGCCTGCCCGAAGGCGCCGAGGCCAGGATCGCCAACCCGCAGGCCGCCGCCCTGCTGCTCGACATCGCGAGCGACCGCGTCCGGCTCGATCGGGTGGCGCTGCTCGGCTATCAGGACACGGTCTTCGCCAATGGCGGCCGCGCGCTGATCCGCGAGAGCCTGATCGCCGGCAATGTCGACTTCATCTTCGGCAATGGGCAGCTGCTGATCGAGGACAGCGAAGTGCGCACCCGCAAGCGCGCAGCGCCCTACACGCCCGGCGAATTCCAGTCCTTTGTCGCCGCCCCCTCGACCCCGCTGTCGCAGGCGCACGGCCTCGTCTTCTACCGCTCGCGCCTGACCCGCGAGGCCGGGGTGCCCGACCATGCGGTGGCGCTCGCCCGGCCCTGGCACCCCACCACCCGCTTTGCCGATGGCCGCTACGCCGATCCGCAAGCGGTGGGGCAGGCGCTGTTCGTCGACTGCTTCATGGATCGCCACATCCACCCCGACCACTGGACCGAAATGAACGGCACCGCGCGCGACGGCACGATGACGCAGGTGTTCCGAGCGCAGGATTCGCGCTTCGCCGAAACCGGATCGACCGGCCCCGGTGCCCCGGCCCGCGCCATCGGCATGACCTGGGTCTCCCCCCATACGATCGCCGCGATCCGGCGCGACATCATGACCGGGATGCCCTAGGGCGCGTGGACAAATTCGAGCGGACGTTTACGCCCCGTTGCGGACAACAACGGCATATGGCAGCCAAAGGTATGACGAAACCAATTCTGGCTCTTGTCCTCATGTTGGCAATAGGAGATCCTGCCTTGGCGGATCAGAAAGATTGTAATCCTGAGCTGCATGCAATCGCAGATAAATGCGGGATTCCTCGTGAAAATCTGAAGTGGATCGATGGTAGTGTCCGATGGCTCAAGCCTGAAACCTCATCCTACGATCAGGCGACATGCGTGTTCGAGCAACTCAAGATGAGCGGCATACCCATGAAGCAAGGCTTCGTATCGGATGGCGGCTAACCACCCAATCAGACCAAACCCGCTCAGCCTGAGCTTGTCGAAGGCCCTGAAGCGGGGCGCTGGGCCCCCATGCTTCGACAAGCTCAGCATGAGCGGGGTGTTTGGGGCAGCGTCCGCTTACCACCCAACTCGGTCGCTCCGTTCCCCGCTGAATTTGTCAGCATCGAATCAACTGCTCTAAGATTTTGGTTTTACGCGTTTTCCGAGTCATCAGGTGATTCCACCTGTTTAGAAAACGCTCTAGCGGATCGGATAACTCGCCAGCTTCACGTGCAGCACTTGCGGCGCCGCGGTGAAATTGAGACCCCAGTCGACCTGATCGCCGTTCCACACGCGCAGGAACTGCCACTTGCCTGCGGCATCGTACGTGCCCTCCTCCACGCGGTCGAGGATGAGGTTGGCGGCTTTTGGATCGGCCAGCCCAAATTCCACGCGGGCGAAGTAGCCGGTGACGAGGTATTCGTCCGGGCCGATCTCGGCAATGGCGACGCCGCCGGTGGGCTTGGCATTGCCCTTGGGGTCGGTAGGGCCGAAGTCGCCGCTGCCGAAACTGGCGGTGGCCACGTACTTGCCGAGCGGGATCACCTGCTTGTGGCCATCGGCAGGGTCTTCGGGTTCGGACGCGCCCCAGACCTTGCCTTCGAAGGCCAGCTTCGCCCAAACGCGCGCCATCCTTGCGAACAGCGCGTAGTTGGCCGCGAACGGCGCGATCGCCTCGTCGTCCAGCTTCGATCGGAGCGGCAGGCTCGGGCGATAGCGCAGCGGGTCGAGACCGAAGGGCGACCAGCCGATCGCACCGCGCCCCATCGCGGCAAAGAAATGCCGCGCATATTCGGGAGCGTGCCCGGTCTCGGGCACGAACAGTGCGTTGTCCGGCCGCGCGTAGGCATCGAGAAAGCCGAGATAGGCCTTGTGCTTCGGGTTGTAGATGTCGGGCGCCACCATATCGAGGTGCGGGGCGGCGGCCTTGTAGACGTCGATCACGGTATTGGCCGGGCCGCCGCTGGCGTAAGTGTTCGGGTCCTGCCAGGTAAAGGGATCGCCGGGCAGCGCGGCGTTGACATACATCGGCAGCGGCTTCACCGCCTTGCCCGCCGCCGCCACCTTGTCGATGTAGCCGGCGACGTGCCAGGCATGGAAATAGAGTTCGGCATCACGGCCGAACAGCGCGGTCCAGCTGCCGGCGGGCTTGCCGAGGCGCTTCCTCAGCGCTTCGGGCACGGGCGCGGCAAAGGCGGCATCGGCCTCTGGCGAATGGTCGCGGGCGAGGCCGTAGGAGCCGGCCTCGTTCTGCACCTGCAGCATGATGACGGTGTTCTGCCGGTCGACCTCTGCCAGATGCCGCATCAGCGCGGCAAAAGCCTTGCTGTCTGCCGCCAGGGTCGCCTTGCCGAAGGGGGAGAGGGCGTAATGCAGGGTCCCGTCCGCCCGGCGCATGCGCGGGAAGCGGGCATTGTCCAGCTTCACCCAGCGCGGGGCATATTGCGGGTTGGTGTTCTTCCAGGTGCCGAACCACAGCAGCACCAGCCGCACGTTCTGCGCCCGCGCCTGTTCGAGAAGCTGGTCGACGATGGTGAAATCGAAGCGGCCTTCCTCGGGCTCGATCTGCTCCCAGCCCACCGGCACTTCCACGGTGTTGACGTGCATCGCCGCCATCATCGGCCAGACCTTGGGCAGCGTTGCGGGCCATGCGCTGGAGTTGTTGATCTGCGCTCCCAGCATCAGGAAGGGAGCGCTATCAACAATCAGCGCATGGCGGCCGTCGCGGGTGGCGATATGGGGCACCTCGTCGGATGCGGCCCATGCCGGCAAAGGGGTAACTGCAAGCGCGGCACAGAGGGCAGCGCCAAAGGTCATGGCGGTCTTCCAGGTGCCTTTCATGGCGCTTCAGGGTCCTTTAGGGTATCGTTCTGTGCGTTTAGGTACAGGCCAGTGCTCAGGCGATCCCGCGCCCCTCGATCTTCACCACCGGCACCGTGCCGAGCCCTTGCGGCAGGTCGATTTCCATCGCCTCTGCCCCTTGCCGGAACGGCACTGCACCGCCGCCGAGCAGGGTGATTTTTGCCACCTGCCCCTTGCCCGCCTGCGCCATCGCGCGGCGGCCCAGCGCCTTGACGGAAAGCGGCTTTTCGGGCGCCGCCAGCGCAAACAGGTAGAGCGCCCCGTCCTTCACGGTGAAGCGCACGTCACCCTCGACGAAGCCCTTGAATCCGCCCTCGTTCTGCATGCCCACCGAAAGCACTGTCGGCCCCTCGCCATACCTGTGCCAGGGCCGCGATCCGAACACCGCCTCGCCGTTCACCGCCATCCAGCGGGCGAGGTCGTCGAGGATCTTCTCCTCCTCGCCATCGATGGTGCCGTCGCCGCGCTGCGGGATCGAGAGCAGCAGGTTGCCGTTCTTCGAAATCACATCGGCCAGCCGCTGGAGCACGCCCTGCGCCCCGACATAGCTCTTCTGCGTGAAACGGTCGCGGTTGTAGAACCAGTCGCCGATGCAGGTGTCGGTCTGCCAGGGCTCGTCCCAGAGGTGGTCGGTGAAGCCGCGCTCCACGTCCTGCACCAGCCCGAATCGGGCATAGGACTTGAGCTGCTTGGCGGTCAGCACCACGTCGATCTTGCCGTGCCATTCGATCGAGCGGTTGTAGTAGTCCGCCGCCGCCGCGAGGCCGTACTGGCCAAAGGGCAGCTCGTAGTTGTCGAAATAGCAGAAATCCGGGCGATACTTGGCGACGAGGTCCATCTGGCGCAGCAGCCACTGGCGCGCGAAGGTCTCGTCCCCCGGCGGCGCGGTTTCGAGCCACTGGCCGTCGTTCCTGTCATGCCATTCGTTCATCGCCGCGATGGAATCGATGCCATCGGGGGCGACCATGTGGCGGCCGGTATAGAGTTCCTGCGGGTCCAGCCCGTCCCACCACTTGCCCGCGCCATCGGCCTTGGTGAGGCGATAGGCGTCATAACGCTCGCCCTTGCGCGGGCCTTCGGGATCGTAGGCATAGGCGGGCTGATACCAGTGCCAGGCATGCGAGATATGGTTGGAGACGCCGAACTTGAGCCCGGCTGCCCGCGCGGCCTTCTCCCATGTGCCCACCACGTCGCGGCCCGGTCCCACGCGTTTGGAGTTCCAGGCATGGTGCGCGCTGTCGAAACAGTCGAGATTGTCGTGATGGCAGGCGAGCGAGACGAAATACTTCGCCCCTGCCTTCACGTATCGCTGCATCAGCGCTTCCGGATCCCAGCTTTCCGCCTTCCAGCGGTTCTGGATCTCCATCATGCCGGTATCGGCGGGATGGCCGTAAGTCCTCAGATGATGTTCGTACATCGGATGCCCCTGCATGTAGAGGAAGCGTCCGTACCAATCGCCCTGCTCGGGCACCGCCTGCGGGCCCCAGTGCGACCAGATGCCGAACTTGGCATCGCGGAACCAGTCGGGATAGCGATAGTGCTCGACCAGCGAGGCCCAGTTGGCCTGTACTGGCCCCGCAGCCGCTCCGGTCGAGGCGGCAGCGGCAGCAAGCGGCCGCGCAGCGGCACCTGCGGCAAGCGCGCCCGCCAGAAAGCGGCGACGATCCGGTCTCAGCCCCTTCACGGGGTGCACCTGCTGCGAAGGAATGCGCCGAACATCGTTTTAAATCCTCTTCCTGATCCCGCCGGATTATGCCCCGATCCCGCCCATTTCGCGCAGGATCGGGGCGATATGGCTCAGCGCCTGGGACGCTTGACCTGCAGCGCCTTGCCCGTCCAGCGCACTTCGCTGTCGAAGCCGTTCTGGTCGGTGACGGCGGTGCCGGCGACGATCCACTTGATCCGCACGGTGCGGGCCTTGGGCATACCGGCATAACCCTTGCCCTCGCGGGCGCCGATGGTGACGGTGCCGGTGGCATCGTCATAGCGCACGGGCATGCGTTCCCAGGCGCCGGTGCGGTACTGCTCGGAGCGGCCATCGTCGTTGTAGACCGAGAAGGAACCGTCCGCGCCGGTGTAGACCACCAGCGTGATCGGCGCGTCGGGCTTTTCGTCGGTGTACTGCATGACCGGGCCCATCGGCACGATCGAACCGGCGCGCACGAACAGCGGCATGCGTTCGGCCGGAGCCGGAACGGTGGCGCTGGTGCCGCCCTGATAGGCCTTGCCGCTGGCGAAGTCGTACCAGGTCAGGCCTGCATCGCCGGGGAAATAGACCTCACGCTCGCGCGCCTTGTAGGTCGTGACCGGGGCGACCAGGAACGCCTTGCCGAACAGGAACTGGTCGTTGGCCTTGCGGGCCTTGGCATCGCCCGGGAAGTCCATGACGAGGCCGCGCATGATCGAACCGTCGTTCTGGTAGGTGTCCGCGCCCAGCGTGTAGATGTAGGGCATCAGGCGGTAGCGCAGTTCGTCATACCACACCATCGAGGCCCGCATGGGCGAACCTTCGGGCGAGATCTCGTAGATCTCGCGCCAGGGCTGCTCGCCGTGGCTGCGGAACAGCGGACTGAAGGCGCCGAACTGGAACCAGCGCAGGTTCAGTTCGCGCCACTCGTCGAGGTCCGCCGCCTTGGGCTTTTCCGCGGCAAAGCGCGGTTCGACCGAGAAGCCGCCGATGTCGTGCGTCCAGTTGGGCAGGCCCGACATCGCGGTGTTCACGCCGGCAGAGATCTGCGCGTGCAGATCGTACCAGCGCGTCGCCACGTCGCCCGACCACACCGCCGCGCCGTAGCGCTGGAGGCCGCCGAAGCCCGAACGGGTCAGCAGGAACGGGCGCACATCGGGTTTGAAGGCACGCCAGCCGTCGAAGAACGAGCGCGCGTTCATCAGCGGGTAGGAGTTGAAGAACTCCGCCGCCGGGCCCATCGCCGTCGGCCCCATGGTATCGATGCGCTTGTCGATCGACAGGTTCGAATGCATGTCCGGCTCGCTGGCGTCCGCCCACCAGGCGTCGAAGCCGAACTTGGCGATGCGGTCTTCCACCTGGCGCCAGAAGATCTGGCGGCCCTTGGCCGAGTAGGGATCGTAGAAGGTATTGGCGTAGCCGACGCCGACCCAGTCCTTGTTACCCTGACGCAGATTGCCGTGATAGATCGCGCCCGCCGCATCCAGTTCCCTGAACGTGTCGGTGGTCGGATAGAACTTGGGCCAGACCGAGATCATGATGTTGGCATGATCGCCGTGCACCATGTCGACCATCGCCTTGGGATCGGGGAAGCGGCTGGGATCGAACTTGTGGCTGCCCCAGGAATCGTCGGTCCAGTAGCGCCAGTCGAGCACGATATTGTCGAGCGGATACTGACGCTTGCGGTACTCGGCGACGACGCCTTCCAGTTCCTTCGCGGTGTCGTAGCGCTGGCGCGACTGCCAGAAGCCGTAGACCCACTTGGGCATCATTTCCGACTTGCCGGTCAGCTGGCGATAGCCCGCCACCGCGCCGTCCATGTCGCCGCCGGCGATGAACCAGTAGTCCTTGTCACGCGCGACCTCGCTGGTGAACCAGACCGAATGGCGGTCCGCCTCGGGCAGCGGATCATTGTGCAGCAGCGCCATGTAACCGGCGTTGGGGTCCCATTCGATGCGGATGTGCGCGGGTTTGCCCGCCGTCATCGGCACTTCGAAATTGGCGTACCAGGGGTTCCAGTTCTGGCGCCAGCGGTCGAGCTTCAGTTCGCCGTCGACATAGACCTTGTAGTAGCTCGATCCGTAGAGCTGGAACTTGTGGGTGCCGGTCTTGTCGGGCTGGAGATCGCCTTCCCACACCACCTTCTGCGTCTGCACGGCGTTGCCGGCGGTGTTCTGCCCCTGCTCCGAAGCGACGGTCCTGGCCTTGGCGGCTTCCGGCCACTTCGCCTGATCGTCGAGGTACTGGTAGTCGATCGAGGTTTCCTGGCGCTCCACCGCCAGCTTGTCGTCGAGGTAATAGCGCGCGGTGAAGCCGGGCTTGCCGCCGCTCGTCACCTTCATGCCGGTCTTGTCGCCAACCAGCGTATAGGGCGCCGGGTTACCGAAACGCGTGATGCTCTCGTTATCCCAGAGCAGGCCGTAGCCCTTGCTGGAGACGACAAACGGAATGCCGATGTCCATGTTGTGCTGGGCGAGTTCGACGTCCTCGCCGTTGAAGTCCATCACCGCCTGCTGGTGCTGGCCGAGGCCGTAGAGCCCTTCGCCGGTGCCGCGGTTGAACTGCTGCGAAACGGTGACGTAGGGGGTGCCGTCCGCCCTGGTCTGGGTGAAGACGGTGGAGGCCGTCTCGCCCAGCAGTTCCTTGCCGGCCGCGTCGAGGAAACGCACCTGACCGCTGGCAAGGTCGATGTCGGCAGTTGCCTTGGCCGCCTTGACCTGCACGTGACCGCCGCTCTGGCTGACGGTGTACTTGCCCGAGGCGGGGGGATTGGGCGCCATCAGGCTGGCGCTGGCGGCCGGGGCCTGAAGACCGCGCGGATGGGCCACGACATGGAAGATGCCGTCACCGTGCAGCGTCACCTCGACGCGGTCCGAAGGGCCGCTCTGCGGCGTCACCGCCACGCCGCCGGGCACGTTCTCCACGCCGCCATCGGCCGCCAGTGCCACGGCCGGGATCAGGCCGATTGCCGAACCTGCAAGCAGCGCGGCCATTGTGAATTGCTTCATGTTAAGATCCTCTGCCAGTTCAGGCGATTACTTGGAAGAATAGAAACCGGTGGTGATCTTGAGCACTTGCGGCCGGTCGATCAGGTTGATGCCGTAGTCGGTCTGGTCACCGTTCCAGACACGCGTGGTCACCCACTTGCCGTCCTTGAACGTGCCTTCCTCGACAGCGACGATCACGCCGTTGCTCTCGCCCTTCGCAGGCGAGAAATTGACGCGGACGTGATCGCCCATGACGAGGTATTCGGTGTCCGAAAGCTGAGCGACAGCCACGCCGCCGACCGGCTGATCGGCCCAGGGCGCAGGCTTGGTGGGGATCCAGGTCCAGTCCTTCTGGCCGAACTGCCACTGGCCCCAGTCGGCCGAGATCTTCCACTTGCCCATCACCGTTTCGCGCACCGCGCCGTCGTCCGGCTTGGCCGCGCCCCAGGTGGGACGGTCATAGGCGATCTTCGCCCAGTCGCTGGCGATCGGCGCCAGCGTGCCATAGGGCAATGCGAAAGCGGTCAGCGTCTCCTTGTCCAGCGCGGTCGCGCCCAGCGGATAGTTGAAGTAGCCGGTGTCATCCATGCCGAAAGGCGCGAAACCGATGCCGCCGCGCCCGATGGTGGCCCAGAAGAAGCGCGCGAATTCCTTCGCATTGCCGATTTCCGGGACCATCAGCGCATTGTCCGGACGGGCATATTTGTCGAGGTACTGGACGGCGTTGGCGCTGTTGCGATCGTAGATGTCGGGCGCCGCGAAGTCGATCGCGGGCGCAGCCGCCTTCCAGATGTCCAGCACGTCCCACTGCGGGCCGCCACTGGCGACACCGGTGGGATCGGGCACGTTCGACGGCCCGGCGAGCGAGGCGTTGACGTACATCGGCAGCGGCTTCACCGCCTTGCCCGCCTCTGCCAGTGCATTGACGAACTGGGCGACGTACCAGGTGTTGAACGCGCGCGGGGCCTGCTTGCCGAAGGCGGCATCCCACGAACCGGACTTGCCGGTCTTCTTCGCCAGCGCGGCCGGGATCGGCTGGGCGAACAGGGCGTTCGCCGCGGCGGAGAAATCGCGCGGCACGCGGTAGGATCCGGTCTCGTTCTCCGGCTGGACCATGATCACGGTGTTCTGCCGGTCATGATCGCGCAGGTATTCCATCACCTTCACGAAAGCACGGCGGTCCGCCGCCATGGTGCTTTGCGACAGCGGCGTGAGCACGTAGTGGTCCGAGCCGTCCGGCGCCTTCATCCGGGGAAAGCGCTTGTTGTCCAGCTTCACCCAGGCAGGCGTGTAGCTGGGGCTGGTGTTCTTCCAGGTGCCGAACCACAGCAGCACCACCCGCTTGTCATGCGCGCGCGCGGCATCGAGCAGGTTCTGCAGGTAGGTGAAATCGAACTTGCCCTCGACCGGCTCCACCTGTTCCCAGGCGACCGGGATTTCCAGCGTATTGGCGTGCATCGCATCGAGCACCGGCCAGACCGCATCGAGCATCGCGGGATAGTTGCTGGAATTGTTCGCCTGCGCGCCCAGCATCAGGAACGGCTTGCCGTCAACGATCAGCGCGTGGCGGCCGTTCCTGCTTTCAAGGCGCGGCACTGGCGTGGCCGCATCCTGCGCCTGAACCGGCGCGGCCACGCCGATGGCGGCCGCGAGCATCAGCGATGCGATGAAATCCTTGCTTTTCATTCCGTCCCCTCCGCAGGCCCGGTCCTGGGATCGCCATAGACGATCCCCCGGCCATCGGTTCCTATGTAGATGCGCCCGAACTGCCGCGGGTCGCCTGAAATCACGCGGATGCGCAGGCCCCATTGGTGGGCCTCGTCATTGATCTGCTGCCATGTCGCCCCGCCGTCGATGGAGCGCCAGACCGCGCGCAGCCCGCCCAGCGTGCCCAGCGCATAGAGCGCGGCATCCTTGCGCCCGGGCGCGGCCTTGCCAAGCCCGTAGCGCTCGATGGTGATGGCCTGTCCGGTGCGCTGCCAGCTGTCCCCGAAGTCGGCCGAACGATAGAGCGCGCCGCCCAGATTGAGCCACAAGGCCCCGGCGCGGTTCGGATCGGCCAGGATCGGCGCAGGCGCCTCGCGGTTGTCGCTGTGGGCCGCGGAAAGGTCTGCGGGCAGGCCCTTGCCCACCAGCGCGCGGAACCGGGCGCCGCCGTCGTCGCTACGCACCACGCGGTTGCTTGCGAAGTCGATGGCGTAGAAGCGCTTGGCGTCCTGCTTGTCCGAAGTGACGCGGGTGCGGCTGGGCAGGCCGGTCACCGCCTGCCATGTCGCACCGCGATTGCGGGTCAGGCGGGGCTGGTCGGTCTCGACAAGGAACGTCCTGCCATCGGCCGAGACGGTGATCGCGGCATTGCCGGTCTCTTCCGGCAGCGGGGTGCCATCGGCATGCGGCGCGCCCTTGGGCACGTGCAGCAGGCTCCAGGTCGCGCCGCCGTCCGCCGACCATGCCAGCGAGGTATCGGGCACCACGCGGGCATGGGTGTTGCCGCTGCGCACCATTACCAGCGGCGCCCGGCCGCCGTAATCGAGCGTGTTGGTGTTCGAGAGAAACGGGTTGATATGCTGGTGCGCGGGCGAGACGGTGAAGTCGTCATGGCGAAAGCCGCCGATGTCGCCGAAGCCCGAAACGAGATGCGCGCCGCCGGTGGGGCTGACCAGCGTGATGATCGCGGTCTGCTCGATCCCCTGCGTCCACGGTGCCCACTGCATGGTGCCGCTCTTCTGCAATTCGCCCGTCGCATAGACCGTCGCGCCGGTCACATAGGCCGCGTGGTTCGCATCGAAAGGATCGATGGCCAGACCCGCGATCCAGTGGCCGAAGTTCGCCTTCCCGCCGAAATCGAGGAAAGGCGTTGCCGAAACGTCGCGCACCGAGCGCTTCCAGAGTTCATCCCAATGCGCGCCGCCGTCATGGCTGAGCCATACGGTGTCGACCGGATTGCTCCGGTCCACCGTGCTGACCGCGATGGTCTGCGGATCGCTCGCGGCCACCGCCACCCCCATGTAGCCGCCGACGGGCGCCTGAGCGCCCCTTGAGGGCATGACTTTCGGCGTCACATCGCGCCACGCCCCGCGCGCCGGATCGAACCGCCAGACCGCGCCGCGCGTGATGCCGTTGGGGCCGATGCCGTCGCAATAGGTGATCGTCAGCAGGCCATCGCTGCCGATAACGGCCTTAACCGGCAGCATGTCGGCCGCCGGCCCGCCGGTAACCGCGCTCCATGTCTTGCCGCCATCGTCGGAGCGCAGCAGGTGGCGATCGCCCGGATCGGCACTGCCCACGAAGACACGGCCGCGCAGTTTCGCGTCGAAAACCACGAACGACAGTCCGCCGTGCGTCTCGCGCCGATTGGTCGGCAGACCCAGCCCGGCAAGCGGGAAGGCATCCAGCTTGCGCCAGTTCGCGCCCGCATCGTCGCTGGCCCACAGGCCCTGATGGCGCGATGCGAACAGCAGGCGGTCATGCGCGAAGGGATCGATCGCCAGCCGCTCGCCCAGCCCGCGCCCGTTCTCGTTGCCGCCCATCGCAAAGGGCACCCGCGCCTCCCGCCAGGTCTTGCCATAATCGGTGGAACGGAAGATCGCGGCAGGCGCCGACCAGTTCATGCCGGCGGCAAGGTAGACCGTCCCGGCATCGACGGGATCGGCAGCAATGCTCTCGATGCCCATGAAGCTGCTTTCGGACACCCGGTCCTGCAGCGGCACCCACTGCTTTGCCGCCGCATCCCAGCGATAGGCCCCGCCCATGTCACTGCGCAGCCAGGCCAGACCGCGCTCGACCGGGCTGAAGACGATGCCGGGCGTGAACCCGCCGCCGCCCACGCGCACACTGCGCCAGTCATAGGCCACCACGCCGCTGGTCGAAGAAACGATCCCGGAAGCCGGGCCAGCGCCTGCGGACACGGGCACGGCGCCTGCAGCAAGCCCTGCCGCAATCGCCATTGTGAGCGCCACAAATGACGCGCCCCTTGCCCCGCTGATGCTCACGGCCTCCCCTTTTTCCTCTCGCTTCCAGATCAGCGGACGACGGCTTCCTTGACCCGTCTTGACGTTGCGCTGCTCGTCGTAGATAACGCTAACACACCTGGAGAGGAATAGCGGTGACAAAAAATAATGGTTCGGTCGCAAATCGCGGCCTGCCCGCAGACTGGCGTGACGGAATCTTCCTTGGACGCATCGAGACCGCCGAAGGGCCGACCCCGATCCTGATTCGCGGCGGCCAGGTGTTCGACATGGCCCGCGTCGCCCCCACCACCTCGGCGCTGATCGCCCTCGATGCCCGCAGCGGCGGCGAACTCATGGGCGGCATCGAAGTGCTGGAAACCGCACATCTGCTCAGCCCGGTCGATCTCCAGTGCGTCAAGGCCTGCGGGGTGACCTTTGCCGTCTCCGCGCTGGAGCGCGTGATCGAGGAACGTGCGCGCGGCGATCATACCGTGGCCGCCGAGATCCGCAGCAAGATCGAAGCGGTGCTGGGCGGCTCGGTCCGCTCTACCGTGCCCGGCTCGGCCGAAGCTGACGCCCTCAAGCAGACCCTGATCGACGAAGGCATGTGGTCGCAGTACCTCGAAGTGGCCATCGGCCCCGACGCCGAAGTCTTCACCAAGTGCCCCGTGCTCGCCTCGGTCGGCCACGATGCGCCGGTCGGTGTGCGTTCGGATTCGGGCTGGAACAACCCTGAGCCGGAAGTCGTGCTGATCGCCGGCCCCGACGGCAAGGCAGCGGGCGCGACGCTCGGCAACGACGTCAACTTGCGCGACTTCGAAGGACGCTCGGCGCTGCTGCTGGGCAAGGCCAAGGACAACAACGCCTCCTGCTCGCTCGGCCCGTTCATCCGCCTGTTCGACGACAGCTTCACCATGGAAGACGTGCGCACGGCGGACGTTGCCATGGCCATCGCGGGCGAGGACGGCTATGTCCTCGAAGGCCACAGCACGATGCGCGAAATCAGTCGCGATCCCGAGGACCTGCTCCGCCAGTCGATGAGCGAGCACCAGTACCCGGACGGTTTCGCCCTGTTCTGCGGCACGCTGTTCGCCCCCACCCAGGACCGTGACGAACCGGGCCGCGGTTTCACCCACAAGGTGGGCGACACCGTCACCATCACCAGCGCGCGTCTCGGCACGCTGGTGAACTCGGTCACCACTTCGGCCGAGGCCGCACCGTGGACCTTCGGGATCGGCGAACTCTTCTCCAATCTGGCGCGCCGCGGCCTGCTGGCGGCATGACGGACCATAACAGAACCATGCTCACTCAGACCTCCTCGGGCGGCCTCACCGCCATCTACCCCGAACTCCAGGACCGCCGCGTCATCATCACCGGCGGCGCCACCGGCATCGGCGCAGGCCTTGTCGAAGGCTTCGTCGCGCAGGGCGCGCAAGTGGTCTTCGTCGACATCCAGGATGCCGAAGGCGAGGCACTGGCCGCGCGCCTGGCGCAGGGCGCACGCCACGCGCCGGTCTACCGCCATCTCGATCTTGTCGACATCGACAGCGTGCGCGAAACGATCGCCGCGATCGTCGCGGAGTTCGGCGGCATCGACGTGCTGGTCAACAATGCCGCCAACGACGACCGCCACCAGATCGCCGACGTCACGCCCGCGTTCTGGGAAGAGCGCATGAACGTGAACCTGCGCCACCTGTTCTTTGCCGCCCAGGCCGTGGCGCCGGCGATGCGCGAGGCCGGCGGCGGCGTGATCGTCAACTTCGGCTCGATCTCCTGGCATCTCGCCCTGCCCGACCTGGTGCTCTACCAGACCACCAAGGCGGCGATTTCCGGCCTGACCCGCAGCCTGGCCCGCGATCTCGGCGGCGACAACATCCGCGTCAACACCATCGTTCCCGGCAACGTGAAGACCCCGCGTCAGGAAAAATGGTACACCCCCGAAGGCGAGGCCGAGATCGTCGCCGCACAGTGCCTGCCCGGACGCATCGTGCCGCAGGACGTGGCCGCGCTGGTGCTGTTCCTGAGCTCCGACGGCGCGCGCATGTGCACCGGCCACGACTACTTCGTCGACGCCGGCTGGCGCTGATCGCCATGCAGGCTGAGCATCTCCTTTCGGTCGGCGCCGAACTGGGCGAAGGCCCGGTGTGGATCGACGGCGCCCTGTGGTTCGTCGACATCAAGCGCAACACCGTGTTCCGCTTCGATCCCGCAGCGCGGGCCCTCTCCAGCTGGCCCGCTCCCGAGCATGTTGGCTGGGTGCTCCCCTCTGCGCAAGGCGGCCTGATCGCGGGGCTCCGCAGCGGCCCGCACCGCTTCCTGCCGGAAACCGGCGCGTTCGAGCGGATCGCCGACATCCAGGCCGACTTGCCCGACAACCGCCTGAACGACGCCGCCATCGACGCGCAAGGCCGCATCTGGTTCGGCACGATGGACAACCTCGAGGAAAGCGAGACCGGCAAGGTCTTCGTGCTCGACAACGGCGCCGTTCACGAGGCCGGGCTCGCTGCGGTCACGATCACCAATGGCCCGGCGATCTCGCCCTGCGGATCGCATGTCTACCATGTCGACACGCTCGGCCGCAAAGTGATCCGCCATGCGGTCTCCGCCGCAGGCACGGTGGATGCAGGCAGCCTCTTCCTCGACTTCAACCGCGAAGACCGCGCCGACTGGGGCTATCCCGACGGCGCGATCTGCGATGCCGAAGGCGGCGTCTGGCTGGGCTTCTATGCCGGCAGCGCCGCGCGGCGGTTCGCCCCGGACGGCACCCTGACCGACGAGGTACGCTTCCCGGTTTCCAACGTGACCAAGATCGCGCTTGGCGGCGAAGACGGGCGCACCGCTTTCGCCACCAGCGCGCGGCAGGGCCTTTCGGAAGAACAGCTTGCCAGCCAGCCACTTGCAGGCGATCTTTTCACTTTCCGTACGGCCGTCCCGGCCGCGCCCCCTCGCAAGGCCAACACCTGAATTCAACCGGGCCCAGCCATAGACAACAGCAGGCGGGCCCCCGGGAAAGGACATCCTGATGGACAGGATCGATATCAACAAGCGCCTGGTCGCGCTCGTCGTCGCGGTCGCGACGATCGGCGGCTTCATGTTCGGCTACGATTCCGGCGTCATCAACGGCACCCAGAACGGCCTCGAAGCCGCCTTCGCGCTGGGCCGCCTGGGCATCGGCGTCAACGTGGGCGCGATTCTTGTCGGCTCCTCCATCGGCGCCTTCATCGCCGGACGCCTGTCCGACCTCATCGGCCGCCGCGGCACGATGATGCTGGCCGCCGTGCTGTTCCTGGTTTCCGCGCTGCTGGCAGGCGCCGCCGGCTCTTCGGCGATCTTCATCATCGCACGGATCATCGGCGGCCTTGGCGTTGGCGCTGCCAGCGTCACCTCGCCGGTCTACATCTCGGAAATGACCCCGGCGAACCTGCGCGGGCGTCTTTCGAGCGTGCAGCAGGTGATGATCATCTCCGGCCTCACCGGCGCCTTTGTCGCCAACTTCGTACTGGCGCGCTGGGCTGGCGGGTCGACCGCAAGCCTCTGGCTGGACTTCCCGGCCTGGCGCTGGATGTTCTGGCTCCAGGCCATTCCCGCCGCGATCTATCTCGTGGCCCTGCTCTCGATCCCGGAAAGCCCCCGCTACCTCGTCGCGCGCGGCCGCAAGGATGAGGCGCACGCGGTGCTGACGCGCCTGTTCGGCGAGGCACAGGCCACCCGCAAGGTGGCCGAGATCAGCGCGTCGCTCGCCGCCGACCACCACCGCCCCCGCCTGTCCGACCTCGTCGACAAGACCACCGGCAAGATCCGCCCGATCCTGTGGGTGGGCATCGGCATCGCCGTGTTCCAGCAACTCGTCGGCATCAACGTGGTGTTCTACTACGGCGCGACGCTGTGGCAGGCAGTCGGCTTTACCGAAGACAATGCGCTGCAGATCAACATCCTGTCCGGTGCGCTGTCGATCGGCGCCTGTCTTGCCGCGATCGCGCTGATCGACAGGATCGGCCGCAAGCCACTTCTGCTGATCGGTTCGGCGGGCATGGCGGTGACGCTCGGCCTTGTCGCCTGGGCTTTCTCCACCGCCGTTCCCGGCGCCGACGGCGCACTTGCCCTGCCCGGCCATTCGGGCCTGATCGCGCTGATTTCGGCCAATGCCTACGTCGTGTTCTTCAACATGAGCTGGGGCCCGGTCATGTGGGTCATGCTGGGTGAGATGTTCCCCAACCAGATCCGCGGCTCTGCGCTTGCCGTTGCCGGTTTTGCGCAGTGGATCGCGAACGCCGCGATCTCGGTCAGCTTCCCCACGCTCGCCGAACGCCCGGGCCTGGCGGTGACTTACGTGTTCTACGCCCTGGCTGCCGCCGTCTCGTTCTTCTTCGTGCGGGCCACCGTCACCGAGACGCGCGGACGCGAGCTTGAGGACATGGAAGGATGAACAGCACCGGGGTCGTCCTGAGCGCAGGCGACTGGCGCCTCGTCCTCGATCCCCATCGTGGCGGCATGGTCCGCGCCCTCACCCGGCGCGGACAGGACATCCTGCGGCCGATGCCGGAAGGCGCCGACGCGCCTTTCGACAGCGCCTGCTTCCCGCTCGCCCCTTACGCCAACCGCATCGCGGGCGGACGCTTCACGTGGGAAGGCCAGGCCCATGTGCTGGCGCCCAACGCGCCGGGGCAGAAGCACCCGCTGCACGGCACCGCATGGCTTGGCAACTGGTCGGTGGAAACCGGTGAGGCAGACCGCGCCACCCTGCTCCACCACCATGCCGCCGGGCCTGACTGGAACTGGGCCTTCACCCTGCGCCAGCATTTCCGGCTTACCGCCGATGGCCTCGAAGCGCGCCTGGAACTGACCAATACCGACGACAGCGCGATGCCGGCAGGCCTCGGCTTCCACCCCTGGTTCACCCGCCGGGGCGTGAGCGCAATCGCCTTCACCGCCAAGGCCGTTTGGCTGGCCGATGCCGAGATGCTTCCCACCGTGCGGGCCACGGCGGATACGCTGGGCGACTGGAAACAGGGCGCCGCCCTTGAGCGCCCCGACCTGGTCGATCACTGCTATGCCGGTTGGACCGGACAGCTGCGCATCGAGCGCGGCGACGGCGACATCGTGCTCGAAGGCGAGGACACCCCCTACTTGCACCTCTACGTGCCGCCGGGGCAGGACTTTTTCTGCGCCGAACCGCAGAGCACGATGCCCGACGCCGTCAACCGCGAGGCCCCGGCACCGCTGCTGCCAGGCGAGACCCGCACCGTCACGATGCGAATCCGCAGCGCCTGAAGCCGCCGCCCAGCCCCCTCGCGCGAGGGGGCGGGATCAGTTGCCCAGGGACGGGCGCAGGACGGGACGGCGGCGCGGGGCGGCGTCGGACTGACGGCGCACCAGCTTGTACTCGATCTCGATCCGCTGGTCGCCGATCTCGCCCTTGCGCTTGTTGCGCAGCATCGTGACCAGAAGTTCCACCGCGCGGCGGCTCATCTCGACGATGGGCTGCTGGATCGTGGTGAGTTCGGGCCAGATCGTGGTCGCCAGCGCCACGTCGTCGAAACCGCAGACGGTAAGGTCGCCCGGCACGTCCAGCCCGCGGCGATGGGCGATCGCCACGGTGGCGGCGGCCATGTCGTCATTGCTGGCAAAGATCGCCGAAGGCTGTTCCTCCAGCGACAGCAGCTCCTCGGCCGCATCCAGCCCCGAACGATAAGTGAAATAGCCCTGAGCGACGAGCGCCGGATCAAAGGCGATGCCCGCCTCGACCAGAGCCTCGCGGTAACCTTCGAGGCGCGCACCGCTCGCGGAAAGATCCGGGTGGCCGAGAATGAAGCCGACCCGGCGATGGCCGAGATCGATCAGATGCCTGGTCATCTCCCGCGCGGCGCTGCGGTCATCGATCATGATCGTGGCGATGCCCTCGTGCGGTTCGGCGGTGGTCACCGCCACGGTCGGCATGTTGGCCTTGCGCAGCACCGAGAGCACTTCCATCGCCTCGTTGAGCGGCGGCGGCAGGATCACGCCGTGGATGCCGCCCGCGACCATGCGCTCGGCCACTTGCGCCAGATCCTCCCCGTCCTCGACTTTCTGCACGATGATCTGAACATCGGACCGCCCGGCTTCCTCGAGGCTGCCGACGATAAAGGCACTGAGGAACGCCTCAGACGGGTTCGAATAGAGCAGCCCGAGCCGCAGTTGCGAGGCCCCGGCAAGACTGCGCGCCGCGCGATTCGGCGCGTAGTTGAGCTGCGCGATCGCCGCGTTGACGGCATCGCGGGTGGCCTGGCGCACTTTGGGTTCGGAATTGATGACGCGCGAAACCGTCATCATCGACACGCCCGCAAGCGCGGCCACGTCGGCAATCGTCGGGGCCCCGGTCTGGCGGGATTTCGAGCTGCGGCGTTTGCGCTCACTGTCGGACATGACCGTCCTGTAGCACGACTTTCGATCCTGCAAAGCGCCTGCGTAACGCAAACCGGAAAAACCGTGGGAACGGTTTATGGTAGCGCAATCATCACGGATCGCCTAGACAGGGACCATTGGGAAATATCGAGGATGTCATGAAGCGTATTCACCGCGTGTTGCAGACTGTTGCCCTGGCTTCGTGCGCCTCCGTGGCGCTGGCCCAGGCCGAAACCCCCAAGGCCCCCGCGCCGACCGCGGTCCATCCCGAGTTGTGGCCTGCGGCCAAGAGCCCCGGCCTTGTCGACGCAAAGACCGAAGCCCGCATCACCGCGATCATCGCGCGCATGAGCCTGCGCGAAAAGGTCGGCCAGATGATCCAGGCCGACACCGCATCGATCAAGCCGGAAGATCTCAAGCAATACCCGCTCGGCTCGATCCTCGCGGGCGGCAATTCGCCGCCGATCGGCGCGCCGGATCGCTCGCCCGCCTCGGCCTGGGTTGCCACGTCGCGCGCCTTCAATGCGGTTGCGCTGGAAAAGCGCGCCGGGCACGAGCCGATCCCGATCATGTTCGGCATCGATGCCGTGCACGGCAACAGCAATGTCGTGGGCGCCACGCTGTTCCCCCACAACAGCGCGCTGGGCGCCATGCATGACCCCGCGCTGATGCGCGAGATCGGCAAGGCCACCGCCGCCGAAACCGCCGCCTCCGGCATCGACTGGGCGTTCGGGCCGACCCTTGCCGTCCCGCAGGATGACCGGTGGGGCCGCGCCTACGAAGGCTACTCGGAAGACCCCGCCCTTGTCGCCGCCTATGCAGGGCCCATGGTCGAGGGCCTCCAAGGCGCGCCCGGCACCCGGACCACCATCCAGGCAGGCCGCGTGGCCGCCAGCGTCAAGCATTTCCTCGGTGACGGCGGTACTCACGACGGCATCGACCAGGGCGACACCCGCGTCGACGAGGCGACGCTCATCCGCATCCACGACGCCGGTTATCCCGCCGCCGTCAACGCCGGCACGATGACCGTCATGGCCTCGTTCTCCAGCTGGAACGGCACCAAGATGCACGGCAACAAGGCGCTGCTCACCGATGTGCTGAAGGGCCGCATGGGCTTCGATGGCTTTGTGGTGGGCGACTGGAACGGCCACGGCCAGATCCCCGGCTGCACCAACACCGATTGCCCGGCGACCTTCAATGCCGGGCTCGACATGGCCATGGCGCCGGACAGCTGGAAGGGCCTGTTCGATTCGACCCTCGCCGCGGCCAAGGCGGGAACGATCCCGATGAGCCGCATCGACGATGCCGTGCGCCGCATCCTGCGCGTGAAAATGAAGCTCGGCCTGTTCGACGCCGCCCGTCCGTTCGAGGGCAAGCCCGAGGAAATGGGCTCCGCCGCGCACCGCGCCGTTGCCCGGCAAGCCGTGCGTGAGAGCCTTGTCCTGCTCAAGAACGAGGGCGTGCTGCCGATCAAGAGCAGCGCCACCGTGCTGATCGCGGGCGACGGGGCAGACGACATCGGCCGGCAGTCCGGCGGCTGGACGCTCTCGTGGCAGGGTGACGGTAACACCAATGCCGATTTCCCCGGCGCCACCTCGATCTATACCGGCATTGCCGATGCCCTGAAGGCCGGCGGCGGCAAGGCCGTGCTTTCGCCCGACGGCAACTTCACCTCGAAGCCCGACGTCGCCGTGGTCGTCTTCGGCGAGGAACCTTATGCCGAACTGCGGGGCGACATCCGCTCGCTGGAATTCCAGCCCGGCAACAAGAAGTCGCTGGCTCTGCTGAAGAAGCTGAAGGCCGCCGGCATCCCGACGGTGGCGGTATTCCTCTCCGGTCGCCCACTCTGGGTCAATCCGGAACTCAATGCCTCCGACGCCTTCGTGGCCGCCTGGTTCCCGGGCTCCGAAGGCAACGGCGTGGCCGACGTGCTGGTCGGCGGCAAGACCGACTTCCACGGCACCCTGTCCTTCTCCTGGCCCAAGACGGCGGCCCAGTTCAATCTCAACAAGGGCCAGGCGGGTTACGATCCGCTGTTCCCGCTGGGCTACGGCCTGACCTACGCCAAGGGCGGTCATGTCGGCGTCCTTGGAGAGGAGCCGGGCATCGACGCTTCGGCCTCCAATTCCAGCCTGTTCGTGGTTGACGGCATCGTTGCCAAGCCGTTCCGCCTCGAGACCGGTGCCGGCGTCACCCAGAAGCTGGTCGACAGTGCCAACCGGCAGGAAGGCGCGATCCAGCTGGCCTTTGCGCCCACCGGGAAGGCCTCGGTGCTCGGCCCCAACCTCACGCTGGAGCGCGAAGCCAACGCCGACATGAACGTCGAGGTGGTCTACCGCGTCGACAAGGCAGCAACGGGGCCGGTCACCCTGGCGCTGGGCTCCGGCCCGGTCCGGATCGACACCGCGCTGGCACAGCCGGGCAAGTGGGCCTCGCTGCGCATCCCCTTGAAGTGTTTCGGCAATCACGGCACCTATCTGGGCGGCATCAGCCAGCCCTTCACCCTGAGCGCAAGCACACCGTTCACCATCACGATTTCCGACTTGCGCATCGCCACCGATCCGGCCGGTGCCGTCTGCCCCCAGTAATCAAGGAAGCCTCGTCGTGAACAACAAGCCCTCAACTTCGCGCCGCGCCCTTCTCGGCGGAATGGCCGCTGCCGGCATGGCGGCGGCGATGACCTCCGGCAAGGCCATGGCCGGGCCGACCGCCATCGGCTATTCCGGCCCCTCGCTTCCGCTCTGGCCCGGCAAGGCCCCCGGCGCACCGGCCAAGCTGCCTGTCCGCAAGGTTCAGCAGCAGAGCAAGGACGCCGCCTGGGACGACCGCTGGCTCACCGGCATCGCCGCCCCCAGCCTCGAGGTGCGCCAGCCCGCCTATCGCGACGGTTCGGCGGCGATCCTCTTGCCGGGGGGAGGATACGGCTTCCTCGCCTGGGACAACGAGGGCGAGGAACAGGCCCGCTGGCTTACCGCCCGCGGCGTCACCTGCTTCATCCTCTCCTACCGCCTGCCCGGCGAGGGCTGGGCGAACCGCGAGACCGTGCCGCTGCAGGACGCCCAGCGCGCGGTGCGGCTCGTGCGCTCGCGTGCCGCCGAATTCGGCATCGACCCCAAGCGCGTGGCCGTGCTCGGGTTTTCCGCCGGCGGCCATCTTGCCGGGTCGATCGCCACCCGGTTCGACGAGCAAGTCTACGCGCCTGTCGACAAGGCAGACACGCTTTCGGCCCGCCCTGACCTTGCCGGCCTGATCTATCCGGTGGTCAGCCTCTCGCAGCCCTTCACGCACGGCGGCTCACGCGACAATCTACTGGGCCAGAACGCAAGCGAAGCCCTCCGCCAGGCCGGTTCGGTCGAAAACCGGGTGACCGCGGACACCCCGCCGGTCTTCCTCACCGCATCCAGCGACGACGGCCTCGTGCCGATCGGCAACAGCCTGGCGATGTACACCGCCATGCTTGCCAAGCAGCGCCCGGTCGAGTTCCACGGCTTCGACAAGGGCGGGCATGGCTTTGGCGCCCGTCTCGGCAACGATACCCCCGCCCACGCCTGGCCGGACCTGTTCCACGCCTACGGCAAGCGCCACGGGATCTTCACCACGTGAAGGCCCCGAAGGCACCTCTCGCTCTGCTGCTGCCCGCTGCCGCCCTGTTGATCGCTGCGGGCGAACCGCAACATTACCAGTCCAGCCCCGAACGCCGCACCGTTACCGACACGCGCGACTGGGGGCCGTGGGCAGGTCCGTTCCGCGAAAAGCTGGTGCCCTCGATGATGCAGGACTTCGGCGAACGCTATCTCTACGCACCCGCCAATGCCGCATTGAAGCCCGCGACCAAGGGGGACGATCGTGTCGTTTTCCTGGGCGATTCGATCACCGACATGTGGGACCTCAGCCGGTACTTCCCCGGCAAGGCTTACGTGAACCGCGGCATCGGCGCCCAGGTCACCGCGCAGATGCTGGTGCGCTTCCAACAGGACGTCGTGGCCCTGCAGCCCCGCGCAGTGGTGATCCTGGGCGGCGTCAACGACGTTTCGGGCTTCCTCCAGATGGAGAGCGAAGACGGCATCGTCGCCAATATCGAAGCCATGGCCGACATCGCCGATCGCCATGGCATCCGCGTGGTGCTGTGCTCGATCCTGCCGGTCACCAACACGCCCACGGCGGACTACGTCATCCGCGAACGCAAACCGGATGAACTGCGCCGCATCAACACGCGGCTTCAGGCGCTGGCAAAGGCGCGCGGCTACGCCTTTGCCGACTACTATTCGGCGCTGGCGGACAAGCAGGGCCTGATGGATCAGCGCTTCACGAAGGACGGCGTCCACCCCTTGGCCGAAGGTTACGCCCGGATGGCGCCCATCGCAAAAGCCGCGATCGAACGGACACTTAGCCGCAAGTGACGGCAACGCCCGCCGCAACATGGCGGGCGTTCAACCGACGCAGTGAAGCAAAATCGACACAGTTTGCCGCAAGATGTTAGCGGTCAACAAATCGCATGTTGCGCCATTATTACGCCGATGGTAGTGGCCATGCTCATAGCGACGGCCAATCTGTCAAAGAATCGCCGTAAAGCTAGATGTAATACGAAGTGATAGCGCTATCACAATGCTGCAGCGCAATATCACGTGGGACCGGAGGGGACACAGTTATGGCGTTTTTCACACAGATTCGTCGCGGCTTCGCGACTCTTGATCGCCGCAGCGCGCTGGGCCTGGGCGTTTCCGCAACTGCGCTGATCGCATGTGCAGTGCCGACCGCCAGCTGGGCACAGGACGCCACACCCGCCGACCAGCAGTCAGCCGTCACCGATCAGGTTGAAACCGAGCAGGCGATCGTCGTTTCCGGCATCCGCGCTTCGCTACAAGGCGCCCGTGCCCGCAAGCGTGACGCGCAGGTCGTCGTCGATTCGATCACCGCTCAGGACATCGGCGCCCTGCCCGACCGTTCGGTTTCCGAAGCCCTTCAGCGCGTGCCCGGCGTGACGCTGCAGCGCACCAGCGACAATCGCGACCCGGCCCGCCTTTCCGGCGAAGGCGGCGGCGTGTTCATTCGCGGCCTTTCTTTCGTGCGCTCGGAACTCAACGGCCGCGACGCCTTCTCGGCCGCAAACGGCCGCGCCCTGTCCTTCGAAGATATCTCGGCCGACCTTCTTTCCGGCGTTGACGTCTACAAGAACCCCTCGGCCGACATGATCGAAGGCGGCATCGGCGGCACCATCAACCTGCGCACGCGCAAGCCGTTCGATGCTCCCGGCTTCGTCGGCGCGTTCTCGGGCGACATCAACTACGCCGACCTCCGCAAGAAGAGCTTCATGTCGGGCAGCGGCCTGCTCAGCAACCGCTGGGATACGCCGCTGGGCGAGATCGGCGTGCTGGTTTCGTATTCGATCAGCAACATCGGCAACCGCACCGATTCAATCTCGACCGGCCGTTATGTACCGACCACGGTATCGGCGGCCGATGCTGCCGCCTCCAATGGCACGCTAGCCGCTGGCGACACGGTCTACATCCCCAATTCGATGGGCTATCGCCGCATCGACTGGTCGCAGAAGCGTACGGCTTTCGACGGGTCGCTGCAGTGGCGCCCGGCCAGCAACCTGACGTTGACCGGCGAAGCGCTGATCTCCAAGGCAACTCCGCACGATATTGAATACGCCATGGGCGACTGGTCGCAGCCGGAAACCTACAACCCGACCTATACCTACGGTTCGGCTGGTGAGCTGACGTCGGGGGTTGCGACCAACCGCAACCTGAACATGGATACCCGTGCGGGCAGCCAGACCAAAAAGACCCAGGACTATTCGTTCAAGGCTGAATGGCAGCCCGACGATCACTGGAACTTCTCGACCGACGTCCAGTACGTGAAGTCGACTGCCAAGGTCTATTCGATGACCGCCTTCACCGGCGTCAGCGTCCCTGCCACCTTCGACTTCGACTTTACGGGCAACACACCGCAGCTGAGCATCACGCCCACCGATTCCTCGCAGAGCTTCACCAACAAGAGCGTCAACTGGTGGGCTGCGGCAATGGACCACCTCGAAGACAACGAAGCGGACGAATGGGCATGGCGCGGCGACGTTGAATACAAGTTCAACGACGGCGGCTTCCTGAAGTCGATCAAGGCCGGCGCCCGCTGGACCGATCAGCATGCGATCACCCGCCAGACCGGCTACAACTGGAGCGCCCTCTCGGCCCAGTACGGCTGGATGGAAGGCAAGGAAGTCTACCTTGACCAGACCGGTTATCCGGGCGGTACCCAGATCGCCGACCTGCCGAACCAGTCTTCGCTGGTGAAGTTCAACAACTTCTTCCGCGGGGCGACGGCCAACCCGACTTCGGGCCTGTGGTTCCCCTCGGCTTCGCTGGTCACCCAGGGCACGGCGCATGCCTACGATTACCTGAAGGCAACCGAATCGAACGGTTGGGGCTGGTCGCCGCTGAGCGACGACTTCTCGACCACGACCGGCGGCGGCGGCATCAACGACCAGACCCAGAAGACGCTGGCCGGCTACGTCACGGCCAACTTCGGCCTGGAGGAAAGCGGCATCGGTCGTTTCGACGGCAACATCGGCGTGCGCGTCGTGCGCACCAAGATGTCCGCTCGCGGTTCGGCCGCAAGTGTCGGCACGATCAGCACCAGCTGCGACAGCAGCGTCGTTGACTGCACGAACTTCAACACGGCCTTGGCGTTCGCCACCAGCGGCGTGAGCGCAGAGGACACCAGCGGCAGCAGCAGCTACACTGACATTCTTCCCAGCTTCAACTTCCGCTACATGGCAAGCAACGACTTCCAGATCCGTTTTGCCGCCTCGAAGTCGGTCGCTCGCCCCAGCTTCTCGCAGCTGAATCCGTATACTGCACTGTCGTTCTCGTTTGACTCCACCGGCGTTGCCAACGGCACCGGCGTGGACGGGCGCACCACTGGCTTCACCGGAACGGCGGGCAACCCGAACCTGAAGCCGACCAAGGCGCTGAACCTCGACCTCTCGTTCGAATACTACTACGGCCGTTCGAACAGCCTGACGCTGGGTCTGTTCTACAAGGACATCAAGGACTACATCTTCTCGGGCCTGGTTCAGCAGACTTACACCAGCAACAGCGGCGTGCAGCAGGTGTTCGACGTGACCCAGCAGACCAACGGGTCGCATGGCACAATCAAGGGTGGTGAACTGGCCTATACCCAGTTCTTCGACATGCTTCCCGGCGCCCTTTCTGGCCTGGGCTTCAGCGGCAACATCACTTACGTCGAATCGAGCGGCGGCAAGAACACGGCCGTCAACGTCTTCGACAACAACCAGACCACCAACGCGGGCCTGGAACTGCCGCTCGAGGGTCTTTCGAAGTGGTCGTACAACGTGGCCGGCATCTACGAAAAGTACGGCATCTCGGCCCGCATCGCCTACAACTGGCGTTCGAGCTACCTGCTGACCACTTCGGCCGCGAACATCAACTATCCGGTGTGGTCGGACAGCTACGGCCAGCTTGACGGTTCGTTCCTGGTGTCGGTCGACGATCACTTCAAGGTCGGCGTGCAGGCCACCAACCTGCTGGCAACCCGTACCCGTCTGCGCGTCGGCGATCCCAGCCTGAAGCCGATCTACAGCTGGACTGCGACCGACCGCCGCGTTGCAATGGTTGTCCGCACCGTCTTCTGATCGCAGTCTCTTCCAAGGCACCCGGTCCGTCCATCGGATCGGGTGCCATTCCATTGCGACCGGCCTGTTCGCAAGCCATACCGGGGACTGCCATGGACGACGCACACAGACCCGCCATTCGTTACGTCGTCGCCGGAGGCGGCACCGCAGGGTGGATCGCCGCTGCCGTACTCGCCCGTTTTCTGGCGCCTTCGTCGGCAACGGTGACGCTCGTCGAATCCGAAGAGATCGGCATCATCGGCGTCGGCGAGGCCACCGTTCCCCTGATCGCACAGCTCAATGCGCTGCTGGGCATCCACGAACCCGATTTTGTTGCCGCCACCAACGGGACGTTCAAACTCGGTATCGAGTTTGTCGACTGGGGTAGCATCGGCAACCGCCATTTTCACGGCTTTGGCGACTTTGGCGAGGACATCGCCGGACTCCCGGTCCATCAGTACTGGCTGCGCCTTAATGGCAGCACCGCCGCCCCACCGCTCGCCCCGCTGGATGAGTGGGCAATGCCATGGGCGGCTGCCAGTCGCGATCGCTTCGCCCCCAACGCTGCCATGAAGGGCGAGGCGGCCCAGTTCCGCTACGCCTATCATTTCGACGCAGCCCTTTACGCCGCATACTTGCGCCGCGTGGCAGAGAGTGCCGGAGTAACGCGGATCGAAGGCCGCATCCACGCGGTCGGACGCGACGGAGAAAGCGGGCTTCTCACCCACCTCGCGCTGGAAACCGGGCAGAAGGTCGAAGGTGACATCTTCATCGACTGTACCGGCTTTGCCTCACTGTTGCTGGGCAAGACCCTAGGCGTGCCGTTCAAGGACTGGAGCTACTGGCTGCCCTGCGACAGTGCGGCGGCAGTGCCTTCCACGCGCGCAGGGCGGCTCACCCCGTTCACCCGGTCCACCGCCAAGAGTGCGGGGTGGCAGTGGCGTATCCCGCTGCAGAGCCGCACCGGCAACGGCCATGTCTTTGCCAGCCGCTTTATCTCCGATGACGAGGCCGTCGCGCAATTGCTGGACGGAATCGACGGTGAACCACTGGCTGCGCCGCGCATTTTGCGCTTCACGCCGGGACACCGCGAGAGATTCTGGGAAGGCAACGTAATCGGTATCGGCCTTGCCAGCGGTTTCCTCGAGCCGCTGGAATCAACGGCCATCCAGTTGATCCAGACAGGCGTCGCCCGCATCGTCGAACTGCTCCCGGACGCACGCCCCGAGCCCGCTTTGATTGCGGAATACAACCGGCAGACGACGCTGGAATACGAACGCATTCGCGATTTCATCCTTGCCCACTATTGCCGCACGCGCCGCGACGAGCCGCTCTGGCGCGAAGCGGCCAGTCTAGAACTTCCCGAAACGCTCAAGCACAAGCTAGCGTGTTGGGATGCAAGCGGGCGGATACCGCTCTATGAACTGGAATCGCATCAGGAGCCAAGCTGGGCGTCGATCCTGATAGGCCAGGAAGCCTGGCCCAAGCGCTACAATCCGCGGGCCGGGGTCCCTCCCGAAGAGCAATTGCGGACAATGCTCGAACAACGCCGTGCCCGGCTTGCCGAAGCAGCGGAAAGAATGCCGGCGCACGACCATTTCATCAGCCGCACCTGTGCAAGCGACACCGCAAGCGCAGCAACCGCCTGATCTTCTAACGGATTTGCGCCAAATCCGCGTTCGCGTTGATGCCGCCGTCAATGCGGCAGGAGAGAAGACACCATGAAGCCCTCCAGGACACTGTCCGCCTTTGCCCTCGCCTGCGCGATGACAGGATCGGCCTTTGCGGCCGACAATAGCCCGGCCCGCACCATTCGCATCGATGCGGCCCGCGCCGGGGGGCCGGTCGACCGCTTCTACGATCTCTCGGTCGGATCGGACTTCCCCGGCACGCTGCGGCGCGCGGACAGCCAGGCTCAATTGCAGGTCGCCTCCGACGAACTCGGCTTCCGCTACATCCGTTTCCACGACATCTTCCACGATGTGCTGGGTACCGTCCGCAAGGAAAACGGGCAGATCGTCTACGACTGGAGCGGCATCGACGCGCTGTATGACGCGCTGCTCGCCAAAAAGATCCGACCTTTCGTGGAACTGGGCTGGAGCCCGGCGGCAATCCGCACTTCGGACCAGCAGCTGTTCTACTGGAAGGGCAATACCTCGCACCCCGATCCGGCAGAATGGCGCAAGCTGATCCATGCCTTTGTCACCCATCTGCGCGCGCGCTACGGCGCCGAGGAAGTGCGCAGCTGGTACTTCGAACTGTGGAACGAACCCAATCTCGACGGGTTCTGGGAAGGTGCCGACCAGCACGCCTATCTTGACCTCTACGCCGATACGGCAAGGACCATCAAGGCCATCGACCCGCGCCTGCGCGTCGGCGGCCCGGCAACCGCCGGGGCGGCCTGGGTGCCCGAATTCCTCGCCTTTGCGGCCGAGCACAAGTTGCCGGTCGACTTCGTGGCCACCCATACCTACGGCGTCGAGGGCGGCTTCCTGGACGAGCAGGGCAAGCAGGACACCAAGCTCTCCTCCTCGCCCGACGCGATCATCGGCGATGTGCGGCGCGTGCGCGAGCAGATCGAGGCATCCGCCTATCCCGGCATCCCGCTCTACTTCACCGAGTGGAGCACCAGCTACACGCCGCGCGACTTCGTGCACGACAGCTATGTCAGTGCGCCCTACATCCTCACCAAACTGAAAAAGACCGCCGGCATGGTGCAGGGCATGAGCTACTGGACCTACACCGACCTGTTCGAGGAACCCGGTCCGCCGCCCACGCCGTTCCATGGCGGTTTCGGCCTGATGAACCGCGAGGGCATCCGCAAGCCGGCCTGGTTCGCCTACAAGTACCTCCACGCCCTGCGCGGCCGGACGATCCCGGTGGCCGATGAATTCACCCTCGCCGCGCGCGAGGGCAAGGCCGTCAGCGCAGTGATCTGGGATTGGCACCAGCCCGAGCAGACCCTGAGCAACAAGCCGTTCTACACCCGCCTGCAGCCATCGCGGGCGAGCGATCCGGTAACGATCCGCTTCGAGCACCTCGCCCCGGGCCGCTACCGGCTCGAGACGCACCGCACCGGTTATCGGCACAACGATCCGCTCTCGCTCTATATCGACATGGGCATGCCGCAATCCGTCGATGCCGCACAGCTCGATCGCCTGCGCCAGGAAACGGCCGATGCTGCCGAAACCGGCAAGACCATCACCGTTGGCCGGGACGGCATCGCCTCGGTGGAACTGCCGATGCAGACCAATGACGTCGTGCTCGTAACGCTTGAACCCACCTCATGACCGACCAGGAACCATCCATGAGCCTGACCCGCCGCACCATGTTCAAGGGTGCGCTTGCCGGCGCCGCCCTGCCTGCCCTCGCCCCTGCGCTGACCGGCGAGGCCACCGCGCGTGCGACTACCGCGCGCGCGACCACCGCCACCGTGCCGACCTGGGGGACAGGCCCCGAAGGCCAGCGCAAGGCCGATCTCGGCAACGGCACCTATCGCAACCCGATCCTGTCCGGCGATCATCCCGACCCGTCGATCCTGAAGGACGGCGACGTCTACTACATGACGTTCTCGTCCTTCGACTATTATCCCGGGCTGGTGATCTGGCAGTCGCGCGATCTGGTGAACTGGGCGCCGATCGGGCCGGCCCTCAGGCACAATCTCGGCAGCGTCTGGGCGGTCGACCTGGTGAAGCACAAGGACCGTTACTTCATTTATCTCCCCGCCGCTCCCGATGGCAAACCCTGGTCGATCTACGTGATCTGGGCAGATGACATCCGCGGTCCCTGGAGCGATCCGGTCGACCTCGACATTCCCGGCTGCATCGATCCGGGCCATGTCGTGGGCGAGGGCGGGCGGCGCTATCTCTTCACCAACGGCATCCGCAAGATCCGGCTGACCGACGACGGCCTTGCCACCGATGGTCCTCTGGAAAAGGCCTACGATCCCTGGCGCTATCCCGACGACTGGATCGTCGAGAACTTCGCGCCGGAAGGGCCCAAGCTGCTGCGCCGCGATGACTGGTTCTACCTTGTCACCGCCATCGGCGGCACTGCCGGTCCGGTCACGGGGCACATGGTCATCACCGCCCGTTCGCGGTCGGTCCACGGGCCCTGGGAGCATTGCCCGCACAATCCCATCGTCCGCACGCAGGACACGGCGGAACCCTGGTGGTCGCGCGGGCATGCCACGCTGGTCGAAGGACCGGCGGGCGATTGGTGGATGGTCTACCATGGCTACGAGAACGGCCTGCGCACGCTCGGCCGCCAGACATTGCTGGAACCAATCGAGTGGACCAGCGACGGCTGGTTCAAGGCACGCGGCGGCGACCTCTCGCAGCCGCTTGCCAAACCGGCTGGAGGCAAGCCGGGTCCATCGCTTCCGGCTCTGTCCGATGATTTTTCCGCGGATCGCATGGGCCTGCAATGGACGTTTTTCGCGCCGGACGGCGATGCCAAGCGCTCGGCATACCGGCCCGGCGGCCTGGTGCTCTCCGCGAGCGGCACCTCCCCTGCGGATTCCCCGCCGCTCACCTGCATCGCCGGGGATCGCAGTTACCAGGCCGAGATCACGCTCGACCTGCTGAGCGAGGATGCCGAGGCGGGCCTGCTGCTGTTCTACAACCACAAGGCCTTTGTCGGGCTGGGCTTCACGGCCGGGACGATCAAGCTCTTCGAATACTCGCAGGAGTTGCCGTGGGCCGGGATCCCCCATTCTGCGCGCACCTTGCGCCTGCGCCTCACCAACCGGGAGAACGTCGTGACCTGGCACTTCTCGCATGACGAGGGACGCAGCTGGCAGCGCCACGATACGCGCATGGAAGTCTCGGGAATGCATCACAACACCTTCGGCGGGTTCCTCAGCCTGCGCCTGGGCATCTATGCCGCCGGAAAGGGCGAAGTGCGCCTGCGCGACTTCCGCTACCGTGCCAATGCCATGATCGCCTAGCACGTTGCGCGAGGCCGGCTTGCCGGAAGCGGAGCCCCGTGAATATTCCGGGTTCCCCGTTTCCGGCAAACCGGCCAAAGCCCGTGCCGTGATGGACTGGACCAAGACGATTTCCGCGAAGGCGGGCGGCGCGCACATCGGCGCGGCAGACCTGACGGCGGATCTTGCCCGCAGGTACGCCCCGGATCTTCTGCTGCTGGCACTTTACGGGCTGGCCTTCGCCGCCTTGCATTGGGCGGCCCACCCATGGGGCGGAGGCGGATTCTTTTCGCTATGGTATCCCGCCGCCGGACTGCGTTTTGCGGCACTCTGGCGGCGCGGCCTGGCGATCACCCCTTGGTTGATGGCCACGGAACTGTGTGTCGATGCGATGACCGGGGCGCTGCCGCTCACCGGATCCGGTGTCATTCACGACAGCATCAGCATCATGCGCCCGGCCCTTGCCTACGCTGCCGCGATCGCGATTGCCCGCTCCATGGCCGGCCGCCTGTCAGGCCATCGTGGCGAAAGCGGCAGCGAACCGGTTACCGCTGCCCCCATGCGCCTGGGTATCGCCGCGCTGCTGGCCCCAGTGCTCAATGCGCTGATGTTCGTACCGCTGGAACTGGCGCTGCCTCCCACGGCGGGACCATCGGCGATCCGGGTGCAGCTGGTGGTGTCGCTGACCGGCCTGGCCCTCGGCGACCTGCTCGGCATCATCGTGCTGGCGCCGCCATTGCTCTCGCTCGCACGCTTCTATCGCTCGGCCGAACGCCGCGCCCTTACCATGCCCGGCTGGCGACTGCTCGTGCCCGGCGCCGTCATCCTCGGCGCCTCCATGTGGCTGACCGTCGCGCTATGGCGCGCCGGTCTCGGCGCGCAACCGACACCGCTGCTCCTCGCGGGGGCCTGGATCGGCCTGCGCCATGGCCGCACCGCCGCCTGGTTCACGATCCTGGCCGTCGTTGCCCTGTTCCTCCCCTATTCCGCCGGGCCGCTCGGCGATGGAGAGCGGCTGAACCTGCACCTCAGCCTCGCCGCCGTCGCCATCGTCACCTGGCTGTCGGGCTGTTACGCCGACACCCAGAAGATTGCCGAGGACATGCTCGCACGGCGCAACCGCCTGCTGTTCCAGGCGGAGCGGCTGAAGACGCTGCGGGCCATGTCGGTGGCCGTGATCCACGAGATCAGCCAACCGCTCTCCACGCTGGCGATCGAGGCAGGCCACCTCAAGAGCCGCACTGCCGACCTCGATGCCGACATCGCGCAAAGTGCCGCACTGGTCGACCGCAAGGCCCATACCCTTTCCGAACTGGTCCGGCGGCTGCGCCGTTTCGGTGGCCGCTCCGTGGACGAGCCGTCTCCCCTGCCGCTGTGCATGCTGCTGCAATCATCGGTGCAGATGGTCGCGCCGGAACTGCGCAGCGCGCAATGCCAGCTGGTGCTGGCACCGGTTCCGCCCGACCTCACCGTACATGCCCAGGAAATCGAGCTCTCGCAGGCGCTCGTCAACCTGCTGCGCAATGCCATCACCGCCGCTGCGGACCGCACCGTGCGGATGAGCACGCAGATGCGGGGCGACGACGCTGTCATCCGGATCACCAACGCCGTTTCGGCCCGCTCCGCGCCGCCCTCGGCATCAGGGGCCGGGATGGGCATAGGCGTCATCATTGCTCGCACCATCGTCGAGGCCCACGGCGGCATGCTGGTCCGCGACGACGAGCCGGGCTTCGTGCACATGGTGGTTTCGCTGCCGCTCCACTCGCCTCGTTCCGGAACCGAGACATGACGATCCAATCCCCTCACGCGGCGCCCCCGCCCGCCATGGTCGCCGTGCTGGACGATGATGAAGATCTCGCCTGCACCATCGCCCGGCTGCTCATCCGGCACGGCTTCGCGGCGCAGGCGTTCTTCGACACCGCAACCGTGTCCGCCGCACTGGACAGACAGGTATTCGGCTGCCTCGTCAGCGACATCCAGCTCGGCACCACCGATGGCTTCGCTTTCGCGGAAAGCCTGCGCAGCCGCGTCCCGTCCCTCGCCCTGGTGTTCATGACAGCCTGGCCGACCACCACCCACGCCGTCGATGCCGTGCGCCGACATGGCGGGCTCGACTATCTGGAGAAGCCGATCGACACCGACCGCCTTGTCAGCGCGGTCTCCGAAGGGCTGAACTGGTCGGAGCGCGAACGGCGCATCCTCACCCTGACCGCCCTTTTCACCCGGCGCGAACGGGAGGTTTTCGACCTGCTCGTGCGCGGACACAGCAACAAGGAAATCGCCGAACGCCTGGCGATCTCGGCGCGCACCGTGGAGGACCACCGCGCCGCGATCGTGGCCAAGACGCAGACCAACGGGCTGGCGCAGCTCATCGCACTCAGCCGTGGTGAGGGAACGCCCCCCCTGCCACGATAACGCCTCCGGGAATTTCCCGGATGGTTCTCCCTTCAGCCATGCAGCAGTCCCTGTTTCCAGAGGCTGCAGCGCGATCCGCGCTTTGCGCCAGGTGCGACGATTTTACGAGGCGACCCGAAGGGCGACCCGTTTTACGGGTTTACCCTGGACTGGCTGGCGGGATGGGCGACCCCATCCTGTCAGCCATTTTTCGGAAAACGCGTAATACGAGAATCCTAGAACAATTGATCCGATGCAATCCGATCGGAAACTGCTCAAAGCCGGGAACCCGCTGACCGTCGCAGCAGGTAGATGTCCATTATCCAGCCATGCTTCTTGCGCAGCATAGCCCTGAGCGCGACTATGTGCGGCCCGGCCTCGGCCAGCGGTCCGCTGACGAGCGCTTCCTGCGGCAAGCCAAGGAAACCGCCCCACCAGATCTCGATACCTTCCGCCGGCAGCGTTTCGAACGCACAGCCCCCATCAAGCATCACCACCACTGTATCGGCGCCTTCCGGCCAACCCTGTTCGCGCAGCCGCCGCCCGGTGGTGATGGTGACCGACGAGGCCAGCGTGTTCAGCGGGATCGCATGGGCCGCCGTCAGCAGTTGCACGCTGCTGATCCCGGGGACGACATGGGACCGCAGATCAAGTCCTTCGCGCTGCAATCGCGCGGCAATACGCAAGGTGCTGTCATAGAGCGAAGGATCGCCCCAGACGAGCAGCGCCAGCTTGCCCCCGCGCGGGAGATGGGCATCGATCTCTGCACGCCAGGCCGCAGCGATGGCGGCATGCCAGTCACGCACCGCCTCGATATAGGGACCCTCGGCGGCGCGAGCGGGAAGATCGAACTCCACCACCCGCACCGGCCGGGTCAGCACCTTGTCGCAAAGGACGCGGCGCAGATCGACGAGATCGCTTCTGCCATCGCCTTCCCCGCCCTTGCGCGGGAGCAGGATCAGGTCGGCCCCGTTCATGGCCCGGATCGCCGCCATCGTCAGATGATCGGGATTGCCGGTACCAATGCCGATCAGGTGCAGATCGATCATCGCCGCGCTCAGTCCTCGCGGCCAGCGAAGACCGACTGCGCCGATTGCGGGCGGAAGCGGCGGTCGTAGCCTGCAGCATAGAGGCTGCTTTCACCTTCCACATGCGCGCCCAGCGAGGGCCCCACAAGGATCAGCGCGGTACGCTCCATGCTGCCCGCCACCGCCGCCTCCACCGTTGCCAGCGTGGCGCGCACGATCCGCTCGTCCGGCCAGCTCGCCCGCCAGACCACCGCCACCGGGCAGTCGCTGCCGTAGGAAGGCAGGAGATCGCGCACCACCGCCTCGAGATTGTGGATCGAGAGGTGGATCGCCAGCGTCGCTCCGGTCGCGGCGAAGCGTTCCAGGCTCTCGCGCTCGGGCATCGTGCTGGCGCGGCCAGGGGTGCGCGTCAGCACCACCGACTGCGCCAGCGCCGGCACCGTCAGTTCCGTTTCCAGCGCGGCGGCAGCGGCAGCAAAAGCGGGAACCCCCGGCGTCACGGTGAAGGGAATGGCGAGCGCGCGCAGGCGTCGCACCTGCTCGCCCATGGCTGACCAGACCGAAAGATCGCCCGAATGGAGCCGCGCCACGTCCTGCCCGGCCTCATGCGCCTCGCGGATCGTCTCGATGATCGCGTCGAGGTCCATCGGCGCAGTGTTGACGATGCGCGCACCCGGCGGGCAATGGCCAAGCACGGCGGCGGGCACCAGCGATCCGGCATAGAGGCAGACCGGGCTGGCGGCGATCAGGTCGCGTCCGCGCAAGGTCAGCAGATCGGGCGCGCCGGGACCGGCGCCGATGAAATGGACAGTCAAGACAAGGCTCCTTCGGCAATGGCGCAAGTGGCCATCCGGTCTGACGAAACGATACGGGAGACGATCAGGCGTGACGGCGCGCCTGTCGCGGCGAGCGCGGAGGCTTCGGCAACGCTGCCGGTGCCGCGGGCGGCGAGGCTGGCGGCGGACCGGGTGACTGTCGCTGCTGCCTCCAGCGCCTGCGGGGCAATGCCGAGAACCGGAAGTCCAAGCCGCGCGGCCAGTTCGGCCACAAGCCCGCACTTGTCCTCAGGCGCGGCGAGCAGGGCGATGCAGAGGGAAGGCACCTGCCTGCGGCCAAGCTCCAGCGCGCTCTCGAGCGAGGCCAAAGTCGCACCCTGCCGGAAGCCGAAGCCGGCGACGATCATCGCACCGCGCTCCACTGCACCACCGGATACTGCGCCTTCCACCCGCGCCGCGTGCCGAGCGGGGCTGCCTGCGCGAGTTCGATCCGCAGCAGGTCACCGCCCTTGTCCGCCTGCCACTTTGCCAGCAGGGCTTCCGATTCCAGCGTCACCGCATTGGCGACGATGCGTGTGCCCTTGCCCAGCAGCTTCCAAAGCCTGTCGAGCAAGGCCTCGCTCAGCCCGCCGCCGATGAACACCGCGTCGGGCAGCGGGTGATCCGCCAGACCATCGGGCACGCGCCCTTCGACCACCTGCAACCGGTCCACGCCCAGCGTCCGGGCATTGCCCCGCGCCCGCTCCGCCCGCTCGGGATCGGCCTCGAACCCGGTCGCCTGCATGGCGGGATCTGCGAGCAGCCACTCGATGGCAATGGAGCCCGACCCGCAGCCGATGTCCCACAGGCGTTCGCCGGCACGCGGCGCCAGCGCCGAGAGCGTGAGCGCGCGCACGGGGCGCTTGGTGATCTGCCCGTCATGCTGGAACCAGTCGTCAGCCACCCCGCTCGCTCGGGGCAGAACCGCCCCGTTCCCTGCGAACCGTATGCCAAGCGCCACCGGATGCGCCGCATCGGCAAAAGCCTCTGCATCGGCGCGCATGGAACGAATGCGTTCGCGCGGGCCGCCCAGTGCCTCCAGCACCGTGACCTCGGAAGCGCCGAAACCTTGCGCTGTCAGATAGGCCATGAGCTCCGCCACCGCCGCGCCGTCCCGCACCAGAACCAGCACCTGCACGCCCGGCGCCAGATGTGGGCGTAATCGCGCCAGCGGGGCCGCATGAAGGCCAAGGCAGACGGTCGTTTCCAGCGCCCAGCCCAACCGCGCCGCCGCCAGCGAAAAGGTCGAGCGTCCGGGCATCGCCGTCCACTCGTGCGGTGCCAGATGGCGCGCGATCACCGAACCCGCACCGAACCAGAACGGGTCACCCGACACCAACATCACCGTGCGCCGCCCGCGCTCGGCGAGGAGGCCGTCAATGCCGCTGGCAAAGGGCACTGGCCATGTCCGGCATTCGGCCCTAAGTCCGCCCACCAACGCCATGTGCCGTTCGGCGCCGGTCACCAGATCGGCTTCGGCCAGCACCGCGCGGGCATCTGCGCAGAGGCCGGAAAGGCCATCCTCGCCGATGCCGACCAGCGTCAGCCAGGCCCGCCCGGGAGAATCAGTCATGTCCCATATCCTCATCCTGGGCGGCACCACCGAAGCAAGCGCGCTCGCCCGCGCCATGGCGGAACGGGGAGTGAAGGCCATGCTCAGCTACGCCGGACGCACCGAGGCGCCGCGCAGCCAACCGATCCCGGTGCGGATCGGCGGCTTCGGCGGAGCGGACGGCCTTGCGCAGTACTTGCAGGACCACCACGTCTCCCACCTGATCGATGCGACCCATCCGTTCGCGGCCACCATGAGCCGCAATGCCCTGGCCGCCGCCGAGGCGACCGGCACGCCGCTGCTCACGCTCACCCGCCCCGGCTGGACGCCGCAGCCGGGCGACCGCTGGCAATCCGTGCCCGATATGGCCGCCGCCGTCGCCGCGCTTGCCGGACCGCCGCGCCGGGTGATGCTGGCGCTCGGCCGCATGCATGTCGAGGCCTTCGCCGCGCAAGGCCAACACCATTACCTGCTGCGCTTCGTCGACCGGCCCCGGCAGCCGCCGGCCCTTCCCGACCATCATCTTGTCGTTGATCGCGGCCCCTTCACGGAACAAGACGACATGCGCTTGCTGGCGCAGCACCGGATCGACCTCGTCGTCTGCAAGAACGCGGGCGGCCACGGCGCGCAGGCCAAGCTCATCGCCGCGCGCCGCCTTGGCATTCCGGTCATGATGATCGAGCGCCCGATCGCCGCGCCGACCGAGACCGCGCACAGCGTGGATGCCGTGTTCGACTGGCTCTCTCATTCCGCCGATCTCGGCGTGTAGAGGATCGGCGCACCCTCACGCGGGATCAGCCGCGTTCGGCTCGACCCGACAATGACCACAGTGCGCATATCGGCCATGTCCGGGCTTGCCTCGCCCAGCGTCGTGACCCGCAGGTGCTCCTCGGGCGTCGACACCGCGCGGGCGAACAGGATCGGCCGATCCGCGCCGCAAGCCTCGCGCAGCACCTCCAGCGTCCGGGTGAACCCTTCCGGGCGGGCCTTGGAGCGCGGGTTGTAGAATGCCATCGCGAAGTCCGCCTCCGCCGCAAGACGCAGGCGCCGCTCGATCAGCGCCCATGGCTTGAGGTTGTCCGAGAGGTTGATCGCACAGAAATCATGCCCCAGCGGCGCCCCCGCGCGGGCGCTGGCCGCCAGCATCGCGGTGATCCCCGGCAGCACGCGGATGTCGAGCGAAAGCCACTCCGGCGGCCCCTGCTCCAGCGCCTCGAACACGGCAGCGGCCATCGCGAAAACCCCGGGATCGCCTGAAGAGACGACCACCACCCGCCTCCCCGCAGCCGCCATCTCCAGCGCATGGGTAGCGCGCTGGAGCTCCACCCGGTTGTCGCTGGCATGGAGCACCAGCCCCTCGCGCGGGGCGACCCGCGCGACATAGGGGATGTAGCCGAGCACGTCGCTGGCCTCGGCCAGCGCCTGCGACACTTCCGGCGTGACCAGCGTCTCGCGGCCCGGCCCGAGTCCGGCGATCGCGATCCACCCGCTCACGGTCGGCGGCCCTTGCCGTGGATCAGCAGGATCGAGAAATAGGGCGTCACGGCTTCCGCTTCGACCAGTGGGGTGATGCGCTGTTCGGCCATGGCCGCATGCTCGACCAGCCATGCCTCATGCTCGCGCCCCGCCGCCGCCACCGCGCGGCGCAGCTTGGCGAGATTTCGGCCGATCTTCATCACCACCAGCGCGTCGGTATCGGCGATCCGCCGCGCGAGGTCGGCTTCGGGCAACGTGGCCATGAGCACCGTCAACACATCGTCACCCCAGGTGATCGGTGCACCGCTGGCGGTCCATGCGCCCGACATGCCGGTGATGCCCGGCACGATTTCCACCGCCGCCATGCCCGAAAGCCGAGCATGGAGGTGCATGAAGGAGCCGTAGAAGAACGGATCGCCCTCGCACAGAACGACAACATCCTCCCCGCGGCGCGCCAGTGTGCCGAGATGCTGGGTGCAGGCGGCATAGAATTCGGAAAGGCAGGCGTTGTAGCGCGGATCGGCCAGCGAGATCTCGGTGGTGACCGGGTATTCCATGGCGAACTCGGTCACATCGCCGCGCAACATGCCCTCGACGATCCGGCGCGCCTGTCCGGGGCGGCCGGCCTTGCGGAAATAGGCAAGGTGACGCGCGCCGCGCACCAGCCGGTCGGCGCGGACGCTCATCAGGTCCTGCGCGCCGGGACCAAGCCCAACCCCGTAGATCGTTCCGGTCTTCACCGCGACGTTCGGCTCGATTTTCGTTTCCGCGTTCATTCCGCCTTGCTCCCGATCGCATTGACCGCCGCAACCGTGATGGCGCTTCCCCCCAGGCGCCCCTCGACCACGCAGCACGGCACCGGCTGCTCCGCCCACAAGGCCGCCTTCGATTCCGCCGCACCGACGAAGCCGACCGGACAGCCGATGATTGCTGCGGGACGCGGGCATTGCGGATCTTCCAGCATGTTCAGCAGATGGAACAGCGCGGTCGGTGCATTGCCGATCGCCACCAGCGCCCCTTCCAGATACGGCCGCCAGAGTTCGAGCGCGGCGGCCGAACGGGTATTGCCGATCGACGCCGCCAGCGCCGGAATCTCGGGCGCATTGAGGGTGCAGACCAGCGGATTTCCCGCCGGCAGGCGGGCGCGGGTAATGCCTTCGCTGACCATGCGCGCATCGCAGAGAATGGGCGCCCCGCGCGCGACCGCCGCCATCGCCGCGCCCGCGAAGCCCGGCGAGAAGCGGATGTGCGCGGCGAGTTCGACCAGCCCGGCGGCGTGGATCATGCGTACCGCGATGCGCTCCTCGTCGGCATCGAAGCGGGCGAGATCGGCCTCGGCGCGGATCGTGGCGAAGGACTGGCGATAGATCGCGGCGCCGTCGGTCTCGTAATGGTGCGGCATCAATCGGCTCCGAAATGCGTGAGAATCTGGTGGGGTTGCAGCCCGGCGATGACCGGCGGCGCGCCGGCGCGGGTTTCGAACGAGAGATCGAAAGTCCCGCCGCGACCGGTCAGGGTAACCGCGGCAGGAAGCGACCGGGCGCAGCCTTTTGCACAGCCCGAGACATGCAGGCGCCCGGCCACATGGGGCGCGAGGCGCTCGGCCACGGGACGCGTTTCGACGCTGGCCTGCGGACAGGCCGGCATTCCGGGGCAGGCATCGGCACGCAGCGATGGATCGGACGCCTCCGTGGCGAAACCCACAGCCGGAACAAGCGCGGCGTTCTCCAGCAGCAGCACGCGCCATGGCGTGAGCCGGACGGCGCGGGCCTCGGTCTTGTCCAGCAGTTCTGCCAAGGCCTCGGCGTGCAAACTGCCGAAAGCCACACCAAACGCCGCGCCAAGCGGGTGAAGGCCCGGGGCTAGTGGGCCGCGCGGGGCGGCCGGGCGCACAGCCCCCTGCGCCCAAGCGGGGAGTTCGGCGTGATGGCGCACCATCCGCCCCGACCCCGCACCGCCGCTATCCACGAACCAGTGAGCAAGATCGATCAGCGCTTCGGCGGCACCGTCCATGTCGACAGGCACACCGGTCTCGCGGCCCTCCGCGCGCAGGATCAGCGCGCCGGTCTCACCGCGTTCGATGCGGAAATCGGCCGGGACCAGTCCCAAAACCGGCTGAGAACCGGCATCGATGGCGAATCCGACTTTGCCCGGCAGCGGGGGCAACCGGTCCAGCCGGTCCATGAAAGCGCGGGCGATACCCTCGGTCTCGTCCCCCTCCGACCAGTCCGGTGCCAGTGTCAGATTGCGCCGGGCCTCGCGCTCGGCATCGCCATCGACCAGCCCCAGTGCCACCAGCCCTTCGAGGAGCGGGCGCAATGTCGTTTCCCTCACCCCGCGTAGCTGAAGATTGCCCCGGCTCGTCAGGTCGAGCGTGCCGCTGCCGTGGCCCAGTGCAAGCTCGCACAGGCCCAGCGCCTGCGCACGGGTCAGCCGGGCCAGCGGCGGGCGCAGGCGCACGATCAGCCCGTCGCCGGATTCGAGCGGCCGCCAGGCCGATGGGCACCATCCCCGCACCACGAAGGGGCTCGCACATCTGGTCGTCCCGGAAACGGGCATGCCAAGGCTCCACGCGCGCAGCGACGATGGCCGGGGCCTGCCGGCTCGCGCCGGTCCGCACACAGCGAGGGGCGCGCGCAATACGCCCTTCCCTGCGCGCCGATGCAGCCCCAGCCGCACGGTTTCGTCGCTCACGCGGAGTACCGAGCCGTGGCCTTTCCCTGGACCAAGGCAAGAGCGACCGACGCGCCGGCAGGTCTCCTGGCTCGCGGGTCAAAGCTCGATGCACAGCCTTCCCGGACCTGGCTGGTCCAGTGGCCGGCCTTCCCCTCAGGAAGACCTCGTCATCTCGCTCACCGCTTACAGTTGCAGGGACAGCCTCGGCTTCGGATGGCGTGATCCACCCGCACCGCGTTCCCTTTTAAGCCCCTTTCGGGACACCGGCGCGATCGTTGCCCAGCAAGCCGAAGCCTGCGAGCGCGCATCGCTTATTACAAAAACCCGCGCTTGCCAACGCGCCTTCCCGAAATCAGGCCGTGGCCGCCCGTGCGATCGCAGAAACCCGCCGCTCCTGCCGGTCGATGGTGAAGCTCAAGGTACCTTCCGCCCCGGTATAGGCCCAGTCGAGACGGTTCTCGCCGGGGCGCTCCCAATCAGCCACCGTCATTTCCCGGCCGTCCGGGGCATGCCATGTGCCGTGATCCTCGAAGCGCTGGAAGGCCGCCAGATAGGTCATCCGCGCAGCGCCGAGCCCGGCGACGTAATCCTCCAGTTCATGGTCGCGGCCCTCCCAATCCACCCAGCCGATCGCATTGTCCTGACAATAGGCGTTGTTGTTGCCGTGCTGGGTGCGGCCGAATTCATCGCCCGCGGTCAGCATGATGGTGCCGGTGGAGGCAAACAGGGTGCCGAGCATCGCCTTGAGATCGGACTTGCGCGCCGCCAGCACCGCCGCATCGTCGGTGCTCCCCTCGACGCCGTGGTTCCAGCTGAAGTTCTCGCCGTGGCCATCACGGTTGTTCTCGCCATTGGCCCAGTTGTGACGGCGCTCGTAAGCGACGGTATCGGCCAGCGTGAAACCATCATGCGCGGCAAGGAAATTGACCGAACGGCAGGCGGAATGCGGGGCAAGCGGGCCGAACACATCGGAAGAGCCCGCCAGCCGCGTCGCCAGCTTGCCGATGCCCTCGTCCCCGCGCCAGAAACGGCGCACGTCGTCGCGGAAGCGGTCGTTCCATTCGAGCCAGTTGGCGGGAAAATTGCCAAGCTGATAGCCGCCCGGGCCAATGTCCCACGGCTCGGCGATCATCACCCGCGTCGAGAGCACCGGATCGGCGGCGATCTCCGCAAAGATCGGCGCGGCAGGATCGAACCCGGGACCGCGCGCCATGACTGGCGCAAGGTCGAAGCGGAAGCCGTCCACGGCGCAGGCGCTCGCAAAATGCCGCATCGCGTCAAGCGCCAGCCGCCGCACCGCCGGATTGGCGAAATCCAGCGTATTGCCGCAGCCGGTATCATTGATGAGCGCCCCATCGGGTGCATGGGCGTAGGCGCCGTTGTCCAGTCCGCGCAGCGAAAGGATGCCGCCCAAGCCGTCGCTCTCGCCGGTATGGTTGAACACCATATCGAGCAGCACGCCGATCCCCTCGGCATGGAGTGCGGCGACCGTATTGCGCAGCTCAGTCACCCCGCCGGGACACAGGCCCGGATCGAGCGCCATCATCGCCACCGGATTATAGCCCCATGCGTTGACGAGGCCGAGCGGCGGCAAGTGCCTCTCGTCCACCCAGGCAACGATCGGCATCAGTTCCACCGCCGTCACATGCATCTTCTTGAGATGGGCGAGCACAGCCGGGTGGGCAAGTGCCGCGACCGTGCCGCGCATGTGCTCGGGCACATCGGGATGGAGACGGGTGAAGCCGCGGACGTTGAGTTCGTAGACCAGCCCGCCCGTGCGGAAGCGGGGCGGATCCAGTGCCGGCGGCGGCGCGGCAGCGGGTACCACCGCGCGCGGAACGATGTCTGCGGTATCCTCGCCGTGGACGGCAAGGCGCTGGTCCTGCACGAAGCGGCGGTCCAGTTCCACCGCCCGGGGATCGACCAGCAGCTTGGCCGGATCGAACCACAGCCCGCGCTCGGGCGCCCACTCCCCGGCTGCGCGATAGCCGTAATGCGCGCCGGTCAGGTTGCCCGGCAGCGCCAGCGTCCATTCCGGGCCTTGCCGGACCATCGCATGGCGCGTTTCCTCAGCGCCGGAAAACAGGCACAACCAGACCATGTCGGCCAGCGGCGCCCGCACCGTGAAGCGCGTGGCGTCGCCCCCGATCTCGACGCCGAGCGGGCTCATGCAGCCAGCTTGCGGTAGAGCCTGGCGTAAGCCGCGCCGCTCGCCGTCCACGAGAAATCGGCCTTCATCGCGTTCTTCTGAAGCGCCGCCCAGACCTCCGGTTCATTCCACAATTCCACCGTGCGGGTCAGCGCCGCCGAGAGTGCGTCGTAATGCACGCCGTCGAACTGGATGCCGGTGGCGACACCCGCTGCGAGCGCAGCCGGATTGGCATCGATCACCGTATCGGCAAGACCGCCGGTGCGGGAAACAACCGGGAGACAGCCATAGGCCAGGCCATAAAGCTGGGTCAGCCCGCAAGGCTCGAAGCGCGAGGGGATGAGGATCGCATCGCCGCCGCCCTGCATGCGGTGCGACAAGTCCTCGTCGTATCCAAACCGCAGGCCCACCCGGCCCGGATGGCGCGCGGCCCCTTCGCGCAGCTGGCGCTCGATCGCACGGTCTCCCGAGCCCAGCAGCGCCAGCCGTCCACCGATGCCGACGAGATGATCCAGCACTTCGGGCAGCACGTCCATGCCCTTCTGCCAGGTGAGGCGCGTGACCGCTATGAACAGCGGGCCGTCATCCTCGTCGAGGCCGAACTCGGCCTCCAGTGCGCGCTTGTTGGCCTTGCGCTTGTCGAGCGTGCGCGGAGAGTAGCGCGCGGCGAGCGCGGCGTCCTCGGCCGGGTTCCACAGCGCCGTGTCGATACCGTTGAGAATGCCGCTGACGGCATTGCCCCGCGCGATCACCAGCCCTTCCAGCCCCATGCCGAAGTTCGCCGAGCGGATTTCGCGCGCATACGTGGGGCTGACGGTGGTGACCGCATCGGCACAGGCGAGCCCGGCCTTCAACATGCCGAGACCGCCGTGGTACTCCACGCCCTCCATCGTCCATGCGGCGGCGGGCAGGCCGACACCGGGGAACACTTCCGAACCGAACCAGCCCTGAAACGCCATGTTGTGGACCGTGACCACCGACGGCACCCGCCCCTCGTCTCCGCCGAACGGAGCGAAGCGCAGATAGGCGCAGGCCATCGCCGCCTGCCAGTCATGCGCGTGGACGACGTCATAACGCGTCGCCTTGCCCCGGCTGACCATGGCGCCGCCCGCGATGTCGGCTGCGGCGCGGCCAAAGGCGGAAAAGCGGTGCCAGTTGTCTCCCCAGTCGCGCCCGGCACCATCTGTGTAAGGTGCGCCCTCGCGGGTGAACAGGGCCGGCGCATCGAGCACCAGCAGCGGATGGCCGTCGATCTTCGCGGACAGCAGCCGCGCCGACACGCCCAGCAGCGAATCCCAAGCATGGACCGCGCGGGCCCGGCCGATCGCCTTGAGCACCGAGGGGTAGCCCGGCAGCAGCGTGGTCACTTCCACCCCGCTTGGCGCCAGCGCCGAAGGAAGCGCGCCGGCAACATCGGCCAGCCCACCGGTCTTGATCAGGGGAACCGCTTCGGATGCGACCGACAGAACCTTCAATTCATTATCCTTTTCGGTATTTGAAAATCCGCCTACGGCGGATTTTGGCGGTACCGGCCCGCTCCCTCACCCGACCTCCCAACGATTGTACCCTAATGGGTGGTCGGGTGAGGGAGCGGGCCGGTGCCGCTACGGGAAATGCCCTCTCGGGCATTCCCCAAACAAACCCTTACATTTCCAGCCGTTCGATCATGCGCTTGGTGATGAGGCATACGCCATTGTCGGTGCGGCGGAAACGCTGGCCGTCGAGAACCGGGTCTTCTCCCACCACCAGCCCTTCGGGAATGCGCACGCCGGAATCGATGATGACCCGGCTCAGCCGCGCATGACGGCCGATGTTGCAGTAAGGCAGGATCACCGCTTCGTTGACGGAGGAATAGCTGCCCATCTTGACCCCGGTGAACAGCAGCGAACGCCGCGCCAGCGCGCCTGAGACGATGCAGTCCTGGCTGATCAGCGAGGAAATCGCCTCGCCGCGCCGGCCTTCCTCGTCGTGCACGAACTTGGCGGGCGCGGCGACGACGGTGTCGGTCCAGATCGGCCAGTCGCGGTCGTACATGTTGAGCTTGGGCACGGTGTCGGTCAGGTCGAGATTGGCGTCGAAGTAGGCATCCACGGTGCCGACGTCGCGCCAGTACTCCTCGATCTCCTCGGCCGCGCGGATGCAGGAATTGGTGAAACGGTGCGCCTGCGCCTTCCCGTGCCTGACGATGTAGGGAATGATGTCGCCGCCGAAATCGCGCTTGGAATCGGGATCTTCGGCATCACGCCGCAGTTGCTCGAACAGGAACTCGGTATCGAAGACATAGATGCCCATGGAAGCGAGGCAATTGTCCGGATCGCCCGGGATCGTCGGCGGATCCTTGGGTTTTTCCACGAACGAGGTGATCACGTCGTGCTCGTCGACATGCATGACGCCGAAACCGCTGGCTTCCTTCTTCGGCACGACAAGGCAGCCCACCGTCACGTCCGCGCCCGAACTGACATGCTCCTGCAGCATCAATTCGTAGTCCATCTTGTAGATGTGGTCGCCCGCCAGGATCACCATGTACTTCGGGCTGTAGGATGCGATGATATCGATGTTCTGGAACACCGCATCGGCCGTGCCTTCGTACCACAGCATTTCGGAAATGCGCTGGCTGGCAGGCAGGATGTCGAAACTTTCGTTGCGCTCCGGCCGCATGAAGTTCCACGCGCGGTTCATGTGGCGGATCAGGCTATGCGCCTTGTACTGGGTGGCCACGCCGATGCGGCGGATGCCCGAATTGATCGCGTTGGACAGCGCAAAGTCGATGATGCGGCTCATGCCGCCAAAATAGACCGCGGGCTTGGCCCGGTTGTCCGTCAGTTCGGCAAGCCGGCTACCCCTCCCCCCCGCGAGCACATAGGCCATGGCGTCGCGTGCGAGCGGCGATCCCGAGGTACGCATCTGAAACACTCTCCTTGCACATCGTCGGCCCCATGCCGAACAAGGGCCCCTGTCGTGAACTCAGTCAGTTGTCGTCGAATTCCAGCATGATCGTGGCAAGTGGCGGGAGCGTGACGGTCGCATATCCGCCCGCGGCCTTGACCAGCCCCATGTTGCCCTTGCCGCTGCCGCCGTAGTTCAGCGCATCGGTATTGAGGATCTCCCGCCACGTGCCGGCATGAGGCAGCGGCAGCCGGTAACCGGTGAGCATCGCCGGGGTCATGTTGGAGACGACCGCGATCGGCTTCGATCCCGCAGCTTTGCGCAGCCATGCGAAGACCGAATTGGCGGCATCGTCGACCACCAGCCACTCGAACCCGCCGCCATCGCAGTCCCCCGCGTGGAGGGCACGCTTGGTGCGGTAGAGGCGGTTGAGGTCCTTCACCAGATTGCGCACGCCTTCGTGCGCGGGGGCTTCGCGCAGTTTCCAGTCGAGCGCGCGCTCCTCGCTCCACTCGCGGCGCTGGGCGAATTCCTGGCCCATGAACAGCAGCTTCTTGCCGGGATAGCCCCACATCAGCCCGTAATAGGCCCGCAGATTGGCGAACTGCTGCCAGTCATCCCCGCTCATCTTGCCGAGCAGCGATCCCTTGCCATGAACCACTTCGTCATGGCTGAGCGGCAGCACGTAGTTTTCGGAAAACGCGTAAGTCAGCCCAAACGTGATGTCGTTGTGGTGATAGCGCCGATGCACCGGATCGCGCGCCATGTAGCGCAGCGTGTCGTGCATGAAGCCCATGTTCCACTTGAAACCGAAGCCCAGCGAACTGGCGCGTCCCGCACCAGCCTGGCCATCGTCCGCCTCGTAGGCGGGCTGGGTGACGCCGGGCCAGGCGGTCGACTCCTCGGCGATCGTGATGACGCCGGGGTGTTGGCCGTAGATCGCGCGATTGACCGCGCGCAGGAAATCCACCGCTTCCCAGTTTTCGCGCCCGCCCTGCGCATTGGGGATCCATTCCCCTTCCTTGCGCGAATAGTCCCGGTAGAGCATCGAGGCGACCGCATCCACGCGCAGGCCATCGACGTGATAGCGCTCGGCCCAGAACAGCGCGTTGTTGACGAGGAAACTCACCACCTCGCGCCGGCCGAAGTTGTAGATCAGCGTGTTCCAGTCCGGCTGGAAACCCATGCGCGGATCGGCATGTTCGTAAAGCGCAGTGCCGTCGAACCGGACGAGACCGTGCTGGTCGGTCGGGAAATGCGCGGGCACCCAGTCGAGGATTACACCGATCCCGGCCCGGTGCGCACCGTCCACGAAGCGCGCGAACCCCGCCGGTTCGCCGAACCGCGAGGACGGCGCGTAGAGCCCGGTCGCCTGATAGCCCCATGACGGGTCGTAGGGATGCTCGCTGATCGGCAGGAACTCGATATGGGTAAAACCCATCTCGACGACATAAGGAATCAGCTGCTCCGCCAGATCGTCCCAGTTCAGGAACCAGTTGAAGCGGTCGCGCTGCCAGGAACCGGCGTGGACTTCGTAGATCGACACCGGAACCTTGCGCGGATCGACCGAGGCCCAGTGATCGCGGTGCGCCTCGTCGCCCCAGTCCAGCTTGGCCGGATGCGCGGTCATCGAGGCGTTGGCCGGGCGGATTTCCGACATGAACGCGAATGGATCGGCCTTGAGTGGCTGCACCACTCCGTCGGCGCCGACGATGTGGTACTTGTAGGCGCGATAGTCCCCGATGTCGGGGATGAAGATTTCCCAGACGCCAATGTCCTTGCGATCGCGCATCACATGGCGCTTGGGATCCCAGTCGTTGAAGTCCCCCACCACGCTGACGAGGCGGGCATTGGGTGCCCAGACCGCGAAGTGAACGCCCCTGGCGCCCTCATGCGCGATGATGTGGGCGCCCAGCTTGTCGAACAGGCGGAAATGCGTGCCCTGCGCGATCAAGAGATCGTCGATGGGCCCCAGCACCGGACCGAAGGTATAGGGATCGGTGACCAGCCAGTCGTTCTCTCCCGCCGAGCAGCGATAGCGGATCGGCTGCGGCTTTACACTCAGCCGCCCTTCGAACAGCCCCCGGTCGTCGATCTTGCCGAGCCGCCCCATCCGGCGGCCGTCGAGGCTGAACGCCTCGACCTCCTCGGCGCCCGGCAGGATCGCGCGCAGGAACGTCCCGTCCGGCCCGGGCAGCACGCCCAGAAGCGAGAACGGGTCTGCATGAACGCCTTGAAGGAGAGCCTCAATTGCACTTTCGGGTGGTTTCAGACTTTCCGGTGACGTCACAGAACCTTCCAGATCTCTCTCGCGTACTCGGCAATCGTCCGATCGGACGAGAACCAGCCTACATTCGCAATATTGCGTATCGCTGCGCTGCGCCAGCGGGAAGTATCCTCCCACCAGGCATCAACTGAACGTTGCGCCGCCGCATAAGCATCGAAATCGGCCGCGCACATGAACCAGTCATGGTCGTAAATGCCGCCGACCAGATCCTTGTAGCGATTGGGATCGTCCGGAGAAAATACCCCGGACGAGATCGCGGTGAGCGCCTGGCTCAACTCGCGCGATCCCTCGATCACTTCGCGGGGATTGTATCCGTCGGCACGCTTTCGAGCGACTTCTTCGGCAGTGAGGCCGAAGATGACGATATTGTCGTCGCCGACATGATCCTTGATCTCGACATTGGCGCCATCAAGCGTACCGATCGTCAGCGCGCCGTTCAGCGCGAACTTCATGTTGCCGGTGCCCGAAGCCTCCATGCCTGCGGTCGAGATCTGTTCGGACAGGTCCGCTGCCGGGAAGATCCGCTCGCCCAGGCTGACGTTGTAGTTGGGCACGAACACCACCTTCAGCAGCCCGCCCACCGAAGGATCGGCATTGACGCGCCGGGCGATGTCGTTGGCCAGCTTGATGATCAGCTTGGCGTTATGATAGCTCGGCGCCGCCTTGCCCGCGAAGATCTTCACACGCGGCACCCAGTCCCGCTCCGGATGGCTGCGGATCTGGTCGTAGAGCGCCACCGTCTCGATCAGGTTGAGGAGCTGGCGCTTGTATTCGTGGATACGCTTGATCTGCACATCGAACAGCGCATCGGGGGCGAGCCGCACGCCCATCGTCTTCTTGATGTAGTCTGCCAGGGCCAGCTTGTTCGCGCGCTTCACTTCGGCCACGCGTTCACCCAGCTGCACATCGCCCGCGTGGGCGTTGAGGTCGGCGAGCTTTTCCGCGTCGTCCAGGAAGCCATCGCCGATGGCATCGCGGATCACCCGGGTCAGGCCCGGGTTGCACTGCTGCAGCCAGCGGCGGGGGGTGACGCCGTTGGTCTTGTTGTTGATCCGCGTGGGATAGAGGCGGTGGAGATCGGCAAAGACCGTCTCCTTCATCAGTTCGGTATGGAGCGCGGCCACGCCGTTCACCGAATGCGATCCCACGAAAGCCAGGTTCGCCATGCGCACGCGCCGCTCACCACCCTCGTCGATCAGCGAGATTGCCGCGATCTGCGCGTCGTCGCAGCCCGCCTTGCGGGCCTCGCGCAGCACCCGGCTGTTGATCGCGTAGATGATCTGCATATGGCGCGGCAGCATCCGCTCGAACAACGGCAGAGGCCAGGATTCCAGCGCTTCGGGAAGCAGGGTGTGGTTGGTATAGGACACCGTCTGGCGGCACAGGTCCCAGGCCTCGTTGAATTCCAGCCCCAGGGTATCGACCAGCAGCCGCATCAGTTCGGCCACCGCGACCGAGGGATGCGTGTCGTTGAGCTGGATCGCCACCTTCTCGGGCAGCGTGCGGATGTCGCCTTCGTACTGGACGTGGCGGCGCACGATGTCCTGGATCGAGGCGGCGGTGAAGAAATACTCCTGCCGCAGCCGCAGTTCCTGCCCGGCAGGGCTGGAATCGGCGGGATACAGCACGCGCACGAGGCTGTCCGCCCGCACCTGCTCCGCCAGAGCGCCAAAGTGGTCGCCGGCGTTGAAGGCATCGAGCTTGATCGGATCGAGCGGACTCGAGGTCCAGAGCCGCAGCGTGTTCACCCGCTTGCCGCGCCAGCCCACGATCGGCGTATCGATCGCGGTCGCCTCGACCTGCTCGGCCGGGTGCCAGAACACGCCCTCGCCCTCTGCCACCACTTCACCGCCGAAGCCGATGCGGTAGGTGCTTTCCACCCGCTCGAACTCCCACGGGTTACCGTGGGCCAGCCAGGTCTCGGGCAGTTCGACCTGCCAGCCATCGTCAACACGCTGGCGGAACATGCCGTTCTTGTAGCGGATGCCATAGCCGTAGGCCGGGATGTCCAGCGTTGCGAGGCTCTCCATGAAGCATGCCGCCAGACGCCCAAGGCCGCCATTGCCCAGCGCCGCGTCGGGCTCCAGCTCTTCCAGCGCGGCAAGGTCGAGGCCGTGCGCGGCCAGCGCCTTCTCGAACTCGCGCGTCATGCCCATGTTCGAGAGCGCGTCGCGCAGCAGCCGGCCGATCAGGAATTCCATCGAGAGGTAATAGACCCGCTTGCCGCCGGTATCGTAGGTGCGGCGGGTCGATTCGAACCAGCTGTCGATGATCTTGTCGCGCAGCGCGTAGATCGAGGCGGTGTACCAGTCGTACTGCTTGGCCGCGCGTTCGTCCTTGCCTACCCGGTTTCGCAGGACGCGAACGATATGCTTGTCCATTTCGGACGGGGTTTGCACGGAAGCCAGCGGAGAAGTGTCTGACACAGGATCGGTAGCCACGGGCACACTCCTGAACAAGCCGTCCGCCGAACCGAAAAAAGTCCACAGCGGCGGCGGTTTACACCATCTTCGGACGCCCCGAACCCGGTGCGCGCCCATCTCTTCCCGACTTCCTCCACCATGGCTAGCACAGCATCGCGACGCGGCAAGAGCGATTGTGCGGTGCCGCAAAAAATTCGCCAGCCAAGATCGTGGCTGTTATACGGGACGCTTCCGCCAGCCTTCGCGAAAGGTGCGCATGACTCTCGATCATACCGACGCGGCTTCCCCCGAGACCGTTCCTGCGGCAACAGCCCAAGAAACACCGCCGCGGCCGTGGTGGCAGGGCGCTGCAATCTACCAGATCTATCCGCGCAGCTTTCAGGACAGCGATGGCGACGGCGTGGGCGATCTGGCGGGCATCACCCGCCGGCTGGACTATGTGGCGGCGCTGGGCGTCGATGCGATCTGGATATCGCCGTTCTTCACCTCGCCGATGCGCGATTTCGGCTATGACGTGGCCGATTATCGCGGCATCGACCCGGTCTTCGGCACCATGGACGATTTCGATGCGCTGGTCGCCCGTGCGCACGAACTGGGCCTGAAAGTGCTGATCGATCAGGTCTACGCGCATACTTCGGACCAGCACGCATGGTTCGCGGAAAGCCGCCAGAACCGCGACAATGCCAAGGCGGACTGGTATGTCTGGCACGATCCGAACGCGGATGGCACCCCGCCCAACAACTGGCAGTCGGTGTTCGGCGGCCCGGCCTGGACCTGGGACGCGCGGCGGCGGCAGTACTACATGCATACGTTCCTCAAGGAGCAGCCGCAGCTCAACATGCACAACCTCGATGTGCAGGACGCGATCATGGACGTCGCCCGGTTCTGGCTGGAGCGTGGGGTGGACGGGTTCCGTCTCGACGCGCTCAACCACGCGATGCACGACCCCGAACTGCGCGACAATCCGCCCGCGCTCGAGGATGGCCGCGTGCGATCCCGCCCTTTCGACTACCAGATCAAGAAATACAGCCAGTCGCATCCGGGCATGGTCGCCGTGGTCGAGAAGCTGCGCGGGGTCTGCGACGAATTCTCCGCCATCCATACCGTCGCCGAAATCGGCGGCGACCATCCTCAGGCGGACCGGCGCGCCTATACCTCGGGCAATCACCGGCTCAACAGCGCCTATGGTTTCGACTTCCTCTATGCCCCGGCATTAACGGCAGGCATCGTGGTCGACGTGCTGGACCGCTGGGAGCTCGCGCCCGGAGAAGTGGGCGGCTGGCCAAGCTGGGCCTTCGAAAACCACGACGCCCCTCGCGCGGTCTCGCGCTGGTGCGCGCCGGAGAACCGCACAGCCTTTGCCCGCGTGAAGATGGCGCTGCTGACGGCGCTGCGCGGCAACGTGATCGTCTATCAGGGCGAGGAACTCGGCCTGGTGCAGGACGAGATCCCCTACGAACAGCTTCAGGACCCCGAGGCGATCGCCAACTGGCCGCTCACGCTGTCACGCGATGGTGTCCGCACGCCGATTCCATGGGAAGACGCGGCACAGGGCGCCTTCACCACCGGCTCGCCGTGGCTGCCGATGTCTTGTGAAAACCTGTCCCGCGCGGTCGCGGTTCAGGAAGCGGATCCGGCATCGCTGCTGCACTTCACCCGCCACTTGCTGGCCTTGCGCAAGGCGATCCCGGCACTCCGCCATGGCTCCCTGGTCGACTGGTCCGCAGACGACGACCTGCTCATGTTCGAACGCGATGCCGGGACCGCGCGTGTGCGCTGCCTGTTCAACCTCTCCGCCAGCCCTATCGACCTGCCAGAGCCCGCCACAGGAATGATCGTGCTATCGGTGAACGGGGCCGATCATGACCATCTCCCCGCCTATGGCGCCCTATGGCTGGGAACCAACTGAACAAAAACGATAATCTGCCACATCCCTGCGCTCCGGTTAACCAGAAATCCGTCTATAATACGTGAACTTACCGAGCCTTGCGCGAACGCGGAGAAAGCCTTGTGCGCGCTATCCGCGAACCAGGCTCCTCCACGTCGCGGGTTTGGAATGGTTCTCAAGCGCATATTGCCGTCGCAAGTCGAAATGGGAATGTACATCCAGTCGTTCCAGGGCAACTGGCTGCGCCATCCGTTCTGGCGCGCCAGTTTCGTGGTGGATGATCGCGAGCGGCTGGACATCGTGAGGGCCAGCGAGATCGACGCCGTGATCATCGATACCGAACGCGGTGCCGATATTTGCGCTCCTGCGGAAAAGGAAATGGCAGCTGCTGCAGCGCCCTCGGTGCCGCACCCCATGCGCCCTGCGCCGCGCCGGGTCATGCCGCCACCTCCGCTGCGCGGATCGCCGATCGCCAACGGTGCTTCGCTGCGCTCCGGCCCGATCCCGATCACCCGCGAGTTCGGCAATGCCCGGCTGGTGGCCGGCAAGTCGCGCAAGGTCATCTCCCGGGTCTTTCTCGAAGCCCGCCTGGGAAAAGTCCCGCGCGTGGCCGAAGTTGCCCCGGTGGTGGAGGACATCCACGCCTCGATCGAACGGAATCCCTACGCCTTCTCCGGCCTGATGCGCTGCAAGTCGGAAAGTGAACCGATCTACCGCCACATGCTGTCCACCAGCGCGCTGATGGTCTCGCTCGCCCGCCAGATGCGCCTGCCTCCGGGCGAATCCCGGCTGGCCGGGCTGGCCGGGCTGCTGCTGGACGTGGGCGTCAGCCAACTCGACATCGAGTTTTCCGAAGGCATGGGCATCGCCAGCGAAATCCCGGCCGAGCTATGGGAGCGGCACACAGTTGTCGGCCGGCAGCTATTGGAGGCGGCGGGCGACATGCCGGGCGAAGTGCTTCGGGCCGTCTCGCGTCACCACGAATCCGTTGCCGGTACCGGCAGTGAATTCATGGTGCCGGGCGGCGACCTCGACCTGTTCTCGCGCATGGCGGCGATCTGCGACCATTTTGACCTCGCCGTCGGCGGTGCGCTCACCGGCGTTCCGCTCGACCCGGCGCAAGTGCTGCGCGACATGGAGAGCCAGCCGCAGCGCTTCGACGCGAAGATCGTTGCCCGCTTCGTGGAATCGCTGGGCGTCTACCCGATCGGCACCTTTGTCGCGCTGCGCAGCGGCCGGATCGCGATGGTCGTCGATCAGGACCCCGAAGCGCCGGAACTCCCTGTCGTCCATGCCTTCTTTTCAACCGCGATGGGCCGCCATGTCGCTGGACACACCATTCCGCTCGGTCATTGCTTCGGCGAGGATGCCATCACGGGCATCGCCGACCTCGAAAGCCACGGCCTGCCGCCGGCCACCGCCTTACGGGAAAAGGTATTGGCGACCGTGCAGCGCACCCTCTGACGCCAGCGCCGCGTCAGCCCGGCTGCTGCGTCCATTCGACACGGTAGAGATCGAACCGGCGGTCCTTGAGGTTCTGCACCGCGCCGGACTGGCGCGCGGTCAACAGCGCATCGAGGCTGAGATCGGCGATCGCGATCGTCTCGGTATTGGGCGCCGTATCCGCTGCCACGCCGTCGCGCGCGAAGGGAAAGTCCGAAGGCGTCAGGATCGCGCTTTCGGCGTAGTGGACATCCATGTTCTCGACGTTGGGCAAGTTGCCGACAACACCGGAGGTGACGACGTAGCACTGGTTTTCCACCGCACGGGCCTGGCAGCAGTAGCGCACGCGCAGGAAGCCCCGCCGCTCGTCGGTGCAGAACGGCACGAACAGCATCAGCGCGCCCTGGTTGACGAGGTGGCGGGAGAGTTCGGGGAACTCGCTGTCGTAGCAGATCATCACGCCGATCGGCCCGCAATCGGTGGGGATCACGTTGGCGCCGTAGCCGCCCTTGATGTTCCACCACTTGCGCTCGGAGGGAGTGGGGTGCAGCTTCTGCGTCTCATGCACCGCACCGTCGCGCAGGAAGGTGTAGGCGATGTTGCGGATCTCGCTCTTGCCGCCGCCCAGCTTGACGCGGGTGGGGTGCGAGCCGCCGATCACGTTGATATTGTAGCTAACCGCCATGCGCTGCATGAATTCCACGAAGCGCGTCGTGTAGTCCGCGATCTTCTCGATGGCGGCCGCGGGTTCCAGCTTGGTTTCCTCGATCGAGAGCAGCTCCAGCGTGAAGAGCTCCGGGAAGACCACGAAGTCACTCTCGTAATCCGAAGCCACGTCGATCCAGTATTCGACCTGCTCCTCAAACTGGTCGATCGTCTCGATCTTGCGCATCATGAACTGCACGGTGGCGACCCGCACGCTCGACGGCACGCGTTCCTTGAAGCCCGGGATCGCCTTGCCGGTGTCGCGCGGGGCAAGCGGGTTGGTCCAATACATGATCACGGCGTTGCCGCCGCTTTCCTTGTCGTTCGGGATATAGTCCGGCAGGATTCCGCGCGGCTCGTACCCCTCGTTCATCTGGAACTGGATGACGGCGTCACGGACCTTCTTGTTCTTCACCGCCTCCAGGTAGTCCGCAGGGTTCGGATACTGGCGCTTGCGGCGGGAATAGCCGGGCATCCGGCCGGCAAAGGCGATGCCCTTGAGCTCGAAATACTGGCAGACTTCCTTGCGCTTGCGATAGAGGCGCTGGCCGATGCGCAGGCGCCGGTAATCGGGATCGACGCAGACCTCGAAACCATAGAGCACGTCGCCATCGTCGGCAGGCGGGCGGCCATAACCGCCATTGCTGATCTCTTCCCAGGTATGCGGACGCAAGGCCTGATCGGCCGTGACGATCATCGTCGCGCAGTGCCCCACCAGCTTGCCCTCGTACTCGGCCACGAACTGGCCTTCAGGGAAGTTGATCACCTGCCCCCGGATCTCCGCACGGGTGAAGGCATCGGCGGTACCATAGACCTTGCTGGAGAGGCGGGCGATGGCAGGGGCGTCGGCGACGGTGGCGGGACGAATGATGAGCTTGGCTTTGATCTGGTCCATGGAGCAACCTTACGCGCGGGACGGCGGAGGGTTCCAGCCCTGGCGGCGACTCTTTTTTCGCGTCCCCACGGGATATTTCCGGCGCCTTTGCCGTTCTTTGGGATGAAAGGAGAGAGACTTGAGCACCACTCTCATCGCCCTTGCCCTGTTCGGCTGCAGCGACGACGGCTCTGCCTGCCAGCGCCTCGCGGTTCCCGTGCAGACCTTTCCGACCCGTGCCGCCTGCGCCGCGCGCCTGGAAGAGGCGCTGGGCTCGGACATGGCACTGGGGGCCGATGCGCCCACCGTTCAGGCCCAGTGCCTGACCACGCGGCAATTGGCTGCTCTGGGCAGCAGGTCGATCGATCTCTCGAAAATCAACAGTCCACGCTAGAGCAGTTGATCCGACTGCATCGGATCAACTGCTCTAAGATTTTGGTTTTACGCGTTTTCCGAGTCATCAGGTGATTCCACCTGATTGGAAAACGCTTTAAGGTACGGCTTGGAGAGGAGCCAAGGCCAACGTCGCCCGACGCGGACTTCCGGGGAAACGGCCAGCAAGGCCGTCTGGAGGGAAAGATCGGGGAATACGGGAGCGCCGGAACACACCGGCGCTCCCGTTTCATCGGCAACCAGGAAAGCTCAGCCCCGGCCGCGGTAGCCCTGTACGCCCTGATCGGGGACCCAAAGGCCTTCCGGCGCCGCGCCGGACTGCCAGAACACGTCGATCGGAATGCCGCCGCGCGGATACCAGTAGCCGCCGATGCGCAGCCAGCGCGGCTTCATCTCGTCGAACAGACGCTGGCCAATGCCGACCGTCACATCCTCGTGGAAACCGTTGTGGTTGCGGAACGAGCCGAGGAACAGCTTGAGGCTCTTGGATTCGACGATGGTCTCGCCGGGCGCATAATCGATCACGAGATGCGCGAAATCAGGCTGGCCGGTGACGGGGCAGAGCGAGGTGAATTCCGGCGCGGCGAAACGCACCAGATAGAGGCTGCCCTGGCGCGGATTGGGAACGTAATCGAGCACGGCCTCCTCGGGCGAGGTGGGCAGCGGCACGTTCTGGCCGAGATGCAGCGGAGCGATGGAAGTGTCGGTCATGAGCGCCTTGATAATTGCCCGCCCTGCTTCCTTCAAGACTTGGCACCCCATGCGGGGGATGGCGAGCCATCGGCGCCCTTCTAGCCGGGCCGCAATTCGGCTATGATGCCCCTCGCCTCATCGCGCCGAGGGACTATATGCGACCTCCATTAAGACAAGGTTCAGCGCGCGAAGGCTTCCGCGCTGAAGGGATGATGCGGGGCAAGATGACCAGGACGGCTACTCTTTCTAAAACGGCGGCGCTGGCGGGCGTCCTTCTTGTCGCGGGCACGACGCACGCGCTGGCACAGGCGACATGGAGCCTTCAGCCCGGCGCCGATTCCACACAGGCACCGGCGCGCCCTGCCGGTCCGGTCGATTCGCAAAATCCGGTCGTTACGCGCCCCGCCAATACGCCCGAGGAAACGCCCAGCCCGAAGGTCACGCTGCCTGCGGCACCGCCCCCGGCGATCAGCACGCCGACTGCCAGGGCACCGGAGAAGCCCGCCGCAAAACCCACCGCACCCGCCGGCGAGGCGGCTCGCCGAACGGACGCGCCTGCCCCGCGCGTGGGCGCAAGCCCGGCAGCCCCGGTCCCGGCTCCGACGCCGGCCCCGACCGCCCCCGCCACCCAGCCCGTGCCTTCGGCATCGCCGCTTGCTGCAACGCCGAGCCGCGCCGCTGCCGATGCCCCGCCAACCGAGCCGACTGCCGCACCGTCAAACCACTGGCCGGAATGGTGGCTGGCCATCCCGGTCGCGCTACTGCTGGCAGGGGGCGGCGTGTTTGCCCTGTTGCGCCGTCGCACTGCCCCGGCAACGGCCTGGACAGAGGCCGGTCTGGAGCCGGAGGCGGAGCCCGAAACCGGTGATATTGCCCAGGCGCCCGAAGCGGAGGTGGCCCCCGCCACAAGGGCGCCGACAGAGCCCGTCATCACCGCGCCAGTTCAGACCACGACGGGGCCTGTCACGACGGGACCTGTCACACCGGCCGTCCCGCCGCGCGCCAATCCGCTGCTTGCACCGCTGCTGGTCCCTGCACAGGGCCCAGCCGAGATCACCACGCCTCCCCCCGCCCCCTCTCCTGCCGACATTGAAAAGCCGGAATTCGCTCTCGAACCTGTGCTGATGCGGCAGTCGCTGGTCTATGCGACACTGGTCTACCGCGCCGCGCTGACCGCGCCGGACGACGGTATTCCCGAGGGCGCGGTGATCGCGGCGGACATGATCTCCGCCCACGCCTCGCTCTCGCAGGCCGAGCAACTCGCCCCCGATCCCGCCTCAATTCCGGTCCGCCACCGTTTCGATGCCCTTGCACCGGGCGAAACGCGCGAAGTGAAGGGTGAAATCCAGCTGCCGCTCAATGCCATCCGCCCATTGCGACAGGGCAACGCGACGCTGTTCGTGCCGCTGCTGCGACTGTTTGTCGCGCTGCCCGACGGGTCGATCGAGCGGCGGGTATTCTCGCTCGGCCAGCCCGGCGAAGGTGCGGGCCTTGCTCCCCTGCGGATCGACACCGGCCCGCGCGACCATGCGCCGATCCAGGCCCGCGAGATCGTCGGCGCCCGCTCCCATGCCGGACCCGCGCCAGCGGGCGGCATTCCGCAAGCGGCGGAATGACACAGCCCCTCGACCGCTCGGATCGCCGCGTCTAGGGTCGCGCTCCCCAAAGTGCGATTTGAAATCCGCCCGGGGCGGATTTTGCGGAGATTCCCTTGAGCGATTTCGAAAATATCGGCGACCTGTCCCCCGCAACCAAGCTCGTTGCCGGCGGGCGCCGCAAGGACTGGACCGGCGCGGTCGTCAATCCCCCGGTCTGGCGCGCCAGCACGCACCTCTACGAAAATACCGCCGCGCTCGCCGAAGGGCCGCGCCACAACGAGGACGGCCGCTTCTTCTACGGCCGCCGCGGCGCGCCGACGCAGTGGGCGCTCTGCGATGCGCTCACCCAGCTCGAACCCGGCGCGGCGGGCACGGTGATCTACCCCTCGGGCGTGGCCGCCATCGTCGGTGTCATGCTCACCCTGCTGCGCCCCGGCGACGAACTGCTCATCACCGACAATGCCTATGACCCGACCCGTTCGATGGGCCTCGGCCTGCTGACCGACTTCGGCGTCACCACCCGGTTCTTCGATCCGCTGGACCTTGCCGCCTACGAGGCCGCCTTCACCGAAAAGACCCGCGCGGTGATGCTGGAAGTGCCCGGCAGCCTGTCGATGGAAGTCTGCGACGTGCCCGCGCTGACCCGCATCGCGCGCGAAAAGGGCGCTCTCTCGGTACTCGACAATACCTGGGCCAGCCCACTCGGCTTCCAGGGACTGACCAAGGGCGCGGACGTCGTGGTGATGGCGCTGACCAAGCATGTCGGCGGCCATTCCGACCTGATGATGGGCTCGGCCAGCGCCGGGGCGGAACTGTACGGCAAGCTGCGTGAACGCGCCCAGCAACTCGGCAATATCGTCTCTCCCGACGATGCCGCGCTGGCGCTGCGCGGCCTGCGCACACTGGGCGTGCGCCTCAAGCAAGGCACCGAGACCGCCCTGAAGATCGCCCAATTCCTGTCCCAGCGCCCCGAAGTCGCGCAAGTGCTCTGCCCGATGCTTCCGGGCGCCCCCGGGCATGACCTGTGGCTGCGCGATTTCACCGGCGGCAGCGGACTGATGAGCGTGGTGTTCAAGGACGTGACGATGGCCCGGCGCAACCGCTTCGTCGATGCGCTGAAGCTGTTCGGGATCGGCTATTCGTGGGGCGGCTTCGAAAGCCTGTGCATCCCCATCGCGCCGGCGGGCTATCGCTCCATCATGCCCTGGCCGCCGGCAGCAGAAAATCCCGCGGACGTCTTCGGCGTGCGCTTCTCCATCGGGCTGGAAGATGCCGGCGACCTTATCGCCGATATCTCACAGGCTCTGGAAGCGATGGGACAGGGCTGATCCGGAAAGAGCCGCGTCCGGCTGCATCTGCACCGCGCGCGGCTTTTCCATCTCAAGCCGGTTACGCCCTTTCGCCTTGGCGAAGAACAGTGCGAGCTCCGCACGCTCGATCGTACTGTCGAGACTGTCGCCAATCCGCGCGACACTGCCGCTGGCGGTGATCGCCATGCGACTTTCGCCTACGGTCTGGCGCAAGTCCGCCAGCGTCGCCACCACACGGCTGCAGATCGCCTGCGCCTGCTCCGGGCTGGTGCGCGGCAGCAGCACGGCGAAACGTTCCGAACCGATCCGCGAGATAAGGTCGTCGCTCCGCAGCATCTCGCGCAGCAGGTCGGCAAACACGCGTAGCACGTCGTCGCCGGTGTGCTGGCCGTACTTCATGTTGATGGTGCGGAAAAAATCGATCGAGAACATCGCCAGACAGCCATCCATCTGCGCCTCGATCATGTGTTCGAGCATGGAGATGAAGGCCGCCCGGTTGGTCAGGCGGGTCAGCGGATCCGTGTAGGTCGCGGCAAAAAGCTGGTCCTTCAGCACACGCTTCTCATCGATGCTGCGCATTACCGCCAGGGCGCCATAGACTACGCCTGCATCGTCGCGCAGCGCCCGCGCCTGCAATTCATACCAGGTATCGCGCTCGTCAGGGCTGATCGCGGGAAATTCGACCCAGTTGCCGGTCTGCGCGCCGGCGAGCGCCGCGTCGAGCGCCTCGGCCACTGCGGAGCGCGCAGAATCCGAGACGACATCCAGCAAGTGCGGGCCGGTGACGGCCGGATCGATGCGCACCCCCAGCCGGGCAATACCGGACGAGGCCTGCACGATGCAGCCCTGCAGATCGGTCTTGAGAATGATATCCGAGGTCGTCTCGGCCAGCAGGCCGAAAAGTGTCCACGACTCCCGGAATGTGAATTCCATTCCCATACTCAAAAGTGCCCCAGTGCCATTGGGCCGTGAAACGACCCCAAGGAACAAGCAGCCATCAGAGTGAGCCGACCAGCAGATACACACCCATAGAAATGAGTTGACACACCCACCATTCGAACGCCCCCGCAACGACCCGAACAACGCCTTAAACGAAAGGCAGATTAGTTCTGTTATCAAATCTTATTAGAAATAAATTCTTGTTATTCCGATATTTACCATCAACATATCAAGCCAGCCAGAGAATTTGCGGGCACCGCTGAGCAGGCGCCCGCAATGCTCCCGATCACAGTTCAATCATGATGCGGATCTTGTCCGGCGTGGTTTCCACCGCCGCCGCGATCTGCTCGCGGCAACGCGCGATGAGTTCGGGCAGGCCCGCCACGGTTCGCCCCGGACGCAGATCCGCGATGTTGACGCCCAATTCGCGGGCGATGGCCTCAAGCCGCTCCTCGATCGGACGGGCACGGCCCTGCTCCCAGGCCCAGACCGTGGGCTTGCTGACACCCAGACGGGCCGCGAGTTCACCTTGCGTGAAGCCGCGCTCGTTGCGCAGGCGATGCAACCGCTCGCCAAGGCTTTCGCCGCCGATGGCCGCAGGCGCATTACCGGATGCCTCGCCGGCGCCAGACTGATCGCCCAGCGCTATGCCCGGCTGCACGGCACTGCGCAGCTGTGCCGCGCTCAATGCTGATTTCGGCAGGATCCGGTCGAACGCGCAGCCGTAGAGGTTGCCGCTGGTCCAGATCACCCGAGCTGGCGTCTGCCCCGCCTCGGGCAGTTCGAGTTCGATCGTGTCCCCCACGGCCAGCGCCGTGGCGCTTTCAAGCAGGAGCCCACTTTCGGAGAAGTTGTGGATGAGAACGGGCATCTCTGCCCCCGACGAACTGGCCCCCTGGGTCTCCAGCATCAGCTTGCGACGAGGCGCACGGGCGCGATCGCCGACGAATGCGGCAGCCTCGGGGTTAACTTCGAAATGTGCCTCGATGGGCATTGCGCATTCTCCAGGAGGCAGAAAATCCCCTCCCTGGGTTAAGATTCGGTTAGCGCGCCGACTAATACCCTCCCTATCCGGAGCGAACCGATCTGCTCGGCCCGACCGAATTGGAACGCCAACCCGTTCGATCCACCCACGACAGCGACATCTGGAAAAATGTCGTAACCCACAGTGGATGTATACGCAGAACGGGTCGGGTGGAGAAGTCCGTTACGACCCCCGATACGACCAATGCGTTCGTATCCACGCCATGTTCATCGATGCGAAGATCAATTCCGCATCAAAAACCGCTTCAACTACTACGGATAGCCATCCGCCTTTCCTCGAATCATCGTCACTCACCCCTCGCCATGCCGTCACGAACCGGTCACGACACGGCGCACATAGTTAATATTAGCAGACGCTGCGGCCTAACGGGCACAAACGCCCCGACAAAACGCACGAAACCCGAAATTCCGCCCAAAACCGGACAAAAATCGCGCTCCGCCCATACCCCTAAAACCCTCCCTTTCTGCCTGCAAAGCCATTCTGGCTGGTATCCCCGGCCTTGCGGTATCATGTGCGCCATCATGCAAGCGAATCCCGCCTCTCCTGGACGAGTCTTCCTGGTCGGCGCCGGCCCCGGCGATCCCGATCTGCTCACCCTGCGCGCCGCGCGGCTGGTGATGAACGCCGCGCTGATCGTGCACGACGGGCTGGTCGATCCGGCGATCCTGTCGATGGCGCGCCCCTCCGCGCGCCTGATCTCGGTGGCCAAGGCCCGCTCGCGCCACACCATGAAGCAGGAGGAGATCAACGCCCTCCTCGTGCGCGAGGCGCTGGCCGGCCATGACGTCGTGCGCCTGAAGGGCGGCGATCCCTTCGTGTTCGGCCGCGGCGGCGAGGAAGCCGAGGCCTGCCGAGCCGCCGGGGTTCCGGTGGAAGTCGTGCCGGGCATCTCGTCCGCGCTGGGCGCCGCCGCCGCCGCGCAGATCCCGCTGACACACCGCGACCATGCCTCGATCGTCAGCTTCGTGGCAGGCCAGTGCAAGGGCCTGACCGATCAGGACTGGTCCGGCCTTGCCGGCAAGGGCCGGACGCTGGTGATCTTCATGGGCCTTGCGACCGCCGCCCAGATCACCGAAAAGCTGATCGCGGACGGCCTGACGCCCGACGTTCCCATCGCGGTGATCGAAAAGGCCACGCGCGGCGACATGCGCGTGCTGCGCACGTCGCTTGCGGGACTTGCAGAGCTTGTTGAGCGGGAACGGGTGGCCAGCCCCGCGCTCATCGTCATCGGCGCTGTTACCGCGCAGCCCGACACCATCGTAAGCGCAACAGCGCTGGAGGCAGTACAACAGTGAAGATCCTGACGGGCAACGACCTCAAGACCGGAGCGGTCATCTGGTGGACCGGCGTAAGCTGGTCGCTGGATGTCAACGATTCCGCCGATGTGGGCGACCATGGCGCCGCCCTCGCCGCGCGTGAGGAAGGGGCCCGCAATGTCGTCGGCGCCTACATCGTCGATGGCGCGAAGACCGAAGAAGGCGTCCGCCCGGCCCACATCAAGGAGCGTATCCGCGCGCTTGGTCCGACCGTCCGCCTCGACCTGACGCTGAAGCCGTCCGACCCCGCAGCCGCAGACTGGGTGATCTGATGTACAAGTACGACGAATACGACCAGCAGATGGTCGACACGCGCGTCGCGGAATTCCGTGACCAGGTCCGCCGCCGCCTTGCCGGCGACCTGACCGAGGACCAGTTCAAGCCGCTGCGCCTGCAGAACGGCCTCTACCTCCAGCTCCACGCCTACATGCTGCGCGTCGCGGTGCCCTACGGCACGCTGAACTCCGCGCAGATGACGCTGCTGGGCGATATCGCGGACAAGTACGACCGCGGCTACGGCCACTTCACCACCCGCCAGAACATCCAGTACAACTGGATCAAGCTGGAAGACACGCCCGACATCCTGGCCGAACTCGCCAAGGTGGAGATGCATGCCATCCAGACCAGCGGCAACTGCATCCGCAACATCTCCTCGGACCAGTACGCTGGTGCCGCCGCCGAAGAGATCGTCGATCCGCGCCCTTATGCGGAACTGCTGCGCCAGTGGTCCAGCTTCCACCCGGAATTCCTGGTACTGCCGCGCAAGTTCAAGATCGCCGTCATCGCGTCGGAAACCGACCGCGCGGCGATGCGCCTGCACGACATCGGCATCAAGATGGTGAAGAACGACGCTGGCGAGATCGGCGCCCAGTTCTACGCCGGCGGCGGCATGGGCCGCACCCCGATGATCGCCCCGCTGATCCGCGACTTCGTGCCGCTGGACCAGCTGATCACCTATGCCGAGGCCTGCCTGCGCGTCTACAACCGCTATGGCCGCCGCGACAACAAGTACAAGGCGCGCATCAAGATCCTCGTCCACGAACTGGGCCGTGACGAATACGTCCGCCAGGTTGAGGAAGAGTTCGCGCACCTGCTGACCCAGCCGATCGAGCCGCCGCTGGCCGAGCTGGAGCGCATCAAGACGCACTTCACCGATCCCGGCTTCGAAGCCGGCGCTTCGGACGATCTGGACCTCACCGATCCCGACTTCCGCCTTTGGGTTGAGCGCAACACGCATGCCCACAAGCAGGCGGGCTACGTGATCGCCACGGTTTCGCTGAAGCCCGTGGGCGGCATCCCCGGTGACGCCAGCGCCGACCAGATCCGCCTGATGGCGCAGCTGGCCAAGGACTACAGCTTCGACGAGCTGCGCGTGACCCATGCCCAGAACATCGTCTTCCCGCACGTGAAGAAGGCCGACCTCTACACCGTGTGGCAGGCGCTGGACGCCGCGGGCCTCGCCACTGCCAATCTCGACACCGTGGGCGACATCATCGCCTGCCCCGGCCTCGACTATTGCGCGCTGGCCAATGCCCGCTCGATCCCGGTGGCGCAGAAGATCTCCGAGCGTTTCGGCAGTGCCGAGCGCCAGGCCGAGATCGGCGAGCTGAAGCTGAAGATCTCCGGCTGCATCAACGCCTGCGGCCACCACCACGCGGGCCACATCGGCATCCTCGGCGTCGACAAGAAGGGCCTGGAAAACTACCAGCTCCTGCTGGGCGGCAGCGAGGGCGCGGATACCTCGCTCGGCCAGATCACCGGCCCCGGTTTCACCGAGGACGGCGTGGTCGATGCCATCGAAAAGGCCACCGAGGTCTATCTCGCCAACAAGCAGGGCGAGGAACGCTTCCTCGACACCTACCGCCGTATCGGCATGGCTCCGTTCAAGGAAGCGATCTATGGTTGAAGTCCAATTCCGCTTCCGTGAAGACGAAGCCGTCAACGACCCGGCGGTGACCGTCGATGCCTTCGCCGCGCAGACCAACGCCACCGCCGTGCGCATCGAGCCGGGCGACGATGCGCGCGACCTGCTGCCGCATCTGGACCGTCTCTCGCTCGTGGAAGTCAGCTTCCCGGCCTGGACCGACGGGCGCGGCTATTCCTCCGCCCGCATCCTGCGCGAAGCCGGCTACAAGGGCGAGATGCGCGCCGTGGGCGATCTCGTGATCGACATGCTCCATCACCTCAAGCGCTGCGGCTTCGATGCCTTCGCGCCCGACAAGGCGCTCAACGATCAGGACGCGCGCACCGCGTTCGACCGTTGGGAGAACGTCTACCAGGCCACCGCCGTTGACGGTCGCCCGGCGATCTGGGCCAAGCGCCACGGCTGATTTCCCGCTCCAGAGCGACCGGAAAACCGCCGTCAAAAGGGACCTCCCGATGACTCATACCGAAGTGACCCGTATCCGCGACCGTATCGACACCGGCCCTCGTTTCGACGAGGCCGATGCCGTACGGCTCAACCGCCTGTTCCGCGGCACCGACACGAGCGAGATGCTCGAGACGCTGCTCAAGGAAGGCATGGCGGGCGACGTCACGACGGTATCGAGCTTCGGCGCCGAAAGCGCGGTGCTGCTGCACCTGCTGGCCTCGGTCGATCCCTCGGTGCCGGTGCTGTTTCTGGAGACCGGAAAGCACTTTCCCGAGACGCTCGCCTACCGGGACCTGCTGGTCGAGCGTCTCGGCCTGACCAACCTCATCAACCTCGTCCCCGACGCTGCGGAACTGGCGAAGAAGGACGAGAACGGGCTGCGCTGGTCCTACGACCCCGACGGTTGCTGCGAGATCCGCAAGGTCAAGCCGCTGGAAAAGGCGCTGCTGGGTTACGACGCGTCGTTCACCGGTCGCAAGGCCTTCCAGAACTCGGCCCGCGCCACACTGCCCCGCTTCGAGATCGACACCAGCGACACGCAGGGGCGCCTCAAGATCAACCCCCTGATCGACTGGTCGCCCGAGCGCCTCGCCGCCTATATCGCCGAGCACGACCTGCCCCCGCACCCGCTGGTGGCGCAGGGCTATCCTTCGATCGGCTGCATGCCCTGCACCAGCAAGGTGGCGCCGGGCGAAGACCCGCGTTCGGGCCGCTGGCGCGGGTTCGACAAGACCGAATGCGGCATCCACGTCGCCATCCCGTCCGACCGCACCGGCCAGAGCGCTCCCGAATTCGATCTGGATCTCTGACCCCGCCTCAACCGAGGCGATCGGCAACCCACCACTTCGGCAGGTAGGGGCGCTCGATCAGCTTCTCGGCGGCATAGGGCCACCAGCCGGGGCCGAATGGCCAATAGAGCCGTACCGGCACGCCGAACCGCGCCGCGACCGCGGTGCTGCGCTTCATCGGCAAACCCCGCAACTGCTCCAGTTCGCAAGGGGTTCCCGAGGGCCGCAGGATCTCCAGCGCGGCGCGCGCAAGCGCCGGATCGTGCGTGGCGATACCCACCGGCGCCTTGCGGCCCGCGAGCATGCGCACGAGATCTAGATAAGCCTGCCCCGGTTCGCCGGCGTCCCCCTCGGGGTCGGGCCACTCGCCCTTGACCAGGCGGAGCCGCACCGGTGCTTCACGCAGCCGTTCGGCATCGGCAAGGCTGCGCCGCCAGCGCGCGGGCAGCGCAACCCCGCTGGAGCCGTAGGCCTGGATCATCCACTCGGCCAGATCCAGCGTCTGCCCGGCCTGAACGTGGGTGAGCGCATCGAACACGACCGTCATGCCCGCCGAAGCTGCGGGACTGGCCACGGCGCGCAGCAAGTCCTTGTCGAAATGCAGCGGCGATGCCTTGATGGCAAGGCACGTACCGGGAACCGCGCCGTCCAGCGCCGCGGACAACGCTTCACCAGCGGCGATGATGCCCTCAGGCTCTCCGTCCCATGCCGGGAAATAGCTGAGCGTGGCTGCCATGCCGCGCGCCTGCAGGGCAATCGCCGCCCTCGCCGCCGCAGCCGCGTCCGGCGCGGGCGCCAGGGCCTCGACCGTGCGCGACAGTCCGGTGCGCAGCCTTGTGCCCAGTCCTGCGCTCATGCGGGAACCCGGCGTCGTGGTCGCCGCTGCCACAGCCAGTTGCCCGCCTCCGCCACCAGCGCGGCGAGGCCGTGGAGATTGAACGGATAAGTCTGCAATCGAAGACAGGCGATCGCGTCCCGCGTCCACCCCTCGATGATCCAAGGCTCCACTTCACCCAGCAGTTCGATGCCGAGCAGTCCGCGCGCGGTGGCATCGCCCAAGGCATGAAGCATCAGCAGGTTGCCCGGCGAAACCCGAGAGAACGCACGGTCGAAACCGATCTTGAACAGCCAGTAGCGCTGCTGAAACTCCACCGCGAGCTGTGTCGCGACGGCCTTGCCGTCGATCCGCATGAAGGCGATGCGGCAGGCCCCTTCCTCGCTGGCGCGGCCCAGAAAGTCGCGAAAAAATGCCGCCTTGACCGGATCACAAGCCAATGCAGTCCCAGCATCGCCCTTCCAGCCGCGACGCTCAATTTCCATGGCCTCGTCGAACAGCGTGCCGAATTGCTCTCGCGAGGGCGCGTGCAGCTCGAACGTCACCGCCCCTTCGGCGTCTGCCTTGCGCCGGGCACGGCGAAAGTCGGAACGCCGCCCGGCGTTGAAGCGGGCTTCGGGGTCACCGCCACCTGGATCGATCGCGATCGTCGGGCAGCCGGTGGCCGGCCGGATCACCAGCACGCCCCTGCCCTTCATCGCCGCCCGCAGCGAGCCGATCAGCAACGAATCCTCTGGAATGCGTTCCAACCGCAAGGGGCGCCGCAGCCGGGCAAGTTCGCGGCCCAAGGCCGCGACCGCCGCCTCGTCACGGTAGAGGGCGTCCACCGGCTCGTAGACCTGGCGCTCTCCGGCGGCATGCCAGCGCGCCATCCATCCACGACGGCGGCAGAGCGGCAGCAGCGCAACCGTACGCCCGTGATCGCGCACCCGGGCAAGCAGGCCAACGCGGCCTGCCAGCATCGTCACACGCAAGGCTTCGTGAAACGCGAGGAGCTGCGAAGGCAGCCGCGCGTGCCGTTCCAGCGCCCGCCAATCCTCCTCGGCAACGCCGGAAACCTGGCGGGAGCGCACACCGTCTACCGACCTTGCAAGGCCGGACAGCGCCCCCAGCAATGCTTCGCCCACTCCTTCGGCCACCGATGCATCGTGACGCATGGCCTCGTTCCCCTCGTGGCAATGTCGCAGCCTCGCAAGAGAATAGCGCAAATCTGCTTATCTGAAGTTAAAATCTGCGCAACATTCCGTCCTTGCCCCCGATCAGCCGGGATGCCTTCCCGCACGCTGAGGCAGGACCGCCACCATGACCACGATGGCGCAGGCAAGGAGAGAACTTGCCCAGGGCCGGCTGAGGTCCAGGCCGCCATGCGCGAGCGGCTTGTCGAGGAAATCGCCCAGCGTCGCCCCCAGCGGCCGGGTCAGGACAAAGGCCGCCCAGAACAGCACCACCGGGCTCACCGGCGAACGCCTGCGCAGCACCTCCAGCGCCGCCAGCGATCCGCCGAACAGCGCGGCGCCGCCAAGATACCCCAGCCCGCCGTCATCGGCCGCCCAGTCTCCCAGCGCGGTCCCCAGGGTTTGCGAGAAGGTGATCGTGATCCAGTAGAACCACTCCGCCCGCGCCGAAACGATGCTTTCGACCGCGATCGTGCCGGTGACGCGCTTCCATATCAGCAGCGCAGCCAGCACCAGCCCGCCGAGCAGCAGCGAACCGCCCAGATAGCCAATCCCCAGCGAGCGCGTCGCGAAATCGGCCATTGTCGTCCCGGCGGTGGTCGAAGCGACGATGGTTGCCCAGTAGAGCCAGCGGATGAACCCACGCGCGCGCACCTGCAGGAGGACCAGCGCGACCAGCGGCACCACAAAGACCAGGCTGCTGGCAAGGTAGCCCATGTCGTACGTCATCGACAGGGTATCGCCGCCGGTCTCGCCCAGCGTGGTTGCAAAAACCTTGATGATCCAGAAGCCCAAGGTGACTTCGGGAACCTTGCTCAAGGGCGCCGTGGCCCGATTTTCCTGCATCATGTCCTCATGGACGCTGCCGGATTGCCGCAACCCCAGTTGCACACCGTGAATTTCAGGATGCAAAAATCGCACACACTTCATCCCTTGGCTTTGCGCCGGACTCCCCTAAGTGCCAGATGCCCCCAATATTGCAGTGCAACATGACCGATCAGCATAACAAGCCCGCCCATACCCGTCCCGCCCTCGTCACCTTTGCGCTGGCGATGGGGGCTTTTGCGATCGGGACCACCGAATTCGCGGCGATGAGCCTCGTGCCCTATTTTGCCCGCGACCTGCACCTGACCGAACCGCAGGCAGGCCACGCGATCAGCGCCTATGCACTGGGCGTCTTCGTCGGCGCGCCGATCATCGCGGTGCTGGCGGCCCGGATGGGACGCCGGGCATTGCTGATCGGATTGATGGCGCTGTTTGCGCTGGGCAACGGGCTTTCGGCGCTTGCCCCCAGCTATCCGCTGCTGATCGCGTTCCGCTTCCTCTCCGGCCTTCCGCACGGCGCCTACTTCGGCGTCGCCGCGCTGGTGGCGGCATCGATGGTGGCGGAGAACCGCCGTGCCCAGGCCGTAGCCATGGTCATGTCCGGATTGACCGTCGCCACCATCATCGGCGTGCCGGCGGCCAACTGGCTGGGCCAGGCGCTGGGCTGGCGCGCGGGCTTTGCGGTGGTTTCGGTGCTGGCGCTGATGACGATGGCCTCGGTCGCGCTCTTCGCCCCCCACCAGCCCCCTGCCGAAGGCGCCAGCGCCGCGCGTGAACTGAGCGCGCTGCGCCGCCCTCAGGTCCTGCTGACGCTGCTGACCGGCGCCATCGGCTTCGGCGGCCTCTTCGCAGTCTATACCTATGTCGCCTCGACGATGATCGAGGTGACCAAGGTATCGGAAGGTCTGGTTCCGGTGGTGCTCGCCGTGTTCGGCGTGGGCATGACCGTGGGCAACCTGTTCTGGGCCTGGGCCGCGGACCGCGCACAGAGCCGGGCTGCTATCGGTGCCCTGCTGTTCAGCGCCTTCAGCCTTGCCCTGTTCCCCTTTGCGGCAGGAAGCCTGTGGTCGCTGATCCCGGTGATCCTGATGGTCGGTTTCTCCGGCGGGCTCGGCACGATCCTCCAGACCCGCCTGATGGACGTGGCCGGCGAGGCGCAGGCCCTCGCCGCCGCCGCGCACCACAGCGCCTTCAACTTCGCCAACGCACTGGGGCCGTGGCTGGGCGGCCTTGCCATCTCGGCAGGGTGGGGGCTTACCTCGACCGGCTGGATCGGCGCGGGCCTGTCGCTCGGCGGTCTGGCGGTGTTCCTGCTGACGCTGCTGCACCACAAGCGCGGCGCGGATATGGACGCGGCTCCCGCCTGCGCCTACGCCTGACCCGGTCAGGGTCAGGGTCAGGGTCAGGGTCAGGTCAGGCTTGGCAGCGCCGCTCCAGCCGCATGTGGACGGCGCTCGGCGTGTTCTCCATCTCGGAGACGAAGTAGTCCGCGAAAGGCATGTCCTGGTCGAACAGCGGAGCGCCCCTGCCAAGCGTGCGCGCCATGACGTGGAGCCAGATCTCGTCGGTCCTGCCGGTGCTGAGCGCGGCGGTCACGGTACGTGCCCCGCCGATCACCAGCACCGCCTTGTCTCCCGCCTCGCGTTCGGCCGCCGCCAGCGCAGAGGTGAAATCGGGCAGAAAATGAAAGCGCAGCCGCGCATTTTCGCGCGGGGCGGGCACTGGAACGCGCTCGGTCACCACGAAGATCGGTACCTGCAGCTCGTAGTTGTCGGCATACCAGTCCGGCTCGCCGGCAGCGGCAAAGGCCTTGGCGCTCATGACCACGGCCCCGCAGGACTGCGACAGACGCGCCACCATGCGAGCGCGGCGCTGCGCATCGATGGGAAAAACGCTGACGCCTTCGGCATCGACCCAATAGCCGTCGATGCTCGTGGCGGCCTCTACGATCATCCTGCCCATAGGTATTTCTCCGCTAGACACCATACTCCTGTGGTGGCTCGCCGCCTACTTGTGAAGAATGCCCATATCCGGAATCGGAAAGAACGAGGACGAGTCGGTCGCAGAACGGGGTGCGGCGATTGTTGCGGGGGCCTATCGTTTTCCTACCTAGCCATGTTCTGCCAGGCTGCCGCCATGCTTCGAACGACGAATCTTTCATGTTCAGTTTGAACGGCTTGGCCTCTGGATGAGGGACATGGTGACAGCCCGGACTTTTTTGCCGTGGACCGTGTCAACTGTGTCAACCTGCCCAGCCTGCTGACCGCGAACGCGCCGTGCAAACGACAGCAGGCCGCCCCCTACGAAGGGAGCGGCCCGCCCGAATCGCAGCAATGACGCTGCGCCTCAGCCGATCATCATCAGGCTGGCATTGCCGCCCGCCGCCGTGGTGTTGATCGAGGTGGACACCTCCTCCAGCAGCCAGGCGCCATTGGGTCCGGCGCTGACATGCACCGGCACGATCGGTCCCGGCAGCTCGGCCACGGCCTCGCAGGCCGCGCGCACGGCAGCGGCATCCCCTTCCACAAGGCAGGCAGCGAAGGCTTCACCCGCCTGCGGGTGGAAGCGCGCCTCGATCTCGGCAGGCAGGCCGCCGGGAACCGCCATGCCCTCAACGCTCGCCGTGTTACCGGTGGCCAGGACAGCCGCCATCTGCGCGAACAGTCCGGCGCGGGTCACCGGGCGCAGCAGCACGCGGCCGCGCGGATGGAGAGCGTAGAGATTGCGCTCGCCCACCGGACCGGCCAGCTCGGTCTCGGTGCCGAGCGCGGATGCCGCACCGATCTTGCGCGCCTCGGCAGCCGCGCTCGCCTCGCCCACGCTCTCCAGCCATGCGGCGAAGGCTTCCACCAGCGGCGCACCGTGCCCGGCCGGACCGAGCACTTCGGGGGCCTTGGTAACCAGCCGGCCAAGGTAGAGCGGGCCGCCCGCCTTGGGGCCGGTGCCCGATAGCCCGCGCCCGCCGAACGGCTGCACGCCGACGACCGCGCCGATGGTGTTGCGGTTGACGTAGAGGTTGCCCGCCTTCACCGCCGAGGTAACGCGCTCCACCGTGGCGTCGAGGCGGGTGTGCAGGCCGAAGGTCAGGCCATAGCCGGTGCCGTTGATCGCATCGATCAGGCCCGGCAGATCGTCGCGGCGGAAGCGGACGACGTGGAGCACGGGGCCGAAGACCTCGCGGCCGAGCTGGGCAATGCTATCGATCTCGACGATGGTGGGCGCGACGAACGTGCCCAATGCGCAGTCGGCGGGGATCGCCACCTGCTCCACCGTGCAGCCGCGCGCCTTCATCGTCTCGATATGCGCGGCGATGTTGCCCTGCGCCTCGGCGGTGATGACCGGGCCGATGTCGGTCGCCAGCGTCTGGGTGTTGCCGACCGAGAGTTCGGCCAGCGCGCCCTTCAGCATCTTCACCGTACGGTCGGCCACGTCTTCCTGAAGGCACAGTACGCGCAGCGCCGAGCAGCGCTGGCCAGCGGAATCGAAAGCCGACGCGATGACGTCAGCCACCACCTGCTCTGCGAGCGCGGAGGAATCGACGATCATCGCGTTCTGGCCGCCGGTCTCGGCAATCAGCGGAATGGCATGGCCATCCGCCGAGGTGCGACTCGAGAGCTGCTTCTGGATCAGGCGGGCAACTTCGGTCGAGCCCGTGAACATGACGGCGGCCACCTGCGGCGCGGCCACCAGCGCAGCGCCGACCTTGCCGTCGCCCGGAACCAGTTGCAGCGCGTCGGCCGGAACGCCGGCTTCGTGCAGGATGCGCACGGCTTCGGCGGCGATCAGCGGGGTCTCTTCGGCGGGCTTGGCCAGCACGGTGTTGCCGGCGACGAGCGCGGCTGCAACCTGTCCGGCGAAGATCGCCAGCGGGAAGTTCCACGGACTGATGCAGACCACCGGGCCAAGTGCCTGCTGCTCCACCCCGAACGTCGCGCGAGCCTGCTGCGCATAATAGCGCAGGAAGTCGATCGCCTCGCGCACTTCGGCGATGGCGTTGGCGGCGGACTTGCCGGCTTCGCGGATGACGAGGCCCATCAGCTCGCCAATCCGTGCCTGCATCACGTCGGCGGCGGCATCGAGCATGGCGGCGCGGTCGGCCACCGGCGTACCGCCCCAGCGGCTGATGGCAGCACGCGCGACCATGACGGCAGCGGCTTCGGGCGCCACTTCCATCACCTTGCCCACCACGTCGCGGTGATCGGCGGGGTTCAGCACGTCGCGCACCTTGCCCTGCGCATTGGCGGGCATCGCGAACCATTCGCGCGTCACCGAAGCCTGGAGCGCGGCGGTCAGCGCAGTCAATGCCGTCTCGTCGGCCAGATCGATACCGGCGGAGTTGCGGCGGCCGGTGTAGAGGCCGGCAGGTGCGGCAATCTCGCTATGGCGCGCGCCGGGGTGCGGCATGGCGCGGACGATATCGACCGGATCGGCGACCATCTCGTCCACCGGCACCGCCGGATCGGCGATGCGGTTCACGAACGAGGAATTCGCGCCGTTCTCCAGCAGGCGGCGCACGAGGTAGGCCAGCAGCGTCTCATGCGTGCCGACCGGCGCGTAGATGCGGCAGGGACGGTCCAGCTTGTCCTTGCCGACAACCTGCGAATAGAGCGGCTCGCCCATGCCGTGCAGGCACTGGAACTCGTACTTGCCGATGGCGAAGTCCGGCCCGGCAAGCTGGTAGATCGTCGCCAGCGTCTGCGCGTTGTGGGTGGCAAACTGCGGGAACACCGCATCCGGGGCGGCCAGCAGCTTCTGCGCGCAGGCGACATAGGACACGTCGGTATGGACCTTGCGGGTGAACACCGGGAAATCAGCGAGGCCATCGACTTGCGCGCGTTTGATCTCGGCATCCCAATAGGCGCCCTTGACCAGACGCACCATCATGCGGCGTCCGGCACGGCGGGCCAGATCGATGATCCAGTCGAGCACATAGGGGCAGCGCTTGCCATAGGCCTGCACCACGAAGCCAAGGCCGTCCCAGCCCGCCAGATCGGGATCGAGCGCGAGGCTTTCCAGCAGATCCAGCGAGAGTTCGAGCCGGTCGGCTTCCTCGGCATCGATGTTGAGGCCGATGTCATAGCCCTTGGCGATCACTGCCAGCGCCTTCACGCGCGGCAGCAGTTCGCCCATCACACGGCTCGCCTGCGCGCGAACATAGCGCGGGTGGAGGGCGGAAAGCTTGATCGAGATGCCGGGGCCGCCATAGACGCCGCGCCCGGCGCTGGCCTTGCCGATGGCGTGGATCGCATTGACGTAGTCGGTGTTGTAGCGGTCCGCGTCGGCCGCCGTGGTGGCCGCTTCGCCCAGCATGTCGTAGCTGTACTGGAAGCCCTTTTCTTCCAGTTCGCGGGCACGCTTCACCGCTTCGTCGATGGTTTCGCCGGTGACGAACTGCTCGCCCATCAGGCGCATCGCCATGTCGACGCCGCGGCGGATCACCGGCTCACCGGCGCGTGCGACAAGGCGCGTCAGCGCGGCGCCAAGGCCCTTGTCATCGACGCTGCCGACCAGCTTTCCGGTGACCACAAGGCCCCAGGTGGCGGCATTGACGAACAGCGACTTGCCATTGCCAAGGTGCGCCCCCCAGTCGCCGCCAGCGATCTTGTCGCGGATCAGCGCATCGCGGGTGGCATCGTCGGGAATGCGCAGCAGCGCCTCCGCCAGACACATGAGCGCCACGCCCTCCTCGCTCGACAGCGAGTATTCCTGCACCAGACCCTCGACGCCGGTGCCCTTGTGATTGGCGCGCAGCGTGGTGACAAGGTTGCTCGCGGCCGCACGAACCGCGGCGCGGGTGGCGTCGGGCAGCGTCGCGGCGGCCAGCAACGGGGCCATGCATTCGGCCTCGTCCCTGCGATAGGCTGCGGTGATGGCACGGCGCAGTTCGGTGGGTTCACGAACGGCAGGAGCGAAAGCGGCAAAAGGCGCGGTCTGGGTCATGTGCGCAGAATATCGCGTGTCCTCTTGGCAATCCGACTTTTCACGCGGGTGAAGCAGTCCATATGGACTTATATTGCGGATCAACGTAGGCAAAATGCATGGTGAAAACAATCAAATCAGTCACCTTGGATGAGCACGATCGCAAGATCGTCGCCGCGCTCAGAAACGACGGGCGGATGAGCGTCACCGAACTCGCCCGCGTGGTCGGCCTGTCCAAGACGCCATGCCAGGTACGCCTGCGCCGACTGGTCGATTCGGGCGTGATCCGGGGCTTCCAGGCCGTGGTCGATCCCGCAGCGCTCGGGCTCGATCACGTGGCCTTCACCGAAGTGAAGCTCTCCGACACCCGCGAACAGGCCCTCACGGAATTCAACGCAGCGGTGCGGCGCATTCCCGAGGTAGAGGAGTGCCACATGCTTGCCAGCCACTTCGATTATCTGCTCAAGGTGCGTACCCGCGACATCCGCCGCTATCGCGAGGTTCTGGGCGAAAAACTGTCCAACCTGCCGCACGTCTCCAGCACGTCTACGTACGTCGCCATGGAAACCGTCAAGGACACCGGCAGCTAGAGCCGTTTCCGGGCCATCAGGTGTTTCCACCTCATTGGCAAACGCTCTAGAGCGTTTTCCGATCTGATTGAATCAGATCGGGCTCTCCAGATTCTTTGTTTTCCGCGTTCTTCCGGGTCACTGCGTGTTCCACTCCGTTCGAAAAACGTTCTAGACGAACCGCCGCGCTGCCGCGAGGCAATGCGCAAGCCGTTCCTCCAATGGAACTCCGGCCAATTGCTGCGAGCGCTGCGGCACTTCCAGGCCGACGATCCGGTCTTTCGGTAGCAAGGCGAGCAATTCGGCCAATGGCAGGTCTCCCTCGCCGCACGCCAGGCGTTCGCAGATGGCCTCCTCCATGTAGTCTGCCAGAACCCGCTGGGCAGGAACGTCGCAAAGCTGGATATAGCCGATCGCATCGGGATCAAAGGCGGCGAGATCCGCAGGACGCCCGCCCGTCCGGCAGAAATGCATGGTGTCAAACATCACCCGGCAATCCCGGCGGCCCACATGGGCGATCGCTCGTTGTGCCGTTTCCAGATTGCAGATCGGAAAGATCGGCACGAATTCGATCAGCGTCTCGATGCCAAAACCGCTCGCCAGTTCGCACAGCATCGCCAGTTGATCGAAGCTACGGGGTAGATCGGGATCGAGGCTGACGACATTGATGCGGGGAATGCCGAGCCCCTCCATGATCGCCAGATCGCCCGAATAAAGATCGCGCACATCGTGTTCCGGCACAATCGCAACCCCTTCGCCCGACGCAATCGTTACGCCCGTTTCCGCCATCGCCGCACGCAGATCCCGGCGTAGCACGATGTCATCGCGCAGCGAGAAGCGCTGATAACCCGCAAGGCTGGCGCGCGCAGGCTGAAGTGGCGTACTGATGTGCCGGAAGCCCAGCCGCGAAGCCAACCGCACGGCCTCGACCGGCGGCAAACCGAAGGTACTCGCGAATTCCAGGCTGATCGGCCTCATTCTCACTCTCGCGGTCGGCGAACGAACGGGCATGCTATCCCGTTTCGTCAGGAGCGTGTCCGGCATCATCGAAAATCGCTTGGGCGGTTAGTGCCCATCCGGCTCGGCAGTCCGCATAGGTTCAAGGAAGACGCTGGCATGGGCAAGATCGCAGCGATTGTCGTGAGAACCGGTATCGGCGTCCGTGTTCACATACCTGCGCTGCGTGCCGCCGGCTTCCGGAACGCGCCCTGTTCGGACAGGCTATCCGTGAGGGCCTGATCGGCGAGCCGCGTTTCCTCGCGATGGATCAGTTCATCCCCCTCTGCGCCGCCCCGGCCGCCCGCCTGCCACGTTGGTGGTTCGACAGGCAGGCAGGCGGCGGCTGGCTGGGCGCAAGCGGATAGCACCTGATCGACCATATCCGAGCCTGGCTGGGCGATTTCCAGTCGCTGAGCGCCGGGGCGCTTCAAATACCGGCGTAATGCCGATCAGGCCCGCGTCGTATCGCCCGGCGCCCAGAGCGGTGCGCCGCGCCTATCGCGCAGGGATGCGACGACCTTTCCGTCCCGATCGGTCACGCCATATTCCGCCGCGAGTTCGGCATTGATAAAAGTTCCGCCAGAGCGCGCAGCGACCGCCGGATCCATCGCCAGCGCCGCGAGCACCCGCCCCGGAAACTCCGGCGAGGACCCTGCGGCGCTGCCAAGTTGCGCTGCCATACCCGGCACGGACTTGAGGTTCTCTCTCGTCCGCTCGGTAAACGTGAAGCCCTGCCACAACGACAGCGCCGTCACGCCGGTTCCGCGCAGCTCGTGGCCCATGTCGCGCATCATCCGATCGGTCGCTGCCTTGGTGGTGCCGAACACAACATCATAGGTATAAGTCACGCCGACATAACCCGACAGGGCCGCGATCAGACCCGATCCTTGTGGCACCATGATCCTTGCGGCATGCCAGGCCGCGACATAGGCCGCGCGCATGCCGGTATCCCATATCTGCCATTCGTCCAGCGGCTTTTCCCAGAACCCCTCACGCCCGGTCATCGTCTCGGGAATGGCCATCGCGTTGTTGACGAGGATGTCGAGCCGCCCCTCGTCCCGGCGCACCTGCTGGAACAGCGCATCTATCTGCGCATCGTCCATCAGGTCGAGTGGCACCGCAACGCCCGTGCCGCCACGGGCTTCGACTTCCTCGACGGTCTGCGCCAGCGTCCCCGGCAATACGCTCTGCCCCTCGGCAACCGTGCGGCCGGTGACATAGACCCTCGCCCCATGGTCCGCGAGCGCGCAGGCGATGCCCTTGCCGATCCCGCGACTGGCCCCGGTAACGACCGCGACCCGGCCCGCCAATCCATCCGAAATGCGCGCCATGCCGCTCACCCCTTCGCCGGATTGGCAGGGGCACGCCGATTGGTCAGCGGCCGCTGATACGAGGGGTCATCCTTGCTCCGGCTCGAAACGCCGTTGAGCGCGACATCGGGCACATCGGCAAAAGGCACTGGCATTGGCGGGGGCATGCAGCCCCATTCGATCACATTGATGCGCAGCGCGATCTTCCATTCGCCGCCGCGCCGTTCGAACCGGTCGACATACCGCCCGCCGGCGATCCACAGGCTCTCGTCGCGGTTGCGGCCGACAAACTGGTAGTAAGTCTCGCCATGGGCAGTGTCACCATCCAGATCGATGCTGCTCTGGAGCAAGGCGTGGTGGGTGAGGATCTGTCCCGCTTCGTGCATCGGCGCAGCCCATTCCCAACAGTCGGCGGCACTGCCCACGAACGGCCCCGCCGCCATTTCCGCATCGCCCCAGAAGGCAGAAAGGTAGATCGCCCGGTCGAACCGATCCATCCCGCGCGAAAAGCGGGCGAGGCATTCGAGGATGTCCTGCTTATCGAGCAAGGCATCGATCCGAGCGTCACGATCCGCCGTCATGCCTCCACGCCTTGCGCGATTGGCTGCCAGAGCGGCGATCCGCGCAAGGCCCGCGCGGAGGCTATCACTTGTCCGTCAATATCGGTCAGCCCGTAATCCTGCGCCAGTTCCGCCGTGATGAACTCCCCGCCGGAACGCTTCATTACCGCGGGATCGGCGGCCAACGCGGCCACCACACGGCCGGGATGCTCGACGCTGCTGGCCTGCATCTGCGTGATCGACGTCGTCATCCGCTCGCCCATCCTTGCCAAATTATCCCTGGCTTTCTCGGTCAGCGTAAGTCCTTGCCAGAGCGTGAGCGAGGCGACGCCATGCGGCTCCAGTTCCACCGCCATGTCCCGCGCCATCCTGCCTACCGCCGTCTTCGAAGTCCCGAAAATCACACCATACGTGTACGTAACGGCAGCAAAGCCCGAGATCGCCACGATCAGGCCGGATTTCTGCGACACCATCAGCCGCGCTGCATGCCAGGCGGCAACATAGTTGGACCTTACGCCAACATCCCACATTTCCAGATTGGCCAGCGGCTTTTCCCAGAAACCCTTAGGTTCGAGCAGATCGTCGGACAGCGAGAAGGCGTTGTTGACATGAATGTCGAGCTGCCCCGCCTCGGCAGCGATCCGCTCGAACAGAGCCGCGACAGCCAGGTCATCACCATGATCGCAGGCAACCGCAATGCCGCGTCCACCGCTCGCCGCCCCGCGCGCGTCGCATTCGGCGGCGGTCCCGCCAACTGTGCCAGGAAGATAATAGTCCCCCTCGCTGACAGTGCGCCCGGTGACGTAGACCGTCGCCCCCTGCTCGGCCAGCACCAGTGCGATCCCCTTGCCGATGCCCCGGCTCGCACCGGTGACCAGCGCAACCTTGCCTGCCAGCGGCGCGCTCATCCGACGTGTCCCGCGAACCAGCGCTCGCTGTAATCGCCATTGGCCCGGCCGGTGAAATGCCCGGCGCTGAAGGGATAGCCCATCACCCCCTGCGACCAGTCCGCCGCTGCGCCCCAATCCTGCTCCCACTCGTAGAGCATCACCCGATCGGCAATGCGCCATTCCCCGCTGCGCTTTTCGAAACGATCGAGATAGCGCCCGCCGATGCAGGTATCGCGGTCTCCCTTTCCCATATCGATGCGGTGATAAGAGAATACGTGTGTTTCGGCCTGCGCCGCCTCGTCGGCGAGTTCGATGACCGACTGCCCGATCAGATGCTGGGTATCCTTGATCGCATCGGCACCCGGCACCACCCAGGCCAGATAAGTCTCGAAATCGCCGCTGTGCACGCCGTAGTCGAAACGCGCTTCCGGCCACCAGCAGGCCCGGATGAGGTCGGCACTGCGCCGATCCTCTCCGCGGGCAAGACGGGCGATGCAATCGCGGATCGCCTCGCGGTCAATCATCCGTTGGACCAAGGGTTCCATCTGTTCTCTCCCGAAGGCCTCCTCGCCGGAGTGGCCAGAACCTCGTCGAGCGCAGCTCCATGGAGGCCGGCTCGATTCCCGCGCCTTCATGGCGCATGCAGTCATGGCCCCGCTTGTTGAATCCGGACAATCCGCCCTGCCCGCCAGCCGCGCCCCGCACCTTGGCCGGAAAACGCACAGGCGACGCGCTCCGTGCAGACATGACGGCAAGAAGGGGGCAAGCTCCCGGTCCGTCGTATCGGGCGGCTCCATGATGAGAGCAAGAAACAAACCGGATCGGCGAACCACGCGAGGCGGAGATGCAAGACTATCGCAACACGCGCAGGGGCGCCAATCACCGCAGTGCATGCCTGCAAGGCGACGACGTCATACGCGCCCCGCTCCTGCGCCATTTCCCCGAATTGGTCGCAAGCCTTGGCGGCAAGTCCGCCGAAATCCTCGAAACGGCCGGGATCGAACCATTTGGCTGCGAGGAAGAAAACGCAGTCACCTGTGCCCAGTGGATTCTCGCCATGGAAACCGCTGCCGCGCGCCTCGGCCTCCCCGATTTCGGCATGCGTCTTGCGCGGCGGCAGGGCGGAAAGGGTGCCCACGCCCTCGTCGGCAGGGCGATGCGCCATTCGCCAACTTTTGGTGCAGCAATCGATCAGGCCGTTCGCCATAGCGGCGCGCATTCTCGCGCCAGCCGGATATGGCGCGGGCAAAGCGCCTCGCGCGACCATGTCTTCGTCGGCCATGACCTCCTGATTTCCGGCCATTCCCGACGCAGCCAGAGCATCGAGCAACTTCTCCTGTTGGGTCATCTGGGCGCCCAGGCACTGACCTTAGGACGCGTTCGGGCGCGCGCGATTCACCTGCGTCACGACGCGATTTCGTCCCCCCGAACCTACCGGCGCAACTTCGGATGCGATGTGCGCTTTGTCCGGGACGAGGACGGCATCGTCTTTCGTGCCGACGACATGGCCTGCCCGGTGCACGAAGCCGATCGGCACGAACTGACACGGACCGTGGCACACTTATGCAAAAACCACGGCGGATCGCCTCACCCAGCCAGCTTGCAAGTCCGCGCGATCATCATGCCACGGCTCTGGATGAACGGCTGCAATACCGAACTTGTGGCAAGTCTTCTCGGCATGCACCCGCGTACGCTGAACCGGCGCCTTCGCGAGGAAGGTCTGACATTCCAGCAGATCAAGGATGAGGTCAGGGCCGACCGCCTGCTCTTCTATCTGGAGCAGACAGATCTCCAGATCTGCGAGATCTCCCAAAAGCTGGGTTTCGCCGAGCAATCTGCGCTGAGTCACTTTTCCAGACAGGTCTTCGCCATGAGCCCCACAGATCTACGAACCGCAGCTTCAGGCTGGCTAGCGAACCATGGGAACGTCGCTACAGGTCAAGGGGTTGCGCCCCGCATCGACAGTTCCAACTGCAAGAGCGCATGATCGCTCGTATGCGCGACGTTAATCCTCAGAAACGAGGTCGCGCTCTGGCTCGGGCTGAAGACATTGCCGGGCGCCAGAACGACGTCTCGGGCCAGACAGCGCCGGGCAAGCACGGCACTGTCCACCCCATCGGGCAAGCGGCACCACAAAGTGAAGCCCCCCACCGGATCTCCCTGCGGCACGATCCCGATCGCCGTGAGGCGAAGCGCCATGGCCTGCCGCGCCCTGGCAAGGCGGCGGCGGAGCTCTTCCATGTGGCGTCGATACCCGCCGCCAGCGAGAACCCTGCTTATCGCGCTCGTGGCGATCGGTGGCGGGCCGCCGAAACCTGTCGCCAGTTGCAGGTCAGTCAAGGCATCGATCCACTCCGGCCGCGCCGCGATGTAGCCGCAGCGCAAGGCGGCCGACAGCGTCTTCGAAAAGCTGCCGACGCGGATCACACCCGAAAGACCATCCAGCGCGGCCATGGTCGGCACGCCCGGCGCAAAATCCGCAAATATATCGTCCTCGACGATCACCATGCCGTGCGCCGCCGCGATGCCCGAAAGTCGGTGGGCGCTCGTCAGGCTGAGGCTGCCTCCCGTCGGATTATGAAGGTTCGAATTGGTGATGTAGAGGCGCGGCCGCTGGGCTGCGACAATCGACTCGAACGCGGCGGGATCGGGGCCGGAACGCAGAAACGGCACACTGACGGCCCGCACCTTGTGGGCGGCGATCAGCGCCTGATAATTGAAGTAGCACGGATCGTCGAGCAGCACCGTATCACCGGGGACCAAGAGCAACCGGCAAATGAGGTCGATCGCCTGCGACCCCGACTGGGTCAGCAGGATCCGATCCGGATCGCACTCCAGCCCCTCGGCGGCAAATCGCAAGGCGATCTGGCGTCTCAGCACGGGATCGCCTGCCGTGGTCCCGTAAAGCGTCAACAGATCGCCATCCCGACTGACCTCGCGCAGCGCCTTCTGCAAGGCACGCTGCGGCATCCAGTCAGGCGGCAACCAGCCGCAGCCCGGCTTGTCGATCGACTGGGAAGAATCGAGCGACTGACGAGACACCCAGAAGGGATCGATCTCGTGCTCTCGTAAAGGCGCATGGGCGGCCGGTCCCTGCGGTGCCCCCGCCAGATGACTGACAAAAAAGCCCGAGCGGGGGACCGCCGCGATCAGGCCTTCGGCGACCAGGCGGTCATAGGCCTCCACCACCGTAGCCGGTGAAACGCCGAAATCGGCCGCGCTGCGCCTAACCGAAGGCAACCGGTCCCCCGCACAGAGCGACCGCGTCGCAATGCGACTGCGGATGCCCTCAGTGACTCGTCCAGTCTGGGTTACCTCAGCCAATTGTATCGCTCTCTATATCAGTACAGATTAATCATTCTGTATCGCACTGTAGCTGGCAAGACCAGCGGCCTTCGCTAGATCCCGGCCCCTCGGACCTGGAGAGATCACACATGCAGAATTCCTTTAAGGGCTGGGGAAGCGGCCTCATGGCCGTCATCGTCTTCAGCGGCTCGATGCCGGCGACGCGCCTGGCGGTGCTGGGAATATCACCTCTGCTGCTGACCTGCGCACGCGCGCTGATCGCCGGCCTGCTGGCCGCCCTGCTGCTGGCGGCATTGCGCCAGCCGCTTCCGACAGGGCGGCAGTGGCAAAAGCTCTCGGTTGTCGCAGGTTGCTGCGTCATCGGCTTTCCCTTGCTGTCTGCGCTTGCCCTCCAGCACATGTCGTCGGCCCGTTCACTGGTGTTCATGGGCCTGCTCCCCCTCAGTACCGCGATCTTCGGAGTAATCCGCGCCGGTGAGCGCCCTTCTCCGGCGTTCTGGATCTTCGCCCTGATCGGTGCGCTCGCGGTGGGTGGCTTTGCCCTTACCAACGATGGACATTCCTCGGCCGCGGGCGACGGCCTGATGATCCTGGCCATCGCCGTATGCGGCCTGGGCTATGCCGAAGGCGCGGTGCTGACTCGCGAACTTGGTGGATGGCAGGTCATCAGTTGGGCCCTGGCACTGTGCATACCACTCGCGGCTCTCGGCGCGATCCAGTTCTGGCCCCAGGCCGGACTCGGCACAATCGGCACATCCAGTTGGCTCGGGCTGGCCTATGTCTCGGTCTTCTCGATGCTGGTGGGCTTCATCTTCTGGTACCGCGGACTAAGCCTGGGCGGAATTGCGCGGGTTGGACAACTGCAACTGCTTCAGCCATTCCTCGGCCTCGGTCTCGCATCCGTGCTACTGAACGAACACGTTTCATCGCTCATGCTGGCAGCAACGATGGTCGTAATCGGCAGTGTCGCTGGCGCAAAGCGCTTCGCCTGAGAGACCGTTTGAAAATTCGCGACATGCGAATTTAGAGCAGTTTCCGATCCGATTGCATTGGATCAACTGCTCTAAGATTTTGGTTTTACGCGTTTTCCGAGTAATCAGGTGATTCCACCTGATTAGAAAACGCTCTAACGGCACCGGTCCTTTCCCATTCCCCGCCACCGATCGATAGTGTCCTGCGGGTGGCAGGGTATGGGAGAGGGCCGGCGCCGCCTCGCGAAGGCCCCTGCTGGCAATTTTCAAACGATTTTCTGGGCTGCGCTCCGTATTGCAACAAAATCACCAATACTTTTCATCAATATTTCTTCTAGGCATTAGTGTAAACCTAAATAGAAATATCAATGAAATAACGATGAATGTTGAAATTTACCGTTGCCAATAATCATCACTTCAATATTTTTGCAACGAACTTCACTAAACCACTGCACCACTGTCTCGACACTGTCATATAGGGGCGGTTATGACTTCTGCAGCAGCGACGCTCTGGCTGCTGAAGACGACCGTTGGCGGACGATTGTGCTTCCAGGAGCTTGGAGACGCATGCTGAAGCCATGACGCTCCCCCTTGCTGGGGGAGCACCTATGAGGTCGTAGATCCAATGCAGAAACGCTCCCTTCTCGTCGCTTCGGCGGCGAGCCTCGCGATCGCCTGCGCGCTCGGTTCCGCCCCGGCGCGCGCCCAATCCACCGGCTCGCTCGATTTCGAGAATTCGGACATCGTCGTCACCGGCAAGGCCCAGAACGACATTGCCGGCATCGTGATCCCGGCCACCCCGAAAGCCAAGCAGGTCCTGACCAAGGACGTGATCGGCCGCGAGACGCCGGGCCAGTCGATCGACGAGATCATCAACCTGATCCCTGGCGTCAGCTTCCAGAGCTATGACGGCTATGGCTCCTCGGGCGGCAGCCTGATGATCCGTGGTTTCGATGATACGCGCATTTCCCAGACCTTTGACGGGATTCCCCTCAACGACACCGGAAACTACGCGCTTTATACAAATCAGCAGCTCGATCCGGAATTGATCGAGCAGGTCAACGTCAATCTTGGCACCACCGACGTCGATTCGCCGACTGCATCGGCATCGGGATCAACCGTGAACTACCGTTCGATCGATCCGAGTCACGAATTCGGCGCTCGCATGGTCGGTACGGTTGGCGACTACGGCAAGATGCGCATCTTCGGCATGATCAACACCGGGGATCTCAATTCATCCGGGACCCGCGCGTGGGTCTCGGCCTCCAAGGATACCTACAACGCCCTTTACGGCGGTATCGGCAAGATCGACAAGACCCAGTTCAACGGCAAGGTCTACCAGCCCATTGGCAACAACGGCGACTTCATCGCGATCTCGGGCCATTACAACGTCAACCACAACACCATGGCATCGGACTGGGCGCTGACCAATACCAGCGGCATTCCCACCAATGCCGATGAGCGTGACGCCTATACTGTCGCGCGCTGCACGATCCCCTCCGGCACGGAAGGCGTGGCGGATGCCGCCAGCTCTTGCGGTTCGGCCTGGGAATATCGCTACAACCCGTCGAAGACCGCGAACATCCGCATCAATTCGCGCTTCACGCTCAGCGACAAGCTGACGCTTACGGTTGATCCCTACTTCCAGTACACCTCGGCCAACGGTGGCGGCACCGTGGTGGCCAAGGAAGGCAGTTACAGCAGCGCCATTGCCAGCGGATACATCAACGGCACCCCCTACTTCGGCGGCGTCGATCTCAACGGTGACGGTGACACCCTGGACTCGGTCCGCCTCTCGGCCCCGAGCCAGACCGAAACCTACCGCATCGGCGTGATCGCCTCGCTCCGCTACGACCTGTCCGACAACCAGCGCGTCCGGGTCGCCTACACCTATGATCGCGGCCGCCATCGCCAGACAGGCGAACTGGGCTACCTCGATTCCGACGGCTTCGCGTCGAACTATTTCAACACCAGCGACGCCCTGACGGACGTCAACGGCAACGTCCTGCAAAAGCGCGATCGCCTTTCCTATGCGATCCTGCACCAGGTCTCGGGTGAATATTCGGGCGACTTTGCCAGCAACGCCCTCCATGTTGTCGCATGGCCTGCGCGTACCGTTCTTCCGCCGCAACCTGACGCAGAACTGCGTGACCTATACCAGCACCGGTTCGGTGAACTGCCTTGCCGACGCCGACAGTCTGGCCGCTTACGAAGCCGGCCTGACCACGACTTACGCAGCACCGCAGAACAAGGTGTTCGACTATAGCCGGGTCCTGCCCAACGTGGGCTTCACCTACGACTTCACCCCGGCACTATCGCTGAACGCCAACTACTCGAAGGGCCTTCAGGTCCCGGGCACCGACAACCTCTACACGAACGCATTCTACTATTCGGACGGTTCCGCCGATCCGAAGCCCGAAACCACCGACAACTTCGACGTCGGCCTGCGTTACCATTCAGGAATGTTCCAGGCCTCGGTCGCGGGCTGGTACACGATCTTCTCGAACCGCCTTTCCTCGGCCTACAACCCCGATACCCAGACCTCTACCTACACCAACCTCGGCACGGTCGACCGTTACGGCATCGACGGCAGCCTGGCATTCCGGCCCGAGAAGCACATCTCCGCCTATCTCTTCGGCTCGTATCTTTGGTCGAAGATCCGCGACGACGTACAGACCGGCACGTCCACTTACGCTGCAACGTCCGGCAAGATGGAAGGCGGCGTGCCGCACTACACCGTCGGTGGCCGCCTGGAAGGCAATGCCGGCCCTGCGTCACTGGGCGTGGAAGTCAAGAAGACCGGCTCGCGTTACTACAACAGCCTGAACGTTGCTGTCGAGGACAGCTCGGGCAACAAGCTCTGGGATGCCAAGGTGCCGGCCTATACCGTCGTCAATCTCGACGCGCGCCTGAATCTGGGCTTCCTCGGCCTGAACGACAAGACCTTCGTTCAGCTCAACGTGACGAACCTGTTCGACAAGTTCTATTACGGCGCCTTCGACGATGCAGGCATCACCAAGACTGCAACGACCTACGCCTACATCGGTGCTCCGCGCACGTTCTCGGCATCGGTGAACTTCCAGTTCTAGAGCAGTTCCCGATCCGATTGCATCGGATCAACTGCTCTATAATTTTGGTTTTACGCGTTTTCCGAGTCATCAGGTGATTCCACCTGATTTGAAAACGCTCTAATGCGACAACGACAGGCCCGGAGCTTTCGAACTGGAACTTTCGAACTCCGGGCCTGACTTGCGTCAGCGTTCCTGCTCTGGAAACAATGCGCTGGGCAGCCGGATCGCCAAGCCCAGCGCCATGACCAGCAACACCTCGATCACGGCAATGGCAGGCAGCATCGTGCGCCCGCTTCCGGCGAAGAACGCCGTTCCGACCATCGCGACACCAAGAGCCATTCCCAGTTCCTGGACCGTCTTGACGATGCCGCTGGCCACACCAGCGTGCGCTGGATCGACGCGCGCGAGCATCACCGGCGTCAGCGGGCCGCTCGTCATGCCCATGCCCACTCCTGCCAGTCCAAGGCATGGCAGTGCCCATATGTAAGGCATGCTCCCTTCGATCCAGCCGAGCGTCATTCCCGCAAAGATCGCCATCAAGGAAATGCCCCCGAAAATGACCCACCTTCCGTAGGATGCCAATAGCTTACGGCCAAGAAACGCGATCCCGAACATCACGCCGGCACTGAAAGGCACATGCAAAAGTCCAGTCTCAAGGGGCGAATATCCACGCAAGGTTTGTGCGCCGAATGCAAAGACAAAAAGGAACCCCCCCGTCGCAATTCCGAAGACAAGCGCAATCGAAAGCCCCATCACGAATTGCCGCTGCCGCGCCAAGGCGGTCGGAAAGACCGGCGCTTCCCCCTTGCCCTCCCGGCGGACAGTCCGCCGCCATACCAGTGCCAAGGCAATGGGCGAAGCTGCCAGCAACGCGAAATGCCATGGCTTCCAGCCAAGATCGTGCCCGCGCACGAGCGGGTAGAGCAAAGCCGCCATGGCCATCCCCAGCAAGGCCGTGCCGCGGCCGTCAATCCCTCGCGGAAGCGGGGATCGTGCGCCCGGAAGGAGCCGGACAGCCAACATCGTCGCTGCCAGCCCTACCGGCACGTTGATCAGGAACACGCTGCGCCAACCGGTATCGAACAGATTCGCATGGATCAGGATCCCGCCGAGGATCGGCCCCGAAATCGCGGATAGTCCGCCGATCACACCGACCCATGCCAGCTTGGCCACCCGCTCCATCGGGCCGTACAGCACCTGGATCAGCGCCATCACCTGGGGCGCCATCATCGCGCCCGCACTGCCCTGCAGTACACGCGCGGCAATCAATTGCCCTGGACTCGCGGATAGGCCGCACAACAGCGACGCCAGTGTGAAACCGGCGACACCGCCAATGAACAGGCGGCTGTAGCCGAAGGCATCGCCCAGCCGCCCGCCCAGCATCAGCAAAAGCGCGAAAGCGAGCGAATAACCCGCCGCCACCCACTGCGCCTGCGCCGCCGCCGCCCCGAAATCGCGCTCGATCACCGGCAGCGCAGTGTTGACGATCGTAACGTCGACGATCTCCAGCACCAGCGCGATCATCAGCGTCAGGTATGCGAGCGACTTTTGCCGTTCGCTCAGTTCCGTCGGTAGCGCCGACGACACGATCGTCGTCAAATCACGCCTTCCTTCAGCATCGAAACCGCCGTCGCACAGGCCCGTGCGGTGAGCGCCATGTACGTGAGCGAAGGGTTCTGGCAGGCCGATGAACTCATCTGCGCGCCATCGGTGACAAACAGGTTCGGGATATCGTGCGCCTGACTCAGACGATTGAGCACCGAGGTCTTCGGATCCCAACCCATGCGCGCGCCGCCCATCTCGTGGATCGAAGTGCCGCCGTGACCGGGCCTGTCGAACCCCATGATGACGTGACCGCCCGCTTCGGTGAGCATCGCGGTCGCCTCGCGGTGGGCATCGGCAAGCGCAGCCATCTCCTCCTTGCCGTGCTCAAAAGCGATCTCGAGCTGGCGGACGCCGCGCGGATCGGTGCGCTTGCTCAGCGTAAGGCGATTGCTGGCGCGCGGCATCGAATCCGCGAAGACCACCAGCACCATCGTCCACGGGCCGATCTTGTGCAGCTCTTCCTTGTAGTCCTTGCCGATGCCGCCCATCCGCTTGCCGCGCGTCCAGGTGCCTTGCAGCGCGCCGCCCTGGAACGAATAGCCGCGCGTGAAGCCATCCCCATCCAGCGTATCGAGATTGCGGAAGCGCGGAATGACGATGCCGGTCGGGCGGTTGCCGAAGCTGGTGCGCCCCTCGAAACCGGGCATGACCGCCATGGCGGCCATCGTGTTGGCATGGTCCATGATATGCGTGCCGAGCACGCCGCTGGAATTGGCAAGGCCATGCGGCATCGCCTCGCTGGCCGAGTTCAGCATCAGATGAACCGAATTGAACGCGCCGGCATTGAGGAACACGACCCGCGCATAAGCCACTTTGTGCTCGCCGGTTTTGGTATCGATCCAGCGCACGCCAGTGACACGGCCGGTCTTCGCGTCGTAATCGACCTTGTGGACCTGCGCATCGGTAACGACCTTCAGCCGCCCGGTCTTCTTCGCCGCCGGCAGCGTGGCCGATTGCGTGGAGAAATAGGCGCCGTAGGAACACCCGCGCGCACAGATGCTGCGATACTGGCAATGCGCGCGGCCCTGTTCCGGGCGCGCTTCGGTGAGATTGGCGGTGCGCCCGATGGTCATCACCCGGTCCGGGTACTTCGCGCGGATCCGCTCACGCGCGGCCTGCTCGACGCAGTTCAGTTCCATCGGCGGCAGAAAGCGCCCGTCGGGAAGCTGAGCCAGTCCCTCCGCCGCGCCGGAAACGCCGACGAATTCCTCGACCTTGTCGTACCACGGCGCGAGATCGGCATAGCGGATCGGCCAGTCGGTGCCGAAACCGTCGCGCTTGTTGGCGCCGAAATCATAGTCCGACCAGCGATAGCACTGCCGCCCCCATGTCAGCGAGCGACCGCCGAGCTGGTAGGAGCGGAACCAGTCGAACTCCTTGCCCGGCGCCTTCTGGTAGGGCTGCTCGGCATCGTTGACGAAGTGGTTTTCGGTGAACTCGTTGAAATGCCGGTTGAGCATCTGCACCGGGTATTCACGGGCGTAGAGCGCCGCGTCGCCCTGCCCGCGATATTCCATTTCCCACGGAGCCTTGAGTTCGGTCTCGTAGCCTGTCTGATGCTCGATATTGCGCCCGCGCTCTACCATCAGGACCTTGAGCCCCGCCTCGGTGAGCTCCTTGGCCGCCCAGCCCCCGGTGATGCCGGAGCCGACGACGATAGCGTCGAATTGCGTGTTGTTTTCCATTGTCAGCCGAAATCCACTGCAGTCCAGTCGCTGGAGAAGGCGCGCATCTCCGGGGTGAGCGGGATGTCCCATTCCCATTTTCCGGGAACGAGTTCGTAGCGAAGCTCCTGCGAGCCGCCCGGCTCGCTGGTGTAATAGCCAGTGAGAATCAGGCTTTTGAGCGCGTTCCATGGCGAAGGCGGCGCCCCCTGCGCAAAAGCCGCATCGTCGAGCGCGGTCAGCAGGCGGGTGCGCTCGGCGGCGCCATGGCGCAGGAAATCGCCGCCTGCCGCACGGTCGAGCGCATGTTCCAGCCAGGGCAGATAGCGCAGCGATCCGTCCCGGCGACGGAAGGGAGCCGTGGCGGCGGTTACCATCTCGGCAGCCATCGGCGTACGCGTGCCGCCAAGCCCATGGGCAAGCGCCAGCACCACGAAATCGCCGACGCCGACGTCCATCGCTCCGGGCGTATCGGTGCGCGGGATCACCAGGTCGGACACTTCCGCGATCAGACGGCGCTGGCGATCGCTCGGCAGGTCTTCGGCATCGAGATCGGTGAGCTTCACGCCCGCCGCGGGGATGCCCAGCGCCAGCGCCAGCAGCGCTGCGCCGGCAGTGAACTCGCGGCGGTTCCAGCCATTGTTGGCCCCGCTCATCGGCCGCCTCCCATCCGTTTTGCGTTGCGTGCGATGTCGTTGCGGCTGGCCCGAACGGTCATTCCGATGAGGCACATGGCGCGCCGCCCATCGGTCATGCCGGTGACCCGTTCGATCTCGGGGCCCGGTTCGGCAGCGATTCGGGGCATCAGGCCGATGGCTCTCCCTGATCCTCCGGCCAGCATACCCGTTCTCAGGCGCGGTCTTGTCATGCTTCCTCTCACATATTTTATAATTATCATTCTAATTTTGTATGAGACAATCGGTCAAGGCCTTCGATTGCATTGACCGCGATCAAATTCGCCGATAACAAACAGGAATGCAAATTCTAATTAAGTGCCAGACAGCGGCACGGGCGGAGAGGCATGAACCCGGTTTCCCGATTCTTCAGAAAGCTCACCATGAAGCCGCAGGGCATGACGATCGTCATCGCGGCATTCCTTCCGATCTTCGCGATCGTGTCGATGTTCCCGATCGTGGCGTCGATGATTGCTCACTTCAATACGGACCCGGATGCAGCGGCAAAAGTGCCTCTGATGGTCACCGCGCCGGGCCTTACCATCGCGATCCTGGCACCGTTCGCGGGCTGGTTCGTGGACACCTTCGGGCGGCGGAGACTGCTGCTGATCTGCACGTTCTTCTACGGGCTGTTCGGCACCCTGCCGTTCTTCCTCGACGACCTGAACCACATCTTCGCCAGCCGTCTGGCGCTGGGCGTGTGCGAGGCGGGCATCCTCACGATCGTAAACACCCTGATCGGCGACTACTGGGATAACGAAAGCCGCCGCAACTGGCTGTTTCTGCAAGGCGTGATCGGGCCGTTCCTGGCCTCGGGCGTGATCCTGATGTCCGGCCTTGTCGCCTCGGTACGCTGGAACGGCGGCTTCCTCGTCTACCTCGTCGCTTTCCCGATCTATCTGGCGATGCTGGTGTTCCTCTACGAACCCCAAGGCCGTGCCACGCATGACGAAGCGCCAACCGCCCCGGCGGGCGAAAAGGCCCGATTCCCGCTCGGCGCCGCGCTGGGTGTCGGCGCGCTGACGCTGTTTTCGGCGGCGCAGTATTATGTCTTCATCGTCAACGGCAGCATCGCCTTCGGCGAAGTGGGCGTGACCGATCCTGCCGCCGTCGCCAAGATGAGCTTCCTGCCGAGCTTGTTCGTCATCCTCGGCGCGCTGCTGTTCCGCATCCTGTCGGGCCGTTCCAACGGTGTGCAACTGGGTGCTTTCCTCGCCATCCTCGGGATAGGCCTTGCCGCCATCGGCCTGGCTCGCAACCCCGGCGAGATGATCGTCGGCCTCGCCATCCAGCAGACCGGCGCCGGCATGGCCGTGCCCTCGCTAATTGCTTGGGCCCAGACCAAGTTCCCCTTCGAGCATCGCGGCCGGGGCATGGGCATCTGGACCGGCTCATTCTTCTTCGGCCAGTTCATATCGCCCGCACTCGTCCACCAGGCCAGCGGCGCGACCGGCTCCATGCAAGGCGCTTTCGTGACGGCGGGCACCGCGTCGCTGATAGTGGCACTGGCCGCACTCGGCATGGGCATCGCGCGGGGCAAGACGCCGCACGGAGCCCCGAACCCGGCCTGATCCAGAGCCTCAGCAGCAGCGCCCGCCGTTCCTTCCTCCATAGCGGGCCTGCTGCCGATCACGAAAAAAGGCCCTCCGGTCCATGACCGGGCGGTCGGGGTGATGGGCCTGCATGTGCCTGACGTAATCCGCGTAATCGGGCATTCCGACCATCAGGTGCAGCGCCTTGCGCAGCGTGGCGAGAGGATCGCTCATGCCGCCGCCACCGTTTCGCCGATCACCTCGCAGGCAGTCGGCACCGCGCTGCGACGCGCCGCAAGGACGCTGCGCAGGCTGAACGCCAGCAAGGCAAGGACCACCGCCAGGAACACCGCGACAAGGGCGGCATCGATGCGGTCATTGAGGATCACCTGCCGCATTTCCGACAATGACTTTGCCGGCGCCAGCACCTGCCCCCTGTCCGCCGCCGCCTCGAACCGGGCGGCATGAGCCAGGAAGCCCACCTTGGGATCGGCTGCAAACAGCTTTAGCCAGCCCGCCGTGCCCGTGCACAGCAGCAGCCATGCCGCCGGGAGCGCCGTCACCCAGACATAGCGATCACGCTTCATGCGGAACAGCACCACCGTCCCCAGCATCAGGGCGATCGCCGCCAGCATCTGGTTGGCGATACCGAAGACCGGCCAGAGCGTGTTCACCCCGCCCAACGGATCGGAGACGCCCTGATGGAGGAAAAACCCCCAGGCCGCCACGCAAAGCCCCGTCGCGACAAGCCCGGGCACCACCCCTTCGTTCTTGCCAAAACGCGGCGCGGCGATGGCAATCAGGTCCTGTAGCATGAACCTTCCCGCGCGGGTGCCCGCGTCAACCGCGGTAAGGATGAACAGCGCCTCGAACAGGATCGCGAAGTGGTACCAGAACGCCTTCATCGCCGGCCCGCCGACAACATGCGAGAAGATCTCGGCCATGGCGACAGCCAGGGTTGGCGCCCCGCCCGCGCGTGAAATGACCGTGTGCTCCCCCAGATCGCGCGCGGTCTGCACCAGCGTGTCGGCGGACAGCGGATACCCCATCGCGGTCACCGCCTGCGCCACCTGATGCGGCTCGGTCCCGATCACCGCAGCAGGGCTGTTCATCGCGAAATAGATGCCGGGATCGAGGATCGAAGCGCCGATCAGCGCCATGATCGCCACGAACGCCTCCATCAGCATCGCACCATAGCCGATCATCGGCGCATCGGCCTCGGTGGCGATCAGCTTGGGCGTCGTGCCGCTGGCGATCAGCGCGTGGAACCCGGATACCGCCCCGCAGGCGATGGTGATGAACAGGAACGGGAACAGCGATCCCGCCCAGACCGGGCCGCCGTCCGCCGCGAATGCCGTTACTGAAGGCATGCGCAGCGCAGGCGCCATGATGACGATACCCACCGCCAGCGCCGCGATCGCGCCGATCTTGAGGAAGGTCGAGAGATAGTCGCGCGGAGCCAGCAGCAGCCAGACCGGCAGCACCGAGGCGACCGCGCCATAACCGATCAGGATCCAGCACAGTTGAATCGGTGTCAGTGTGAACAGCGGCCCCCAGAACGGCGACTGTGCCACCCACTGCCCGCAAACCAGCGCCGCGATCAGGCCAATCAGGCCCAGCACCGAGACTTCGCCGATCCGCCCGGGCCTGATCCACCGAGTGTAGCCGCCCATCGCCAGCGCCAGGGGCACGGTTGCCGCCACGGTGAACAGGCCCCATGGGCTGGCCGCCAGCGCCTTGACGACAATCAGTGCCAGCACCGCCAGGATGATGATCATGATGAGGAAGGCCCCGAAGAGCGCGATCACGCCCGCCGCCTGGCCCATTTCCATGCGCACCAGTTCCCCCAGCGAGCGCCCCTCGCGGCGCATCGAGATGAACAGCACCATGAAATCCTGCACGGCACCGGCCAGCACCACGCCCACGATGATCCACAGCGTGCCCGGCAGATAGCCCATCTGTACGGCCAGCACCGGCCCCACCAGCGGTCCGGCCCCGGCGATAGCGGCAAAGTGGTGCCCGAACAGTACCCGCTTGTCGGTCGCCACATAGTCCAGCCCGTCGGCACGGTAGACAGCTGGGGTCGCCCGTCCCGCATCGAGGCGCATGACCTTGCGGGCGATGAAGCGCGCATAGAAGCGATAGGCCACAAGGAAAGAACAGACCGCTGCAACCAGAATCCACAGCGCGCTGATCGTCTCCCCGCGCGACAGGGCCACGACCGCCAGCGATCCGGTCGCCACCAGGGCCATGACGATCCAGCCAATTCGATGCACGGTCATATCCTCTTCCCATATCGGCGCTAAATGCCGTTTGCGCAGGAATGGGCTGAGCCTGCAACCCCCTGTCGGCTGCTTGCCACTGACGGGACTTGGCCATACCTCTCGTCCGGTGACGAAATACGAAGAGATCGGCGCCCCGCTTGCCCGGCGCATCGCCCTTGCCGCGCAGGGCTTCGGCGCCCGGCCTTCCCGCGCCCGCAAACCGGCCGATCTGCGCCGCGTGCTCGGCAAGGTTCACCTTCACCAGATCGACAGCGTCAACGTGCTGGTCCGTGCGCATTACCTGCCTGCCTTCTCGCGCCTCGGCGCTTATGATCGCGCCGATCTCGAAACGCTGGCCTGGGGCCCCAGGCGCCAACGCGCTCTGTTCGAATACTGGGCGCACGAAGCCTCGCTGCTGCCGTTCGAATTGCAGCCACTGCTGCGCTGGCGCATGGGCCAGGCGGATCGCGGTGAAGCAGGCTGGGGACGGATGCGGCTCTACGCCACCGAACGACGCGCCGAGGCCATGGCCTTGCTCGACCGCATCCGGATCGACGGCCCGCTCGCCGCATCGGATTTCGAGAGCCACAAGGGCCAGTCCGGCTGGTGGGAATGGAGCGACACCAAGCGCGCGCTGGAATGGCTGTTCTGGGCCGGTCACATAACCACCGCCGCACGGCGCGGCAGCTTCGAGCGCCTCTATGACCTGACCGAACGGGTGATCCCTGCCACCGTCATGGCGCTGCCCACCCCCGCCGATGCCGACGCCCACCGCGCGCTCATCGCCCATGCCGCCGCCGCCCACGGTATCGCCACCGACAAGGAACTGCGCGATTACTTCCGCCAGTCGCCCGAAGAAGCCCGGCCCGCGATCCATGCACTGGCCGAGGAAGGCGTGCTGATTCCGGTCTCCGTGGCGGGCGGAAAGCATGGCTGGCTCCACCGCGATGCCCGCCGCCCGCGCCGCATCGACGGCCGGGCTCTTCTGGCCCCCTTCGATCCGCTGGTCTGGGAGCGCGACCGCGCCGAGCGCCTGTTCGGCTTCCGCTACCGCATCGAGATCTACGTGCCTGCGGAAAAGCGCCTTCACGGCTACTACGTGCTGCCGTTCCTGCTCGGCGACCGTTTGGTCGCACGGGTCGACCTCAAGGCCGACCGCAAGTCTGCAATGCTGATCGTGCAATCGGCGCATTTCGAACCCGACGCGCCCGAAGATGCAAGAGAGGAACTGTACGCGGAACTCGAAACCATGGCTGCGTGGTTGGGGCTGGACCTTGCACCGCTGAAGCCATGAGCCTGCCGATGCGTCAGCCCGCCTTCCAGTCGGGCGGCGCTTCCTGATTTCTCAGAGAACGCGGAAAACAGGAATTTTATGGAACATGACCCGATACAGCCGCATCGGAAGCGGCGCGCATCCGCGCGAGTTCGGTGGGAATCGGCCAGCCCCATTGCTCGTAGAGCCGTGCGAGCAGGGTCAGCAGTTGGCGCAGTTCCGGCGCGGTGTCGCCTTGCCGGAAACGCATCAACAGCGGCGCTGAGATCGGTTCGGCGATGTCGATGAATGCCACGTCACCGCGGCCGTGATGCCGCACCGATTGCGGCACGATGCATGCACCGACGCCCGCCGCCACCATGACCAGCCCGGTCTGGAGTTCCCGCACTTCCTGGATCTGATCAGGCATCAACCCGTGGGACACGAACGCCGAGAGCACGAGGTCGGCAAAACTCGGACGCGGCTCGCTGGGATAGAAGATCAGCGGCTCCCGGCAGAGCCTTGCCAGTTCCACCGGCGCCCCCTGCAATGCCAGCGGGTGGTCCTTCGCCACCGCGACCACAAGCGGTTCATTACGAGCCAGCACGTGACGGATACCCGGATCCTCGACAACGATACGGTCGAAACCGATATCGATGCGGCGATCCTTCAGCGCCGCCATCTGCTCCTCGGTGCCCATTTCGGTGACGCCGATCTCGACTTGCGGCACGATCTCGCGAAACTGCCGGATTACCTCGGGCAGACGCGCATAGAGCGTCGAGGGCACCAGCCCGAACACGAAGCGCGGTGATTTCCGCGCCGCGAGGGTCTGCATGGAGACCTGGAGCTGCTGCATGCCGCGCATGACCATGCTGGCCCGCTCATAGAGCAGCTTGCCCGCCTCGGTGAGCTTCAGCGGGCGAGTGCCGCGCTCGAACAGGGTCAATCCCAGCGAGACCTCAAGTTCCTGGATACGCTGGCTGAGCGGCGGCTGCGTCATGTGCAGTTGCTCCGCCGCGCGCGTGAAGCTGCGTTCATTGGCGACCGCAAGAAAATAGCGCAGCTGGCGAATGTCGATGTTCTGCATTCCACGTCGCTCCAGAGCCGCTCGTTGCTGGCCAAGCGCCCCAATCCATATCGCAGCGATATAAAGTCAGTTCAACTCAGTCCTTCCATCGACTCGATGAAAGGTCCAGGGCAGCGCCGTCGGCGAGACCGACACATCCTGGACAGGTTGCCGCCGAACAGGCGGACTTCCCCCTAAACTGCGCTGATGTTCATGCCCCAAGACTGCAACGGTGGATATAAGACAACAAGAGTTGCCTGTCTTGAACCCCGCATCGGCGCTCGCCTATCCCCGGCGGCAACCTTATCCAGCCATATCGATCCGATGACGGTCTGACACCATGGCCATCGGCACCGCGCGTCTGCAAGGCAGCACCACGCCAGCCCTGCCGCGTTCCCGCACACCAAGTCCCATTCTGGCGGAAACGCTGACCGGGATGGCGGATGCCCTGTTTTCGCTGAAGACTTACGTGGCGGCGATCCTGGCCTACTACATCGCGCTGCGGATTGGCCTGCACCGGCCATACTGGTCGGTCATCACCTGCTATATCGTGGCCCAGCCGCTGGCCGGTGCCATGTTGTCGAAAGCGGTCTTCCGCATGATCGGGACCGTCTTCGGCGCGCTTGTCGCCATCATCCTCGTCCCCCAGTTCGTGAACTCGCCGGAGTTGCTGACCTGGGTGCTGGGCCTTTGGCTGGCATTGTGCACGTATGTGGCGATGCTGGACCGCACCCCGCGATCCTACGTGTTCCTGCTCGCCGGGTATACCGCCAGCATCATCGGCTTCGCCGCCGTGAGCCACCCGGGCACGATCTTCGACATCGCCAGCCTGCGCGTGCAGGAAATCATCATCGGCATCTGGTCCAGTGCCGTGGTCAACGCACTGATATTCCCGCGCACCGTCTCCGCAAAGCTGGCCGAACGCGCCAGCCAGATCCTGACCGACGCCGAACGCTGGTCACGCGATGCGCTGTCCGCGCAGGACAGTGCAGAGGACGCGGTGACGCTGGACCGCGACCGCCGCAGGCTCGCTCTCGATCTCCACGAATTGCACCAGCTCGCGGTCCAGTTGCCTTTCGATCTCTCCCGCTTCACCGTGCGGGTCGCGGTGCTGCGCGTATTGCAGGACCGGCTCTCGATGCTCCTCCCGCTGGCGAGCGGCATCGAGGACCGCATCGGCCAGCTTCACGCCGCTGAAGCCATGCCTCCCGATATCGCAGCCCTCATCGCCGACATCACCCTGTGGCTGAACGACCTTTCCTCGGCCCCCGAGACCATTCCCCAAGCGGACGCGCTTATTGCCCGCGCGCATGCACTGGAACCGCGGGACGAGAGCGAATGGGACTGGGAGATCGGGCTGTGTCTAAGCCTGCTCGACCGCTTGCAGGATCTGATCCGTATCCACCGCGATGCGCGTGAATTGCATGCGATCATCCTTTCCCCGACCACCGCGCCATCACCGAACATCGCCGCCGCCATCCGCAACGCCCGCGCCATGCCGCTGCACCGTGACCATGGCCTGGCGCTGCGATCGGCGCTGGCGACGATGGCAACCCTGGGCATCGGCACCGCCATGTGGATCGCCACTGCCTGGCCGGATGGCAGCACTGCCGTGGTGATTGCGTGCATCATCTGCGCCCTGTTCAGCCACCTCGACAACCCCGGACCGACCGCCAGCCGCCTGCTGTACGGGACCCTTGCCGCCATGCCGATCGGCGCATTCTACGCCTTTGTGCTGATGCCCCGGCTCAGCGACTTTCCGGCGATGGTTGGCGTTCTGGCACCGGTCATGCTGATCGTCGGCAGCCTTCAGGCCCGCCCCTCGACCGCGATCTTTGCCATCGGCATCATGCTGACATTGCCTGGCCTCGTAGGCCTCAACGAGGAATACGACGCCAATTTCCAGACCTTCACCAACTTCGCCATCGCGCAAGTCGTGGGGGTTGGCATTGCCGTCTTTGTACTCAATTTCGCCAGTTCGGTCGGAACCCGCTCCAGTGCGATCCGGCTCGTGCGTTCGGGCTGGCGCGAGCTCGCTGGCATGGCCGGGGGCAGGGACAGCCTCGACCTCAATGCCTGGATCGGCCGCATGATCGACCGCGTGGCGATGCTGACGCCGCGGCTCAAATACCTGGCGATCGACCCTACCCAGCCCCTGCTCGACATCCTCGCCGACACCCGCATCGGCATGGCCATCCACGACCTTCGCACGTTCCAGGAACGTGCATCGCCGTGGAGCGCCCGGCAAGTCGCGGTCGTGCTCAAGCACGTCGAACAGCACTTCACGCAGCTGCGCGACGACCGGCCGATCGACCCGGATCCCGCCTTGGTTCGGGCGATCGACCTGGTTCTGGCGAAAGTGGCGGCGCTGGACGATCTCGAGCAGCGCCGCCTTGGCGTGCTGGCGCTTACCAGCCTCAGGCGCAATCTGGCATCCTACGCCCCGCCTCCCCCGGCCATGCGGCGCCAGCGGGAGGAAGGCTCAGCCGTGCTCCCGGGATAGATCCGGGACAGCTGCTTCAGGCGCCATGCCCGCCTCTTCGCTGTGGCGCGCCACTCGCAGGCCGAGGGGGCCGGCAAGGCATTCCCACGCATCCTCGCCCCAGCGTTGCAGTGCGCGGGGTTCCAGCGGTACCGATACGCGGCGGCTTTCCCCGGCGGCCAGGGCTACCTTGGTGAAACCTACCAGCGCGCATTCGGGATGATCGCGGTAGACCTGCACGACGTCGCTGCCGTCGCGGTTCGAGACGTTCGCGACGGTAAGCGTTACCACGTTGTCCTCGATGCGCGCATCGGACCAAGCAAAGCACGCGTAACCAGCGCCGGAACCGAACGGATGCCGCGCCGCCTTTCCTTTGGCGACAAGGCCGCGATAGCCCAGCAGAGTGCCTTCCGAATAGGCCAGCGTCCCATCATCGGCAGGGTGCAGCGCGAAGGAGGGGTAATCGTCCTCGCTGACCGCGATCGTTACCGGCAGGCGTCCGCCGGGCTCACGAGCACCTGACAGGACATCGGCGAGCGCCCGGGCGAAGCCTTCGCCCGGATACCAGACCGAGAGCAGCGCGGCCGTCCGGTGCTCCCAGGAGCAGTCGAAGGCATGGCCCACGTTGACGATCACCGCGCTACGGGGATTGGCTGCCGTCACCGCGTCGATCAAGGCCAGTTGCTCGGCCGGTAGCAAAGTGTCCGCACGGTCCTTGCTTTCGACGCTGGAGTCGGATGTTTCCCCCACGATCAGGAATACCGCGTCGGCCGATCGCGCGGCGTCGACAGCAGCCTGCAACATCTCTTCCGCACTGCCGGGACCGCGCAACCCGTACCAGAGCCCCTGCACACGCCCGCCAACCCATGAGAACTCGACCGTCACCGTGACCGTCTGCCCCGCGGCCAATTCCAGGGCCACGACATCGGAATCGCCACGCTTGAGCACGCCCATGACGTCACCCGCCGGGATTTCGCCACCCGCGCGCAGCACTTCCACGCCATCGACAACAATACGCGCGGCACCCGTGGAGCCAAGGTGCAGATTGTGCGCTCCGCTACGGGTCGCTTCGTAGCGCCCGCTTGCCCGCACCGAACCGGGCCTCGTGAAATCGGCCTGATCGTGCACGCCGACAAACCAGACCAGCGAATTCGTGTCGCGTGTCTCACGCGACACCACTTCACCCGCACAATCTGGCGCGCCAAAGTATTCGAGTGTCATTCCGCGCGTGGAGCCATCGCCGATATCCAGCGCCGGCACAACGCGCATGCTGGGCAGGCGCGGCTGCGGATCGACGCCAGGCTCGAACAGGATTTCCGAACAGCCGCCATACGTCTCGCGCAGAACCTCGACCGGCGTCGGCGCATCGGGCGAGATCGAGATCTTGGCGAAAGTCCCGCCCTGAAAACACGGCGCCCAGGCGTTGGGGCCGATCACGGCCAGGCGCTTTACCGATCCCGGAGCGAGCGGCAGCATATCCCCTTCGTTACGCAGGAGCGTAAAGCCGGCAGCCGCCGCCTCCACAAGCAGAGCCTGCGCCGCATCCGGCGACACCGGCTGGGACTTGTTGCCGGTGATCCGGCGCGCGACCGATGCGACGCGCGCTGCCGCGTCTTCCACGCGCGCGGCGTCGACCGTCCCCATCGCCACCGCCGCCTCCAGCTTTTCCCCCATGAACCGCGCAGGGCCCGGCATTTCCAGATCGAGCCCGGCAGTGATCGTGCCTTCGCTGGAATGGGTGCCGAACCAGTCGCTCATGATGAGACCATCGAAGCCCCAGTCCTGCTTGACCACTTTCGTCAGCACATGGGCCTGTTCCGAACACCACGCTCCATTGACGCGATTATAGGCCGCCATCAGCCCAACACAGCCGGCGCTTGCGGCATATTCAAAGGGTAGCAGGTACACCTCGCGCAAGGTCCGCTCGTCGACACGAACGTCAACCTCGTCGCGCGCAGTCTCGCTATCGTTGCAGACCATGTGCTTGGCGATCGATCCGGTGCCGGTCGATTGCAGGCCCTTGACCCATTCCGCGCCGAGCACCCCGGTCAACACCGGATCTTCCGAAAAGTACTCGAAGGCACGCCCTGCCAGCGGGCTGCGAGCGAGATTGAGGTTGGGCGCCAGCACGGCGTCCACGCCGCGCGAAACGGCCTCGCTACCGACCAGCGCACCAATGCGGCAGGACAGATCGCGATCCCAGGTTGCACCAAGCAGCGTCGAGCACGGGCTAAGCAGGGCAATATCGCGTTCGTCCACCTTGCCGCTGGCGATGCCAAGCGGGCCATCGGACATCGTGAAGGAGGGAATGCCCGCCTCAGGCACCGCACACGAGGACCACATCGCCCCGCCTGCCGTAAGCGCGCAGGCCTGCGAAAGAGAAAGCGCGCTCATGCCCGGGCCTCCACCCTGAAACCCATGATCTGCTCAGCCTGGGCGCGCACTGCACGCGCAACCGCTTCGTCGATCAACGAACCGTCGGGCGCAAACGGCCTCTGCTCGACCGAATTGACCCCGACACCTACCGGCGTCGGCCAACCGCGCATGGCATGGACAACGTCGCGCAGTGCCGAAAGCGTGGTTCCACAGGCCTGCCATCCGGCCGCCGTGACAACCAGCCCCACAGGTCGTCCATCAAAATATACACGGGCATCACCGCGCAAGTCTTCCAGCAAGTCGATGGCATTCTTGACGAGACCCGAATAGCCGCCGTGATAGCCGGGGCTGCCGATGACGATACCGTCCGCCATCCGAACCGCTTCGACAAGCGCCAGTTCTTCCGCCGTACGCTCCGCCTGCTCCGGATTGAAATGCGGCAGCGCCGCGAGCGCGGGACCGTCGAACATCACGGTTTCGGCGCCCATTGCGGCGCATTCTGCCAGAACTGCGCGCACGATCCGTTCGCTGGACGAGGCCTGGCGGAAGGTACCGCCCAGCCCGACGATCCGCCGGGGCGCGGCGGTCGAATTCTCGGTCATCGCTTTCTCCTCACGTGGCGCGGCCTTCTCGCGGGCCGCGCCATCCTATCCTTGTTCAGGCCGGGACTGCGGCCTTGAGCGCAGGCATCACCTTTTCCGCCATCAGCCGCAGCGTCTGATCGCCGTAGGCCAGCCGCTGCTCGGTCAGCGGCCCGGTGGTGGTGCCGCACAGCACGTTTCCGATCCCGAGTTCAGCATAAGGCGTAAGATGCTCCAGCACCGTCTCCGGCGAACCATAGAGGCACCAGGTGCCAATCCAATCGTCGGTCAGGGCATTGGGCGTCCTGTCGGTCTTCTTGTTGGCATCGTCGCTTTCGGCGCGCGCGTTGAACTCGGCTTCACGCTCGATGGCATCCTGGTAGCTGCGCAGGATCACTTCCAGTTCCTCACGCGCCTGATCGTCGCTTTCGGCCACGTGGACGACCTGATAGGTGTGCGTCGTCCAGTCGAGCGCGGACTTCACCACGTCCTCGCTATGCCCGGCTTCCAGCAGGAAACCCTTGTAGATGTCGAACCACTTCTTGACGTGGGTGAACGGTTCGGTGCCGCCGATCGTCGGCGGGGTGAAGGCGGGAATGAAGGCCGGCCAGCCGTTTTCGGCCGCGCGGCGCGAACTGGCTTCCTTCATCGCCACCGGCATCAGCCGCGCATGGCCCGGCGTGAACGGCGACGGCGTGATCCGCTGGAGGACACGCCCCTTGTAGGGTCCGTTGTCGATGACGACGGCAGGATCTTCCATCTGCTTGGCCCAGAGCTGTTCGACCAGCGCCAGGTTGGTGTCTGAGATGCGGCCGGCATCCTTGTAGTCGACCGCAAAACCGATCATTTCTTCCGGGGTCGTGCCTGAACCGACGCCGACCAACAGCTTCCCGTCGGTCAATTGGTCGAGGATGTTAATTCGCTCGGCAAGACGCACCGGGTGGTGGAGCGGCACCGAGACGACCGAGAATCCGAAATGCATCTTGGGCATCTGCGCGGCAAGATAGCCGGCGAAGATGAAGCTGTCGCTCGCCACCGGCATGTACCCGTTGAAGTGATGATCCGGCAGGAAGATGGCGTCGTAATCGAGATCTGCGGCCAACTTCGCATGGGCCTCCAGATCCTTCATCAGCTTACGGTCCTGATCCGGACCAAGCGAACGCGCATTCAGAAATACGGAAAAACGCATCTTCTCCCCTCCCTTGGGGCATCGCCGCCGCCGCGATGGCGTACGGTCTCATGTGAAACAAGATTGAATTAGAATTGACGTTCGCATTTCGATAGGCTGTTTGTCGCTGTCATGTCAACACCCCCGAAACCCAAGACCGCCAAAAAAGAGCTGGCGGTCGACACCGTCAGCCGCACACCGCAGCAAGGACGCAGCAAGGCCTCGCTCGAACGCATGGTTTCCGCCGCGGAAAAGCTGATGCTTGAGCGTGGCAGCGAGGAATTCACGCTCCAGGAAGTCAGCCAGACCGGCAATGTCTCGATCGGCTCGATCTACCTGCGGTTCGAAAGCAAGGAGAACCTTGTCCGCGCGGTCATCGGCAACCACTTGCAGCGCATGGAAGAGCGTGAAAACGTGATGATGGAGCGCGTGCGCCAGCAATCATCCTCACTGGCGACGGTCGTGCCTGCATTCGTTGAAAACTATGCCGAACTGCTGCGTGAAGAGGCACCGCTGCTCCGCCAGAGCATGGCCCGCGCTGCCTTCGACCCGCTGGTTGCCGGACCTGGCAGGGAGAGCGCCAATCGCGCCGCTGCGCTGGGCATCAACGCCATGCTGGAGTATCGCGACCAGTTCGGAGGCTCCGATCAGGAGCGCAAGGCCAACGCCGCATACCAGATCATCTTCGCCACCCTTGCCCGGCAGTTGAGCCTCGGTTCGACCGGCGAATCGGTTCATCCTCAGGACTGGAAGGAATTGAAGATAGAGCTCGGCCGAATGTGCCTGGCCTACCTCACCACAAATCTCTGAGGCAGCCCCCGAACAACCGTCGGGGAATGTGCGAAACATGAATTTCACAGCGCCGGCCGCGAACAAAGCCTTGTAGCAGTCGATCCGATGTCATCGAACCACCAGGCGGCGTGGACACATGCCGGCTAGGGCGCGTGGACAGATTCGAGCGGCCGTTTCCGCCCCGTTGCGGACAAATCTGGGCTGACGTTAGAGTGGATGATGGCTCACGTATTCTCCGACTTTCACGATGGCGAACTTACAGGAATTGTTCTCGGCAGCGAAACGGCGACGGTCTTCCTGCGCCAAGCAACTGGCGATGAATATACCCTGACGCTGGCAGGCCTCGAGGTTCTTCAGATGCAGGACTTCAGGCAAGGCAATGTCATCTCAATGATTGAGGTGGTCACTGGGCAAGCGCCTTGTGAACATTCCGGACTTGAGCGCCTGTTTGATCCGCCCCATCCGTCCGCCGCAGAGCCGTACCATATAGAGCACGCGAAGATCATTGAGAAGCAATCAGCGCGCATTGCTGCTGGTGAGGTCTCCATGGTTGTAATCGTGCCATCTTACGGTGCCGACCTTATCGCGATCTGCCGCAACATTGCCTTCGCACCTTATCAGCAGTCCGTCGCCTAACCACCCAAAACAGACTAAACCCGCTCAGCCTGAGCTTGTCGAAGGCCCCGAAGCGGAGCGCTGAGCCCCCATGCTTCGACAAGCTCAGCATGAGCGGGGTGGTTGGAGCAGCGTCCGCTTCCCACCCAACTCGGTCGCTCCGCTCCCCGCTGAATTTGTCCACGCGGCCTAAAACAAGCCGTCGTCGAAGTCGTCATCGTCCCCGTCGACAGTGGCCGTCAGTTCCTCCGTTTCGCTACCAGGAAGGTAGCGGCGATGGACTTCGCGTTCGCGAGCCATCGTGTAGCGCGCGCCGATCGTGCCCAGCAGCGCCTCCAGCATGACCTGGCCTTCCTGAGGGATGTCCTCGCTCTCGCTGCCAAGGATCGCCATCCGGTCCGCGATCTCAACGAGCGCCGTTCCCACCTCGGCCTCGCAATCGACCTTCCCGGTAGTCTCCGCGATGATCTCCGTTACCGCGTGGGCGCCCTGATCGAGCGCGGTGAGGCCCGATTGCATGCGCTCTCCGCCGTCGCGGATGCACCCGAGCGACTCCGAAAGCGCGACCCCGGCGTCAGCCGGGGCCTCGTGCTCGGCACCGCGCATGACCACTGCCGCCTGTTCCAGCGCCTCGAACGACTGGGCGATGCCGCTGGCGATCGACCCTAGGGTGGCGGCGAACCCACGGATTTCCTGCGCCACGACGGCAAGACCGCGCCCGTCCACACCCAGCCTGTAGCACTTCAGATCGGTGTTCCACGCCATCTGCTGCACGTCGCGGGTGATCCGGTGCACGGTAGCCAGACGCTGGGCGAGATGCTCCGCGGTCGTCGAAGCGACATGACTGAGCCGGGTCGAGCGCGCGTCGGCTTCGCTCAACCGTTCGGTGACGCTGGCGACTTCCTCCACGCTCTGTTCCAGCTTGCGCAGGAACATCCCATCGTTCGCTCCGCCTCCCGTATCGCCGCCAGCCGCGCGCAAGTCGAGCAAGCTCGCCGCCTGCGGCCCGAGACCGCGCAGACTGCTGGCAAGCAGACGGGATTCGGCCTGGAACGCTTCCAAGGTATCGGCCGCCTGCGCCGCCAGAAGCGCCACTGCGTGGCCGCTCACCACTTCGGCGGTCGCGGCGGGAAGCCCCGCAGGCTCGCTCAGGAACAGCTCGATGTCGTTAAGGCCATCGGCCACGTGTTCAAGCCGCTGGCGGGTGATGTCACCGATCTGCAGGGCACCGAGTGCAGTGCCGACCTGGTTGCGGATCTGGCGGGCAACATCCGCGATCCTGAGCGCACGCTCCGCAAGCGCCGACTGGTGCTGCTGGAGCCCGGCGGCATCGTCCGCCAGACGCTGCGGGATATGAGGAATGACCCGCGCACATTCAGCCCCCAGTTGCGCCTCGACCTCGTACATGCCGGGCACAGCTTCGGTAAGACAGCCGATCTCGCGCGAGATACTGGCCATTTCCGCCTCGCCGAGATCGATCTTGTCGAACATCATGTCGGCAAAGCCCGAGAAGTCGCCGGACCCCGCAGCCGCCACCTTGATGTTGAGGCCGCAGATGCGCAGGAAGCTCAGCGTGCGGTTGACCTGCTCGATCTGCGCGGCCAGCGCGGCGCCGGCCTTTTCGATGGCGACAAGCGCGCCGCGCCGGTCGGACTGGATCTCCGGCAGACGCATCAACCGGTCGGCGGTGCTGCGCATGTTGCCCACGGCCGCCTCGGCCTCATCGCGCTGGAAGGCATTGGTCACGCTTTCCAGCGCGCCGATCAGGGTCTCGACGATTTCATAGGCCCGCGCCAACGCGGTGCCAGCTTCCACGAAGCGTGCGTCGAGTCCACTGGCGATCGCGAACAGCCCGTCGCGCAGTTCGGCCAGCGACAGCGGGGCCTGGGAGGCATCCTCAGGGAGCGTGGCGAGATACAAGACATCCTCCGAACCGGACGACGCCGGGCTTTGCAAATGGATCGTGGTGAAGCGGCAAATACGGCACTCGCGGCGCCGATGGGATGCAAACGCGGCCAATCATCGCGCGGTCGCCGTCATGACTTCGCGGGCAATGGCGCCAAGCGGGATCACACGGTCGGCAGCGCCGCGGGCGATGGCTTCCTTGGGCATGCCAAAAACGATCGAGGTCGCCTCGTCCTGCGCAAAAGTGCGCGCGCCCGCCTGCTTCATTTCGAGCAGGCCGCGCGCGCCGTCGTCACCCATGCCGGTCATGATAACGCCTACCGCATTGGCCCCGGCCAAGCGCGCCGCCGAACGGAACAGCACGTCGACCGAAGGCCGGTGCCGCGAGACCAGCGGCCCGTCGCGGACCGAAACATGATACCGCGCGCCCTGCCGTTCCAGCATCAGGTGCTTGCCGCCCGGCGCGATCAGCACGTGGCCGCGCAACACCGGATCGCCGTCGGCAGCCTCCTTGACGCCGACTTCGCACAGCCCATCGAGGCGCCTCGCAAAGGCGCGGGTGAAATGCTCGGGCATATGCTGCACGACAACAACGCCCGGGGCATTGGCGGGTAGCGCCTCCAGAACCTCCCGCAACGCCTCGGTACCGCCGGTGGACGCGCCGAGACAGACCACCATCTCGGTGGTTCGGCTCATCGCCCGCCCGCTCGGCGGCGGCAGCACAGCATCCGCGGTGAGCTTCTTCGGCGGCCCCTCGGCCAGCGACTCGCGCACGGCAGGGCGGCCGCGCACACGGGCGCGCGAGGCCCCCTTCACGACGTCGCGGATCTGGAGATGATGCTCGGCGAGATGGTCGGCCACACCGATGCGCGGCTTGAGGATGACATCGACCGCGCCCGCCTCCATCGCCTGCAACAGCGTTTCCGAACCCTCGTCGGTGAGCGAGGAGCACATCACCACCGGCACCGGACACTGTGCCATCAGCTTTCGCAAGAACGTGATGCCGTCCATGCGCGGCATCTCGACGTCGAGGGTGATGACGTCAGGAACTTCCTCCTGGATCCGGCGCGCGGCGCTGAAAGGGTCGGGCGCCGCGCCGATCACCTCGATCTCGGGGTCTTCCTGGAGGATCGCTGTCATCGTCTGGCGCACGCTGGCGGAATCGTCGATGACGAGCACCCGGATCTTCTGGCCCTGCGGCATGGGATCAGGCCTTCCGGAACACGGTATTGGCGACCTGGGTCAGCGGCAATCCGTGACCGGTGATCGATTCCGAATGACCCAGGAACAAGTATCCGCCCGGCTTCAGGCAATCGACCAGACGGGAAACCACCTGGCGCTGGGTCGGCTTGTCGAAATAGATGAGAACATTGCGGCAGAACACCAGATGCATCGGCTCACCCACCGGGTAGTGGGGCTCCATGAGGTTGAGGCGCGCGAAACCGATTGCGCTGCGCAACTGCGGCACCATGCGCACATCGCGCCGCACCGGATCGCGCGAGGTCATGATGTAACGGCGGCGCAAGTGTTCGGGCACCGGCTCGACCAGTTCGCGCGGATAGATGCCGCTGCGCGCGGTTTCCAGCACGTCGGTATCGAGATCGGTGGCGAGGATGCCGTAATCCGGGCCGCCGTGGGTTTCGGCATGGTCGTCGAGCACCATCGCCAGGGTATAGGGCTCCGGCCCGGTCGAGCAGGCTGCGCTCCACGCACGGATGGTCCTGACCCCGCGCGCGGCGAAATCGGGCAGGATCACCGCGCTCAGATATTCGAAATGGCCCGGTTCACGGAAGAAGTCGGTCTTGTTGGTGGTCACCGCGTTGATCAATGCCGCGCCTTCTTCGGCCAGATTGTCCTCCGCGAACAGGTAGTCGCAATAAGCATCGAGCGTCGCGGCGCCAGCCGCACGCTGGCGCCGCCGCAGCCGCCCTTCCAGCATCGTCTGCTTGCTTTCGGGCATCTTGATGCCCGAATATTCGTAGATATAGGCCGCCAGCCGCGCGAAATTGCGCGAACTCAACCGGTCGCCCGCCACGGGCGAGCCGGATGCCCCGCTGCGGGCAGCATGCGGCGAGGAAGCGAGGGGAGCGGCGGCAGACATGGCTCAGGCGGCCGCGGCAGCGCAGCTGGACAGCTGCGCTACCTCCTGCGAGGAAAAGATCCGCGCCATGTCGACCAGCACGGTGAAGCCTTCGTCGCGCTTCACCACGCCGCCGATGTAGTCCGACGACCAGCGCACGCCGACGTCGGGGGCCCCGCCGATCTGGTCGGCGCGGAAGCTGGTGACCTCGATCACCCGGTCAACCACCAGCCCGAGCACCAGCACGCGGTCCTCGAGCGGGATGTCGATCACCAGGATACGGGTGGCCGGCGTCGGCGCGACCGGCGACAGGCCGAGGCGCAGCCGCAAGTCGATGGTGGTCACCCCCTCGCCGCGCATGTCGGTGAGGCCGAGCAGGTAATCCGGGCCACCCGGGATGCGGAAGGTCTCTCGGTAGTCGAGGATCTCGCGCACCAGCGTGACCGGCACCGCGAAGACTTCAGCCCCCAGGCCGAAGGTCACGGCCTGGATTTCCTGCGTGTCACTCATGCGTTGTGCATCCCGAAAGCGTCGTCGCGGTCATCGGCCCCGCCCATCGCGAGATCGAGTGCAAAGCCGTTGGAGCGGGCATGGCCATTGACCGGGGCCGGACGCTTGACGCCCGTGCTGACGGGAGCCTTGATCGCGCCCTTGACCGCCGGCTTGCGAGCCGGGGCACCGCCGCGCGCCGCACCGGCCGGGCGGGCGGAAGCCTTGATGGCAACATCATCGACCCGGAAGTAGGCCATGCTGGCTTGCAGTTCCTCGGCCTGCGCGGCCAGTTCCTCGGAGGTCGACGAGATCTGTTCGGAGGCGCTGGCGTTCTGCTGGGTGACCTGGTCGAGCTGTTGGATCGCCTGGTTGATCTGGCCGGCACCGATGTCCTGCTCGCGGCAGGCGGCACTGATTTCCGAGATCAGTTCGGCAGTCCGGCGGATGTCGGGCACCAGTTTGGAAAGCATCTCGCCCGCCTCGGTCGCCGCATCGACGGTATTGGCCGAAACCGCGCTGATTTCCGCAGCGGCACCCTGGCTACGCTCGGCGAGCTTGCGCACTTCCGAGGCGACCACCGCGAAACCGCGGCCATGTTCGCCCGCGCGTGCTGCCTCGACGGCGGCGTTGAGAGCCAGGAGGTCGGTCTGGCGGGCGATTTCCTGGACGATGCCGATCTTCTCGGCGATCGTGCGCATCGCGCCAACCGCGCGGTCGACCGCGATGCCGCTGGCTTCGGCGTCCTGCGCCGACTGGCGCGCGATCTTCTCGGTCTGCGCGGCGTTCTCGGCGTTCTGCTTGATGTTGGCCGACATCTCTTCCATCGAGGCCGAGGCCTGCTCGGCGGCCGCGGCCTGTTCGGTGGCGCCCTGCGAGACCTGTTCGGACGTCGAGGACAGTTCCTGGCTGCCGCTGGCGACATTGTTGGCGGCCACGCTGGCATCGCCGACGACACCGCGCAGGCGGTCGATCATGCGCACCAGTGCATGGCCCAGCGTGTCTTCATCGGACAGCGGCTTGTGGCTGACGGTGAGGTCGCCGTCGGCGATCTTGTCGGCCAGACCGGCGCTCACGCGCAAGTTGGCGGTCATGCGATTGACGGTATCGACCAGGTCCCTGATCTCGTCGTTCGAGGTGACGGTGACCTCCTTGTCGAGATCGCCGATGGCCACCGCATCGATCACCACGCCCACCCGCGAGAGACCGCGCGAGACGATCAGCGAGATCCAGACACCACCTGCCAGCGCGCCGAGAATGGCGATCGCGGCCACGGTGAGCAGCGTTGCGCGGGCCGAGGCGTAAAGCGCGTTGGTGTCCTGATCGACCTGCTTCATGTCGGCGCGGGCGCGTTCCACCAGCAGGTCGGCCTGCTTGTTGACCCGGTCGAGCACGGCACGCGCCGGCCCGAGCGCCAGCCGCGCGGCTTCCTCGTTGGCATTGGCGCGGGCAAGTTCGCGGATGCGGGTATCGACCGGTTTGAAGCTGTCGAGCGCGGCGCGCATCTCGCGCCAGACCTGCACGGTGCCCGGTGTGGCCGCGGCCTCGCCCTCCTGTGAGAGACGATCAAGCTCGAGCATCGAGCGCGAGACCTTGTCGTCGAATTCCTTCACCTGGACCGGATCGTTGGTCATGGTCATGCTGCGTTCGTTGCGCGCGGCGGTGCCGAACGCCACCTGCACCTGCTGTGCACGGTCGAGCCGCGCGGCAGGCCCTGCGATCAGGTCGGTGATCGCGGTGTTCAGCGTGCTCAGGCGCGAGACGCTGACGCCGACGACCACCGCCAGCAGGATGAGGATGATGCCGAAGGTGACGGCAAGCTTCATTTTTATCGTTGCGCGCATGCGAGTTGGAACCTTGGAAACCCTGCTTCGAGGGTAATTGCCGAAAAATCAGTGCGGATCAGGCCGCGTGACTGCTGAAGGCCTCGTCCTCGCTGTCCGGACCACCGGTCGAGAGATCGAGGGCAAAGCCTCGGGCGCGGGCCTGCTGGTCGGAAACCGACAGCGCGCGGGCGGGGCGAGAGGACGCCGGCTTGCGAACGATGCCCCCGGTCGGGCGGACCGGCTGGAACCCGGCCTTGGGCTGGCCCTGCGGACGGGCCGTGGCACGCCCTCCCTGCCCGGAAACCCGGAAATAGGCGATGGAGGCCTGCAGCTCTTCCGCCTGGGCGGCGAGTTCTTCCGAAGTCGTCGAGATCTGCTCGGAGGCCCCGGCGTTCTGCTGGGTCACCTGGTCGAGCTGCTGGATCGCCTCGTTGATCTGCGCGGCGCCGATGTCCTGTTCTCGGCAGGCGGAACTGATCTCGGACACCAACTCGGCGGTGCGGCGGATATCCGGCACCAGCTTGGTGAGCATCTCGCCCGCCTCGGCGGCGGCCTCGACCGTCTCGCCCGAGACCGAGCTGATCTCTGCGGCGGCCTGCTGGCTGCGCTCGGCGAGCTTGCGCACTTCCGAGGCGACGACCGCGAAACCACGGCCATGTTCGCCCGCACGCGCGGCCTCGACGGCTGCGTTGAGGGCCAGGAGGTCGGTCTGGCGGGCGATTTCCTGGACGATGCCGATCTTCTCGGCAATCGTGCGCATGGCGCCAACCGCACGGTTGACGGCAACCCCGCTGGCTTCGGCATCCCTGGACGACTGGCGCGCGATCTTCTCGGTCTGCGCCGCGTTGTCGGCGTTCTGCTTGATGTTGGCGGCCATCTCTTCCATCGAGGCTGAGGCCTGTTCGGCAGCCGCAGCCTGTTCGGTGGCGCCTTGCGAAACCTGCTCGGAATTGGCCGAGAGTTCCTGGCTGCCGGTCGAGACGTTCTCGGCCGCCACCGTGGCATCGCCGACAACCCCGCGCAGGCGTTCGATCATGGTGTTCGCATGGCCGAGCAGATCGCCGATCTCATCGTTCGAGCGAACCTCGACCGTGCGCGTCAAATCCCCTTCGGCAACCTGGCGCATGGCATCGCCCGCAGCCTTCAGCCCGCGCGAGATCAGCAAGGCCAGATAGGCTGCCGCCATCGCGGTGAGCGCAAAGGCCGCCACGCCAATCGCGAACATCAGCGATCGCGCCGAACCGTACGTGACTTCGGTATCGTCATCCGCCCGCGTCATCGCCTGCTGTTCGGCCTGAACCAGCGCTTCCACCGTCTTGCTCGCCGCCTTGGCGCGCTCGCGCGATTCGCCCAGGGTAAGGGCGACGGCGGCGGCCTTGTCGGACTTGCTGAGTTCGGCAACTTGGGCATTGACCGGCTTGAAGGCGTCCCACTGTTCGCGCAGCTGCGCCCAGGCAGCCTTGCTTTCGGGCGAGGCGTTGTTTCCGCCATCCAGGACTTCCTGCTCAACCTTCTCGCGCCAGGTGACGATCTGCCCTTCGAGGTCGCGGCGCGCCGCGGCGTCGTCGACCAAGGTCAGGTTCTTCTCGGCGCGGATCATCATGCTGATGCCGCCATCGACGGCCCGCGCCCGGTCGAGCTGCTTGGCCGGTCCGGCGACAAGCGCGCCGATGGCATCGTTGAGCGTGGTCAGGCGGGAAATCCCGACAACGATGGTGGCGGTCATGAGCATCAGGAGGAGCACGAAGGTCCCCCCGAGCTTCAGCTTGATGGTTGCGCGCATGGGGCCCCCGGCTTCAGTGAAGAGTGGATGACGGGCCGGCCGCGGCATCGGCGCCGCCGGTCAGGGAACGGAAGATCGCGGCAAGGTCCGGCAGCACGACCACGCCGTCATCGCGGCGCACCAGTTCGCGCACGAAATCGCGGCGCCAACGCATGCCGACGGCCGGCGGCTCCTCGCTGGCATCGCGGCTGAGAGTCGCTACTTCGTGGACCTTGTCGGTGCGGATACCGATCTGGAAGGTCTCTCCCTCGGTCTCGGTCTCGATCACCACGATGCGGCTGTCGAGTGTGGCCTCGGCCGCCGGCATCGCGAAGGCGAGCCGCAAGTCGGCGATCGGGATGATCTTGCCGCGGAAGTTGACCACGCTGCCCAGCAAGGGCGCGGCACCCGGAACCCGGGTTTCCGGCAGGAGGTCAAGGATTTCGCGAACCAGCGTGGCCTCCAGCGCGAAAGTCTCCTCGCCGAGGTTGAAGGTCAGCACTTCGAGATGGCCCTCGGCATCCCACTGCGTGGCGGACTGGGCAGGATTTGCTTGAGGCATCATTATCCGGCGGCGCGCAGCCGCTCCTCCTGGTGCTGGCCGAGGGTTACGAGTTGGACGACATCGAGGATCAGCGCGACGCCGCCGTCGCCGAGGATCGTCGCCCCGGCAAAGGTCGCGACGTCGCGGTGCAGCGGCGACATCGACTTGATGACGGTCTGGTGGCTGCCGATGATCTGGTCGACCACCAGCCCCACCCGCTCGGCGCCGGTGGCGATGACGACGATCTTCTGGTGCGGATCGGGCCGCGTGCCGGTATCGAAGATTTCGCGCAGGCGCAGGAACGGCACCAGCCGGTCGCGCAGGGTGATGAAGCTGCGCCCGCGTGAGCGCAGGTGTTCCTCGAGGCTGAGTTCGAGGCATTCCTCGACCGCACCAAGCGGAATTACGTAGCGCCCCTCGCCCACCCGCACGAGCAGGCCGTCGATGATCGCCAGCGTCAGCGGGATCCGCAGCACGACGGTGGAGCCCTCGCCCGGCTTCGAGGTCACGTCGATGGTGCCGCGCAGGCTCTCGATCGTGCGCTTGACCACGTCCATGCCGACCCCGCGCCCGGACAGGTTGGTCACCTGCGCCGCGGTGGAGAAGCCGGGATGGAAGATCATCTGCAGCAGGTCGTGGTCGGAAATCGCCTGGTCGGGCTGGATCAGCCCTTGCACCTCCGCCTTGGCGCGGACCCGCTCGCGGTCGATGCCGCGCCCGTCGTCGCGGATGGTAATGAGTACCTCGCCGCCTGCCTGATGCGCGGAGAGATGGACCTGGCCGGCCGCCGGCTTGCCCGCGGCAAGGCGGTCCTGCGGCGTTTCGAGGCCGTGGTCGCAGGCATTGCGGATCAGGTGGACCATCGGATCGGCGAGCCGCTCGATCATGGTCTTGTCGACTTCGGTGGTCTCGCCCTCGGTCGACAGGGCGATGGTCTTGCCGGTCTCGCGCGCAAGATCGTGAACGAGGCGGCGGAACCGGCTGAACAGGCTGGCGACCGGCACCATGCGCAGCACCATCATGGTATCGCGCAGTTCGCCGGCCAGTCGCTCGATTTCCTCGGAGATCGAGCGCAGCGCCAGTTCGTTGCCGGAGGCCGAAGCCTGACCGCTTGCGAGTTGCGACAGGCGGCTCTGGACAATCACCAGCTCGCCCACCCGGTCCATCAGCTCGTCGAGGCGCTCGGCCGGCACGCGCACGCTTTCACCGGACTTTGGCGCAGCACTCGGCGTAGCAGCGGGGGACTTTCCAGGAGCTGCGGAATCGATCGCGGCCAAGACAGGAGGGGCGACACCCTGAACGGCAGCCGAGCCATCGGCACCGGCAACTGGGGCCGCGCCCGGAACGTCGTCCGCCGCCACCTCCAGCGGCGTCACGGAAAGCTCCATGTCGTCCATCACGAAGATAAACACGTCGTCGATGTCCGCGCGCGAGATGTCGCCGCGCAGCTCGACGTCCCAGCCGATGTGGCATTCGGTCGGCACCAGGTCGGCAAGCGGCGGCACCTTGTCGGTGCGCGCGACGATGCGGCATTCGCCAAGCTCGCGCAGCTCGTCGAGCAGCATCAGCGGATTGGTGCCGTTGGCCATGGCATCGGCAGGGAGGCGGAACGACAGGCGCCAGCCACTGCCAGAACCCGCAGCCGCCACCGGCACAACCGGAACCGCACCGGCGGGCTCTACCGCAGGCGGACTATCCGACGCGCCGTCGATGGCTGCCTGAAGCTCGGCAAGGATGGCCGCGCCGGTGGCTTCAAGACCGCTGCCGTTGCCCTCGATCAGCGCACGCATGTGGTCGCGCGCGGAGAGGATGACCGCCACCAGTTCCTGCGTCGCCGGAGCCAGCCCCTTTCGCACGCGGTCGAACGCGGTCTCGCAGTGGTGGGTGAACTCGGCCAGCGCATCGAACCCGAACATCGCGCCCGAGCCCTTGAGCGTGTGCAGCCCGCGGAACACTTCGTCCACAAGGTCCCGGTCGTCGAGCCGGTGGCCGAGATCGAGCAAGCCCTGCTCGATCTGGTCAAGCAGTTCGCCCGCCTCGATGCGGAAAGCTGCGACCGGGTCCTGCAAGCTCACCGGCCCAGCACCTTGCGCGAAACCTTGATGAGCTGTTCGGGAACGAAGGGCTTGACCAGCCAGCCGGTGGCACCCACCGCCTTGGCCTGCTGCTTCATGGCATCGTCGCTTTCAGTGGTGAGGAATATGATCGGCACGCCCGCCTGTTCCGGCGCCTTGCGCAGTTCGCGGATCATCGTCAGCCCATCCATGTTCGGCATGTTGAGGTCGGTGATGATGAGATCGAACTTCTTCGCGGCGGCCGCGCTCAGTCCCTCCACCCCGTCGCCCGCCTCGGTGACGTCATAGCCCGCACCGGTCAGCGCGATGCGGATCGCCATGCGCAAACTGGGGGAATCGTCGACTGTAAGGATAGCGGCAGTCATTGCGGAAGGTCTCCGTGAAACCAGAAATCGATGTCCTGGGGGGTGGGCTCGGCAAGGAATCCCGCGCGCCGAAGCAAGGCGACGACCGGCTCGGTGACGGGTGCGACGAGGCGCAACTCCCGTCCGGCCCGGGCCCATTGCTCACGCGCGGCGTAGAGGATCTCGACAAAGGCAAGATCGGCCTCAACGACGGCGGATACGTCGAGAACGGCGTCTTCGTTATTTTCGAAGCCGGCAAGAATTGCCTGCACGAATTCATGCGCACTGCGCACGGTTACGGAAGATGGTACAGTTATGGCCTGTTGCATCGCTTCCACTGGACATGAAAGATGAGTGCGAACGTGTCGGAACGCGGGGATGTGTGTTTTTTAGAAAGAAACTCCGCCCCCACCGCACGGCGATGAACATTTTTTAGCATTCAGCCAACTTCCGGAAACGAAAGGCTGGCCCGACCCGTAGCCGCGCGCGCGGTTCCCGCAATCCGCCACCGAGCGGCTTGCGAGGCAAGGCTGTCAGGACAAGCCGGGAGGATCCCGGCTCATCATCCCCCGAACCGCTCAGGCGCGGTACCGCAGCGCCTCGATCAGGAGCGCAAAGGCAGGCTTCGGCTGCCTGCGGCTGGGGTAATAGAGATGGTAACCCGGGAACGGGTCGCACCATTCGTCCAGCACGCGCTCCAGCCTTCCCTCGGCAATGTGCTGTGCCACATAGTCTTCGGGCACGAAGGCGAGCCCAAACCCGTCGATCGCGGCATCGATGATGACTTCGACATTGTTCGAGGTGAATTGCCCCTCCACCCGCACGTTGAGTTCGCGGCCGCCCTTCTCCAGTTCCCAGGCATACAATCCGCCGGCGGTCGTCAGGCGCAAGTTGATGCAGCGATGCGCGGCAAGATCCTGCGGTGCACGCGGGATGCCGCGGCCGCGCAAGTAGCCGGGCGCGGCCACGGCGGCCATGCGCAGTTCGGGCCCGATCGGCACCGCGATCATGTCCCGTGCGACCTGTTCGCCAAGGCGTACGCCAGCGTCGAACTTGTCCGCCACGATGTCGCGCAGCCCGGAATCCACACTGAGTTCGATTTCCACCTCCGGATAGTCCCGCATGAGCCGGGCGACGACCGGCCAGAGCACGGTGCGGGTGGCATGGAGCGGCGCAGTGATGCGGATCAGGCCCGCCGGTTTCTCACGCAGTTCGCCCAGCATATCGAGATGATCCTTGATCTGCGCAAATGCCGGGATGAGGCCGCCCAGCAGCCGTTCCCCGACATCCGTGGGCGAGACACTGCGCGTCGTGCGCGAGAGCAGGCGCACGCCGAGGCGCGCCTCCAGTCGGCGGATCTTGTGGCTCAGCGCGGATTGCGAGATCCCCATCTTGGCCGCCGCGCGCGTGAAGCTGCGCTCTTCCGCAATGGCGATGAAGGCGTGAAGGTCGTTCAGTTCGTCGCGCTGCATTGATGACTCATGTTGATAGCCACATGCATCAATCATGTACTAATCACACAGACGCCCGCAACCTATCTTCAGGTTCAGCCCAAAGCCCAGCCCCGAACAATGTTCAAAACCACGAACTCGGCGGGCACGGAACCAGGAGTTATCCATGCAGAAGCGCAACCTCGGAAAGAGCGGCCTCGAAGTCTCGGCCATCGGCCTTGGATGTATGGGACTGAGCTACGGCTACGGCCCACCGGTCTCGGAAAGCGACGGTATCGCGCTGATCCACGCGGCCTTCGACCAGGGCGTGACGTTCTTCGACACCGCGGAAGCCTATGGCCCTTATGCCAACGAGGAACTGCTCGGCAAGGCGCTTGCCGACATGCGCGGCGAAGTGGTGATCGCCACCAAGTTCGGCTTTTCCGGGGGCAAGCCGATGGAGGGACTGGACAGCCGCCCCGAAACGATCCGCGCCATGACCGAAGCCTCGCTCCGCCGTCTCGGCACTGATCATATCGACCTGCTCTACCAGCACCGCGTCGACCCTGCCGTCCCGGTCGAGGAAGTTGCCGGCACTGTGCGCGAACTTATTGCCGAGGGCAAAGTGCGCCACTTCGGCATGTCCGAGGCAGGCGCGCAATCGCTGCGCCGTGCCCATGCAGTGCAGCCGGTTGCCGCGCTGCAGAGCGAATACTCGCTGTGGTGGCGCGAGCCCGAGGCGGAGATCCTGCCGCTATGTGAGGAACTCGGCATCAGCTTTGTCCCGTTCAGTCCGCTCGGCAAGGGTTTCCTGACCGGCGCCATCACTGCCGAGACGACCTTCGGCGGCGACGACTTCCGCAATGTCGTGCCGCGTTTCGAAGAGGAGAACCGCAAGGCCAACGAAGCGCTCGTCTTCCGGCTGAAGGACATCGCCGAGGCACGCGGCGCCACCCCGGCGCAAATCGCGATTGCCTGGCTGCTCGCCGGCAAGCCGTGGATCGTGCCGATCCCCGGCACCACCAAGCGGCATCGCCTGACCGAAAACCTCGGCGCAGCTGCCATCACCCTCTCCCCTACGGACCTTGCCGAAATCGAGGAAGCGCTCGCCGCCTTCCCGGCGCAAGGTGCGCGCTATCCCGCCTCGATCGCCGGCCGCGTCGGCCGCTGATCCAGACATCCGAAGGACATCCTCCCATGAAACTCATCCGCAACGGTAGCCAGCCCTCGTTCAAGGGACCTGCCGACTGGTTCACCGGCAACGTGCGCATCGATTCCCCGTTCCAAGGCGAGGCTCCCGCGCGCGCCGGCGGCGCCATCGTAACCTTCGAGCCCGGCGCTCGCACCGCCTGGCACACCCACCCGCTCGGCCAGACGCTCATCGTCACCTCGGGCTGCGGCTGGACCCAGTGCGAAGGCGAAGCCATCGTCGAGATTCGCGCCGGTGACGTGATCTGGTGCCCGCCTGGCCACAGGCACTGGCACGGCGCCACGCCGACTACCGCCATGACCCACGTCGCCATTGCCGAGATGCTAAACGGACGGGCCGTCGACTGGCTGGAACAGGTAAGCGACGACGACTATCTGACCGGACCGCCGACGGATTGACCGCCCAGGTTGCGTATCTGGCGCTGAAGCAGGCGTTGCCGGTCAGGACCTGATCGGCAACGCCTGCTCGTCCTTGATCGTCTCCATCGAGATATAGGCGGCAACGTCGTTCAGATCGAGCCGGGCGATCAGGCGCTTGTATACCGTGTCGTAGTGCGCGACGTCCCTGACCACGACCTTGAGAAGATAGTCGAAGTTGCCCGCCAGCCGGTGGCATTCGAGCACTTCGGGAATACTCGCCACAGTCGCACGGAAACGCTCCAGCCAATCCCCGGAATGATGGGCGCGGATGATCACGTAAACGGTGCCGCGCAAGTCCAGCAGCGGCCGGTCGAGCACGACGACGGTGCGGCGGATGTAGCCATCCTCGCGCAGCCGGGCGATGCGCCGAGAACAGGCCGAGGGTGAAATGTTGACCCGTTCGGCAATGGCATGGACCGGCATGTCCGCATCGCTCTGGAGCCATTCGAGAATGCGATAGTCACGGTCGTCGAGCATGAGCACAGTCCACGGATTCATCACGGAATCCTCCGCATATGCACAATTGGCGCGCAAAGGTCAAAAACCCCGCATCATACGGAACCAAATCCGGCAATTATGCGCAAACTTTGCACGCATTTATCACGCCCGACGCACTAAAGTCTGCCCAGACGAGGAGTAGCGCGCATGGCACAAGACATCGGGTACGCAGCGGAGCAGGACGACACTGTTCGGGAATGGCAGACACGGGCCATCGCTCGCCTGCGCGCCGAGCAGGCGAGCGCGCCCGAAACACCACTGATCGAATTGCCGCTCACCGATGCACCGGGTATCCGGCTGTTTCTCAAGGACGAATCCGCCCACGCCAGCGGCAGCCTGAAGCACCGGCTGGCCCGCTCGCTGTTTCTCCACGCGCTCTGCAATGGCCGCATCAGCCCCGACACGCTGATCGTCGAGGCGTCCTCGGGATCGACTGCGGTTTCGGCGGCGTGGTTCGCGCGGCTGCTCGGCCTGCCCTTCCTCGCCGTCGTCCCCGCCTGCACCGCGCGCGAGAAGATCCTGCAGATCGAGGCACTAGGCGGCACATGCCGGGAAGTGGCCGATCCCCGCACGATCCAGTCCGAAGCCGCCCGCATCGCCAGAGAGTGCACCGGCTATCATCTCGACCAGTTCACCCTCGCCGAACGGGCCACCGATTACCGCGCCAGCGGCAACATCGCGCAGGCCATCTTTGCACAGATGGCCGACGTGCCCGGCGGCCTGCCGCGCTGGATCGTCTGCGGCGCGGGCACCGGCGGTACCGCCACCACGCTTGGCCGCCACGCCCGCTACATGGGCCACGCCGCCCGCCTTGCCGTGGCCGATCCCGAGGCCTCGGTGTTCCACCGCCACTACGCCGACCGCTCGGTCAGCCGCGTCGAGGGCGCGCTGTCCTGCGTCGAGGGCATCGGCCGCGCCGCGGTCGAACTCTCGTTCACCCCCGAAGTCATCGACCGCATGGTGGTCGTGCACGATGGCGCCGGAATGGCCGCGGCGCACCACCTCAGCGCGCTGATGGGGCGGAGTTGCGGCCCATCGACCGGCGTCAACCTTCACGCCTGCATGGAGATCGTCGCCGAGATGGTGGCGCGCGGCGAGACCGGCAACCTGGTGACCATCCTGTGCGATTCGGGCGAACGCTATCGCTCGACCTGCCACGATCCGCAGTGGTGCGAGGCGAAGGGCTTCACGCCGGACGATGCCCATCCCGCGCTCGCCCGCTTCCTGCCGCTGATGCCGGATCTTGCACGGCGCGCGGCCGCCTGACTTTTCCCGAAGCGCAAGCGCGCCGGCACCGACCTGTCCCGGCCGCCGGCGCGCGGCGCGCCTCAATGCATCTGCAGCACGATCACTTCGCTGCTGGCCGGATCGGTGCGCTTGCGCAGCTTGCGCACCGCCTTTGCCGGGACCGCGCCGCCGGTGTTGCCCCAGGAACTGCGGACGTAGCTCAGCACGTCGGCGATCTGCTGGTCGGACAGCTGGTTGCGGAAAGGAGGCATCCGGTAGGCATCGGGAACACCCTGCGCGACGACGCGCGCCGAGCCGTTCAGCACGGCATTGATGCCCGAGGCCGCACCCTCGCTCGCCAGTGAGGAGGCGGAACCGGCCAGCGGCGGAATCCACTGCCCCTGCCCGCGCCCGTCGACGCCGTGGCAGAAGCTGCACTTGGCAAGATAGGTCTGCGCGCCAGTGCCCCCGGTCGCCGTGGCGGCCTGGTACTGCCAGGCCGCACCGTCCTTGCCGGGATTGCCGGGCAGGGACTTCAGGTAATGCGCGATCGCCCGCAGATCCTCGTCCGGCATGAACTGCAGCGAGTTGTTGAAGGCCTCGGTCATCGAGCCGAACACCACCGCGTGGCGATTGCGCCCGGTCTTCAGGAACTGGTGCAGTTCCTCCTCGCTCCAGCGGCCAAGGCCGGTATTGCTGTCGCCGCGCAGGCTCGGTGCGTACCACCCATCGAGCAGGCCGCCCGAGAGGTAGAGGCGGCTACCGTCGTGATAGGCTTTCTCGTTCATCACCAGCCCGCGGGGGGTATGGCAACTGCCGCAGTGTCCGGCGCCCTGCACCAGGTAGGCACCCCGGTTCCACAGCGGATCCTTGTCCTTGCGCGCCTCGAACGCGCCCGAAGGCGCGAAGGCGGCGCTCCACAGCGCCAGCGGCCAGCGCATGCTGAGCGGCCAGGGGATGCCGCTTTCGCGGTTGGGCTGGCGCGCGGCCGGCACCCCGGCCATGAAGAAGGCGTAGAGCGCCTTCACGTCGCCATCGGTGAGCTTGACGTAGGAGGGATAGGGCATCGCCGGATAGAGCCGGTGCCCGTCCGCCGCGACGCCCGCACGCAGCGCACGGTCGAAATCGGCCAGCGTGTAGCGACCGATGCCGGTCTGCGGATCAGGGGTGATGTTGGTGGCATAGATCGAGCCGAGCGGCGTTGCCATCTCCAGCCCACCGCTGAAGGCGGGCTTGCCCGGCAGGCCGTGGCAGGCCACGCAGTCCGCCGCGCGGGCGAGCTGTTCGCCCTGACGGACCAGTGCCGGCGTGAAGGCCGGAGCGGCCACACCGTCGAACGGCGAAGCCGGGGTGCGGTTCACATACCAGGCCGTCGCGGCTGCCACGACGGCAAGCGCGGGCAGCAGGATCTTGTATCGTGTCTTCAACGCCGCCTCCCCTTACGCCGCATCGAAGCTGTGACGGGAGAGCGGCATGCTGCGCACGCGCCGTCCGGTCAGCGCCGAGACCGCATTGGCAACCGCCGGCGGCACCGCAGGCAGCGGCGGCTCGCCGATGCCGCCCATCTTTGCCCCGCTCTCGACGATCTTGACATGCACGCGCGCCATGCGGTCGGGCGGCAGGATCGGGTAGAGATCGTAGTTGCGCGCGGCCGGCATACCGTTTTCGTAGACGGTCTCCTCCAGCAGTACTTGCGAGAGCCCGAGGGTAACGGCCGAATTGACCTGCGCCTCGACGATGGCCGGATTGACGATGCTGCCGGGATCGATCGCTTCCCAGACATCGTGGACCATGACTTGGCCCTTGACGATCGAGACTTCGGCAATCGCCGCCGCCTCGGTGCCGAACGGCGAGGCCATGGCGATGCCGCGCGCGCGCCGGCTGCCGTCCGCCGCCGTGAAGGGACCGCGCTTCCAACCGCCCGACAGTTCCGCGACGGCATGGAGCAGGTTGGTCAGTCGCACATTGCCTTCCAACAGCGCAAGGCGCAGTTCATAGGGGTCCTGCCCGCCCTTGTCGGCCATCTCGTCAAGGAAGCACTCGTAGAAGAAGTCGTTCATCGAATTGCCGACCGAGCGCCAGTAGGCAAGCGTCGTCGGGTTCTTGACGAAAAGCTGGGCAATCCGCTTGTCGGGGATCGCGTAAGCCTTCTTGGTGATGCCCTCCAGCGCGGTATCGTCCAGTTCGGCGCTGCGCTTGTTGGCGATGCCCTCGGTCGGCCCTTCGGTCACGCTGACCGCTTCCAGCGCCACCGGACGGCCCTTGTCGTCGAGCCCGCCGCGGAACCGCACGACCGCCATCGGCCGCAGCGGATCGCGCAGGAATTCCTCCTCGCGGCTCCAGATCAGCTTGACCGGACGGCCTACCGCCTTGGCCAACTGGATCGCCTGCGGATAGGGATTACCGCCGGGATAGAGGAAATGGCGGCCAAAGAACCCGCCCAGCAGCGGGCTGTGGATCTTGACCTGCTCAGGCGCAAGCCCGGCAAACTTGGCCACTTCCGCCTGGAACATCTCCGGCGCCTGGTTGGGCATCCACAGCTCCAGCGAACCGTCCGGGTTGAAGCTGGCCAGCGCAGAGGGCGGCTCCAGCTGGGCATGGTGGACGTACTGGCTGCGATACGTCGCCTCGACCACAGTGGCAGCACCGGACAGCGCCTTGGCGGCATCCCCGCTGATTTCCGCGTCCTGGCCAGGGCCCTTCTCGTTAGCGAGACGCTCGGCAAAGGCCTCGGTCGAAAAGTCGGCGGGCATGTATCGAACGTCAGTGTCCTTGCCCGGATCCTGCCACTCCACCCTGAGCGCCTCGGCCGCGCGCTTGGCATGCCACCAGCGCTCGGCCACGACCGCCACGGCGCCGCCGATGCGGTGCACCGAATGGACCCCGCGCATGGCCGCGACTTCCGCCTCGTTGGCGATGCTCGCCACCGTGAGGCCCAGACGCGGCGCATGCTGGACGGCCGCATGGAGCATGCCGTCGACCTTGCAGTCGATCGCGTAGATCGCCTTGCCGGTGGCCTTGTCGTGCATGTCGAGCCGCGCGACCGGCTTGCCGATCCAGCGGAAGGTGGCCGGGTCCTTGAGCTTGACGATCGCAGGATCCGGCACCGCAAGGTCGAGCGCGCCGCCCGCCAGCTCGCCATAGGCCAGCGAGCGCCCAGAACCGGCATGAAGCACCCGCCCGGGCTCGGTGGTGAGTTCGGCCGCGGCCACGCCCAGCCGGTGCGCCGCCGCCTCCAGCAGCATCATGCGCGCACTGGCGCCGAGCCGCCGCATCGTCTCGTACGTCAGGCGCACCGACATGCTGCCGCCGGTGATGCGCATGCCCCCGTCCATGACCTGGAACACCTTGCCCGCAGGCGCCGCCTCGACCACGAAGCGCGCCGGGTCCATGTCGAGTTCCTCGCCGACGATCTGCGCCATCGCGGTGAACACGCCCTGCCCGCCTTCCATGAACGGGCTGAGGAACCGCACAGTGTTGTCGGGGCGGATTTCAAGGAACGCGGGGACGCGCACCGGGATCGGCGCAGGCGCCGCGGCCTGCGCGCGGGCAGTGCCCACTGGCAGGCCGAAGCCGATCACCAGCGCGCCGCTTGCAGCGCCCGCCGTGCCCAGCAGCACGCCCCGGCGCGAGATGTTGACCGGATCCTGCGCCGGGAAGCGAGCCTCGCTATCGGTTACGGTATGGCTGTCGAGGAGAGTGGCCATCACGCGTCCTCCTGTCCATCGGCGGCGCCTTGACCGGTTTCGCCTGCCTTGCCGCGCCGGGCCAGCAGATAGGCCGAGCCCGCGACCACCGCAGCGCCGCCTGCCACGGCGGCAGCAACCGTCGCAGTCGATGGCCCCTCTGCGTCTTGCGCCCCGCCCGCCGGCGCGGCGGCAGCGGTATCGGCAAGCCCGGCGAGGTCGGTCAGCGCCGCATGAATGGCGTTATAGGTGCCGCAGCGGCACAAGTTCACCATCGCCGCGCGGACATCCTCCTGGCTGGGCCTTGCCTTTTCCTTAAGCAGGGCGAGCGCGGCCATGACCTGGCCGGACTGGCAATAGCCGCACTGCGGCACCTGGTGGCGGACCCAGGCATCCACCACGCGCTTGCCGATCCCGTCCTGTTCCACCGCCTCGATCGTGGTCACGGCCTTGCCTGCCACGCTGTCCAGCGGCGTCACGCAGGAGCGGGTGATCACCCCGTCGACCAGCACCGAACAGGCGCCGCACTGGGCCAGCCCGCAGCCGTATTTCGTACCCGTCATGCCGAGTTCGTCGCGCAGCACCCAAAGCAGCGGCATGTCCGCCTCTGCCTCGACTTCATGCGCCTGTCCGTTGACCTGGAGTTGCATCGTCGTTCACCTGTCCGCCAATCGTGCGACCGCCAGCAAACATCATCCGCGCCTTCCGGCGGAAAGGACGTCACACGTCGCCGGTCGGAACGCGGATCTGGCCGATATTCCCGGCGATCCCTGTTGCCCCATCCTATCGCGCGGGTTTGCGGCCAAGGCAATGCCGCAGCGATGTTTTTCGCCGCCGGACCGGACCGATCCATTCAACAAGGCGTTGAGCGGGGCTCAACGCACGCGGTGCCGCCCTGATACCATTTATTACGGGTGCGCCCTTGGTGCCTTTATTGCAAATGCTACGCAATCGCCGTAATCGGCAGAACAGAGGGCCTGAACGGCCTTTCGCACCAGGGGAGCCCAATAGGGGCGGCGCAGCGCATGGCGGCGTCTCGGGATGAGGCTGCCCCGGTGATCATCGCCTGCACGAAGGGAAGCGTAATTCCGATGCGTCACGCCAAGTTTGCACTGCTGACCGGCGCGCTTGTCGCCCCCGTCGCCACCGCGGCTTCCGCCGCCACTGTCACCGTCACCCTGCCGCGCGTGCCGGTCGCCGAATACAAGAAGCCCTATGTCGCAGGCTGGCTGGAGCCGGTGGGCGGCAATGGCCAGATCCGCTCGGTCTTCGTGTGGTACGAAGTCGCCAAGCGCGGCGGCAACGAGGCGGGCACCAAGTGGCTCACCGACTTGCGTTCGTGGTGGCGCAAGGGCGGACGCTCGATGCGCCTGCCCGCCGACGGCGTCAGCGGCGCGACGCGCGGGCCGGGCACCTACACGATCCCGCTGCCCAAGGACCTGGCCCCCGGCAATTACGTGTTCAACGTCGAGGCCGCGCGCGAACATGGCGGCCGCGAACTCGTCTCGGTGCCGATCACCGTGCCCAAGAGCGGCGGCCGCACCAGCGGCAAGACCGAACTGGGCGCCGTCACCGTCTCCACCCGCTGAGGAAGCCAGGACCATGACATCGCCCCTTCGCCGCTGGCGCCTTGGCGCCGCCCTGCTCGCAGGCCCCGTGCTAGCTGCCATCGGCGCGCCTGCCGCGCAGGCCGACAGCCCGTTCATCCTGCCTTCGACCACCAGCCTTGCCGGAACCAGCGGCGTGGTGACCTTCGATGCCGCCGGATCGGACCACGTCTTCTCGATGGACCATCGGCCGATCCAGCTCGCCTCGATCACCGCCACCCGCCCCGACGGCACGGCGGCCGAACCCTACAACGCGGTCCAGGGCCGATTCCGCTCGGTGTTTGACCTCAAGATCGACCAGGAAGGTACCTGGAAGATCTCGAGCGGCCAGACACAGGTAAGCGGCACCTTCATACTGGACGGCGTAGAGCGCCGCGTCGGCGGCCGCGGCGGCCCGCCGCGACCAGCAGGCGCCCCTGGTGGAATGGCCGGCCCCGGCGGTCCGGGAGGCCCAGGTGGCCCCGGCAGCCCTGGCGGCCCCGGCGGTGAAAGCCGCCTGCCGCCGGTTGCACTGCAGGACATCCCCGCCAACGCGACCGACCTCCATCTGGTGGAAAACATCTCGAAGACCGAGACCTTCGTCACCGCAGGGGCGCCCACGGACACGGTGTTCAAGCCCACCGGCACCGGACTGGAATTCGCCCCCATCACCCCCCCCAACTCGGTCGCAGCGGGCGAAGTAGCGCAATTCCGCTTCCTGATCGACGGCAAGCCGGCGGCCGGGGTCAAGGTCACCGTCATCGCCGGCGGCGTGCGGTACCGTGAGGAGACCGGCGAAACCGAACACACCACCGGTGCCGACGGCGTCGTGACGATCAACTGGCCAAGCGCCGGACTGTACTGGATCCATGCCGAGGCCGAGGACAAGCACCCGAGCGAAAAGCGCGCCGAGGCCCGCAAGATGTCCTACGCCGCCACGCTCGAAGTGATGACGCCGTAACGCCCCTCGCCCTTCCGAAAGCCCATGCAAGGCCGGCAGGCGGTTCCCGATCGGGGCCCACCTGCCGGCCTTTTTCATGCGCGCCCCCTGTCCGTGCCCTCGATTGCGCGGAGGTCATGGCAAGGGGCGGGCTATGCACGTGACGAAACTGCAGCGCGCGGGCAATGCCCCCGCGGACGTCCGGGCCATTGACATTGTGACCTATTAGGAAACAATGTTTTGAACATCGCCGACCAAGATGCGCAGACAGCCGTCGCCAGATCGCCCCAGAACTCTTGCATATCCGAAGAAAATTGCGTATTTTTGCCGAGATTCGCGCGCCGCGGTGTTTCCCCGGGGAAATATTTTGTATCCGATAAGGATACAATCAACCCGTTGGAAACCGCTTCACAGGGAATGACAAAGGATGGATCTCGAGGACTTGCGCAGCTTCGCGATGGTGGTCCGTCACGGCGGGTTCTCGGCGGCGGAACGCGTCACCGGCGACGCACGCGGCAAGCTGTCGAAGCGGGTAGCCAAGCTGGAACGCGACCTCGGCGCACGCCTGCTCGAACGCTCCACCCGCAGCGTGCGCGTCACCGATGTCGGGCTCGAAGTCTACCGCCAGTGCGAGATCATCGAGGAAGGGCTCGCCGCCACGCGCGCCGTGGCCCAGCGCTCGCGCGAAGATGTCAGCGGGCTGCTGCGCATCGCCTGCCCGCCCGGACTGTCCCGCTTCCTCGGGGCCGAGGGCCTGGCCTCGTTCCTCACCCGCTATCCGCAAGTGCGGGTCGACATGCACCTCACCAGCCGCCGGGTGGACATCATCGGCGAAGGCTATGACATCGCCTTGCGGGTGGAGCTGGAAAAGGAAACCGACCTGTCGCTGACGATGCGCCAACTGGGCCGCGGCCAGCGCATCCTGGTGGCCGCCCCGCGCTTCCTCGCCGATCTCGCCGCGCCCGTCGCGATAGACATGCTGGCGCAGATGCCCACCCTCTCGGTCGGCGAACATGCCGAGCAGCACCGCTGGGAACTGGTCGACGACGAGGGCGCGCAGCGGCGCATCCTCCATCATCCGCGCCTTTGCAGCAACGATTCCAGCATCGTGCGTGACGCCGCGCTCGAAGGCCTCGGCGTCGCCCTGCTGCACGAACGCGCCTGCCGGCAGGACATTGCTGCCGGCCGCCTCGAACGGGTCCTGCCGCAATGGCACACTACCGCCGCCGTACTGCACATGGTCTTCGCCACGCGCCTCGGCATGTCGGCGGCGCTGCGCGCCTTCATCGACCACTATGCCGATCAGCCGTTCTTCACGCTGGAAGCCCCGCCGCTCGCCACCCGCTGATCGGGCACGGCCGCATGCAGCGCCGGTCCAGAATCACGTCACGGCTTGCGGTTCCACATTCCCGGCATCGGTCCGGTCCTCTTCGAAGCGCTGCTTGAACAGGTCGAACGGCTCGTTCGCCGGGTTCGCCTCGCGGAACTTCGTGCGCCCCTCGTCCTTGAGGTAGTCGGCATAGAGCATCGTCGTGGTGCCGACGCGGCGCACGGAGAGCACCGTGTCCATCTGCTCCATAAACACGCCCAGCTTCTCGATCGGCGCACAGGCGAAAACCTGGAGGTTGAACTCGCGCAGCAGGGCCAGGCAGGAGTTGACGTTACCGCCGTCAAGCGCGTTGAACGCCTCGTCAAACAGGATGATGCCAAGGCCGAGGTTGTCGCGATTGTCCTCGGTGGAATGGCACACGCTCGACATCGCGCAGGCCATGGCGATGTAGAACGGCACCTGCTTCTCGCCGCCCGAACCGCTGCCCTGCCGCTTGGCATAGTCCGAGGTGACGCGCTCACCGTCGAGCGTCGTCGTCACCAGTTCGAATTGCAGATAGTTGCGATAGTCGCTGATCTGCTCAACGTTCTCGCCCTCGTCGATCATGCGCTTGATACGCTCGACGCCCTTCATCAGGCTGGGTTCGAGACCAGACGCGGCGCCGCCCTCCTCGAACAGCGCGCCGACGTCGATGCTGTTGAGCTGGACGCGCCGCGCGATCTCGACGATCTCGGCATAGAAGCGGTCCGGCTTCACCTCGATGCGGTAGAGTTCGCCGTGGAACGGGCGCAGTTGCAGGCTGCGGTTGAGCGTGCGGATCTGCCGCTTGGCACCCTCGATACGGTCGTGCAGCTTGACCAGCATGTCGGTCTTCAGCGAAGTCTCGATCGAGCTGCGCGCTTCCTGCGCCTGATCGCGGTACTCGCTCAGCGTGTTGTTGACGATGGAAGCCTGCTGGCCCTCCAGCCATGCAAGCTGCGCCTCGGGCCCGGCCTCGCGGTCGAACTGTCCGGCGATCCCGGCATCGTGGGCATAGGCATAGGCCTTCTGCGGCGCCTGCCCCAGAAGCTGGTTGACCCGCGTGCGGGCCTTGGCCGCCTGATCCTGCGCGGCATTGCGCAGCGCCGGCAGCACCTTGCCATGCTCGGCCAGCAGGAAATCGAAGTCCCGCAGTGCGGCTTCCCGCTCGGCGGCGGCGAGGACGTCGCGTTCGGCAAACATGGCTTCGGCCCTGGCGAACTCGTCCCGCGCGACCGCGAGCTTTTCGGAAGCACTGCCGACGAGGTGGCCGGAGACGCGCTGCGCCTTCTCGTCGTTCTTCAGTTCCTCCTCGTATTCGGCAAGGTCCGCCTTGAGGCCGACCAGCCGCTCGCGGATCTCGACCGGGCGCTCGCCCTCGAGGGTGCGGATATTGTCGCGGATCTGGGCAACGCTTTCCGCCGTGCTCTGGCGGGCGCGTTCAAGGTCGTCGAGGCTGCGGCTTCCGGCGACATCGAGGAAACGCTGGATGTCCTCGACCAGCGCCTTCAGCGCGCCCGCCTGCGCTTCGCTGCTGGCCAGCGAGCGTTCCTGCCCGGCGACCAGTTCTTCCAGCACCGGGATATTCTTGCGGCTGGCTTCCTTGCCCAACCGGTGGACCTGCGCCGGGCGGCGGTTCTCGATCGAACCGCCCGAGGCGAAGAGGCAATCCGGGGTAACGGCGCGGTCGTGCCGCAAGAGGTCGTGCTCGGTCTCGACCCGGCGCACGCCGTTCATGCGGCGGTTGATGAAGGCCCGCGCGTGGGGATTGTCCGTCTCGATCACGTCGGCAAGGCTGCCGGCCGCGGCAAGCTGCGTGCCCTCGCCGGTCTTGGTCGTGTTGACGATCTGGGTGCCGGGATAGTCGCGGCGCTGGCGGCGCAGCAGGGCGATGGCTTCCTGCGCCTGACGGGGCTCGACCACCAGCGCATCGCGCGCGGCGCCGAGCAGCGTTTCGGCCGCATCGACCCAGCGCTCGTCGGTTACCTCGACCAGTTCGGCAATCGGCCTTGCGGCAATGCCGTGCGCTTCGAGATAATCGATCAACCGCGCCGTCGGCCCTTCGACCAGCGCACCGCCGCGGGCGAGGGTCTGCAACTGCTCGCGGTTCTCGCGAAGCTGGCCGCGCAGCGTGGCGCCGGTCCGGAGATGGCCCTCGCGCGCGTCCTGCGCGGCGGCCACATAGCGCACCAGGGGATCGACGAGACGGGTGACGATCTGGTCGATGTCGCGCGCGGCAAGGCCTGTCTCGCCGGCAACGCGGCTGCGCAGCGCCTCCAGCGCTTCCTTCGCGCGCAGATATTCACCCTCGCCGTACGTCAGCAACAGCCGGTCGGCGAGGCCCGCCGCGCCGCCGATGGCGGCGAAATAGGCCTGATAGTCCTTGTCCGCCTCGGCATGGGCGCGCTGGGCGATGGGCAGGTTGAGATCGCGGAACTCGCGGATCGCCTGTTCGCGCGTGTCGTTTTCCAGCGCGCGCGAAATCTCGCGGATTTCCTCGGTCACGCGGGCGATCGCCTCGCGCGTGCGGGTCAGGCGGCGGTCGGCCAGCGCCTGTTCTTCCAGCTTGCTCTCGTGCTGGATGGTGACGAGGCGCAAGTGCTCTTCCAGCCGGTCACGCTCGGCCTTGCCCGCCACCCAGCGCAGCCGGGTTTCCTCCGAGGTCTTGTCGGTGAGCTCGCGGTAGGCGGCAATCGCCTCGCCAACCTGCTGCTTCTGGACTTCGAGGTCCTCGATCTTCTTGAGCAGCCCGCGCCAGGTCGAGACCGACTTGCGCAGCGCCTCGACATCGAGCCCGGCGGGATCGAGCAGGAACTCGCGCACGAATTCGGTGGCCGACTTCATCTCGCGGATGCGCAGGCCGTTCTTGAGCGTCTTGAGGAACTTCTCCGGGTCCGCGTGATGCCCCTTGCCGCCCAGCACCGTGAGCACGCGGCGGGTGAAATGGGTGGGCCGGTGGCCAAGGTTCTCGAAACCGGGAACCTTGCGCAGCCGCGCGGTCAGTTCGCCCCAGGGCAGGACGTAAGGCGCACCGTCGACGTCCTCCAGAAAGTCGCTGTCGCGCAGCGACTGGTCGGGGGCGATGAAGGCGCCAAGCACTTCCTCGTTCTGCTCGCCGTCGACCGCGCTCATGCCGATGCCCACGGTCCAGCACTTGCCGTCATGCTCGCGCTCGAACACCAGCGAGACATAGCTGATGCAGTTGGAGCGCAGCGTCTCGCCCGCCACGCGGCCGAGGCAATAGTCGAAGACGGAACGGTTCTCGCCCACCTTGCGCGTCTGCCCGGCGGTGACGTTCGCACTGGCATTGAGCTGGAAGTAATTGCGATTGTTACCGGTAAGCACGACCTGGATCGCGTCGAGGATCGACGACTTGCCCGCGCCGTTGGGGCCGATCAGCGAAGTGCTGCCCCGCAGGTCGATCGACAGGCGTTCGAAGGTGTACCAGTTGATCAGGTTGATGCGGCTGAGCTTGATCATTCCGCGATCTCCTCGTGTTCGCGCGCTTCGATCGGAGCGGCCTCTGCCCCGGCTTCCTCCGCATGGCTGGCGGGCAATTGCCCCTGCGCCTCGGCGGCGAGCCTTGCCTGCGTCGCGGCGATCCATTCCTCGATGCGCGTCTGCCAGGCATCGCCGGTGACGCTGCGGATCGAGGGACGGATGGTGATGCCCACGCCGTTTTCCAGCGCGATCTCGTCGCCCAGATCAATGAAGCGGCGGCGGCGGAACGCGTCGAGGATCTTGCGCACGCGCGCCCATGGCGGACGCGGCCGGGCGACCCACTGGTCATAGCGCTCCATCACTTCCATCGAGGTCGTCTCGATGTGGCCGAATTCCTCCTGGCTCATCGTCAGCACGCCCTGCTCGAACGTGGCGCGCAGCGCCAGCAGCACGATCGTCTCGTCCACCGAAAGCACGGTGCGCGAAAGGCTCTCCTGCGGGCGCAGTTCGATCATCATCTCGTCGGCGCGGATCACCAGATCGCGCCCGAGCGCGTCGAACAACCCGCGAAAATAGGCCGCTTGGCGCACGATGAGATCGTAGGTGCCTGAGGCATTGTAGTCATCGCGAAACAGGCATTGCTGGGCAAGCAGGCGGTCCGCCGCCCGCACCATCATTTCCTTCGAGACATCGCGGTTCTGCGGGCGTTCCAGCAGCTCTTCAAGGTCGTACAGCGTGGCGGCGGTCATTGTTCTGCACTCGGAAAATCGGGAGAAATGCGTTCGATGCGGAAAGCGGAAAAGACCGACCAGTCGGTCTCCACGACACGCCCCGGGTCATGGATCACGCGGAAACGCCGCAGCAGTTCCTTGTTGCCGAACATGTCGAGCTGGCGGGCGCCTTGCAGCAGCAGCGCCTGCTCGGGGCTGTCGATGCGGAACTGGCCCGCATCCAGCCCCTCGTGCGCCCCCAGATTGCGCTCGATGTAGTCGGCGATCTTCTGCGGAGTGACGGCCAGTTGCAGCAGATAGACCTTCTGCGACTGGTCATAGGCGATCAGCGCGGGATCGACCTCGACCCGGCGCACCGGGCTGGGCGCCGCGATCGGCCTCCGCATCGTGGGCGAGGCAAGGCTTTCCGGCCCCCAGTGGCGCACCGGATCGGCCAGCTCCGAGGGGACCTCCACCGGCTCCTCCCAGTCGCTTGGCACGGCGGCCACGGCGCGCAGCAGATGGGTGAGGCGCAACAGGCTCGAACCGTCGACCTCGTTCATGTAGCTGACGGTGCGGGCGATCCGCTGTTCAAGGCGGCTGCGGAAGGCGTCGATATCGTCGAGCCGTTCCTCGGCCGCATCGAAGATCCGCTTCACTTGCGCGAGATGCTGGCGGACCTTCGATAGCGCGGTGTCATGATTTCCAGCCAGCCCCTGCGCGACGTAGCCCTGCGCAAAAGCGGTCACCACGGCCGGATCATGCTCGTAATCGGAGATCATCTGGATGATCCGGTTACGGTGACGGAACGGGTTGTTGGTGGTCTTGATGACCCGGTAATCCGAGATCAGCACGTCCTCCACGAAGTGGAAGAAGCTCGCCAGGATGCGGGTGGGCTGCGGATCGGAAACGATGCGCTGCTCGTGCGCGCGCAAGTTGCCGATGATCGCCGAAAGGTGCTGCTGGAACCGCCGCGCCCGCAAGGCCGCATCCGCCAGCGAGGAGGCCTTGTCGAGCGGATTGTCGCCCAGCCGCTCGATCACGCTCTCGAGCGCGGCGATGGTCCCGCCGAAGTGAACCGCCTCGCCCTCCTCGATCGCGCTCAGCGTTTCGAGCAGCATCGAGACCGAAGCGTCAAGATCGACCATCTGCACATAGCCGCGCGAATGTTCGACCAGCCAGCCGGCCTGCTTCAGCCGGAGGTAGACATTGTGCGGGTTCTGGCTGGCATCGGCATTGGCGGCATCGGACGAAAAGTCCTCGGCAATGTCGGAAAGCCGGTCGATCTGGGTGGCGATGAAGGCGACAAGATCGTCCTTGCGGACCTGGTCGGCGTAGTTCTCGCCGAAGAACGCGCGGTAGACCCAGAGGATCAGGCGCGCATAGTCACGCCGCGCGGGCGAGGACAGCACCCCGAACAGGCTGGGCGGCAGGTGCCCGAACAGCGCATCCCGCTTTTCCTGCCCATTTTCTCCAGTACCGCCGCTTTGCATCGAAATCCCATGATCGCCTCCGCGAGAATCAGCGGGTCGGCGCAAGGGGGCGGCACATAGGAGCGCGCCGCAGCCACGGCAACTGCATGGAGCAGACTGTAAACAGGGCGATCAACAGGGATGCGGCGACCCGTTCCGCACGAAACGCCACCCGGCGGATGTCCGCTCCTACACCACCGTCACCGCGGGGCTTTGCCCAAACACGCCTTCGACACCGCTGACGATCCCGCGCGTCAGCACCCTTGGCACTTCAACTGCAAACCCGCGCGTGACCAGCCCCTCTACCGCCCAGCGCACGCAGAAGTCGGCGGCGACACCGACGACCGTCACGCGGTCGATCCCCGATGCCACCAAGGTACCGAAAAACAGGTCCCGCTCGATACGCGTGCCCTGCTCCGTCACCAGTTCCAGGCCGGGCTCCGCCCACATGTCGAACACCCCCTTGTCGAGCGTGTAGACAGGAATGCCCGCATCCACGGCGGCAATGTCGAGCACGCTCTGCCAGCCCGGCGTCGCCTTGTCACAGTGGATCGGAAACTGCCGGGCCTCGCTGGAGGCGGCATAAGTCACCGGATCATGCGTGTCGAAGGTCAGCAGTACGCCAGCCGTTTCCGCAGGCGTCAGCGCGGCAAGCCATTGCTGCATGGGCGCGACGATGGCCTCGGCATCCGGCACCGGCAGCGCGCCCGAGGCTTCGACAAAATCGCGCTGCATGTCGACGACGATCACGAAACTGCGCATGGCGGATGGTCCTTCATCGGTATTGGGTCGTGAAATCATTGTTAGGCGAGGCGAACTGCACGGCAAGCGGCAAGCCCGCCGCCTCCACGAGTTTTGCCGCAAGGGCATCGGCATCCCCGGTGACGACCGCGCCCCGCTCAAGCCAGGCGAGACACCCGCCCCGCGCCTGATCGAGGCAGGTCAGGGCCAGCGAAGCGGTGATCGCCAGTTCCCCGCCCAAGCCGCGACCCAGCCCGAGATCGGCGGCAATGCGTTCGCCCAGCCGTTCGGGGCAGAGCAGGCCGAACCGCAACGTCTCCTGCCAGGGGTTGGCATGGTTGGTGGCATCCTCCACCACGAACCACCCATCGATAGCGCGTTCATCCTCCATCGGCCCGCGCCCGTGCCGGGTCAGATAGCAACGCGTGGCGTAAGTCACCTCGAGCGCGGAAATCCCCGCCTCGCCGGCAATCGCGGCGATATTGGCCAGCCCCGTGCTGGAGCGGGTAACAAAGGGGAAGCCCTCTGCCCCCTGATCGAGCAGCAGCCCCTGTGCCGCCTCGAAGATCACCGGCCCCTGCCTGCCGAGCGCGGCATCGCCGGAGAGTTCCACGCGGGATCGGAAGGCGGCGCATTGGTCCAGGAAGCGCTCCAGCACGCCATCCGCCGATGCATGCTCCAGCGGGCCGTCATGCGGATCGAGACCCAGTTCGGCTGCCCGAGCGCCCAGCCATGCACTCCGGATCGCATGCAATTTGCCGCGCAGATCCGCGCTCCACAGATCGGCGACGGTGAGTGCAAAAGCCGTCTGCTCGCAGCGCCCCACCGTCTCCCCGAAACCGAGCCCGCAGCTGCCATGCCGCCCTTTGCCGCGCGCCAGTTCGGCCGCCTGGTTGACCATCATGTCCCAAGGCGTCGTCACCCAGCCACGCGGATCGGCGGTGATGCGGGGCGCAAGGCCCATGGCGCCCAGCGCCGCGCACTCCTCGGCGAGCAGGATCGGGTGCGACACCATGAAGCGAGAGAGATGCGTGGCCGCACCGCGCAATGCTGCCGAGCCGATATGGTGGAACACGTGCCGCTGACCGCCGGTCTCGACCGTGTGCCCGGCCTGCGCACCGCCATTGCTGCGCACTACGACCACCTCCGGGCCAAGCGAGGCAGCCAGCCAGTCGACCGTGCGCCCCTTACCTTCGTCGCCGTAGCTGGCGCCGATCACTGCCTGCGCACGCATGTCACTCGCTCCCCCATCCGCGGCCGCCAGGCCCGCCTTCGGCAAACCGCCGCAGCGGCTCCGGCAGCAGCGCGGCCAAGCCTCCGGCAGAGCGGCGCGGACGACCGCTCGCCGCCTCGATGGTGGCGACAATGGTTTGCGCCAGCCGCGTGGGATCCTTTAGGTGGATCACCCGCTCGGGCAGGATCGCTTCCCAGGACGCCCTGACCTTGCCCATGTTACGCGCCGCGTAGCTGCCGTCGACGATGATGTGAAACACCTCGTACCCGGCGCTCGCCAACCGCACCGCCTCGCGCCCGGAAATGCCGCGCCTTGCATCAAGACCCAGGACCCGTGCCAATTGGTCACGCTCGATCCCGTCAAGCACAGGCTCGTCACCCACCGTGAACAGGAAACCCTTGCGACCGCGTCTTTCCTGCGCGTCATGCACCGTCTTCAATCCGGCAAAGGCATGGGCAAGGCAATAGCTCTCGCCATCGTTGCCGCCCCCACCGCCTTCCAGCCAGAGTTGGCGGAGCTGCTCGACGATGCGCAAGTCGGCCTCGAACTGGGTGACCTGCAGGGGCGCCCGGTCGCAATAGGCATCGCCGATCGCCATGGCCATGACGTGCGGATCACTTACCGGACGGCGGTCCATCAGCGCGGTGAACGTTTCGTTGAGGCCGCGCACGACCAGTTCCTCGGCGAGCATGCCCATCGATCCGGTGACGTCGACGCCGATGATGATCGGCGTCGCTTCCGGGTTCTGCGCGCTGTCGCGCGATTCGCGCTGAACCACCCGGGCGGGGTCGAAAGCCTTGTCCATGCCCAGCGCGCCGAACAGTTCGCGGCGGCTCCGGCCATGGATCGATCCGGCAGCATAGGCTTCCCAATCCCGCGCGCTCCAGTTGCCATGTCCCATCGTATGGTCTCCATCTGCCGACTCAATAACCGACATTTTGCATTTTAATTTATAAGATGCAATATGCAGTTTATGAGCAATCCATCTGATCGACCCATCCTGACTGTCGACATCGTGCCCCTGACGCTCGCAAATGGCCGTCTCTGCGTGCTGCGCGCGCTGCGCCCCGAGGCCCCGTTCGCGGGCCGCGCGGCGCTGATCGGCGGTTACGTCCACACTGACGAGGACCGCCATCTCGGCGATAGCGCCCGCCGTGTGCTGACCGCCAAGGCCGGGCTCAGCGCACTCTACGTGGAGCAGCTCTCCACCTTTTCCGGTCCCGATCGCGATCCGCGCGGCTGGTCTGCCAGCGTCGCCTATTTCTCGCTTTCGCCCCTCACCGCGCTGCAACCGGCGCTGGAGGCCCCCGGCCTCGAACTGGTGCCTGCGGACGAGGCGGGCGGCATGCCGTTCGACCATGACACGATCCTCGCCGCCGCGCTGGCGCGGCTGCGCGGCAAGGGCGCCTATTCCGACTTGCCCGCGCGCTTTCTGGAGGCGGAGTTCACCCTTGCCGAACTCCACGCCGTCTACGAGATCGCGCTTGGCGAGACACTCAACATCGATGCCTTCCGCCGCAAGGTGATGGAGCGTGGCTTCATCGAGGAAAGCGGCGCCAAGCGCCGCGAGCCCGGCGCCAATAGGCCCTCACTGCTCTATCAGCTGAAAGCGGGCCACGCGGTGTTCGACCGCCGGATGTAACCGCTACCGCCCCACCCTGCTCCGCTGCCACCTTTTCCTGACCGGCGCGGGCCGCTATCGATTGTTCCAATGCCTGCCTCCCCCCAAGCCGCAGCCCCCCGCGCGGCATCCGTTGACGATCTTGCCCGCGCGGCCGACTTTCTCGCCACCAGCGAGGACTACCGCGTGCTGCGCAAGCTGCGCCCGATTGCGCGCTTCCACGTCCCGCGCCCCGGCAGCGAGGGCCGCATCGGCGTTGCCCTCGACGTCGAGACGACCGGGCTCGACCACGAGGCGGACCGCATCATCGAACTCGCCGTCCAGCGTTTCCGCTACGATGACGCCGGACGCATCGTACAGGTCGGACAGCCCCGCGTCTGGCGCGAAGACCCCGAGCGCGCGCTCGATCCGCGCATCACCAAGCTGACCGGTCTCACCAATGCCACGCTCGAAGGACAGGCGATCGACGAAGCGGCAGCCATCGACATCCTCGCCTCGGCAGACCTCATCGTTGCCCACAATGCCGCATTCGACCGGCCCTTTGTCGACCGGCGTCTGCCCGCCATCGCCGACAAGACCTGGGCCTGTTCGATGGCCGAACCCGACTGGCTGGAACTCGGTTTCGACGGGCGGGCGCTGGCTTACCTCGTCTCGCAATGTGGCTGGTTCTACGAAGGCCACCGGGCCGAGAACGACATCCTCGCGCTGATCTACCTGCTGGCGCACGGCCTGCCGGACGGCCGCACGGTGATGGCGGAACTCATCGCCCGCTCCGAGCAGCCGGGCTGCCGCGTCAATGCCGTCGACGCCCCGTTCGGCGCCAAAGACCTCCTCAAGGCCCGCGGCTACCGCTGGAACGCCATCATGCGCTTCTGGTCGAAAGAAATTCCCGAGGTCGAGCGCGACGCCGAAGAACTATGGCTGAAGACCGAGGTCTACACCGGCCACGGCAGCCCGGCACTGCACCCGGTTACCGCTTGCGACCGCTACAAGGGCTTGTGACCGGGGGGCTTGTGACCGGGGGGCTTTTGACCCGGGGAGGCGTTTGACCGGGAGGGCCCATCACCGGGCAGGTTCATACTGCATCTGCCGGGCCGTCCTGCGCGCAAGGTCCGGCCCCGCAAAACGGGCGACAAGGTGCAGGCTCATGTCGATCCCGGCGGAGATCCCCGCCGAGGTGACAATGGCGCCCTGATCGACAAAGCTCACGCCCTCCACCACCCGGACGGCGGGGAACATCCGCCGCATTTCCGGGATGTCGTCCCTGTGGGTCGTGGCCTCCCGCCCATCGAGAAGTCCGATCCTCGCGAGGATGAAAGCCCCGGTGCAGACCGAGGCGGTCAGGGCCGCCTGACCAGCGGTCCGGCGCAGCCAATCCAGCGTGACGGGATTGGCCAGCGGTTCGTCGACAATCCCGCCGGGCACGATCACCACGTCGCATCGCGGCGCATCGTGGAAGGCATGATCCGGCATGACCTTCAGCCCGTGACGCGCGGACACTGGCGCTGCCGTCTCCGCGATGGTGACGACTGAGAAGGGCCCGTGCTCCTGCCCTGGCCTGCGCGGAGCGATCCGCGCTGCGACCGAAAAGACCTCGTAAGGCCCCGCGAAATCGAGCACTTCCACGTCCCGGAACAGCAGAATGGCCACGGTCAGGGGGCGTTCTGCCGTGTCGATGGAGGGCAAGGGTGCTGGCTTCGTCATCTCGGCCAGCGTAGCGTGGATGGGCCGGAATGTCTGCCCGCCCCGAACACCGGCAAGGCCGGAAACCACCGGTCCCGTACGCGACCGGCAGCCTCCACGGCCAGCGATCAGATTGGCATGCCGGGCGGGATCGCCGGGGCCGCGCCGGGGGCGATGGCGCGGGCAAGGGCGTCCTTGTCCTCGAGCATCCGCGCCGTTCCCCGTGCCCAGCGAGCGTCCTCGCCGCTGCCGCTCACTTTCGCGAGGCCGCGCGCTTGCTCGTGAAGCTTGTCGGTGAGGATCGCGGCAATGTCGCCGGGCATGTCCTTGTCGTGCGCGGCCCGGGCGATCGAAACCAGCGTACGATAGGCGATCCGCCGCCCGACCGCCGAACTGCGCCCATCGAGCGTCGCCGCGATCAGCTTGTCGACCAGTTCATCGACGCCCAGCAGCGATGCTTCGTTCTGGTGCTGGAGATAGACGCGGGTCAGCCGCGCCGGCGCCAGCAGCGAATCCAGCGTGACTTGCGCGGCGACGTCGGCCGCCACCAGCGGATCGAACGCGGAAGCCCCGGCCGTATCGAGCACTTCGGTATCGAACTGCGCATCCCCGCGCCCGTTGACGCCGTAGGACAACAGGGGCAGCAGCCGCGCCGGTACGGTCAGCTCCTTTTCGGAAAGCGTCGCCAGCAGCGCCGAAAGCGCGGCCTCCTGCTTGTCCGCCGCCGCAGGCGTGGGCAGCGCGCTGCCGTCGCCAGCCACCGCATAGGTGTAGTTCACACCGCCCACCAGCTTGCCGACGGCGTCGATCTCGTAGCGATGGAGCAGCCACATCGGCACGAACTTGCGCCGCAAGTTGGACAGCGCTTCGCCCGGACGCAGGACAGCCGGGCCGAAATTGTTCATGGCGATGCGGCGCACTTCCATGATGTGCTGGAGGTCAGGGGCTTCGTCCGCGCCGTCCGTCCACATGCTGTCGCCCGGCACCCCGAGGTCGGCGCTACGCCCGTCGATATCGGTCATATAGCGCATCCCGGCCTGCTGGATCGCCAGCGCCTTGGCGGCGGCAGCCTTGTCGTGGTCCTGCCCCGGCTGCGGCTGGCCATAGAGCCAGTCGACAGTGAACTTGTCCCAGCTGCCGATGCCGCTGGCATAGGCATCGCCAAGGTCGATTTTGCCGTCCATGACGTTCATCCGGGCAATCGGATAGTCCATCACCGAGGTGCGATCCTGGGTCGAGCCTTCGAAATTGTGCACGAAGCCGATGGCATGGCCCACTTCGTGTGCACCGAGCTGGCTGATGCGGGCGAGAGCGATCCGCACTGGATCGTTCGGCCCGCCGGTATTCTCCTGCGCGGTGCCGACAAGGCTTTCGTAGAGGATGACATCCTGCCGCACGCGCAGCGCGCCCAGCACCACGTTACCCTTGATGATCTCGCCGGTGCGCGGGTCGATCACGCCGCCGCCATAGGACCAACTGCGGGTCAGGCGGTCACCCCAGTTGACGACATTGTAGCGCACGTCCTGCGGATCGGCATCGGGCGGCAGGATCCTGACCTGGAACGCATCGATGTAGCCCGCCGCATCGAAAGCCTGGTTCCACCACGCCACACCTTCGGCCAGCGCGGTCCGGATCGGCTCGGGAGCCGCTCGGTCGATATAGAAGACGATCGGCTTGCGCACCCTGGAACGCGATGCTGCGGGATCGAGCTTGTCGAGACGGAAGTGGTTCGCGAGCTGATACTGCACATCCTCGCCAAGCGGAGTGCCGAAATCGTAAACCTGAGTACCGTGCGAGCCGGAACGGATGTCAAACCGGCGCACGGTGAAGCCAGCATCCGGCAGCCTGACCAGCGAGTGATGCACGACAAAGCTGACCTTGCGGCCGTCCGGGGCAATATTGTCCACTTCCTTGCCGGGACTGTCATTGGAATAGGTCTGCACCGCCTCCAGTTCAATATTGTCGGGAAACACCTTGACGGCGGAAGGGTCTGCGGCGCTCAGGCTCTCGTCCAGCTTCCAGCCCTTGGCGTCCTGGCCCAGCGCGCGAGTGATATTCATCGTGTCACGGGTGAGGAACGGCGCGATGTCGATCGTCACCGCGCCGTCGGCATCGGCGGCGACAACATCGACCATGCCCACCGTGCTGAAGGGAAAGCTCTCGCGTGCGCCCTTTTCGATTTCGGCAGCACCACTCGCGCGGAAACGCGGGTTCTCGTAAGTGATCGCCACCTTCCTGCCAAAGCGCCGGAAGGCGAGCAACTGCGTATCCCCCAACATGCCATGGTCAAGCCGGACCGGGGCAGAACCGAGGCCGACCTTGAGCGCCGTGGCATAAAGAAAACGCCCACTCACGCCGTCCTTGTCGGGCGCAGGCAGCTTGAGCAGGATGCGCCCGCTCTCCTTGTCGACGCTGACCGGCAGCAAGGCGCCATCGCTCGAAGCCACCGTCACCGGAGCCGCCATGGCGGCAAGGGGCAGCGCGGCCCCGCCCAGCAACAACCCCAACGGGAAGGCAAGCGTCGCGGCGCGCGAACGGCGCGAAGAATGACGCGAGGTGCGACACGGCATGTAATATCTCCCTGAAATTCACGGCGAAAACCCCGGCCTTGCGCCATCCGGACCCTGTACGACAATCTTTCGTGCCGCTGCGATCAAGCTATCACAACAAAGCATGCGTAACCCATCAAAGTGCGGCAATTTTCACACGGGTATTGATCGATTCATGTGCAGAACGATCAAAAGCAGGGGAAAGTCGAAGATGATAGAGATCGAAAGGACCGACTATCGCATCTTGCAGGAGCTATCCCAAGACGGTCGCATGTCGGACGTGGCACTGGGCGAACGCGTGCACCTTTCCAGCACCGCCGTGGCCCGCCGCCGCAAGCTGCTGGAAGAACGCGGCGTCATCAAGGGCTACAACGCGCAACTCGACATGGGCACGCTCGACCTCAACATGGTCGTCATCATCATGATCGAACTGACGTCCCAGGCCGAACATGTGCTCAACGAATTCGAGCAGGCGGTCGTTGCCTGCCCATCGATGTCCTATTGCAGCTTCATTTCGGGGGAAACGGACTTCCTGATGTTCGTTCACGTCCGCTCGTTCGAGGATTATGACAAGGTCTACCGCCGCGAACTCTCCACCCTTCCCCATGTCGCCAAGATCCGTAGCAGCTTCGTCATGCGCAAGGTGCTGGAGCGGACACTGCCGCCGGTGCTGTTCGGCTCCGGCGCAGGCGCGGCGAATCTACAGCGCCATCGGTCGATCGAGACGGTTTGAAACCCCAAGGCCCTGCCGCGCAGCGTGCCGAAATCCTGCGCGCGACGGCACGATCGTGATGGATTCCAGCGCGGAGGCTGCGCAATTCGGCAAAATGAGCAAGGATGCTTCAGCGTAGTTATGTTATATATTTTGACAACAGCATGAAATGTTCAATCACATCTAGACGTTTTTTAAATGATAATATAACCAAACCTATGTAAGCGACTGAACAAGACTGTAGCACACAATGGCCATAAGCGCCCTCCAGCGTCTTCGGGTCGCGTAAACATATAACAGAACAGAAATGGCGCCCTGACCACAACGGACAAGGCGCTCGTGGCGAAGCCTGCCCTTGCAATGGAGGGGCTGCGCGACGGGGAGAAGGTGTGCCCGGAAGCGTCGTGAAGACTGCCTATGAGGGGGCCCATTATGTTTTCCAGCACGACCGCCTATCCTGTGAACCATTCCGGGGCGCGGTTCCATCGGGCTCGCACGCTTGCCCATGCCCGCCTGACGCTGCTTGCCGGCGCCGCATCGCTGGCGCTGGGCGCCGCTGCGGCACACGCCCAGGACACCGCCGCGACCACCGGCGGCGATGAAGCCGCCGCACCCGCAGGCGATATCGTCATCACCGGCAGCCGCATCGTGCGCGACGGCTACAGCGCGCCGACCCCGGTGACAGTGCTGGGAGCGCAGGAAATCAACGCCCAGAAACCGGCCAACATCTCCGACTTCGTCAACCAGCTTCCCGCCATCACCGCTGGCAGCACTTCAGCCAACAGTTCAGGCAGCCTTTCCAACGGCAACGCAGGCATCGCCTCGGTCAACTTGCGCGGCCTCGGCGCGGGCCGCACGCTGGTGCTGCTCGACGGCCAGCGCTCGGTTGCCTCGAGCGTGAACGGCACGGTCGACGTCAACACCATCCCGCAGGACCTGGTCGAGCGCGTCGAAGTGGTGACCGGCGGCGCTTCGGCGCAATATGGCTCGGATGCGGTCGGCGGCGTCATCAACTTCATTCTCAACAAGAAGTTCACCGGCCTCAAGGTCACCGCCGACGAGGGCCTGTCGACCTACGGCGATGGTTTCAACTACCGGCTTGGCGCCACCGCGGGCCTGTCGCTGCTCGACGACCGGCTGCACATCCTGCTCAACGGCAGCTATTTCAAGCAGAATCCGGTCACCTCGATCAAGCGCAGCTGGAACGACAGCGCCTATTTCCAGATCACCAACCCGAACTACACCGCCTCCAACGGCGAGCCCGAACGCCTGGTCGGTTCGGGCTATGCCCCCTATACCTACACGGCTGGCGGCCTGATCACGTCCGGCGCGCTCAAGGGCACCTATTTCCTGGGCGAGGGGCAGACCGGGCAACTCGACTACGGCACCTACAGTTCCACCTCCAGCCCCTACATGATCGGCGGCGATACCGACGTAACGCTGGCCGGACATGTCGGCACCAATTCACTGCTTCCCGATGAAAGCAGGATCTCGGTCTTCAACCGTACCTCGTTCGACGTGACGAGTTCGATCGAGATCTTCGGTCAGGTATCCTACAATCGCTATCACGGCATCAGCGACTACCAGCAGACCCCCAGCACCGGCGTCTCGATCAAGTCGGACAACGCCTATCTGCTGACCCAATATCCCGAAGTGGCCGCGGCGATGGCGGCAAACAACCTGTCGTCGATCACCATCGGCACCAGCAATGCCGGCTTCCCGGTGCCGGGCAGCAACAATACCCGCGAAGTCTACCGTTATGTCGGCGGCGCCGACGGCAGCTTCAACGCGCTGAGCCGCGACTGGACCTTCAACGCCTATTTCCAGCACGGCATCACCAAGTCCCACGAAGAGCTGATCAACACCTGGAACACCGCGCGCATGGCGCTGGCGCAGGACGCGGTGCTCTACAACGGCCAGATCGTCTGCCGCTCGACCATCACCGATCCCGGCAACGGCTGCGTGCCGATCGACCGCCTCGGTACCGACGGTCCTTCGGCCGAAGCGCTTGCCTATATCTACGGCGACGCGCAGCCGCAGCGCGACCAGACGATCAAGCAGGATGTCGGCGCAGTCAGCTTCAACACCCAGCTGTTCGACATGCCCGCAGGCCCGGTGGCCGTGGCCTTCGGCGGCGAATGGCGCAGGGAATCGATCAACGGATCGGTAGAGTCCCAGTTCAACTCGGGATGGCTCTACGGCAACTATCTCGTCAACAAGGGGGCCTACAACGTCAAGGAAGGCTTCGTCGAACTCTCGGTCCCGGTCTTCACCGGCTTCGACATCGACGCCGCCGGCCGCTATACCGACTATTCGACCTCGGGCGGCGTGGCCACCTACAAGATCGGCGCGACCTGGCAGCCGATCCCGGACATCAAGCTGCGCGGCACCTACAGCCACGATATCCGCGCGCCCAACCTGCAGGAACTCTTCGCCGCCGGCACCGCGCGCACCAATACCGTGATCCTGCCCGACAATGCGCCGCTGACCGGCTCGCAGCAGTTCATCGAGAACACCGTCGGCAATCCCAACCTCAAGCCCGAGAAGGCCAATACCTGGACCGCGGGCGTCGTTGTCTCGCCGCGCTTCCTGCCCGGCTTCACCGCCTCGTTCGACTATTACGACATCAAGATCACCGACGCGATCGGCTCGGTCACGTCGCAGAACACGGTCGACAACTGCTACGAGCTTGGCCTGGCCGACTACTGCGCCAACATCGTCTATTCGGGCGGCGCCCTCAGCACGATCACCATCCAGCCGTTCAACTTCGCCAGCCAGCGCGAAAAGGGCTTCGACGTTGCCGCCAGCTATCGCACCGCGATGTCCGCCATTTCCGAGAAGATCCCCGGAAACTTCAGCATTTCTGCCAATCTCACCCACTACATCTCGAACGTGGTCGACAATGGCGTCTTCCCGATCGACTATGCCGGTGTCAACGGCGGCAGCCTCTCGGGCAGCTACTCCTCACCCAGCTGGGTCTATCGCATCAGCGCCTTCTACGACATCGACCCGGTGACGCTCAACTTCGTCACCCGCGGCTTCAGCGATGGAGTCTACGGCAACGATTATATCGAGTGCACCTCCAGCTGCCCGGCCTCGACCACGCAGTACCGCACGATCAACAACAACCACATCAATGGCGCGATCTACTTCGACACTTCGGCCAGCGTGAAGCTGCGCAGCGCCGGGCGCGAGGCAACGCTCTCGGTGGTGGTCAACAACCTGCTCAACCGTGCGCCCGAACTGATCGGCAACGGCCCGAGCGGCAACAACGTGCCCGCCTACGCCCAGACCAACCGGTCGCTCTACGACGTGATCGGACGGACCTACCGCCTTTCGATCTCCGTCTCGCTGTGATCCCCGGCGGGGCCGTTGTCCCCGCCGGCCTGACCTGTGTTTTTCCCACTTTTGCAAGGTTCGATGACATGATCCAGTTCACCCGCAAGACCCGGACCCTCGCTGCCCTCGCGCTTTCCGCCGCCGCCATCGCGAGCCTCGCTCCCGGCATTGCCACCGCCCAGAGCGCCGATGCCGCCGCGCTCAAGCAGGAAGCCGCCGCCGATGTCGATGCCCATGCCAAAATGATCCAGCAAGGCGTGGATTCGCTGTTCAGCTTCGCCGAGCCCGGCTTCCAGGAGTTCAGAAGCTCTGCCTATCTCGCGGACATCCTTGAAAAGAACGGCTTCAAGGTGACACGCGGGGTCGCCGGCATTCCCACCGCCTTCACCGCCACCTGGGGCACCGGCACCGGCGGCCCGACGATCGCGCTGGGCAGTGACATCGACGACTTGCTGGGCGTCTCGCAATACCCCGGCCTGCCTTACGCCAAGCCGATTGTCGAAGGCGCTCCGGGCCACGGCGAAGGCCACAATTCGGGCATGCCGATGATGATCGCGGCAGCCATCGCCGCCAAGAACGTGATGATCAAGCACCACATCCCCGGTCGCATCATGGTCTGGCCTGGTATTGCCGAGGAGAACCTCGCCTCCAAGGCCTACTTCGTGCGTGCCGGGCTGTTCAAGGACGTCGATGCCAACATCTTCGCCCATGTCGGCACATCGTTCGGCACGGCCTATGGCGAGATGGGCATGAACGGCATGGTCTCCGTCGAATACACCTTCAAGGGCCGGACCGCGCATTCCGCCGGCGACCCCTGGGACGGCCGAAGCGCGCTCGACGGGGTCGAACTCATGGACGTGGCCTGGAATTTCCGCCGCGAGCATCTGCCGGTGACCCAGCGCTCGCACTACGTCATCACCGAAGGCGGCGGCCAGCCCAACGTCGTGCCGGGCGAGGCCAAGGTCTGGTACTTCTTCCGCGATCGCACCTTCGACGCCGTCCGCTCGCTCTATGATACCGGCAACACCATCGCCGATGCCGCCGCGATGGCCACCGGCACCACGGTTTCGCGCCGAATCCTCGGCTATGCCGCTCCCAACTTCGGCAACAAGCCGATGGCCGAGGCGGCGCAGGCCAATATCGAAGCCGTCGGCATGCCCAAGTGGACGGCAGACGACCAGGCCTTCGCCAAGGCCGCGCAGGTCAACTTCGAGCGCAAGGTGGAGCCGCTGCACGACAGCGTCGATCCGCTCTCCACCCCCGAGAACCGCCCGCGTTCGATCGGCGGCGGCTCGGACGACATCGGCGACATCATGTGGACGGTGCCCACGATCACCGTGCGCTACCCCTCGAACATTCCCAACATTATCGGCCACAACCTCACCTCGGCGGTGGCGATGGCCACGCCGATCGCCCACAAGGGCGCGGTCGCGGGCGCCAAGGCGGTGGCGATGACGGTGATCGACCTGATGACCCGGCCGCAACTGCTGGCGGACGCCAAGGCCTATTTCAAGGACGTCCAGAACAAGGACCAGCACTACGATCCGGTGATCACCGCCAGCGATACCCCCGCCATCTGGCTCAACGCCGAAGTGATGAAGCGCATGCGTCCCGAGATGGAGAAATACTACTATAAGCAGGACAAGTACCCGAGCTACCTCGACCAGCTCGGCATCAAGTACCCCCAACTCGGCACGCCGCCCAAGACCTCGCAGGCCCCCGCGGACGTGACGGATGCCGCCACTCGCCCCGATGCCGGTGCCCCGGATCCGTCCCGCGTCGGCGGTTGACGATCCCGCCGGCCTGAACGAACCCACCCTGCCGCTGGTCGGGGCAAATGCTCCGTCCAGCGGCCGTTTTCAGGCGAGCAGGTCCTCGTAGAACGCGCCGAAAGGACGCTTCGGGTGGCGGATCTGCATCTCGAGGATCCACAGCCCCTTGCCGGGCACCGCATCAAAATCACCGAGGTTGCCACCCTTGTGGACCGAGTGCGGATCGTCGCTCACCCGGTGCCCCTTGATGTCGATATTGAGCACCCAGCCCATCGCGCGGGCTTCTTCTTCCGCGCGTTCGTAGAGCGCGCGGCCGGATACCGCGCCATGGTCCCAGATCGCGCGAACACGATCGAACAGCACACGCACAGCCTCGGCACAGGCCTGCATCTCGGCGTCGCTGCCCACCGTGTAGGTCGCCCCGACGTCACCTTCGTGCCCGAGGAATACCGGCCCCATGTCGATGAAAAAGATGTCGTTTTCGCCAAGCACCGCATCACCCTCGCTGCGGTCGCTGAATATCTTGAGGGTGTTGGCTCCGAAACGCACGAGCAGTGGATGCCAGGTACGCTCCATGCCCATTTCAGTGAGGATCGCCTCACCCGCCACGCGTACCTCGGCCTCGGTCATGCCCGGACGGACAAGCGCGGCGATGCGCTCGAGCGCTTGCCACGACAGCTTTTGCGCCTCCGCGATCGCACTGCGCGAATAGGCGGGACCGACCGCTTCGCGCGGCTGGAACGAGAGGGGGGCGTGGGTGGTCATGACACGTATCTCCGCTAGTGGATTGATTTTGACATTTGAGCGCGCCCTTTCCGATAGGGTAGCAAATGTCAGAAGCGAACCACTGGGCCAGCCCCGCGTCTGGCGGCACGTCCCCCTCCAGTCAAGTTCAAGCCGGCGTGATGCCCATGCAGAGGTATTTGACCTCCATGTAGTCATCCAGGCCGTAGTGCGAGCCCTCACGCCCGAGGCCGGACTGCTTGACCCCGCCGAACGGCGCCACTTCGGTGGAGATCAGCCCGGTGTTGATGCCCACCATGCCCGCCTCCAGCGCCTCGGCCACGCGCCAGACGCGGCTGAGGTCGCGGGCGTAGAAGTAGCTTGCAAGGCCGAACTCGGTATCGTTGGCCATGCGGATGGCATCGGCCTCGTCGGTGAAGCGGATCACACCGGCGAGCGGTCCGAAAGTCTCCTCGCGCGCCAGCTTCATGTCCGGCTTCACGCCCGCCACCACGGTGGGGTTGAAGAACGAACCGCCGCGCGCGTTGCGCTGGCCGCCCGCGAGTACGGTGGCGCCGCCGGCAATGGCGTCCTGAAGGTGCTCCTCCACCTTCTCGACCGCCTTCTCGTCGATCAGCGGGCCGACTTCGGTGCCCGCATCCATGCCGTAGCCGACTTTCATGGCGGAGACGCGCCTGGCCAGCTTCTCGACGAATGCGTCGTAGACACCGTCCTGCACGTAGAACCTGTTGGTGCACACGCAGGTCTGGCCGCCGTTGCGGAACTTGGAGATCATCGCGCCGTCGATCGCGGCATCGACATCGGCATCGTCGAACACGAGGAACGGCGCATTGCCGCCCAGTTCCATCGAGGTCTTCTTGATCGTCCCGGCGCATTCGTGCAGCAGGTCGCGGCCGATCTCGGTGGAGCCGGTGAACGTCAGCTTGGCGACCTTGGGGCTGGCTGTCAGCGCGCTGCCGATCTGCCCGGCGCTGCCGGTCACGACATTGACGACGCCCTTGGGAATGCCCGCCAGTTCGCACAGATGCGCGATGGCAAGTGCCGAATAGGGCGTGGCCGAAGCGGGCTTGATGACGATCGTGCAGCCCGCAGCCAGCGCGGGCCCGAGCTTGCGGGTGATCATCGCATTGGGGAAGTTCCAGGGCGTGATCGCGGCGACAACGCCGACGCCCTGCTTGATGACGACGATGCGGCGGTCGGCGGCGTGGCCGGGAATGGTGTCGCCATAGGCGCGCTTGGCCTCTTCGGCGAACCATTCGATGAAGCTGGCGCCATAGGCGATCTCGCCGCGCCCTTCGGCCAGCGGCTTTCCTTGCTCGCGGGTGAGCAGTTCGCCGAGGTCATCCTGATGCTGGATCATCAGGTCGAAGAGCTTGCGCATCAGTTTCGAGCGTTCGCCGGCCGTCTTGGCGCGCCATGCGGGAAGCGCGCGTTCGGCGGCATCGATGGCGCGATCCGTCTCGTCCGCGCCCATCTTCGGCACCGTGCCCAGCACCGCGCCGCTGCCGGGGTCGGTCACTTCGAACGTGGCCCCGCTGTCGGCGTCGCACCATGCCCCATCGATGTAGCACTGCTGACGGAGAAATTGGGTGAAAGCCATGAGTTCAATCTCCCTCTCAGACCCGCTCGACCGCAAGGGCCAGTCCCATGCCCACGCCGATGCACAGCGTTGCAAGGCCCCGGCGTCCGCCCGTCCGTTCAAGCTGATGCACCAGCGTCAGCGCCAGCCGTGCGCCGGACATACCCAGCGGATGGCCCAGTGCAATCGCCCCGCCATTGGCATTTACCTGCGGGGCATCGTCGGCAAGGCCCAGTTCGCGCAGCACCGCCAGCGCCTGACTGGCGAACGCCTCATTGAGTTCGATGGCATCGAAATCGCCGATGCCCAGCCCCAGCCGCGCCATGAGCTTGCGCGTTGCCGGAACCGGCCCGATCCCCATCACCCGAGGTTCCACGCCTGCCGAGGCCATGCCGAGGATCCGCGCGCGCGGCGTCAGCCCATGCGCCTTCACCGCCTCCTCGCTGGCGATAATCAGCGCCGCCGCGCCGTCGTTGATGCCCGAGGCATTACCCGCCGTGACGGTGCCGCCCGGCTCGAACAGCGGCTTCAGCCGCGCCAGCGTCTCCAGCGTAGTGCCACGCCGCAGATGTTCGTCCACCGAGACTTCGACGATATCCCCGCTCCGGCGCCCAGGCACCGGCGTGACGACGATCTCTTCCGCGAAGTATCCCGCCTCCTGTGCCGCCGCCGCGCGCTCCTGACTGCGCAAGGCGAAACGGTCCTGATCCTCGCGCGAGATACCATGATCCTTCGCCACGTTCTCCCCCGTGCGCGGCATCGTTTCGGTGCCATAGGCCGCATCGAGCGCGGGATTGACGAAGCGCCAGCCCATCGTCGTATCCTCGATCTTCTGGCTTCTGCCGAAAGCACTGTCCGCCTTGCCCATGACGAAAGGCGCCCGCGTCATGCTCTCGACGCCGCCCGCGAAAGCCAGTTCCATCTCGCCCAAGGCCACCGCCCGCGCGGCGGCGCCCACGGCTTCGAGGCCCGATGCGCAAAGGCGGTTGAGCGTGACACCGGGCACCGTGTGGGGGAGCCCCGCCAGCAGCAGGCTCATGCGCGCGACATTGCGGTTGTCCTCGCCCGACTGGTTGGCGCAGCCGTAGAACACTTCCTCCACCGCCGCCGGATCGAGCGAAGGATTGCGCGCCAGCAGCGCGCGCAGCGGCACCGCGCCCAGATCGTCGGCACGGATCGCCGCCAGCCCGCCGCCGTAGCGGCCGATCGGGGTGCGCACCGCGTCGCAAATGTAGGCAGGTCTGGTCATCGGCTATCCTCGCTGGGTTTTCCCCGGCCTAGCAAGGCGATGCGCGATCCTCGGCCTTAACCGGAACGCTTCGGGAGAATATCACAAGCGGGAAAGACGCTGCGCGCGCCCGGGCAGATTTGCCTCGCATGGCAGCATCCCGACAGTGCATTCGGCATATCGAAGGCGCAGTCGTGAGGGCTCGTCGCGGTCGCAAGAGAGGATATCCATGGCCCACCGCACTCGCTTCCAGGCGGCAATCACTGCCGTTTCGCTTCTCGCCCTTGGCTGCGCCGACAGCCTGAGCGCGCAAGACGATGCCGCACAAAAACCCGCTTCCGCCGCGACCTTGCGCTACTTCGAGGAAACCACCGCCAGCCTGCCGTGGAACGACAAGGAGGACTTCGACCTTGCCACGCGCGGCTTCATCGCCGGCATTCCGGGCGGCGAGATCGCCAAGCCGGACGGCAAGCGCATCCGCGACCTCAAGGAACTGGACATCTTCAAGGGCCCGCGCCCGGACACGGTGAACCCCAGCCTCTGGCGCAATGCCCAGCTGCTCTCGCAATCCGGGCTCTTCAAGGTGACCGACCGCGTCTATCAGGTGCGCGGGATAGAGCTGGCGAACCTGACCGTCGTGCTCGGCAAGACCGGCTACCTCGTGATCGACACGCTAACCACGGTGGAAAGCGCCAGGGCAGCCATGGACCTCGTGCGGGCCAAGCTCGGCGACAAGCCGGTGGTGGGCGTGATCTACACCCATTCGCACATCGACCACTTCGGCGGCGCGGCAGGCGTCATCAGTCCCGAGGAAGCCACCGCCCGCAAGGTGCCGATCATCGCGCCGGGCGGGTTCCTGAAGGAAGCGATCTCGGAAAACGTGATCGCCGGGCCCGCCATGAGCCGCCGCGCGATCTACGCCTTCGGCCATCTCATCGGCACCGGCCCCAAGGCCGACATCAGCGACGGTATCGGCCCCGCCTTCAACCGGCTGGGCAATGCCACCGGCTCGGTCCACATGCTGCCGCCCACGCATGAGGTGACGAAGACCGGCGAGACCATGACCATCGACGGCATCGATCTGGAATTCCAGTACATGCCCGATACCGAGGCCCCGGCGGAAATGGCGATCTACATGCCGCAGCTGCGCGTGCTGGACATGGCCGAGAATGCCAATTCCTCGCTCCACAACATCCTCACCCTGCGCGGCGCGCAAGTGCGCGATGCCAAGGCCTGGGCGGACGACCTCACCCGCTCCATCGCGCTCTACGGCGATCGCACCGATACGCTGATCACCTCGCACTTCTGGCCGCACTGGGGCAATGCGAAGATCCTCGACTACCTCGGCGCGCACCGCGACATGTACAAGTACCTGCACGACCAGTCGGTGCGGCTGATGAACGAAGGCCTGAACGGCGCCGAGATCGCGGAAAACCTCAAGCTGCCCGCACCGCTGGCGAACCGCTGGTTCAATCAGGGCTACTACGGCACCCTCAGCCATGACGCCAAGGCGGTCTACCAGCGCTATTTGGGCTGGTACGACGGTAACCCGGCAACCCTCAATCCGCTGCCGCCGGAAGCCGCGGGCGCGAAGTATGTCGAGGCAATGGGCGGGCCGGAAGCGGTGCTGACCAAGGGACGCGCGGCCATTGATACGGGCGATTATCGCTGGGCTTCGGAACTGCTCTCCCGCCTCGTCTTCGCCCAGCCGGACAACCATGCGGCAAAACTGGCGCTGGCCGACAGTCTTGAGCAGCAGGGCTATCAGGCCACCAGCTCGATGTGGCGCAACGCCTTCCTGACCGGCGCCAAGGAGCTGCGCGAAGGGGTGAAGTTCGGCGGCTTCGATTCGGTGGCGGGGGCGATCCCGGCCATGCCGCTGTCCGACATTCTCGACCTGCTGGCCGTGCGCCTTGTGCCCGAACGGGCGCTGGCGGCACCGATGGCGTTTGACCTCATGCTTGATGGCAGCGCGCAGGCCGAGCATGTCGAGATCCGCAACGGCGTGCTGGTGCATCAGCCGGTTGGGCCGGGCGTTCCCAAGGCTGCGGAGCTGAAGCTGACGCGCGCGCAGCTGGTCGCCGGGATCACGAAGAAGCCGCAAGACACGCCCCTGCCGCCGGAAACCGCCAAGCGCCTCGACGCCCTGCTCGCCCTGATCGAAGCCCCGCGCGGGACATTCGGGCTGGTGACGCCCAACCCATAAGCATCATATCCGTGAATATGGCCCGGCCGGTGCGCCGGGCCTCCCTGCCCCGGCGAACGCAGGCTTAAGCCTGCTGCATGTCCATCTCTCTGACCCGTGACGGCGCCGTCGCCGTCGTCGCTTTCGACCGGCCTGCCGCGAAGAACGCCTTCACTCTGGCGATGCGCGCCGAGTTCGTCGCCGCCTTTGCCGAACTGGAAACCGATCCCGCCATTCGCGCCGTAGTGCTGACCGGCACCGGGGGCAATTTCTGTTCCGGCGCGGATATCGGCGAGATGGGCGAGACACCGCCCGACGCCTTCCTTGCCCGCATGCGCCAGCTTCACGCCATGGCGCGCGCCGTCGCCCGCTTCCACGCACCGGTCATCGCCGCGGTCGACGGCGTCTGCATCGGCGCGGCCTGGGGCTTTGCCATGGCCAGCGACATCGTTCTGGCCAGCGAGCGGGTGCGCTTTGCCGCCACTTTCCGCCGCATCGGCTATGCCCCCGATGCCGGGCTTGCCTGGCAGTTCCTGCAAGCCATCAACCCCATGCGCGCGAAGGAAATCGTCTATTCGGGCCGCGAGGTTCACTCCGACGAAGCCCGCGCGCTCGGCCTCGCCATGGAAGTGCTGACGCCCGCAGCGCTGCTGCCCCGCGCCATGGAACTGGCCCGGATGATCGCGGACGGCCCCGCTACCGCGCTCCACCTGGCCAAGCGCCAATTCGCCGCCGCCCCGGCCATGAGCCTCGACGCCTTCCTCGATTTCGAAGCGACGATGCAGCCGCTGCTCGGCCAGACCGCCGACCACCGCGCCGCCGTCGCCGCCTTCCGCGCCAAGCGCGCGCCCACCTTCAACGCCGGCTGAACACCGCGCGTCCCTTTTCCCATGGAGTAGACGATGATCCGCAGCGAGAAGACCGGTCCGATCCTTCGGATCACCATCGACAATCCGCCGGTCAACGCCCTTGGCGCCGGTGTGCGCGCCGGGCTGGCGCAGGCCATTGCCGCCGCTGCCGAAGACCAGAGCGTCGGCGCAGTAATCGTCACAGGCAGCGGCAAGCTGTTCAGCGCCGGGGCCGACATTTCCGAATTCGGCAAACCCCTCGCCGACCCCCAGCTTCCCGACGTTCTTGCCGCGATCGAGACCTGCCCCAAGCCGGTGATCGCCGCGATCAACGGCACGGCGCTGGGCGGCGGGCTGGAGATTGCGCTCGCGTGCCACTACCGCGTGGCGCTCGCCTCGGCCAAGCTGGGCCTGCCCGAAGTGAAGCTGGGCATCCTGCCCGGCGCAGGCGGCACCCAGCGGCTGCCGCGCCTTGTCGGCGTGGAAGCCGCGCTGAAGATGATCGTCTCGGGCGATCCCGTCTCCGCCAGCACCGCAGCAGCCAGCGGTCTGGTAGACATGGTAGTCGAAAGCGCCGAAGGCCTGTTCGATGCCGCCGCCGCCTTTGCGAACTCTCCCGCCCGCCCGACCAGCGCGCGCGCGGTTTCCGGCGACGCGGCCAGCGCCGATGCCTTTGTCGCGGCCAATCCCCGCCTGTTCAGGGGCCTCACCGCCCCGTTCGCCTGCGTCGAAGCCGTCAAGGCCGCAGCCACTCTGCCATTGGCCGAGGGCCTTGCCACCGAGCGCCGCCTGTTCCTCGAACTCGTCTCGGGCGAACAGTCGCAAGCCCTGCGCCACGCCTTCTTCGCAGAGCGCAGCGCAGCCCGGATCGAAGACCTGCCCAAGGACATCGCCAAGCGGCCCGTGGGCCGCGTCGGCGTGATCGGCGCGGGCACCATGGGTGGCGGCATCGCCATGAACTTCCTTTCGGCGGGCCTGCCGGTCACCATGGTCGAGACCAGCGCCGAAGCGCTTGAGCGCGGCGCCGCGCTGATCCGCAAGAACTACGAAGCCACTGCCGCCAAGGGCCGCCTGACCACCGCTCAGGTCGAAGCCGCGATGGCCCTGCTGACCCCCACGCTGGAGTTCGGCGCCCTGGGCGAATGCGACCTGGTGATCGAGGCCGTCTACGAGAACATGGAGGTGAAGAAGCAGGTCTTCGGGCGGCTTGACGCAGTGGCCCGCCCCGGCGCGATCCTCGCCTCGAACACCTCCTACCTCGACGTCGATGCCATCGCCGCCTGCACCTCGCGGCCCCAGGACGTGCTGGGCATGCACTTCTTCTCGCCCGCCAATGTCATGAAGCTGGTCGAAGTCGTGCGCGGCGCCAAGACGGCACCCGACGTGCTCGCCACGATCATGGCGCTCGGCCAGAAGATCGGCAAGGTGCCGGTGGTGGCCGGCGTGTGCTACGGCTTCATCGGCAACCGCATGCTGATTCCCCGGCAGGACAATGCGCTGTCCCTGGTCATGGAAGGCGCCAGCCCCGAACAGGTGGACAAGGTCCACACCGATTTCGGCATGCCGATGGGCCCGTTCCAGATGACCGACCTTGCAGGGGTCGATATCGGCTGGCACCGCGATCCCGAACGCATCGACGACCTGAAGGACGCGCTCTGCGCGCAGGGCCGCTGGGGCCAGAAGACCGGCGCCGGTTTCTACGACTACGACGCCGCCCGCAAGCGCAGTTCATCGCCCGTGGTCGCCGCGCTGATCGAGGAGTTCCGCAAGCGTGAAGGCGTAACCCCGCGCGCCATTTGCGACGAGGAAATCGTCGTCCGCACGCTCTACACCATGGTCAACGAAGGCGCGAAGATCCTGGAGGAAGGCATCGCCCAGCGCTCCTCCGACATCGACGTGGTCTGGCTCTACGGCTATGGCTGGCCGCGCTGGACCGGCGGCCCGATGTTCTGGGCCGAACGCGAAGGCTTTGCCAAGATCGTCGCCGGACTGGAGCGCTACGCCAAGAGCATGCCCGAAGGCTTCTCCATCTCGCCGCTGCTGCGCCAACAGGCGACCGCCACCGAAGAGCCCGTGGCGTGAGCGGCGCCTTCGCCTTTTCCTATGGCCCACGCCTCATCAGCGGCGCGGGCAGCGCGGACCGGATTGCCGACCTGCTGCCGGCAGGCCCGGTGCTGTTCGTGACCGACCGCCAGATCGTCAGCCTCGGCCTTGCCGAAAGCGCGCTGGCGGCGCTGCGCGCATCGGGGCGGGAGGTCACGGTAGCGAGCGAAGTGGAAGCCGATCCCTCGCGCGCAACGCTGGAAGCCGTGGTCGCGCTCGGGTGTGAAAGCGGCGCGGGCAGCGTCGTCGGTTTCGGCGGCGGCAGCCCGATGGATGTCGCCAAGCTGGCCGCCTACCTGCTGGGCTCCGGCGACGATCTCGACGCAATCTGGGGCGTCGGCAATGCCCGGGCCAAAGGCCTGCCGCTGGTGCTGGTGCCGACGACGGCGGGCACCGGATCGGAAGCCACCCCGGTCTCGATCATCACCCTTCCCGGGGACGAGAAGCGCGGTGTATCCTCGCAAGCTCTCATCGCCGGGCACGCCGTGCTCGACCCGGCGCTGACGTTGGGCCTGCCGCGCCACGTTACCGCCGCCACCGGCATGGACGCAATGGTGCACGCGATCGAGGCCTATACCTCGATCCACCTCAAGAACCCGCTGTCCGACCTGCTGGCACGCGAAGCGCTGCGGCTGCTGGCGGCCAACCTGTTGCTCGCCTGCGAGGAACCCGGCAATGTCGCCGCGCGCGAGGCGATGCTGCTGGGCGCCCATCTCGCCGGAGTCGCCTTTTCCAATGCGCCGGTGGCAGGGGTTCATGCCCTTGCCTATCCCCTCGGCGGGCGTTTCCACGTGCCGCATGGCCTTTCCAACGTGCTGATGCTGCCGCATGTCCTGGCTTTCAACATGAGCGCGGCGATGCCGCTCTATGCCGAGCTTGGCCCATTGGTCGATCCCGCACTGGAAGGGCTTGGCCAGCAGGCGCAGGCACAGGGGCTGCTCGAAGCCTTGCGCACGATGGCGGCGCGTGCCGGGATGCCCGCGCGGCTTTCCGCCGTGGGCGTGAGTTCGGCCGACCTCGACCAGCTTGCCGCCGACGCCATGCTGCAGGAACGCCTGCTGAAAAACAACCCGCGCACGATCACGCAGAGTGACGCGCGCCAACTCTATGAGGCTGCACTGTGAGCCGTGCCCCCCTGCGTCCGCGCGGCGCCTATCACCATTTCACCCCGATCAGCACCCGCTGGCACGACAACGACGTCTACGGCCACGTCAACAACGTGGTCTATTATTCGTGGTTCGACACGGCCGTGAACGCCTGGCTGATCGAAGTCGGCCTGCTCGACATCGAGAACGGCAACCCCATCGGCCTCGTGGTCGAAACGGGGTGCCGCTATGCCGCTTCGGTAGAGTTTCCGCAGATGGTGGAGATCGGCCTGAAAGTGGCGCGGCTCGGCTCCAGCAGCGTGACCTATCACCTCGGCGTCTTCGTCGAAGGAGCAGAGGAACCGGCAGCGGAAGGGCAGTTCACCCACGTCTATGTCGACCGGGACAGTCGCCGCCCGACGCCGCTGCCCGAACCCTGGCGCACGATCCTGAACTCCATCGCCTGAGATACGAAAAGGGGCGGCGCGGTAATCACCGCGCCGCCCCTTTTTTGCGTCCTGTCGGGTCTTAACCCTCCGCCCGCTCCGGCGCACGGCGCAGGGCCAGCCAGAGCAGCAGCGCGCCCAGCGGACCGAACACCACCGCCATCGTCGTCAGCGCCAGATTGAGGCCCTTGGCGCCGTAGACATGATCGGTCATCAGCCCCACCAGCACGGAACCGAAGGCCCCACCCGTGAGGTTCACCAGCGCCATATAGAGCCCGGTATAGAGCCCGCGCAGCGTCGGCGGCACCACAGCCACGATCAGCACGAAGATCGAGGCCACCGACATCGAACTCACGAACAGGTTGGCATAGGACATGAACACCGCCAGCCCGACCGTCGGTACGATGGGCCCGATGATGGTCGTCACGCTCAGCACCGCCATCGAGGTAAAGGTCAGCCAATAGGCCGCCTTGCCGCCGAAGCGCCGGCGCAGCCAGGCGTGATAAGGATGAACGGCCAGGCACCCCGCAATACCCGCCAGCAGGAACGCCGGGCCATAGCTGGTCGCCACCATCGCCGGGGGCATCGCGTAGGAGCGCATCAGCATGGCCGGATACCAGTTGAGCAGCCCGTAATTGTTCATCGACCACGCAACGATGCCCAGCGCCAGCAAGACGATCAGCGTGCGGTTCTCACGCGCGAAAGCCAACGCCTCGCCCTTGGCGGGCGCGGCTGCAGCACGTGCGGCGGCGCTGTCGTCGCGCACCGTGCCCTGCACCAAGAGAGCCACCAGCAGGCCCGGCACTGCGAGCAGGAGGAACACCACACGCCACGGCTCGGCGCTATCGATGAAGGGCAGGTCGTAAGGACCGCCCGCGCTGAATTTCGCCAGCAGGTGCGCGCCCAGCATCATCGCCATGCCGCCACCCACGTAGAGCCCGGTGGTGAACAGCCCGATCGGCTTTTGCACCTTGTCACGCGGGAAACGGCTGGAGATGATGCCGATCGCCGCCGGATTGAGCCCCGCCTCGCCCACGCCCACGAACATGCGGGCGAGGAACAGCGTCAGGAAGCCGGTGGCCAGACCGCTCGCCGCCGTCGCCACCGACCAGACGAGGATACAGGCCGCCAGAATGGTCACCCGCCGCCCCTTGTCCAGCATGCGGCCGATGAACACACCGCCGAACACGTAGAGCAGAGCGAAGGCCATGCCCGTGACCGCGCCCAGTTCGGCATCGCTCAGGTTAAGGTCGCCCTTGATCGCCTCGACCAGGAAGCTGAGGATCACCCGGTCGACATAACCCAGCACCGATACCGAGAAGAGGATCGCGACCACGTACCAGTCGTAAGCGCCCGCCTCTCTTGCAGGCCTGGGAATTGGGGCCGCCCCCGTCTGCGCCGTGCTCGCCATTCTGTTCTCCCGACCCATTCTTTGTTGTCGCTATAGTATGACTTAGCGGCCCTGGAACACCGGAACTCGCTTTTCCCGGAAGGCGGCGATGGCTTCTTTCGAATCCTCGGTCTTCGACAGGGCATTGGTGTTGTTCTGTTCGTAGCGATAGCCGTCGCGCAGGGTCATGTTCTCGATGGTGCGCATCGAATCCTTGGCAAGGCGGGTCGCCATCGGGCTCTTGGAGGCGATGGTGCGGGCCATGTCCATGACCCAGGGCATCAGTTCCTCGGCCGGAAGGCACGCTTCGATCACGCCCCTGCGGTAGAGTTCCGCAGCCGGTGCGCGCCAGCCGGTCAGCATCATGCGGCGCACCATCGAATGCGGCAGGATGCGCGAGGCGTGCTTGCCGCCGCCCATCAGGCCCACGTCCACTTCGGGCAGCCCGAACACGGCAGTCTCGGAGGCGACGATGATGTCGCAGCTGGCGGCAAGGCCAAGGCCGCCGCCCAGCGCCGGGCCGTTCACGGCGGCGATCACCGGCTTGTTGCATTCGATGATGGCATAGCTCGATTCCCGCACCGCACGGTTGCGCTTCCAGGTCGCGCCGGGCGCGGAAACATCGGGCCGGTTCTTGAGATCGGCCCCGGCCGAGAAGCACTTGCCCGCCCCCGTCAGCACGGCAACGCGCACATCCTCGCGGTCGCTGATCTCGTCGAAGGCATCGGCAAGGCCGTGGATCATCTCCATCGACTGCGCATTGACGGGCGGGTTGTCCATCGTGACCACGGCCACGTAGTCGGCGATATCAAGCTTGATCATCTTCGGCATCCTTCCTGATTGCGGCCATCTAACCGCGCTCCCGCCGCCGCCGTCGCGCCCCGGCGCGCTCGTCGCGGGAGAATCCCATATGCGATGCAAAGTTCAGTCCACCTCGGCCGCATCCCCGGCATCGCCGAAGGCCGACCAGCCGCCGTCCACCGGCACGATGGCGCCCGTCATGTAGGCGGCGCGCGGAGAGGCAAGGAAGGCCACGGCATCGGCGATCTCCGCCGGATTGCCCAGCCGCCCGAGCGGGATCCGCCGCCGCACCGCGCGCAGGGATCGCTTGCCCTCCGCCTCCAGCGCCATGACGCCGGGCGTGGCAATATAGCCGGGTGCAACCGCATTCACCCGCACCCCATGCTGCGCCCATTCGCAGGCGAGCGAGCGCGTGAGCGCCTCCACGCCCGCCTTGGCCGCGCAATAGCTGTTGCGCCGGGGCAGACCGCCCCGCGCGGCAATCGACGAGAGATTGACGATGGCCCCGCCGCCACCCCGCAGCATGACCCGGGCCGCCGCCGCCGCCAGTTGCAGCGGGGCGATGAGGTTGATCGCCAGCCCGCGTTCGAACGCATCGAGACTCTGCTCGGTGGTCGGCGCGAAATCGTCGGCAATCGCGGCGTTGTTGACGAAGACGTCGATGCGGCCATGCTGCGCAGCAATCCGCTCCATGACCTGCGCGACGGCAGCCTCGTCCGTTACATCCAGCCGCAGTCCCTGCCGGTCTGCGGGAAGCGCCTCCAGCGCCTCGGCATCGCGATCGAGCACCACGACGCGCGCGCCTTCTGCGGCAAAACGATCCGCCGTCGCCGCGCCGATCCCGCGCGCGCCGCCGGAGATCACGACAACCGGAGCCTGCTGCACCTCAGGCACCGGCGCGGCCGCCAGAGCCGCAGGCGCGGTGCCGCCATAAGCGCCGTAACCGCCATCGACCGCCACGCTGGCGCCGGTGACATAGTCATTGCCCGCTGCCCAAAGCACTGCCTGCGCGATGTCCTCCGGCCGCGCCATGCGCCCCAGCGGCACACGCACGGCGACCGAGCCGGGATCGACCTGTCCTTCGGCCACCAGCGCCTCGACGATCTCGGTCGCGACGTAGCCGGGCAGCACCGCGTTCACCCGCACGCCCTGCCCCGCCCACTCGCAGGCAAGCGCCCGCGTGAAACCCAGAATGCCCGCCTTCGACATCGCATAGGGCGTGCGCCCCGGTATCGCCTGCAAGGCCGCGCCCGAGGACAGATTGACGATCACACCGCCGCCGTTTTCCAGCATCGCCCGCCCCGCCTCGCGCGCGGCAAGATAGCTGCCGCTCAGGTTGACGCGCAGGATTCGCGCTGTCGTCGCGCTATCCAGATCCAGCGCCAGAGTGCCCGCCGGATCGACGATCCCGGCATTGTTCACCAGCACATCGATCCGGCCATGCTGCGCAATGACGTGAGCGATCCCCGCGACGATGGAGGCTTCCTCTGCCATGTCCATGACCAGTGCGCGGTGCGGATCGCCCAGTTCCGCCGCCGCTGCGCGAACGGCCGCCTCGTCACGGTCGGCCAGCACGACGACGGCGCCCTGCCCGGCAAACACATGCCCGGCAAACAGCCGCGCGGTGGCAAGGCCGATGCCTTTGGCCGCGCCCGTCACCAGAACTACCTTCGGTCCGTTCTGCGTCACTATCTCTCTCCCGGCAGTGTGTTTTCCGGGCGAGCGAAGCATTCGCCGCGCCCTGTCTCAACCTGCCGGAAGCGGCTCCCCCGCCTATCACCTATGGGATAAGCCCCCGCGCCGCCCGCCGTCGGCTTGGGCCCGTACGCCAGGCCGCCTTATGCCGCTGAGCAAGCACATTTGGCCAAGCACATTACGGGAGAACTTCATGTCGCAGCGACTTTCCGGGCGCGTCGCGCTCGTCACCGGCGCCTCGCGCGGACTGGGCCGAGCCATTGCCGAACTTTTCGCGGCCGAAGGCGCGGCCGTCGCCGTTCTCGATCTGAAAGAGCACTGGGCGCAGACGGTCGTGGACGGCATCACGGCGCAGGGCGGCAAGGCACTCGCCATCGGCTGCGACGTCTCTGACCGGGAAGCCGTGCGGGCCGCCGTCGCCCGCACCGTCGAAGCGTTCGGCGGGCTGGATGTGACCGTCAGCAGCGCGATGTGGAACAAGTACGAGCCAATCGCCGAGATCACGCCCGAAACGCTGGCGCGCATGTCCGGCGTCGGCTTCGACGGCATCGTCTGGATGACGCAGGCAGCGGCCCCGCACATGGCCCGGCGCGGCGGCGGATCGATGATCAACATCGCCTCGGTCTCCGCGCTCAAGGGCATGGTCAACGCGCTGCTCTACTGCGGCATCAAGGCCGGCGTCGGCGGCCTCACCCGCGCAGCGGCGGTGGAACTCGGCGCACAGGGCATCCGCGTCAACGCGATCTCGCCCGCAACCGTCGCCACCGAGGGGGTCAAGGCCATGCTCGATGAAGAGGCGCTGGCCCAGCGCAAGGCCCGCATCCCGCTCGGCCGTCTCGGCGAGACCGAGGACATCGCCCAGACCGCGCTGTGGCTGGCCTCGGAAGGATCGGCCTTCGTGTCCGGGCAGATGATCACGGTCGACGGCGGCCTTGCCAACGCGATCCTTTGAACGGGAAGGGGCTTCGACAGGCTCAGACTTAGCGGAAAGGAGAAACCTGCTCTCCATCCCGCTAAGGCTGAGCCTGTCGAAGCCCCCGCGTGCAGGGCAAATCACATCCAGCCCGGATCGACTTCCAGAACCTCCGCGCCGGCCGCGCAGCACGCCAGCCACGCATTCACACGCGGCAATTCGCAGGCCGCGTAATAGCGCAGCGCCGCTGCCGTGCCTTGCTCCAGCAGCTCTCCCTTGCCCCGCGCGCTGAGCGCAAGGTCGAGCCAGATCCAGCCCACGACCGCATGGCCGAAGGCAAAGAGGAACGGGGTCGACACTTCCAGCGCCGCCTCGGTCTCGCGCAGCATTTCCAGCCCCGCCTCGACCTCAGCCCACACTGCCTTCAGCGCATCGGCCTGGTCGGCAAAGCCATCCGAAGCCGCCGCGAGGGTCGTCGTGATCCGCCCCTTGAGAACGGCCAGTCCCTCGCCCTGCCGGAGCAGCTTGCGTCCCAGCAGGTCGATGGCCTGAATGTCGGTCGTGCCTTCATGGATCGGATTGAGCCGGTTGTCGCGGTAGACCTGCTCGACATCGAAATCGCGGGTATAGCCATATCCGCCGTGGACCTGGATCGCCATGGCATTGGCCTCCAGCCCCATCTCGGACGAGAACGTCTTGACCACCGGCGTCAGCAGGGCCAGCAGCGCGGCGCTGTCGTCATCCCCGCCATCCACCAGCCGCGCGGCATAGAGACAAAGCGCCAGGGCCCCTTCGCCCAGCGCCTTCTGCGCCAGCAGCATGCGCCGTACCGCCGCGTGAGCGATGATCGGCACCGAGGCGCCTTCCGGCCCCAGACCCTGCAAGCGCCCCTGCAAGCGCTCCTGCGCGTAGCCGAGCGCATGGCCATAGCCCCGGCACGCCAGCGCCGCCGCGCCGAGCCCCACGCAAATGCGCGCCTCGTTCATCATCATGAACATCTGGCGCAGGCCCTGCCCTTCCCGGCCCACCAGCCAGCCGGTGGCCCCGCCGTTCTCGCCAAAGGCGAGCAGGCAATTAGGGATCGCGCGGTAGCCCATCTTGTGGTTGAGCCCGGCCACGGCAACGTCGTTGCGCGCACCGTCCGGCAGCACGCGCGGCACGATGAACAGAGACAGACCGGCGGTGCCTTCCGGCAGGCGGCCATCGCCCGCAGCGACCTTGGCCAGCACGAGGTGAACGATGTTTTCCCCGATGTCATGCTCGCCGCCCGAGATCCACATCTTCGAGCCGGTCAGGCGATAGCGGTGGCCGAGATGATCCTCGCCCACCCGCTCGGCGCGGGTCCGCACCGCGCCGAGATCCGATCCCGCCTGCGGTTCGGACAGGCACATCGTCCCCAGCCAGCGCCCGGCGATCTGCGGCCGGGCAAAGGCATCGACTTGCGCCGCGCTGCCGAATTCCGCAATCAGGCGCGCGTTGGCGACCGTCAGCATCGCATAGGACGAGGTGGCGATGTTCGCCGCCGCGAACCACGCGAAGCTGGCACAGGTCACCGTGAAAGGCAGCCCGTGTCCGCCAAGGTCCTCCGGGAAACCTGCCCCGAACAGGCCAAGCTCGGCATAGGCGCCGACCGCCGCCTTCACCTCCGCATGGACAGTGACGCCCTCCGGACCGATCTGCGGCTCCTGCGCATCGCCCGCCTTGAAGTGGGTGAGATAGCGTTCGCGGGCCAGCGTCTCGGAAAGGTCGAGCACGGCATCGACGGTCTCCCGCTCGGCAATCTCGCCCACCGCCAGCCAGTCATGCAGGCAGAAGTCGAGAAATTCGCGGTCGAGAAGGCGCAGGCTCACGACAGCAGAACCAACGCGTCGAGCGGCACCACCCCTTCCCCTGTCTGCATGACCTTGAGCGGGTTGATGTCCACCCCGGCCAGCCTGTCCTCGTTCGCCGCCGCAAAGCGCGAGAGGGCAGCCAGCGTCTCTGCCAGCGCCGCGATATCCGCAGGCGGCGCGCCGCGTACGCCTTGCAGCACTTTGCCCGCCGTGGTCTCGGCGATCATCCGGCGTGCTTCGGCGGCGTCGAACGGCACGGCGCGGAAGGTCACGTCCTTGAGCACTTCCACCAGCACGCCGCCAAGCCCGAACATGACCACCGGGCCGAGCGTCGCATCCACGCTGACGCCCGCGATCACTTCCACCCCGCCGCCGATCATCGGGGCGACGAGAACGCCCTCGATCACCGCATCGGGCAGCGCAGCCCGCGCGCGTTCGAGCACGGTTGCAGCGGCCTCCTGCACGGCGGCAGCGTCCTTCAGGTTGACGATCACACCGCCTACTTCAGTCTTGTGCGCGATCTGAGGCGAGCAGATCTTGACCACGACCGGATACCCGATGGCGTCCGCTGCCGCTGCGGCCTCTTCTGGCGTCGTGGCAAGGCGCTCGTCGGGGAATGGCATTCCGGCTTCGGCAAGGACTTGCTTGGCCGTGCGCTCGCTGAGTGTACCGCTAGCAGTGATCGGCACGGGCAGCGCGGCGGGCGCCGGGCGCGCCGCGCGCGCCAACGCGAAACTCTCGGTGAAACGCACCAGGGCGCCCAGCGCGCGGGTCAACGCAACACTGTCCTCGAAGACGAGGAACCCGCGCTGCTCATAAGCGCGCACGACTTCAGGCGGCGCGCTCATGGTGACGGCGCGGATCAGGCCCTCGCCGCCGGGACCGGCCGCTTCCAGCGCTTCGGCAAGGCGCGCCGAATAGCTGGGCAGCGCAGGCGTCGTCCCCAAAATCGCGACAAAGACATCATAGCCGCCCTGTTCCAGCACGACCTGGATGTAGCGCGTCATCAGCGGCAGGTCGGTCATCGCCTGCGCGGTCGCATCGATGGGATTGACCGGCGAGGCATAGGGCAGCAGCGCCTTCAGCTCAGCCTGCGCCGCCTCGGGCATCGGCGTGACCGCCAGCCCTGCCTCGTCGCCGTCATCCGCCATCTGGATGCCGAGCCCGCCGGACATCGAGAAGATGCCGAGCCGGTTGCCGCGCGGCAGGCCGGCGCGGGCGATGGCATAGGCGATGTCGATCTGCTCCGCCGTGCTGCGTGCGCGGTGAACGCCGTACTGGCGGCAGATCGCATCGAACACGCCGTCCGACCCCGCAAGGGCTGCCGTGTGGCTGCCCACCGCGTGGGCGCCGACTTCCGAACGGCCGACCTTCAGCAGCACCACCGCGATCCCGCGCAGGCGGGCCAGCGCCAGCGCCTCGAAGAACAGCGCGCGGTTGCGCACGCCTTCGGCATAGGCCATGACCACTTTCACGCCGTCGCGGTCGATCACCCAGCGCAGGGCCTCGGCCATGTCGACGTCGCACTCGTTGCCGGTGGTGATCCAGTGGCGGATGCCAAGCCCGCGATTGCGGGCAAGCTGGGCAACGTGCGAGCCATAGGCGCCGCTCTGCGAGACGATGGCGACGGGTCCGGGTTCGAGAAACCCGTCGTCCAGCATCACCGAGAACGTGCCGTAATAGCCGATGGAGCTATCCGCCGCGCCCAGGCAGTTCGGCCCGAGCAGACGCAGACCGCCCGCGCGGGCAATCGCGACGATGCGCGCCTGTTCCTCGCGGCCTTCCTCGCCCATTTCGGCAAACCCGGCGGCAAAGATGATCGCCGCCTTCACCCCCGCCGCCACGCAGTCCTCCACCGCCTGCCGCGTCGCGGCGGCAGGCACGGCCAGCAGCGCGAGGTCCGGCACCTCGGGAAGCGCGGCGATGGCAGGCCAGGCCTGTTCGCCCTGCACCGTCTCGCGCCTGGGGTTCACCGGGTAGACCCGCCCCTGATAACCGCTGGCCCTCAGGTAACGCAGCGGCCGCCCGCCGATCCGCGCGGCATCGTCCGAGGCGCCGACCAGCGCGATCGAGCGCGGCGCGAAAAGTGCGTCGAGACCGGTTGTCTCCGCTGCGCCCTCAAGGTCTCCCGCAGGCCGGGTGCCATCGCAGATCGTCACGTCGCCTCTCTCACTCATTCCTGTTTTCCGAACGAAAAGGCCTGCCACGGGCGCTACGGCATCGTTACCGGGGAGAAGGAAAGAGCCCCTGTTTCATATCCGTGATTTGCAGACGGCGAACGCCCCTCCATCCCATCCGTGATAGCGCAGCATGAGCGGGGCTGCCGCGCGCTATCAGCCTTGTGATATTCCCCTGCGGCCCCCTGCCCGCGATTGAACGAAAGCCCTGCAGCGAGGACGTCGGTGTCCCGTCACGAGGCACTTGGCGCAGCAACACCTGCTTGCGCAAGCCGCCGAGAGCGAAGAAGGCGCCAGACGCCTGGGGCCAATAACAAGGGCGCAAGACGCCGGGGTTTGTGGGAGAAGAAAAGTGAAGATGTCCTCGATCATCAAGTGCGGCCTGCTGGCGACCAGCGCCGGGTTTGCACTGTGCCAGGCTTCCGCCGCGCTTGCGCAGGAGGCGAGCGACGCGCCTGCCGCCAGCGCCCCCACCCTCGACGAGATCGTCGTCACCGCCACCAAGCGCGGTCAGGCCTCCAACGTGCAGGACGTGCCGTTTGCCGTCACCGCCTTCGGTGCACAGCAGCTCGAGGACCAGCACTTCACCACGGTCCAGAGCCTGAGCTACAACATGCCCAACGTGCAGCTGAATGCCGTGGGCACGACGCCGGGCTATGCCAACTTCTCGATCCGCGGCCTCGGCATCAACAGCTCGATCCCCTCGATCGACCCGACCGTCGGCGTGTTCATGGACGGCGTCTACCTCGGCGTCAGCGCCGGCGTGGTGTTCGGCAACTTCGACATCGAGGGCCTCGAAGTGCTGCGCGGACCGCAGGGCCTGCTGTTCGGCCGCAACGTGACCGGCGGCGCGATGGTGATCCGCACCACCACGCCCAAGGACACGTTCTCGGCAGACTTGCGCGCCTCGGTGTCCTCGGGGCCCGAATACAAGATCAGCGGCGTCGTCACCGGGCCGATCGTGCAGGACAAGATCTCGGCCAAGCTGGCAGTCTACTACGACAAGGACACCGGCTATTACACCAATGATTACAACAACAACCACGATCTCGGCAAGAACCGGACGCTGATCGTGCGCCCGGCGCTGCGCTTCACCCCGATCGACGGCTTCGAATCCGTGTTCCGCTACGAATACGGCAAGTACGACGGCGACGGTGCTGTGGCGAGCAATCACGGGCTTTATCCCCGCAACAGCTTCCACGTGAACATCGACGAAGAAGGTTTTGCCCACAACTACTGGCACATGGCCTCGAACGAGACCAACATCGACACCGCCTTCGGTGACGGCAAGATCACCAACATCATGGCCTACCGCGAATACAACGCACGGGTGTTCAACGACATCGATGCCTCGCCGTCCTATGCCTTCCACTCGGGCAACACCACGCACCAGAAGCAGTTGAGCGAGGAACTGCGCTGGGCCGGCACCTTCGGCAAAGTGGACGTGACCACCGGGCTCTACTATTTCACCCAGCGCATCGACTACAAAGAAGTGCGCAAGCTTTCGAACGGCGCCCGCACGCTGTCGGGCGGCGGCATCCAGAACCAGGACACCTACGGCATCTTCGGTTCGGCCGACTGGCACTTCACCGATACCCTGACCCTCAATCTCGGCGCGCGCTACACCACCGAGACCAAGGACGTGAAGGTCGCCAACCTCACCGCCACCGGCTGCGACTACGAAGCGCAGACCTGCAACTACACCTTCAACGACAAGCACACCTGGAAGGGCCTCACCCCGCGCGTCGGCCTGCAGTGGCAGCCCGACCGCGAAACCCAGGTCTACGGCTTCTGGACCCGCGGCTTCCGTTCGGGAGGCTACAACTTCCGCAACGTATATACCCAGGTCGATCCCGGCCCATTCAACGACGAAGTGCAGAACTCGTGGGAAGTCGGCGTGAAGAAGGACCTCTTCGGCATCGCCCGCATCAACCTGGCCGCCTTCTGGAACACTATCGACGACGTCCAGCGCGAGATCCAGATTCCGGTCGTCGGCGTCGGCACCGCGCAGGTCATCACCAATTCGGCCAATGCCCGCATCCGCGGCCTGGAAGGCGAATTCACGCTGAAGCCGGGCGCCGGGTTCACCCTGAGCGCGCAGGCCGGCTACACCGAGGGCAAGTACACCGACGTGTTCTATGACCTCAACAACGACGGCGTGATCGACGCCAAGGACTATGGCCTCAAGCTGCCGCGCCTCGCCCCATGGAGCTATGGCGGCACGGTTGCGTGGAGCGGCGACTTCGGCGATCTGGGCGTGGATGCCCGCGTCAGCGCCAACTACCGCGATGCCGACTGGTACAACGATGCCAACACCGGCCTGATGCGCGCCGCGACCATGGTCGATGCCAATCTGACGTTCAAATATTCGAACTACAGCCTCTCGTTCTACGGCACCAACCTCCTCAACGAGGCCACTTTCGGGGCCGAGGCGCCGCTGGCGTTCTTCTCCGGATCAACCTTCTCGCCGCTCAACAAGGGCCGTGTCTACGGCGTCGAAGTCGCCGCGAAGTTCTGACGCGCATCAGGGGCGGGTCGCCAGCGATCCGCCCCGGCGCACGGGGGCCGGCGGGCCTCTCCACCCGTACCAGCTGCCCGCCGGCCCTTCTTTTCAAGAGACATGCCTGAAGCACGGCCTTCCCCGCTTCCCCCGCCTGGCAGGCCGGCACCGCCACGCGGCGCCCCGGACCGACGCGACAAACCACAAGCAGAAAGCGTCTGATCCCGCACGCGCACCGCGTCCCCGGGGGTCCCCAAGGTCCCGTTTCCCCTAGATCCATTGTCTCCCCGGAGGCGACAGTCTGTCGACAATTTTCGGAATTATCCCGGCGCGATTGGAGGACCATATCGCCGCTGTCCCAGGAGGACAGCAATACAGGGATAACAAAAATGAAGACGTTCATCGCAGGGATTCTGGCCGCCGCATCGGTGTTTTCGGTCACGCCGGCTTTCGCGGATGCGTTCCAGGGGCCCTATGTCGGTGTGCAGGCCGGCTGGAACCATGACCGCGTACATGGCGCCGATACCGACATCGGTGACCTCGATGTTCGCGACAATCGCGATTCCTTCATCGGCGGCGCCTTCGCCGGCTACAACTACAAGATCACGCCGAACGTCGTGATCGGCGCCGAAGGCAGCTTCGACCTGGGCGCCAGCGACCGCGTGCGCGGTGCAGGCGGCGTAGTTGACCCCAACTACTCGTTCGACCTCTCGGCCCGTGCCGGCTACCTCGTCGACCAAAAGACCATGCTCTACGTGCGCGGCGGCTACGAGAACCTGCGTGCCCGCGTTTCGGACGGGGTCGTGCAGGGTCATGACACCTTCGATGGCTGGAGCGTGGGCGGCGGCGTCGAGCGCGCGATCCTCGACAACGTCACCGCGCGGATCGAATACCGCTATTCGGACCTCGGCAGCAACGGCAACGGCTTCGACCGTCACCAGGCCCTGGTCGGCGTTGCCTACCACTTCTGAGGATTGAACAGGCAAAAGGCCGAAGCGCGATCCCCGCGCTTCGGCCTTCCTGCATTTCGCTGAGAACGGGGGCGCCGCATTGAACCGCGGACGCCGAGCGTCCCGATCAGTCCACCGCCTCGCGCACCCCCGCCTTCTCGAAGACGAGGCCGCGCCAGTTGTCGTCGGCGGCATCCTGGCAGGCTTCGCGGTAAGCCTTGAAGCCGCCGGTATACATCGTCAGGCCCCGCGCCTTGCCCGCCACGTTGGCGCCGGTGTACCAGGTCTTCGCCTTGCTCACGAGCGTATTGAGCGAGAGGTCGTGGACCAGGTCCATCCACTCCTGCTCGGCCTCGCCGGTGGGTTCCATCGCCGTCAGCCCGCTGCCGCGCATGTGGTCGATCGCCTGCGCCAGCCAGTTCACGTTCTGCTCGTTGATGGTGAAGATGTTCGCCAGCGCCGAAGGGCCGTTGGGGCCGCAGATCATGAACAGGTTGGGAAAGTCCTTCATCATCAGGCCGAGGTAGGAATGGGCGCCGTCCTTCCACTCCTGATTGATCGTCTTGCCGCCGCGGCCCACGACGTCGAAGGCCATCAGCGCGCCGGTCAGGCCGTCGTATCCGGTCGCGAGGATCAGCATGTCCAGTTCGATCTCGCGCGTAGCCGTGCGCACGCCCTTTTCTGTCAGCCCGACGATCGGCTCCTTGAAACAGTCGACAAGGCTGACGTGCGGCTCGTTGTAGGTCTCGTAATAGTTGGTATCGAGGCAGGCACGGCGCGCGAAGATCGGATAGCCGCGCGGCTTCAGCGTCTCGGCGGTCTCGGGATCCTTCACCACTTCGCTGATCTTGCCGCGCACGAATTCGGCGACCTGCTCGTTGGCCTCCTCGTTCTGCATGAGATCGGCAAACGAGCCGAGGAAAGTGTGGCCGCCGTTCTGCCAGGCCGATTCCATGATCGCCACGCGCTGTTCAGGCGGCAGGCTGAAGTAGGGACGCGTGGTCGCCGGGCGGACACCGCCGAGCGGGCTGTTGCGCGCGCCTGCCCGCATCGCGGCGAGGTTGCGCTTGATCTCGGCGGTATATTCGGCGCTGTGCTTGTGGTTGCGCATCGGCATGGTGAAGCTGGGCGTGCGCTGGAACACCGTCAGTTCCTGCGCTTCCTGCGCCACCACCGGGATGATCTGGATGCCGGTGGAGCCGACGCCGACCACGCCCACGCGCTTGCCTTCGTAGCTCACCGGCTCCTTGGGCCAGCGGCCGGAGTAATAAAGCTCGCCCTTGAAGCTTTCGAAATCCTCGAAGTCCGGCTTCTTGGGCACCGAGAGCGGGCCCGTCGCCATCACCGCATACGTCGCCTCGAACGTCTTGCCGGTGCTGGTGCGGAATGACCAGAGCTGCCGCGCCTCGTCATAGGCGGCGCGTTCGACGCGGGTTTCGAACAGGTAATCCTTACGCAGTTCGTGGCGGTCTGCGACGAAGTTGATGTATTCGAGGATTTCCGGCTGCGCCGCGAACTGCTCGGACCACGACCATTCGGCATCGACTTCGGGCGAGAACGTGTAACAATAATCGATGGTCAGCAGGTCGCAGCGCGCGCCCGGATAGCGGTTCCAGTACCAGACCCCGCCGACGTTGTCCCCCGCCTCGATGCCCAGCACCGACAGCCCCATCTCGCGCAGCTTGTAGACCGCGTAGAGGCCGCCGATACCAGCGCCCACGACGATCGCATCGTAAGTGGCGTCGACGTTTCCATTCGTATTTTCAACCATTTCGCCCATCTCTCCTGGGAAACCCCGATCCGCCGATCATGCCGCAGCACTTTGCCGGAGGCCGAAGGTTTGGGGTCTCGCGGACCCAAAATCACATCCGTGCAGTGCGCCTCACGCCGCCGCGACGAAGCGGGCGAGGTGATGTTCGGCAGAGCCGTAGGCACTTTCGAGCATCATCTGCCGCTTGAGGTGATGGCTGATGATCAGTTCGTCCGAGAAACCGACCCCGCCGTGCAGCTGCACCGCCTGCCGCCCCACATAGAGCCCGCATTGTCCCACCCGCGCCTTGGACGCGGACACCACACGGCGGCGTTCCGGTGCCGGCAGGCCAAGGCTCAGCGTCGCGCGGTAGGACAGCGAGCGCGCCTCTTCGAGCGCGATCGCCATATCGACCGCGCGGTGCTGCAAGGACTGGAAACTGCCGATCGCCACGCCGAACTGCTTGCGCGTGCGCAAGTATTCCAGCGTGCCGGAAAGCGCCGCGTCCATCGATCCCACCGCTTCGGCCAGATGCGCGCAGATCGCCTTGTCGACCGCGAGTTCCACGTCCGCCAGCGCGTCGTCGGCCTCGCCGATCAGAATCGCGGTCACGCCGCTGAACCCGAGACGCGCATGGCGGTGCTGGTCGATGGCGCGAAACCGCCGGACCGAGAGCCCCGGCGCATCGGCGCGCACGAGAAACAGGCTGACGCCTTCAGCATCCGAAATCCCGCCGCCGCTGCGGGCGGTGACCACGAACCAGTCGGCATCGCCGCCGTCCTCGACATGCAGCTTCTCGCCGCTGAGGGTCCATTCGCCGCCGCTGCTACGCTGCGCCGAGAGACCGACCCACGAAAGGTCGTAGCCGCCATCGGGCTCCAGCAGCCCGGCGGCGGCCTTTGCACTGCCTTCACCGATGGCCCCCAGCACTTCGGCAGCCGTATCCCCGCCATTGCCGAGCAGCGCGGGCACCAGCACCGCGCTGGCGACATAAGGCACCGCGACCAGATGCCGGCCCATGCCTTCCATCACCGCCATGACATCGACCGGCGATCCGCCAAGCCCGCCATGATCCTCGGCGATCGGCAGCATCAGCCAGCCCAATTCGGCCATCTGCGCCCAGGTCTGCGCGGCGAGCCCGTCAAAGTTCTCCAGCAGTTTGAGCCGGTCGCTCGAGGGCCAGAGGTCCTTGCCGAGCCGGTCGGCGCTGTCGGCCAGCATGCGCTGTTCGTCGGAATATTCGAAATTCATGGCAGCCTCACAGACCCAGCGCGCGGCGGGCGATGATGTTGTGCTGGATCTCGCTCGATCCGCCGTAGATCGAGGTGACCCGCGAATAGAGAGCGCCCTGCATGGCATAGGGCATGTCGGCCGGCCCTTCGCCGTCGAGCGCGCGGAAATGCGCTGCCTCCGGGCCGTGCGCGTCGATCCACAGCGCGGTGGCGCGCTGGTAGAGATCGGACCAGCGCAGCTTCACCATCGACCCGCGGGGGCCGGAATCTGCGCCCGAGGCAAGGTCGGCGAGCAGGCGCAGCACCATGGTTTCCAGCGCCATCGCCTCGATCTCGAGCTGGGCAAGCTGGGCAGCGAAAGCGGGTGTCTCGATCAACGGGACGCCGCGAACCTTGCGGGCAGCAGCCGCCTCGCGCACGCCGTCGAGCACTTGCGGCAGGTGGATGGCGGTGGCCGAACAGACCATGCGCTCGCGGTCGAGCAGCACTTTGCCATATTCCCAGCCGCGCCCTTCCTCGCCGACGAGGTTGCCCACCGGCACCCGCACATCGTCGAGGAAGACTTCGTTGGTGGTGTACTTCTCGTCCATCGTCTCGATCTTGCGGATCGCGATGCCCGGCGTGGTCATATCGACCAGCAGCAGCGAGATGCCCTGCTGGCGCTTGGGCTCCTGCGAGGTGCGCGCCAGCACGAACATGTGGCTGGCGACCTGCGCGTAGCTGGTCCACATCTTCTGGCCATTGAGGACATAGTGGTCGCCATCGCGCACGGCGGTGGTGCGCAGCGAGGCGAGGTCGGACCCCGCGCCCGGTTCGGAATAGCCCTGGCACCACCAGTCATCGGCATTGATGATGCCGGGCAGGTAGCGGTCCTTCAGTTCCTGCGAACCGTACGTGAAGATGATCGGGCCGATCAGTTCGAGGCCCTGATGGAACTGGATCGGCGCTCCCGCACGGGCGGATTCGCTTTCGAAGATGTAGTTCTGCGCAGGAGACCAGCCCGGCCCGCCATATTCGACCGGCCAGGTCGGCGCGCCCCAGCCTCGTGCGGCGAGCGCCTTCTGGTAAGCGATCAGTTCCTGCGGTTCGAGCCGCAGCCCGGCGCGCACGCGGGTGAGCCATTCGGCGGGCACGTTCTCGGCGAAAAAGGCGCGTACCTCTTCGCGGAAGGCCAGTTCGGCGGGTGTGAATTCGAGGTCCATGAACAGGTCACTGCCTGCTCCCCCCGCCTCCTTTCCAGTGCGAGGGGGCCCCGCGCCCCGCTAATTTCAAGTGTGATAGATCGCCTCGGCAATCCCCCTTGCACCAAGCCCGGTGATCGCCAGCATCCGGCCCGCATCGGGGTGGTCGCTTTTCAACTTGTGGCCCGAATCCGCGATGGTGGTGACGTAGAGGGTCGCCATGTCCGCACCGCCGAAAGCCGGGCAGGCGGGAAAGGGCACCGGCAGGTCGATGGTTCGCAGCAGTTCCCCCTCGGGTGAGATGCAGCCGATCTGCTGCCTCGTCACCAGCGCGGCCCACAGCCGCCCTTCGCTGTCCACCGTTGCCCCGTCCGGTGCCGCGCCGATCGTGTTGCAATCGAAGAATGCCTCCCTCGGCCCCAGAGCGCCGGTCTCGGGATCGTAGGCATAGCGGCGGATCACACCCTCCAGCGTATCCGACAGGTAGAGCCAGTGCCCGCAGGGCGAAAAGCAGATCGAATTCGCCAGCTTCATCCCCGTTTCGAGCCTGGTCGCGCTGCCGCCGCGTTCGAGGCGCCAGACGCCCGCCAGCGCCTCTGCTTGCCCGCCATGCTGCATGGTGCCGGACAGGAACCGCCCTTGCCGGTCGGCCTTGCCATCGTTGAAGCGGATGGCGCCCTCTCCGATATCCGGCGCGACGATAGGCTGGGCATGGCCGTCATCCGCGATCAGGGCGAAGTGATCGGCAAAAGCCGCAACCAGCACCTTGCCGCCCATTGCCAGGCCGATCGAACCGACCGGCTGCGAGTATGTCCATTCGCGCTGGACGACGCCAAGCGCATCGGCGGCCAGGATCCGGTTGAGGCGAATGTCGACCCACCACAGCCAGCCGCGCCGCGCATCCCATACCGGACTTTCGCCAAGATCATTGCGACGGTCGGTGAAAAAGGCGATGTCCATCACGCTTGATCCCGCTCCGCCGCCGCCCGGACGATGGCCGGGACACCTTCGGAGCAGGCGTGCAGGCCAAGATGGGCAACCAGTTGGAAGACCTGCGCGATCTCCTCGGGACTGGCACCGGCATCCAGAGCCTCGCGCACTTCCGCACGCACTGCCTGCCGTGCCAGATGCGTGGGCGAGGACGCCAGCGCGAGCCGGATCAGGGCCCGCTCCGCCCGCGTCAGCGCCGAAGTCCGGTCGGCGGTTTCGAAAACCCCGGCCAGGGCCTCGGTCCATTCGGGCGAAACGGCGCCCATCGCCTCCAGCCATCGCGGCGATGCGCCGCGCAAGGCTTCATGACGGCTCAGCGCCTGAGCCCCCTTTGCCGATGTCGTCAGGGCCTGCCCGCGCCGGGCCAGTTCCTCGCCCAGCAGGTCCATGCCCATGGCCACGCTGTCCAGCCCCTGAAGCGTGGCGATACAGAGCACTTCGATGAGTTCCGCCGGTGTACAGCCCGCCTCGAGGGCGATGCGGATGTGAATTTCCAGCCCGGCCTGGAACAGGTGGGTGGTGGAGCCGTCGACCGCGACGTAGATGAGCTCGCGCATCCGCGCCGAGAGCGGCCCCGTGCGCGCAGGCGTGGAGGAATAGGCGAGGTAGGCGTCCAGCCATTCGGGCACATGCTCGAGCAGACCATCGTTGAACTCCGCCCAGTAGCCGCGCGCCTCAATGTATCGGCGCTTGAACGCCTGCATTTCCGCTTCCGACTTCATCGCTTGTCCTCTCTGCAAGGCGGCGAGGAAATCGGCCGGCAGGGGCCGTTGTCGATGGCCGGACGTGCCCCCGCCCCAATATCACGAACGTGATCGGAACCTATTCGGCGGCTTCTGCGTAGTGCTGCTCCTCGCGGATCGCCTTGAACTCGGCGATGCACTCCTTCATCGTCTCGATGATGTCGTACTGGGCCTTCGAGATCCGCTCCGCCAGCCCGCCGACTCCGACCGCGAGCGGGATCCCGTGGATCTTCTCGCCCAGCGTCATCGAGATCGAGGAGACGTCCGGCGTCGGCTTGTTGGCCATGTAGGCATAGCCGGTATGCCGCGCCCAGCGGATCTCGCGCATCAGGTCGGCCAGATCGAAGCGCTGACGCTCGGCCAGCTGGTAATAGTTGGTGTAGCGACAGATCTTGTCGATCTCGCGGTCCTTCATCTCGCTCATGAGCGCGAGCCCTCCGGCGGAATCGACCAGCAGGCGCATCGTGCCCACCGGCGGCGGCACCTTGAACTCATGCTCGGGCGCCTTGAGGATGATGTACTGGACAAAGAGGTCGTTCTGGGTGCTGAGCCCGACCGTCTCGTCGGTGCGGCGCTGCAGTTCGTCCACCAGCCAGCGGTAGCTCTCGTCCGAATAGACGTAGCCCGGCAGCCAGTTGCCCAGCGCGCCCACGCGCATCGTCGGCAGATAGGTGCGCGTCATGCGGTTGTAGTTGAGGTACCCCATCACAACCATGCTCTTGAGCAGGTTGGTCGCGCTCGACTGAGGGTAGTCGAGCCGGGTGTAGACCTCGTGCAGACGCATGGGCCGGCGCTCCTCGGCAAAGAGTTCGAGCACCTCCAGGGTCCGTGACGCCGATTTGACCGTTCGCCGGATCATCATCGCCTCTCCATTTTTCGGCCGGCTCTTGCGACCTTGTTTTATGCATTCGTTTGTAGACCTGGATCATCGCAAAACGGAATGCCCGTCAAGCGCTATCACATATGTGATTTGCGCGGGGGCGCCTGAACCGGGCGTCCCGCAAACCCCCAGGCAACGAGACTCGCGCCCGCCCATATTCCGCCTGTGATATTGGCCGCACCGCTTGCCCGCGCGATTGCCGGAAAGCCCGCGCGCTCTACCTCCGGGGTTCAAGGGTCCACACAGGGCCGAACCAGCGGGAACAGGAGTCTAGGCGCGTGAACGACCAGTTGATGGGGCTCATGCAGTGTCTGCCACTGACCATCGGCAGCGTGATCGACCATGCCGAGCGCAGCCACGGCGCCACCGAAGTGGTCTCGCGGCGCGCGGACGGCACCCTGGAACGCACCACCTGGGCCTGCGTCGCCTACCGTGCCCGGCGCCTTGCCAGCGCACTCGATACACTCGGCGTGGCGGCGGGCGAACGGGTCGCCAGCCTCGCCTGGAACCGCACGCCGCACCTTGAGCTCTATTATGGCGTTCCGGCCAGCGGACGCGTGCTGCACACCCTCAACCCGCGTCTGTTCGAGGAGCAAATCCGCTACGTCCTCGCCGACGGCGGGGCACGGGTGCTGTTTGTCGACCCCGATCTGCTAAGCCTTGCCGAAGGCGTGCTGGCGATCCACGACGTCCCGGTCACCGTGGTAGTGCTCTGCGCGCGGGAGGACTTGCCGCCCTCCTCGCTCTCCGATCTGATCGCCTACGAAGACCTGCTGGCAGCCTCCCGCCCTCTCGCTTCATGGCCGGACCTCGACGAACGCTCCGCCGCCAGCTTGTGCTACACATCGGGCACCACGGGAGCGCCCAAAGGGGTGCTCTACAGCCACCGCTCGACGGTGCTGCACGCCTTCTCGCTGCTGACTGCGGATTCGATGGCACTTAGCGCACGCGACAACGCACTGCTGCTGCCGCCGATGTTCCACGTCAATTCCTGGGGCGTGCCTTATGGCGCGGCGATGTGCGGAGCGAAACTGGTGCTGCCCGGATCGCAGCTCGACGGCGCCTCGCTCCACACACTGCTGCGGGACGAGGCGATCACTTTCTCGCTCGGCGTGCCGACGGTGTGGTTCGCCGTGCTCGACCATATCGAGCGCACGACCAACGCCGAGGAACGCGCGGAGCTTCGGCTGGAGCGCGTGTTCATGGGCGGCGCCGCCACCCCGCGCGCGCTCGTGCAGCGCTTCCGCGACACCCTCGGCGTCGAGACGATGCAGGCCTGGGGCATGACCGAGACCAGCCCGGTCGTCGCCGTCACCCGCCCGATGGGGCGCCACCATGGCCAGCCCTGGGACGAGGAACTCGACCTGCGCGCCAAGGCCGGGCGCTGCCTCTACGGCTGTGAAGTCGGCGTGGCCGATGCCGAAGGTAACGTCACCGGCCCCGGCGCCGATGCCGTGGGCGCGCTGGTGGTGCGCGGGCACTGGGTCGCAAGCGCCTATTTCGGCAGGCAGCCCGGTTCGGCGCTTAACGAGCAGGGCTGGTTTGACAGCGGCGATATCGCCCGCATCGATGCCGACGGCTTCATCCAGATCACCGACCGCGCCAAGGACGTGATCAAGTCCGGCGGCGAGTGGATTTCCTCCATAGACCTGGAGAATGCCGCCGTCGCCCACCCGGCGGTCAAGGAAGCTGCGGTGATCGGCGTACCGCATCCGCGCTGGCAGGAACGGCCGCTGCTGTTGCTGGTATGCCATCCGGATGCGGACGTGGGCCGCGACGAGATGCTGCGCCACCTTGAGAGCCATGTCGCGCGCTGGTGGTTGCCCGACGACATCGTGATTGTCGACGAACTGCCACACACCGGCTCGGGCAAAGTCGTGAAGGCCGATCTGCGCCAGCAATACCGCCACCACCTCGATCCCGCACACTGACCTCAAGGCTTTCGATCATGACCACCATCTATGCCGTCGCCGCGGCGCGCACTGCCATCGGCGCCTTCGGAGGCGCGCTCAAGGACCAGACGCCGGGCGATCTCGGCGCCCATGTCGCCCGCGCCGCCGTGGCCCGCGCCGGAATAGCGCCCGAGGCGGTGGGCCATGTCGTGTTCGGGCACGTCATCACCACCCACCCGCGCGACCACTTCGTGGGCCGCATCGCCGCGCTGGGCGCCGGTCTGCCGGTCGAGACGCCGGCGCTCACCGTCAACCGCCTCTGCGGATCGGGTCTGCAGGCGATCCTCTCGGCCGCGCAGGCGATCATGCTGGGCGACTGCGCGGTGGCGCTGGGCGGCGGCACCGAAGTGATGAGCCGCGCGCCGTTCTACCTCCCCGACATGCGCTGGGGCCGCAAGATGGGCGACGGCGCCGTGATCGACGGGCTCAACGGCGCGCTCACCGATCCCTTCCACGAGATCCTGATGGGCGTAACGGCGGAGAACGTAGCGCAGCGCCACGGCATTACCCGCGAAATGCAGGACGCGCTCGCCCTCACCAGCCAGACCCGCGCCGCCCGCGCCATCGCCGAGGGCCGCTTCCGCGAGCAGATCGCCCCCTTCGAACTCACCACCCGCTCCGGTACCCGGCGGTTCGAAGAGGACGAATATGTGCGCCGCGACGCGACCCTCGCCGATTTCGAGACGTTGCGCCCGGTGTTCCGCAAGACCGAAGGCACCGTCACCGCAGGCAATGCCTCGGGCATCAACGACGGTGCGGCGGCGGTCGTACTGGCCAGCGAAGAGGCCGTGCGCGAGCATGGCCTGACGCCGCTCGCCCGGCTGGTTTCCTACGGCCATGCCGGCGTGGAACCGGCCTACATGGGCATTGGCCCGGTCCCCGCGACCCGCGCTGCGCTGGCCCGCGCCGGCCTCGGCGTCGCCGATCTTGACGTGATCGAGGCGAACGAGGCTTTCGCCGCGCAGGCCTGCGCGGTTGCCGCCGAACTCGGACTCGATCCGGACAAGGTAAACCCCAACGGCAGCGGCATCGCGCTGGGCCACCCGGTGGGCGCGACGGGGGCGATCATCGTCACCAAGCTGATCCACGAACTGCACCGCAGCGGTGGCCGTTACGGCCTCACCACCATGTGCATCGGCGGCGGGCAGGGCATCGCGGCGATCTGGGAGAAAGTGTAGGGACTGCACACCCTATCTAATTTTTGCAACAAGACGTCAAAATCATTGCGTTTGATAGGTCATGGCAATTCGCCGATGGGTGGGCGCAACACTCCCCTACCGGACGAATACCATGGCCACTGCCGCCCAGATCGACACTTCCAAGCCCCCACTCCCACATGGCTGCACCTTCGATGCCGATGACTGGTACGTGCTGGCCAGGCACTGGTATCCGGTGGCACTGGTTCGCGAAGTCGGCACCGCCCCCGTCGGCACCAAACTGCTCGACCAGCCGATCCTGGTCTACCGCGCGGGTGAGGACATCGTCGTCGCCACCGACGTCTGCCCGCATCGCGGCGTGCCGCTCAGCATGGGCACCCAGCAGGGTGACGGTGTCGTCTGCCCTTACCACGGCCTCAAGTTCGGCAGGGGCGGCAAGTGCGTCCACGTGCCGGCCCACCCCGCCCGCGACATTCCCGCCCGCCTGCACTTGCGCACGTTCCCCAGCGTGGAGCGCTACGGCCTCGTCTGGACCTGCCTCGATGCTGAAAGCGACGTGCCGCCTGCAGGCGCCATCCCCGACATGCCGCACTGGGACGAGGCCGAATTCCAGCAGATCACCTGCCCGTGGATCGACATCAAGGGCTTCGCGGGCCGCCAACTCGAAGGCTTCCTCGACGTTGCCCACTTCGCCTTCGTCCACCACGAGACATTCGCCGATCCGGACAATGCCGAGGTGCCTTCCTATACCACCAAACGCACCGAACATGGCTTCGAGGCGGAATACTGGAGCAGCGTCGGCAACTATCCAATCGGCCTGACCCAACGCGGCGTGCCGGGCTTCCGCTGGCTGCGCCACTTCCGCTGCCACCTGCCCTTCACCGCGACGCTCGAGATCCATTTCCCGGGCAAGGACCGCCTCGTCATCATGAACGCGGCCTCGCCGGTCTCGGCCCGCACCACCCGGCTCTTCGCGCCGATCGCGCGCAATTTCGACACCGACCTGCCGGTGCAGGACGTCTACGATTTCAACCGCAAGGTCTTCGAGGAAGACAAGGCGATCGTCGAGGCGCAGATGCCCGAATGGCTGCCCCTCGATCCCACCGACGAAGCGCATATCCCCGCCGACATGAGCTCGATGACCTATCGCCGCGCGCTCAAGGCCATCGGCCTCAAGCGCTTCTTCGGATATTGACGCGGTGCTGCCTCAAGCCTTGCTCGATTGCCGCCAGGCCTCTTCGGCGATCAGATAGGAACCGACAAGGCCCGAGGGCTCCGGCGAACGAGGCAGGAGGAGTGCCTCGTTCGCCTTCGCCGCGTCCCACTGGACGCAGTAGCCATTGAGCCGCGCCAGCGTTGCGGCACGGACCCGTTCAAGCAGGAATGGCTGGCTCATCACCCCGCCGCCCAGCACGATCCGCTGCGGCGCACTCGTCAGGATCAGGGTCATGCAGAGCTGCGCGAGATAATCGGCCTGAGCCTCCCAGGCGGGATGGTCTTCGGGAATCTCGCGCGCGGTCATCCCCCAGGCGGCGTGCAAGGCCGGGCCACTCGCCAGGCCTTCGAGGCAGTCTCCGTGATAGGGGCATACCCCCGCGAACCCGGCGTGGGCGGGGTGGCGCCGCACGGCGATATGCCCGCATTCCGGATGCCCCAGGCCGCGCACGCTATTGCCCTGGACCACGATACCCGCACCGATCCCGGTCCCGACCGTGACATAGGCCAGACTGTCGACGCCGTGGATGCGCATCTCGGCAAGGGCAGCGGCATTCACGTCGGTGTCGATGCCCACCGGAACGCCGTAGCGCCTCCCCAGACGCTCCGGCATGTCGGTGCCTTGCCAGCCCGCCTTGGGAGTGGCGAGAATTTGCCCGTAACGCGGTGAAACAGGGTCGAGATCGAGCGGTCCGAACGAGCCGAGACCGATGGCCGCAAGCGGGCCCAGTTCATCGATAGCCCTATCCACAAATGCCTCGACGTCCGCCAGCGTGGCCTCGGGATCGCGGGTCGGGATCGTCACCGTGCGAAGCGAACCCTTGCCGGTTCCGATACCACAGACAAATTTGGTGCCGCCTGCCTCGATCGCGGCGAACATAGGGGGTGCGGGCGCGCTCACTGGACCACCGTGGCCTGCGCGGCGCGGGCGCCGTCATTTTCAAGGGCATCCACGACCGGCGTGAGGCGGAAAGTGAAACGCAGCGGAGCAACCGGGACACGGTATTGCAGCAGCGGCCGCCCTACCTCGTTCCAAGTCGTGTCACCGCCCACGCCGGACTGGATCGCATCGACCATCAGCGAGCCGGTCTCCTGCGGCACGATGTCGGTGCTCCTGCGTGTGCCCGGCGCGCGGCGGGAGAGATCTGCATAAGGGAAGGCAAGCGCGTTCATCGTCAGCGGCCGGTCCCCGGCGATCCGCAAGGATGTCCCTTGCTCCGGTGAGAGCTGCATCCAGCGCACATCGGTCTTGCTGCCGGTTTCCTGCGGGCGCTGGTAATCGTGGTTCTGGTCGGCAATCGCCCCGCGCCAGAGCGCGATCATCGCGCTGGTCTTGCGGTCGGCGTAGCTCTCATGCGGGCCGCGTCCATACCATTCGACGGTCTTGAAGCCGCCGACCGTGGCGAAGGCAAAGCCGATGCGCAGTGGATCCGGCAGATCGGTGGCGACCGGCGTGAAGGCGCCTTCCACCTCCACGCTGCCGTCGCCCGCCATGCGGTAATGCGTCTCGAAGCGGACGGCCTCGTTCTTCCCGGTTTCGTCGGCGAATGCATAACGCACCGTCACTTCCGCGCCGGTGGCCGTGCGCGCCGCGGTGATCGCGGTCACCTTGCGCGCCGCCTCGATCGCTTCCCAACGCGCATCGGCGCCGTCGGGGCGGGTGCCGATATCGTTGTCGGTCAAGGCACGGGTGAAGGATGGCGCAGCCCCCGTCACCAGTGCCTTGCCGCCGGCGGCATAGCTGGTGACGAGCCCGGTCCTGCGGTCCACCGTCAGCGTCGCACCGCCTGCGGAAAGGCGATAGCTCCCCGCATCCTGTGCCAGCGCGACCTTGATCGGCCGCGCCGCGTCGGGCGCCGGGCTGGAGCCGAGCGAGAACTGCTCCCAACCGACCACCGCTCCCGCCTTTACCAGCGGCACCGCCCCTTCCTTGGCCGTAGCCCGCACGGTCAGCATGTATTCCGAACCAGGCTTGCGCGCGAACGCGGGCAGCGGCACCGCAAAGGCCTGCTTGCCCCGCGCCGGGGTGGCGAACGCGGACAGAGCGCCATGGGCGATGGCCACGCCGTCCTCGTCCAGTTCCCAATCGAAAGCGAAGCCAGACAGGTCGCGGAAATCGTGGCGATTGAGCACTTCGATCCGCCCTGCTGCAGCATCGAGCGCGGTAAACTGGATCGGCGAATAGACCTTCTGCACTTCGAAAAGCTGCGGGTTCGGCGTGCGATCGGACTGGTTGAGGCCGTCGCCGAACTCGATCTCGCCGCGCGGATTGGGTCCGAACGAACTGCCGTCTCCCCAATAGCGGCGCCCATCGGCGGTATAGCGGTAGATCGACTGGTCCACCCAATCCCAGATGAAGCCGCCCTGCAGACGGTTCTCATGGGCGTGGATAGTGTCCCAGATCTCCTTGAAATTGCCGCCCGAATTGCCCTGCATATGGGCATATTCGCATTGGATCATCGGCTGCGGATATGTCTCGGGATGCGCGGCATAATCGACCATCTGCTCGATGGTGTCGTACATCGGTGCATAGATGTCGACGTAGGCGTTCGGGCGGTGGTCGCTGATCTGTGAGTGGCCGAGGAACGAGATCAGGCGCGTGGGATCCAGTGCACGGGCCGCGGCGGCGGCCTTCTCGAAGGTGGGGCCAACGCCCGTCTCGTTGCCGAGCGACCAGAAGATCACCGAGGCATGGTTCTTGTCCCGCTCGACCATGTTGGTGACGCGGCTGACATGCGCGGCTTCCCAGGCGGGATCGTAGCCGAGCAGATAGGTGGCATTGTCCTTGGCGCGGTTGGCGGCGGAGAGGTATTCGTGGCTCTCGATGTTGGCCTCGTCCATGACGTAGAGGCCGTATTCGTCGGCCAGGTCGTAAAGCCGCTCATCGTTGGGATAATGCGAAGTGCGCAGCGCGTTGACGTTGTTGCGCTTCATCAGTTCAATATCGCGGCGCATCGATTGCTCGGAGATCACGTGGAAGTGCTCCGGGTCATGTTCGTGCCGATTGACGCCGCGAATGGTGATCGGCTTGCCGTTGACCGTAACGAGGCCGTTTGTGATCGCCACCGTGCGGAAGCCGATGCGCCGCGCGGTCGCCTGTACGGTCCCGCCGTTGCGATCGACCAGTTCGACCAGCAGCGTATAGAGATCGGGCGTTTCCGCCGTCCACGGACGCACGCCGGAGATCGTGCCGTTCAAGGCAACCTCGCCGCCAACGACTTTCGCGCTGCGGGTGAGCAGCGGCTTGTCACCGGCCAGCACCGTCGCCCGCACGGTCAGACCGCGCGCGGCAGGCGTAGTCTTGAGCGTCAGGTCGAGCGTGCCATCGCGGTAGTCGTTGGCGAGACCGGCGCGCGCGAAGACATCGTCCACCCGCGCGCGCGGCGCGGCGATGAGGTAAACCGAACGCTCGATGCCCGAAACGCGCCAGAAATCCTGATCCTCCAGATAGGACCCATCCGACCAGCGCCAGACCCGGATCGATACCGAGTTGGGCCCGGGCTTCACCAGGCGAGTCAGATCGAATTCCGAGGGGAGCTTGGAATCCTCGCTATAGCCCACTTCCTGCCCGTTCACCCAGACCCGGTAGGCCGAGCCGGCCGCGCCGATATGCAGGATGACGTCGCTGCCCTTCCAGTCCGCCGGCAGCTCGAAATCGCGGCGATAGGACCCCACCGGATTGGCATCGTGCGGGATCAGCGGGCGATTGGGCGGGAACGGATACCGGACGTTGTTATAGAGCGGGCGATCGAAGCCCTGCGTCTGCCAGTCTGCTGGAACCTGGATCGGCTTCCATCCCGACACATCATAATCGGAACGGAAGAACCCTTCCGGCGCCTTGTCGGCATCGGGGGTGAAATTGAACTTCCACGTCCCGTCCAGCGAGAGGAAGCGCTGCGAACGCACCGGATCATTGGCGATGGCCCGTTCACGGTCCTCGAACGGGAAACCGGTGGCGCGCGCGGGCAGCTTACCCTTGGCAAAGACCGCCGGATTTTCCCAATCCGGCCGCTCGGCGGATACTTGTGGCTGAATCGGCTTCGGCACCGGCGCGGCGGCAAAGGCGGACGGAGTGACGCCGATCGCAAGGCCTACGCTTGCCAGCAGGAAATGTCTCGGCGGCATCATCGGGGGAAACTCCATTCAAGGATAGCGGCGGGACCATCAAAGGCGATCCGCAAGTAACGGGCGGGTCCTGGCGACGGCAGCAGGATAGGAGAGCCGGACAGGTCCTTCATTTCCCCCACCGTGCGCCACTGCCTGCCATCATCCGATGCAAGCAGCCGCAACGAAATCGGCGTGAGCGGATCGGCCACGCGCAGTTCGCTCGCGCCCATCCGGCGCCTGCGCCCGGCATCGGCCTGAAGCCATGCGCTGCCCTGCGCTGGAGAGGCCCAACCGGTGGCGTAATTGTCATCGCCCGCCAAGGCAGCGGCATGGGCCGCATCCAGCACGGCGGACGCGCTTAGCCGGACAGGCTGCCCGGCACGGCGGCGCGTTGCGGTGCCTGGAATGTCCGGTCCGTCATGCGTTGGGCGGACCACCCGCAGACGGTCTCCCTCGACCACCAGCCGGTCTACCGCGACCTGGCGCCGTACCTTGCCGTCCGCCGAAGGGAACGGCAGTGCCTGCCGGTGGTAGAGGATGAAGTCCTGCCCTCCCGCTGCGAACACCGCATGGTGACCTGGGCTGATCACGCTGCGCGCCGCATCGGTCGCGAGGATCGGCGTATCCTCCGGCTCGGTGAACGGCCCCAGCGGAGAGGAGCCGACCGCGTAGCGCACCTGATAGGTGTCCTTGGTGGTATTGCCCCAGCTATAGGTCAGGAAATAGCGCCCGCCGCGCTTGAACAGGAACGGGCCTTCAAAATAGTGCGTCGGGGTCACGTCCTGCGGCTCGCCGTCGAAGGTCACCATGTCGGGCTTGAGGCGAACCACGAAGCAACGCCCATTCACCCAGTTGAGCCCGGCCCCCCAATAGAGGTAGGCGGTGCCGTCATCGTCGATGAACGCTTCGGCATCGATCATGTGGAAGCCGGGCCGGTAATTGCCGGGGATCAGCGGACGGCCACCATTGGCGTCGCGCCATGGCCCGGCCGGATGATCCGCCACGCCCACCCAAACCTCGCTGCCGACCGAGACGTACATCCAGAACCGCCCGTCGCGCCCGCGCACGACCGAAGGCGCCCAGACCTTGCTCTTGTTGGAAGTGGCACTGCTGGCCGCCAGCTTGGTCGGCCAGTTCGGTTCCGAGAACGTCCAGTCGCGAAAATTGCGCGAACGCCAGAGACCCAGCCGGTCGCCGCCCCAGGGATCCTCAGTGGCAAAAACGAACCACTCGCCCTCGTAATGCCCGATCGAAGGATCGGCGAAGTAGCCGGGCAGAACCGGATTGCGCGCGCCCGGATCGAGCGCCGCCGTTTCCTTTTGCGCTGCCCCGGCAGGAACGACGCCGCCAAGGAGTGCCGCCCCCGTAAGGCAAAGTGCCGCTGCAAGACGGATCATCTCTTACATGGCCTCGCCGATGGCTTCGAGCGAGCGGCGCTTGGTCTCGGGGAAGAACACCAGCACGGCCACGAACTGCAATGCCATCATCCCAGCGAAAAGCCAGAACGGCAGGGCGCGGGCATGCGCAGCCATCAGCGGGAAGCCGAAAGCAATCACCGCATCCATGAACCAGTGAACCGAGGAACCCAGGCTCTGCCCGCGTGCACGCACGTCGGTCGGGAAGATTTCGCTAATATAGACCCAGATCACCGCCCCTTGCGAGAAGGCGAAGAACGCGATGAAGCCGATCAGAAGATAAAGCAACCAGCTCTGCGGCGCCCCGCCGCCGAAGATCACGGCAACGCCCGCCAGCGCGGCGGTAAGACCGACCGAGCCGATCAGCAGCAGGGTCTTGCGCCCGATCCGGTCGATCACGGTGAGCGCCAGTGCGGTGAATAGCAGGTTGCACGCGCCGATGACGATGGCCTGGCGGTCCGCCGAGACGCCCGTGAAACCGGCCGCCGCAAAGATGTCGTTGAGGTAATAGAGGACTGCGTTGATGCCGGAGAGCTGGTTGAATGCGGCAATGGCGATGGCCAGCAGCATCGGGCGGTGGTGCCGCTTCCAGCTGAGGCGCGGGGCGTGCGCCTGCTCTTCCGCACGGCGCCAGACGGTGATTTCACCCGCGACATCGGCATTACCCAGCTTGGCGAGCACGGCGGCGGCCTCCGCCTCGCGCCCCTTGGCGAAAAGCCAGCGCGGGCTGTCTGGGATGGTGCGCATCATGACCAGGAGCACGAGCGCGGGAAGCGCCGTGATGCCGAACTTCACGTGCCAGT